>GL995215.1:99368-105855 GCA_000222855.1 Succinivibrionaceae bacterium WG-1 | reverse complement strand
ACTTAATTTAAAAATATAAAATTTATTTGTTAATTTTATCTTTAAATTATTCAAAAGGTTTTGTATCTCCAGAACCGACACGTAATATATTAACTCCCCCTTCTTCTGTAATTTCAATAACAGTAGTTGGTTGTTCCACTAAATACCCACCATCAACAATTAAATCCACTCGTTTACCTATTTCATCATCTATCTCATAAGGATCATTCTCTGCAACATCCTTATTAGGAAGAATAAGTGACACACTCATCAATGGTTCATTTAAATCTTTTAATATTGCTTGCATAATAGGATTACCTGGAACTCGTAAACCGATAGTTTTACGTTTTTCATTCATAAGTTTTCTAGGTAATTCTTTAGTCGCTTTTAATATAAAAGTATAAGGACCAGGAGTATTATTTTTAATTAATCTAAAAGTTGTATTATCAACTCTAGAATATAAAGATAACGAACTTAAATCTGAACAAAGTAATGTAAAATTATGATTTTTATCAATATTACGAATACTTAAAATCTTTTCACGAGCTTCTTTATTTTCTAAAGTGCAAGCTAATGCATATCCAGAATCAGTAGGCAATACCGCACAATCACCATTTCTCAATGCTTCTACTGCCATTTTTACATTACGACTTTGTGGAGTTTCTGGATGAATTTGAATTATTTTTGCCATGATTTTTTACCATGATACTTAATGTTTGTATTTATTTTCTTACTTAAATTTGGTTCTTGATTATAATTTATTTTTATTTGCTTTTTATATTGAATTCAATAATTATCACAATTATTTCTAAAATTATTAGCTTGGTGTAACTCGTTTATATTGTTTTTACTTTTGAGTTTTATTTCTATTTTTTTTTATTTTTATGTTGTTTTTAGTTAGTAAAACATCAGAGCTAATTACCTTTATTTTAGAAGTTTGGCATTATAAAATTACAACTCTATATGATTTTACTATTCTATAATTTAATTTTCTATTTAAAGTAAATGCTTTATAAAATATTTAATACTTAATTTACAATTTTTTGAATTATCAAAAAAAACACAAAGTCTTATAAAAAACAATTGGTAAATAACTATTTTGATCTTTAGTTATTTACCAAATAATGAATTACAAATTTAAATATAAATTTATTGGTGCAATATAATATATAAAATTACACTTCTAATTTAAATTTTGGAGAACGCCATACAGGAGTCGCTTGTTCAGGAATTTCTAAATTTATACCTAAATCAATATATTTCTTTATTCTATGGAAATCTGAACCACAACTTGCAAGCAATTCATGTTGCACACAAAGATCTGCTAAAAATTGTCTTTCAGCTTGGTTTTGCATACCACCTGATACTTCCATACCTTCACCACCTGCAGCCTTAAAATCTGTGATTAGACGTTTTAACCAATTGTTATTCATGTCATAACGTTTTGGATGTGCAAGGACAGGAATACCACCAGCTGCTTTTATAGCATTAATAGCTTCATCTATTGGGCCCCATTTAGAACTTACATAAGCTCTGCTACCTTTTGTTAAATACAAATCAAAACATTTATCTGCTGTCGCTGCCACATTTTGAGTTACTAAAAATGCTGCAAAATTTGCACGAGTTAAAGAACCACCTTCACTAGACATAGCACGTGTTTTTTCATAAACATCTTTGAAACCACAATTTTCTAATTTTTCAGCAATGGCATGCGCTCTTTCTTCTCTTAAAACACTTTGTTTTTCAACATGAGCTTTAAGCACAGGATTATTTATGTCAACACAAAGTCCTGCAATGTGAATTTGATTACTATGCCATAGTGTTGATATTTCAATACCTGCAACAAGATGAATATTTTCTTCTTCAGCAGCTTTCTTTGCTCTTTCTATGCCACTTAAATTATCATGGTCAGTTAAAGCTATTACATCAATATTTCTTTTTTTGGCATATTTTATCAATTCTTCAGGAGAATACTCTCCATCTGAATGATTAGAATGGGTATGTAAATCAAATCTTAAAGGCCAAGACAAAATTTTTTGAAGTTCTATGCCTGTTATCATAAATCCTTTTCCTTAATAATTATCAATTATGTTCAAACTATACAATACAAACGAGTTTACTGCAATTTTTGAATTAAAAACTGAAGTTTTCTATTCAAAAATTTAATATTTAATCAATATTAGTGGACTTCTATAACGGTATGTACTATTCAGCATTTGGTTAATTATGAATTAAATAACAAGGAGTATAATTTGAGATTTATTTTTTATTTATGCATTGTCAATAAAAGTATTGTAAGTAACTTTACATATTTTTTACTCAAAAAAAACAACCTCAAAATTCTTATTAATTTTGAGGTTGCTAAGATATTTTGATTTAAAAATTTATTAACTAAAAAATCAAAAACATATTTTTATACAATTTATATTTTGATTCTCTTTTATATCTAACAATTTTCCTTTCTTCTAAATATAAATACAGAGAAAAGAGTAACCATTAAGCCAAATATTCCAAAAGAACCACGACTATTATTTTCGTTTGAATCAGTATTTTGCTGGACGTTATTGTTTTCTACAACTAAATCACTGTTTATTGTTTTGTAGGATGAACCATCTTCATTTGTTTTAGTGATAAATGTAGACTCATTAGGCTTTAATAATAAGGTTACAATTTTAGAATTTTTTTGATTATTAAAACTATCTAAGTCAGGATATTCAAAACCTGATGCTAATATCACATTATCATCATTAATTTGTACACCCCATCTTATATTGTAGTACTTTCCTTCTGAACCACATTTCTTTTCATTATTGGCATTACTACAAATTAAATCACTTAAATAATATGTTGTATTGTCATTAATGTTATGAATAAAACCTTCTTGTACACGGCTGATAGCATAGTTTACAGGAGTTTTCTCTGTTCTGTTATCTCGCCAACCTACCACAAAACCTTGAGCATTTACCGACCACCCTTCTGAGTTTGCACCTTTGATAGGATTATTATGAAGAGGATATCTTACGTTATCAGTACTAATAGTTGCAGTTTCTTCACCTTCCTTAGTAGTTAACTTAAATTTACTATACCCATAATTCTTAGCATAGTTAGAATTTTCTGAAGATGTTAATTTAACATTAGTAACTATATAACCATTAGAGCTTACACTTACTAAATCAGTATAAGCATAATCTTCACTTCCATGTCCAGGCATATCCATGCCTGCGATAGTATCGCCTTTATTTTTAAAAGATACTTCAGTTTTTGTTACATTCAAAGGCCAATATGTCGCAACAGACCATGCCTGATAAAAGGCACCACCTCTTTTATCAGATGAAGAATATCCATAAGCAATAATATTATTATTTAAGTTAATAAAACCTCTAATATTACCAAATACTAAATGTTCATCATTATCTGCATCGATATATTCATTAGGTTGGATACCTTTGATAGTATCGCCATCATTTTGAGTATTTGGATCAATTACCCAAATTGTAGCTTGAGTTCTAAAACCAGGACAATTTAAATAGTCACCATAATCAGGATTTAAATCACCACCATAGCAATTTGCATAAGCATTATAATCAAATTTACCGTTATAAGAATAGCCACCAACTAAATAACGACCATCTTCAAGTTTAATAAAACTATAGGCTTCAGCAAAATTTCCATACTTTTGTTCATTCTCAACCACATCATCATAAGGAGAGGTTAAATAGAATGTTTTATTATCTAATTTGGCAATACCTAAAGTTTGATGATAACCGTAACGCATAATATTATCTGTCACGATTTTACCAACACCTTGACCAGATTCATCAATTTGCTTATAGATGATTTCATTTTCATCTGTAACATTGCTGTTAACAATAGAACGTTCTTGTTTTACATAATACACAGAATCAGTACGCCATTGAGCACCTAAGTTACTACCATGCCACAAACCATCACACACTTGATCATCAAATCTATCATAACAATGATCTATATAGTACTTATGATTACCGCTATCAAATTGATGTGGTGCAATACTTAAAAATGAAAATGCATCATTTTTAAAAATAATACTATTTACTTTTGGAGATTGGCCATTACTAATTGATACCGCAAACGGTCCTTTGGTAAAGGTATCTGATGTAGCATTAACAACTTCAATATCAAAAGCAGCCACATCACCAGCCATCGCAACTTGGCTTGATAATGCCGACATAATCAATGCACTTAATGCGCTATAAACTATTTTTTTCAAAACTTTTTCCTTATGCATTTGCAATAGCATCTAGCTCTTCCCAACGAGCGTAGCTGTTTTCAAGTTCAGATTTTAAATTGGTATAACGTTCTTCGGCAGATTTCTTATCACTTGGAGAACTTTTAATATAATCAGGAGTTGCAAATAAATTTTCAAGATTTGCAATCTCATCTTCAAGTCCTGCGATTTTATCCATCATGCCATCGTATTCTCTTTGTTCATTAAAAGAAAGACGACGTTTTTTATTTAAATTTCCGCGATTATTATTGGTGTTTTCCTTTTCAGGTTTGGTATTAGCCTTTTTAGCATTTTCAGCTGCAATTGCTCGCGCATTTAACTGCTCTTTTAAATCACTATAACCACCAATAAATTCTTCAATATGTCCTTCGCCATCTAAATACCATGTTTCAGTCACCACATTATCTAAGAAATAACGGTCATGACTTACAACAATCAAAGTAGCAGCAAATTCACTTAATAGTTCTTCTAAAAGACCTAAAGTTTCCATATCTAAATCATTTGTAGGTTCGTCTAAAATCAATAAATTACAAGGTCTTAAAAAGATTCTTGCAAGTAATAAACGATTCTTTTCACCACCCGACAAAGCTTTTACAGGAGTTCTTGCTCTTTCTGGACTAAATAAAAAGTCTTGTAAGTAACTTAAAACATGCTTTTTCTTACCAGCTATTTCAACTTCAGTTTTACCTAAAGCTAAATTATCCATAACAGTCTTTTCAGGATCCAATTGCTCACGGTATTGATCAAAATATGCAATTTGTAAGTTACTACCTAGTTTTAATTCTCCAGATGTTGGCTGTAAGGCTCCTAGTAATAATTTAACAAGGCAAGTTTTACCCACCCCATTATTGCCAACTAAACCGATACGGTCGCCTCGTAAAACTAAGCTATTAAAGTTGGAAAATAATGTTTTATCCCCCATCTTTAAACCAAGGTTTTGTATTTCGACTACAACTTTTGCCAGAAAGTTCACGATCATCTACACGAAGATTAACATTTCCTAAACGAGCACGACGTTCTTTATGTTCTACGCGCATTGCTTTTAAGCGACGAATACGACTGTCAGATCTTGTTAAACGTGCTTTAATCCCTTTTCGAATCCAAGCTTCTTCTTCTGACAAACGACGATCAAAATCTTTATTAGCAATTTCTTCCATGCGTAAAGCTTCTTTCTTGCCTTCTAAATACGCATCATAATTACCCACAAAACTTAAGATCTTACCTCTATCAACATCTGCAACCCTTTGTGCAACAGCATTAATAAAGCTACGGTCATGCGAAATAAAAACCACGGCACCTTTAAAGTTTTTAATAAATTCTTGTAGCCATTCAATAGTGGTAATATCAAGATGATTGGTAGGTTCGTCTAGTAATAATAGATCAGGATTAGATACTAAAGCTCTTGCTAAAGCAACCTTACGTAACCAACCGCCACTTAATCCTTTTAACTGAGTATCAGGTTTTAAACCTATAAGACCAATAATACGTTGTAATTCGCCTTCTTTTTGCCATACTCCATGTTCTTCAAGCTTGGCACTTAAGCTAATACTTTGCGCTGAATCTCCTTGTTCAATACTCATATAGTATTTACTAAGAAGTTCGCCATTTTCAGGAATTCCTAACGCACAATATGCCCCAACTGTCATCTTTTCGGATACCATTGGTGGATCTTGTTCTAGTCTTGCAACGCGTAAGCCTTGTTTAACAATAACACGACCTTCGTCAGGTTTTATCTTTCCTTCTAAAATTTTTAATAATGTTGATTTACCTGCACCATTTCTACCAACGATAGCAACTCTATCACCTTCTTCTATGGCAAATGATGCATGATCAAACAATGGTGCAGCACTATATGATAAATAAATTTCATTTAAGGATAATATAGACAACTTACTATTTCCTTTATTTTTTATTCTTTTATTTTTCTTTAATATTTAGTTTAATGTTTAACTTTTATTTTTACATTATCTCTAATTTAATTGTTTGTTAAACTTCTTTGAAATTTAATAACCAACAATTATGTATTTTTTGATTATTCTTAAAATCTTGAGATAAAGTTTTATTAGTTATGTTTTGAACCTCTAAACCAATAGCTTCTAACGCTTCAACATCCATCGCAAAACTTCTTAAATTATTTGAGAATATTATTTGACCATCTTTATTTAAAAGTTTACTCAATGAAGTAAGGAGCTTTACATGATCTCGTTGCACATCAAAAGTATCTTCCATACGTTTTGAATT
>GL995215.1:92324-99101 GCA_000222855.1 Succinivibrionaceae bacterium WG-1 | reverse complement strand
GATTCCATTATGTTTTGGATTTTCTTTGGCCCAATTTAAATAGGTACGACTCATATCTACAGTGGTAGTACTCTTAGCCCCACCAAGAGCAGCATAAATTGATGCAGTACCAGTATAAGCAAATACGTTTAAGAAATTTAAACCTTTTGAATGTTCGCCAATATATTTACGAATAAGTCTATGATCTAAGAATAACCCTGTATCTAAGTAATCCCATAAGTTAACCATAAACTTAGCATTATACTCATCAACACTTATGAAATGGCCTTGAGAATCCATTCTTTCATATTGATTGTCACCTGACTTTCGTTCTCTTACTTTAAGAATTAAATGATCGCCACTTACTCCTGTTACCGCAAGAATAACTTGAATCATATCTAAAATTCTTTGCTTCGCAACATTAGCAGGGATTTTTTTAGGAGCGGCATACTCTTGCACTACAATATAATCATTGTAACGGTCAACAGCTGCGGCATAATTAGGAATATCTGCATCATAAATACGGTAAGCAGTAATGCCTTCACGTCTAGCCCACTTATCTAGATGCTTAATATTCTTTTGTAAACGATTAGCAAAGTCAGGAGCTGTTTCCATTGCTTTTTCTAAAGATATAGCTTTTAACGGAACTTCTGTCTTATTAGCGTCTTCAGATGCTTTGGATACACTAGCGTTTTCTTTTGCTTTTAAATCAATAGCAACATCTTTATCTTCTGTAATTTCATTAGCAGATGCTGCATTTACTTTAAAGGTACGTAATTGACATTCTAAAGCACCATTATAAAGTTTATAACGATTTTCATATCTTAAGCGTAAACAACTTAATAAATCTTGTGAAGATGAAATTATACCTGCACGCCATCCCTTAAATTCTGTACGAATCTTCGCACCTAATAAAGTATAAACTTCAAGTAATTCCGCAAAATTACCTAAACGTTCCCCATATGGAGGGTTACATACTATTAAACCTGGATTTTTATTAGGTATCGGATTAGTTAAATTCTTTAATTCACAAACATCAGCAGTAACTAAACCGTAAAGATTTGCTTTAGCAATATTCTCTTTTGCCTTGGCAATAACTTGCTCATCCATATCAAAACCTTTAAATGATACTCCTGCATCAATTAAACGTTTTTTATTATTCTTAAATTCAGTAATAGCGGCATCTTTTAAATGAGCAAAAGCAGTAGCGTCATATTGTTTTAATTTATAAAAACCATATTTATGTCTAAATAAACCTGGCGCACAATTGGTTGCTTGCATTGCAGCTTCAATAATTAAAGTACCAGAACCACACATAGGGTCAATAACATTGCCACCACTATAAGCACTTTTTGCCACAATTGCTGCTGCTAAATTTTCTTTTAAAGGCGCGATACCTTGAACAGTTCTATATTCACGTTGACTTAAAGGTTTTCCTGATAAATCTAAAGATACTGTAACATTGTTTAATTTATCCATGTGTACGTTTACACGCACATCAGGATCGTCTTTATCAACATTAGGTCTAAAGCCTTGTTGTTTTACAAATCTATCACAAATAGCATCTTTGATACGTAATGCCCCATATTGAGTATTACGAATGTAATCATTTTGACCATTAAAACTTACTGCAATTGATGCATCATGATCAAAATATGCTTCATAACGAATTCCATAAGCTCCTAAATAAAATTCTGTATCAGTCGGAGCTTTATATGTTAATAACGATAATAAAATTCTAGTTGCAAAACGGCTCCATAAACAAGCTTTGAGACCTATTTCCATCTCACCTTTAAAGCTAACTCCGGCAACAGTTTCTTTCACATCTGTTGCACCTAGCTTTTGAAGTTCAGCTTTTAATAAACCTTCTAATCCTTTTGGACATGTTGCAAAGAACTTTAACATAACGATTTCACCTTTAAAAATAAGTCGCTTATTATAACATAAAAGCAATAATTAAGGACTTAATCACAATTTATAAAGAATAAAATCTTTATCAAAATAAACTTGCAAAACTTTTCTTTATTTTTTAGTTCACATAATGAACTCTTGAAGACTCAAAGCGATCTTGTTGTTTGCTTTCTTTTGTTGGATAACCAAATGGAATAATATTAAAAGCATCTAAATTACTTGGAAGATTTAATATTTTACGCACTGCTTCCATTCTATCTTCAAGTGGAGCAATTCCTAAAAATACCGCACCTAATCCTAAAGCATCAATTTCTAATAAAATATTTTCTGAAACAATCGCAGAATCTATTTGGGCATACTCTTGAAATCTTAAACCAGTGTTTTTATAACAAACAACAATTGCCATAGGAGCTTTTGCAACAGGTCCTGCATAAGGACTTACTGTTGCAAGTTGCTCTAAAATATCTTTATTATTTATTACATAATATTCACAAGGTCTTTGATTCCCTGCTGTTGGCGCTTGCATTGCAGCTCTTAATATTTGCTCAACTTTTTCGGATTCAATAGTTTTATCTAAAAAATTTCTTACACTAGTACGATGAAAAATTGCATTCATTTCTAACAGTAACTCACAACACGAATAATAAAATCAATTTAATTAAATATTATTACCTACCTTGTAAAATATATCTAGAAGATATTCTACTTAATACATCTTTTTATACTATGTCATTTAAAGCAAAATTTTTAAAAAATGTTTCTTTATCAAAGATCTGTTCTTGTCCATTGTGATATCTATAAATTTTCCAATAACTATTTTCTTTTATTGGGATATAAAAATAGTAACTTGGCAACTTTTTAGAATTAGCTTGATATCCTTCCTTTAAACTATTAATTTTCTCAACATATTCTTTTTCATCAATTTGAATTGAACTTGAGATATTTAAACTTTTTACTTCAAAAATATGAAAATGATTATTACAATCTTTTAAAACAAAATCAGGATACGAAAACTTTGAACCATAATTGTAATAACCATATCTTATTTGAGAATTTTCTAAAAAATTTTTACCAATTAAAAATCTATTAGAATCAATATAACTTGATACATGAACTGTCTTTACTAGTTTTTTTTCAGATTTTGCTAGTTTGCTCAAAATAATAGCCCATTCTCTTTCAGCATCACTATCAAATGAAAACTTACTAATATTCTTATCTTCAGTATCCCAAATCCAATCGTCTATTTCTTTTGTATGTTCTGTTAAATAGAAAGAACTTTCCTCTGGTAAACTTGTTTCTAGTTCTAAACCTAAATCGTCTTTAGCGATTTCTAAGTATTTATCATAGTCACAAGAAACTTGCTTTAACTTTTTAGCAATTACATCTATATTTTTTACAAAAACAATCCAATCCTCATATGATTTTACCTGTTTATCAATTATTTCTTTTACATTAAAATTCGCAGAATCATAGATTTTGTATAAATCAAAAATACTTATGTTTTGTTCATGAATATTTGTTTGATCTAATAGATTATTCTCTTCAAGCAACTTACGAATACTAAAATCTTTATTGATAGCGTCAAAATTTAATAATGTAGTTTTTAATTTAAATTCATGTTCAACTTTAGGAGTTGCATTTTTAACAACACTAACTTTTACGCTTTTAATTGTATCTTTGCCGTAAATTCCCCAAACTGTAGCAGTAGAAATAATTCTACGTTGTTCATCAGTCAAGGTTTCAAAATTTTGAATCATTGGATTACGACGAACACGACCAATAACTTGTTCATCTAATTGTTTACTTTTGGAATCTCTTACTTGAAAAAGCATATTAGCTCTAGGTATATCCCAACCTTCAGTAATCATCATTTTAAAGATAATTATATCAATAGTAGCATTAGCATTTTTAGCGTACTCTTTCCATTTTTTTTTATCTTTATTTTTGTTTAAGATATCATTGGTTTCACAATTCTTTGCATCATTAACAATAAGCATCCATTTAAGAGTATCAAAATGTTTTTGTAAGACTCTTTTTATTTTTAATACTTCTTCTTCTGCTTTTTCTTTTGTAGATATTTGGATAATAAAACAAGGATTTATATTTAATTTTTCATTATATTCTTTCTTTGATTTAACAAATTCACTTAACGCTTCTTCTAATTTATCTTCCAAATCTTCATATAATTCATAAGTTCTATAATCTACTTTTTTTATCATATTATTACTAACAGCTTCTGCTTCAGTTAATTCAACATCAGGCACTTGTCCTCTTTTTGGATTTGGGGTTGCAGAAACGTTTATTATTTTTGAAAAATAATAATCTAGAGTATCTAAATTTGTTGTAGCTTGATGGCATTCATCTTTTATTAGATAAATTTCTTTACTATTTACACCATGTTTTACGATATCAATAAAATTATGTAAAGCACCTTGTGCTAAACGAGATTTTTCTTTAAATAAATCTCGCGCTAAAACGTATACATTATATCCAAGATCAATATGAAGCCCTTCTTCTCCGCTTCTATCACTTGTTATTAAGTTTGGTTTTAGATATGTATTTTCTTTTTTAGACCTTTCTTTAAACTTTTGATAATTCTGTATTGCTAATTCACTTTTAGACAAACTAGAAACTATAAAAATAACATTAGGATTTTCCGCAATAATGTCATTCATAATATTAGACATCATAATGGTCTTACCTGAACCTGTTGGCGCTTTTAAAGTAATTACTCTCTTATTTTTTAGTGCTTCTATAGTTTCTTTTTTTATACGATTCTGAATTTCAATAATTTCTGGTGTCATTATTCATTCTCCTTGCTATTAGAAGAATGTTCTTCATCCAATGATTTCATGGTAAATTTGAAATTTTCACAAACCCATTTGATTTTATCTGCAATATTTTCAAATTTATCTAAACCATACAAAGTTTCATCAATTAATTCAAATGGAGACATTTCATTAAAATCAACAACGTCATCGCATTCAGAGATATCTACAACCTCTAAATCACCACCTAACGCCTCATTATCCTGAATCCATTTAAAATCATTTGAACCATCATAGCACTCACCTGTCATGACACGTTTTAAACGCTTAGATGTTACGTCATATGCGATACCATTAGGATTCATTTCTGTTTTTTCATTATTAGTACATAGAATGAAAGAACGTTGGCCGTTATCATCTCTATTTAGTTCTAAAACAGCTTGACCAGTTGTACCTGAACCTGCAAAAAAATCAAGAATTTTTGCATTTTTATGAGAACAAGAATCTATTATTTCTTTTATAAAATTGACAGATTTAGGATATTTAAAAAAATCTACAAGATTTAAATTTTTTAACTCTTTCGTACCGACTTGATTTAAGTATAAATTATCTACAAAACCTAAACTATCAAAAGTTCGTTTAGTAGTTCTTAGATCATTTTTATAACGTTTATAAATAAAACCTCTTTCACCTTCATTTACTTCTTTTTTAAAACAAATTCGACCACTATCTATATGACTTTGAACAGTATTTTTTGAAAAGCACCAAAATCTACCTTCAGGAGGATAATCAACAGTTCCTGTATAAGGATTTGTTATCGAAAAATAATTATTTTCCTTCGTACCACTCTTGGCACTTGGATCAGCGATAATCCAAGTGCCAAGAGGGTCATTATCAGGATTCTTGTAATTTGTAAAATCCTTTTCGCCATGAAGTAATGACACATTTTCTCTTTTCTTTGAATATATCAAAAGAGATTCATGTTGTATATTTATACCTTCTTTTGCATCGTTTGTAGTTGATTTGGTTTTTCTTATAGCATCCATTAAAAAGTTATTTTCACCAAAAATATCATCAAATAAACACTTGACGTAAGCTTGATTCTTATCATCTATACTACAAAAAATAACACCATCTTCAGATAACAGTTGCTTTGCCATTTGTAGTCTTGGATAAAGCATTGAAAGAAGGTTATCTCTAGTAATCGCATTGTTGTAATTTGTTTCTGCAAATTGCCCCATATCATCTTTTCCATATGGAGGGTCAATATAAATTACATCTATTTGATTACGATAGTTTATTAGGAGATTTTTAAGGGCATCGTAATTATCACCAATTATAAGTTGATTCTTTATATTCTTGTTTGGTGAATCAATATCTGATTTGAATGAAAGATTTTCATTTTTAGATAGATACTTTATTTTGTTAGTATCTTTTTCTAAGCGAACATCAAAATGAAATCCTGTTTTTTTATACATTGTTCCTAAAGCTGCAATTTTATATACATCATCAATGCTATCAGCTTGAGCAATAAATCGTTTTAGGAAGGATGCATTTTCAGGTTCAATTATATTATTTTCTTGACGATTGTCTAATTCATTATAGAAGTATTCTCTTAACTCTTCTAACGTTTTTGGTTGTTCAGGTTCTGTCTGTCTGTCTGTCTGTGCAACATCTATGCCACCTAAAAAAATAAAAAATTTACTTTATACAAATAAATTTTCTATTTTCCTATAAATGTGGACGAATTGCATTAAAACTTTAAAAGAAAATTATATTTTTATGTATTTGAATATAAATTATATTAAATTTTATTTATTAAACTTAATTAGTTAGGCTCTCAAATGGGATGAATTTTCTGAAAATCTATCAACAAGAAACTGTGGATAACTTGTGTGCAAGTTGTGTTTATACTGTTTATAAAATATGGACTACAACAAGAGATGTTTTAAAAATAAGGATTCTATGCTTGTGCATAAATTTGAATGGTACCCGAGACGGGACTTGAACCCGTACGCCATTACGCACTACCACCTCAAGGTAGCGTGTCTACCAATTCCACCACCCGGGCAAAATTCGAAAAATAAAAACAATACCTAATAAGCTTGGTACCCGAGAC
>GL995215.1:77520-91389 GCA_000222855.1 Succinivibrionaceae bacterium WG-1 | reverse complement strand
CTAAGAATTTGTTCTCTTTGTGATTCTGTTACTTGTTCAATTGCAATTTTTGTTCACAAGAAACAGCTAAATTTAAATAGTCGTGATAATAATGTTTTATTTCATCTTTAGTAAATCCGCAAATTGTGGCAATTCCAGGAAAATATGACAAATCTTTAATATCAGAGCCAACAGAAAATATACTCTCATCTTTCAAACGAGTAACCCCTGTTATTCCTAAAAACTCAACGGCATCCTTACCTTTTATTACAGCATATAAATATCTAATACATTCTTGAAATTTGTTATAAAGCTCAGGATTGTTTATATTGGCAGTTAATTGGCAATCGTATTCATCTATAAGAATAACAATGCTTTTTTCGTTAGAATTTAAATAAGAAAAAAGATTATTCAAACATTGATATGGTTCGGCAAATTCTAGTTGTATATCAAATTTATTATTTTTAATAAATATATTTAATTTATTATAAAAATCCTTATAAAATTTTTCTAAATTATTGTTCGAAAATTCTAAAAAATTCAGTCTTAATACAGGATATGTTTTTCAGTCCATTTATCATATATCCAAGTATTCTTAAAATATGGCTCAACTCCTTTCTCATAAAGAGTTGCAATAGTATCCAAAACCGTTGATTTACCAAAACGACGAGGGCGTGAAAAAAATACACGTTCAAATTCTATCAGAGAATATATTTCTTTAGTTTTATCAATGTAAATATATTCTTTATTGTAAAATTTTTTAAAACTTTCACTTTGAGCAATTTTTTTCATAAAACATTAACAACTATTTTTATAACTATACAAATATATTAAACGATTTAAATTCTTTAAAAAGTTTAAACAATAGAAAATTATAAAAGTTATCACTAAACTCATTAAATAATAATTTTTTAATTCAAATAACTACTTTTAGTTATGTAACTACATTTAAAATTTTTATAACATTCAAAATAAAAAATGCACAAACTTCAACTAACTCAAAGTTTGTGCAATTACTAGATTTTGTTAACACTTAAAACAAAGCTCAGTCTTATGACTGTAAAAGAATTATTTAGAATATATTTCTACTTTTCACTTTCTTTTACAATTACACTTGCAATTTGCTTTGCTAAATTATTAACTAATTCTTCATCTTCACCTTCAACCATTACACGAGTTAAAGGTTCTGTTCCTGATTTACGAAGTAAAACACGGCCTTTATTACCTAATTGTTGTTCCGCATTTTTAACAGCTTCTTGTACTACATTATCATTTAAAGCATCAAAAGGAGTATGCAATCTAACGTTTTGTAATACTTGAGGATATAAAACTAAATCTTTACGCAATTCTTGAAGTGAGCACTTATTTTCACACATTGCACGTAAAACTTGTAATGCTGAAATAATACCATCACCTGTTGTAGTATGACGAAGACTAATAATATGTCCTGAATTTTCGCCACCTAATGCCCAACCATTTTCAAGTAATTTTTCCATTACATAACGGTCGCCAACTTTTGCTCTAGTAAATGGAATATCTAAACGAGCTAAAGCTTGTTCTAAGCCTAAGTTAGACATTTGAGTACCAACAACCCCACCAACTAACTTATTAAGTTGTTTTTGATATGTTGCAATAATATATAAAAGTACGTCACCATCTAAAATTTGACCATCTTTATCACACATCAATACTCGGTCACCATCACCATCAAATGCGATACCTAAGTCTGCTCTAGTTTCTAATACTTTTAATACTAAATTATTTGGATGAGTTGAACCATAGTTATCATTGATATTGATACCATTAGGTTCATTACCTATTGTAATAACTTCAGCACCTAATTCTTTAAATACCATAGGAGCAACTTGATAAGTAGCACCATGAGCACAGTCTAAAACAATACGTAATCCTTCAAGTGAATAAGTATTTGGAAAACTACTCTTACAAAATTCTACATAACGTCCAGGAGCATCATCAATACGACTTGCCTTACCTAGTTCTGCAGGATTTTCAACAATACTCATTTCTTCATCAAGTAATGCTTCAATCTGTAATTCAATTTCATCAGGTAATTTAGTGCCATCTTTTGAGAAGAACTTGATACCATTATCATAAAATGGATTGTGAGAAGCACTAATAACAACCCCTGCTTCCGCTCTGAAAGCACGAGTTAAATATGCAACAGCAGGAGTTGGCATAGGGCCCAATAATACAGACTTAACGCCTGCTGCACTAAAACCTGCTTCAAGAGCAGCTTCAAGCATATAACCAGAAATTCTAGTATCTTTACCAATAATTACTTTTTTGGTACCAGTCTTTGATAATACCTTACCTGCTGCCCAACCTAACTTCATAACAAAATTAGGAACAATTGGAAACTTACCTACAGCACCACGAACACCATCAGTACCAAAATATTTTCTTTGCATGTAATAATCCTATTATTTGTTTTGATAAATAAAACAATCAAAATCACTTAATATTGCTAAAGCAATAATCATATTAGTCTTATAAAACAGAACTAAAAATCTTAAAATCTGAATTATTATTTATCAGACTTACTAAAAATCTTATCTAATCTTGGGGCAATTTTATCTAGCTTTGGAGCAGAATGCTCAAATTTAGCAGCCATATTCCAACATTTTAAAGCTTGTACTGTTTCTTTTACATCGTGAACACGAACTATATGAGCCCCTTTACTGATAGAATATAAAGCAAGAGCAACAGAACCAACCATTCTTTCATTTACAGGAACATTCAACAAATTACCAATCATTGATTTTCTTGATAAACCAATTAATATTGGTAAATCAAAAGATTTAAAGGTTTCTAATCTTCCCAATAATTCATAATTTTGCTCTAAAGTTTTGCCAAATCCTAAACCTGGATCAATAATTATATTTTCACGTTTAATACCATGATTTAAGCATTCATGAATTCTTTCAAAGAAAAACTCATTTACATCTCCAAGTAAATCTTTGTATTTTGGAGAATCTTGCATATTTTGAGGTTGACCTTGCATATGCATAATACAAACAGGAACTCTTGCTTTGGCACAAACTTCAACTGCACCTTCTTGTTTTAAAGCTCTAATATCGTTGATTAAATGAGCACCTGCATCTATTGAAGCTTGCATCACTTCAGGCTTTGAAGTATCTATAGAAATAAAAACATCTAATTCTTTGGCGATTTTTTCTACCACTGGAACTACACGATCTAATTCTTCTTGTACGCTTACAAGAGGAGCTCCTGGGCGAGTTGATTCACCACCAATATCAATGATTGTTGCACCATCTTTATACATTTGGACAGCAAAATCAAAAGCTTGTTCAGGTTTATTATGAGTGCCACCATCAGAAAAAGAATCAGGAGTGGTATTTAGAATCCCCATCACTTGAGGAGTTGATAAATCAAGTACTCTATCGCGAGATTTTAAATGATAAGTTTTCATAAATCACCATATCTTTTTCTATAAAACATTCACAAATTTTTATTAAATATTTAATTTAATATGTTGATTATACGACTAAAAGATAAAAAACAGTGTTTAAAACCATAAATTATTGAGCAAGCACTAATATTTGCATATATTTTATACAATTTTGTTTTAAACAATAATAAAAAAATTGATTAAACATTCTTCTATCACATCAATAATATTGATGTGATAGAAGTAAGAACTAATACTTATTTAATACTCTATTAAACCTGTTTTATTTGTTACCAAATTATTAGATTTAAAGAATATTTTAAAGAACAAAAAGGATTGATTTTCACTACAAAATCAATCCTTTTACATCTACAATAACTTATTGATAATTTATGTTAGAGAAATAATATTTATAGTCCCCAACCATTATTGTTATCATCTTTTGATTTATCAGCATCTTTAGAAGCATTAGATTTTTCTGTTGCTTCCTTGTCTTGAGCCTTTAAATCTTCATTAGAAGTATTATTTGCATTAGAATCTGCAACTTTTTCAGAAGCTACATTTGATTCTTTATTTTCTTCTGAATCTTTAAATTCTTCATTCTTTGGTTCTTCTTTTGCTTTTAATGTTGAAGCACTTGCAGAATTTGATGCAGAATCACGCATTGGACGACGGTTCATTAAATCATCTATTTGATCAGAATCTAATGTTTCGTACTTCATCAATGCATCTTTCATTGCATGAAGAATATCAATATTATCTTCAAGAATCTTCTTAGCACGTTCATAGTTACGAGTAACAATTTCTTTAACTTCTTCATCAACTAAAATTTGAGTAGTTTCTGAAAGGTTCTTAGTTTGAAGACCATTGCCACCTAAATATGAATTAGTTTCATTTTCACAAAATAGTTGTGGACCAAGCTTTGAGCTCATACCCCAACGTAATACCATCTTCTTGGCAAGATCTGTTGCTCGTTCAATATCATTTGAAGCGCCAGTTGTTACTTTTTCAGCTCCAAAAATTATTTCTTCAGCTAAACGACCACCATATAAAGATGAAATATTAGATTCTATATATTCTTTGGTATGACTATATTTATCACTATCTGGTAAATACATAGTAACACCTAAAGCTCTACCTCTAGGAATAATAGAAACTTTATAAACAGGGTCGTGTTCAGGAACTAACTTACCAACAATGGTATGTCCTGCTTCATGGTATGCTGTGAGACTCTTTTCAAATTCACTCATAGCCATAGAACGACGTTCTGTACCCATAAGAATCTTGTCTTTAGCAAGTTCAAATTCAGCCATACTAACTAAATTCTTATTTGCTCTTGCAGCAGCTAACGCAGCTTCATTAGCTAAATTTGCAAGTTCTGCCCCTGAAAAACCAGGAGTACCACGAGCAATTACAGAAATATCCACATCTTCAGCAATAGGAATCTTTCTTGTATGAACTTTTAAAATCTGTTCACGACCTTTTACATCAGGTAAGCCTACTGTTACTTGACGGTCAAAACGACCTGGACGAAGTAATGCAGGATCCAAAATATCAGGTCTATTAGTTGCAGCAATAACAATTACAGCTTCATGACCTTCAAAACCATCCATTTCAACAAGTAATTGGTTTAATGTCTGTTCACGTTCATCGTGACCACCACCAACACCTGAAGCACTACGACTACGACCTACCGCATCGATTTCGTCGATAAAGATGATACAAGGACAATTCTTTTTAGCTTGTTCAAACATGTCACGTACACGGCTTGCACCAACACCTACGAACATTTCAACGAAGTCAGAACCAGAAATGGAGAAGAACGGAACTTTTGCTTCACCAGAAATTGCTTTTGCAAGTAAAGTCTTACCTGTACCTGGTTGACCTGATAGTAATACCCCACGAGGTATTTTACCACCAAGCTTTTGGAATTTACTTGGATCCATCAAGTAATCAACTAATTCTTTAACTTCAGCCTTTGCTTCATCACAACCTGCAACGTCAGCAAAAGTAGTATGAACCTGATCTTCTCTTAAAAGTTTAGCTTTACTACGTGAGAAATTAAATGGCCCACCGCCACCTCCATTACCACCACGCATAGTGCGAGAGATAAAAATGATTGCGCCAAAAATTAAAAGAATTGGAAACCATGACACAAAAATTGTCATTAAAACACTTGGTTTTTCAGGTTTGGTACCAAAAGTTTGCACCTTTGCATCTTCAAGCAAAGGTAATAAAGTGTCATCAATAGTTGGTAAATATAATTCAAAGCTTCTGCCATCTTTGCGACGACCTGTAATTTCTTTACCATTGATATTAACCTTTTCAATTAAGCCTGCTTTTATATCAGATTTAAAAGAAATGTAATCTTTACTTAAATCGTTAGAAGCATTTAATTGACTATTATTATATTCTGAAAAGACATAAATAATGGCAACCGCAATCCCTAACCATAATAGTAGATTTCTTCCCATAAACTACATAATACCTTTCGTTATATTATCTAAAAAATTCTTGTTCTTGAGGGCCTTTAAAACCAATGCCTACATAATAAACTTCGCGAGAACGAGCTCTTGAAGAATCAGGTTTTCTAACCTTTACTTCTTTAAAAGCAGATCTTAATAATCTTAGATAAGCTTCTGTTCCTTCACCATTAAATACTTTAACAACAAAAGAACCGCCTTTCTTTAAAATCTGATTACACATATCAAAAGCAAGTTCCACAAGATACATCGCACGAGGTTGGTCAACCCCTACATTTCCAGACATGTTAGGTGCCATATCTGACATAACTACGTCTACTTCTGTATCCCCAACTATTTCAAGAAGTTTATCTAAAACGTCTTGTTCTCTAAAGTCACCTTGTAAAAAATCGACGCCATAAATAGGATCCATTGGTAAAATATCACAAGCTACAACTCGTCCTGTTTCTCCAACGATTGTCGCAACATATTGAGACCAACCACCAGGAGCAGCCCCTAAATCGACAACTTTAAATCCTGGTTTAAATAATCTATCTTTACTTTGAATTTCTTCAATTTTAAAACTTGCGCGTGAACGTAAACCTTGTTTATGTGCTTCTTGAACATAAACATCACTAAAATGTTCATGTAGCCATCTAGATTGGCTTGCTGTTCTTTTTTTCTACTCATTTATATATTCTATATAGTTATTAATTTTTTTAATTCAATGTCTATACAATATTTTTATAAAAATTTTAAAATTTTCTAGATTGTATGTTAGTTTTAATTATCTAGTTCTTAATTTGAATTTTTATATTTTAACAATTCCTAAAGACTAAAGCGGAGTATAAAAATCTTTACTCTTGGTAAAATCCCCTGTTATATCTTTCACCAAAAAGTTTTCATCAAAAATCACAATTAATGTTTTTTGATTTGCTTCATTCCACCCTTCTCGGTAACTGTTTATAAAATACCACTTATCTTTATGAAATTTATTAGTTAGCATTGGAGTTCCGAGAACAAATTTAACTTGTTCTCTATTCATACCAATTCTTAACTTATCTACATCTTTTTGTTCTACAAAGTTGCCTTGAGCCAAATCAGCTCTATATGCGCAACCTATATTTGAAAACATTATTACAGCACTAATAGCGCTAACTAAAAAATATTTTGTAAATTTAAGATTCATAACAATTTTAAAAGCTTAATTGTAAAATAATTTATGTTATTTAATACAAATTTTGTTTTTTAAATAAAAGCAAATAGTAAAGCTTGCTTTTATATTTTTAATCTATATTCGAAGGTTCTATTCTATCTTGTAATTCTCTCATTTTACTATTTTACAAATCTAAGATAGAAATAAACTTAAACATATCATCTCAAAAAGATAAAAAACAAAAATATAATTCTTAATTCAAGAACCTCTTATCAATTCAATACATCTTTATAAGAAGATATTTTTTTAATTAGTTCAATTTGTAAAAATAATTTTACTAATTATTTCTAATTATTTGCTTCTTATTTTTCACTTGTATGTAAATTTTAAGATTTCAAATATAAAACTTGTTTCATTTGCACAACGACATGTCTATTATATCATTCATACAGAACCATAAAATAAGCATTCACAGCAAATTCTATGAAATTATAAAAAACTCAAGCTATACTAACAATAAAAAAAACTCTATCAAGCAAGAGCAAAGATTTTTGTAAAATATTCACTGAAAGATAATACTTTTCTTTTCTATAAAAATTAATATCTTAAAGCAAAAAAAAATTTTACGTGTATAATCAATGTAAAAATCTAAAAGTAATATAGGAAATACTATGGAACTTACAACTAAGCAACTTAACTATTTAAAGCTTAAAGCTCAAGAATTAAAACCAGTAGTTATGATTGGAAAGAATGGTATTACAGAAAATGTAATTAACGAAATCAAATCTTCTATTGAACATCATGAACTTATAAAAGTTAAGGCTCATGTTGAAGATAGAACTCAAAAAGAAGAACTTGCTAATTATTTAGCAAACGCATCAGAATCTACTGTAGTGCAATACTTAGGTAATAACATTACATTATTTAAGAAAGCTAAAAAGAACAGTAAATTCTCTCTTCCAAAAGAATAACCAAACATATCAAAAACTATTTTAACAAGAAGTTATCTTTTAAAATAGGTGTTAATTTTTTATTAACCATTTACCATAGAAAAACTCCTAAATTTTTTTAGGAGTTTTTCTAACTTTATTATTAAGGTATCTTTTAAAATTTGCTTTCTTACTAATGCTTTTAGCAAATAAACTTAATATGCTAGAATGAAAGCCATTTAATATTGTTAGCGAATAACTTAATGCCAAACAACTAAACAACAACATCGTATTACAAAAAAAAGACTGAGTAAAAACCCAGCTCTAGTTCCTAAAATACAATAATTTTAATGTTATTGCTTAATAAATATTTACAAATTAGATATAAAGAACTTCAACAATGTAGTAGTTAACATTGCCTTTAGGAGTTACAACTACAGCGTCTTCGTCAGGATATTTACCGATAAGACCACGAGCAATCGGAGTCTTATAAGAAATTAAGCCCTTATCGATGTCAGCTTCTGATTCACCTACAATTTTGTAAGTTACTTCAGTGCCATCTTCTTTTTCTAATTTAACTGTTGCTCCAAAAACAACTTTACGTTCATCTGCTGGAATATGAGCTTGCTTAGTAATATCAATAATTTCTGCAGTAGAAAGTTGATATTCCATATCTTTAATACGAGCTTCACAAATACCTTGTTCTTCACGTGCAGCATGATATTCAGCATTTTCCTTCAAGTCACCATGTTCACGAGCTTCTGCAATTGCAGCAGTAATACGAGGGCGTTCAACTGTCTTTAAGAATTCTACAGTTTCACGTAATTTACGTGCGCCTTCAACAGTCATCGGAGTAGTTTCCATAAATAATATCCTCCAATAATTTAAGATAAAAAAAACTCAGGACTTGCTTTTAAGCAAACCCCGATTATTACAGTCATTAAAATAAAACAATCTGAAAAATTTATCAGATTAAGAAGTATATTTTTTCAAAAATAATAAAATCAAAAAATATACAAAAATTCTAAAAAAAAGAAATGAATAAGACTACCCACTTCCGCTATGAAACATATTCTAGTATATTTTAATTAAAAATTCAGAATTATTATTCTAATATTCAATATAACTCATATTTTAAACAAAAATAGACCTAAAAATAACCATAACTTCCTAAGTTTTAAAATAATAAATTTGATATTTGCTTTGTTAAATGAAGTGGTAAAAAAACGAACTAAACTAATTTATAGTTTAGTTCGTTCTGTAAAAAATTATTTTAGAGACAAGTTTTAAAAATTTAGAACAATTTATCTAAATTTATATAAAAACTAAGCCCCTTTAATATCGTTAAAGAAATTCTTTACATTATCTATAAAACTCTTTACTTTTGGAGAGTGTTCAACACTTGACTTCTTTTCTTTTGATGAAGTTTCTCCGCCATTTAAAGACTTTTCAAAATTACGTAAAATTTCTTTTTGTTCTGCACTAAGTTTTACAGGTGTTTCTACTACAACACGGCAATATAAGTCACCAACTCTACCGCCCCTAATAGAACGAATACCACGACCATTTAATCTCATTACAGAACCTGATTGAGTACCTTCTTTAATTGTAACATTAACATTACCATCTAAAGTAGGCACTTCAACTTGACCACCAAGAGCTGCAGTTGTAAATGGAATTGGAACATCAACCTGTAAATTTAAGCCATCACGTTTGAAGAATTCATGAGGTTTTACTTGAATTACAACATACAAGTCACCTGCTGGAGCACCATTGCGTCCTGCTTGACCGGCATTAGAGATACGTAATCTATTACCTGTATCGCATCCTGCAGGAATTGTAACTTCAATACTCTTCTTCTTATTTACACGACCTTCGCCATTACATTTCTTACAAGGTTTATCAATCTTTTTGCCTGAACCTTGACAATGTGGACAAGGTTGTTCCATTGCAAAGAAACCCTGGCGAATGTGCTGAACACCACTACCATGACAGTATGGACAGTCAACAGTTTTACTGCCAGCTTCACCACCTGTGCCATGACAATCAGGACATTCTACATAAGTAGAATATTCAACTGTTTTCTTAACGCCTTTAGCTGCTTCTGCAAGGGTAATCTCTACAATAGTTTCAATGTCGGCACCGCGTTGTTGTTGCGCACGGCGTGAACCACCACGACGACCACCAAAAACATCACCAAAAATATCGCCAAAGATATCGCCAAAGTCTCCACCACCGAAGCCTCCGCCGAATCCGCCACCAAAGCCACCACCAGCTTGGTTAGGATCTACACCTGCAAAACCAAATTGGTCATATGCTGCACGCTTTTGTGCATCACTAAGTACAGCATATGCTTCATTTATTTCTTTAAACTTTTCTTCAGCACCAGGTTCCTGATTACGGTCTGGGTGATATTTCATTGCTAAGCGCTTAAAAGCTCGCTTGATAGTTTGTTCATCAGCACCTTTTTCAACACCTAGAACTTCATAATAATCTCTTTTTTCCATCTTAATCAGCCAATTTTTAATGCTATATTTAAAGTTATTCTTTATATATGAGTAGCGGACACCTCTTCCATATTATGGAGGTATCCGCTACGGTTTAGTTAATGTAACTTAATACACTAAACAAGCTCTTACTTCTTGTCAGATACATCTTCAAATTCTGCATCAAACACGCCATCATCATTTGGCTTTGATTGAGAAGAAGATTGATCTTGTTGTGGAGCACCTTGTGCTGTTTGTTGTGTATATTGAGCTAAAGCGCTAACAATATCATTAAGCTTCTTCTGAGCTTCATCAATTGCTTCCTTGCTATCACCACGACAAGCCTTTTCAAGGTCATCACAAGCAGTCTGAATTTGAGACTTAAGATCTGCAGGAACCTTGTCACCAGCATCATCTAATTGCTTCTTAACAGCGTGAGCCATGCTATCGCCTTGGTTACGAGCAGTTGCTAATTCTTCAAACTTCTTATCTTCAGCAGCATTCTTTTCTGCTTCTTGAACCATCTTCTGAATTTCTTCTTCAGATAAGCCTGATGAAGATTGAATTGTTATAGACTGTTCACGACCACTCTTCTTATCCTTAGCACTTACATGGATACAACCATCAGCGTCGATATCGAATGTAACTTCGATTTGTGGTACGCCACGAGGAGCAGGTTCAATGTTAGTTAAGTCAAAGTTACCTAATAACTTGTTATCAGTAGCACGTTTACGTTCACCTTGGAACACACGAATTGTTACTGCAGGTTGGTTATCTTCAGCTGTTGAGAATACTTGACTCTTCTTTGTAGGAATTGTTGTATTCTTTTCAATAAGTGGAGTCATAACGCCACCTAATGTTTCAATACCTAATGATAAAGGAGTTACGTCAAGAAGAAGTACGTCCTTCTTATCACCTGATAATACAGCACCTTGAATTGCAGCACCAACAGCAACAGCTTCATCAGGATTTACGTCCTTACGAGGTTCCTTACCGAAGAATTCTGCTACAGTCTTTTGAACTAAAGGCATACGAGTTTGACCACCAACTAATAACACGTCATCAACGTCAGAAGTTGTAAGGCCTGCATCACTTAATGCTGTCTTAACAGGTTCAAGAGACTTTCTTACTAAATCTTCAAGTAATGATTCTAACTTGCTACGAGTTAAGTTCATATTTAAGTGCTTAGGACCTGTAGCATCAGCTGTGATGTATGGAAGATTGATTTCAGTCTGAGTTGCAGAAGATAATTCAATCTTAGCCTTTTCTGCTGCATCCTTTAAACGTTGAAGAGCAAGAATATCTTTACTTAAATCGCAGTTTTGATCTTTCTTAAATTCATCAATGATGTAGTTAATAAGGATATTATCGAAGTCTTCACCACCTAAGTGAGTATCACCATTTGTTGATAATACTTCGAAAGTCTTTTCACCATCAACTTCATCAATATCAATGATTGAAATATCGAATGTACCACCACCTAAGTCGTACACAGCGATCTTCTTTTCACCCTTAACTTTATCTTCACCATAAGCCATTGCAGCAGCTGTAGGTTCGTTGATAATACGTTTTACATCTAAACCAGCAATACGACCTGCGTCCTTAGTAGCTTGACGTTGTTGGTCATTGAAGTATGCAGGAACTGTAATAACAGCTTCAGTAACTTTTTCACCAAGAATGCTTTCTGCAGATTCTTTCATCTTCTTTAACACTTCAGCAGAAATCTGTGGTGGAGCCATCTTCTTGCCTTTAACTTCAACCCAAGCGTCACCGTTATCAGATTTAACAATCTTAAATGGCATGATAGAGATGTCACGCTGAACTTCTCTGTCTTCGTAACGACGACCGATTAAACGTTTAATAGCAAATAATGTATTTTCTGGGTTTGTAACAGCCTGACGCTTTGCAACATCACCAACTACGATTTCACCATCACCTTTGTAACCAATGATTGAAGGAGTAGTACGATGACCTTCTGCATTTTCAAGAACACGAGCTGAACCATTTTCAAGTACTGCAACACATGAGTTAGTAGTACCTAAGTCTATACCAATAATTTTACCCATTTTGTTTCTCCAATTTGTATTCTTTATTACGTGATGTTTAATTCTTTAATATTTACTTTAGCCTTTCTAGCCTAAACATCACTTTCTTAATCTTTTCTATAATTTAACATGGGGATGTTTTTATTATTTCAAGATTAAATTAAAATTTTTTTATTTTTTTAAACCGTCTGCGTCTACGCCTTTATTTGCACTACCACTTGATACAATTACTAAAGCAGCTTGTAAAACGCGGTCATTTAAAGCATAACCTTTACGTACAACTTTAATTACGTGGTCTGCAGGAATATTTTCATCAGGAATATATTGAATTGCTTGATGGAAAGTAGGATCAAAACTTTGACCTTCTGGATTTATTACTTGAATATTATTATCATTCAAAGCCTTACAAAGAAGATTAAATGTTAGTTCTACACCTTGAATTAAATTCTTTGTAGCTTCATTTTCACGATCCGCAAATTCAAGAGCTTTTTCTAAAGGTTCAATTGCAGGAATTAAGTCTTTAGCAAATCTATCTAAAGCAAATTTCTTTGCCTTATCAACATCTTGTTCACAACGACGACGCATATTTTGAACTTCTGCTTGAGCTCTTAAACATTCTTCCTTAGCTTCTGTTAATGCCACATTAGCTTTTTCTAAGTCTGCGTTTAACTTTGCAATAGCTTCTGCATTTTCATTGATTTGAGCAGCTGTAGCGTTTTGAACAGTTTCTGCGTTTTTATTGTCTTGAGTAGTATCATTTACATTTTCAGTTGCTAAGTTTTCTGCAACGTTATTTACTACTTCTTCGTTGTTATTCATTACGTAAATTGCCCCTAATAAAAGCCAAAACGTTTGGCATCAAAAATCTTCTATTGATAGTTTAAAAAAATCAATATTTGATGTTTTTAAACTCCACTAGTTTAGATATGTGGACGAGTTTTAAGATTTCAAGACCAAATTTAAAAATTTATAAAATTTTTACTTTTTATTTACATTTTTTTTAATAATTTAGTAAAAAAATTCTATAAAGACATTTGATTAAATTGTTCTTGTAGTTTAGGTTTATCTTTACGATATTCCACAAATTCAGGTCTTGATAAAAATCTTATAGCTTCATGACTATTAAGAGATTTTATCTGTTCAACAAACATTTTATATCCCATGCTTTTTAATTTTTCATTTCTAAAAAATCTATTTGCGAGAATAAAAGTGGCTCGACGATTTTTAGTAAAATTAATTCCTTGATACTTATTAACCCAATAGCTTCCATTTGTCGCATCATTATTAACGTAAAAACTTTCTATAATTTCAAGTAACTTTTCATTATCATGAATAGTTGTTTCTTTTATTAACTGTAAAGCTTCAGCGTATTTATCATACTG
>GL995215.1:72055-77193 GCA_000222855.1 Succinivibrionaceae bacterium WG-1 | reverse complement strand
GAAAACTTTTGCGCTGACACTATCTTTTTAGAACTCGTTTTATCAAATTCTTCACCATCATCTTCATTATTTTCAGATGATTTATCTACTTCTGTTTTGATAATTAACTTATCCTCTGTAGTTATTTCATATATATCATTACTATTTTCAGATTGTACCTTTGTAGCTTCATTCTTCAATTCTTTAAATCTATGTTCCACTAAATTACGGCACATATCATATTGCACATTAAAGCTTTTTTGTTGTAAAAATAAGTAATCACTGCTACTTTTGTCAATTGTTGATTTATACAGAGCTACTACTTTGGGTACATATTCTACAATCCCATAACTACAATATTTAGTTGCGACATTAAAATCTGCAGCAAGTTTAGGATTATCTTTTTGAAAACTTGAATTCTTAGCTCCAAAATTATATAAAGGATTAGGCCACTTTCTTACAAACTGCGCCATATCATCTTGTTTTATAGGAGTTACACATCCTGTTATGGAAACACTTGCACCAACAAGTGCTGACACACAAAGCAAGTTTACAAAATCTTTCTTTTTCATTTGAGTTATAAATTCTTCAATTTAATTATTATTTGAACTTTGTTTTTTCAAAATTTTTTCTATTGATTTATTGGGAATTTTATTTTTAATTATTTGTATTCTAATACTTTATTATAAGTTTGTTATTTTAAAATTTATAAATAAAATCTTATGACACAAAGTATATCAAAAATAGAATTCTTGTATAAAAATAAGAAAATTAAACTTAACTTAGTTTACGTTTTTTTGATCACTCTTATAAATATTTTAAAATCTGTGATAGCATTACACTAAATTTTTATAATGGAGCCAAAATAAAAAAATGACTACAGATAATCAACAACCTACTGCTGATAATAATAACGCTCAAAAACTTGATAATGCAGAATTAGAAAAAGCTATAAAAAATTTTTACGAAAGTCATACTCAAATTAATAATGTAATGTTATTAAATAAGCTTATCACAGCAAAAATAATTGTACCAATAGAAGTAAAACTTTCTCCTAAAAATATCACTGATAAAGAAATTTCTAATATTGTTAAAAACAATTCTACTGCATCAGCTTCAACAAACAATGTTAATTTAGAAAATGCTAATAAAACTCTAGCCAACAAATTATCAAAGGAAGCAGATCCAATTGTATTAACAGGCGAAAATATCAACTTCGTACTGTTACAAGATGACAAACAAGAAAATTATTGTCCTATTTTTACTAGTAATGCAGAATATGAACGCATGACTTTTAAAAACTCAGGATATATCATTAAAGACTTTGTACAACTTACCAAACAAATTATATCTTGTGACAATATTCATGGCATAACAATTAATCCTTTTGGCATCGGCTTAAACCTCACCAAACCTATGCTAGAAGACCTTATAAAACGTCTAGACAAACAAGTAAAACCTGAAGACTATACTGTAAAAGCAGGCGACAAAGTAATGATTGGTTCACCCAAAGAAGAACCTAAAGAATTATTAGCAACTCTAAAAACAGAACTTGCTAAACATGAATGCGTGGATAAAGCAACCTTGCGTGTTATGGTACGCCCAAATGAACCTGCACCAAACAATTTTAGTTATTTAATAATTGTAGAATGTGGCGATCCCGATCCAACTCATTTATTTAAAGAATTAGCAGATGCTGCTAATCCTTTTGCCAATAAAATCCCACTAGATTTTGTAAAATATAATGCAGATAGTTCATTTTGTAAGGAAGCTTTATATAAAGCAAAACCTTTTTATGCCAAAAACAAAAAACTATTTGGCTTATTTGGTTAACATTTGACTTATTTGTACGCACAATCGATTGATTAAATTCTAATTCTTCCAATAACCAATGAAAAAAATTTAAATCTTTTCATTGGTTTATTAGAACAACATAACTTTTTATTTTATCTTTTGAGAAACATCTTCAAATATAGCTTTGCAACTTCTATTACAAAATGCCAAACCATATAAATAAATATTTTTTACGCTTCTATCTGTTACATAATCTCTGTAATAATTTTTATCATGACATTGAACTATAGCAATTTGACATTGCTTTTCATGTTCTATATCAGAATCTATAGTTGCACGTTTTAATTCAAGAATAATAAACAGTATCTCCTTCATTTTAGGGGTTCGATATATCAATAATAATATCAGGAAAACCATCACCTTTTTCTTGTTGTGATAAAACATCTATATCATCAGAAGCCATACCACTTAACAAGCCAATTAAAAATGAATGA
This sequence comes from Succinivibrionaceae bacterium WG-1, assembly GCA_000222855.1. Lineage (GTDB taxonomy): Bacteria > Pseudomonadota > Gammaproteobacteria > Enterobacterales > Succinivibrionaceae > WG-1. The sequence continues at coordinate 74,926 of GL995215.1, read as the reverse complement.
TATACATCTTCATGATTTTTACCAACATCTCTAAAACTTAAATTTTGGGCTTTATTTGATCATAAAAAGAAGTAATGCTAATAGTAAAAAATAACTCTACGAGAGTGTAGTGAACCACTTTTTTCATTAATCTACAACTATTATTTTTTTATAATCTCTTAAATTAATTTAAAAACATCTTAAACTTTGAAGTTATAAGTACTTTAAGCAACGCTTTTATTACAAAACTAGCAACAATTTTGGTTAAATCTTAGAATAATAAGCGGTATTCTTATTTGAATTTTGAAATTTCAATTTATCAAATATTTATAAATTTCATCACTTTTAATTTTAAGGAAGTAACAATGTCAATTGATTCTAACAATTTAATTCCTAAAGAATTAAGTTGGCTTGCTTTTAACCATAGAGTTTTACAAGAAGCGCAAGATAAAACCGTGCCATTAATTGAGCGTGTCCGCTTCCTTGGTATATATTCAAGTAATCAAGACGAATTTTTTAAAGTAAAAATTGCAGAATTAAAACGTCGTATCATGATTGATGAAGAAAACAATCAAGATAGTGGTGCCAAAAAAATTCTTAAAGATTCACTTGCCAAAGTAAAACAATTCGCCGCTGAATTTGATACCACATATCATGCTTTATTAAAAGAATTAGAATCTCATAATATTTATTTATGGGATGAAACAGAAATTACTGAAGACCAAAAAGATTGGGTTAAAGCTTATTTTAAGAAAAATGTATTACAACATATATCTCCTGTTGTTTTAAAAAAGAATGTTAATTTAATTTCTTTCTTAAAGGATAAATATACTTATCTTGCAGTAAAGATGAGTAAAAATAATAAAGATGAAAAATATGCTTTAATTGAAATTCCATCTGATAAAGTACCTAGATTCATCCAAGTACCATCTCAGAACAAAAAAGATAAAGTATTGATGATTCTTGATAACGTAATTCGTGTTGGCCTTGATGATATATTCAGAGGTCTTTTTGACTACACTGAAATTGCAGCTTATTCCATCAAAATGAATCGAGATGCTGAATACGACTTATCATCACAGATGGACCGTTCTTTTATTGAAAACATCTCTGTAAGTTTAAAACAACGTCTTGACGCAGTACCAGTACGTTTTGCATACGATAAAGAAATGCCAAAATCAATGGTGAAGTTTTTATTACAAAAACTCTCAATGAACGATTTTGACTCTGTTATGGATGGTGGTAGATACCATAACTTTAAAGATTTTATTAGCTTCCCAAATGTTGGTAAAGAAACTCTTGAAAACAATAAACTACCAGCATTAAATTCAAAAGATTTTGATGAAGCTAAAAACATCTTTGAAGCAATCCAAAAAGAAGATGTATTACTATACTATCCATATCATTCTTTTAGATACTTTACTGAATTGTTACGCCAAGCATCATACGATCCGGCTGTTACTTCAATAAAAATTAATATTTACCGCGTAGCAAGCAATAGTAGAGTTATTGAATCTTTGATTGATGCTGCCAATAACGGCAAACATGTAACAGTAGTTGTAGAATTAAAAGCTCGTTTTGATGAAGAAAATAATATTCAATGGGCAAGTACTCTTACAGAAGCTGGAGTAAAAGTACTATTTGGTATGCCAAGCTTAAAGATTCACTCAAAACTTTGTCTCATAACTCGTTTAGAAAACGATGTTCCTGTGAGATATGCGCATATTGGTACTGGTAATTTCAACGAAAAAACAGCCAAGATCTATACCGACTTTGCTCTATTCACGAAGAATGAACAATTAACCAAAGAAGTTGAAAATGTTTTTGAATTTATTGAATATCCATATATTCATCCAAAATTTGAGAACTTGTTAGTTTCCCCTATCAACTCTCGTAAGAAATTAGTAACTCTTATCGATAATGAGATAAAAAATGCCAAGGAAGGCTTTACAGCTCAAATCTTAGTAAAAGTTAATAACTTAGTTGATAAACAGCTAATTGAAAAGCTATACGAAGCTTCTCAAGCGGGCGTTGATATAAAACTTATAGTTAGAGGTATGTGCACCCTAAGACCAGGCGTAAAAGGTTTAAGTGAAAATATTAAAATTATCAGTATTGTAGACAGATTCCTAGAACATCCTAGAGTTATGTACTTCTACAATAATGGCAATGGACGCCTATATATTTCATCTGCAGACTGGATGACTAGAAACTTAGACTACAGAATTGAAGTAGGAACTCCAATTCTATCAAAACGACTCAAAGAACGTATTTTAAATATTTTAAATATTCAATTTGAAGATAATATGAAAGCCCGTATTATCGATAAACATCAAGAAAACAAATACGTTAATAGAGGTAATAAGAAAAGAGTAAGATCTCAAATTGCGATTTATGATTACTTAAAGAAAGTAGAAAATCCAATTGAAATCACCCCAACAACTAAAACTGCTACTTCAAAAAAAAGTAAAAGTGTAAAAAATAGTAAAGAAGTAAATTCTTAAAATTATTACCCCAATAAACTAACTGTTTAAACAAAATTAAAAGCTATTGTTTCACAACAATAGCTTTTATTTTTATGATTTAAATAGTTTTATAGCCTGCAGCTTCTAAAACTTTAATCGCTTTTTCAAAATTGGCTTCTTTTACCAAAATGTAATCAGTATTGAAGGTAGATACAGCAAAAATACCAATTTTATTATCTGCTAAAATTGTTGATAATTTTGCTAAAATTCCTATCAATGAAAAATCTAATACGCCTTGAATTCTAAAAGCTTTCCATCCATCATCACGTTCAATAGTTTGGTTAGGCACATCTTTGGTTAAACAAACTAACGATAGTTCTTCATCAGTTTTACTAAAAAAACAAAAATCACTATTTAAATCTATATT
>GL995215.1:68675-70441 GCA_000222855.1 Succinivibrionaceae bacterium WG-1 | reverse complement strand
ATTATTTGTTTCACTTATTTTACATATTGAAAAATCACCTGATATTATTTTTAATTCCATATTAAAATGAACCTTACTTTAAAAAAACGATAAAATATATAATATCAAAACATGTTATTTTATAACGAAGTTATTAAATCAAGAAAGCAAAAGTGAATAATTAAACTAAGAGATTTGTTTGATTTTATTTTTATTTGGCAACATTTGAATTTTATTTAAAGGAATTAAATAATGATAAAAGAAAGAATTGATGTGCTTGATCATGCTACAGAAATCATGAAAGCTGTAAAGACAGGTGTTCTTTTAACTTCTAAAGCAGGTGACCGTGTAAATTCTATGACTATTAGTTGGGGTACTTTGGGCATCGAATGGAACACTCCTATTTTTACAACCTTTGTTCGTGAAAGTCGTTTTACTCGTGAACTTTTAGAAAAAAGTGATTCTTTTTCAATTAATATTCCATTAGAAGGTGCAGATCGTAAACATCTTGCTTACTTAGGTTCTCACTCTGGTCGTGACAGCGATAAAATTAAGGACTTGGGTTTAACACTTGTTCCTGGTGAAAAAATTTCAACTCCAGCAATAAAGGATTATGCCTTAACTTTAGAATGCAAAATTGTTCATAAGCAATTACAAGCAAAAGAAGGTTACCAAATGGATAAAAATGCCTTCTATCCACAAAATAACGAAGGCAAAGGTGATTACCATATTGAATTCGTTGGTGAAATTGTTGATGCTTATATTATCAAAGACTAAGCTGTACTAATTACTTATGACTCCACTTTTATTTGAATTGTATTTGAATGAATTAAACTCAGATTAAGTAAAACCAAATATCTTAATTTGAAATGATTTAATAAAATTTATTTGTGATTGATTTGATAGTAAAAGTGGAGTTGGTAATTTCTCTATTCTCGCCTAAATATACTTTTCTACCCTAATATTATTCGAATGATTTATCTATAGTATTATAAAAACCAAATATCCAAACAAAGGTTAACTCCTATTTCTCATTAGTATTGGTTGATAAATCAAGCAAACGTTGTTGACGTTTTTGTTCTTTTATTTCTAATCTGCGACGTTTAAAGAAATCAGATAAGATTTGGCTACATTCAGAAGCTAATACGCCACTAGTCACTTCTAAAGTATGATTATTCTTAGGGTGTTGCAATAGTTCAAAAGCAGAAGTATGCGCACCTGTTTTTAAATCAGATGCTCCATAAACAACTCTTGCTATTCTCGAAAGTATTATTGCTCCAGAACACATCATGCAAGGTTCTAAAGTTATATATAACGTTGTTCCTAAAATTCTATAATTATTTAAAAATTTAGTTGCCATTCTGATAGCATTCATTTCAGCATGAGCAGAAGGATCGGAACTAGAAATCATTTGATTATGACCTCTAGCGATTATCTTATTATCTAATACAAGCACCGCACCTACAGGAACTTCGTTTATTTCTAAAGATTTTTGCGCTTCTTTTAAAGCTTCATTCATAAAATAAATATCTAATTCTGTAGGAGCTATCATAATTCTTCTTTTTAAAAACAAGTTAAATGCTTACAGAAATTTTACTTGTTAGAAGTAAATTTTGTAAAGTAGAAATTTTTTGAGTTTGAATAAATTATTTCTAATAACTAAAGAAAATGATTACAGTCCAACTTTAACACAAGCAGACAAAACACATATAGTTTACTATCTTTATACATAAAAAACGTTATAATGAATAAACGAATATAAAAATATTATTTACCAAACGTGTGGA
>GL995215.1:62779-67533 GCA_000222855.1 Succinivibrionaceae bacterium WG-1 | reverse complement strand
AATTACTAGGATTTTGACTTATTTAATTAAGTCCTAAAGACTTAAATCTTTAAATTTTATTACTTACTTGCAGCTTTATTTTCTGCTGTAACTTTTTAGGTTCTTCAACTGTAGCACCAACAGAGCCTAAGTATTGTGGTAATTCAATACCAGCCATCTTAGAAATTTCGTGAAGAGGAGGTAAACTCTTTACCATGCCTGATACGAAATCAGCTGTTGCAGTCTTGCCATCACCCTTGTTACCACCATCCCAAACAGTAACCTTATCAATCTTGATATTACGAATAGCTTCTGTTTGTAAAGAAACAATATTTTCAAGTTTTTCAATCATAAGTAAAGTAGTTGCAACTTGTGAGTTGTTACCAGCTGATTCAACTAATCTCTTATAACCTGCAGCCTTACCTTCAAGTAATGCTTGTTGACCTTGAGCTTCTGCTTGGTATTTTAAGAGAGCAGCATCTGCTTCACCCTTTGCTTCTTGACGAGCTTTTTCAGCATAAGCTTCAGCTTCAATAATCATCTTTTGCTTTTCAATTTCTTGTTTAGAAACTTGTTCAGCCTTTAATCTTTCTGTTTCAGCATTATATTGAGCTTTTTGAATTTCTACTGCAGCTTTACGCTTTTCAACTTCGGCAATCTGGAATGATTGAGCTTGAACAACTTGTAAATCAGCATTTGATTTTGCAATTGATTTATTAGCTTCGTTTTCGCCACCGATTGCTCTAGATTCTTGATCTGCAACATAACGACGTTGATCAGATTCAGCTTCTTTCTTACCCATTTCAGCAGCAGCTAAATTCTTAGCAACTTGAATTTCTTTAAGTTTTAAGGCTTCAGATTCTCCGATGATTGCCTTAGATTCTTGTTCTGCAACATAACAACGCTGATCTGCTTCTGCTTCCTTCTTACCCTTTTCTGCTTCAGTTCTATTTCTTGCAACCTGAATTTCCTTTTCCTTGATTTCTTCAGATTCACCAATAGAACCAATTCTATCTTGTGCAGCTACGTCAACTTTCGCTTTGTTGATAGCTTCTGCAGCAGCTTTCTTACCGATACTTGAAATATAGTCTGCTTCGTCGGTGATATCTGTTACGTTAACGTTTAATAACTTCAAACCAATCTTATTTAATTCTGGTTCTACGTTATCACTAATCATACGTAAAAATCTTTCACGGTCTTGGTTGATTTCTTCAATAGAAAGAGAGGCAACTGTTAAACGAAGTTGACCGAAAATAATATTCTTAGCCATCTCTTCAATTTGTTCTAAGTTTAAACCTAATAAACAAATTGCTGCGTTACCCATAATTCCTTCTTCAGGAGAAATTTGCACAGTGAAGCTTGATGGCACGTTGATACGAATGTTTTGACGAGACAAAGCTCCTGTTAATGGGATATTAATTGATAATGGTGTTAATCTTAAGAAGTCATAGTCTTGGATAAGAGGCCATACAAATGCACCACCACCATGGATACATTTAGCTGATTGTTGACCTGCAACCTTACCATAAACCACCAAAATCTTATCTGATGGGCAACGCTTATAGCGTAAGCTGAATAATATTACTGTAGAAAATAGTATGAATAATACTACTGCACCAATTATAAGTATTGACATTAAAATTACCTTTGTTGAGTTATGATTTAAAATATATATAATATTTTGCTTATTTTTTAATGATAGTTGGCAAACATTATAAACTATACATTAATTATTGCTTTCTACTTTTGATACCACCAAAGCATCATCACCGTTTACATCTACTATTTTTACCCGAATTCCTCTATCTAATTCAGAACCATCTTTAGAGATTGCGTTAATGTAAATACGACGTCCTTGTAAATCTAAAGCCACTTTCCCAATTCCATCTTTAGGAATTGACATATAAATAGTACCAAATGAATTTACAGCATTCTTTAATTGAATATTTCCGGCACTTTGTAAAGACATTAAAGACTTAGTAAACTTAGACAATACCCAAGCCATTAACACACCTGCAAAAATAGCACATGCTAATGATATTAATATACTTTGACCTGTTTATCATAAGCATAAAACCCAACTAAACCTCCGACTAGCCCAAAAGCACTTAATCCTTGTATGGATATAAACTTAAAAGCAAAGTCAGAGATATCAAAATCAGTATTTACCTCTGCTCCAAATAGCACCAACATTAGTTCGATAAAGAAGGCTATACCACCAACTACGGCACAAACTAAATAACATTGTTCGGCTATTGATAAAGCTTGATACCATTCAATCATGCTTAATCTCCCATTTAAAAAATTTTTAATTATTTTTTTTATTTGTTCATAATAATATAAAAAAAATTGATTGTTTAATTTTTCACAAAAAGGGGAAAAACTCGCTATTTACTTCAAATTATGACTCTATAAAATTTTTCCCCAAAAAGAATAACCAACCTATAAAAACAAAAATCCAAGTAAATTATTATTACTTGGATCCTGACAAACTCTCAATAATCTAATTTTATAATTTATTCATAAATAGCAATTTATGAGTAATTGTTTTCATATAGTTATATTATGATTTTTATTTTCTCTATATTAGTAAGATGTTATTGTTATAACTAGAGATTCAGTTATCTCTGTAATTATTCTTTAATTATAAAATGAGTAACAAAAATTATTGATTAGGATTAACACCCATACCACAAAATTCAAAGTTAACATTAAAAATACTGCAGCACTGCCCATATCTTTAGCACGTCCTGATAATTCATGATATTCACTACCTACTCTATCAACAACTGCTTCTATGGCTGAATTTAAAATTTCTGCTAACAATAAAAAATAGGACAAGCAATTAGAATCAGCAATTCCACAATAGAATTAGCAACAAAAGGCGCTAAAATCCATAAAATAACAGCAATTAAAAGATCCTGTCTAAAAGCTGCTTCGTATTTTAAGGCAGCCTTAAAACCTTTCATGCTATAAACTGTTGCCTTTAGGATACGTGCAATTCCTGTTTTGCCAGGTTTGCCCATTACCATTTTTTGATTTTTATTTTCAGTACTCAATTTCACATTTCCTATAATTTTACAGTAGTCATTATATCCAACTTACAAAAAAAATATAGTGCTTAAAACTATGCATTCTTAAATTTACCAACTTGTGGTAACATACGCTCTTGTAATTTAAAAGTACAACCTAAAAAAATATAAAGTTAGTAAATAAAGTTATAAATAAAAATTACGAAGTAAGCAAAACGTAGATAATAACAATTATTTGAATTTAACGGATCTTAAAATGGCCTCTTGGTTAGTTATAGCACTGTGTATTATATTATTAATTTTTAGCAATGTTTTTATGAATTTAGCGTGGTATGGACATTTACAAAAAATGTCTAACCAACCAATATTTTATGCCATCTTAGTATCATGGCTAATTGCTTTTTTGAATACTGTCTAATGATTCCAGCTAACAGAATGGCTCATGATTATTTTACTATTGGCCAATTAAAGATAATGCAGGAAGCTATTACTCTATCTGTTTTTATCCCTATCTCAATTTACTTTTTTAAAGAAAAATGGACTTGGGATTATTTATGGGCTTCTTTGTGTATGATTGGAGCTATATTTTTCTGTTTTAGATCCAAATTATTTAGCTAATTTTTAGGATAATTTAGTTCTAATTACCAAATTAAAATAAAAAAAATAAAATTTTCTTTTAAAAAACAAGAACTTTCACCAGATTGTGGTGAAAGTTCTTTATTTTGCAACTAATTACCAAATAATAAAGTTAATACACCACCTACTAAATTTATTATATCTCTATCTCTTGCAATAGGATTAGTTCCAACTTTTTCAATAACCCTAACACCTTTGCCAATTCCTTTGCCTATTACCTTGGCAGTTTCTGTTTGTGATGCCTTTTGTAATACCATTTTCTACAATTTTTAAATTTTCTTCATTTATTACTTTTTGAGTTTGTTTGGTTATTGTGGAAATAGTTCTATCCACTGCTTGCAATTTAGGTTGCCAATATCTAAATACATCTTCACTTTCAAGTTCTATTTTATTTTCAGAGTCAGCAATCTTGCTTTCTAATTCTTTAATTCGATTATTAATATCTTCTCGAGAAATTTTTTTATAATCAATTCTTTTTAAATCACCATTTTCTACCATAAATCCTTGTTTTAAGAACATAATTTCATTTTCAAATCCCAACTTATTTGCTTGTTCTTTCAAAATACCAGAAAATGACATAAACACCTCTAAAAAATAAGAAATAACTTAAAAAGTTAAAGCATTATACATAGCAGTTTCTTGTTATTAGATTTCCACTTTTTGTGAAAAATAGTTCTTAGGAATTATTAAAATTAGGAAAGACAAGTAAATGTATCGTATATAAAAAGAACGAAGAAAATGAAGTTCATTTTTTAGAATAAAAACTTCTTTAATTAAATATAAAACAAAAATTTTAATTAATAACTTTAGCAATTTTGTTTTAAAAAGATGGTAGAAAAAATAAAAGATCACTTTATTTCTAATAAAATGATCTTTTACCTTCACTATGAAAGCCAAGTAAAGAGAATTTAACTTGGCTAAAATTACTGTGATATTACTTACCGTGATATTTGCTGAATACAAGACTTGCGTTTGTACCACCAAAACCAAAGCTATTAGACATAACGCATTCTAATTCAACTTCAGTAGGTTTAGTAACAATAGGCATACCTTCTGCAGCAGGATCTAATTCAGTAATATTGATGCTTGGAGCTATAAAATTATTAT
>GL995215.1:49494-62212 GCA_000222855.1 Succinivibrionaceae bacterium WG-1 | reverse complement strand
CCCCTGCAGCACCTAATGAATGTCCTGTTAAAGACTTTGCTGAGCTTAAATAAGGGATATCATCACCAAAGCAATCACGAATTGCTTGTAATTCCTTAGTATCACCAACTTGAGTTGATGTACCATGAGTATTGATGTATTGAACCTTTTGTGAAAGTCCTTCCATCGCTCCATTCATAGAACGAACAGCCCCTTCACCAGATGGAGCCACCATATCATACCCGTCAGAAGTTGCAGCAAAACCTGTAACTTCACCGTAAATCTTCGCCCCACGAGCTAAAGCATGTTCTAATTCTTCAACTACAACCATACCGCCACCGCCAGCGATAACAAAGCCATCACGACTAGTGTCATAAGTACGAGAAGCAGTTTCTGGAGCGTCATTATATTTAGTACTTAAAGCAGTCATACCATCAAATAGACAAGCTAAAGTCCAATCTAATTCTTCACCACCACCTGCAAAAACAATATCTTGTTTGCCAAGCATAATTTGTTCAACAGCATTGCCAATACAGTGAGCAGATGTAGAACATGCAGAACTAATACTATAGTTCACACCTTTAATCTTAAAAGGAGTAGCTAAACAAGCAGATGTAGTAGACCCCATACAACGAGTTACTTGGTATGGACCTACACGACGTACACCTTTAGTGCGTAAAGTATCACAAGCTTCAACAACATTCTTATTAGATGCACCGCCAGAACCTACAATTAAGCCTGTTCTTACATTTGAAACATCTTCTTCAGAGAGGTTAGCATCAGCAATAGCTTCTTTCATTGATAAATAAGCATAAGCCGCAGCGTCTCCCATAAAACGCTTAACCTTACGATCTATAAGATCTTCAATTTTTAGCTTAATATTTCCCCATACCTGAGATCTTAAGCCCATTTCCTTAAACTGTTCAGAAAATGTAATACCTGATTTACCCGCCTTGAGAGATTCAAGAACTTCTTGCACATTGTTACCAATACTAGAGACAATCCCCATACCAGTAATAACAGCTCTTTTCATAAATGATTTTCCCTTTATGTTTACTAAGCGTATACATATAAAAAGTATTTAAAAATTTAAATTGCTACTTGTTTATTTGTTGTTTTTTAGAAGAATCAAATATTCATATAAAACTATGAATAACATAACCAACTATGAATTATGAAAAAACAAACAAATAAAAAATTCTTATTCATATTTTATTTTTTACTTATCGCCCATTATATGAGTGTTTACTTAATCTGTTTCTATTTTTGTTGTAGAAATTACAATTCTATAATCCAAAACGTTATATCAATCAATATTCCATGAAACAAATATTATTTAATATTGTCTTCTTCATTTTGCTATATCGAAAATAAAATGAATATCTTCATGATTTTTACTAACAAAAATCTGCGAAATGTAAAATAAAAAAATAATTACGACAATATTAACACAAAAATAAATTTAATGCTTTTTTGATTATAACAACTCACCAACTTAAAACACTAAATTTATTATATATCCTATTTTTTTGTCATTTTTTACCAAATAACTATAAAATACCATCATATAGATTTAAATTAGGATTATATTTAAATGCAATTAAAACTCTCCCAAAATTCAGCACCAAATATAAATTTTGCCCAAATTGACTTTAACGAAGCTAATGCCCCACATAGTTTGATATTTGATGATGTTTATTTTTCTGACGCTGGTGGTTCAGAAGAAACTAGACACGTTTTTATATCAGGAAATAACATTTTAGAACGTTTAAAAAACTCTAATAAAGAGTACTTCAATATTGGTGAAACAGGTTTTGGTTCTGGTCTGAATTTATTAACTCTAATTCAAACATATAATGAATTATCAAAAACTTTAGATAAAAAACTCCCAAAACTAAATTTTTTAACCATTGAAGCATTTCCTATGACTTTTGCAGATATGCAAAAAACTCTCCAACAATTTCCAAAACTTGAAGCTGAAACCAAGTTACTTCTTGCAAAATACGATGATAAATTATTAAAACCAGGCTTAAAATACCATAGTTCTCACAGATAACATAACTCTACATTTAATTATTGATGATGTTATAGATGGTTTTACTAAATTAGAAATATTGGATAATGATGGCATAGACGCTTGGTTTTTAGATGGATTTAACCCTAGTAATAACGTAGCCATGTGGAGTGAAGATTGCGCAAAATTACTATTTAAATTAAGTAATCCGCAAGCTTCAATCGCAACTTTTACCGTTGCAGGTTTTGTAAGAAGAAATCTAAACAATAATGGCTTTACCGTTAAAAAAGTACCAGGCTTTGGTAGAAAAAGAGAAATGACAGTTGGTATAGTTAATAAATAATTAATAGGCTCCATAAATATTTACGAATAAAAATACAAATAATATTAGAACCTAAATATTAAAAGGATTGGTTCATTTAATGAAAACCAATCCTAATTATTTTAAAACAAGGTTTTAACTACTCAAAGTTTATTAAAACCGTCTTTCATAGTTTCTTCTTATTAAGAGAGAAAGAAAATTTTAGAACCATTATGGTGCTAAACGATTAATATCCCATTTACCATCAGGAGTTTTTAGTATACATAAATCTATCATGTAAACGACTTGGACGACCTTGCCAAAATTCAACTGTATTAAATTTCACTCTAAAACCGCCCCAAAATTCAGGAATTGGCACTTCACCATTTTGGAATTTTTGTTTTAATTCCATAAATTTACTTTCAAGAGCTGCACGAGCAGAAATCTTGGAAGACTGGTGACTAGTCCAAGCCCCTATTTGCGAGTCACGTGGACGACTTCTAAAGTATTTAATTGTTTCTACTACTGATAATTTTTCAGCAACCCCTTGGAAAGCCACCTGACGTTCAAGCATATACCAAGGAAATAAAATACTAATTTTAGGATTTTCACTTAATTCATGAGCTTTTCTTGAACCATAGTTAGTAAAAAATACTAAACTTTCACGATCATAATTCTTTAATAAAACCATACGAGAAGATGGTTGACCTTCTGCATTTACAGTACTTACAACCATACCATTTGGATCATGAATACCTGAATCTATTGCTTGCTTAAGCCATTTTTCAAAAAGATCTATTGGTTCTGGAGTTAAATCTTCACGTGATAAGCCACCTTCTGCATATACACGTCTTAAACCTGAAACATCTATCATAAAATAAATTCCTTAGTTCATTACAAAAATATCAAAATCATCAAAAATATTTGTTTGTCATTCATAATGAACAATTGTAATTCTAGTCTTTTTAGCTACTAAGACAATTGAATTTTTGAGTTTTGAAATTGTTTATAATTTATTTTTAATATCTTTTTAATAATTTTATCTCTAAATTTTCTTATTCCTGTTTGTCCCATGGAAAAATAACATAATCTGAAGTTTGAATAATATTTGGGCATTTAGATTTAAACTTAGATGAAAATCTTTCAATCATTGGCATGAAAGTCAAATTTTGATTTTCTTGTTTAGAACTTTGTATTTCAAAAAAAGTAGCTGAAGTATCATTGATATCATCTAAAAGTAAAATATTACCAGATATATCTTTTGGTAACTTATTATCGTTGATTGTAATAATTGGAGTTTTAGAATCCTGTAAATAAGCTAAATATCCTGCAAATACTAAACCACCTCTTGCTGGTACCACAATGTAATCAAATCGATTTAAATCAATAACTTGAGAACACTTTGAAACGTATTTTAAAAATTCCTGATACGTCATCACCATATACAGTTTCTCCATTTTACTTTTTATAAAAAATATATCTATTGTGAATCTTCGCCATCATATTTTTATAATGGACTTGGAATATTTATAAATTCTTGTGAAATATTAAACTTTTCGCCAATACACTGTCCAAGAGCGCTAATACCACATATTTCTGTCGCATGGTGCCCACATACAAACACTGTAATTCCAAGTTCTTCAGCTAAATGAAAATGTTGTTCATGCACTTCACCTGTAATTAAAGCAGTATTTGCACCAAGTTCTTCTTCAACCACAAAACCACCACCGCCTGTGCATACAGCAAAATTTTTAATATTGCGATTACGAGGGCCCATTACCAAGATGTTACGTTGTAATTTCTGTGACAACTCTGTTTCAATTTGAGATACACTCTTTTCAATAGGAAAATAGCCTTCCATTGTTATCACATCTCTTGTGGCATTATTTAAATATCCTTTAATTTCTCCACCAACACTTTTAATAATTAAAGCATTATTACCAATCAAAGGATGAGCGTCTAGTGGTAAATGATAAGCGGCTAAAGACATATCACCTAAAGCTCTTACTCTTTTACCTAAAACTCCTGTAAGAGTAGGATTAGCTCCTTTCCAATAAAGACCATGATGAGTGATAACTAAATCTGCATTAACCTTATGAGCTGCATTAAATAGAGCAATATTAGCAGTAACTCCTGTTACAATCTTATTGATATCTTTAGTTGCACCTTCTACTTGCAAACCGTTGTAGCTTGCATCCTTCATAGAATTTGAATCTAATAATTCTTCACAAAAATTTAAAATATCATTTAATTGTACACTCATAGATAAATCTCAAAATCAATCTAAACCTAACACCTAAAAACGCGCTATAGCTTTGCTCTATAGTTAGGACTATTGTATGTTATGAGATTTATTTTTTCAAATTATTAAAGATTATAGAAACATATAAAAAATGGTAACTAAAAATAGTTACCATTTTCAAAAGAGTATTTTATGGAAAAATAATTTACTATCTTGTCACAGTAAATGCTCCTGGGAATTTACTCTTCTTAATATTTTGAAGCACTTCATCACTTGCAGAAGGTCCTACAACTAATACAAATTTACCAGGATTAGAAACTTCATCAATCTTTAGGCTAATCTTGCCACCAGCTTTCTTAAAATCATCTCTTGAGATTGGGAATTTACTATTAGCTTTTGCAGCTTCTGCAGCTTCCTTAGTTGAAAATACCCCTAACTGTAAGTATCTACCACTAGGTAATCTTTGCGCCTTGTTTTTTTGAGCTAAAGCTTGAGCTTCTTTCTCTTGTTTTTGTTTTAAGAGAGCTGCTTCTTTTTCTTGTTTTTGCTTTAATAAAGCAGCTTCTTGTTGCTTTTTCTTTTGCTCTTCTAAACGAGCTAATTCTTGAGCCTTTTGTTGTTTTAATTGCTCTTCTTGAGCTTTTTGTTGTTGAATACGAGCAAGTTCCTGTTTCTTCTTTGCTTCGCGTTCTTGGGCTTCACGAATACGTTTTTGCTCTTGTTGTTTGGCTTGCTGTAATGCAAGTTCTTGTTTTCTTTTCTCTTCTTTGGCTTTTGCAGCATCTGCAGGAGTTGCACCTGTCGCTACAGGATTATTTACAAAAGTATCTTCTTGCTTAACCCCAACAACTAAACCTCTTTTATTTTTTCGTTTTCTGAATTTACAGGTTCATATGCAACATCACTAGTATCTTCTAATAAAGAACCATAACCAGTATTATCTTCAGGATAATTTTCTGCAGATGTTGTAGGAGTTGATTCTTCACTTAAAGAAGGATCTTCTTCATTAACCACACGATCAAGAAGCTTGTTATTTGAAATTTCATTACTTTCTGCATCATTCAAAGTAATTACTGACTTTTGAACATCACAACCTTTACCGTTTGCAACCGAGCAAACTTGATTAATACGTTCATCAAAAAATATGGAATAACTATCGCCGCAAAAGAAACAACTACTAATATCCCAACAATTACACGTGAAAAGTGACTTCCCATTTTTTTATTAGTTCTCTTTGTTTGTTATTCGTCTTAAAAATTCTTTATTAAAATTATTCAAATATAAATTCAATTTTAAATGACTTGCATTAAAAACGATTTATAGATTTTAGTCAATTTAAATATTTTTATTTGTAAATTTATCTTTTAATAACATCTCTACTGTTATAAAAGAACCGAATACTACTATCATGCCATCTTTCGGTAGTTGTGCTACAGCTTTATCATAAGCATCTCCTGCTGTATCAGAACATATAATATCTTGTTCCGCTACTCCATTGGCCAATAAAGCTTCTTTAACCATTGTAAAATTAGAGCCTCTTTCACCAGGAAGAGAACATATGAAATATTTTTTAAAGCAATCAACCACATTAGCAAGTGTTGATTTGATATCTTTATCTTTTAACATTCCAACTACTGCATAACGTTCTTTATTAGGAGTTAAACGTAAATTATCTCCTAAATATTTAGCAGCAGGAGGATTATGAGCCACATCAATAAAAACTTCAGGTTCGCTACTAATTCTTTCAAAGCGTCCATGTAATTTGGTTTTCTTTAAGCCGTAACGTATATCCTGCTCCATAATATTAAATTTATGTGCAATATTTAATAGAGTAACAACCCCAACAGCTAAAGGTACATTTATTAAAGGTAAGATTGGCACTTCTAAATTTAATAATTCAAATGGCGCAAGTATAGAAATATGAGTTTCATCTTCAATACGGTATTTTAAATTACCACCTAATTCATGCACTACACAATGATTCACATCAGCCTTTTCTTTGATAATATTTTTAGCCTCTGAATCAATATTAGTACCAATAAAAACAGCTTCTGTACTATCTTTAATAATTCCAGCCTTCTCTACCGCTATTTCTTCTGTAGTATTTCCAAGGATATGACAATGATCTAAACCAATACTTGGAATAACAGCAATATCCGCGTCAAGAATATTGGTAGCATCTAAACGACCACCAAGACCTACTTCTAATATCAAAACTTCACATGCATAACTCTTAAAAATATAAAGAGCTGCAAGTGTTGTAAATTCAAAAAATGTTAAAGGATTATTTTTATCTTCTGCTTTATAAACAGCTTCAAATGCAGTACATAAATCATTATCTGAAGCTTCTATGCCATCAACAATAATTCTTTCATTAAAACGCAAAATATGTGGTGAAGTATAAAGACCTGTAGTAACACCAGCACTATTTAAAATTGAAGCAATCATATGCGCGGTAGAACCCTTACCATTGGTACCTGCCACTGTAATTATTTTTGAGTACAAATGATTATCCAACTTCATCTTGTCTGCAACACTTTTTACTCTGTCAAGACCTAGGTTTATATAGTTAGGATTTATCCCATTAAGATAAGTAAACCATTCTTCAATTGAAGATGGAAGTTTATCAGTTGTAAAACTCATTTATTTGCTCTATTTTTTATATAATTATTGATTCTAATCAAATTCCCAAAGGCTATTGTATATTTTTTTGAGTTTTTTGTTAAGAACAAAAGAGATTATATTAACTTTTTAAATATTAAATAAAAAGGAGACTTTAAAGTCTCCTTAAGCTAAGAGTAATTTAAAAATAATTACTCAAAAATTCTTCTAAAAGTTGTTATTCAAATATTATTCAACTAAAGTTGCTTCTACAACTTCAGTTTCTTTACTATCTGCAACAGCAGTAGTATTAACAACATTTTGCTTTAGCAACATTGATATAATGTTAGCTAAACGATTTCTCATTTCGCGACGATCGATAATCATATCGATAGCACCTTTCTTTAATAAGAATTCAGAACGTTGGAAGCCTTCTGGTAACTTTTCACGAACTGTTTGTTCAATAACGCGAGGACCTGCAAATCCAATTAAAGCCTTAGGTTCTGCAACGTTTAAATCACCAAGCATTGCAAGACTCGCACTTACCCCACCCATTGTAGGATTGGTAAGAACACTAATAAATGGTAAACCATTTTCTGAAAGTTTTTCAAGAGCAGCAGAAGTCTTTGCCATTTGCATTAAAGAGAATAAAGATTCTTGCATACGAGCACCACCAGATGTCGCAAAGCAAATTAACGCTCTCTTTTCTGCAATTGCAGTATTTACAGCTTCTACAAAACGAGCTCCAACCACAGAACCCATAGAACCACCCATAAATGCAAATTCAAATGAAGCACATACAACAGGTAATCCTTTTAAAAATCCCTTCATTACCACTAAAGCATCTGTTTCATTAGATGACTTTTGGGCTGCAACAATTCTTTCTTTATAACGCTTGATATCTTTAAATTTTAAGATATCTTGAGGTTCAAATTCTTTACCTAACTCAACTTGATTACCATTATCAGAAAACGTAATAATCTTTCACGTGCTCCAATCTTCATGTGGTGACCACACTTTGGACAAACATTTAAATTACGTTCTAACTCTGCACGATATAGTACTTGTTCACAAGCCTCACATTTAGTCCAAACACCTTCTGGAATATTGTGACGTGTACTTTTTTCACTCTTAGGAGTAAGAATTTTCTCAAGCCAACTCATTAAAAAACCTTTTATACACTTTATAAAATTTTTATAGATGTATTCTTTGAATAATAAGACACCAAAAATACTATCATGAACTGACCACTAATATAAACAGAATAATTGGGTAATCATTACATAAAGTGGCAGATGCAACATTTTTCAAACAAAACACTATATCACAACTTTATACTTTTTACAAACTGTCAAGAAATGTGCAAAGTATAAATAAAGTTA
The DNA here is from genome assembly GCA_000222855.1 of Succinivibrionaceae bacterium WG-1. GTDB lineage: Bacteria > Pseudomonadota > Gammaproteobacteria > Enterobacterales > Succinivibrionaceae > WG-1. The sequence continues at coordinate 53,693 of GL995215.1, read as the reverse complement.
TTCTGTTATTTGTTTTTTAAAATAAAATATCAATATCCAATTCAAGAAGTTATAAAACCTTGAAATATCACAATCGCATATACAATATAAGGATTTAAATTAATTATGAAATGTCCATTTTGCGGTGCTGCAGACACTAAAGTTATAGATACCAGAGTAGCTGTCGATGGTTCATCCGTAAGACGAAGAAGACAATGCGATAGTTGTAATGAACGTTTCACTACCTATGAACAAGCAGATTTAATTATGCCTCTTATTGTAAAATCAGATGGAACTAGAGAAAAATTTAATGAAAATAAAGTTCGTAATGGCTTTACAAAGGCTTTAGAAAAAAGACCTGTTAGTGCCAACCAAATAAATAATGCCATAAATAATGTTTCTAAGGCTTTAAGAGCCAAGGGGGAACGAGAAGTTCCTGCTCGCTTTGTTGGTGAATTAGTAATGGAAGAATTAAGACGTTTGGATTCTGTTGCTTATATTAGATTCGCATCAGTTTATCTAAGTTTCTCAGATCTTAAAGATTTCGGAGCTGAAATTGCCAAATTACAAGATAAGAATGAAAAAATCAAAAATGATTTTTATTATTTAAAAACTTGTTTTATCAAAATATTATTTTGATTTTTAAGATTCAATTAAAGATAAAAAATCTCACCTCGAATTTTGAAGTGAGATCTAAGTAATACATAATCTTATTAGCTTGTTAATTCTTATTTCTTTAAAGCATCAACAATTCTATCTGTATTTGCAGAATTAGCTTCAGCAAGTTTTTCACTGCTCAATCTAGTATTGGTATCATCAGTTCTATCAAGCACAGCCTTATTAATCGCATCACATGCAGCTAAAATAGTCTTTTTATCAAAAATTAAAGCTTTAATATAACGAACATCTGAACTTGTTTTACAAATTTGAATTACTGTTTCAAAAGAGTTAATGATATTACCAACCCCCAATAAAAAGATGATTAAACCAATTATTACAGCAGCAACAGTGCCAATAGTAATTACACCAAAACCGATAAAACAACAAATTAAGCCTGCAAGAAAAACCTTAAAATTTAAAGAGAATGAACTATCACATGAAGCAATATGACCAATAGCTATAGTTTCATTAGTAGCTCCAAGCGGAATGAACTTTAAAATTGTATTAGGTTCTCTAATCTTTACTGCTTGTTGAGTTACTTCTATCTTTCCTTTCAAGTAGAAGGCTAAAAGAGAGGTCATAAAAATGAAAGCTTGCATTATTATTCCTTATTATCTATACAAAAAATCAATATTATTATCAAAATTTTAATCAATGTTAAATATTTATTAAGTATAGTAATTCTACTGAAAAAAAAAAAATAAGTGATACTAATCACATTACAATAATAGTAAAAATAATGAAATGATTGGAGAAAAACTGTGTTTATTAATTTTTTGAAAAGTTCATCATAATAATTTTAAGATGATTTTATGAAACATTATAAATTTTATATAGTATCACTTAGAACAAATAAATAAAAAGGCTACAGATAAATACATCTATAGCCTTTCTGTATCAATTTTTTTCAGATTATAATTATAAAGTTCCTTTATAATCAGGATCAAAAGCTCCCATCTGTGGCTTATTCTGTTGCCAATAAGGAGAGTAAGTACGTAACTCTTCGATAATCTTTGGAACTACTTCAATAACTTTATCAATTTCAGATTCTTTGGTAAATCTACTTAAACTAAATCTAATAGTTCCATGAGCAGATGTAAATGGTATCTTCATCGCACGCATTACGTGAGAAGGTTCTAAAGAACCTGAAGTACAAGCACTACCACTAGAAGCTGCAATACCGTATTCATTAAGTTTTAATAAAATAGCTTCACCTTCTACGTATTCAAATGCAATATTTAAAGTGTTAGCTGTACGATTTGAAATATCACCTGTTACAAAGCAATTAGGAACTGCACGTAAAATACCATACTGTAGTTTATCTCTTAATTCTTTAATATTATCATTAAGATCTGCTAAATGCATTCCTGCTAATTCACAAGCAACACCTAAACCTACAATATAAGGTGCATTTTCAGTACCTGCTCTACGGCCTCTTTCTTGGTGACCACCGTGCATAAATGGACGATACTTAGTACCACGACGTACGTAAAGAACCCCTACTCCCTTTGGAGCGTGAATCTTATGTCCTGAAAAACTTAACATATCAATGCCTGTGCTTTTAACATCTACAGGTATTTTACCTACAGCTTGCACTGCATCTGTATGGAATTGCACTCCAGCTTCTTTTGCAAGTCTTGACATTTCTTCAATAGGGAAAATTGTACCAGTTTCGTTGTTTGCCCACATTACAGAAACAATTGCAGTTTTATTAGAAAGTAATGACTTATATTCATTTAAATCTAACTTACCATGTTTATCAACAGATAAGTAATGAACTTTTATACCTTTCTTTTCTAAACGCGCACAAGTATCTAAAATTGCAGGATGTTCAACTACTGTTGTAATAATTTCATTTCTATCAGGAAAAGCTTCAACAGCACTTTGTAAAGCAGTATTATCTGATTCTGTCGCACATGAAGTGAAGATAATTTCATCATCATGAGCAGCACCTATAAATTCAGCAACTTTATGTCTTGCTTCTTCAATAGCTTTACGAACAGGTTCACCAAAGTTATGCATTGAACTTGGATTACCATAATACTCTGTAAAGAATGGGATCATTGCTTGATAAACAAGAGGATCGGTTTTAGTGGTTGCATTATTATCTAAATAAATACCTACGGTTTCAGCCATTTTTTTTCTCCATTATCTTGTAGTACTTATCTTATTAGTGATTATGATTATGTTCGGTTTGACCAACATTAACAACTTGAATAAATTCACCAATAGCTTCTACTACACGTTGCTGAATCCAAGATAAAGTCATATCTGTCATCATACAACCAATACAACTACCAGATAATTCAACTTCTACTCGATCTTTAGTAACTTTCTTTAATTTTACATCACCTCCATCATTTGCAAGAGATGGACGCATTTGTTCAACAATATCTACAACTGTTTGATAGAAAGGTAGTTGTTCATTTATTAATTCTTGTTCTTTAGGACCTACATTTACTACTTGAATGTTTCTGCCCAAAGCTTCATTTAAACGTTGAGAAATCCATGAAAGAGTCATATCTGTCATCATACAACCCAAACATTTACCTGATAATTCAACTTCAACTTTATCGTTAGTAACTTTTCTTAATTGCACATCACCGCCATCATTTGCAAGAGACGGACGCATTTGTTCAATAACATTTACAACTGTTTGATAGAATGGTAAAGCTTCATTTACTAATTCGTTATCTTTATTTGCTTCACTACTCTTCTTGATTTCAATACCTTCGCAACCACCAACAACTTTTCTTGGGGCATCACAGCTTGTATTTGTGGTATTGGATACATCACCTGCCATTTCTGCTAATGTCTTGTTTATGATTTCCTCAATCTTTTCATGGCAACTACCACAAGCGCCACCTGCTTTGGTATAGTTTGTAACTTCTTGTAATGTTGTTAAACCATTTTCTTTAATAGCTTTTACAATTTTTGCTTCATCAATACCAAAACACTTACATACAAGAGGAGAATCATCATGATCTGTAACGTATTCTTCACCTCTGAAATTTGCAGCTGCAGCATCTAATGCTTCTCTACCCATTACAGAACAGTGCATCTTTTCAGGTGGTAAACCATCTAAATAGTCTGCAATATCTTGATTGGTAACTTTTTGTGCTTCTTCAAGGGTTTTACCAATAATCATTTCAGTTAAAGCAGAAGACGAAGCAATCGCACTACCACATCCAAAAGTTTGGAAACCCGCATCTTCAATAACTTGAGTTTCAGGATTAATTTTTAACATTAAGCGTAATGCGTCACCACATGAAATAGAACCAACGTCACCGATAGCATTTGCATCTTGAACAACTTTAGCATTACGAGGATGGAAGAAATGGTCTTTAACTTTTTCTGAATAATCCCACATTGTAGAAACCTCTATTATTTTTTAATAAGCCTAACTTAATAAAAAAATATATTAATCTTTTTTAAAACTTAAATTTTATAAACTTTCTAACCTTAATTACAGCAAATAAACCTTCAAATTTCAGTCAAAAGTTCTTTTTTTTATTTCTAAAAATATTCTTATATTTTCCGTGAACATTTAAATTATGTGA
>GL995215.1:39314-48977 GCA_000222855.1 Succinivibrionaceae bacterium WG-1 | reverse complement strand
TTTTTCATTATGAGATTAAACACTTATAAAAATATAGAAAATTTTTTCATATTTTATCAAACAAGGGCTATAAACATTTTAAAAATTTCACTTATTATTTGTGATACAATCATCAAAAACCAAATTATAGCTAATACATGATAATAAAGGTCTTTAACATACTTTAGCTTAACAATACTTTTGTAATATAGATAATTATGATTGGAGTTATTTTATGATTTACTGCGTTGATTTAGACGGCACACTTATAACATATGATATGTCAGTAATTTCGTATTTAAGAACCATCAAAAAAAATAAAATTACTTTTTCAAAAGTATTTATTGGTATATAAAAGGTGGAAGAGCTCTTGTAAAATCAAAAATTGCTCCACTATATGATTTTGATGTTAACAAGTTACCATTCAATGAAGAATTAATAGCAATTTTAGAAGAATTAGCCACGGATTCAAATAATCAATTATATTTAGTATCAGGTAGTGCCCAACTAATAGTTGAAAAAATAGCTGAGAACTTTAAGTTTTTTACCAAAGATAAAGCATTTGGAACAAGTATAAACATTAATTTGGTAGCCAATAACAAGGCTGAATTTATAAAACAACAATTTCCTAACCAAGAAGTTTGTTATGTAGGCAATTCAAAAGCAGATTTAAAAGTATGGCCTCATGTAAAACACGGAATAGTGATATCAAGCGATCCTAACCTTATTAAACAAGCTCAAACTCTTACTAAGGTGTTAAAGGTTTTACCTAAAGCATCAGCAAAAGAAAAGATATAAAAGATACATCAAATTAAATATAAAAATTTTAAAATTTAAAACTAGAAAGAACATCTTCCTTTCTTACTCTTAAATTTTAAGTTTACTAAATGATTGAAGTGTTTGAAATTTTTAATATTTTATATTTATCAACGCTAGAATATTGCAACGTTACACATGCTTAACCGTTTTGACTAAGGTATCACTGCTGAGAATAGTGGCATTCTTCATTAAATCTTTTTTCTAATTCTGCCACTTGACCATCAGCAACTAAACTGAAAGGTCTAATACACTTTCTAGTTTTTTCACAGAAAACATAACCATGATTACAAGGAGAACGTACGATATCACGAGCATGGTATTCTTTAAACACCGTAATATTACTCCCTCTTCCCTTTTGAGAATTAGAAGCTTTATCACAAGATGACAACAAGCAAGTTATTACTAGCGCAGATAAAATAATAACTGGACTACGCAATAAGTTTGATTTCATGTATTAAAAAAATCCCAAATCTAGGTAAAAATTCTTATGAAAGACTAGCATTTTATTATATCTAGTAAAGAAATTTGTAAATCTCTATGTTTATCAAATAATAAACACAAAAGAAAATATAGTTAGACTATTATACAAAAAAGATCTTTAACATACATTAACGAACTTCAAGATTTATTTTATAAAAACAAACAAATAAACATTTTATAGTGCAAATTATGACTTTGTTATTTAACTTTAATTTTATTGTTGAGATTTATTCTGCTAAAAACTAAAATTAACTACCAAGGCTAATTTTAAAATTGGATAAAATGAATACAAACTTTTAATTAAACTGGGATTTGTTGCTGATTACACATATTTATGAGCTTATCTCTTATGTATAACAATCTTTTTTTAAACAATAATGAGCTATCTATTCTGAACAGTGGTAGTTTATCTTTTGAAGCAAGACTTATATATTTAACAAATTTGTTACCAAATAATATATCTGGTAAAGCTCAAATAAACATGTATAGTATTCAAAGAATGCTCACTGTAAATTTTACAGATCATTTAGGGATGCAAAGAACAACAAAAGCCCCATCATATGACCGTATTAGTACCTTCTTATCAGAACTTCTATACGCAGGTTTAATTACTCAACCTATTAATCAAGATATTGCAGATAGTTACAACAACCAAGTTTTTAGTAATCAAAATATTTCTGAAAATGAATTTAATATTGAACATGTGAATATAAATGCACAACCTGATACTATAAATGAAATTCCAGACTATATTGCTTACCAAAACAATAAAAAATTCTCTCAATATAAAAATCACTCATTTAATCAATCTAGAAATAATAACAATGTAATTAATTCTCAAAATTCAACCAATAACATTCAAGTTAACTATAACTATCAATCAAATAATTCAATTCCCACAAATAGAATAAATGAAATACCACCACTTTCTCATAGTGCTCAAAAAACAATGCAGTATAACGATGGTGATGAAATTCTACTAAGATTTAGACAACCTACTATCAAGGATGGTGTAGAACATCAACTTTTTTATATGACTAGAGAATGGCAACCCAATGAAGATTTTGAAGAACTAGCAAGATTTTCAGGATTATCACGTTGTGAATATTCTTTTGATGAGTTAAATGATTTTACCTTGTATTGGTCAACCAAAAGCGTTGCATATACTAATACGGATTGGTTAATAAAATTTATTAGATTCTTAAAAGTTGTTCGTAAAAATAATTAAACCAACTTTCTTAGATATGTTCATCTCGTAAAAAGGCAAATTCTTTTAATTGAAAAATTTTGCTATAATTGGCACGTTTTAATAAAAGAGGTAGATAAACTCATGCAAGACAATATTTTTGCGGTACCAAGAGCAAACTTAGGCGATTTTACTTTCGATGACACTGTTGCAAATGTTTTTCCTGACATGATTAAACGTTCAGTTCCTGGTTACTCAAACATAGTGCAAGCAATTGGAATGTTTACCAAAAAACATGCTCAAGAAAACACCAATCTTTATGATTTAGGTTGCAGTCTTGGAGCCTGTACTATTGAGATGAGACGTAATGCTCCTAAAAATTGTAAAGTGATTGGCATTGATAATTCTAACGCCATGCTAAAAAGAGCAAAAGACATTATCTTAAATTATAAAAGTGAAACACCAGTTGCCTTAGAACTTGCGGATATTACAACCTACCCATTAGAAAACGCTTCAGTTATAGTACTAAACTTTGTATTACAGTTTATCCCTATGGAATTAAGAGATAATTTAATAAAAAAAATTTATGATGCTCTTACACCTGGTGGAATTTTAGTATTAAGTGAAAAGTTTGCCTTCCCTGATGAAAGAATTAAAACAGCTCTTTATGATTTACACTTAGATTTTAAAAGAGCAAATGGCTATAGTGAATTGGAAATTGCGCAAAAACGTTCATCTATAGAAAATGTTCTAATTCCAGAAACTATCGCCAAACACAAAGAACGCCTAGCTCAAGTAGGTTTTAATAGTATGGATGTTTGGTTCCAATGCTTTAACTTTGGTTCTTTTATAGCAATTAAATAAATTCTATTGCCAAATTCAATTGCTAAGATTTTCTTTAACTTGCCAAAGCAAAAGTTACTGTGCTTTGGCAAGAATTCAAACAAAGATTGTGTCACCACGTTAAGTTCATATCAAACTCAAACTTTAGTACTCTACACAATTCCTAATTATAGAAATTTTTAATCAACTAAGAAGAACTTCAAGATAAATAATAATGTTACTAAATATGTTGAAGGATGAATTTCTTTAATTTTTCCAGTACCTATTTTCATAAATGCATATGAAATAAAACCAAATGCTATACCATCAGTAATTGAATAAGTAAATGGCATCATAATAGCAGTTATGAATGCAGGAGTTGCTTCTGATAACTCATTCCATTCTACCTTTATAAGATTAGAAGACATTAAAATACCTACATATATTAAAGCACCTGCAGTTGCATAAGTAGGAACCATTGCTACAAGAGGAGAAAAGAAAATTGTTATAATAAATAATAATCCTACAATAACTGCAGTTAATCCTGTACGGCCACCAACAGATACCCCTGCTCCACTTTCAACATAAGTAGAAATAGTTGAAGTTCCAAGATAAGCTCCAACCATAGCGCTCACAGAATCAACATAAAGAGCTTGCTTCATTTTTGGAAATTTACCATTTTTATCACAGATACCTATTTTTTCTGTAACCCCTATTAAAGTTCCTGATGAATCAAATAAAGCAACCAAGAAGAAAGAGAAAATTATACCTACTAGAGATATATCTAAAGCGCCACTTATGTCAATCTTACCTACTACAGTTGTAAGATTAGGAGGCATTGACATCACTCCAGAAAAAGCTACATTAGGATCAAATATCAAAGCTAAAGATGTAATTAAAATAATTGATATTAAAACTCCTGACAATATTTTTCTAGCAGCCAAAATAGCAATTATAAAAAATCCTAAAATACCCATTATTACATTGATACTACGAATATCACCAAGAGAGATAATAGTTGCATTGTTAGGAACCACAAGTCCCATATTTTTAAAGCCAATCAAAGTAATAAATAAGCCAATACCTGCGACAATTCCCACTCTTAAACAAAGCGGAATTGAAGATACAATCCAATATCTAATTTTTAAACATGTAAATATAAACAATCCAACAGCGCCCAAAAATACCGCTGCCATAGCAACTTCCCATGGATAACCTAACTTACCAACCACTGTATAGGCAAAAAAAGCATTTAACCCCATGGCGGGAGCTAAAGCAATTGGAATATTACTAAACATGCCCATTGCTATTGAACCAAATCCTGCTATTAAGCAAGTGGTTACAAAAACAACTTGTTTATCAAGACCGGCATCTCCGAGAATTGATGGATTTACAAATACAATGTAAACCATAGTAAAGAACGTGGTTATTCCTGCAATAACTTCTGTTTTAGTAGTTGAATTTTTTTCTTTTAAATGAAAATAACGTTGCAGAAAAGATAGCTTTTCCATAAGTTCATTCCTAATATTTATAGAGTTTTTTAAGTTTTATTTTTTGAATTTAGAAATATAAATAAGCTCTTCTAAATTTAATCAAGGTATCTTATATCACCTTTAAGATAAATAGAAAATTTATTTAAAGCTTTTAACTTCATTACCAATCATAAAAGCTGATGAATATTAAAATATAATGAAAATTATTTTAAAAACATAATCATTTTCAAAGTTTCTCACTTTTATAGCAACTTGAAACAAAATATTAGCAAGTTAACAATCTAATTGAATTTATCCTTAATAAAATTGTTTTTATTTAGTGTCACTTGCATAAACATTTTACACAAAATGCATTTTTTTAACTTTTTAATAAGAAGTTACAATTATATTAAAAAGTAAAATAAGCACACTTGATTTAGTTAAGTTATAATATGCACAAACTTAGAAATAATAAAAAACTGTAACAAGTAATATCGAGATAGGAATTTTTATAAATGTTTGGAATATGGCAAGACTTTTTAGCAAATATAGCAACTCAAGACAAACTTGCTAAATGGTTACAAACTCTTCCTAATGATCTACAAAATTTTGTAAATTCTAAAGAAGGGGAAGAATTTTATAAACATTTAAAAAAATTAGAAAGATTTCAAAATTTTAAAAGCGACAAATTTAACCTAAATACTGAATATGTTTCTTTTGGTGATGATTCATTAACAGAACGTCAAAAAATTATGACTAAAGAATTATTTAAAGACCTTATGCCTTGGCGTAAAGGTCCATATGAATTATTTGGTCAAAAAGCAGAAACTGAATGGTTAAGTTTTAAAAAATGGGATCGCCTACTTCCTCATATTTCATCCTTAAAAGATAGAAATGTGTTAGATGTGGGATGTGGCAATGGTTATCACATGTGGCGAATGCTTGGCGAAGGCGCTAAACAAGTGATAGGAATAGATCCTTGTGCCCTATTTGTTGCCCAATTTGAATTATTTAAGCGTTGTATATCAAATACTGACATCTCTTCACGTATCAATTTATTGCCTTTAGGAATTGAACAACTTCCTGAATTAAACAGTTTTGATACTGTTTTTTCAATGGGAGTATTGTATCATCGTCGTAGTCCAATAGATCATCTCTATCAATTACAAAATCAATTAGTTCCAGGTGGCGAGTTAGTACTTGAAACCTTAGTAATAGACGGTGATGAAGATACCATACTAATTCCAAAAGACCGATATGCCAAAATGCGTAATGTTTGGTATATTCCGTCAGTACCAGCGTTAAAAATTTTATTAGAACGTTGCGGTTATGTTGATGTTAAATTTATCAATCAAGAAATGACCACAATTGAAGAACAAAGACCTACGGAGCTAATGATAACAGAGTCTTTACCTGATTTCTTAGATCCAAAAGATCCAACCAAAACTATAGAAGGTTATCAAGCTCCAACTAGAGCTGTGTTTACCGCTCATAAAAAAGGGAAATAACAAATCATCATGAAAAAATCATTGTTAGCCGTGCTAGTTTGCAATATCGCAATGTCACTCATTGGATGCCAAACCTTAAATGAAACTCATGAAAACAGCGTAAAAAACTCTGTAACATTAAATGAAATAAAAGATGGTCAAGAGTTGATAATTCCAAAATTAGAAGCATTGGATAGTGCTTTAAAATTACAAGCAGACACTCAAGCTAAATTAAATGAATGTGATACCAAACTTGTTCAAACTTTAGAAAAATACAATGTTGCAATGCAAAATTTAAATTCATGTCAATTAAATGCTAATGCAAAAAAGAATAACGCTAATCAATCTGCTCAACCAAGTAAAGAACAAATCTCTGCTGTAAAAAGTCCTAGCAGATCATTTGAAGGTAAAATGATTTTTGGGGAAGCTGAATGGTTCTATATTTCAGAAATAGACGCAGAAATTGAAGCCCGTATCGATACAGGGGCATCAGTTTCTTCAATTAGTGCAGTAAACATAAAAGAATTTGAAAGAAATGGTAAAAATTGGTTAAGCTTTGATTTACCTTTAAAGAAAAATAAATCAGTCACAATCGAAGCACCACTTGTTGGTTACATTGATATTAAAAATTCAACTTTAACTAAACATGAAACTCGTCCAGTTGTAAAACTTCATTTTAAGATTGGCGATTACTCAAGTGTAGGTGAATTTAACTTAAGAGACCGTAGTCATATTCAATATCCATTACTTATTGGTCGTAATATCATGAAAGATATTGCAATTGTAGATGTTTCTAGAATTCATGTACAACCACAAGTAGAAAAAAAATCTATGTCTATTAGCTCTTTTAAAAAGGACAACAAATTTAATGAAATCATTCCTGATAGCAATCAAGTTGTAATAAATAAAAAGGAAGCAGATCCTATAATTGTTGCCAAACCAGCAAACAAAAAAAATCAGGATAAAGACGAAAATACAGAAAACAAAGATACCAATAATAAAAACTTAGATAAAACCAATAAATCTGATAAGAAATAACTCTTAAAAATAGCAAAAATGTCCCCAACATTTTGAATTTAAGAACTATTAAATATTAGAAATATTGCTCTCAAATAACAAAAAGTAGGTTAAAAAAATAACCTACTTTTTGATTTTCTAGATATATTTGCATGTATTAAAAGCATAAAATTTACATAACTCCATAACAAATGAAAAACAATTAATTTTTTGTAAAATTTTTAATGAAAAAAAACGACATCTGCAAGATAATAACACGTGCAAATTTTATTATTTTTTTTAATAAAATTTGAGCATTATTATTTTTGTTTTACTATAAAAATATACATTTATCACTTTTGTTAAAAATTTAAGGAGAAAAAACACAATGGCTAGTCGTGGTGTTTTTTATCTAGTAATAGCTCTTTTAGTGGTAACCGGTATTTCACTTATGTTTTATCAACATAATCGATTTGAAACCCCATGGTTACCTAGTAAGCATAATGAAACTTGGACAGTAGAAGCGAAAATTAGTTTTAATCCAAGTTTAAGTGAAATTACCGAAGAAGATGGTAAAGTTAATGGAAAATCTAACGTTCCTGCTACTGTATCTTTAACAATTCCAGAAGAACAACCTGGATTTATCATCGTTAATGAAACAACAGCAAGTCCTGACTATGGTTTTTCTTATGAAGAAAAGAATGGTCATACTCAAGTACAATGGAATAAGCGTTTCATTAGCGGACCTCAAGTTCTTTACTATCGTATAGAATTCTTAGCAAAAGATGATGCAGAAGGTTCATTTATGACCGTACCTCCTGTTTCCGATGTAAATGAACAAGAACCATTTTTAACAGCTTTAAATCAAATTAAAGATGTTGCTTACAATAAAAGTTCTGAACCTTTTTCTTTTACAAAACAAATTTTTGAAGAATTAAAAGAAAAAACTCAGAATTCAGAACTTATTCTAAACAAATATGGTAAAGCAAGAACTGTAGTAAAAATTTTAAATCTTGCAGGTATTAAAGCACGTACTATTCAAGTATTAAAGTTACAAGATGGTCGCCGTAATCAAAGATTAATACCATTTATTGCTGTTTTTAACGATGATAATGAGTATCAAGTTTTTGATCCACAGACAGAAACCATTCATACTAGTCATGACTATTTTATTTGGAACAGTCATTCAGATACTTTATTAGATGTAATGGGTGGTAAAGATTCTGATGTAACATTCTCAATTGTACGTAATTATCTTAGTGCCGAACGCACCACTCGATTATTAAAAGATGCCAATAAAAATACCATGTCTGCAGATACTCTAGATTTGTCTATCAATGCTTTACCGATAGAAGAACAAGCTGTATTTAAAGGTATTTTATTACTTCCAATTGGGGTATTAATCGTTGTATTCTTACGTATCATCGTAGGTTTAAAAACCTCTGGTACTTTTATGCCAGTGCTTATTGCAACAGCATTCTTACAAACTAACTTAACTGTAGGTTTAGTTGGATTTATCGCTATAGTAGGTATTGGCTTAATTATTAGATCTTGGTTGTCGCACTTAAACTTATTACTTGTTGCTAGAATTTCAACGGTTATTATTTGTGTTATAGGTATTATTGGTACTTTAAGCTTCTTAACATATAAGATTGGCCTATCTGAAGGTATCAAGATTACCTTCTTCCCTATGATTATCTTATCTTGGACTATTGAAAGAATGTCTATCCTTTGGGAAGAAGAAGGATATAAAGAAGTATTTATTCAAGGTGGTGGTTCTTTATTAGTAGCCGTTATCGCTTACCTTGCAATGAATAACTTAAATATCCAACATGTAACATTTAATTTCTTAGGTTTACAACTTGTAATTTTAGCAATTGTATTACTAATCGGTAACTATACAGGTTACAGATTAAGTGAATTAAAGCGCTTTAAATCACTTGCATCTGAAATTAAAGAAAATTCAGACTTAGAAGCAGATCGCTTAAAAGAACTTACCAAGGAATTAAAGAAGGAGAACTAATAAATGAACATATGGCCATTTAATAAGTATTGTTCTCCGTTCTCTCTTGCCCATTTAGGAATAATGGGCATGAACCAAAGAAACATCAATTATATCGGAAGATATAATAAGCGTAGTCTTTACCCTCTTGTAGATAACAAGCTCTTAACTAAAGAACTGGCAATCAAGAATAAAGTAAAGACCACTGCTCTTTTAGGTTCAATAAAGCATCAACATGAAGCTACAAACTTCATGAATTTTGTAAAAAATCATGATGGTTTTTGCATAAAACCTGCTCATGGTTCTGGTGGTAAAGGGATATTGGTAATCATGAAACATGATGAACAATTCTTTTACAAACCAAATGGACAAGCTTTAACCATAAAAGATGTAGAACGTCATATCTCTAATATTCTGGCA
>GL995215.1:36568-38758 GCA_000222855.1 Succinivibrionaceae bacterium WG-1 | reverse complement strand
AATAAACTTTGATAACGTATTTGAAGATTATAGTTATGAAGGTGTTCCTGATATTCGTGTAATTGTATTCCAAGGATATCCTGTAATGTGCATGATGCGTTTATCAACAGCTGAATCTGATGGTAAAGCAAACTTACACCAAGGTGCCGTAGGGGTAGGTTTATGCTTAAGAACAGGAAAAGCTGTAAGAGGTGTACAAAAGAATCAACCTATTACCGAACATCCTGATACTGGAGCTTTACTCAAAAATCTTCAAGTACCTCATTGGCAAGAAGTATTAGAAATTGCTTCAAGCTGTTACGATATGTCAGGACTTGGATATATAGGCACAGATATAGTACTTGATAAAATACATGGTCCGTTACTACTTGAATTAAATGCCCGTCCTGGACTTGCAATTCAAATTGCTAATGGCGTAGGAATTTTACCAAGACTTCGTTTCATTAACGAATTTCGTAAACACCACAATCTAGTAACACCAAAAGAGCGCGTAGCGATATCTCAAAAATATTTTGGTTTACTTGATAAATAACAAAAACAAAGGAATAAATAGTTCATGAAAGTTTTTTTAGGATTAACACTATGGAAAAAAAATCATTTTAAAACAATATTTTAAAAATGATTTTTTATGTGTTAACAACTTACATGAACTATATTCCTTATTAAAAAAAGAACTTTATGCCAAAGGTTCTTTATTAGAAAATTCTTCCAAAAGTGTTCCTAATAAAATTCCACTTGATGTTTATATTTGGGCATCCAAAACTCATCTATTAGTTGCCCCCACTTTTTAAAGAGTTTTTAAAAAATCATCAATATACAGATATTGTTACTAAAATTGAAAATACAGAAAATAATGCTCAATCACAAGCAAATAATAACTCTTTTAATAAAAATGAGTTAACATCTGAAGAAATTGCCAAATTTGAGGTAAAAGTTATTCGTATTGAAGATGGCTTTATACGCTCTAATGGCCTAGGTAGTCGTTTTTATTATCCATATTCTTTAGTATTTGATGATCTTGGTATCTACTTTGATCCAACGAGAGCTTCTCGTTTAGAAGAAATTCTAAACAATATCAAACAACAACCAAACTATAATGAACTAATCTCTCAAGCGCAAGAACTCATACAATATATTTCGCGTTACAACATCACTAAATATTCGCAAGGGAAATCTAGTTTTACCAAAACTAATTTATCAGAAGACTTCAATAATGATGTTGGTACCCTTGTTAATCAAAATAATAATGAAAAAAGTTCTCAAACAAATTTTTTACAAGAAAGTTTTTTAAAAAAATTACCCAATTTAAAGCCACAACAAAAAATTATATTTGTGCCTGGTCAAGTGGATACAGATGCCTCTATCATTCAAGGCGGATATGGTTATAATTCTTTAAAACTATTACAAGAAGCGCGTGCCATCAATAAAGATGGCTATATTATTTTTAAAATTCACCCTGATGTATTGTTTAGCGGTCGAGAAGGCGAAACTAATCTAAAGAAGTTATATGAACTTGCTGACTATGTATGCAGTGATAATACCCCAATACTAGACTTTATCAATATCTCAAGTGAGGTACATACCATTACTTCCTTAACAGGTTTTGATGCTCTTATTAGAGGCAAAACTGTTTACACATACGGTATGCCATTTTACGCAGGTTGGGGCTTAACAAACGATAAACAACATTGTTCTAGACGTAAAGCCCAATTAAATCTAAATGAACTTGTAGCCGCTGCTATAATACTGTACCCAAGATACTTTAATTGGGACACCATGCAAGAATCTAATGCTATAGATGTAAGTAAAACTTTACTAAATACCCCAGATAGTAAACATAACAAACTTCTACAATTAACAAGCTATTATTTTAAATTCATGAAAAAATTAGGACTTTGTAAATAACAAAGCCCTAAATTTCAATACCAAAGTCTATACTATTATTAAAATTTTAATATGTATTAACGTTTGGTAAAATTGACCTTTTTTAATCTATTAGATAACTTTTTTATTTAATTCATTGTAATTTTGAAATTTAAGATTCTTAAATAATACAATTTCTATCACTAACACAATTGCGGTAGTTAAAAATCCCAAAACTCCAGAATTAGAAAAACCAATCACTAAATAACCAATTAAACATGCCAACGCAACCACAAGAGCATATGGTAACTGAGTTGTTACGTGATT
>GL995215.1:19837-36025 GCA_000222855.1 Succinivibrionaceae bacterium WG-1 | reverse complement strand
TATCCGAAACAGGAGAACAGTGGTCACCACAAACAGCTCCTGCCATAACGGCCGATAGACATGGAATTAATAACTCGCTATTAGCATTTATCGCAATAGTTGCAGCAATTGGTAACATTATGCCAAAAGTTCCCCAACTTGTGCCTGTAGAGAAAGCCATGAACGCTCCTAATATAAATAATATCGCAGGAAGATAAACTGCATCTATATTACCTGTTACTAAAGAAGATAAATACTTACCAGTTTGCATATCACCTACAACTTTATTTATGGTCCATGCAAAAAATAAAATAGCAATCGCACCTAGCATAGAACGCATTCCTACTAGATATGATTTAAAATAATTCTTGGAAGTAACTTGACCACCTACAATTATAGTAATAGTTGAAACCACTAATGCAACCAATCCTCCAACTACTAAGGATTTCCATACTGTGGCATTTTCAAAAGCACCTAAAATCGAAAAATCACGATTTTGCACAATTAGTTCTTGATTACCGGTATATAACATCATAGTAAGAGTTGCAAGAAATAAACAGACTATGGGTAAAACAAGATTAAGCATCTTACCTTTATTTTCCACAACCTCCTCTACAATTTTAATTTGTCCATTCTGAGCTTCATATTCATGACGAGCCATGGGACCAATATTAAATGCGGTAATCGATACAAAAAATACCATAATTAAAGCAAATACTGCATATAAATTTAAAGCACTCATTGTCATAAAAGCACCAAATGGAGTATATGAAGTAATGGCATGTTCTGATAATAATCCTGCAATAATAGTAATAATATAAGCTCCCCAACTAGAAACAGGCATCATCACACATGTAGGAGCAGCTGTTGAATCTAAGATATAGGCCAGTTTAGCACGAGATACACTAAATTTATCGGTTACAGGTCTTGCTATTGCACCTACTACCAAACTATGAAAATAATCATCAATAAAAGTCACAAATACTAGACAAGTTGCAAGTAATTTGGCTCCTCTTTTACTTTTGATTTTCTTTTGTGCCCATTCCACAAAAGCTCTATTGCTTCCAGAAACACTTAAAAGTGCAGAAAGAATTCCTAATAACAATAAGAATAAAATGATACCCATGTTATCCCAATTTATTGCCATTTCTTCGAAATTAAAAACTAGTGCAGAAATCCTTTCAAATAAATAATAAATTGCTTTTTCAATACTCCCATTGGATAACATAAAAGCGCCAACAATAATACCAACACTTAAAGATAACAACACTTTACGAGTAACTATGGCAAGTCCTAAAGCAAGAACAGGTGGTAAAATTGACCAAATTGAAGTTGAAAAATCTAATAATTCCATTAAGAAACCTTTGCAATAAAACCAAATTGATAATAACAATGTTGCATTTTATAACAAAATCACTTGAAACACTAAATTGAATTTAGAGAAAAAAGATATGTAATAAAATAAAAATGTTTTAACATTTTTTATTGTATTACATATTGTAAAGAAAAGAGAAATTACAAAGAAAGATTGAATAATATGAAACTATTTATGCCACCTTGCTTGTTTGATAGCCTTTTTATTTTCGTACATTTTGGCATCGGCACGCTTTTGAGTTTCAATAATATCTTTATCAAAATTTGGTTCAAATTCAGCATAACCTATTGCTAAACTACCTTCTTCTGGTAATGAAGCAGAAACTTCTGTAAAGATATCTCTAATATGTTGCATAAACTCTTCAGGATTTGGCACCTGTTCCATAATGATAGCAAATTCATCACCACCAAAACGGTATGCTACAGCTGTTTCAGATTCTACACGTTTCAAAGTTTGCGCAGCAAATTCGATATAACTATCACCTACTTCGTGACCGTAATTATCATTAAATTTCTTTAAATCATTCAAATCAATGATAATAATAGCTTTACCTTTCATTGAATGAGTTTTAATTAAATTATAGCGATCTGTTTCAAAAGCATTACGATTACGTATTTTAGTTAATAAATCGGTGTTGCTTAAGTCTTTATAAAGAGGATTAGAAATTCTTCTAAAAATAAGCATTGCTAAAATAAAAGCAATAATTATCCAAATAACTACACATATTAAAGAGGTTTTGGCTATTTGAGAAAAAGCTGCCGCTTCTCGGTTGGCATCAAGTTCAACCCCTAACACATCTCTAATATTGCCTTGTGAATCATGTAGTGGGAAATAAGCCACAAACACTTTACCCCAAGGAGTTGATTTTATTTTATGCGGATAAACTTTAACATTTTCGGTAATGGCAAGAGTTACTTCATCAAATATTTCAGGGTCAACCAAATCACCTGGATATCTAAAATTAGGATCATCAACTAATTTTCCATCCTTTTCCATATATTGGTCAGAGCTATCTATTTTATAGATTAGTTTATTATTTTCATCATAACCAACAGTATAAAGGAATAAGAAATCTGCATATTGACGAATTTCGGATAACTTTTCTTTTAACTCCCAATACTTGGACAAGCGAGGAGACATCTTGTCACGAGAGGTTATATTTTCAGATTCCCAAAAATCTTCATCTTTTTCTATGATTTCATAAACTGTTTCAATACGATTCTCTTTAATCGTAACAATGGCGTCAAAATAGAAATGCATACCAATTAAGTACACACATAAGCATGAAATGCAAAGCATGGTCCCTAATAGTATTGCAACTTGACGGTCGACTCGAGAGAAAATACTCTTATTCATAGAAAACAGCTTATATTATAAATAAAAATTGTTGTAACTTTAATACAATATTATTTATTCTAACATAAACTTATTTTTTGCACTCTTTTAGTGAACACATATTATTTAAAAAAAATAAAATATTATATAAATTCAATAAACTAGAGGAATATTTATAAAAAATACATAATTAGTAAAATTAAATATTACACTGTAAATTACTAAAATTGCCGAATTCTTTATAAAAATAAAATTGAAATGTTATTTTTTACTTGTTCAGGAGCCACAGAAAATAAAAAGATCTTAAAAAGATTTTATGAGAAAAGTTTGGTAATAATTTTAAGAGTTTTATACCAATGTATAAAATCATCGGAAAAGCGATATTTTTTTTATTTTTGCAACTTGCTTTAAGAATTTTTTCCGCAGCTTTTTCAGCTGTAATCATAAAAGGCTTGGAACCAATAAAACGATCGCTCATAGGAGTTTTTATAAACCCAGGAATTGCCGTAGTAATGTGAATATTTGTATCTTTTAATGCAAGTCTTAACGCTTCTATATAGCTTATAACCGCAGCTTTGGAAGCACTATACACTGGACTACCTTCTAAATTCAATAATCCTGCAAGTGAAGTAATTGCTATAATGTTACCTTGTTTCTTTTCATTTTGTAGCATTAGTTCACAGGCTTTTGCAATAACGGAAGTGGTCGCAACTGTATTTACTAAAAATCCGCGTTGCACTTCTTGTGGGGTTTCAATACCTTGAGTATTTTTATTACCGAAACTCCTGCATTGGCTATAAATAAATCTATTGGGTATTCTATTACTCTTGAATTTGCTTTTTCAATAAAATCGCTAAGTTTGGCAAAATCAGTACAATCAAAACTTTCATAATGAAGCACAACTTGGTGCTCTTTAGCAAAATCAGCAAGACTTTGCAATATCTCTAAATTCCGACCACAAATTGAAATAACTTTTACATTTGATTTAAGAATTAAAGTCTTAACAAAGGCTTGTCCTAAGCCCCCTGTAGCTCCTGTAACTAATGCATGTGAAAAAGATTTTAAGGGGGATTGGGATAAACTCATGATTCTATTATTTATTCTCTATTATATTTTCAATAACTTTTTATGTTCAATCTTTATGTAACAATATTATATTGAAATCTTATTAAAGAAAAATTCTAAAATTTATTACTTAAAATTGAAAGCTTATTCAAGTTAAAAGTTAAAACTCTAAACGTTAATTTTAAAATTCCAAATAGTAAATAAAACCGCCATCAGGATGACTTTGCTTTACAGCTCCTAAGTATTCCACGGTTTGATAAACTTTAAAACCTTTTTTCTCATAGAAAGCTCGAGCTTTAGTATTGCTTGCAAAACAATGTAAAGATAATCCCTTAAGATTTAAGTTTTTAGCATAATCAATAGCACATTCTATTAATAACGATCCCAAACCTAAAGCTTTATAATCTTCATCAATCCATAAGGTATTGATATATGCAGTATCAGGAACAGAATGTTCTAATAATGGACGAATTGCTGCCAATTTTTCTTTTGAAATAACAGAATTTAAGATTGCTGGAATTTTATGTAATGAAGATGGATATAAAATTATAGCCCCTACTCTTTTTCAAATAATTCTTTAGTATCGTTATTTTGATTATCAGAATTATGAGTAACTTTTATTATCAAGCTATTTTGTGGATTAATAACACTATGTTCACTAGATAAAGCTAATTGCAACATCTTTTTAGGGGATAAAAAAGCTGTTATACCAGAACATAAGCTATCTAGTGCCCCTTCACTTACTTCTAATATGGCATCAATTAAGAAATCAATATCATATGAAGTACCTTCTTCAAGCTTTACATCAAAATTAGTCATTTCTTCAGATTCTGACATTTTAACTCTCTTGGTTATTTTTTACTTTCTGCAAATCTTTTAATTGATTCATGACACGCACAAAACGCACCATCTTTACCATAATAATTACCTTCTATTAAAGACTTTTCACGTAATACTCTAAAGAAGTATTCGACATATTCAGGATCTGGATCTACTCCCTTCTCCCAAAAGTCATCTATATTTGAAGTTTGCATACTATAAGCAATATTTGGTAAAGCATAAATACTTGTTCCTAAACAAAAAACTTTCTTATGTTTGAGTATTGCTGAAATCCCCACGGTACTATTTATAAGCACCACGCCACGACATTTAGAGATTAACATATTATGATTACCATCTTCAATGTAAAAGACTCTATCTCTTACTCCATAAGCTTCTGCCATTGAGAAAATATAATCTCTATAAGGTATTAAACCATTATCAAGGGGATGATTTTTTATTAATAAACAAGTATTCTTATCGGCATATCTTGCAAAATGAAGATATTACATATGTAATAGCTTCTTCTTGTCTTAAATACGGCGAATATAACTGTACTTGAGAATCACTATTTAACTGTAACGGGTAAAAGAAAAACTTCTTTCTCTCATTACTTAAAAAACGCAAAGTCTTAATAGATTTTAAATAACGACGTTTTCTTGTTAAATATCTTGGAATAATACCAAAAAGTTCTCTAAATATATTATGTTGACGGTGAGTCTTATATCTATAAAAAATAGGATATAACAATACATTGCCAACATGGTGATAAATAGCAAAGATAACTTTATTACGCACAGGATTGGCTAAAGGATGTTCTAATTCTTCGAATTTTGGTAATTCTTTTCCAAGCTTAATAACTTCTTCAATATTCTTTGGTAATGAACTTCTGCCATTAACTCCATCTTTTTCTAAAGTTGAAAAACCACGACGTAAATAGCCTTCTTCATAAACCCATACATCTATATCTAAATCCTTGGCAATAAGAATAGCATTTTGATGCAATGGACGCCAATCACTATATAACAAGATGTCAGTAACATTATATTCTTTATAAACCTTAGCGATAAATTCAGGCCATAAACTTGCTTTTTGTCTAAAAAATAATGTTTTTGTAGCAACCTTTATTTTTTTACCGCAAATATTCCAAAGAAAAACATCACCACCACAAAATTGGATTTTTATTACCTTAGCACCTTTGCGTTCTAACTCTTGAGCTAAATCCTTAAAAAATAAACTTTGCGGACCTTGAAGCATTAGAAAGGTTCTATTCTCAAAATTATTATTAAGCATTATTTAATAAATCTCCTGATGAAGCTTCTTGAGATTTTTGCTTAGCAATAACAAGGTCTTTGGCTATTATATCCAAAGCATTTTTTATTTCATTTTCACTGTGACTTGCAGATAAGAATAAACGCACACGCGCTGCCCCTTCTTCAACAACTGGATAAATTATCGGTAAAGCACAGATTTTATCTTGATATAAAAGAGTTGATAAGAATCCCGCTGTTAAAGAATTACCAACAATAATAGGAAGTATTGCAGTCCCCTCTGCTTTACCGGTATCTAATCCTAATTCTTTAGCATAATTTAAAGCAAATTTAGAATTAGCTTGTAACTTTTGAACATTTTCTACTTTTTCATGCAGTAACTTCAAAGCTTGTAAAGACGCTCCTGCTAACGCTGGTGATAAACCAACGCTATACACAAAGCTTGGTGCTGATAATTTTAATAATTCAATTAAATCTTTGTTACCTGCAATATAACCGCCACAACTACATAATGTTTTTGATAAAGTTCCCATCCAAATATCAACTTTGGTTGGTTCTATTCCAAAATGCTCAAATGTGCCTAATCCTGTTTTTCCTATAACACCTAAAGCATGAGCTTCATCAACCATTAAAAAACATTGAAACTCTTCTTTTAATTTTATTAAAGATGGTAAATCAACAATATTACCATCCATTGAAAATACACCTTCGGTGGCGATTAAACAACGTTTATGTTTATAACGATGTTCTTCTAAAAGTTTACGTAAACTTTCAATACCATTGTGAGCATATGAAATTCTTGCTGCCCCACTATCCTTTGAACCTAGCACTATAGAATTATGAGCTAAAGAATCATGAAAAATAATATCATCATCATCAAATAATGTTGAGATTGTAGAAACATTGGTAGCGTGTCCACTTACAAAACATACTGCATCTTCAGTTCCGTAATGCTTAGCAATGGCTTGTTCAAATTCTCGATGGATTGGTTTTTCACCTGCAACAACTCTAGAAGCAGAAGCTGAGGTTCCATACTTAGAAAGCGCGAGATTGGCAGCTTCATTTATAGACTTCTCACCATTAAGTCCTAAATAATCATATGTAGAAAAATTTAAATAATTTTCTCCATTTATTTGGCAAGTATCCTTGGACAAACCTTCATGAACCATAAAATATGGATCCATAATACCAAGATTAGTAGCAATTTCTCGTTGTAATCTTAATTGCTTTAATTTGGCAAAACTTCCAAAACTAACATACTCTTTAGGGACTATAACTTTCTCATTTCTTTCTGTATTTTTGGCTGTATTTGATTGTTGCTTATTTTTAAATTTAGCTAAAATTGCAGCTTTTTGAGAACTTGATAATCCCGCCATCGTTATTCCTATAAAATTTAAATTAAACTTAATAAGCTATCTGCGTAAGATATACGTATATTTTTGCTGTCTTTATATATTTTTTTTCAAAAAAAGAAAGATTTTATCTTTGAGATTATATTACTATCAAACTTCACGCACATTATATACTTTATAACGTTAATTTTACTAACTTAAAATTCAATTTTACTTTAGGAACAAACATTAATTTTTCTAATAACGTTAGCAACATATTTATTTACAAAATAAAACAATTTTTAGGTTAGCATTTTAGTAAAAAAGTAACTTAAGATTATTTTAATGAATCACCAAATTAAAAGGATTAACTGTTTTAAAATCACAATTAATCCTTAAAAATAATTTTTAGATAACTTTGAGGGACTCTCAAAGTTACCTCTTCATATTCAATAATTTACTTTATACCATGCTTTTGTTTTATAATTTCGATATCTGTTGCCACATCATTACCTATTGCATCATCATCAGAAATTAAACTGAAGCATTTTTCTGCAAGCATATTTATAGATAATGTATTAGAGAAAGCTGAACTTGGAATTTTTATTTCCAAAGATTCTTCTATAGAAGAACCTAATTCCATCAGCATTAATGAATCCATACCTAATTCTGCAATCTTCTTGTTCACCGGTATACTTTCCACATTTATTTCCATAAGTGTAGAAATTTGTCCCTTCAAGAAATTAGAAATGATTTGTAAAGCTTGAGTAGGATCTTTTTGTGCTCTAACTTCTTCAGCAAGATTTTGTTTTCCAAGACCTACTTGTACTTTATATTTATTTCTAATGTTATTAAATCTATGAGCTTTAAAGCTACGAACTGAACTTGCTTGTTCCCAATTAACTTTAAAGACATGCATATTCAAAGGACTATTACCTAACGATAATATAGCATTCACAACTTCTTCAGAGGTAATGCCTGAAGTTCCTAAAGTCTTTTCAATAATTTGTAAAACCTTGGCATTATTTTCAAGCATACCTACATCGCTTACAGGTCCCCATGCAAATACTGTCGCATTTTTGCTTTGAGCACGACGACGTTGTGCTAATGCTTCTAAAGCCATGTTGGCAGAAACATAATTTGCTTGTCCAGGGTTACCAAAAATAGTAGTAACCGATGAGAAGAAAATTTCACGTTCTAAAGTAACATCTTTAGCATCAAAACTTGCTAACAGATTTTCTAAAGAAGCAACCTTTGCTGTAATTACTTTATTAAAGCGGTTATAGTTAAGATCTTTAATTAAACCATCATCAAGAACAGCAGCACAATGAACTAATGCAAATTTAGCACTCTTATTGCTATCTACTAAATTTGCAATAGATTGTTGCACCTTTTCATTATCTGTTAAATCAAGTGATAAATAGTTAATAACACCGTTATCATTTGCGAGTTCTTGTAAAACTTGAAGTTTAGAAATTACACTTGCATTATTAGCTTCTTTTCTACCAATTAACGTCAAGTTAGCAAAACCTAAATTTACAAATCTCTTAGCTAAAGCAAAGCCTAAGCCACCCATACCACCAGTAATTAAAATATTAGTATCTTTACTTAAAATTAAAGCTTGTTCTTTATCAACCTTAACATTATTTTGAATATTTAAAGTACTAACATCAACCACAATCTTACCAATATGCACAGATGCTCTCATATCTAAGAATGCTTTTGAAGCATATTGCCATTGATAAACATTTAATGGACGCACATGATATTCATCATTCTTAAACTTATCCATAAGTTTAGAGAAAATTTCTCCTGCAAGTTTTGGTTTGAATGTTAATAATTCATCAACATCTATACCAAAATATGAAAGATTATCTCTAAAAGCTCTTAAGAACAATGGATTATCAGCATAGAAATCTCTCTTACCTAATTCTAAAAATCTACCAAATGGTTTTAAAAGAGCTAAAGATTTTAAAGCGCCATCCCCAAACAAAGAATTCAATACTATATCAACAGGGGGAATTTTATCTCCAAAAGATAAATCACGTGAATTGTAGATATGTTTTACACCCATTGATTCAAGTAATTTACGTTTGAATGGATTACCAACTGTGGCATAAACTTCAAGACCTAAGTTTTGCGCAATCTCAATTGCAGCTAAACCAACACCACCAGCACCACCATGAATTAAAATACTTTCACCAGGCTCTGCGTTTGCTTTATACACAATCGCGTAATACGCAGTAAAGTAAGCAACAGCAATAGATGCAGCTTCTGCAAAACTCATATTTTCAGGTTTATGAACAGTTGCAATTTCAGGCGCTATAACATGACTTGCAAAACATTGTGGTGCCAATGATATTACTTCATCACCAACTTTGAAGTTCTTAACATTAGCCCCTACTTTTACAACAACCCCTGAACATTCTAAACCAAGACTCGGACCTGAAAAGCCACTTTCTAGAGCTTCATCAGGGAGTAAACCTTGAGCATATAGCACATCTCTAAAGTTTAAGCCAGTAGCTTTAACTTCAATACATAATTCATCATCTTTTGGTAACTCAAGATAATCTTGATTCCAAGATAAATCACCAATACGACCACTCTTACTTTCCAATTTAAAAATATTTATCTTAGAAGAACATAAGTCAACTTGTGTCTCTTGAGAAACATTAGAAGAAGTAGTATTTGTTAAACCATGTTGCTGTAATTTATCACTTGAAAGAATCTTTCCTGGCAACTCAATTACAGTTGGATTAAATCTTACTTGCTTATCAAGTATAACTTCATCTAACTCACCATATTGAAGTTCAAGTTTTAAAGAATTCAAGGTATCTCTTTCAAAATCTTTTAATGAGATAGTCTTAAGTTTTATAGCGGTAATTTCATTAAAGGCTACACGCATTAAACCAACTAACGCATTGGCAACATTGGTATTTGGATCATTAGTAATAACAACAATATTCTTAACTTTTAACTCTTCAGATAAATTTAATAAAGCAGTTAAAGTTGCTGTTGCGGTTACTAAATCTACTACCTTTGAAAAATCTATTATAAGATTGGTATTTCCTTGAAGTACGGCTTTGTTTTCGGAATCAAAAGTAACATTTTCAGAATTTACCAAAGGTAAAGTTATAGCATTTAAACCTAATACTTCGTTTATAAGAGCATTCTCACTATCAACAAAATTTACTAAGCTAAACTTATGTAGTTCTGAATCATCCAAAGTGTTTACATCTGTAGTATTCTCGCAAGCAGAACTCATTAAAAATACTAAACTATCAATTACTTCAAATGAGCTTTCTAAACTAAAATCTACCTTTTGCAAAGTATTACTTAAGATTTCATTATTGAAGAATGCAGAAATTGGTTCTTGTTCATTAGTAGAAAGTAACCAATGTTGCTGAGTTGCCCCTGCAATAAAATCATTTAATACTAAGTTATTAGGTTCAAAACCTATAACTTTACCACCCAAAGCCAAGAACTTATTATATTCTTTAAGGTAGTTAGAAAGTTGTGTTTCCTTATAGAATTCCGCTTTATCTATCACAATATCAAACTTAGTTTTTAATTCATCAATAAGTTTAATATCGATATTTTTGTTAAAATATTTATTCTTTAAAAGTAATAATTCATCATTAGAAGATGTTGCAATAGTAACGTGTACATTGCCACTATTTAAATTACTTTCCAATAAATCTGCAACATTACCAAGTTCAGGATTTGCAATTTCTAATACTCTTAGTACTTCGTTATTATTTAAAGTATTAGCACAATCTTTGATATAGCTTTGAATCAAAATCTTACTAATTTCTGCACCTTGTAAATCTGAAACTATTGGATTTTGATTATTCTTTAATTTAAATACATCTTGAACTGCTAAAGATCCTGTTAAGATATCTTGTAAAGATGAACCTAATTTTAATAACTTACTTAAAATAGCAATATCACTTGGATAATTAGCAACTATTTCGCTAAAGATATCTGAGCTACTTGCAAATTCATCACTAAAAATGGTATAGCAATCATCATCTTCTCTAGAAGCTAAATCATTATCAACAAGTAAATTTAATAAATAATGTTCAAAATAAATCTGAGCTTCATCAACGATAAAATTAAAAATTACTTCAGCAGATGTACTTTCCCCAACAACAGGCTTTAATTCTAAGATACAAGCACAAATATAAGCTTCAACTAGTGCATTAAAATCTTCATGACTTTCAATGTATGCTGCTAAATTTTGATTAAATAACGGGGTACTATCATAAGTATCTTTTAGTGATAAAGTTTGTTTTAAAACTGATACACTATCTAAAGAAGGAGCAACTTCTAATTCTTCATGATATACCGCAAGCTTATTTTCAAGCTTAATAGGCATTTCACGATAACGACAATCTGTTACCTTTAAAATCACATTGTCTTTGCTATCAAATAAAGTAAAGGCAATACATATAGAATGAGGTAAACATCTTTCTAAATGAATTAACGCATAACTTGGTTTAATGCATTCTTCGTTATCAACTTTATTTAAATGAATCTTTCCAAAGAAAGAAGGTAAATAAAGTTTTGGAGTATTCTCTAAATTAAATAAATTAAACGCAAATACAGCTTGTAAAACCGCATCAATTGTTTCGGGACGCCATATTAACTTTAACTTTTCACGTTTAACATCAAGAGTCTTTATTGCTGAATCTTTAAAATGTTCATCATAAAAATCTAGAGTATCCTTGAATGACACCACCCCAATTGTTGATTCAGAATTTAAAACAACATTATCGATAACCTTAAAATTATCCTGATAATCAATACCAAGTAAAGATGCGCGTTTATAAATTTCATCACCACTTGTTACAATTAAGTCTGATGATAAATTAGCTGTTTGTTTATACTTTTTGAATTTACTAATAAATTCATTTAAAACAACTTCATCAACACTCCCTAAGCTTGCACTAAGATCAGGAGTAGCACGCATGAAACGACCTACAGCATATGAAATATAGTCTGCAGTTCCTGTGTATTCATGAGCAGAAATTTGAACTTTTCCAAAATTATCTGTAGTTGTTTTTAAAGAAACAGAATCTTCAAGACTTAAGGAACGTTCAATTCCGAAATTAAGAAGTTCAACCGCACCATTTTCCGCAATTTTTGGCAAAGATTTCAAAGCGGCATTCATAGCAACTTCTACAAATGTTGCCGCAGGCATAATAGTTTGTTTTTTAACAATATGGCCAGCAAGTTCTGGATGATTTATTTTATCAACCACATTATTCCATGTTTGTGGTGATTTATTATCAACGTAACCTAATACCAAACCATCCATTTGGCGATTAAATACATGGTAACCTTCTGTAGATGGTTCTAACCAATTTTTGGTTTTATGCCATTCATAGGTAGGTAACTCTAGTTTTCTATTAGCATAGTTTTCAAAATAGAAACTAGTAGCATCAACAGGATATCCACTAGATAAAACATTTAAAATATTCTTAAATAAGTTTTCATTTGATTCTAGTTTTATTTTCTGTAAGTAACTAACATAAGTATCAACTTCTAAGTTCTTACTAATTTGCTTTATATATGAATTTAATATTGGATTTGGACCAATTTCAATAAAAGATTCAATTCCTGCATTTATTTGAGACTTGATAGCTCCTGCAAATTGCACGCTTTCACGCACATTTTGCCACCAATAATCTGCAGTTAATTTAGCAAAAGCAATCTTGTTTCCTGTCACTGTTGAATAGAATGATTTATTACCTTCTTTCTTTGGAGCCACCACATTTAAAGAAGATATTATTTCATCATGTACAACTTCCATATATTTACTGTGGAAGGCATAATCTAAATCTAAAAATTTAAATGCACCATGAAGCTTTGAAACTTCAATGCCTAAATCTTTTAATTCGTTTTCAGGACCACTTAAAGTAAAACTATCATCAGTATTAAAAGCTGCTATATTTACGTTAGTAAATTCAGTTCTTGTGAGTAAATCTACTAATAAACCTTTATTTAGTCTTACTACACACATGCGACCTAAATTTCTAGTCTTTGCTTGGCAAGAACTACGTTTTGCAATGATTAAAGTTGCATCTTCTAGTGTTAAAGCACCTGTAAAATAGGCAGCTGCAACTTCACCAACAGAGTGACCACATGCAGCATCAGCGCTTATGCCTAATTCTAATAGCACTTCACTTAAAGCTACTTGGTAAGCAAATAAAAGTGGCTGAGCATAAAGAGTATCAGAAAGAGAATATTGATCTTCTTTATTAAATAAAGCGTCAACTAATGACCAAGTTTGATATTTTTGTAAAATAGCATCAATTTTATCAAAGGTCTTTTTAAAGGTAGAGTTTTCTTGATATAACTTGGTACCAAAACCTAGATATTGACAACCATTACCACTAAATACAAAAGATGTCTTTTGTTGTTGCTTGCCACTACCAATTTGCCATATTGCCTGAATATTTCCAGAAGCATCAGTTAAAGAACCTGATTTTTCTAGTTTTACAAAATTTTGTAGAGCTGTTTTTAAATCATTGATTGTTTGAGCAATAGCAATAAATTTTTCAGAAAAGTCATCACGATATGCACTTATTGATGCACAGAATTCTAAAACTTTGTCTTTGTCTTCTTGATAAGATTTTATTTGTTCTAAAGATGCTGCAACATACGCATTGAGACTTTCTTTTGTTTTAGCACTTAATTTCAATCTAAAAGGTAACAATCCAGATTTTTGAGAATCTTTTTTAGCATCACATGATTCATTCTTAGCATCATTGCAAGTATCATTACAAGTTTCTTTGCTATCATCATACCCTTGCAATACTACATGAGCATTAGTACCACCAAAACCAAAAGAGTTAACCCCAACTAAAGGCTCTCCTTGTGTTGGTCTTAATGCTAATTCTTCACTTGCAACCTTTAACTTTAACTCATTAAAATTAATCTTTGGATTTAAGTTGCCATAAATAGGAGTTGCTGGAATTTTATGATGTTGTAAAACAAGTAAACTCTTTAATAATCCCGCCATACCTGAAGCAGTTTCTAAGTGTCCTATATTAGCTTTTATAGAACCAATTGGTAAAGATTCACCTGTAAGTTCATGAACCTTTTTACCTAGAACTGTACCGATACTCTTTGTTTCAATAGGATCCCCTACTAAAGTTCCAGTACCATGAGCTTCAATGTATACAAAATCCTTTAAATTAATATTAGAATCACTATAGATATGCTCTAGCAATTTAGCTTGAGCTTCGCCATTTGGTAAAGCAATACCTGAAGTTTTACCATCAGAATTAACAGCAGTAGAAACAATTACTCCAAGAATATTGTCATGATCTTTTTTAGCTTGTTCTAGAGGTTTTAAAATAACAACAGCCCCACCTTCAGAACGCACATATCCATTAGCATCCTCAGAAAATACTTTACATAAACCATCTTTTGAAAGCATGTGTGCTTGAGAAAAACCAACAAAAGGTATAGGAGACAGAAATATATTTACCCCACCAGCAACAGCCATTGAAGCACTTCCTGTTGCCAAACAAGAACACGCTTGATGTAAAGCCACTAAAGAAGAAGAGCAAGCTGTATCAATGGTCATACTAGGACCATGCCAATCAAAGAAATATGACAAGCGATTAGAAATTATAGATAAATTACTACCTGTCATAGAATAAGGATTTAACAAAGTTGCATCTTCAGAACGACTCATGGCATGGTCAGTAGATGCTGCCCCAATAAATACCGCAGTATTTGAACCTTTTAAGCTTTCAATAGTTTTACCTGAATTTTGTAAAGCTTCATAAGTTACTTCTAAAGTAATTCTTTGTTGCGGATCAAGTGTTGCCACTTCTTTAGGAGACATATTAAAAATGCCCCATCAAAGCTTTTTATATCACCTACAGTACCACATTTAAAAGTTACACTTGTACCCTTATGTTCTCTTTCATCATGCAAATAAGGTTCTTGAGTAAAGCGATCACTAGGAACCTCAGTTACTAAATTCTTCTGTTCACTTAAAGCATTCCATAAATCATCTAGAGAATTTATTCCACCAGGTAAACGACATCCAACACCAATAATTGCAATTTCAAATTTTTTTTTGTTTTGTGGCTGTGACATAAATAAAACTATTTAATTTCTTTAATTTAACGCTATTTTGATTCTTGTTGCGACATTACCATTAACAATTGCTTGTTAAAATAATCCTGATTATTAAATCAATAAAAATAATGCACCCAAATTGATTTAATAAAAAACTATATCGCGTTTTAAACTTTAATCTTAATAAAATCTTTAAAATTATCAATAAAATATCTTTATAGATTTTTAGATTTTGGAATTTTTATATTTATCATAGTGCTTTATTTGTAATAACCTTTCTTAAAAATTAGTAATTTTTCTATAAATAATTACTATTTTTAGCATTTTTGCACTATAAAAGGTCATTCCATGAAAGTGCATTATACCATATATGGAAGTAATTTATTTTCTAAATTTATACGTATAATGTAATTAGAATCAATATTTTACCAACATCTTTCAATCAATGTAAAAATAAAATTAAACAAGTTATTTTGTTACATAATTCAAAATATTTATAATATGATTACTAAACTTAATAACATTTAAAATATTAGAGCAATTAATAGCCATTATTTAAACGAAATAATTTTTTAGTAAAGTTATAAAAATAAATAACAATATGCTGATATTTTGATTCTGAATGCTTCACTTTTAAAGTACTATTTTCTAGCTGATTTTTTAAATCTTGTAATAAATCATTTATATAACAAGTACATTTACACTTAGTAGATACCCCTATCACCACATTATGAAGCCATATATTGAATATTGCTTCAATTGAAAGTTCAGTAGTGCTATCGCAGTTATTAACTAATTGTTGATTATCATTTTTACTTAAATTATATGTTAATAAACCTTGCTCAATTTTCTTTATTTCTTGCCAATTAACCAAAAGTTCATCAAGAAGTTTCTCATCTTCTACTTCAAAACC
>GL995215.1:0-19489 GCA_000222855.1 Succinivibrionaceae bacterium WG-1 | reverse complement strand
AATGTTTTAGAAAAATTATATAAACTTGATTCTTTTTGAGGTTTACATTTTAATAAATCATAAAAAGGAACTATAAAACCTTTGTTTAAAATTTTATTATTACTATCCCTATTAAGCTCTGAATTTATCAATACATAATCATTATCTAAATCAGTAAAATAAATTCCTGCACCTATATTTTGCGAAAAATAAGACTCTGATTTTTCTGACTTATTTTTATGCCACAATTTATTTTTTTGGTTATTTGGAATTGCATGAAATTTAGATAATTTAACATTACAATTTTTAAATATATCATTAAAAACCAAAATATTTTTGGAGGTAAATTGGTAACTTAATTCTGTTAAAATTTTTAGATTTTCTTTAATATTTATAGCTAATTTCAACTCACTTTCTGCAGTATTATTTATTACATCTAATATGCATTGTTTTATAATTGGAGAAATTATTACTTGATGAGTTATAAATGAATTATCTGCACTTTTTGTAAGTGCAGACATGTTTGTTACCAACTGACTTAGCTTTCCCTGAAAAGATCGCTTTTCTAAATTTGTTAAAGATATGAAATAACTATTATAAAAAAACTTTTGTAACTTATCTGTTAATTTTACTACTGTATCATTTTTATTAATGCAAACTTTAGTGTTAGCAAAGCAAGAGTTTAAAACATTTAAAGTTTCAAGATTTAACTCTTTTATCTTGGGAAATAAAATTTTAGCAATTTTGATTTCATTTTCTGATAACCCAAGCATTAAGCTTTTAAAATTTTTATTTAGTTGCTTATAAATATTTTTTTGAAATTTTAAATGAGCAATCGTATCAATCGGCGTTATCTTTTTAGCAGTAATAGGATTAGCATAGCGACATAACTTAATTAAAGACGCTGCAACCAACATCTCTATCGTAATACCCTTTAATTCGTTACGACGAGGTATTTTCTTTAAATCTGTAGTTAAACCATATCCTGCATAAAAAGGTAAGCCTACACAATAAACTTTTAAACCAGCAAGTAATGCCTCAAAACCGAATTGAGAAGTTGCAGTAAATAAAACTTTAAATTGTTTTAATAAAGTATATGTTTCCGCATTTCCTGTTAATACTCTTATTTTATCACTTAACTTCAAATGTTCTTTGGTAAACAATCCTTGCTTTAAACCTGTTAAAACATCAGGATGAACTTTAATATAAATATAAGCAGAAGGATATTCTTTTAAGGCCCATAAAATCATCTGCTCCATTGCGTTATAGCTACTCATTCCAAGTGAAACAGAAGCATCATTGGCGGTTTGATCAACGATTAAAACTCGGTCCTCAATACTTTCATTTCCAAGTACATCACCACCTAAATCTATCCCTAAATTGTACTTACTAATGTTATTCTCTACTATAGCTCTACGTAATTCTTGCGCTTGTAATTTTAACTCTTCAGTAAACCACTCTTTGTAGTGAGTTAAAGATTCTTCTATTAAAGAAGGTGTAAAAGCATCATAGTAACATCCAATAGGATCAACACTAATAGAAAAAGCTGCACAATCCATTAACCCTAAATTTAAAGAACGAATAAAACCATCTTCTAAAGCAATGTAAGGAAGATTTTGGTGTTTTGCTTTATCTCTTGCATAAATAGCTGTATGCTTATGGCCCCAACCAGCTATAGCATCCTTAGTTTCATATTGTCGATTTTCAGGATCTATAAACATATCTAGAGCCGGAATTTTTAAAATTCCATTTGAATAAATCTTAAGCATACCAATCCTTTCTTAAGCCTATAAATTTATAGAGATTTTATAACCAAATCTTTAACATCTTGAGCTTTTATTTTTAAATTAGAGATATTATTTTCGTTGCTATTTTGTACTTCACTATTGTTTTCAAAAACTTCAGCTTTCATATCGCTTTTAATAGCATCAATATTTTCAAAAGTTAATACTTGCGGTGAAATATCAAATTTAGCAAATCCTGCATTTTTAATATCGGTGATAGATGGTAAATGATCTCCGTACACCACAACTCTATCAAATAAATTAGGAGTTGTAACAATACTTGTTATTGCATTTGATAAACTTTGAAGATGCTCTTTATAAATCATTAGTGCATCATTTAATTCTTTATTAGGAAGTCTACCTTTATGCCATGGTCCGTGAGCTTCCATACTAATCACAAATACAAAAACTTTTTGATGATTAGCTTTTAATTTATTTAAATAATCCTTAGTAAAATTCAACAAAGCCACATCAGAAACATGAGGTCCATTACGTTCAAGATTAGGCATATCTTTAAGTGCAACAAATTCATCAAATCCAAAGTTTTTCATAACTTTGTCTCTTCCAAAAAATAGTTCACTATTTGGATGAATACAAACGGTATAAAAACCTTTTTGCTTTAAAATTTTAGCTATTGAATTAAATTTAAATTTTTGTACTAGTAAATACGGATTATAAGCAAAAATTCCTAAATCATGGATACATGTACCACTTAAAACTTCAAATTCAGTACGCATTGTATATGCGCCATCCCAAGCTATATCTAAATCATAATTAGAACCATACTTTTGATTTAATTTTTCAAATTCATAATTACTTTCATTTAATAATTTATTTAAAGAACAATAAGATTCAGCCTGTACTAATAACACATTATCAAAAGTATTATTAGAAATTGTATTTTCACTATCTAACATCACCTCATTATTTTGTTTAAAAGAATTTTGACATTTCTTGTAAACAATATCTTTTGTTGCTTTTAATTCTAATAACTGAATATAGAACGAGAATAAAGGCGTGAAAGCTGTTGCATCATAAAGCGCAATATGTGATAAATTAAAATTTAATTTTTGTAGTATTTTTATTAACCAAGAGCTTGGAAGAAAAAATGGAATTATTAAAATTCCTAAAGAACAAATTGCCATCACAAGTACTTGATAAAAACTTACATCTTGCCAAGTACAAATGTTAATAGTAAGTACAGCCCCCACAATCAAAGAACTTATCAATAATATAAATGCAATTAAACTCTTGGTTGAAGCATAACTAAAATAAAGCCCAGGATGTGAAAAAGCTTCTTTAAATAATAATAAATCGGTCCAAACTAAAGGTTCATTTAACACTTTCATTTTTAGCTTATTACCTAAAACAATTATGCTTATAGCAATAGCACTAAATAATGCTACAAATGAAAAACCGATTTTAAAAAAGATAACACCTAATATTCCAACAATTGCAGTCACACAAATAAATGCCAAAATTATGGATAAAATCTTAAAACCAATAAAGTTATCTTTGGCAATATTTTTGTTAGATAAAGAATCACTGATAATTTGTTCTTTTGAAACAAAATTTAGATAATTATTAACATTAAAAGTATCAGAATTTAGAAACGATAAAAAGGCTTCATTCTTATTTTGGGCATTATTTACAAAGTGTTCATAACGAGTACTATTTTTTAAAATATTTTTTAAGATTTCATAAGATTTGCGACAATCATTAGTTGCTAAAAAATTAGCGATTATTAATACTAATGACAAAATTGAAATTAAAATTATTAAATTACTCATTGATTATAGTCTTATTGTTATTATTTTTTTTATTACTATTTTACAATTATGAATATTTGTTTCTTTTTATCTGTATCTTTTTAGATTGTGTCAAATTGCTTTTAAACAATAAATTCTCAAAATACCAACAAATTAAAAATATAAAAGCCATCCAAGCAATTGCAAAATAAAAATATTCCTTAATATAAATGCCTCATGACTTGGTATTTTTTTGATTATCCAAAAGATTTATGTTTCAACATTATATAAAAAAATCCTTTTTGTTTTTAGTATTTTCATCATCTACTATCACAAAAAGGATTTATTGTTTTTTCTTTGAAATTACAAAAATTTAAATTACATAAAATATTTTATGATTATTATTAAATTATGGTAACTCTAAAATTATGGTCTAAGTGAACGTTCACCACGGGCAATACCACAAACACCTGAACGAATTACTTCAACAACTTCAGCTTCTTGGCAAACTGCCGCTAAGAAGTTATCTAATTCTTCACTTGTACCAATAATTTGTACAGTATAAAGTTCTGGAGTTAAATCAACGATTTGACCATGAAAAATATCAGTCATAGTCTTGATTTCATCACGTAAATCACGAGTATTAGCTCTAATCTTTACAAGCATAATTTCGCGTTCTACATGACCAGAATCAGCTAAATCACAAACTTTTAGAACATCAATTAACTTATGAAGTTGCTTAGTAATTTGTTCTACTTCGTCATCATCGCAAGTTGTTACAATAGTCATACGTGATAATGTCGCGTCTTCTGTTGGAGCAACTGTTAATGATTCAATGTTAAAACCGCGTTGAGAAAATAAACCAACTACTCTACTTAAAGCTCCAGAAGCATTTTCAAGGAGCACTGAAATTATACGACGCATTATGTACGCTCCGTTTTACTTAAAAACATGTCACTCATTGAACCTGTTGCAATTTGCATTGGGTAAACTCTAGAATCAGGATCTGTTACGATTTCCACAACAACAGTCTTATCCTTAATAGCTAGTGCTTGTTCAATAACTCCATCAAGTTCAGCTTCGTTATGAGCTCTTAAACCAACTTGATCATAGCTTTCTGCAAGCTTAACAAAATCAGGTACTGCGTCCATATATGATTCACTTTGACGACCATTATAGAACATCATCTGCCATTGTTTAACCATACCTAAACTTCTGTTATTTAAAATAAATACCTTTACAGGAATCTTATATTGTAAACAACAAGCAAGTTCTTGAAGATTCATTTGGAATGAACCGTCACCAGTAATACAAATTACTTCATTTTCAGGTTTTGCAATCTTGGCACCAATTGCAGCAGGGAAACCATAGCCCATGGTTCCTAAACCACCTGAAGACATAAAGCGACGTGGTTTTTCTAAAGGATAGTATAATGCAGCAAACATTTGGTGCTGACCTACGTCAGTAACCACAATTGCATCACCTTTTGAATGCTTATATAAAGCTTCAACAATTTTACCAGGATGTAACAATCCAGGAGTACCATCACCTTCATATGTTAAAGGATGAGCTCTCTTAAATCCTTCAATTTGCTTCCACCATGCATCAATTGCAGCATTCTTTTCTGAGTCAAGTTCCTTTATTACTTCATTCATTTGTTCAAGAACAGTTGAAATATCACCTACGATAGGAATATCTGCGCTTACACACTTAGAAATAGAAGAAGGATCGATATCTACATGGATAATCTTGGCATTTGGACAGAATTTAGCAACATTATTAGTTACACGGTCATCAAAACGTGCACCTAAAGCAACAATTAAATCACTATTATGCATTGCCATATTTGCAGCATATGTACCATGCATACCAAGCATACCTAAAGATTGCTTATCACTTGCAGGGAATGCACCTAACCCCATTAAAGTCATGGTTACAGGTAAATTAAACTTATGAGCAAGTTCTGTAACTTGTTCTGAAGCATTTGAAGCAATAACACCACCACCTAATAAAAGCATTGGACGCTTAGCTTCTGATATCATCTTAACAGCACGTTTAATCTGACCACGGTGACCAACTAAAGTTGGGTTATATGAACGCATAGAGATATCTTCTAAACTTTGTTCAATATAAGGGAACTTTAATTGTGGATTTTGAGCATCTTTTGGAATATCAACCACAACAGGACCTGGACGACCAGTTGATGCAATATGGAATGCTTTACGAAGATATTCAGGAATATCTTCAGCTTTACGACAAAGGAAACTATGCTTAACGATAGGACGAGAAACACCTACCATGTCAACTTCTTGGAAAGCATCTTGACCAATTAAAGTTGTTGGTACCTGACCTGTAATAACAACTAATGGAATTGAATCCATATATGCAGTAGCAATACCTGTAATAGTATTAGTAGCACCAGGACCAGAAGTTACAAGAACACAACCAACTTTACCTGTAGCACGTGAATAACCGTCAGCCATGTGAACCGCAGCTTGTTCGTGACGTACTAGGATATGTTTAATTTTCTTTGATTCTAATAAAGCGTCATAGATGTGAAGAACAGAACCACCTGGGTAACCGAATAACTTCTCAACACCTAAATCTTCAAGAGCACGGATAACCATCTGTGCACCGGACAACATTTCCATAAAGACTCCAGATTCTATATAAATCTTAACCATAAACATTTGTTTTAGTAGCGAAAGCCGGTTAGCATTTCATACTCCTAACAACAAATAACCTTGTTCAAACGTTTATGAAATCATAATAGTGCCATATGAAAAATTATTTTCTAAAATCGAAACAACTTCAGAAAACAATCTTTTTAGAATGTTCTTTTATATTCTAAACTCTATTATGACTACAGCATTTGACTTAACTTTTACATTTTAGAAAAAGCATAGAGACTTATTATAAATAATAAAAGTACTCATATTCTACAACTTTATTTGCTAAATATGAACAAACAAACACAAATATTGCCCAACAATAAAATACTTTTCATAAAATAAAAACGTAAACTTCTAAAAAAGCCGTAGCATTTTCTAAAAATTTACGTTTATCTTAATTTTGTTAAATTCTATTTATTATTTATGACATTTCATCTTAAAGCTTATCATCTAAGTGCTTTAGTAACACTTGTAATGGATGAAGCACTGTTTCATTTTCCATACGTTTTACTTGTTCACGACAAGAATATCCTGTTACTAAGCAAGAATGAATATCATACTTCTTAAATACTGGAGCCCAGTTTTGGTTATAGATAGATTTTGAAGTTTCTTCTCTAGAAGAGGTATGACCATAAAGACCTGCCATACCACAACAACCTACAGGAATTGGGGTTAAATTTAAGCCTGCAGCTTTAAATATCTGTTGCCAATCTGCATGAGTGCTTGGTTTCATGGTCTTTTGAGTACAGTGAGCTAACAAGTAAAAGTTCTTATCTTTTAATTCTTTATGAGCTAACAGATCTTTATTCTTTAAAAGCCATTCTTCACACATTAAAATTTCAAAACTACCTCTTGCGTCTCCTAATAATTTTACATACTCATCTCTATAACAAAGAGTCATTGCAGGATCAATACCAATCATAGGAATATGCAATTTAAACACTTGATTAAAGAATTCAGCTGTACTTGCTGCAGATTTTGCAAATTCACGTAAATAACCACGAATATGTTGCACCTTACCATTTGGCTTAATTGGTAATAACAATACTCTCTTACCCATTTTAGTCGCAAGTCTTACAAAATCAGCTACTACTGGAGCGTCATAGCTTGATGTAAACGCATCTTGAACTAAAATAATAAAATTCTTAATTTCTTCTGCAGTGTAATTTTTAGCTTTATCAAAATCAAAATATTCAACACAAGTATCTTTTAATAATGTTGAAAGATTTGGATAACTAAGCATTGGAACATCAGTAAAACCTAAAGTATGTTTTACTAAATATTTCACAGGTGTTAATTTATTTACAGTATTAAATAAACGAGGAGCCTTAGACATTAGTGGCGCACTAGTTTCAATAGTTTTTGCCATAATATCGCCAACAGGACGTAAATATCTACCGTAATATAAATTAAAGAAACGAGCTCTAAAATCAGGAACGTCCACTTTTATAGGACATTGAGATTTACATGCTTTACATGCTAAACAACATTCTAAAGCTTCTTTAACTTCTTCTGTAAATCCAGGTTTGTCTTTTAAAGTATTGATGCATCTTTGAGCAAAATTAACAATTGAAAAACCTTGAGATTGTTGAATCTTTTCTTGAGCGAGAACATTTACTCCTGCCAATTCTAATTGACGTAACCATTCACGCATCAATGTGGCACGACCTTTAGGAGATTGAATTCTATTACCTAAATATTTATATGTTGGACACATAGGAGAAGAGGTATCAAAGCTAAAACACAAGCCGTTACCATTACAACTTAAAGCTTCTCTAAAGCTGTGACGAACTTGAATCGGAATTTGACGATCGTAGAAACCACGTTTAGTAGCATCAACGCTCACTAGTTTTGCTTCATCATTACCAAATGGTGTACAAATTTTACCAGGATTGATACGATTAGTTGGGTCAAAAGCCGCTTTTACTTTGCGAAGTTCTACAAATAAGTCACCAAAGAACTTTGGACCATACTCACTTCTATAGCCACGACCGTGTTCACCCCACATAATACCGCCATATTTAGCAGTAAGTTCTACAACCTTATCAGAAATCTTACGTAGAGTTTTTTCTTGTTCAGGGTCACACATATCAAGAGCAGGACGCACATGTAATACCCCAGAATCGACATGGCCAAACATACCATATCTTAAATTGTTATCATCAAGTAACTTTCTAAACTCAACAATATAATCCGCCAAATTTTTTGGAGGAACTACAGTGTCTTCTGTAAACGCTATAGGTTTAGCATCACCTTCAGCATTACCTAATAAACCTACAGCCTTTTTACGCATTGCATAAACAGATAAGACATCACGTAAATCAGTACAAACCTGATAACCAATAATACCAAGTTTTTTACCATTCTTTAATTCTTTGTCTAAAACAGCTGTTAAAGCTTTTAATTTTGTTTCTTCTTCTTCTGCGTCAGTTCCAGCAAATTCAACAATATTAATCCCTGCCATTTCAATACCAGGAACTTCTGTTATTAAATCTTTAACGCTGTACCATACAATATCTTTTTTTGCTAAATTTAAAACTTTTGAGTCAACTGTTTCAACAGACAAAGCTTGTGCTTCAACTAAAGTTGGAGCGTGACGTAATGCTGAATTAAAACTGTCGTATTTAATATTAACCAATGCTCTATATGTTGGAATAACTGTTAAATCAAGTTTAGCCCCAACAATAAAACCTAAAGTACCTTCTGAACCACAAACAATACGACTTAAATCTAAAGTATCAGTTTCAATATCATAAACATGCTTTAAATCATAGCCAGTTAAGAAACGATTTAAATCAGGGAAATGCGCAAAGATTTCATCATGTTTTTCTGTAGCTATAGCATAAACTGTACGGTAAATATTACCTTCAAAGTCTGTTTGACTCATCTTTTGTTTTAAGGCTTCACCACTATATGGTTTAAATGTTACTAATGAACCATCATTTAAAACCATATCAATTTCAAGCACGTGTCTTGAAGTTTTACCATACTTTAAAGAACCTTGACCAGAGGCATCTGTACTAATCATACCACCAAATGTAGCACGATTAGAGGTTGAAAGTTCCGGAGAAAAGAATAAGCCATAGGACTTAATTTCTTTATTTAAATAATCTTTTATAACACCTGGTTCTACATGTACAGTGCGATTTTCTACATCAAGGTCTGAATATGCACGCATATGCTTTGACATATCCATAGTGATACCAGGAGTAAGAGACTGACCATTGGTACCTGTACCACCACCACGTGGTGCAAAAGTAATCTTAGCGTAATGTGGCTTATTCGCTAATTCAACTGCTAATTGTATATCTTTAATACATCTTGGTAAGAGAACACCTTGAGGTAATTGTTGGTAAACACTATTATCAACCCCAACAGCTAAACGAGCTGCATAAGAGTATTCAATATCACCTAAAAAACCTAATGCTTTTAATTCTTTAAAATACTCAAGATAAAGCGGATCTATAGAATTTTCTACGGAAACTTTTGGTATCATTTTTTAATCCTACCAATACATAATTTTAAATTCACAAAAATACAGTTTGCATTAAAGCCAATGCTTACAAGGTTGCTATTATAACACTTTTGTACTACTAAAAAATCTTTAATGTTTTAGTTAAAGTTCCAATATTCAATCAAAATGACTTTGAATTTATAAAAGAATAGTAATTTGTGTAAAAAATATCACAAATTAGAATGTTTTATATATTATTAGTTTACTTTTTAAATTTATTAGTATAATATAACTACATATAAATTATTAAGTGTAATTCTTAAAAGGTTAGAGCATATGCAAGAAAAAAACGATGAAAGCATAATCACATCTATTATTAGAAGTTATGATTCAAGAATTCAATTTGCTTTTAGACATATGAATTATATATGGTCATGTGCAGACTATTGTACCGATGAACAATATATTCAAAAATTTCATGCCCTAACTAACAATAAAGAATTGTTTGCAGATGTAATAGTAAATTTAAAGAATGATAGATATTCTGATGCTGTTGTTACCGCTTCAGAAAAAATGTTTGATTTATTAACCAATCCTGAAGACTTAATCAATATCATTTATGAAGAAATAAGAAATGCAAGAAGAGGCACCAAGAAAGAACAAGTATGGGAAGAAAACCTTCCTGTTACAGGAGCTTTTGAGATCTACCGAGATAAAATCTTTGACAATGAAGATGATATTAAAGGTTCACCATTATCATTTTTAACATATGCAAGCTTATACCAAGCCATATCTCCATTCCTTGAAGATAATTTAGGACGCATTATTTCATTTAGAAAACTTTTAATTACCAGGATGATGCAACAAATTTACGATAATAATACTCCATTTAAAAGAGAAGAAATCTTTCGCACACATGAGGAACATGATATTCCAATTAGAAGAAAGTTTACGAACCAAAAACTACAAGATATGATGGATTACTTCTTAAATGTATTAGAAGAATTTAACGAACTACCTCTTTAATAGTTACAGTTATAAAGATTTTTTAATTTCAATCTTCATTTTTAAACCTCCTTTTAATTGATTCAAAAGGGACTGAAAATTATCAGTCCCTTTTATTTTATTAGCTAAAAATGCATATCTATAGCATCTTTAATATTCTTCTTCATGACAAAGTCTGTATAGCAAACAACTGGATTCATCAGATAAATGCCATTCAAGATAACCACCACTAAGAACTTTTGGTTTTAATATATATGTAGCCCCATATAATCCAGCTCTTTTAACAGTTTGTGCTGTTACCACTCCATTTTGTACTACTACAAAATCAACATGTTTGCCACCATAATACGAAGGAACTCTTAATTTGTAGTTCATTCCTTCACTTTCTTTATAGTATCCACTAGCATCAATATTGCTACATTGATTTAAATCTTCAGTATCTAAATAACATAATTCAACAATATGTTTTACAGAATCTGCTGCTAACACTACATCTGTATAACGACTTTCTTTGAATGTTCTAGCATATGAAGGAAATAAGGAACTTGCAAATATCATTAGCAGAATAATACAAACCACCCATACAACTAACAGAGCTCGACAATAGTTTTTTAGTGATGGGTATTTCTTCCAAAAAGCGCCGCCAATAAAAGCAATTAATGCAGCCCCTGGAATTATAGATAGTAAAACTACTAAAACATAAAACATTAACCATACTTTTAAAGTGGTAATTTCTCTTGTTTGTTGATTTTCCATTATTAAAAATCTCTTTTAAATGTTTCAAATTTTTAAAACCAATCAATAATGAGTAAGATTTACAAAACAAAATTACTCATGCTGATAAAAAGTTCTAAAAATAAAATCATGTTATTGATAAATAGGTATTTTTATAAATCGTATTTTTTACGTGCAGTCTATTCAACTAACGTTCCTGAGAAAAAACTAAAGAACAAAGCCATTATTAAAATAAATAGTACCACACCGACAGCCATCATAATTAAAGTAGCTCTTGCAAAATGCACTAAACAAGGATACTTATATTCTTCAGGAGTTTTAAATGCTAAAACAATAAAATATATAAAAAATCCAATTTGACCAATAATAGGAATGCAACTTAAAATAATAATAAGTAGCCAAACAGAAAAAGGAACCTCATTAAAATCAGGTGTTACTTCTTGATAATTTTCAGACACAATTTATCCCTCGCCTAAAAGTTTATATTTCTTACA
The DNA here is from genome assembly GCA_000222855.1 of Succinivibrionaceae bacterium WG-1. GTDB lineage: Bacteria > Pseudomonadota > Gammaproteobacteria > Enterobacterales > Succinivibrionaceae > WG-1. Next base: position 7,618 of record GL995215.1, on the reverse strand, counting down.
TCTTTTTTAGTTTTAATTTATTTTTGAATTTAAACGTTGCGACGTCTAAACATTTCAATTAAAAGATGTTTTAAAAATTTTATCTTGTTATATTTTTTTATTATAGATATTGAGTTATTTTTGGATAAAATTTACAAGAAGTATTGTAAAACAAAGATTTTTCTAAAACCTAAATTTTGATTTTTGCAATTAAAATAATTTCAATTAACGTGAACTAAGTAGATTTAATCGTTCCTCAAATTCTGAAACTAATAAATCTTTAAGAATTTCACCAAACATTAAATCATGCTTGGTAATAAAATCATGAATCTCACTTTTAGTGAGCATTTGGGTAAAAATATCGGCCTCTTGAGCATAACTTATATGCCATAATTCACTAGCTATAGCACCATCTTTTTTAAAAGGTCTAAAAAACCAAATTTTTGCATATTACCATCAAGCCATGCAGAAAGCTTTGCCTGACTACCACTACCATAGACTTTATTGGTTAAATCTATTTCTTCATTTGGAGCAAGTAAATTAGGAGCAAATACATCTAAATCTGTACCATAGTGATGCCTAGAAAAACCAGGAACAGCACTAAAATATAGCACTGTTTTAACTTTTTCTAAATCAGATAAAGAACTTAAGAAGTCTTTAATAGGATTTTCATTTTTATCAAGAACAACTCTTTTACCTAAAAGTTTTCCTGAATAAATTAAATTTTGACGTGAAAAATCTCTAAAGCCAGAAACTACATCAAGTTCTATATTATCTTTTAATGCAGCTTCTCGCATACGTAAAAAAGCAATCTTGGTATTATGAGTACATCTCACACTTGCAATAGATAATCCCAATGCTTCAACGTGTTCATCAGTTAAACCATGTAAAGCTTGAGTATTAAAAATTGTTGTAGACACTTTTTTACCTTAGAAATTATTTGCTTAGAATACTATTTAGCTTTAAATTCACTTACGCTATCTCTTTCTACTAACTCTGGAGTGAACTTTAAAGTTTTACGATCTATAACTAATGGATTATCTTCTGTTCTTGGAGCAAGCATTTCTAAAGCTAATCTTGCTGCTCTTTCTCCAACTCTTTCAATTGGATAGCGAACTGTGGTAAGTTTTGGTTTTATATAATTACAAATAGGATTATCGTCATAACCTATGGCACTAATCTTACTAGGAACAGCAACATCTTTTTCTAATAATAATCCTAAACCGCCTAATGCCATAGCATCGTTATAAGCAACAAATGCAGAAAAATCTACTTTTTTATTAAGCAAAGCCTCAACTGCTTGATATCCACCATTTTCATCAGGGTAAGCAGGGCTCACTAAATCGTTATCATAGTCAATATTAGCTTGTTTTAGACCAGCTAAATAACCATTCATACGATCAACAGCATCAGGGAAAGAATTTTCATCAGAAGAAATATAAGCTATACGCTTATGACCATTTTTCACAAGATAATTAACAGCTGTTTCAATACCACTTGCAATATCAACCCATACACATTGATCTTCTAAAGTTGGTACCACTCTATTCACAAATACTAAAGGAATATCTGTGGAATTATTTATTTCAATAAGTTCTTCATCAGATAAAGCTTTTGAATGGATAATTAATGCATCACAACGACGTAGCAATAAAGCTTCAATACTATTTTTTTTCACGATCATGCTTATGGTTACCAGACATTACCATTACATATTTATTAGCAGGTAAAATAATATTTTCGATACCACGCATCATTTGGGCAAAGAAAGGTCCTCCACAAAGGTCCCCTACTAGCACCCCAATACAATTAGAACGCTTATTTACTAGAGCTTGAGCAAAACTATTTGGTTGGAAGTTTAATTCTTCCATTGCTGCTAGTACAGCTTTCTCTTTGTCTGGAGCGACATTGGCTGATTTATTGATAACTCTAGAAACAGTTGAAATCGATACTTTAGCCAAGCGAGATACGTCTTTAATTGTAGCCATAGTCGTTCATTATCCTAAAAATAAGCGATGTTAACAAAAGCAAACTAGCATTTTCTTGGTCTTTGTAATTTTAAAAGCAGAACTAATAAAACTAGTGTGAAAATTATTATTCTTAGCTTGCCTTTGGCGACTTTTGCGTTCTCTTTTAATAAAAATGAGATTTTAATTTATAAAAATTTGGATATTATTTTTACTTTTAAAATTGCCATTTTAACTTAGACACTCAAAAATCTTCATCTAAAATATTCAATTACTGATTGTGATTTTATTATAATTGCATTATTTAGACAATAGCATAAAGTCACAATAGTGTGAAAAGCTTAATTTAACTAAATTCATATTAAATAAAACTAATAAAAAGCGATATATAAAATATTATATAACAACCACAAAGAATAAAATTATTTTCCAATTAGAAATAACAAAGGAAGAACCTAACGATTCTTCCTTCAACAATCTAAAACAAAAAAATTTTTGTTTCTATTAAATTTTACATTTGAAGTTAGTAAATTTTTAATTCATTAAAAACTTAAGATTAGTACTTTTCTTTTAATTCATTAGTTGTTAAAAATACTGTTTTCTTTTTCTTCAAAAGATGTTGATAAACATAATCATAGAAAATAACTTTTTGTACATAACCACGAGTTTCTGTAAAGGGAATAGATTCAATATAAGTTATTACATCTCGCTTAATGCCATCTTTACTTTGCCATCTTCTAGCTCGTCCAGGTCCCGCATTGTATCCTGCAGCAACATAAATACGATTATTATCAAAATCATTTAATAATTCACGTAAATATGCTCCACCAAGTCTTACATTTATAGCTGGTGTTAATAAATCTTCATTGGTAGGAGCTGTATAACCATTCTTTTTACTAACAATCTTTGCAGTTGCAGGCATCAATTGCATTAAGCCTCTAGCACCTACAGCAGAAATTGCTTTAGGATTCATCATGCTTTCTTGTCTAGTAATACCATACATAAAGCTTTTTGAAACATTATTCTTTTTAGATTCTTCATTATAAATATCAACATAAGATAATGGGAATCTTAAAGTTAAAACACTCCAATCCTTTTGGTAAATAGTTTCCCAAATTGCTAAATCTTCATTACCTTTTTTAGATTCGATATGAGCAATCATTCGAGCATCTGCTTTGCTTGCTTTTGGCATTAACATAAACCATTCAGTACGTTGCCCAAACTTGTCATTTAAATATGAAAATTCAATATAGCGTGCATAACTTGGATTACGATTTGCAAGTTCGATACGACTTACATTTAAATCCACAAGTTCTTCATTTAAATTTAAAGGTAAATCTAACTCAGTAGCAGTATAAAAACCGTAAAAACTTCTTTCTTGGGCAAGTTTTTCTAGGATCTTTTTACCTTCCACTTTGTTACCAGTTTCAACTAAAGATCTAGCATGCCAATAAACAAAATTATCTTCACGTTGTAGTTCTTTTGGTAACAAATTATACATCTCAAGAACTTTATGGTAATCCTTCATCCAAATTGCTTTACGTAAACGATTTTCCACCAAAGTCTTATTAGGAATTTCATGAATTACTTTATCTACAAAACTAAATGGCACGTTAGTTGGATTTTCATACATCATATATGTTGCAATAGTGTATTTTAAATTAGCTAACTGTTGTGCTGTTGGATGATATTTTTGCTGAAAATCATTTAATTCTGTATATGCCACAAGTGGTGTTTCGCGAGCATGACGTTTAAATACAAGTACTGCAGTATCACGCATATGACTTGGAATATTATTAAATTGGGAACTTCTGCCATAGTAACTATTTAATAATTTAGCAGCCATTTTATAAGAAGTTGACTTGTTTAATTTTCCAAGTTGTACATTTACACTTCTATTACCGTATCTTGTCCAATAAACAGCTTCCAAACGTTTAAAATCATCCTTATCAGTGATGTACTTATCGTTAGAAAGTAAATTTACTAATAATCCACAAGATGTAGGTAAAGAATCACCAGAAGTATATAACTTTCTAGTAAATGCTATGGCTTTATTTTTATCACCATGTTGATAGTGAGCTCTATGCCAACTACATTTTAAATTCAGATTATTAGGTTCTTGTGGACTGATTTTTAGTAAGCTTTGATAATCACCATTATTGGCATATTTTGAAATGTAATAAGCTTTTAGACGATTAGCTAAAGTTTCATGTTTATTTTGATTAATAAAATTCATTACTTCACTAAATGAAGCACTACTTAATTGTAATAATGAATAATCTAAATAAATACCTAAAGGATAATCCTTTAATTCATTAGCTCTTAATTCTCTAACACGAGCAATATCACCATTGCCATATGCATCTAGTGCTTCTACATATAAAGCACGTTCTTTTTCATAACGAGAAAATAAAACACTTTCCTCATTAGGAACATGAGCCTTTACTTCTTGTGGCTTGTATTCTACTTTATCTGAGAAAGCAGGATCGGCGTTAGCACAAGAGGCAAGAGTAATAGCTATTGAAGCCACCCAAGTAATTGCAAAAAAATTCTTTAACAACATCACTATATATAAACTTTTAATCGAAAAATCTTTTTAATATTCTTAATAAATAGAACTGAATTTTTAAATTGTATTAAATAAAACAATTTAAATTAATTGATTTCACTGTACTTCTTTATTGAATCTATTTAATAGGATTGGTACATTGCAATAAAAATATACAAAAACACCGGTCACAATTTTAGTAACAGTTTCTTGCTTTGTAAAGAATTTTAAAAGCTATAATTGAGTGAAAATAACTAGTATAAATTTTTCTGTAAAAAATTTCATTTACAATAAACTTTCGTAAAACCTAAAAAATTACCAATAAACTATCAAAAACTTATATAACAAAAATATAAAAGGCCTTAATATTAAAACACTAAGACCCTTTATGCGATTTTTAAAGATATTTAAACACTAATCTTTGGTTGAAATTCCATACTTTTTAATTTTTTCAACCAAGGTAGTTCGACGCATTTGTAAAATATCAGCAGCTCTTGCAACAACCCCATCACAAGCTTCTAAAGCTTGCTTTATCATGTCAATTTCAATTTGAGCTACCATATCTTTTAGGTTTACGCCTTCTTTTGGTAAAACATTGCTAAATGGAGTATTTAATTCATCATTAAGATTATCTTCACTTTCAACATCAATATCAGAATCAGATTCATCACTAGAACTTGCAGAAGATGAAGCCACATCAGCAAATAAATCTAATAATGCATCACGTTCAGAAATAGCATTACCAGATTCATCTTTTACTCCATATTGATACTTTTCAGGTAAATCTTTAGCATCAACTATTTCATTTGGATGAATAATTATCATTCTTTCTACAAGATTAGATAATTCACGAACATTACCAGACCAATGGTGTTGCATTAAAGATTCAATGGCACCATGAGTAAAACGCACTCCTACTCCATGATCTCGCACATAACGATTTATAAGTTCTTGCAACAATAAGGGAATATCATCTGTTCTTTCTCTAAGAGGCGGAGTTTGAATTGGGAATACATTTAAACGGTAAAATAAGTCTTCACGGAATTTTCCATCACGAATCATTTCTTCTAAATTGCGATGGGTCGCGGCAATTACTCGTACATTAGCTTTAATTTGTTTATTGCTACCAACTCTTTCAAAAACACGTTCCTGAAGCACACGAAGTAATTTAACTTGCATCTGTAGTGGCATATCACCAATTTCATCTAAGAAAATAGTACCACCTTCAGCTAACTCAAATCGCCCTGTTCTTGAAGAAAAAGCTCCGGTAAATGCGCCCTTTTCATGACCAAAAAGTTCACTTTCTAATAATTCACCAGGAATTGCCCCACAGTTGATTGGCACAAAAGGCATATCACGACGTTTACTTAATTCATGAACTGCACGAGCAACAACTTCCTTACCTGTACCTGATTCTCCTAAAATAAGCACATTAGCATCAGTTGGAGCTACCTGTTCTATCAAATGACGAACTTCTTGAATTGCATTACCTTTACCAACTAACAACTTTAATAATGTCTGTGCATTATTACTTGATTTTACATTCTTACGCATTGAATTGAATGATTGGCAAAAACGTAATAATTGAAGAAAACCTTCATAAGTTCCATCTTGACCTAATATACCAATCATATTAGGAGTTTTTGGTAACTCTTCTTCCTTATAAATTCCAGAAAATATAAAAGGTGTAGTCTTATTATTTTCTAGTAATTCTTGAGGGGTATGACTACCTAAATTACCAGCAATAACAAGTGATACATTAACATCATCAGATGACAAGTAACTTAAACAATCTTCTAAATCACCACTTTGCCATTCACAACCTAAGAATCCTACAATTGTTTCTATTTGCTTTCTACTAGCTTCATCAGCTTCTAGAATGAGAATATTGCCTTTAAAATCCATTTTGTCCACCAAAGTGTTTTTGTATATGACCTATAAAATTGGCTTCTATAAAATTTACCACTCACAGTGTACTTCAAAATTAAAGTCTAAAAATTGTCAAATGTCAAAAAATGACACTACGCATAATATTATTAGGATATTCTTGATTTATCAATAAAAGAATAAACTCATAATTAGATAGAATAAAGAAAGTGAAATAGAAAAAATATCTATTCAAAGAAGATTAAAAAATAAAAAAGTAGACAACTAAGTTGTAACCATTAAAATTTTCATTAAATTAATTGTCAAATACTTATAAGACAACCTATATTAAATGGCTACAACTTATAAAAAAATTAAACAAAAGCTATAAAGTATTATTTACAGATGATACATCTGAAGGCAAATTCCAATCTATTGGTGTTTTTCCATGTGCAATTAAATAGTCATTACACATCTTAAAATGACCACAACCTAAGAATCCTCTGTACGCACTTAAAGGGCTGGGATGCGATGTTTTTAAAACAAGATGTCTAGATTCATCTACTTTTTTACATTTCTTTTGAGCAGGACTCCCCCAAAGCATAAACACTGTGTGGTCAGTATGAGCATTGATAGCTTCAATCACACTATCTGTAAAAACATCCCACCCAATATGAGCATGGCTCATAGGTTCACCTCTACGAACAGTAAGGGTATTATTTAATAAAAAGACCCCTTGTTCTGCCCATGAAGTTAAATAACCATGATTAGGAATATTAAAACTATCCCCATATTCATTCTTTAGTTCTTGGTAGATATTTTTTAAAGATGGTGGTACTTGGATTCCCGGTAATACCGAAAAGCATAAACCATGAGCCTGATTAGGACCATGATATGGATCTTGACCAATAATAACTACTTTTAAGTTTTCAAAACTAGTATATCTAAAAGCATTAAAGACATCTTTTCTTTTTGGGTAAACATCAACCCCATTCAAACGTTCGTTTGTTACAAAATTTTTTATATTCTTAAAATATTGTTGTTCTTTTTGGATCCCAATGACATCATGCCAAGATAAATTACTCATAAAATTCACGTCTACGATATATTTTTAAGACAAAAACACCAAGCTTTAATCACAAACAATTATGCTGCAATTATATTATCAACAAACACTACTATAATGCACAACTATATATATGCTAATCAGCCTTAATAAGGTTAGTTTAACACAATCTCTGTTGTTCTATTTATTTAT
>AFAK01000229.1 GCA_000222855.1 Succinivibrionaceae bacterium WG-1 | reverse complement strand
TGACATTCCAAATATAAAAGTTTAGTTTTATATCTTTACTTTAAATTACCCTAGAAGCTCTCAAAATCACTTATAAAGGCCTTTTATACATTTTTACGTAAAATTATACACTTGAGTTTTAAAACGCTTTATATAGCGATATAAGAGCTAATATCGCTATAAACAAAAAAACGATATTGTTAATCAATATCGTTTAATAATAATTAGGAATATTTTTTTGAAATAAGTTATCTTTGGTATTTTTCTTCCATAGATTTTAGAAATGAGAGATATTTTTCTTGAATTCCTATTTGTGATTGATTATTTTCAAATTCAGTACTTTTTTCATTGATATCAGAAAAATCTTCTGTTGAAAGATTTTTTTCAGAAAAAGGATATACAACATTACTCTCTTTTTCCGTATGAATTTGTAATAAATGAGCATATCCCATAGCTTCGGTTATCACATCAAGTTTTAATTCTGGAGTTGGATGCTTTTCATATTCCTTTAGAGATACTTCTAAAGCCATTACATGAGATCTACCTAAATCATGTTCTACTAACATGCCATTAGTAATAAGCTTTTCTGCAATAACTCCCATTTTTTCAATCATTTTAGGAAAAAGATATTTTTCTTCTTTGCCATGGTGATGTTTGTCGGCGTAGTTTCTAATAAAATCAATAATTCCATAAAGGTCTGAAATTGGAACTTCTTTGCCTTCCATGATATCAATACAGATATTTCTAATAACCATATTCATACGATTGATATTTTCATGCTCTGTAATCATTAACGTAATACAACTATTCATATTTTCCCCATTTTTTTATTTAACTATTTAAGATAGAGAAATCGTATACTTTAAATTGTCATCACATGAAAGTTTAAACTTGGTATTATTGATAATCCCTTCCATGAAAGATTTTCTAAGTATGTAATATAGCTCAGGATTCCCTGAAAATTTTTCCCAATATTGCGCATGAATATCAGATTTTATTTCCCAAGAATATTTTTCAGGACTATGTTCTATAACGCTAATTACTCGATCGCATGGCATTCCATTCAGTAAGAGATCATGGTAAGCTTTATAAACATCTTGAACATCAGAATTTTGGGGAATTTGATGTGACATTCCTAATTTAAATAAAGCCTCTCTTAAAATTATTAAACGCTCTTCTTTATCTTTTTTTAAGAGAGTAGTAACAAGCTTAGCATATCTTAATTCAGCATCATGTATTCTTGCTTGAAGCCATCCATGAATATTCATGGCATCTATAAGTTCTTCTAGAGGTCTTAATTCTAAAGATATGGTTTCATCTCTTAAATTGGAAGTTAATTCAGGCCAATGTTGAATTTCTGCAATGTTTACTAAAGCTTTGCTCATTTCTTCTTGAAGAAGAATTTTATTATAAAGCCAGTAATGAATAGGTCCTAAAAAAGCACTCATTATTGCTCCTTTTCATTAAGATGAAGATTTAAAGTTTTTGTAACAGTATCAGGATCTAAGCCATGAATAACACAAGCATCTTTTAATGATTCCATTTGAGAGCTTGGACAACCTAAACAGTACATACCTAGTTCAAGTAACTTTTCTCTAAGTGTGGGATATTCTGTTACAATTTTGCCAATAAGCATTTCAGGAGTAATTTCATTCATTTTTTTACATTTCCTATAATTTAAAAAGATTGCAAAGATTTAGGTAATAAAAAATGATTTTAATTTTATTTTTAAAAATTTTTTAATTATGTTTTTAGAAATTATAGTAAAGTAAAACATATGAGTACGTTGTTATAACCACGAACCCTAAAAATCTTAAGAGGTTTAAAAATATTTCATGAATAATATTTTGAAAAATAACATTATTTTTAAGAATATGAATGAAGCTGAAATAAACAAATGCATAGAGTTACTATCAGCGCGTATCAAAAAGTTCTCCAAAGGTACTCAAATACTAAGAGTCGGTGATACAACTCATCATATGGGAATTGTGCTTTCTGGTAGTGTTACTATTGAAAGTAGAGATTCATGGGGTAGTGGAATGGTTCTTACCAAAGTACAAGCTGGGGGAATTTTTGCGGAAACTTATGCATTAGTTCCTGGGGCTGTTCTTCCCATCGATGTTACTACTGATGAAGCAACTGAAATAATGTTTTTAAATATGACTAGAGTTTTGCAAGCACCTTCTTCTGATGATTTAATTATTGCTAAACTTAATCAAAATTTACTTCAAGTCGCTATAAGAAAAAATTTGATGCTATCTCGAAGAAGTTTTCATACCGCTCCAAAAACTATTCGTGGTAAAGTTCTATCATATCTTAGTACAGTGTCAATGCAGAAACATGCTATCGAGTTTGATATTCCTTTTGATAGACAACAACTTGCAGATTATTTAAATGTTGAAAGGTCTGCTTTATCAAAAGAATTAGGTAAAATGAAAGCAGATAAGTTAATAAATTTTGATAAAAATCATTTTATTTTACATATAGACATAGACTATAGAAAAACAGAACTAGAAGATCTTTAGTGTTTGATTTTTTTTGATAATAAAAGTTATTTAAATTATTAATAACAATAATTGAGAGAAATTTTACTCCCCAAAATTAAGATTTTGAGGAGTTATTTATTTTGGTATGTTATCTTTTGGAAGAAGCTGGTTTGGGAATATGCACATTCATTGTTTCTTCTGTATCATTTACAGAGAAAAGAGTTGAACGATTTCTACCATGTTCTTTTGAGAAATATAATGAATTATCGGTATTTTGTAACCATTTATCTGCAGATTCAATGTCTTGATTTAAAGTACAAATACCAATACTAATATTAAATTTTATTTGTAGGTCTTCATAATCAACTACTAATGCAGCAACTGCATTTCTAAGTCTTTCTGCAACCATGTAGGCGGCTTCTTTATTAGCATCAATAAGTATTATTGCAAATTCTTCACCACCATAGCGTCCTGCTATATCTGTACTTCTAATTTGTTTTTTAAGAGTAGCAGATACTGCTTTTAATACAGCATCCCCTGCAGGGTGACCATAAGTATCGTTGACATTCTTAAAATGGTCAATATCGAACATCATAAGAGAAACATCTGCATGATTTCTCATATGTAGTTTAAACTGTTGATTTAAACATTCTTGCCAATGTTTACGATTATATAGAGATGTTAAACCGTCTGTGATTGACATTTGATGTAAACGTTCGTTTGCAGCTTGTAAGTTTATCTTTGAACAAGCAGCGTCAGTTACATCGTAAATAATTACACAAATTTCTTCACAAGTTCCATTTAAAGTATTAATTGGAATAAAGGTATAGTTTTGGTACATTTCTTTGGATGTACCTGTAAATGGTCTATTATTCGCAAAATGGAAAATTTCAGTATGTTGTTCCCATGGACTAAAAATGGTAGCTTCTAATGCAAATGTTCCGAGAACTTTATCTTTAAACCAGGAATTTGAAAGTTCAGGGAAGAAATCAAGGATGCATTTTCCGTTTAATTTTCCACCCATTATGCCACTATTTACTTCCATAAAGCTGTTCCAAACATGCACTCTAAATTGCTTATCAAGAACAATAATACCAACGTTTATATTTTGTATAATCGTTAGAAATCTATGAAGATCTTTTATTTCGTCAATTGTGGATAAGTTATCTGTCATACGAATGCCATTATGCTGTTTAATGTTGAGCTTGTTTTATTAGTAAATAGTAAATAACAATCAATGTTCATTTCTATAGTTTTAACTTTATAGTCTAGATGAACACTTAAAATATGATTTTCACTGCCATTGTTTTCACAAAGATTATTATTACTTAACTGTTGAATAAGAGCTGGATGAGTTAAGTTTATAACAGTGTTAAATTGGGTTGCGAATGAACGCATAATTGAACCAGATATCAGACCGCCAAGTTCAATTGCAACATAACGTAGGCTCTTTTCTGTTATAGGAGAATCACTAATTAAAGTGTGGTATGCTTGGATATCCTTTTGAGTCATTAGTAAAACAACTTCACCTAGAATGTTGTTACCTACAAAACCTTGGCTAATACCAATATCATTATTTATTTCGATACTACCGTATAAAACATCATATACTTCTTTACCTGAACTAATTTTTATTTCAGGAACAGGCATAGTAATGAACAAATTCATTATGTCTGCCATTTTGGCTGCAGCAACACCGGTTGCGATATTAACTTTTTCAGCAAGTTCATCAAATCTATTTTCTGTTATACCTGTATTTGATTTTTCATCTACAAGTTGATTATTTTCGGTTGCTACTACACTATTTAAATCTTCTTCTTCGCATAATCCGAATTTTAGTAGAATTTCATGAAGTTTTTCAGATTTTAAAGGTTTATTTACGAATTCTAAGATATTGTAATGGCTAGTTATTTGTTTAGCTTGTTCCTGTACGTCACCACTAATTACAATAACTAATACATCAATATTTTCTGCACGAATAGCTTCAAGAACTTGATAACCATCCATTATAGGCATAGTTAAATCAAGGAATAGTAAATCTACTTTTTGTTCACGAAGCAATTTCATTGCTTCGATACCATTACCAGCTTGGTATAAATCATTAACAATAGATTTAGGTATTGATCTAATAAGTTGTTTACGAGCAAAAGAAGAGTCATCGCAAACAATAATATTTAAAGCCATAAGAAACCTGAAAAAATAATACACTATATGCGAAATTTAATGCTTTATATTATAGACGTATTATCTCTTATTAACAAATAAACAAAATTTAGTTTTGTGACAGTTTGCAATATAAATATTTTTTAATTTCTTGTGTTTTTTATGAAAAAAAGAAAACCCCTTTTAATATTGAATATTAAAAGGGGTTTATTTTTTTTATATTTTAATTACTTTTGGCTGAAAGCGATATGTTTCATATCTTTCATATAGCCACGTAACTTACGACCAACAACTTCGATTGGGTGGTTACGAATCTTATCATTTACATTGATTAAAGTTTCGTTATCAACAGCAGTATCTGTGTTGCTTAAACCTTTACCAATTTCTTCAAGAGTTACTTTATCCATGTATTTAGCCTTTAATAAAGGTACACATGCATTAGAGAATAAGTAGTTACCATATTCTGCAGTATCAGAAATAACTACGTTCATTTCATATAAACGCTTACGAGCAATAGTGTTAGCGATTAATGGTAATTCGTGAAGTGATTCGTAGTATGCTGATTCTGGGTAAATACCAGAAGCTGTCATAGTTTCGAATGCTAATTCAACACCAGCCTTGATTGTAGCAACCATGAAGATACCCTTATCGAAGAAATCTTGTTCTTTGATTTCTTCTGAAGTGCAAGTTGCATTTTCAAATGCAGACTTACCAGTTTCTTCACGCCACATTAACAAGTCGTGGTCACCGTTGTTCCAGTCAGCCATCATTGTAGTAGAGAAAGCACCGCTTTCGATGTCATCCATGTGCTTTTCATATAAAGGACGCATAATATCCTTTAATTCTTCAGCCATTTCGAAAGCTTTGATCTTTGCAGGATTTGATAAACGGTCCATCATATTAGTGATACCACCAAACTTTAATGCTTCACCAATAGTTTCCCAACCGTATTGTAATAACTTACAAGCGTAACCTGAATCAATACCACCAGCTACCATCTTATCAAAAGCTAATAAGCTTGCAGTTTGTAACATACCACAAAGAATAGTTTGTTCGCCCATTAAGTCTGATTTAACTTCAGCAACGAATGAAGATTCTAAGCAACCAGCTTTGTGACCACCTGTACCTGCAGCCCAAGCTTTAGCGATATCCCAACCTTCGCCCTTTGGATCGTTTTCAGGGTGTACTGCGATAAGAGTAGGAACACCGAAACCACGAACGTATTCATTACGAACTTCTGTACCTGGGCACTTTGGAGCAACCATTACAACAGTGATATCTTTACGAATTTGTTCACCAACTTCAACAATGTTAAAGCCATGTGAATAACCAAGAGCAGAACCTTCTTTCATTAAAGGCATAACTGCTTTAACTACAGCAGAGTGTTGCTTATCTGGAGTTAAGTTAATTACTAAGTCAGCTGTTGGAATTAATTCTTCATAAGTACCAACTTTGAAGCCGTTTTCTGTAGCACGCTTGAAAGAAGCTCTTTTTTCTTGGATTGCTTCAGCACGTAAAGCGTAAGAAACGTCTAAGCCTGAATCTCTCATGTTTAAACCTTGGTTTAAGCCTTGAGCACCACAACCTACGATTACAACTTTCTTACCCTTTAAGAAATCACAACCACTAGCGAATTCAGCGCGGTCCATAAAACGACAACAACCTAATTGTTTTAATTGTTGGCGTAAATTTAATGTATTGAAATAATTTGCCATTTTTTAACCTTCAAAAATAATTTAAAAATTTTACTTTATCAGTATACGCAAAATTTATTATTGCTAAAAGTGATATATTTGCAATATTATGTTGCATAAATTGCAATATAATATTAAGTTCTTATAAAACAAGATGTTATAGATAAAAAAACAATTATTGAATAAGTCTGAAAATTTTGTTGTAGTAATAAAGGTAAAAAATGGAAATAAAAGAATTAAGGGCTTTTGTGACTTTAGCCCATAAATTAAATTTTACTAAGGCTGCAGCTGCATGTTTTACTACTACATCTACTTTAAGTCGCATTATTGCGAGATTAGAAGAAGAAGTTAAATGTTCTTTATTTTATAGAGACAACAAAATAGTAAGACTAACTCAATCAGGTGAAATTTTTCTAAAGTTTGCGGAGCAAACTTTAGATAGTTATATGCAGTTACAAATAGATTTGAAGCATTTAGACAATCCTCTTTTTGGCAAAATTAGACTGTATTGTACAGTTACAGCTTCATTTCAATTACTTCCTAAAATTATCAATAAGTTTAGAGCTCTTTATCCTCATATTGAAATTTCAATCGAAACAGGTGATGCTGCTAATGCTATGAATAAAATACAGGAAAATGAAGCAGATATTGCTATAGATGCTATTTCTGCTAGTTTACCCAAGGATATAACTACAATAACTTTAGCCGAAATTCCATTAGTTATTATTACTCCTGTTGTTATGCCTCAGAATTGGTATAGCTTAAAAGAAAATGGCAAGCTAGATTGGAATAAGGTGCCAATAATTGCTCCTAAAAAAGGTGAATTACGCCATTCTTTAAATACTTGGTTTGAAGTAAATAACATAAAACCGCAAATATATGCAGAAGTAGCAGGTAATGAAGCGATAGTTTCAATGGTTGCTTTAGGTATTGGTGTGGCACTAATTCCATTAGCAGTGTTAGAAGCAAGTGTTAATAAAGAAGCTATAAAAATATTAGAGTACGCAAATAACATAAATAGTTTAAATGTTAGCTTATGTGTTCATAATAAAATTTAAAAATTATGCTATTAAAGCTTTTATGGATACAGCAAGAAATATGATGTAAAAATATGTATTAGTATCCTTTGTAATATCTTTGATACAAATGTTATAAATAGGCACTAAATAATAGTTTTTGATTGAAGCTTGATAGCTATTTTAGTTCATAGTTTTTGAAATCGTGATATACTTTGAACGTGTTAATTTATCAATGTATATTGCGTAATAAATTTAGATTTTTATTATCAGTAGTTGTTTTCAGATTGATCTTTATATATTTGATTTTACTAGAAATAAACACATTGATTTTTTTGTTATTTTCTTTTTGAAATATTGGTAATAGTAATGAAAAACATTAATCCTACCTCTACAAAAGCTTGGAGCAAGCTAGAACAACATTTTTCTGTAATGAAAGATGAAACAATCAAAAATCTTTTTGCTAAAGATGACAATAGATTTAATAATTTTTCTTTGCAATTAAATTCAGACTTTTTAGTTGATTTTTCAAAGAATAGATTAAATGCTGAAACTTTAAATCTATTAGTAGAACTTGCAAATGAATCAGAATTAAAGTCTGCAATTGCAGCAATGTTTTCTGGTGAAAAAATCAATGTAACAGAAAATCGTGCAGTATTACATACAGCATTACGTAATCAATCAAATGAACCTGTATATGTTGACGGTGTAGATGTTATGCCAGATGTTAAGAAAGTTTTAGCTAAGATGAAAGCTTTCTGTGAAAAAGTAATTTCTGGTGAATGGAAAGGTTATACAGGTAAAGCTATTACTGATATCGTTAATATTGGTATTGGTGGTAGTGATTTAGGCCCTGTAATGATTTCTGAAGCATTAGGAGCTTATAAGAATCACTTAAATGCCCACTTTGTTTCTAATGTTGACGGTACTCATATTGTTGAAACATTAAAGAAATTAAATCCTGAAACAACTTTATTCTTAATTGCTTCAAAGACTTTCACAACTCAAGAAACAATGACTAATGCTCACTCAGCTAGAGATTGGTTATTAAAGAGTGCTAAAGATGAAGCTGCTGTTGCAAAACACTTCGTTGCTTTATCAACAAACGAAAAATTAGTATCTGCTTTTGGTATTGATACTAACAATATGTTTGAATTCTGGGATTGGGTTGGTGGTAGATATTCTTCATGGTCTGCTATCGGCTTATCTATTGCATTATCTGTAGGCTTTGATAATTTTGAAAAATTATTAAAGGGTGCATATGAAATGGATGTTCACTTCAAGACTACTCCTTTTGAAAAGAACATTCCTGTTGTATTAGCTTTAATTGGTATTTGGTATAACAATTTCTTCAAGTTTGAATCAGAAGCAATTCTTCCATATGATCAATATATGTCAAGATTCCCTGCTTACTTCCAACAAGGTAATATGGAATCAAACGGTAAGTATATTGATAGAAATGGTAACAAAGTTGATTACCAAACTGGCCCTATCATTTGGGGTGAACCAGGCACAAATGGTCAGCATGCTTTCTATCAGTTAATTCACCAAGGTACTAAGATTATTCCATGTGACTTTATTGCTCCTGCAATTTCTCACAATCCTATTGGTGATCACCATGCTAAGTTATTATCAAACTTCTTTGCACAAACTGAAGCTTTAGCATTTGGTAAATCAGAAGCTACAGTAATTAAAGAATTTGAAGATAAAGGTTTAACCAAAGAACAATATGCTTCTTTAGTTCCATTCAAGGTATTTGAAGGTAATAGACCTACAAACTCTATTCTTGTGAAGCAGATTACTCCTGAAACTTTAGGTGCGTTAGTTGCAATGTATGAACATAAGATTTTTGTTCAAGGCGTAATTATGAACATCTTTAGTTTTGACCAATGGGGTGTTGAATTAGGTAAACAATTAGCAGGTAAGATTCTTCCTGAATTAAATAACTCAGATGTTATTACTTCTCACGACTTATCAACTAATGGCTTAATCAATTTCTACAAGAAGTTAAAGTAATATTAATTAAATTTAATTTTTAAATGAAAACAGCTCACGAAAGTGGGCTGTTTTTTTTACAAATAAACATTTACTAAAATAATAAACTAAGGTTATCAGATTTTTGATATTTACTTAATTAAAAAATAAATAATGTTATATTAGTTTCGTAGTTATTTTTAAACTAGAATTAGAATAAAAACAAAAAATAAATATGTTAGATAACATATAAATAAAATTATGTGAACAATGGAGTGTTATATGGAAATAAAAAAGGTTGGATATTATCTCAATGAAAAAGGTATTCCTTGTATAAAAGTTTACGCTCCATATTGTAAGCAATTATCTATAGTTTTAGATGAATCAAAACAAGAAATAGAATTAGAAAAAAATAACAATTATTTTGAAAAAGAAATTCCTGAACTTATTGAAAATACCAAATATTGGTTAAAAAAAGATAACGAAAAAATTATCCCCGATCCTTATTCTCATTATCAACCAAATGATGTTCTTGGTGCTTCTATGGCTAAGCTACCGAAAAAAGTTGAACTAAATAAATGGCAAGGTATTGATATAGAGGATGCAATTATATATGAATTACATCTTGGTACTTTTACTCCTGAAGGAAACTTAAAGTCTGCAAAAAGTAAAATAGCATATTTGAAAAAATTGGGCATAAATGTTATAGAACTGATGCCTATTGCTGCATTTCCAGGAAATAGAAATTGGGGATATGATGGAACTTATCTTTTTGCAATAAATAGTAGTTATGGTGATTATGAAGACTTAAAGTTATTTATAGAGGAAGCTCATAACCATAATATTGCGGTAATTTTAGATGTTGTTTATAACCATTTTGGTCCAGAAGGTAATTTTTCAGGGGAGTTAGGTCCTTTTACTAAGAATGCTCAAACTCCGTGGGGAAGTGCAATCAATTTTGACAGAAGAAATAATATTGGAGTTAGGGAATTCTATCTTTACAACACTTATTATTGGTTAAAAGAAGTTGGATTTGATGGTTTTAGAATGGATGCTACTGCTTTGATTTTGGATAGTAGTAAAGTTCATATATTAAGAGAAATTAATCTTTTAGCTCAACAAATAGGTAAAGAAGAATCTCGAAAAATCATAATGATTGCGGAAAATCTTCGCAATGAAAACAAGGTTGTTTCATCTAAAGATTTTAGTTTTTCTGCGCAATGGGTTGATGATTTAAATTATGCACTATACGCTTTTTTAACCAAAGAAACTCACAGACATTATAGAGATTTTGGTAGTTTTAACGATATAGTTAAAGTATTGAAAGAAAGCTATGCTTATGATGGCACTAAATATAATAGTGTTTATAATCATTTTATGGGAGAAAATGGTTATTTTGTAAAACCTCATACATGTGTGGTTCACATTCAAAATCATGATCAAATAGGTAATAGATTACATGGTGATAGAATGTGTGCAACTTATGGTTACGATAAAGCTTTGGTTGCTATTACTACTATTTTTACTTCTCCGTATACACCTATGATTTTTATGGGCGAAGAATATGGCGAAAAAGCTCCTTTTAATTTCTTTGAAAGTTTTATGGATAGTAGATTAATTGAAGCTGTAAAACGTGGTCGTAATAGGGAATGGGGATTTTCAAATGGAAAAGATAAGGTATTTCCGCACGATGAAGCTTTATTTATTGAAAGTAAATTAAATTGGGATTTACACAAACAAAATGATAATAAATCTATATTAGAAATCTACACAAAACTTATTGAACTTAAAAAGAAAAGAATCATTGGAGTCAGAAATAGAGAGAGCAATAAATTTGAAGTAGATTTTGAAAATGAAATATTATATGCAATTACAGATAAAAGCATAACTGTAATAAATTTATCTGATAGAGATGTAGATTTTTCAAATTTGAAAATAAATACTCAAACATCTTTATTATTGAATATTGATTTACAAAATAGAATGGATAAGTTGTACGCTTATACCGCTAAGATTTTTGCTAGGTAAAAATAAAAATCCCTTTTCTTTTTTAGAGAAAAGGGATTAAAAATAGTTAATAAAACAAAGATTTAGATATTAGATTTGTAATATTGAAATATCGGCAATCTTTGATAATTGAACACTAACTTCTTTTAATAAAGCTAAACGGTTATTTTTAACAGTAACGTCATCACAGTTAACCATTACTTTTTCAAAGATAAATCTAATGGTGATTTTAGAACTGCAAGTTTAGCTAAAGCTGAAGTATATTCACCGTTTTGTGTTAATGAATTGATTTCATTTTCGATATTCTTTACCGCATTCCAGAGATTCTTTTCTTCATCTTGTTGGATTAAAGATTCATTGAATGAGAAATCAACCTTTTCTTGTTTTGAAAGAATATTCTTAACACGCTTATTAGCAGCTGCTAATGCTGTAGCTTCTTCTAATTTCTTGAATTCTTCTACAGCCTTTATTCTAGTATCAATATCAAGAATATCATTGGTATCGTTAGCAAGTACAGCTTGAACAGAATCTAAGCTTACATTTAAATCTTGGTAATAAGCTTTAAATCT
This sequence comes from Succinivibrionaceae bacterium WG-1, assembly GCA_000222855.1. Classification (GTDB taxonomy): domain Bacteria; phylum Pseudomonadota; class Gammaproteobacteria; order Enterobacterales; family Succinivibrionaceae; genus WG-1. The sequence continues at coordinate 3,107 of AFAK01000229.1, read as the reverse complement.
TGCTTTAATATATTCGATAACATCTTTTTGAGTGTTTTTATTAGTTAGCTTTTCACCATAAAGAGCAATTGCTTTTTCGATATATTTATTGATATTGAAAGATAATTGTTTTTCAATTGCAATTCTGATAATACCAATAGATGCTCTTCTCAAACCGAATGGGTCTTTATCACCTTTTGGAATCATATTGATACCAAAAATACCAACGATAGTGGTAATTTTTTCAGCAAGACTTAAGGCACAAGATACTAAAGAAGTTGGTAAGTTATCACCAGAGAAACGAGGTTTATATTGTTCATCCATTGCAATAGCAATTTCTTCTGGTTCGCCGTCGATACGAGCGTAGTGCATACCCATGATACCTTGAGTATCAGTGAATTCCATAACCATATTAGTCATTAAATCACATTTAGATAAAAGACCAGCTCTCTTTGAGTATTCAACATTAGCATTGATGTCTTTTGCTATTTCTGCTGCAATTTCAGAAACAATAATAGATTTATCAGCTAATGTGCCTAATTGTTTTTGGAATAGGATGTTTTTCAAACTTTCAAATCTTGATTCCAAAGTTTGCTTCTTATCTGTATTAAAGAAGAATTCTGCATCGGATAATCTTGGTCTAACAACTCTTTCATTTCCTGAAATAACCATTTCAGGATTGTTTGACTTAATATTACTGATAAAAATGAAGTTAGGTAAAAGCTTACCGTCTTTATATACAGGGAAATACTTTTGGTCACTCTTCATTGTGTGAACTAAAGCTTCCGCAGGAACTTTTAAGAATTTTTCTTCAAATTTTGCAGTTAATAAAACAGGGTATTCAACTAAAGAAGTTACTTCTTCAATTAAATCGTCATCCATGTCTGCAACACCACCAATTTTCTGAGCTTCCGCTGTAATTGCATCAGTGATAATTTGTTTTCTTTCTTCATAGTCTGCGATAACAGAACCTTTAGTTCTTAAAATTTCAGGATATTCGTCAGCTGAATTGATTTCAAAAGAACTTTCGCCCATAAATCTATGGCCAAGAATAGTTCTCTTAGATTCTAAACCAAGAATAGTTCCGTTAATTAATTCATCACCAAATAACATTGTTAATGTGTGTACAGGTCTTACGAATAAAATCTTTGAACTGCCCCAATGCATTAACTTTGGAATAGGTAGATTAGCAAGAGCAGAAGCTACCATATCTGGAATTAAATCTGTAGTATTGCCACCAATTACTTGTGATTTGTAAACTAACCATTCACCCTTTGGTGTTGCTACTTTTTCTGCTTGTTCGATAGAAATGTTATTTGATTTTGCCCATGCTAAACCAACTTGAGTTGGAACTCCATCTTTAAAAGCTACGGCAACAGAAGGACCTTTCTTTTCTACAATTTTATCTGGTTGTTTAGCGTTTAAATCAAAAATTTTTAAAGCTAATCTTCTAGGGGTTGCAAACCATTTTATAGAAGAAAATGCAATGTCAGCATTCTTTAAATTTGCTTCCATATTGTCTTTAAAAGCTACAGCTAATTTGCGTAGTGCTTTTGGAGGTAATTCTTCTGTTCCTAATTCAATAAGAAGTGTCTTGGTATTCATTTATTTTGAAACTCCATCATTTTTATGACAAATAGGGAAGCCTAATTTTTCTCTAGCTGCATAGTATGCTTCTGCTACGCCTTTTGATAATTCTCTAATTCTAAGAATATATCTTTGTCTTTCTGTTACAGAGATAGCGTGTCTTGCATCTAATAAGTTAAATGCATGAGCTGCTCTAAGTATTCTTTCGTATGCTGGTAATGGTAAAGGATTTTCTAAAGATAATAAGTTCTTACATTCGTTTTCACTTCTATCAAATAAAGAGAATAAGAAATCAACGTCTGCATATTCAAAGTTGTATGTTGATTGTTCTACTTCGTTTTGATGGAAAACGTCACCATATGTAATTACACCATTAGGAGTATTAGCCCATACTAAGTCGTAGATGTTATTTACGCCTTGAATATACATGGCAAGTCTTTCAAGACCGTATGTTACTTCGCCTGTTACAGGGAAACATTCAAGACCACCAACTTGTTGGAAATAAGTGAATTGGGTAACTTCCATACCATTTAACCAAATTTCCCAACCAAGTCCCCAAGCACCTAATGTTGGATTTTCCCAGTTGTCTTCAACGAATCTGATATCATGAGTTGTTGGATCAAAACCTAACTCTTTTAAAGAACCTAAGTAAAGTTCTTGAATGTTGGCAGGAGATGGTTTCATTACTACTTGGAATTGATAGTAATGTTGTAATCTATTAGGGTTTTCACCATATCTACCATCTGTTGGACGACGTGATGGTTGAACATAAGCACAGAAATGAGGTTCAGGGCCTATTGCTCTTAAAAAAGTCATAGGGTGAGATGTACCAGCACCAACTTCCATATCAAAAGGTTGAACGATTAAACAACCTTGACGTGACCAATAATCTTGAAGAGTTAAAATTAACCCTTGAAATGTCTTGATATCGTATTTATTAGACATCTAAAAAATCCTTAATAACCCAAAATAAATAAATTTATGAGTGAAATATTGTTGTATAAATTCTTTATTTAATAAATGTACTTGTAAAATTTTATGTGTATTTTACTCTACTTAATCATCTTTTGCATTTTTTACTATTTCTGAATTTTGAATAATAAAATATCATCTTCTTTTGATTGAGAGATTAGTGTATATCCCATATGCATACAAAGGAGTTTAAAATCTCTTTCTGTTGAAGGATCATCTGCAGTTACTGTTACTGTATCTCCTTTGTTTAGATTTCGTAATTCTCTTCTTACAATCATCAAAGGTTCTGGGCAACGTAATGATATGGTGTCAATATCTTTATTCATAGTAAACAAATCTGTAAAAATAAAAAGATGTATTCTAATTCTTAGAATATATGTATAGGTGTAGCATATTAGGTAAAGCAATTTATTTATACATATATATAGGAAGAATATATAGAAAGGTAATTATATATTTTTATATACAGATTTAAAAATATAATTGATATAAAAATCTTTTTAATAAATGATTAAAATTGAAAACTAAATTAATTTTCATGTTTTATATAAGAAAAGAGCATAAAAATC
>AFAK01000228.1 GCA_000222855.1 Succinivibrionaceae bacterium WG-1 | reverse complement strand
ATTTGGTTGCTAAAAACAATATTAATTGTAATTATTAATATATAATTAAACTTATTTTTAATAAAATAAACAGTTTTAGAATAAGAAAAAAACATAATAATTATTAATTTTTTTGTTTATAAATTAAAATAGACAAATTCTAATTACTATATAAAAAACAACTATAACTATAATAAAATATAGAATATACGTTGTATAAAAATAAATTAAAAATTATTAATTTAAACAATTAATATATTTTAATTAAAAATAATTAATATCATTTACCTTTATCTTATTTTTAAGATAAATAAGAATTAAGAAAAATTATAATTAATATGAGAACCCCTATATTATTTCTGAAGCGTATTAAATAATTTAGGCATAAAAATTACCATGTGTTTAACTGAACTTTTGATATAGTTCTAGTAAAACATATAATAAAAAATGTTATAAAATAAAAACAAAGAGTTAAATAAATGTTAAGTACATTTTTAATAATTATCATATTCACTATAGCAGTTTTTGCACTTGCATCACTACTAACCTTTATCGCAATGAAGTTCAAAGTAGAAGCAGATCCAATGCAAGGAAAAGTTGATGCTTGCTTACCACAAGCTCAATGTGGCCAATGTGGTTACGTTGGATGCGCCGAATACGCCAAAGCTATCGTTGAAGATGGAGCACCTATTAACTTATGTACCCCTGGTGGCTCTGCAACAGTAAAAGCATTAGCTGACCTACTAAAAGTTCCTGTTCCCAAATCAAATAATGAAAAAGATACTGATGAAGAAATTGTTGCCAATATAGATCAATCTTTATGTATTGGTTGTACTAAATGTGCCAAAGCTTGTCCATATGACGCAATTATTGGCACCTTAAAAAATCCACATGTGGTACAAGAACAATTTTGCACCGGATGTGAAAAGTGTGTTGCAACTTGCCCTAAAAATTGTATTGCAATGAAACCAATATTTACTACCATTGATAATTGGGATTGGAAAATCAAAGAAACTGTAATAGAAGGAAGAGACTAACATGACTAAGTGGGAAAAAATCAAAGCAGGACATGTATTTTCCTTTAAAGGAGGTATTACCCCTTCTGAAAATAAAGAATATACTGAAAATATTGCTACTACAGTTCTACCAAATCCTAAAAAGCTAGTAATTCCTATAAAAGTATTACCAAATAGCGATGAACTTTTAGTAAAAGTTGGCGATCATGTGGTTGCCAATCAGGCTCTAACCAATCCTAAAAGAATCAATCGTCAAGTTCCAATTCACACAGCTTTATCAGGAACTGTAACTGAAATAGACTTAAAACCAATTGCTCACGCAAGTGGCTTGAGTGAACCATGTGTAGTCATTGAAGTTGATGAAAAACAAAATCCAGAAGAAGCTATTTATGCTCCTAAGTATCCAAATTTTAAGGATATAGATCCCTTAGTTCTTCTAAAACAAATAAGAGATATGGGGGTTGCAGGTTTAGGAGGCGCTGGCTTCCCTACAGATGTAAAATTGAAAAGCAACGTTGGTGAAGATAAACCAAGATGTGAAATACTTATCGTAAACGGAGCAGAATGCGAACCATACATAACTTGTGACGATAGAATAATGCAAGAGTATTCTGATCAAATCATTCAAGGTATTTGCGTTTTACAACATATTTTAAAACCTAAATTTACAGTTGTAGCCATTGAAGATAATAAACCTACCGCTATTGCAAACATCAATGCCGCAATTCAAAAAGCAAATTTAGCAGATACAAGAGTGACCGTATTACCTGTAAAATATCCTTCAGGTGCAGCAAGAAACTTAATAAAACTAATTACTGATGTTGAAGTTCCTTATAATGCTCGTTCTGCAGACTACGGTTGTATTGTACAAAATGTAGGTACTGTATATGCGGTAGCAGATGCAATTATTAATGGTCAAGCCTTAACAAAAAGAATTGTAACAGTAACTGGTAAAGCTATTGGCAAACCTAGCAACATATGGGTACCAATTGGAACATCTGTTAATAGACTATTAGTGGAATTATCATATAAGATGCCAAAAGTTCCACGTATTATTGCAGGTGGTCCAATGATGGGTTTTACCTTGCCAACATCTAATGTACCAATAGATAAAACTACTAACTGTATCTTAACACCTGCAGATGAAGAACTCATGCGTACCAAACCACAATTACCATGTATTCGTTGTGGTAGATGTGCTCACGTTTGTCCATCTCGCCTTGTTCCTTTTGAACTGTATAATCAATGTCGTAATAATGAATTTGATAAAG
>AFAK01000227.1 GCA_000222855.1 Succinivibrionaceae bacterium WG-1 | reverse complement strand
CTTACTCTGATATTTCAGAACCTAATAAGTTAAGAAACTTTGGTAAAAATTGGTATACAGCTTTACAACATCCAAGAATGCAAAGTGTACAAACTCAATATTTATGGGATGCCAAAGTTTGGAGTTCTTTAAAACAAAATTTAAGTAAATTGGGTTTAGCTAAGTTCATTACCAAAATGATGTTCAGATGGAAAAATCATGAAAAGCAAATTACTAAAGAATTTGGTAATAATAATATAGTTTCAAGAGCCAAACTCATAAAAGATATGGCAATGTTTACATCTGGTTATAGCATGTTTAGGGAACTTGTAGGTCAAGATAAAGCTTTTTCAGAATATCGTGAGATGTTTTTAGAAACTGGTGGTATGGAAATGCATTGGTTATGGCCAAGACCTGAAAACATTAACCTAATGCAAGACTCATATAATGCGATTCGTGAATATTATTTGCCTTTTCTACAAGGTTATCAAGATGATGGAGTTTTAAAAGCCTCAATTCAAGAAGCGACAGTGGATAAAATTACTTTCAAAATTACAGATTGTATTTATGCACAAATTCTTAATTTTATGGGAGTTTCAGAACTTCAAAATCTTGTTAGAGAACAAGAAAAACAAGAACTATTCAGAATAACTAATGGTAATCATACAGCAGTTGATTTTGAGATTTTTGAAAACGGTGAAGCTTTGGTGTCTTTAACTAGAGTAAAAGCATAATAATAATCGAGCTATTTAAGTTTTTACAAAAAATTTAAATAGCTCTAATTTTTATATAAGGATTTTTAAAATGTTATCCATTAAAGAACTTATTGATACAGGTATTTTTACAGCACTAATGTTTTTAATTTGTGTATTAGTAATGCCAATAGGTTTTTTACCAATCTTAATGCCTTTATATTGTGTATTTATTCCTTTTTCTGTGCAATTCCATGGATAGTTTTTTCATTAAGAAATAAAAAGTTTGGACCTGTACTTTTAATGTCTATATTACTAGGTCTTTTATTGCTTTTTACAGGAATGGGAATTTGGTCGCTACCTGTTTGTGTGTTAGGTGGTGTTATTTCTGAAATAATTCGTAAGAAAGGTAATTATACTAGTTTAACAAGTCATGTTATTGCTCATGGATTTTTTAGTTTATGGGTTTTTGGTAGTTTTATTCCTTTAATATTTTTTGCTGATAGTTATTGGTCTGAACATCAAGAGTATGGTAGTGAATTTATTGCAGATACTCAATTTTTTACTATGTTTGGGATTGCCCCTTGTTTGATTGCATCATGTATTATTTTTGGAATTCTTGGTGGCTTTGTTGCTAAAGCTCTAGTAAAAAACATTTTAGAAAAGCTGGAATTATCTAATGTTAATACCTGAATTTGGTCATGATTTTTTAGATCCTCGTACAAAAATTTTAATGCTATTGCTAGTACCAATGCTTGCAATGTTTGCAAGCAATAATATTGAAGTAACATTTGCGATTTCTTTTGCCATAATTCCGATGTTATTGCTTATTGGTATAAAACGTTATCGCATACAAAGTATTGTGATTTTGGTGCTTTATCTATTATCTTTTGGTTTATTTTGGACTTATAAAGATCTTTTAACAGGAAGATTACAAACAATTGCTCTAATATTAAATCAATTTTTAGTTTTAATAATACCAAGTGTCATGGCTGCTAGATATTTAAGAATATCTACTCTTGATTCTGTTTTTATTTCAGGACTTGTGAAATTAAAAATACCTAATGTGGTTATCATTCCTTTAACTATTATTTTTCTTTATTTTGAAGTATTAGTTTCTGAATATATACGTATTAATAAAGCTTTAAAACAAAGAGGGGTTAAAGGTATGGTTGGGAGAATTATTCCTTTAATATCAAGTGCGGTACAGATTAGTTCAGACTTAGCAGCTGCTGCAATGTTAAGAGGTCTTGCTACCAATGATAGAACAATTATGGATGAAAATAAGATACGCTTTCAGGATTTGTTAATTATATTGTTTGGCGTATTTGTCGCATGCATTGAAATTTTTTATTAAATAGTAAGGCTTTATCGTGATAGTTTTTGACAATGTATCTTTATCTGTAACAGAAAGTAGTAATACTTTACCGTTAAATGAAAATCAAATAGAAGCTAATATTAATTTGTCATCTATTGATATTCTAAAAAATGTTTCCTTTAATGTGGGTAAAGGGGAAATAGTCTTATTATTAGGGCAATCAGGATGCGGAAAAACTTCAATTTTAAGAATAATCTCTAGTTTAATTCCTAATTTTTATGAAGGAAAAGTAACAGGTAATATCGAAATATTAGGAAGAAAGACTTTAGATTATGCCAAACCTGATGAAATAGGTTATGTGATGCAAAACCCTAAAAACCAATTTTTTGTAAGCGGAATTGCCGAGGAAATGGTTTTTACTGCTCAAAATTTAGGCTTGCCCAAATCTGAAATTTTAAATCGTATGGACCAGAGTTTAGATGCTTTAAATGCTAGATTTTTATTAGATAAAGGTTTGGTACGAAAGCTTTCTTTAGGTGAAAAACAAAAGGTTGCAATTCTTGAAACAATGATTGCCAACCCCAAAATTATTTTATTAGATGAACCTTCTTCTAATTTAGATTTTTCTGAAGTTTTAAAATTAAAAGAGCAAATAATACGTTGGAAAAAGGCTGGACAGACTGTAATTATTGCAGAACATAGATTGTATTATTTATGGGATATTGCAGATAAGGCTTTTTTATTTGAAAAAGGAACTTTATTAAAAAATTTAAATAAAGGAGATTTAACCAAATTAACACCAAAAGAAATATCACAATTTGGCTTAAGAAGTATTTCTGAAACGGATAATGATCCAACATTACTGTTAGATTATTTTAAAAATAAACAGCAAATTACTCTTTCTGATAAAGACTATATAGTGATTAATAACTTTAGTACCAAATGGCATAAACATGATTTTTGTATAGAACAAATTTCTTTTTTACCGCAAAAAATAAATGCTATAGTCGCACCTAATGGTACTGGAAAAAGTATGCTATTAGAATGTTTATCAGGACTTTATAAATTTAAAGCAGATATAACAGAAAAAGGAGTAAAAGTTAAAATAAAAGATTTTGTAAAAAATAATTTTTTAGTATTTCAAGACCCTAATTATCAATTATCTCAAGTAACCGCATTAGATGAAGTATTAATTAGTTTTTCTCGTGAAGAACACGATAAGTTTGATGCAAAAACTTTAGAACAAAAAGCTATTACAATATTGGAAGATTTAAATTTAAAAAATCAAATTTATAATCATCCACTATCTTTATCAGGTGGTCAGAAACAAAGATTATTATTAGCGTGTGCCATAGCTTCAAAAAAGAATATGTTATTAGATGAACCAACTAGTGGTTTAGATGCTAATTCAATGAACTACTTATCTAAACAATTACGAAGTATGATTGCTAAATATAATATTACTATCATAATTGTTTCTCATGATGTGGAATTTATTAAGGCGTGTGCTGATACTATCACAAATTTAGAACTAAAAATCTAAAACAGAGAGTTAAATTATAGAAACGTAAACACAGTAGAATTGTCTTCAATGTTATTGTTATATAATCATTAGCAATATGGATAATATTTAGAAAAAATTAAGGTTGAGGATATGAAAAAAAATACATTAAATATTCTTCCTTTTGCCATTCTATTGGCGCTTGCTAATAATGTTAATGCTTCAGATAACAATGAACGTAATATTTTTAAATTTATTGGTTTAGATAGTGTTGCAACAGAATACAAAGAGAAAGATGAAATAATTCATCCTCAATGGCAATTAAAAGAAGAAGAAAAGCAAGCTATATTAGATGCTTCAAAATATTGGTCTTCAATTTTTGAAAAAGACTATAAATATGAACAGCCAATACTAGTAAAAATTTGTTTAGCAAGTAATCCTTATTATGATAATAATGCTTTTTTTCTGATTTTGAATTAAAGGATATAGTAAAAAAGAACCTTCTCAAGGTGAAAAAAAACTCAAGAAGAAGATTTTTTGAAAACATTTTCTACATTTAAAGACGACTTAATAGAAGAAATTAATATTTCTTCAATATATGGGCCTTTGCAAAAGGCTTTTTTGAAAGGAATACTAATGATAAACCGTATGGTTATTATACCATAGAATATAATACAAATTTAGGAGCTATATCGCCATATCCTATACCGAATGAAGATTT
>GL995214.1:53883-66084 GCA_000222855.1 Succinivibrionaceae bacterium WG-1 | reverse complement strand
GTGGATTTTATGGCTATAAAAAAAGTAACAAATGTTGAAAATAAAAAAGAACCCAACATAAAAAGTTATTGTCAAAAAGAAGATTTTGATTATCAAAGACAAATGATTAAAAATATCTATTCTTCTCTTTCAGAAATAGCACAAATAGATATGTTAAATTTGGCTAACGCTCGTTTTTATTATCCCTTAATGGAAGAGTATCAGACTTTGAAATTTTTCAAAGATGAAATGAATAAAAAAGATGGTGATCCTATTGAAATTGAAGATAAGACTTATTTTTCAGACGAAATTGAAAAAATCATTGGATACACATTTTATTTAAAAAATAAAGAGTTAAATCAGCAACTAGAGGATTTTAAAAAAACAAAATAAACTTCAAGAATATGAAGATTTCTTTAAATTCAATGTTTTTTCAAATGATGACCAACCTATCTGCATAAAAGTAACCAAACAAGATAATGAGCAATTTAAAAAACTATGTAAAAACATAGGCATAGGCTCTACATCTACGGCAATCAATATGCTCATTCGCAATTGTCTAAATACCAAATCAATTTTAGGTATCAAGCCATCAGATGATTTTTAGGAAATTTTGAGAGTAAACTAATATCTGTATAAACATGAATATTAGTCCTTTTAATTTTCAAAAAACAGAGGCCATTCTTTTGAATGGTCTCTCAAATTTGAATAATAAAATTTTATAATTTAATAACGCATTGAAGCATAAGAAGTAAATTGTCCAAATTTTCTTCCACTGCCTCGGCTTACTAAATTTAAATCTTTTAGTAATCTGCGGTAGTATTCTGGGGCAATTGCTCCTTGCATTGGCTCAGCAAAACCTTCAAAAGGAAGTTCTCCTGAAATATGAGGAAACCTATATCCTAAACTATTATTTTTTATATAATAACTAACCTGAGTTGCGTAAGTAAAATTCATTCCTCTAAAATAATTTAATAACTCTCTATATTCATTTTCTTTTTGTATAGTTTCAATATTTCTATTTCTTATTTGTCTCCAATTACGTAATTCTTCTGTACTAACTAGTAAATCTTCATTATCTTTTATAAATTGAGGAATATTTTTTGAATTATATATATACAATTCCTTTAACTTACTTTTTAATTGAGGTAATAATTCAATACCTAAATTTTGGGCTTGTTCGTAAATTTTTAAAGGATTATCTTTAGAAATGTTCTCTGTTACTTTATTTATATCAACAATTTGAGTAATGTAAATTTGATCGTATATATTTAAATATCTACACCAAACATATATTGCATCATTACTCTGCGGTAAATTGTTTAGATCATTTTCAGACAATAAAGATTTTAAATTTTGAATATTAGAATCAAGAATTTTATAAAAATTATTTTGTTTAAAAACAAAAGTACTTATATTTCCAACATTTTTATTTTTAAATACTTGCAAACGATTGAATAATTCTTTTTCAAAATCACTTTCTGAATAATTAAATAAAAACATTATTCTTTGTTTAAAATCATCTGAAAATGAATTTTCTAAATCTATATTCTGCCATTGGGTTATAACTATTTGATCTTTTTCTATATCTGAAAGAGTTATAGATAATTCTATCTCACTTAGTAATAAATGCTTAAATTTATTACAAAATTCGAAAGCACAACCTTCTTTTTTAGTTCTTAGAATATTTTTAGTAAAAGTCACTATGCTTCTTTTATTTTTATCAATTCTATTTTTACAGTTATCAATTAAAGCTTCATCGATAATATCAAAAACCAAAAATTTATTATCAATCTTTGCGTATTGAGCCCAAGTAATAAAATCATCTACATTTGAAGCACCAACATCTCCGTTAAATTCACATTGTTCTTGAGCAAGTTTAGTTAATATACAATCACAATTTTCATTTTTGCTTATTGTATAAGTAGCAGTCTTTTCATAATTTTTAACTTCTTCTCCTAACATATAAGGATAAAATTTTGCATCTTTTTTGGTAATTCCAAATGGAATAACATCTAATATTTTATCTCTGATAACTTTATTGTCACTTAAAAAAGTTAAATAATCTTCAGGTTGTTGAAAAATACTTGTTACTATTAAATTTAGTTTATATCTTTCTTGCTTTGATTTTTCTATAGCTAAAAGACATATACTTTCAACTTCTTTTTTAAATTTTGGGGATTGTTTATCTAAAAATATATTTTTAACTTTAAAACCTTTTTCACCTTCAAAAAAAGTAAACCAAAACTTTTCATTTTTGCGATAAATTTCATTTAAAGAATTATCATCTAAGTTAAAATCCTTTCTTAGAGTGAATACATTATTCTTATGTTCATTCTCATTAAAGACAATATCTCTTAATTCAACATTTGAAAATAAAAGAAATGAAGGTTCAATAAAACTATAACTTTTATCCTCAAAACTATAGATTAAACTACCATATCCAACACCATTAAAACATTTTGCTTTTTTCTTGCTCATCGTCGCCGTTCTCCGTTATTTACCCAAAAACTTAAATTAAATATAAAGCACATAATACAAGAACTTTAAAGCTCTATGTTTTTTCACAAAAAGTGGAAAATTAGATATAAAGAAGAGACAAAAAAATAAATATTATTTGGATATTAAGAAAATTGATAACTTATAATAAGTTCTTTTAAACTTCTTAAATCATTTAAATTTTTATCTACGACATCGATAAAATACGCACGAACCTTAGTTCCATCACCACTATCTAATAATAGTAGTTCATGCATATCTATTGTTTGGTGATAAAGAAGCCATACTTCAGGAACATTGGTTTTATCAGTTGTATATTTTGTGAAATAAGCATACATTTGGTACATATCTGCATAACTAATCCCATAGTTTTTAATACGATTAGGTATTAATCTTTTACACTTAGTAATATGACGTAAATTTCCTAAGCCCAAAAATATAAAAAAAAATCTCAAATATTGCTACTCGAGATTTTTTTATTTCAATAGTTATTGAGTCCCAAATACTAAAATTGAAGGATTGACTCTATTCCTTCACATGTCTTTACAACTCGTCTCTATCATCAAAATTAAAAGAACAAACTAATATACTGTTTAGCTAAAGTATCCCCTTTTTGTGCCGCTATTTGTAACCATTTTAAAGCAACATTTTTGTCAGCAATACATCCTTCACCTTTTAAGTACATAATGCCTAGATTACACTGAGCTAAGGTTACATCTTGATTGGCAGCCTCAGTAAATAATTCAAATGCTTTTGAAAAGTTTTGTTGTACTCCACGCCCCTTATAATACATAGAGCCAAGATTGAATTGAGCAATTGGCTGATGAAAAGCAGCAGCTATCGCATACCATTTGGAAGCTTCTTTATAATCTATTGGCACTCCATAGCCTGCATAGTAAATCATTCCTACGTTAAATGCAGATTCTGCAATATAAGGGAGTTCTTTAGGGGTAAGCTCTGAACTTTTATCTTTTTTAATAGCATCTTTAAAATATCTAAGCGCTTCCGAATAATTCTGACTTAAACCTGTTCCTGTATAATACATATTGCCGATATTGTATAAAGCTACAGCATAACCTTGATTAGCTGCAAGCTTAAAGTACTTCAATGCTTTTTCATAGTCCACATTAAAACCATAATCATCAGTTAAATACATAATTGCTAATGCACATTGAGCTACATCAAAACCTAAATTAGCAGATTTTTCATAATATTTAGCAGCTTCAACAAAATCTTGTTTAACACCTTCACCTTGATGATACTTTAAACCTGTAAGATATAAATTTTCAGCATCATTCTTTCCAATAATATTTTGGTAGGTATCAGTATTATTGCTATAACTTGTTTTTACTGCAGGTTGTTCAACATTCCATATTTTCTTTATTTTATTAAAAATACCTTTTAGCATAATTTATCCCCATATCTATTCTCTAAATTTTATATATAGCCATACATAATCATAATATGACTTATATACTTTGTAATTGATAAATGATACAGGGTTTACCTAGCATCATTTATCGTATTCAGTAATATATAAACAAATATTGCCAAACTTAAAAAGGTAGTTTGTCGGCATCGTTATTTATTTTCAAATTCTCTTTATTTTGTAAATGTTGTTTTATCATAATCTCTTTGAGAATTTTTAAATTAGTGGCAGCAGTACGATCTCCCAATTTTGCAGCACGAATCCATAATTTTGTAGCTTTTAAACTATCTCTTGCTACACCTTGTCCATTCGCATAAAAAGTACCTAATTGACATAAAGCCATTGGTTCATTAAAATCTGCAGCTTTTTCAAACCATTCTCTTGCTTTTAAATAATCTTTTTCTACACCTTTACCTTCGGTATACAAAAATCCTAAATTATACATGGCCTTGGATTCATTAAGAGAGGCAGCCTTTTCATACCATTCCTTAGCTTTTAGAAAATCTTGTTTTAAGCTTATTCCCTCAGAATAGAAATATGCCATACTAAGCATTGCCTTAGGATCTCCTTGGGTTGCCGCTTGTTCATACAACTTAAAAGCTTTTTGATAGTCTTGGTCATTTTTAGCTTCACATTCATACATGTAACCTAGGTTATTCATAGCCTTTAAATGTCCAAGTTTGGCAGCTTTCTCATATAATTCTTTAGCTTTTTGTAAATCTTTTTTTACCTCAACTCCTTCAGCATATAAAATAGCAAGAGAGAACATTGAATTTGGTTCATCATATTGAACCGCTTGTTCCCAGTAGTTAATAGCAATAGACATATCTTTTTCTACGCCATTTCCATTTTGGTACATACATCCTAAATTGTACATTGCTAAAGGTTTTCCGAGCATTGCTAACTCTTCTAAATAATCTTTTGCCTTTACATAATCGTATTTTCTAGTCAATCCATTTAAATAAATTAAAGCAAGATTTAGCATTGCATCATAATCTTTATATTCAACCACAAGCTTTTCATACAATTCTTTCGCTTTTTTATAATCTTGTGGTACTCCTTGTCCTTGTTCATAGAGAGTTGCAAGATAAAACATAGCAGCTTTATGTCCTAAAAGAGCAGCCTTCTCAAAACACTTTACAGCTTCTGAATAATTTTGTTGACCACCAATACCATTAGCATGTAAAACACCTAAATTGTAAATAGCATCTAAATTGCCTAAATTAGCTGATTTTTCAAATAATTCCTTAGCTTTTTGATAATCTTGTTGAACACCTTCTCCAGCAAAAAATGAATAACCTAATTTAAACATTTCAATTGAATCTTTGCTTTTTGTAGCTTTATCAAGTTTTTCCATTATTTGTCCCACCTTTGCTATAAAATTGATATTTGGTATTGAAATTCTCAGCGCTTAAATTTATTTAAAATTGATAACTACGGACCTTCTCCATCAATTGTTTTAGAAATTTTTAATTGCGATAAAGAACATGATACAAGAAGTTGTAATGTTTAAGATTTTTCACAAAAAGTGGAAAATTTTGAAATGATGATATTGCCCCAAAAATCCTTGTTGCGATTTCTATTTGATAGGTCTGAGAATAAAAAAGAAATATTAAAATCTTAATTTTTAAAGTTATACATCAAAGATTTTGAACTTTGAAAATAAAATTTAAAAGACAAGAAAATTAGATAAAGACAGGTTAAATGTAAGTTTTTCGTGCAATATATAAGTATTTATTTAACCATAAATATGCGCACTAAAAAACTTTTATATCTTGTTTATCACACTAATCCTAGACTTTACATGTGAATGTTTTTAAGTTGCTAATTACATTTATCAAGATAAAATTGCCTTTTTTATTATGAGAGATATTACGCATTCACAATAAAGATAAAAAACCTCCAATATCAACAATATTGGAGGTTTTTCGATAATAAAAATTTATCAAAAATTAAGCAACTGTAATCTTAGCAAATTTACGTTTACCAACTTGCCATACTGCAGTACCTGCATTAACAGCAAGCTTAGTATCGCTTACAACATTGCCGTCAACCTTAACAGCGCCTTGCTTAATCATACGAATCGCATCAGAAGTAGTTGCAACTAAATTAGCATTCTTTAATAAATTACCAACCATGATGCTTGCATTACCATCTAAAGATACAGTAACTTCAGGAATATCATCAGGAATTGCATTCTTTGAGAATCTTGTTACGAAATCTTGATATGCAGCTTCAGCGTCTGCTTCAGAGTGGTAACGAGCGATGATTTCTTTTGCAAGTTCAACCTTCACATCACGTGGATTTACAGAACCATTTGCAATGCCATCCTTAAATTCTTGAATCTTAGCAAGAGACTTTGAACTTAATAATTCATAGTAGTTCCACATTAAGTCATCACTGATACTCATGATCTTACCAAACATATCATTTGGAGCGTCATGAACACCAATGTAGTTACCTGCAGACTTACTCATCTTCTTAACACCATCAAGACCTACTAATAATGGCATTAAAATTACTACTTGTTGTTCCATGCCTTCTTCTTTTTGAAGTTCACGGCCCATAAGTAAGTTAAATCTTTGGTCTGTACCACCTAATTCAATATCAGCCTTTAATGCTACAGAGTCATATGCTTGTAAAAGTGGATAAATGAATTCGTGAATCGCAATTGACTTACCTTCTGCATAACGCTTCTTGAAGTCGTCACGTTCTAACATTCTTGCTACAGTTTGTCTTGCAGCAAGTTTAATCATACCATCAGCACCTAATTTGCCTAACCATTCTGAGTTATAAACGATCTTAGTCTTATTAGGATCTAAAACCTTAAACGCCTGTTCAGAATAAGTCTTAGCATTTTCAAGAATCTTTTCACGTGAAAGTGGTGGTCTAGTAGCATTCTTACCAGTAGGGTCACCTACTGCAGCTGTAAAGTCACCAATTAAAAGGATAACTTCATGACCTAATTCTTGGAATGTACGAAGTTTGTTTAAAATAACAGTATGACCTAAATGAATATCAGGAGCTGTAGGGTCCATACCTAACTTAATTCTTAAAGGACGACCTAAAGCAAGCTTTGCTTTTAGTTCTTCAACAGGAATAACTGTTTCAGCACCTCTAGTGATTTCAGCTAAAGCTTCATCTATTGATATCATCAATTTCTCCAAATTTACAGTTTAATTGCATTTTGTTAATGCAGGGGTGCGCAGATTATTATTGTTCTTTTAATCTTGTGGTTATTCCTTTTATTTACCACAAATAGAACTACTGCATTATTTTAATATTGATATTTTGAATATTTCTCTAATTAAAGCTTTATCAATCTAGTACTAGTAAATGTTTTTTACTAAATTGATAATAAATAATCAAAAAGAGATGAATAAATTCATTATCAAATATTAAAATCTCAAAATTAGTATATTGATTTTATCCCTAATAATTTTTTCTCAATTGAACCTAATTCTCTAAAGAATTAAAAAACTTTTTAACTAAGAAAAGCAAGTTGTAAAAATAGCGATAAAACCACATATTAACTAATTAAATTTGTATCATAATTATTTTTTATAAAAAGTTTACTCTTTTATATGCCTTAGATTTTTGATTAAAACATATATTTAGATTTAACTATTAAGGTTAAATTTAAATATATATATCCATATAATAAGTTGAATAAACTTACCACAAAAATAATACAAAAATTGGTTTTATACATATAACTTAATTTAAAAATAAAAACAAGTAATAAATTAAGTATTTTTTAGGTAATTATTAGGAAGTATTATGGATTTTCTTGTAATTACACTCTCAAAAGATAAGACCTAGAAGCTAAGATTCTGAATACAAGACTTAAAATACAAGATTTCAAATTTAAAATAAGTAATTGATAGCATTTATAAGAAGTACAACCTTAATATAAGATAAAGTTACTATTAACATTTTGCTAAATTCAAATTTTAAATTGCAAATTTATGTTAAATATTAAAATGTTTCTTTATATTTGCTAAAATAATATCAATCTTTGCGCAAATCATTATAAAATTTGAACAAATCATAATAATAACAGTCAAAAGATAAACTAACATTACAAAAAATATTCAAAATATGCTTCAACAAAATCATTTGAAAAACAAATAATAACAAAAAGGATTAAAGACAAATGGGTCTTTTTATTGGATTAATGTCAGGCACAAGTATTGATGGCATTGATGCCGTGCTTGTGGATTTTAAAGACAATGGAACATCACAAATTATAGCTACTTGCGGAGTAAATTGGACTCCACAAGAAAAGGATATGTTCAATTCATTGTGCCAACCTGGTAGCAATGAAATTCATCGTGCCGGCCTTGCAGGAAATATATATGCAGAAAAAGCAGGTGAACTTATTAATAATCTTTTAAAAATCTCTCCATTTTCTGCTGAAGATATTGAAGCAATAGGCTCTCATGGTCAAACTATTAGACATGAACCAGATGAAGGCTTTACAGTACAAATTGGTAATCATGCAAAACTTGCAGCCTTAACTAATATTGATGTAGTTTGTGACTTTAGATCAATGGATATTGCTTGTGGTGGAGAAGGAGCTCCCTTAGTTCCTGCTTTTCATAAAGAAATTTGTGCCATTCCTAATAGAACTAGATTTATAGTAAATATTGGTGGTATTGCAAATGTAACCGCATTAATTCCAAATAAACACGTATTTGGTTTTGATACAGGTCCTGGTAACACTTTAATGGATAATGTTGCCCAAAGATTCTTAAATCAACCTTGCGACAAAGGTGGCGAAGTTGCAAGTAAAGGTGATATTAAACATGATATTGTAAACTATTATTTACAAGACCCATACTTTAGTAAACGGCCTCCTAAATCAACAGGTCGTGAATTATTTAATAAAGACTTTTTAAATAGATGTCAAAGATTTAATCTGTTATCGGTAGAAGATAAATTAGCTACAGCAACAGAACTTACTGCTGTTAGTATTATAAATGGCATCAATAGTCTTGGTCCGCGTGGCGAAATATACATTTGTGGTGGTGGTTTACATAATAACTTCTTAATGTCTAGACTAGAACATTATGCTAACTTAAGTAACCACACTTGCTTAAAATCAATTGAATCAATTGGAGTGGATCCTGATTATTTAGAAGCATATGCTTTTGCATGGCTTGCTTATAAATTTAAGCGTCACTCCCCTATCGATATGTCTTGGGTTACTGGTGCTAAACGTCCTTCTATTTTAGGTTGTTTATACCCTCACCCATAAAGAATTTATATTTTATTATCTAAAAAACCTCTTATATTGTTTCTAAGTTTCAATATAAGAGGTTTTCTCAATTACCGTTACTAAAAGTTTGTCTCAAAGTAAAAACTTGTAATTCATTTATATTTCCACTCAAGTTTATAGCTTGAAATATTCTTAATTTCCCCTTTTTAGGGAAAAAAAATTTTCTAAAAAAACATTTTATACTTAACACATAAGGTAAAAGAAAAAGCATAAAGCTTAAAAGTAAGTAAGCATCATAATTAAAAAGTATTTTTAAGCTCAGAACTACATTTAAAAATTTACCAACCAATATTTAAGGTACCACTTATAAAACATTGGAATTAAAGTTCTGTTTTTTCTTTTTTATTAACAACATTGGAAATAAAGGAAAGGTATAAATATGGCTCGTTACGGTTCATCTTCTCATAGTTATTCATCTGGTCGTTCTTCTGGTTCTAGCCGTGGTAGTTATTCATCAGGTCACTCTTACGGTAGTCGCTCAAGTTCTGGTTCTAGTTCAAGTTCTCGTTCATCAAATTATCACTCATCAAGCTCTTACCATTCAACTAGCACAGGTTACTCTAAAAACACTGTAGGTGGAGCAAGTAATTCAAGAACTGGTCATGGTTGTTCCTATAATGCAAACTACAGAACAGGTAACTCTAGTTGTAAAACAGCTTTCGTACACCGTGAAAGTAGCTATAATCCAAGTACTAACACTATTTCAAGAACAACATATGGCTCTGATGGTAAAGGCAATAGTTTTACATATCATGGCTCATATAAAAAATATTAACAAGCATAAAAACTCACTAACAGAATAACAATAATAATTACTCCTTATATGACTTAGGTTAATCCTCTTTGGAGGTGTTTTACACTATGCAACTTCCGTTGCATAGTGTTTTTTTTATCAAAAATAAAACATTCTTCATTTATAAAAATTTAAAAAAGTTTACGTCATTAAATGTTAATTGATAAGCTTATCTCAAATAATAACTTTTCTTATAAAGGAATAATTTATTTTCTAATAACAAAATGATAAAATTTCAAAATAACAAGTGCATTTCATATAACCTCCTTATTTAATGTAAGTTTATTAACTTACAGCCTGAATATGTACTTGTTTTTATACTTACACAATTTCTCCTGAGTGTAAGTAACAGTGATCAACACTTCATCTCCTTGGTGTATGATCACTCTAGATTGCTAAGAAAATAAAATACCTCCTTAGTTATTTTTTTAGTCGATCTAGATGTTTGCATAAAAATGCTTCTTGTATTCGTCCATGATCGAGAAGAGCATGATGCAAACGATTAGGTCATGTAAATTTGAACAATGTTTTCGACATGCTCCTTAGATAAGCTTAAGGTTTTAGCTTTAAGCTTATCTTAAAAGCCTTAAATTCATTCCTATAATCTATTACTCAATTGTAAATATCAAATTTTGCTCTTCTGTTGTTTTTAATTTATTGTTTTTAATTTATTACTTCGTTTACGTAATATTGCTTTCGATGAGTTTTTAGTATCTTAGCAAGCGCATAATTCATAATTATCAAAAAAACTTCTATTTTTCATTTGAATTAAAAAATGCTTAGAGTAAATTTTGTAATCCTTTGTGCGATATATCTTACAAATCATGTATGATTTAACTGAAAAATCACTATTTTTAAGTAAATATTTTTTAACTTATCTATATTACAAAACCTTATATTATAAAGGTTTTAACAAATTTTCTTACAAGTCTTACAATGTAAGATAAATAAATATCTTACATTTTAGGGGGTTGTTTTAAAAAACATATCCTTTAGAATGGTATACATAGATTGAGATAAACAAGAACAAGGAAGTTCTTAAACAAGGATGTTTAGTTATCTTAAATCTTGCTAACAAGGACGTTAGCCTAAAACAATTCATGGAAGAATGGATTTTTGTGATAAAAGTTTCAAGGACGAAGCTCTAAACAAAAATGAAATGGAAGCAACCTTAGGATGAGGTTGCTTTCTCCATTTTTACAGCAGTAGTTGTAACAGTTAAGTTATTTATACCCTTCTGTATTCTTGTAACTAATACTCTTTTCTTGTTGATTATCACATAGAAGATCCAATAATTATCGTCTAAGAAGATCCAATTAAATATCTATTTATTATTTCTATTTGCTTAAAAGTGCCAAAATGAAAATGTATTAAAACGCCAAAATGAAAATGTATTAAAACGCCAAAATGACAATGTAGTGTTTATACAATCTTTGATAAATAACAAGTTTTAACCTTACATAAAAAATTTTGTAAGGTATGCACCCAAAGTAAGAATATCAATATTAAAACAACCAAAGAAAAAATAAAATTTACCATTAAAACACATACCACCATCTATCAAGCTTACAAATCAGCCTTCATCTTGTAGGAAATATCTCACAAATGATGTAAGTTTTGTCTGAAAAATTACTTAAATTTTGTAATCAATTTAAATTTAAATTCTCTACAAAACCTTATTTAATAAGGTTTTTACAAGATTAATCATTTTATTATCATGTGAGATAAAAAAATATCTTACATTTTGGGGTATTGTTTTAAAAAACATATCCTTTAAAATGGTACACATAGATTGAGATAAACAAGAACAAGGAAGTTCTTAAACAAGGATGTTTAGTTATCTTAAATCTTGCTAACAAGGACGTTAGCCTAAGACAATTCACGGAAGAATGGATTTTTGTGATAAAAGTTTCAAGGATGAAGCTCCAAACAAAAATGAAATGGAAGCAACCTTAGGATGAGGTTGCTTTCTCCTTTTTTATAGTATCAAATAATAACTTTAACACTCCAACCAATAACACTTTAAAGTTTTTCCCTTGCTCCAACTTTAGTTTTAAATTTAACATACCTGTACCCCATACATTGTTATAGATGAAGTTATTCTTAGAATTAGAAATGTTATTTATATCTTAATTAAGTCTTGAGTCCAATTACTACCTGCAAATTCTTTTTAAATTGTAAAGTGTTTAGTTGTAAAAATAATTTCTAACCTAAAATATA
>GL995214.1:44973-52609 GCA_000222855.1 Succinivibrionaceae bacterium WG-1 | reverse complement strand
ATGAACGAAGCCTCAAAATATAACTTATAAAAATGTACGTTCATTTGTAAGATATATCTTACAAATTATGTATGAGATAACTGAAAAATAGACTTTATCATGTAGGATTCAAGAATTATAAAAAATTAAAAAACCTTACCACATAAGGGTTTTACACCTATTTATTTCGATGATTTTTATGTAGGATGAAAATAAATCCGCCTTTTTAAGGTATTGTTTTAAACTTTATTTATCCTAAAATATTAAACATAGGATAAAGATATCGAGAACAAGGATGTTCTTTAAACAAGGATGTTTAATCTTTTGACTTACTAACAAGGATGTTAGTTTTGTATTCACGGATGAATATAGTTTTGTTGCAATGTTTCAAGGATGAAATATTATGACAAAATAGACGTGAAAGTAACTTAAGGATTAGGTTACTTTCTCCATTTTTTTATAATTTTCCAATAAAAACCTTCTAAGAATCTCACTTTTTCAAACAAACTTGTATTTCTCAAATAAAAATCAAACTTAACACAAAGTTTCCTACATATATATTGCATATAATTGTCTGCGTAATCAAAAAATTTAGTTAAAAATTTTGTGAAAAATAATTTTTATCGTGTTGTTTTTACTAAAGAGTTTATTTTTTAACAAAAATTTGATCTAGTTAACAAAAAATAGATTTTTAAGTAAAAACGACATACAATATATCTTATTAAATTCTTATGAATTATACCAAAACTATACTTGGTAAATTTTCATTCATATTTAGATGTAAATTTATCAAATAACTAATAATAACAAATAAGAATTCAAAAGGTTTATTTATAGCTTTTATCAATATCGTGCTACTTTACTTTTGAATAAGGAACAAATCCTACATTTAAAAGCTTGGTATCGCCTATAAGCTACAAAATATTTAGCTAAAATTTTTGCTCTCAAATAATTTATAGCAAAATTTTTGCGTTAAACTTTTTATTTATATTCAACATATTAAGGGAAATTATGCAAAAGTTAAAATCATTACTAGCGCTCTCTTGTCTATGTACTGCAGTTTTAGGATGTAATAGTACTTCTAATCAAAAAACATTCAATTTTGCACCTTACAATAACTATGGACAACAACAAACAGCATCATCTTCAAATAATGTTTGTCACCGTCCAAGCGATAGCTCCGATATTACTGTTACCACTAGAAATTTAAAACTCACCAAAAATCAAAACAAAGGCTGTTTTGGTAGTGATAATAAATTCTGTGATATCAGAATTTATCAAATAATGGTTGAAAGCTTTAGACATTCCTCTAATGGCGCTATAGGTTATGCAACTTCATGGGGCCCAAGTAACCACAATGGTAATATAAGAGGTATTATTGATAGCCTTAACTACATCAAGTCTACAGGCGTAAACGCTATTTGGTTAACACCTGTATTCAAAACAACTCGTTTAGAAGATCAAGATTATATTTATGACCGTTTAGATGGTACAGGTTACTTTACCTCTGACTACTTCGAAGTAGATCCAAAGTTTGGTAATAAAAAAGAATTAAAAGAACTTATAGATAAAGCTCATAGCTTAGGCTTATATGTATTCTTTGATGGCGTTTTAGGTCACTCAAAAGTAAACGTAAACCCAATTAGTCCTAAAGGCAATAAATTAAAGATTCAAAGACGTTGTCGTGATTGGGACGGCAGAATTGATAAGATGTCTTTAGTAAATGGTACTTGCTTTGATAACGAAGCATCAATGCCATTCTTAAAAGAATTTGTATCATATTGGATTGAAGAATTTAAGATTGACGGTTGGCGTTTTGACCAAGCTTACCAATTATCTCCAGAACAATGGAAAGAAATTAGATTAACAATTGAAGCAGCTTCTGCAAACAAGAAGAGCAGCTATCTATTTAAAGGTAAAAAAGTTCAACCTTTAGGCTTTAATGTAGCAGAATATTGGTCAGATAATCCTGCGATGATTGACCGTAATGGCTTTAAGGGTAATGGCGTTACTTCTGTAATGAACTTCCCTTTAAGAGACGAATTAGTAAGCGTGCTTGCAACTCGTGATGAACCTAAAAAGCCACGTTGTGCTCAAGAAGCTTCAAATTTAGATGCAGTAAACAAAAAATCTCAAGATTATAGTGGCAGTGGTATCGCAGTATCATTCTTAGGTAACCATGACTTACCAAGATTCGGCGACTTATTACAACGTACTGGTAATACTTCTAAGAGTGGTAAAGACCAAGAAATGTTTAATGCTCACAAAGAAGCTTTAAGCTTTATTGCCGCACAAACAGGTCCGATGATTATTTACTACGGTGAAGAAACTGCTGATGAATTGGCAGGTTTTGATAACAAAGTAGATTCAGGTTGTTCTGATAAGATGGTTTGCGAAGACCACGTATCACGTACTACAGGACATGTAGATAACCTAACTAAAGATGAAAAAGAATTAAAGGATTACGTTAGCCAAATTCTTAATTTAAGAGATAAACACTTATCTTTATCTCATGGTAACCGTGTACACATCTATAGTGATGCTACTGTATACATGGATTTAAAGACTTATAAAAACGATAAAGTAATTTACGCTTTAAACAACAGTTCTGATTCAAGAAATGTTGCAATTAAGGCTGATGCTTTAGCACAACTTGGCTTACAAAATTGTACTCTTTCAAATGCTTTAACCAAAGAAAGTGTAAGTTTTGATAAGATTGTATTACCTGCAGTATCAGGTACTTTCCTAAATGTAGAATGTAAATAATACCAAAGAATATTAAAGTAATAAACAAATAATTAGTAGCTCTTCAGAAATGAAGAGCTACTTTTTTATAAGTTTAAAAAAATATAACTTTATTTTTCTAAAAAAAATGTTTATTAGATAATGCATCTATCAATCGATATTAACGATAAATTCAATAGATATAATCAGTTTTACTGATTATTGTTTTCTATCTATAATACTTATAGCAACAAAGTAATTAACAATTAAGTTACTTACATAATTACTAACTAATAATAATTTACTCATGTAGGATAGAAATAATGACTCAAGTTTTAAATAAATACGTAGATGTTCACGGCTTAAAAATTTTTTTTAGAGAAGCAGGAGACATCAATAAACCAACTTTTGTGTTATTTCATGGCTTTCCTAGTTCTTCTCACATGTATCGAGAATTAATCTTAGATTTATGTGATAAATTCCATGTAATTGCGCCAGACTATCCGGCATTTGGTCAATCAGATATGCCTTCAAGAGAAGAATTTACCTATTCTTTTGATAACTTAACAGAAGTTATGGATGAATTATTACAGCAATTAAACATTGATAAATTCTACATGTTTGTTTTCGATTATGGCGCTCCTATTGGCTTTAGAATTGCAGTTAAACATCCTGAAAAAATTCTTGGTATTGTCAGTCAAAATGGAAATGTATACGAAGAAGGCCTTGGGCGCAAAGAGCAATTTATTGGAAAAATCCTACCAAAGAATTACGTGAATCTTATAAAGTAGCATTTGCTCCAGAAACAATCTATGGTCAATATACTTTTGGCACTGAAGAAGGAAAAGTAGGACCTGATTCTTATACTTTAGATGCTTATTATATGAGTCGTCCAGGTGAAGATGAAATTCAATCGGACTTAATATTTGATTATCAAACAAATGTAGCGTTGTACCCTACTTTTCAAAAATATTTAAGAGAACATCAACCTAAATTATTAGCAGTTTGGGGTAAAAACGATCCATCTTTTATTTATCAAGGTGCAGAAGCTTTTAAAAAGGATTTACCAAATGCAAGAATTGAATTTGTAAACTCTGGTCACTTTGCAGTTGAAACTCATCACACAGAAATCGCGCAACTTATTAAAGAATTTTTCTAAGATTATTCCAACCTTCAATCTAAAAACTTTAGATTGAAGGCTTATTAAAACAATAATTTTTTTCAAAACAATTTTAGAAATTTATTTCACTATCTTTTTAACCAAAATTGTTACAAACAAGACTCTAAAATATCTAAAAATTTAGTTACAGCTTTACTTTGATAAAAATCATTTAATGTTAGTAGATTAGCATTCATAAATACTGTTTCTTCTGCAATAGGTATTGCAACTAAATCTTGTTCATCTTCAATTACACAATCTGCTAATACTCCTATCCAATTTTCTGTTCTAATAAGTTGCAAAATTGAATAGAATTCATTACTTTCAAGCATCGGACTAAAATGCATTTGATATTTTTGTTGCAGAAACTCAAAAGCATTTCGAGAACTTGTTCCAAGAGGAGGAAGAACTAAAGCATAATTACTTAACTCTTTTAAGCTTATATTTGATTTCTTAGCTAAAGCATGACTTTTAGTAACAACTACATGTAGTCCTGTTTTAAATAATGTCTTTTCTTTAATTGCATCATTAGATAAATCTTTATTAAATACTAAAGCAAAATCTAATTCTCGATTTAAGATTTTCTGCGGTATTAAGTCTGAAGCTAAATAAGAAATTTCAATTTTAATAAACGGGTAGATAGTTGAAAATTTTATTAAAGCGCGATTTAATAAATTATTGATACCATAAGCAATACCTATTCTTAATTCACCTGTCTTTAATTCTTGAAGATCTAAAATTCGTTGCTTACTATCATTTATTTCATTGATAATTTTTTGAGCAAAAGGTAAAAAAGCCTCTCCTTCACTAGTTAAGTACACTTTTTTACCAACTCTTTGAAAAAGAGCAACTTTTAAGCTATTTTCTAGTTCCTTTATTTGCTGAGACAAAGTACTTTGTGCAACAAACGATAATTCCGCAGCTTTAGTAAAATTTAAAGTTTTTGCAGCATTTAAAAAATATTTAAGTTGACGTATTTCCATTATTTTTAGTTTTCAAATGTTTAGTGAGCAAGATATAGCAATAGCTACAATAATTGTTTAATGTTTAATGTTTAATGTTTAATGTTTAACATCAAAGCTATTATCTTTTTAGATAATATACTTAAAAATAAAGTATTTTCTATCTAATCAAAATAGCAAAAATATTACTACCAATATATGATGTTTTATAAAAATGTAGTTTTAAATTTCTGTTGAAAACAGGCAAAAGAAAACCTCTTTTGATATCTATTTGTTAGTATAATCAAAAAAGGTTCACTAATATAGATTTGTTGTATTTTACAATTTATTATTTTATAAAACTCTTTAGTTTTGGAACTACATCCTTTTTACGACTGCCAAGACCATTTATGTAGAATTTATCATTTTCATTTATGAATGATTTTTGACAAACATCCTTAGCCCCTTCACCAAAACATATCATTTCAGTCATTTTGGTATCGATATTTGATAACATCACAAATACCATATCAAGATTTTTGTTTTCAAGCATTAAAGGAGCTGTATTTTGCATTCTAGTGGTAAGTTCAGAAACAGTAGAATTTTTAGTATTAACTTGAGCTATCCCAACATTCTTAGACCCCATATTAAAGAGCTTATAATCCGAATTAAAGATTTCTTCATCTGTTTTACCATCATAAGAAGATGCAGCATCTACCATTTGCGCATAAAAATCTTTAACATTTTCTACTTTGGCAAGTGTTGTAAGTTTTTTTACAGCAATTCGGTCTAATTCAGTAGTTGTAGTAAATGCTAAATTTCTAGTATCAGATAATATAGCTCCTAAAAGTACTCCTGCAATATTTTGAGGAATTGCAATGTTCTCACGTTCAAATTCATAAAATGCAATTGTACTTGCTGAACCTACTGGTAGAAATTTAGCAATCATTGGAGCTTTGGTAGTAACAGTACCTAAAGCGTGATGGTCTATGATTTCCACAATTTGAGCATTTTCCATTCCACTTACAGACTGACTAAAATCAGAGTGGTCAACAAGCACTATATTTTTATCACTAGCATCTTCCAAAATATTAGGTACTTCTATACCAAACTTCTTTAATATTAGTAAAGTTTCGTTATTAGGTTTGCCACTAAGTACAGCTTGAGCTTTTATTCCTAGTTGATTTAGTAAGTATGCAAAACTTATAGCAGTACATACAGTATCAGAATCAGGACTCTTATGACCTATTACAAATACAGGCTTATTGTTTAAATTTATAGCGCTATACGCTATCTGTATTTCACTTATTTTCTTATCAACAGCGTTGATATTATTAGTTGTAGAAATTTCTCTTTTACTATTTAAAATATTATCTGTTACTTCTTCTGCATTAACAATATTAAAAAAAAGACCACTTCCAATTGCTAAAGATAATAGCATTGCTTTACTTAAGAACTTCATAAATTCACTCCACATTTCATGAAATATAAACAGAGAAATTTTTAAAATGTCTTTAAGTTTATAACACATATTTTTTTTAATTAAAAAGCCACTACAAAATATGCGGTGGCTTTCAAATAAAAATTATATTTAGAGATATATCAACAAATAATTTATGAAAACAAACAGTCTTACTTCCTTATATATCTACGATTCTTGGTAGTGCCTACTGTAGACATTAATCCAATTTTAACTAACTCATTTAACAACTGTCTTGTTCTTGGTGGTTTTAGTTTTAATTCATTAGCAATATCTTCCGAACTAAATTCCTTTCCAACAATCATAATATTACTGATCTGTTATGGTCTTTTAGTAAGTGACAACATCTTATTTTCGTTTGTATTACCTGTGGATTTTCGCTGATTTTGCGCTGATTTTTCCTCAGAATTCGCCGATTTTCTTTAAATTTTTCATTTTTTATGCAGACTATTCTTCTACACGAATATTTTTAAGAATAAAAATATAGAGAAAGCCACTACGAGATTGATACCAAACAATTCATTATATTGTCTTTAAAAAATCTTTAAATAAAGTATTTTCTAAAAATTCTTAACGGTTAACAATAATAATTTTAAAATTACAAAAATATAGCTAATTAGGTATAACTCAAAAATGCCCCCCTTTTTAACGATTGGTAGAAATCGTTGAATTGTTTATGTTGTTGTTACAATTTTTATTATGAATCTTTCCAAATTATTTTATTATAAGTATCAAATAAAAATAAAAATAATCATGTTTGGATGTGTTTGATAATTCCTTTGCTAATAACCTAAACTTTGATAAAAATTTACTTAAGATTTAATTATTTATGCTAGACTAATTGATGCTATGTTGGATTATAAGTATAAAAATAAAGCCAATTTTTTAGGAGTTCTGTATGTCTGATTTAAAAGATATGAATGTTGGAATTGAAGATTTTAAAGATATTATTCAAGTAATACCTTCATATTATGTAGATAAAACCTCCTTTATTAAAAATATTTCAAAAGAAAAGGTTGCTTTATTCACTCGTCCAAGACGTTTTGGTAAAACCTTAACTATGAGTATGCTGAAATACTTTTTCGAGATGAATTACGAAAATCCTAGTGATATAAGCGTTACAGTTGAATTATTTAAAGGTTTAGATATATCCAAAGATACTGAATTTTGTAAGCAACATATGGGGCAATACCCAGTAATATTTTTAACTCTAAAAGAAGTCAAAGGTGATAATTTTAGGATTGCTATATCAAAGTTTGCTAAACTTATATATAAAGAATGGGGACGTTTTTATAATTTTATAAATAAGAATTCAGACATTAATGAAGAATTAAAAATTCAAATAGATGATTG
>GL995214.1:41592-43986 GCA_000222855.1 Succinivibrionaceae bacterium WG-1 | reverse complement strand
GGCATAAAACCAAATTTATCGCAAATAGCAAGGCAATATAATTGCGATCCTAGAACTGTTAAAAGATATCTCGTTGAGGGAAAATCAGCTCTAACTCGAGTTCCAAGAGTATACCATTCTATACTTGAAGGTTATGAAGATATTATTCTAGAAAAAATTCAAGCAGGAGCATCTGCTAAAGCTATACATTTATTTTACGTTCTAAAGGATTTCCTGGTGGTTATTCAACTATCAAATATTTTTGCAGAAAGCATAAGATTGAGTCAAAAAATAAAGCTACTGTTAGGTTTGAAACTAATCCTGGATTACAAGCTCAAGTTGATTGGAAAGAAAGTTTCTCTTTAAAAAATAGAGATGGAGAAACATTTGAAATAAATATATTTCTAATTGTTCTTGGATATTCTAGGTATAAATTTATAAAGTTAACAACAGATAAAACTCAATCAACAGTATTTAAATGCCTTCTAGACAGCTTTAAATATTTCAATGGAGTTCCTAAGGAAATACTTTTTGATAACATGAAAACTGTTGTTGATAGAAGTAGAACTCAATTTGGTAAGCCCGTGTACCACGAACGATTTTTTGAGTTTTCAAAGGATTCAGGTTTTCTTCCAAGATCTTGTTTAGCATATAGACCGCAAACAAAAGGAAAAGTGGAATCTGTTGCTAATTTAATGAATAGGTTAAAAGTTTATAACAATGAATTTGATACGTTAGATGATTTGGATGAAATTATTAGGAAATTCAATGAAGAGATAAATAATGAAGTTTCGCAAGCAACCAATAAAACACCAAGAGAACTTTTTGATGAAGAACAGAAATACTTAAATCCTCTACCAAAACAAGATATATTCATTGATTACCTAAACTTAAGACCAATCAAGCGAAAAGTAACAACGGATTCTATGGTAAGTATAGAAGGAAGAAAATACTCTGTTCCTCCACAGTATATAAATAATTTTGTTTTTTATCAAACTAGAAATGATTTAATTGATATTTATGATGAAAATCATATTCTAATTTGTTCATATAACAAATCAGAAAAAATGCTTAATTACCATAAAGAATCACAACACTATAAGGAAATTGCGAAGGTAGCATTTAAGAATCACCCCAATATTATAGAAAAAGTTTGTGAGCTTAACTTATCAATGTATGACAAGCTATAAATGGATACTTTATGAGTACTTATAATCAACTAATAAATAATTTTGAAACATTAAAATTAAACAAAATGATGGAGATTCTTCCATCTTTAATAACACAAATAAATGATAATAAGCTATCTATTGTTGATACCTTATTAACTTTGACTGATGCTGAAATAAAATTTAGAGATGATAGAGCTCGTAAAATAAATATTACAGTTTCATCGTTTCCATACGTAAAAACTATTAAGGATTTTGATTTTTCTTATCAGCCTCAAATAAATAAAGCTCAAATAGAAGACCTTTGTTCTTTAAGATTCTTAAATACAAAGACAAATATAGTATTTATAGGTTCACCAGGTGTTGGTAAAACACATTTAGCAACATCAATAGGTATTGAGGCAGCAAGTCAGCGTTTATCAACTTATTTCATAAATTTTTCTAATCTGATGATGAAGATAAAAAAAGCTGTAGCAGAAAAAAGAGAAGAAGCAATTATAAAACACTATCTCAAATATTCTTTACTAATTATTGATGAGATTGGGTATTTACCAAGTGATAAAGAAACGTCATACGTATTTTTCCAATTAATTGCGGCAAGATATGAAAAAAGATCAACAATAATAACTACCAATCAACCATTTTCAAAATGGGGAGATGTGTTTGGAGATAGTGTTATTGCTTCAGCAATAATAGATAGACTTGTTCATCACTGTGAAATAATAAAAATTTCTGGAACATCATACAGAATTAAAGGTAAAAACGTTTTTGAGGAGGATAATATTTAATACATTTTCATTTTGGCTTTTTTCGGCATTTTCATGTTGACTTTTTCAAAATGAAATCTAAAAATCCTGATGTTGCATCTATTTCCGATGATACAAAGTTTATGAATCAGAAAAAGATGTCTTAAATGCTTTCATGGCATAGTTGGCTTGACTATATGGCTGGTGACAGTTCAAATGAAGATATTTGACCAATAATCCCCAAGGTCCTTGATGATGGCAGAAATTACTATGAATATATAGATGGTCTTGATGCGCTAGAAGCTTATAAAAAAGAGCTGATAGAAGTTTATGAATATGATGTGATTGCTAATCTTCTTGACATAACAAATTACAGCGATGATACAACTAATCCAAAAGCAAGAATCAGACTGTATCAAGAAAGAGATACAGCTGTAAATAAGTACCTCCAAGAACATGCATCAGAGTTTAGGCCAAAGAAATTCTAACTTCTTATACTC
>GL995214.1:30876-40975 GCA_000222855.1 Succinivibrionaceae bacterium WG-1 | reverse complement strand
CCTTATTTTCAAGGTTTCTTGGGTTTCTCTTGTTTTTTTTGGTTATTATTCCCATTCGATTGTTGCAGGTGGCTTACCTGAAACATCATAAACTACACGGCTAATACCATTGATTTCATTAATGATACGATTTGATACTCTACCTAATAAATCATATGGTAATTCAGCCCAATGCGCAGTCATGAAGTCAATAGTTTGCACTGCACGTAATGAAACTACATAGTCATAACGACGACCATCGCCCATTACACCAACAGAACGAACAGGTAAGAACACTACAAAAGCTTGTGAAACTTTATGGTACCATTCTGCTTTGTAAAGTTCTTCAATAAAGATAGCGTCAGCTTGTCTTAAAAGATCACAGTATTCTTTCTTAACTTCACCTAATACTCTCACACCAAGACCAGGTCCTGGGAATGGATGACGGTAAAGCATATCATAAGGAAGACCTAAAGCTAAACCAATCTTACGTACTTCATCTTTAAATAATTCACGTAAAGGTTCACATAAGCCAAACTTCATATCTTCTGGTAAACCACCTACGTTGTGGTGAGACTTAATAACATGAGCCTTACCAGTCTTAGATGCAGCAGATTCAATAACATCAGGATAGATTGTACCTTGAGCTAAGAATTTAACATCTTTCAACTTACGAGCTTCATCAGCAAATACATCGATAAATACTCTACCGATA
Organism: Succinivibrionaceae bacterium WG-1; assembly: GCA_000222855.1. GTDB lineage: Bacteria > Pseudomonadota > Gammaproteobacteria > Enterobacterales > Succinivibrionaceae > WG-1. The sequence goes on along the minus strand of GL995214.1, from coordinate 40,281 downwards.
GTCTTACGCTTAGCTTCAGGATCTGAAATACCCTTTAAAGCATCTAAGAAACGTTGTTCAGCATCAACATAAACAATGTTTAAACCAAACTTGTTACCAAACATTTCTTTAACTTGAGCGCCTTCATTTAAACGTAATAAACCGTTATCTACGAACACACAAGTTAAATTATCACCAATAGCTTTGTGTAATAATAAAGCTGTAACAGATGAATCTACGCCACCTGATAAACCTAAAATTACCTTTTCATTACCTACTTGTGCTTTGATCTTTGCAACTGCATCATCAATAATTGCATTTGGAGACCATAAACCTTCTAATTTACAAATGCCCTTAACAAAGTTTTCAAGCATTTGGGTACCACTCTTGGTATGAGTAACTTCAGGGTGGAATTGTACCCCATAGAAATTACGCTTGGTATCAGCCATTGCAGCAAATGGGCAGCTTTCAGTATGAGCAGAAACCTTAAAGCCTTCTGGAATAGAAGCAACCTTATCACCATGGCTCATCCAAACTTCTAATTGCTTTAAATCGCCTTCAACTTTATCAACGATGCCCTTAAATAATGGATTTTCTTCATCATCTAAGTCTACACAAGCATAACCATATTCACGCTTATTAGAACCTTGAACAGAACCACCTAATTGATGAGCCATAGTTTGCATACCATAGCAAATACCTAGTACTGGAACACCTGCTTCAAATACATATTGAGGAGCACGTGGTGAACCTTCTTCTGTTACAGATTCTGGGCTTCCTGATAAAATAATGCCGTTTGGATTAAATTCTTTAATCTGTTCAGCTGTTACGTCCCAAGCCCACAATTCACAATAAACACCAATTTCACGAACGCGACGCGCAATTAACTGAGTTACTTGTGATCCAAAATCGAGAATTAAGATCTTCTCTTGATGAATATTTTTTTCAGCCATTAAGTATTACCAAAAATTTAGAATATCCGCCTTGTTACAGGCGGAAATATAATAGAAAATTATTTTAAAGATTATACTCTGTAGTTAGGAGCTTCTTTAGTGATTGTAACGTCGTGAACGTGTGATTCTTTAATACCAGCGCCAGTAATACGTACAAATTGAGCCTTAGTACGAAGATCATCAATTGTTGCACAACCTGTTAAACCCATAGCACTACGTAAGCCACCCATTTGTTGAAGGATGATGTGCTTTAATAAACCTTTGTAAGGAACGCGAGCTTCAATACCTTCTGGAACTAACTTATCAGCAGCATTGTCACTTTGGAAGTAACGGTCTGCAGAACCTTTAACCATTGCACCTAATGAACCCATACCACGGTATGACTTAAATGATCTACCTTGATATAATTCAACTTCACCTGGAGCTTCTTCAGTACCAGCAAACATAGAACCAACCATTACTAAGTTAGCGCCAGCAGCTAAAGCCTTTGAATATCACCAGAATAACGAATACCACCGTCAGCGATAATCTTAATATCAGTACCTGCTAATGCATCAACAGCATTAGAAATTGCAGAAATTTGTGGCACACCGCAACCTGTAACAATACGAGTTGTACAAATAGAACCAGGGCCAATACCAACCTTAACAGTGTTTGCACCAGCTTCAGCTAAAGCAATTGCACCTTCTGCTGTAGCAACATTACCTGCAACGATTTCAATATTTGGATAAGCCTTACGAGTAGCCTTAACACGATCAAGTACACCTTGTGAATGACCATGGGAAGAGTCGATTAAGATAACGTCAGCACCAGCATCAACTAAAGCTTGAACACGTTCTTCGTTACCAGCACCTGCACCAACAGCAGCACCACAACGTAAACGACCCATTGCATCCTTACAAGCGTTAGGAGTACGTTCAGCCTTTTGGAAATCTTTAACTGTAATCATGCCCTTTAAATGGAAAGATGCATCAACAACAAGAACCTTTTCAATTCTGTTCTTTTGCATTAATGCTTGTACTTCTTCACGAGAAGCATTTTCACGACATGTTACTAATCTTTCTTTTGGAGTCATGATTTCGTAAACTTTCTTATTTAAATCAGTTACAAAACGAACATCACGACCAGTGATTAAACCAAGTAAATCACCATCATTATCAACAACAGGGTAGCCTGCAAAACCATTCTTATGAGTTAATGCTACGATTTCAGCAAGAGTAGTTTCAGGGTGAACAGTGATAGGATCTGTTACAACACCACTTTCAAACTTCTTTACACGACGAACTTCTTCTGCCTGCTTATCAATTGACATATTTTTATGAATAAAACCAATACCGCCTTCTTGAGCTAAAGCAATAGCAAGTCTTGATTCTGTTACAGTATCCATTGCAGCAGAAACCATTGGGATATTTAAAGCAATTTTTGAAGTTAACTGAGTACGAAGATCAGCAGTATTAGGGAGAACTGTAGAATGAGCGGGAACAAGCAATACATCATCAAATGTAAGTGCTTCTTGAAGAATTCTTAACATAGGCAAAATCTCTCACATAAATATTTTTACGTTCTATTTTGCCAATGTATTATATATGCACACTTTAAATAGGTAAAGAAAAAATTTAACTAAATCACACTTTTTTATAAATAAAATAGCATTTACCTATATAAATAGAAAATTTACATTTTTTCGTTATCAAAGTTTTAATCTTTATAAAATCTAAAAATTTAAATGTTCAATAATTGTTAAAAAATAAATGTTAAAACAACATCTTTAACCGTATAAACGAGATATACTGCATATTTTTACCGGTGTATTGTTAACATTTAGTAATAAACAAAATCGGTTTTTACCATTTTGTTAAATTTATGTATTAAATTGTATTAAATATGTTTGTTTTATAAAAATAAATATATTATAATTTCATTATCTATTTTAAATAGTACGTTACGTTTTAAAGATACATTTAAAGTAAGATAAAGAACTTTAAACTTTTAGATTTTTTTATCTATTTTTACTTATGTCTTTAATGGTAAAAACTCAATTTTATTTGTAAAAATCTTTGGATCACGGAAGAATCATGGAAGCTTATTGCAATAGAGATAAACTATTAGGTTATGCCAAACTGCAAAAGGGTTACACATTAGGTGAACTAGCAAAGCAAATTGACACAGCACCTAGCACTCTATCTAGTATGCTTAGTGGCAGAAGAATTATCAGATTAACTGATGTTCAAAAAATTGTTAAAATATTAAACCTTAATCAGCAACAGATTATGGAAATATTCTTTTCTGATCTTGAAGCACAAAATAGTTACGAAACAGAAAAGAAAGTAAGTTCTGCCAAATAATCCAGATTTTTATTAACTAGTCCTTAAAAACGCTTTTTTAATTGTCAATTTTCAACAATTTTAAAAGCGTTATTGTTTTATAGCAAAATCATTCTTATTGCTAAACATTCATTACTATTCAAATATTATTCTAGTTAAACTTTTCCTATATTTAGCTATCTTTTTATCTCTCAAACCTAACTCTCAGGCTCTATACACACTTACAATTATTCACAGTCATTAAAAATTACTAGCCCAATACTATTTATTCTCATTGCTTATACAAGCAATTCCACACCTAAAAATTAAATAAAAAAAATTCCACATTGATAACTAACTTAAAAAAAAATTAAATAATATTTATTATTAGTATATTTTTTAATTTATGTATAATGCAAAGAATTAGATAGTTTTTAAATATAACATATAGTACGAACCCACTATAAAAAGAACTATCGAAAGAAATTTAAATTATGGAGGTGAAATACAGAATAATAAAAAACATGGATACCAAATAAGGAAAGACATCTGCTCGATGCGCTTTGATAATAATAACTCTAATACAGTTATTACTAATTGCATGTCTCACATTCATAATAAATCATATAAATATCTAAATTCTATATGACTTTTAACCTTCTTTAACAAGAGAAGTGAATTGAGAAAAATGCTTACAACAACCAAATAAAACAAGGAATAATAAATGAATTAGATTAAATATAATTTTAGCATTGGTAACTTTGCAATTATTTTTTCAAATCTTAAATTTGGTTTCAAATTATTTAGCTTAAGCTAAAAAATACCCAAACCTATAAACTTAAAATTATTTAATTTTTAAGTATTCAATAAGTTTTAGGAACATGTATCAATGAGACCAATAAGATTAAAACAGGTTTTAAACTTATAAAAACATCATATAGGTGAAAATTATGATCTCAAAAAAGAAGAATTTAAGCTCCTATGATAAAGTTATGTTAGGTGTTTTATTAGCTTACATAATAATGATAGCTGTGCTCGCTTATTCATACTATGCTTTTAACATAACGCTAATGTAAAACTAATGTAAATTAGTTCTTTACAATGTAATTATTCAAATTGCTACCTTTTACTTTTTAACTTGTTAAGTACTAGGTAACAGTAATATATTTACAACTAAATTTATCTAAAAATCGAAATAGATTTATATAAGTCTCAAGAAGTTATATTTAATTCTTACTTTTAAATAAAGACAAATAATAATTTTTCATTAAAAATCACACAAAAAATACCATATGCCTTTAAAATGTCTTATGGTTTTATATTTGATTTAGTACGCTAATTTTCAACAAGTTTGACCTTAAAATTTTTTGATGTAAAACCTTATCTTTATAACAACAAATTATTACAAAAAAAATTAAACCAAACTTTAGAAAATCAATCAAATAAATACTGAATCATGTTTTTTATTAAACATTATTAAAAACAAATAAAAAAGAATAAATAATAAAGACGTTATTGGAGTCAACATGGCTAATTCATTTCTAAGAACGCTAGATAAAATTGGTGGTTGGATTACATATTTTAGAAATTTTGTACTAAACTCTATTTTTTTATTTTGCTTTGGGATTGTAGCTTTAATCATATTTTTTAGCATTATTGGATTCATTGTTTCCAATGGTACTGATAAAGCAATTTTAAAAGAAGAGGCAATGTCTTATAAAATATTAACTATAAATATTGGCCCTACCATTATAGACAATATTGAAAAAGATACCCCTATTAAAGCAATTATCAGAGAGTTAAATCCTGATGCCTCAATAGAACCTACATCTCGCGTAGAACTTGAATACGTTTTAAATAATCTACCTAACTACAATATTGATACAGTCTTATTAAACTTTACCCAAACAGAAGGTATTCGTTTAGATATAGCTCATGATATTGGAGCAAAGATTGATAAATTATCAAAAGAAAACAACATTAAGTTCTATGCTTTTGCACATTCCTACAACCAATCTGTATACGCCCTAGCATCACACGCTAATATTATTGCGGTATCCGATTTAGGTGAAGTTGAAATCAAAGGTCTTGCTATGAAAACAATCTACGCCAAAGACCTCCTTGATAACTTAAAAATAGATATGTATACCCCACATGTTGGCACCCATAAAAGTGCAATCGAACCTATTACTCGCAATAACATGAGTCCATGGGTGAAAGAAGAATATTCAGGTATTCTCAATGACTTATGGGGACTATATAAAACTGAAGTAACTAAAGCACGTCAAGATACTTTAAAATTTGATAGTCAATTTAGTGATAATCAAGAATATCTAACAAGTTTAACTAAAGATTATAACTTTAATGCCGCAAGTGTAGCTAAAGCCAATGGCGCTGTTGATGTGGTTACATCATACACCGAACTATTACAAGCTATTGCCACTGAAAAGAATGAAAAACTCCAAATTACAGATAAGGATAATAGTCAATTTATTACCCATTCTGTAGATTTTAAAAAATTCTTATCATATCTTGATTTTGATCCATTTAAGAGTGGAGCCAATAAAAATAAACGTGTAGCTGTGGTTTATGGTTTAGGTGAAATTGTAACTCAAGCTAATGATTCTCGTTCTGAATACTTTACAGCAGTAGATACAGTTGCACAATTACGTAAGTTACGTAAGGATAAAGACCTTAATGCCATTGTACTTTACATAAATTCTCCAGGTGGCGAAGTATTTGCAGCAGACCAAATTCGTAATGAACTAGAAATTCTACATAATAAAGGTGTAAAAATTGTGGTTTACGTTTCTGGAATGTGTGCCTCTGGTGGTTATTGGATTTCAACAGTGGCAGATAAAATAATTTCTTCAGAATCTGCAATAGTTGGTTCTATTGGGGTATTTGGCATCGTGCCACAATTTAATAGATTCATTAACGAATACGGTTTAACAGTTGATGGTGTTGCTAATAGTGACCAAGCAGCTACTAGTTTCTTAACTGGTTTTAATGAAAAACAAAAAACTGTTATTCAAGCAAGCATCAATAATATCTATAATAAATTCTTAGGTTTAGTACAAGACGCTCGTCACTACCAAACCAAAGAAGAAGTTGATAGTTTAGCACAAGGTAAAATTTACACAGCTAATACTGCATTAAAATTAAATCTTATTGATAAAGTTGGTAATTTTAATGATGCTTTATTAGAAACACGCAAATTAATAAATGCAACAGATGACGAACCTCTCAACGTATTTATTAGTAGTAATGATGCTCAGAATGAATTAAGTGCTTTCACTTCATTGCTAATAAAAACAACATCTAAGTTTAATCAAAATATTGCCCTACAGCTTTTAAATGATATTACTAATGAACCAATCGTAAAACACACTATAAAAGCTACAACTTTAAAGAAACCACAAGTAATGGCAATTACAGAAACTGAAATTGAATTTTAAAATTGATACGAGATATCAATTTTTGTAAATTTTACATAAATTAAGTTTCAAATTATAAAATGCAAAACAATTTTCATTTGTTTAGCATTTTTTATTTATTTTATATAAAAGTCTAGAACATATTATTATTAGCTAAAAATTATTTCAGAAAAACATTAATAAACCTTTATAAAATAAAATTTTATTTTATTTGTTTTTATCCTTACTTATAATTTTTTATAAAAAAAACATCATATAATATTGCAATAATCATAAATTAAAAATATTTAACGATGAAAATAAAGCGTTTTTATTACATGTTTTTACATATTTGAAAATGTTTTCTTTACACAAAATTTGCACTATATCAAATTTTTACATTTATCATCATTTTTTTTAATCAATTCAAGATAAATTAAAAAAGTAAATATTACAAATTAGGATAATAATAAAATGACTAATGAAACAGCTAAAACAAAACCAATAATTTGGTGCGTCTGCATCTTAATTGCTCTCGCAGGACTTTTATTTGGTATTGAAATTGGGTTAATGGCTCAAGCTCAAGACTTTATTGTGGAAGACTTAGGTTTAACCGGTTCTTCTGTTATTTCAACAATTATAGCCATTCTAATGGTTGGTGCTATGATTGGTGCATTAGGCGCTGGATACTTAGCAAGAGTATTTGGTCGTAAACAAGTACTCTTTTTAGCAGCATTATGCTTTACCTTAGGGGTTTTAGGTTGTACCGTAGCACAAGATGGCATTACATTAATTATCTTTAGATTAATTTTAGGTTTTGCAATTGGCTTTGCTTCTTTTACAGCACCTTTATACTTATCTGAAGTAGCTCCTACTTCACATCGTGGCTTAATGATTACTTTATACCAACTTATGATTGTAACAGGTATATTCGTATCATATTTATCAAACTCTTATATCTTCTCTGAAACTTTTAGACCAGATACTGGTATGGAAGGCACAGCAGCAGATTACCTATTCACTGTACACACTAGTTGGCGTTGGATGTTTGGGGTTTCTTTACTTCCTGCAAGTATTTTCTTAATTGGTAGTTTCTTTATTCCGCAATCTCCAAGATGGCTTGTGATGAAAGGTCGCACAGAAGAAACTCGTCAAATTTTACGTCGCATCAGAAATAGTGATGAAGAAGCAGAACAAGAATTAGTAGAAATTATTAGTAACGTAAAAAATAATCAAAGCACTAACTCTATTAAATTCTTCCTTGAAAACAAGTTCTTCAGAAAGACTGTATTCTTAGGTATTGCATTACAAGTAATGCAACAATTAACAGGTATCAATGCAATTCTTTACTTTGCACCAAAGATCATTACAGACTCAGGTTTCTCTGAAGAATTTGCTAACAGTATTGGTACAATCATGATTGGCGGTACTAACCTACTTGCAACATTCTTAGCTATCTACTTAGTTGAAAAAGCAGGTCGTAAACCAACATTAGTAATCGGTTTAATTGTTCTTGCAGCTTCATTATTTGCGGTATTTGGTCTCAAGACATTCTTTGTATCTGAATTAGCAAGCTACTTAGCTTTAGGTTTCGTATTACTCTTCATCGTAGGCTTTGCATTCTCAGCAGGTCCTTTAGTATGGGTATTATGCTCTGAAATTCAACCACAAGCAGGTCGTGAACTTGGGGTTACATGTTCAACAGGTACAAACTGGATTGCAAATGCTTTAGTAGCAGCAGCATTCTTACCTTTAATGGGCGTAATTGGCATTAACGGCTTAATTTTAATCTATGGCGTATGCTGTGTATTAGGCTTAATTATGACTATACTTTACGTGCCTGAAACTAAGGGTGTTTCTCTTGAAAAGTTAGAATCTAACTTAATGAATGGCGTAAGATTACGTGATATCGGTAATCCAAACCTATAAATTAAATAGTTATTTTCATAAATATTTAATGTAAAATAATTTTTCCTCGAAAGTCTCGAAAGCTCCTTTTATAGGAGCTTTTTTTTACTTAAAAATTCTATAAAAAATCACCCCAATTAAAGAAATTCATAAGTGTATAATTTTAGTTTTAAATCGATAAAATTAAATTTTTCTATATTTAATTTGGCATTAACAACTATAAAACCTATAGAGGTTATTATCTTGTAGAAAAAAAACAGTTATAATGAATAGAACGTTTTAAAATTTATTTTCCAAACTTGTGGAGTTTATTATGAAAGAAATAGCACAAGGTCAAAGCTTTGAAAATTTCTATAATAGAGAATATATTTATATAGATAAAACCAAAGAAATTTCTTCGCTTTTAAAATATGAACGTGTGTTTTTTTCACGCCCACGTCGCTTTGGTAAATCAACAGTATTAGACACCATTGCAACTCTTTTTGAAAGTGGGGTTGAACCATATTTTAAAGATACTTGGATATATGATAAGTGGACTGAAAAGACTTATCCTGTTTTAAGACTCAATTTTTTAGAATTTAGTGTTACTTCCTTTGATGAATTTGTAAATAGTTTTAATAATAAACTAGCATCATTTGCCAAAAAAATAATTTAGCAGATTTTGTTGTGCAAAATACTATTTATGATTCTGTAGTTTCTCTATTTGAAGCTTTGGGTAAGCAAAGCATTGTAATTCTTATAGATGAATATGATTGTCAATTAACAGCTAATATAAACAATCCTGAGCTTTATAAAAAATTTCAAGAAACTCTTAGAAGTTTTTATGCTGTAATAAAAGGTAATAAA
>GL995214.1:15353-29975 GCA_000222855.1 Succinivibrionaceae bacterium WG-1 | reverse complement strand
CTCAAGAGAAGTTCAGGAAAAACTTATTGAAGCTGTGGCGCAAATAAAAGCGCGTGATTATGGTAATACACTTCCTTTAAAGCAAGAAATACTTCGTATTGCAATGGTATTCAATGCCGAAAAAAGAGAATTTGACGCATACCAAGCAGTTAATATAAGCGCTTATCCACAAGACGAAGTAATAGTAAAAGTAAAAAGAACTTTTTCTAAACCTATTAAAAATCATCTTCCTTAAATGGACGTTCTCATAAAAAATAAACCAAGCAAATTTTGCTTGGTTTATTTATCATTTAATCACAAAAGTAATTAATCATTTTCCTTAGAATATACTATGGAAACTTTTTCTTTAAAGTGAAAACGGCGTTTCTTAATACCATCTCTCTTTGCAGATGTAGTGAACGCAGTTGATTCATCAGAAGTAAAACCAAAACTATTCTTTTGAGTTCTAACAGGTCTTGCTTTCTTTCCTGATAACATATTCTTATTTGATAATTCTTTATTTAAACTATCAAGCTCTGCTAATTCTTGAATAATCTGTTCATGTTCTTCATCGGTAGAAACTACATTAAAGTAGTTAGCTTCCATTTCTGAAATCTTAACCTGTTTAACAAGTTTTACACATGAAGCAGAACAAACTGGAATTAAACCAGAACGATCACCAAAACGACGAGGTAAACCATCAGCTTCAGCAGTATCAAGAACCGCACTCCAACACATTCCATTTGCCGGAGTTGGCATATGGAAACAAATGTCATAAGCGCTTGCATTAAACATTAAAAGCCAACGTTCACCATTATCTCCATGGTCACCAATATCAAGCATAAACACTTGAGATATTGGAGAATGCCAATCAGAATCTGTTAATGGTAAACCATTTGGGTGATACCAATTAACTTGGTGTTCTATACCATAACTCTTAAAGTGATCATCTTTTAAGTGTAAATCAGTGAATACCTTTGAACTTAAACGAATAGAAATTAAACGACTTACAAAATTATATAAATCTTTTTTATCTTTAGTTAAATTCCAATCCACCCAACTAATTTCATTATCTTGGCAATAAGCATTATTATTACCTTGTTGAGTACGAGAGATTTCGTCGCCAGCCACAATGTGAGGCATACCTTGAGATAATAATACACTTGCTAACATATTACGTTTTACTTGAGCACGTTTCTTTAGAATGCGTACATTCTTAGTTGGACCTTCTTCACCGTAATTACATGAAATGTTATTACCATGACCATCTCTATTATTTTCACCATTAGCTTCATTATGGCGTTCATTATAACTAACCACATCTTCTAAGGTAAAACCATCATGATAAGCCACAAAGTTAACTGATGAATTTATAGAACGTAAATTCTTAGGATAAAGATCACGAGAACCTAATAAACGTGTAGCAAAGTCTGCCATGCGACCTTGGTCACCACGCCAAAAAGATCTTACAGTATCACGGAATCTATCGTTTTGTTCGCTCCACTGTGCCGGGAATTGACCAACACGATAACCATATCCCCCAATATCCCATGGTTCACCAATTAAAATAGCTTTATTGATGATTGGATCTTGATAACAAGACTTAAAGAACGCCCCACTTCTTTCAAATGAATTAAATACATAATTATTAGTTTCGCGAGCAACAGTTACCGCTAAGTCAAATCTAAATCCATCGACTTGCATTTCTGTAAGCCAATAACGCATAGAATCTAGAACTAAACGTAAACCTATTTCTGAACCTACATTAAAACTATTACCACAACCTGTTACATTTGTTGTTGCTGTATAGTTAAAAGATTTATCAGCATTACGTTCATAAACATAGTAGTTACGACTATCAAAGCCTCTAAATGAAACGTTAGGACCACCATGACCACCTTCAGCAGTATGGTTATAAACCACATCAAGAATTACTGCAATTCCTGCACGGTGTAATTCTCTAACCATAGTTTTAAATTCATTTACGCTATTTAAATAATCAGAAGCGTAAGAAGGTTCAGGAGACATAAAACAGATTGGATTATAGCCCCAATAATTTGACATGCCATTTTCAGTAAGACGAGATTCACTCATCTTAGCGTAAATAGGCATTAACTGAACCGCGGTAATACCTAAATCTTTTAAGTACTTAATAACTTCAGGCTGACATAAACCTAAATAAGTACCACGAAGATTTTCAGGAACTAACTTATTAAGTTTGGTAAAGCCTTTTACATGAGTTTCATATAAAACAGTTTTATCACGAGTAAGACCTGGTTTTTTAACATCTTCCCAATCAAACTTGTCATCAACAACCACTGATTTAGATATAAATTTATTTGAGTCGTGCAAATAATTATCATAATTCCAAATCATTGGACGATTTAACATCTTGGCATATGGATCTATCAATAATTTTTTGCATCAAACGAAGTACCAGCCGCAGGATTGTATACCCCATCTACGCTGTATGCATATAATTGTCCTGCAGTTACATCTGTAATAAATCCAGACCAAATACCATTATGAACGTCTGTTAATGAAATTCTCTTTAATTCTTGCTCATTACTTGAATAAAGCACCACAGTTACATTTGTAGCTTCAGGTGCCCATACACTAAAATTAGCTCCGTCTTCAAATAAAGAGACCCCTAAAGGGGCCTCTCTACCTGATTGGAGCAAAAACGAATCTTTGCTCATATTACTTTAATTAATCTCCAATACGCTTTATAAATAAAGTAGCAAGTGGAGGTAAGTTAAGAACTATTGAATGATATTGACCATGCCATGATACGTCAGTAGATTCAAATACTTCACCACCAACATCATAATCACTACCCCAATAGTACTTGCTATCAGTATTTAAGATAATCTTATATTTACCAGGTTTTGACACACCTAAACGATATCCTTCATGTGGAGTTGGAGTAAAGTTACTTACAACTTCAATTGCGTTTTCACCGTTTTCATCAAGACGCATCATTGCAAAGATACTATTCTGATAATCACTGTGATCTAACCACATAAATCCACGTTTGTCATAATCTGCATTATATAGTGCAGGTTCTGAAACATAAAGCTTATTTAAGTCTTGAATCAAACGTTTTTGACCTTGGTGCTTATCAAATTGTAACAACCACCATTGTAATTGACTATCATGATTCCATTCTGCGCTTTGTGCAAACTCAGTACCCATGAAGTTTAACTTCTTACCAGGATGTGCATACATGTAGCCCATATAGGTACGTAAGTTAGCAGCTTGTTGCCATTCGTCACCAGGCATCTTATTTAACATTGAAAGCTTGCCATGAACAACTTCGTCATGAGAAATTGAAAGAATGAAGTTTTCGTCATAAGCATAAATCATAGAGAAAGTCATTTCGCTGTGATGATACTTACGATAGATAGGATCCTTCTTCATGTATTCAATAGTGTCATGCATCCAACCCATGTTCCACTTAAAGCCAAAGCCTAAGCCACCATTATATGTAGGACGAGAAACACCAGCGAATGCGGTAGATTCTTCAGCAATAGTCATACAATGTGGATAGTTCTTATAAACTTCTTCGTTTACCCAACGTAATAAACTAATTGCTTCATAGTTATGGTTACCACCATCTACGTTAGGAACCCATTCACCAGCCTTACGAGAGTAATCCCAATAAAGCATAGAAGCTACAGCGTCAACACGTAAACCATCGATATGGTAGTTTTCAAGCCAGAATAAAGCACTTGCAACTAAGAAACGACGTACAGTATCACGACCGAAGTCATAAATGTATGAATTCCAATCTGGGTGCCATCCTCTACGTGGGTCTTCGTATTCATAAAGAGGAGTACCATCAAATCTTGCTAAACCATGTGAATCAGATGGGAAGTGAGCAGGAACCCAGTCAAGGATAACACCAATATTAGCCTTGTGACATTCATCAACGAAGAATTTGAAGTCATCTGCAGAACCAAAACGACTTGTTGGTGCAAATAAACCTACAGGTTGGTAACCCCAAGAACCTGAGAATGGGTGTTCCATGATTGGAAGTAATTCAATATGAGTGTAACCCATTTCCTTAACATAAGGGATTAATTCTGCAGCCATTTCACGGTATGAAAGTGAAGAACCATCTTCGTGACGCTTCCATGATGCAAAATGCAATTCATAGATTGTCATTGCTTGTTTTAACTTATCGTTTTCTTGGCTCTTAATCCAAGCATCATCATTCCATTTATATTTATTTTGGTCGTAAACCACTGATGCAAATGATGGATATTGTTCAGCATAGAAACCAACAGGGTCAGCCTTGTGTGGTAAACGGTTACCCATAGGATCTTTAAGTTCAAACTTATAACGTTCACCTTCTGTTAAGCCTGGAACGAATAATACCCATTCACCCATTAAGCTTCTTTCCATTGGGTATCTACGGCCATCCCAGAAGTTAAAATCACCAATTACGCTAACATTACTTGCGCTTGGTGCATATACTGCAAATCTAACGCCCTTAACTTTTACACCATCAACTTCTACTTCAATAAGTTGCGCACCCATTGTTTTATAGTAGTTACGAACATCTAGGTTCATTGAAGATAAGCCGTAGAATGCTTCGTCACGGAATTGATAAGGATCGATTACATTAACCTTTGAATCTTGATATGTTACATCAAAAGAGTAATGGAAAAATTCTTCAGTATTTTCAAACTTGCAAGTAAAGAGACCTTGTTTATCGGCAACTTCCATATCAGCAAGTTTCTTTTTGCTATCAATACTTTTTACTTCAACCGAAATTGCACCAGGTAACCACGCTGTTAAAATAAGTCCCTTACCTTCTGGGTTCTTTTGTAAACCTAAAGTTTCAAAAGGATTTGATAACGCAGCGTTATTCAATTTTTCAATAAGCATAAATATGTCCTTCGTAATCATGCAAGCGTGCATTTATTCCTTGATTATAATTAACATCTTTTATAAATAATATTGTTTTCTTTATAAAATCTAAGATGCAAATACGAAATTCTTCGTGTCTTAACAAATTTCTTTAATTAAAAATAAATTTAAATTTTCAATTTAATATATTTCAAATATAAATTTATTTTGACCACTAAATAAAAACTAAAAAACTTTAAAACACTTTTTATTAAATTAAATTTAGATTTATACAAAATCTGCATAATAAGAGAATTTTATATGTTTTATGCATTTAATAGTAAAGTAACGTTTAATTATTATTGATGTATCACAATTTAGTTAATTAAATGTTATTTTTTTTAAGATTTTTACAACGCAATTATCAAGGATAAAGGACATTTTTTAAATTAAAAAGCTAATAGTTTAGCCTCAAAAATTCAAAGAAAAAGTCATTAACAGACTTTTATAAAAACAAAATTGTTAACAATTTTTTTTGAGTATTTAAATCTAAAAAAATAAAATTCTAAAAAGTAACAATTAAAGTAAAACTATTTCTTTTTATAAGTTCAAAGCAATCTTATAAATTAAGATATAAAAAATAAAGAATATCTGTTATATCTTGAAGATCTTTTTCAGGAGAATTTCTTATATTTCTATCTTTGAGATTATTTATTTTTGTCTTATATTTTTCTATTTCACTTTTAGTATCAGTGCTAAGTGTTGTTATTTTGCTAAGTATTTTCCAATATTTAGAAAGATTATTATAGAAACAAGTACCAAACTTCTTAGCAATGTCTTTGGTGATATCTAAATCTTTAAACAATTCAACTGTAGCACTTATATCACTTGGATTATCAGAATTCATCTCAAAGAAGTATTTAAGCATACTCATAGTTAACGTTTTACCAAAACGTCTTGGGCGAGTAATAAAGCAACATTCTCTTTTGAAAGTTGTTTTATAAAAGAGGTCTTATCCACATAGTATGCTGGGATTATTTGAATAATATCTTTAAAATCCTCAATACCCACATTCATATCTTTTAAATCTTACATTTGGATTGCTCCTTTAAAAATTTACATTTTTATTTTTACTTAAAAACTTCATATAAATAAGTCTAGTATAAATAATTAAATGTTAAGTTAATTTTAATCAAATTTACCTTCCTAAAAATCAGTAATTCAAAACACTAACATTACTACAAAAGTT
This sequence comes from Succinivibrionaceae bacterium WG-1, assembly GCA_000222855.1. Classification (GTDB taxonomy): domain Bacteria; phylum Pseudomonadota; class Gammaproteobacteria; order Enterobacterales; family Succinivibrionaceae; genus WG-1. The sequence continues at coordinate 23,893 of GL995214.1, read as the reverse complement.
CAATTTATTACTTGTAACCAAAATAAAAATCATTAACCAAAAAATAAACACATAAAAAAAAGAATGAAAAACTTTTTTAGTCTTTCATTCTTCTTATTTAAATTTAATTACCTAAAATCGAATAATATTAAATATTCATTTTAGATTATTACAATTACTTTTTGCTTACAGATTCACGAGCTTCTGTCATCTTAGCTAATAATGAAGTAATCTTTTCATTTGCAAAGATTTCATCAATGTTAGCTGATAACTTTCTACGCCAGTTAGGATATTCATCAGAAGTACCTGGTACATTTACAGGCTTTTGCATACCTAACCAATCTTCAATTTGAGTACTGAATAAAGCGCAGCTACCTAAACACATGTGCATTTGTAAACCATTACGTAATTCTTCAGTCATTGGGCAATGATGAGCATCACGTGATACGTTATCACTGATTACTTTGTGCCAATGTAAACTATCAAGAATACGTTGTTGATCGCTTAAACGAGCATTGCCAATATCACGAACGTTATCGTCGTTATATAAACCTAATTGCTTACCTAATTGAAGATCTGCATGACTCCACCAACCTTCAATTGTAGGCATATCGTGAGTTGATAAAGCACTCATTGCTTGTTCTACATAATCTTTTGGAGAGATAAAGCCACCATCTTGAGCCTTTTCCCAGAAGAAGATCTTGTATGAGTGAATACCTGAATCACGTAAAATGCTCTTCATTTCATTTGGTACTGTACCTAAGTCTTCACCAATGATTAAGCACTTATTACGATGAGATTCAAGAGCTAAAATACCTACTAAATCATGTACACGGTAGTATACATAAGCACCTTGCTTAGCAGATTGTGCAGGCGGAACCCACCATAAACGTAATAATGACATTGCGTGGTCAATTCTTAATGAACCACAATGACGCATATTAGAACGGAATAAGTCAATGAATGGTTGATACTTATTGTCTAATACCTTTTGTGGATCCATTGGAGGTAAACCCCAATTTTGACCTAAAGGACCTAGCGGATCAGGTGGAGCACCAACAGATGCCTTCACGCAATATAAGTTACCGTTAGCCCAAATTTCTTCTGAACCACCAGAAACACCTACTGCTAAGTCACGATAAATACCTACATCCATACCGCCCTTAACAGCAGCAGCATTTGCAGCAGCTAATTGTTCATCAGCGATAAATTGTAAGTACATGTAGAATAATACATCATCAACATGTTCTTTTTGCCATGCTTTTACAGCTTCAGAGTTAGCATCTTGGTATTCTTGTTCCCATACTGGCCAACCCCATGCGTTTTGATGTTTTTCTTCATAGAAATATTGCATTAAAGCATCATAAGTAGCCATTTGCTTTAAAGCTTCACCACCTTCTTCACAGAATTGGTTGAATAACTTAGTACGGCTACGACGCTTGTCTTGTAAAAGCTCTAATGAATCTTCAAAAATCATCTGTAAAGCTTTCATCTTGAGCTTCATAACTTCAGCATAATTTACATATTCTGTAGCACGAAGTTCTTTAAGCTTACTTTGAGTTTCTGCAGAAGATACAAAACTCTTTGCTTGTTCACTATCTGCAAATTCAGGTACATTTTCAACATTGATGTACACTAAATTTAACCATCTACGAGAAGATGGGCTATATGGACTTGCAGATTCTGGATTTGATGGATATGCAGCATGAATTGGGTTAATACCAATAAAACCAGCACCATTAGCAGCTAACTTCTTGATAAGGTCAGCTAAATCACCAAAATCACCAACACCCCAGTTCTTTTCACTCTTTAAAGTATAAAGTTGAACACTTGGGCCCCAAACTTTCTTACCATTTCTGATTGATTCTGGTTTGTAACAAGCTGTTGGACAGCAAATTACACGAATATCTTTGATATCACGATTCTTCGCAGTCTTAACTGTTATAGAATGATAACCAAGAGGAAGTAATACTGAAGAAACTGCTTGATATACAGCGTAGTGAACGCCTTCAACGTCACGTTCATAATTCTTAGTATCTAACTTAACTTGGAATTCACCATTACTCTTTGAACCATCTTCAAGAGTAAGTTCAAAGTTTAAAGTGCCTGCTTGAGCTTCTTCGTCAGTTAACTTAAGAAATAACTCTAAATTCTTGTTTTCAAAAACAACTGCTACAGGTTCTGCGCCTAATTTATAAGCAGCATCTTGTTGTGCGTTGAATTGTTTTGCAAGTTCGTTTTCATCTTCAACGTTGTAACCTAAAGCTTGTAAACAAGCAATTTTGTTTTCACGAGAAATGTATACTTGCTGACCACTTGCATCGATGTATTCGTTGGCTATACCACGAGCATTAGCAATTTGTTCAATTAAATCTGACATAACACCATTCCATAATAGTTATGATTGTAAAAAATACTTTGCTATTTTAACAGTTTATAATATTTATTGCTAAACAATTTTTTTCACAAATGTATATTTTTTTAATGTTTTAGTCTATTTAAATTATATAGTTACACATTACAAAAAAAACAACTCTAAACAATACTAAATATTTAGTATTTAAAGATTATAAATTAAAAATTTTACGATTAATTTATCTAAATCTTTCAAAGAGCTTTATCATAACATTATATAATTACGATTTATTAAACGTATATTATTATTACTTTTAAATATATATAATTTGTCTATTACAAATATTTTATAACAAACATAATTCAAACCTAATTTAGTAAATTAAAAATTAGAATTCTATAAGTAAAACAATCACAAGTTCATTACTGTATTTTTATCATTTCATTATTATTCTATATTAAATATATATTTTAATTTTAAATCTATAAAAACAAAAACCCCAAACCGAAGTTTGGGGTTTCCGTTGATTAAACTCTTAAAAAGTCTAACTAAATTACTTCTTCATGATAGTAGCAATTAAGTCAAGAACCTTGTTTGAGTAACCGATTTCGTTGTCGTACCAAGATACTAATTTAACGAAAGTATCAGTTAAGCAGATTGATGCAGCTGAGTCGTAGATAGAAGTACGAGTATCACCTAAGAAATCAGAAGATACAACAGCATCACCAGTGAAGCCTAAAATACCCTTCATTGAACCTTCAGCAGCTTCCTTGATAGCAGCGTCGATTTCAGCCTTAGTTGCAGGCTTAGCTAACTTACAAGTTAAGTCAACTACAGAAACGTCTGGAGTAGGAACACGGAAAGACATACCAGTTAATAAACCGTTAAGTTTTGGATAAACCTTACCTACAGCCTTAGCAGCACCAGTTGATGAAGGGATGATGTTTTGAGCAGCACCACGACCACCTCTCCAGTCCTTTAATGATGGACCGTCTACAGTCTTTTGAGTAGCTGTAGTAGAGTGAACAGTAGTCATTAAACCTTCAACGATACCGAACTTTTCGTCGATAACTTTAGCTAAAGGAGCTAAACAGTTAGTTGTACATGAAGCGTTAGAAACGATATCTTGACCAGCGTAAGTATCATCGTTAACACCCATAACGAACATTGGAGTAGCATCCTTTGATGGGCCAGTCATAACAACTTTCTTAGCACCAGCTTCGATGTGCTTACGAGCCTTTTCATCAGTTAAGAATAAACCAGTAGCTTCAGCAACTACATCAACACCGATATCGCCCCACTTAAGGTTTGCAGGATCACGTTCTGCAGTAACACGGATAGTCTTGCCATTAACGATTAAGTTACCGTCTTTAGCTTCAACTGTACCTTCGAATTTACCGTGAGTTGAATCATACTTTAACATGTATGCTAAGTATTCTGGATCACAAAGGTCATTGATACCTACAACTTCAATATCGTCACGAAGAGTAGAAGCACGGAAAACGAAACGGCCGATACGACCAAAACCGTTAATACCAACTTTAATTGTCATAATTTTTACCTAATTAATTTTATGTATGTTGATAAGCTTGTCTATCGTAAACATCATTATTATAAATGTTTACCCCAATAAGTCACCCATCTTACGATGGACTTCTTAACTAAAAACCAGAAACAACTGAGTTTTAGTTAAAAATGCTTTTTTACAACTAGGACTAATCAATAAACTAATCCTAGTTACACATGTATTATATTACAAAAAGTTTTGATTTGTCATTATATTTGTGTAATAGAACAATTATCTAGTATTCTTTACTATTTTTTTGAAATTATTTCGGTAATTTTCTTAATGCTTCAATTCTCTTTTCCAAAGGAGGATGAGTCATAAATAATTCAGATAAGCTATCTATACCACAAATACAAAACGCTTTTACAGAATCAGGTTTTTTAGATACGGTTTGATTTTGTAATGCTTGTAAAGCTTTAATCATAGCATCTTTTCCTAGCACTTCTGCAGAACCTGCATCTGCTCTGTATTCTCTATATCTTGAAAAAGCCATAACAACAATATTTCCAAGAAAACCGAATAACATATTACATACAGAGCGAACCGCCATTTCTACCCCAACAGAAGATTTTCCATCTCTATTTCTTGAAATAGCGCTTGCTATAATAAAACTAAAAAGTAAACCAAGGTATTAACCAATCCTTGAACTAATGACATTGTAACCATGTCACCATTAGATACATGCGACATTTCATGACCAAGAACAGCTTCTATTTCATCTTGATCCATTTGTTGTAATAATCCAGAACTTACTGCAACCAATGCTGCATTTTTATTCCATCCTGTAGCAAATGCATTCATTTCAGAAGCATTATAAATACCAACTTCAGGATTCTGAACCCCTTTCTTTTTAGCTAAAAGGTAAACTGTTTCTGTTAACCATTTTTCTGCTTGAGTTCTAGGAACTTCAATTACTTGTACTCCCATTGATTTTTTTACCATCATTTTTGATGTAAACAAACCAATTACAGAACTTGCACCACCCATTACAAAAGAAATACCTAAAATCATTGTTAAACTTTGTTTATCAATTTCTATTCCAAGTACTGCAAAAATAATATTTGCCACAATGCCTACTGTAATAATTATTGCAGTCATTGTTAACATGTAAAAAAAGACATTTTTTACCATTGTTTTTCCTTTTAACGACTAAAGAAATAAAAATATTCTGAAATTATATTTTTTAATTCAAAAGCTATACCACTATATTTTTAGCATCCTCTGATTATTTTCATCTAATATTTTTATACTCAGAGATAAGCAAAATAATTTTTTATAACTTTTTCCGTATCCTATTATATTATAGCAACCTATTTTTTTAGATTAAATGTTATACAAACAACTAAAATCTTGTATATAAAACAAAAATTCTTAAATTAAACATGAAATATCTAATTGTGCTTTTGAATTTCTAAAATCCCCACTAGTTTCAAAAGAAATATCTCCAAGATATGGAATATTCATCATTGCTTTTAATGTTTGCACATTTTCATCATAATAAGGCATTTTATCTTTTGTAGGTTGACATGTTACAAAAGCTTTGATTTTAAATCCTCTACTTTTGATAGATTCTAGAGTTAAAAGAGCGTGATTTAAACAACCTAATTTCATCCCCACTACAAGGATAATTTCCATTTCTTTTAATCTTGGCCAATCTGGGAGAACTTTATTATTACCAATTGGTAATAACCATCCCCCTGCTCCCTCGGTAATATATACATCCTTATTTAGAGCAATAAGTTCTTCAAACTTTTTATTTAATTTTTCAAATGTTATTTCGTTATTTGTTTTAATTGCAGCTATATGTGGAGCAATTGGTTCTTCATAGGTACAAGCCGTAATTTCTAATGGCTTTAATCCTATTTTAGTGGCCGCACAATGACTATTTAAATCTTGATTTTCGCCATTTTCAAATCCTGCCACAATAGGTTTAAAAGGACAAACACTTACTCCATGTTTTAATAAAGTTTGTTCGATAACTGCAGCACTAAAAGTTTTTCCGGCATCGGTATCAGTTCCTGTTATAAAATATAAATTACTCATTTTCTACTCTATTATTTTCTATATTCTTTATTTAGTTCTTACCGCTTTTAATATAATTATTTATCGCATTTTACAACTCAAATTATAAAAATTAAAACAACTTCTAAATAACAATGTTTAAGGTTTGATTTACCATATTTCTATTAGTATTGATTTTGTAATACTTTACTACTATATCTCTATAAATCTCTATAATATATTTTAAGTTATTAATAATATAACTAAAGATTAAGTTAATTATATTATTCCTAATAATTGAAAAATTTCTTCTAAAGACACAACCTACTTTTTATTAATAAAAAGTATAAAAAACATGATCTAACAGTAATATCAACACAAAAAATTTAATTTTTGATTATTTTTAGTACAAATTACCTTTAATATAAGTCAAATTAGTACTTGAATTGATATTTTTATTTATCAATTCTATAGTTACGCATTCAAAAAATTAATAGTTAAGAAAAAATCAAACTAATAAGATTACTACGTATTAGTTTGATACTATTTTTGTCGTCAATTTGAATTACCAAAATAAAAAATTTATGAAAAACAATCTTTTAAAGATTAGACATATTTTTCATATAGCAAATAAATAAGAACAAATAATTGAGATAAACCTAGTAGTAATTACAACTATCACTATAAAAATAAAAATTCTAAATATATTTAGATTGGTTCTTTTGTTTTTTATAAATACTTAACTAACAAAAGAATATAACTATTATTCAACATTATTAGAGGCTGTTATTATTTAAATGTTAGGTCAAGTAATTCGTTTAGCAAGCAGTAAAACACCAGGAGCTATTTTAGGTCTTGACGATTGTGTTTATTACTATACTTTGGAAAATCAACAGACTCTAGAACAAATAAGCTTAGGAGCTGAAGTTGAATTTGCAGAACCTGAAAATGATGCTTCTTCTATTTTAAAAAAATTACTTTCTAAAGAATTTGTAAAAATTATAAATACTCAAGCAGTAAACTATAATTTTGAAATAAACCAAACTTTTATTTCCAATCAAAAAAATCCGTCTAATGTTAACATTTTAGAAACTATAAAAAATTATGACGTTTGTGGTGAAAGTTTATCTAAGCAACAAGCTTTGCAAGAAATGATTTACATTGCTAGAGCCTGTGGAGCCAACGCTGTATTAAATACTAAACTAGATATTTTCTTCAACCCTTTAAAGAAAATGATTATGTTTCGCTATACAGGAAATTTAGCACAAATATCTAGTTTAAAAAAATAATCAAGATGATTCTAGTAGCTCTCTTAATAATGACATTGAAGTAAAACCTTGTTTACCAATTCATATACATAAAGATTTAATTCATAAATCTTCACCTAATGACTTATTACGCTTACACATAAAGACCATGCTTATAGTAATAATGCTATTGGCATTACCTATATGCGGACAAATGATTTTAAAATATAACGATATAGTGTCCCCTTCTATAAGTATATTCTTTGCAATTTTAATAGGTATAATATGTTTGGTATCATATATAAATATTTTTCCTCATAAGAATTATGGATATTTAAGAAAACAAATGCACTAGTCACATTTCTACTTTGATAGTCTTAAAACACTATTTGATTTTTATGTATAAAACTTTAGTTTTACTATATCTGCTATTTTCATCAATTTTGATTTTTAATTATTATTTTCTATCAACAAAATCTAAGTCATTCTCAAAATAAAATAAAAAAGTAATCAATATTTTTTTATGGTAAAATTTTTGACAAATTTTTACCCTTAAACAAAATCAATTCCCCAAAAATTACAAAGCGCAATTCTATTAAGTTTATAAAATATATCACCAAACTTCTCAGAAAAATTATCACTTTGTTTTTTTATTCTTTTGTAATGGAGTTTTTATAATATGGATTACCAACCAAAATTTGATGAAAATCCTATCTCTGCAATTACTCATGGAGTTTACATTATTGGTGTAAGAGATCCTCGTAACCGTATTTGTGGTAGCTTAGTTGATAGCCTTATGCATGTAACTAAGATTCCTCAAGGCATTGAAGTTGCAACAAATAAAGAAACTTATACTGACAACTGCATTAATGCTAATAAAGAATTTACAGTATCTGTTTTAGATGAAAACACCGATCCAAAAATTATTGAATTATTTGGTTGCAACTCTTGCCGTAACATAGATAAATGGGCACAAGTTGAACATGAAATGCTTGATGGTTTACCAATACTAAAAAACTGCGTAGCAAGCTTTAAAGTAAAAGTATTCCATAAATTAGAATTATCTTCTCATACATTATGGAGTTGCATTATTGAAAACACCAAATCTCATAATGCTGATGCAATCCCTATGACTATGGCTTTTTTCAATAAAAATGTAAAAGCCCAAATGATTTCACTTCATAATGAAAGATTAAGTAAGTAATTTTTTATCCCAAAAGAATGAGATGCTATATTCTCATTCTTTTTTTGAGATTGACTTTAAGATGCTTTTCAAAGACCTTTTAATATAAAAGCGAGAATACATACCTAATTTTACATCTCACTAACAAAGCTTTAACAATCAATTTTAATCTCTTCAAATTTGGTAAAGCTACTTCTTTTACAAAAT
>GL995214.1:9891-13912 GCA_000222855.1 Succinivibrionaceae bacterium WG-1 | reverse complement strand
TCATAAAAACATAAGCTTTTAAAATTATTCATTTTAAGCAATTTTAAATTGTTATATTCTAAATAATTTAAAACTTAGAAATAGTACATATCTATCAATCTACATGATTTGACCTTCTCTGCTCCCAAAAATGGGAGAATTCCTACTGTAGAGGATTAAAGTCAGAGGTTTTATTGCGCCTTTTCGATAAATAACAAAAATTTTTTCAACTTTTACATTGTTGTTACAAAAACCCCAAATTCCTTTTACCACACACAAAAAAAACACTAAGTAAATATTTTAACTTAGTGTTTTTTACTTAAAATTAACTTTTGATTTGGTATATCTTTATATACGTAAAATCAAAAAAATTATTTATGCTAGTTAATTAGGAATAAATTAGAAACCACCACCGAGAACGTTTTTAACTACATCTTCTAATTTCTTACCATTTATAAATATTTCAGATTTCTTTGTGGTTTCCACTGTTACTTTGTAGTGGGCATCATCAACTTTAGATATATAGCCACCCTTTACAAAATTTTCAGTAGCAAAATCCATTATCCCCTTAACAGCAGAACAATTTTCTGTGGCATTTGCAAAGTTATAAATAAAGTTCTTATCTAAAGTAATGGTGCTATTTGAATCTTGCTTGAATAAAGATTCTTCTTCAGAAGTTGATTCTTTTTCAACAAAGATATGTCCAATACCATTCATCTTGATATTACCTTTATCTTTTATACATGCATTAGCGTCATCATGATTTAAAGCTAAATCAAAACTAAAATCTGAAAGCTGTACTTGCTTAGGCTTAGTGAAGAAGTTTTCAATTTCATCTAAATATTCAAATATTACTTCTTCATTACCATCTCGAGAATCAGTGTTTTCATATAATTTAGCATTGGCACTATAATCACTGTATTTAGCGTATAAATCAATGCTTTGTTTTAAAGCATCTTTATCTAAATTAACCAAACCAATATCAAAATTAAAGTTAGCTAATTTAACTTTGATTTTGTCATAGTTTGCTTTAAGATGTTCTGATTTTATTACGTAATTCCAAGCATAAGTATCTTTGTTACGTAATAAATCTGTTGTAATTACAATGTTTTTACTTGCAAAAACTTCTTTAGAACTTGCGGACTTATCATCTTTAAAATTAACGACAACAGAATCTACTTTGGTATTAGAAGTCATTGGAAGATCATAGACATAATTAACCACAGAATTTAAATCTTTGATTGTCATGTCTATAGGAAAAGCATCTCCAATATTGCTCATAAAAGTAATATTCTTCACTTTTAATTCAGAAGTACCTTCAATTTTACCTTCATCAATGTGCTTTAATGCTGTATCAATATCATTAGATATTAGACTATAATTTCGCACCACAGACATTTTGGTTTCTTCGATATTTAAGTCACCTTGAAGTAATTCTTTACCATTTTTATTAAGTTTGATGCTATCTATTTTGCTTGAATATTCAACATCTGTATTAGTATGAAGATTGAAATTAACATCAATAGTTTCAGAGATATCCAAATAATCGTTAATAATTTCACCCAAACCAAAATTATAGTCAGGACGAACTTTACTTTTGGCACTTAAAAATCCAAAGGAAGTATCTACATTTAATCTAATAGTTTTATAGTTTTCTTTATCTTTGTATTTTTCTTTAACAATAGGAGGTAGATTTTCAACGTCAAACGTAATCACACCTGAACGGCCAAAGAAACCACTCTTACTAGCATCTTCCTTATAAGAGTAATTACTAATATTTTTAGTTAATAAAAAATCTTTTTCAAATTTAGCTAATGTTTTATCATAAACTTGTCCTGCAACATATAAAGAAGCTGGATATGCCGCTACTGCTACAGTACCAACACTTGCAAGAGCAAGTATGGTTAAATTCTTTTTTACAGACATAATATCCCTTATTTTAATTTTGTTATAATATTAATAATACATATGATTATTCATCGCTTTTAGCATCATGCATTTTTGCTAAAAGATTTTTACTTTCATGAATAAACATTTCAGCATATTCACCAAAATAGCTCTTAGCATTTTTAAATTCTTCAATAAAGACATCTCTTTCTTTATTTTTTATTAGCTTAATAGCTTCTGTTATGCTATCACGATATTTTTCAATAATTTCTAAATTATGGCTATTTGACAAAATAATATCAGCATATAGCTGTGGATCTTGTGCAAATAAACGTCCAACCATCATAAGTTCCATATGATATATCGGAGAACTTAGATCCATAATATTCTTAAGATCAGGATTTTCATTTGATAAGAATACGCCATAACTAAAAGTAGTAAAATGTCTCAGAGCTTGAATATATGACATTGCTTCATCATGTTTTGAGGCTTCAATTCTTAATAAACTTGCCCCCCACAATTGCATTTGTTCATATAACCATTGACACTTTTCATCAAATCGTCCTTCACACCAAATAATAAGTTGTTTAACAAGGGTGGAGATGTCAGGACCAAACATAGGATGTAAACCAACAACAGGACCTTTGTGAGTTTCTAGCATTTGAGCTAATGGCTTAGATTTGGTAGAAGTAAAATCTGCTAAAATACAATCTTCACTTAAGAAATCAAGCTTTTTAATAATACTTTCAGTTCTATCAATTGGAACGCTAACAATTACAAGACCCGCATCTTTAAAAATAGTTTCTTGTTTATCCCAATCTTTAGAACCCATTACTTCAACGTGATACCCTGAAAGTTGGAAGAATTTAGTAAAAATTCTCCCCATACCGCCACGGCCACCAATAATAACAATCTTCTTTAATGATGGATTTAGGCATTTAAAACCTACCCCGTGTTCTGCTGTATAAGATTCACGCATTAAACGACGTAAAATATCTTCAATCAAGTCAGGGCTTACATTTAAAGCCTCAGCTTCAGCGCGACGCTTTGTTAATAATTGTTTTTCACGTTCTGGTACATATACAGGAGTACCAATTTTACTTTTGATAACTCCTACTTGTTGTACTAAATTTAAACGCTTACGTACAACTTCTATTAATTCACGGTCTACAGCATCTATTTGCTGTCTTACATCATCTAAATTTAAAGTCATTTTTCACCTAAAATTAAGTCCAATGACAAGAATTTTATAAATATTAATTCTCTATTATTTGGTTATTAAAATCTGTATTTATATTTATTTTTTATAAAATCTGAATAGCTGTATTATAACTTATTAAAATTCTAAAAAGTTGAAACTTTTACATAATTCTAATTTCTCAATAGCTTAGATAACATTAAATCATCAATAAAATGAAGATCATAAATATTATTTCACAATAATTATATCTATTTACCAGAACAACTAAAGTAATATCAAAAGAGTATATAAAAGAACGTTCTTAAAATATGTCCAATATAAATATAAATATAAATATAAATATATAAGACCACACTTTAGTGTGGTCTTATACTTACAAAAAAATTTTTTTGAAATTGGGATTTAACGATTTCGTTAAGTTACTATTTTATTTAATTCAACTTTAATCGTTTATTTCATCCATAAATTCATCAAGATTTTCATCTTGCTCTGAAGTATTTGCTGTTCCTGCAACATCTTGTTCTGTAACAAGTCCTTCTTCATACATTAGGTAGAAATCTCTTGCTTGAATATAAGGAACTAAAGAATTTGATAAAACTTCGTCTTGTTCAAGTAACTTTGAGCGAGAATCAACCGCAGAAACGCCCCAAAATATAACATCAGCCCATAACGGAAAATAAGTATATGGGAAATACATAGTATCAATTGTATTGCCAATTAATTCACGATATGTTACACCACCTAGGAAAGGAATCTGCACATAAGCCCCTTGACCAATCCCCCACTTCCCCATTACGGTAGATAAAGACATTTCTTTTTGTTCTAATCCCATATATGATGCCACATCAATACAACCTAAAATTCCGATAGTAGAATTTATAGTAAAACGAGTAGCACTGATGCCGCTATCTAAAGGACGAGCCACTAAAAGATTATTAACTGTATTATTCACTT
>GL995214.1:4599-9587 GCA_000222855.1 Succinivibrionaceae bacterium WG-1 | reverse complement strand
ATAATTTACATATGCAACAGACACAGGACGTAACATATAATGATCTAAGTATTCATAGTTAACAGTCCAACCTATTTTACGGTTTGGTGTTTCATAAACATCTAACGCATCACCTGCTAAATAGGTATAACCATATGAATAATCTTTATCAATCTTTATAGCACTACGAGGCGACATTATAGATACGGAGCTTCTCGCAGCCATTACAGGTTCTGCCCATACTCCTAAAACTAAGGATAGTGTGCACACTCCAAATAAATTTTTATAAAGATTCATTACAAGTTATCCTATAATTATTTGCATACTTATACGCTTAAAAACAAGGTTATTATAGGTTTTTAAGGATATTTTTACAATTAAAGAATATTAAAGAATAAAAGAGGATTATATTTTTATATAATCCTCTGTAATTATTAACGATTTATTCTACGGCCATTTTTATCACGGTATATGTAGTTTCCATTCATATCTTTAGTAGCAGTACCTACTTTGTGACCGTTCTTATCTCGTAATACAAAACTGCCATCATTTCTTAAATTTGCAGTTCCTGTCTTCACACCATTTCTATCACGATATACATAGCTTCCATCTCGGCGTTGTTCTTCTGTACCTAATTTTCTACCATATTTATCACGAATAATATATTTATTGTTACCAACTCTATCCTCTGTGCCAATCTTGTGACCGTATTTATCTCTAATTACTTGATGATTAACATTACCTCTTTGAATATAACGATTATCATTAAAAGTTGGTTTATGATTTTGATGTTCTGCAATAACAACATGTTCTACTCGTTGTTCTACATGTATTGGTTGTGATGGCTTATTTCCAGGATGATGAACTACTACATTTTTTTCATAATAGTGCTCATCCAAAGGAGGTTCTGTCACGACACAAGCTGTTAAGTTACATGCCATAAAAGCAGTAATACCTAAAAATAATAATTTAGACTTTAATTGTGACATAGCTAAATCCTTAATAGTTTACAACAACAAAAAAAACTTAAACTTTACGACGAATGTTAATTTTACCGTTCTTATCTTTCCATTGTTCTGGAACTTTGCCTTGTAAAAAGTATGAATATGCAATAATTTCCGCAATTATAATAAATAAAGGTTTAGGGATTTCATCGCCTTCTTTTAAATTTTCTAAGTTCTTTAAAAGTGTCGGATCTTTATGAACATAAATTCCTAACTCTTTTGCTTTATCTATAATTGTTTGTGCAAATTGCCCTTCAGCTTTTACCGCAACTTTAGGTTTATTAGCTAAATCAGAAGAATCATAGGTAAGCCCTATTGCTTTATCAACATCAGGTGTACTCATAAGATTGCTCCTACTTTTTTAATTTGCCTACCTTTCTGACTCAACTTTTAATCTAATACACCTTTTAACTATTAGATTAAACTTTTTAAAGTTGGTTCAAAATATTATCAATATCACATTAAAAATATTTTATTGTTAGTGTAAAAAAACAAAAATTACTTTTAAATTTTTACAGATAAACCTTCTTTTACATTTCGATTTTGCATGATATTAGAAGACGCACTAGTTAAATTTGCAGTAGGCGGAAATACCTTACCAAGTCTTGGAGATACTTTGCTTACATTAAAACCATAACTTTGTAATCTTTCTGAAATAACAGGAGCTGTTTCAATAATCTTTTTTAAAGCTTCTTGTTTTTCTGCTACAAATTGTAATTTAATATCATTAGCATGAAGTGAAGTCTTCACCTGTAATGGCCCCAAATTAGCTAATTCAAAGAAGAAACTTAACTTCCATTCTTGTTCACCATCTGTGGCCTTATGATGTTCAACAACCACCCCTCCTTCACGACCATTCGCATAAGAAGGTGGTAAAGGAATGTATGGTGGAATTCCTAATTCTTGACCTGAGGCACTTAATACTTGAAGTCTTTCAATCTGTTGCATAGTTTGTTCAAGCATGCCTTTTGGCCATACATCAGTTCCTTTCACTTTGGCATTATTAAGCATCTGATTAAATTCTTTAGATTGAGTAAATTTATCAATATTTTTACCAATTTGCTTAAATCTAATAGCAAGTAACATTAATGCCCATTGTTGCATTGCCATAGCTTTAGGTCCTGTTGCTGATAAAGGAGCACGCACCAATCCCAACCAAGCAGATACAGCCTGTAAATCCCCTAATGGATTTGTCATTGCTTGATGAATGGATTTCGCCATTTCTCTTATTTCAGGAGTCACTTCACCATTACTAATAATACGACTTAAAGATTGCACCATATCATCCATGCTCATATTGATAGCATGATCTACATTTTGTGGCGTAATGTTTAACTCATTACTAACCACACTTGCATCTGTAAGTGTGGTGGTGTTATTAATAAAGTTTGGTTCGGCATGAGTTGTTGCCACAGCTTGTTTACCAAATAACCCAGCCATACGTTTTAAAAATGTAGGTTGTACTTGTGGAGTTTCTGTATTAGAAGAAGCTAAGTTATTAGTGTTTTCTGCTTGCCTTTCTTCATGAGGATTAATAGTTACTCCTTTTATGCTTAACTCTGAATCTTTAGATTCATCCAAATTTATATTAAGCACTGAAGGTTCTTTTTTACCACTACATCTGCTTGATTTTTATTTAAATTTGCAACTGATTTTTCTTGTTCTGTTACACTAGAATTAGCATTATTATTCTTACGAATTCCTTGAAGCCATGATGAAACAGTGTCAGATGTAATCTTCTTTTCTCCTCCAACATCATCCTTGGAAACCTCTTGGTTAGAGGTAATATTTTTATCAGTATCTGCGTCAATATTTACACCTATATTTTGAGTATTTGTTGTATTTGTTGTATTTGAATTTTTTGCTGTATTAATAGGTGTACTTTGATTTTTTTTATTTATATTTTTATTATCTAAAACTTCATTATTGGTTTTGGTAAAATCTTTTTCAAAGAACAAGTCATCTAAAGATTTGGCTTCAACACCAGAACTAGAAGGTGAGTTAGTATTTATAGTGGTAGATTTATTAACGTCATTATCAATATTTTCAAGTTGATTTTTGGCAGTATTAAGAATCTCATTAGCCCCTAGAATTGAAGTATTCTTTGGAGCATTTGATGAGTTTTCTCTATTTAATGCTGATGCTTGCTCAGTGTTTGCAGTTATTTCTGAATTTGGAACAACTGTAGAATTTAAAGTTACCCCTTCTGCTACAACATAATTTGGCTTATTTGAGATTGGTTGAGGATTTCCTTCCTCTGCATCTAACATTGCTTCAAAATCACTTAATCGAATACCATTAGGATTTTGAATATCTTTGTTCGTTGTTGTTATATTTTCATTACTAGTGTTTGTGGGATTATTAACATTCTGCTCTTTAGATATTTCTGCATCTTGGTCTAATGCTTTTGTGACAGTATCTAAGATTGCTTGGCTATTTTTTGCAGCGACTTCATCCCTTAGAATTGGTTCATCAATTGACGTTGGACGGCTTTGTGTTTCAGTCGCTATAATCTCGCTTGGAGCAACATTATTACCCACAATATTGGAAACCACATTTAAAGTGTTTAGTGTGGTCGGTTCTATATTTTTAGCAACCACACTTACATCTTCCTGAAGAGAAATATTTGGAGTTGTTCCTAAAATATTATTTTCAGTTTTTATAGCATTGTTACTAACTGGAGTATTTTCAGCTTCAAAACCTGTAAAAGGTTCCTCTTTTATGATTCTCTGTTTATCTTGCTCTAAACTTAGTAACTCATCTTCTAAAGCTTTAATGTTTTCAGGAGTATTCGCAATAACATGAGGTTTGGAAACCAAACCATTGTTTTCTCTATCTAATGCAACCACACTTTCATTAGAATTTTGTGGTAACACCACATTTTTATTATCCAAAGCAACTTTGATATTTTCTGCATCCTTGGCATTTTCTTCCATTGCATTCTTTGCAGTATCAACTATAGTTTGAGTTGGAATTTGATTGGTATTATTAAGTGTCTTTGAAGATGCAGACTCAATATTCGCATTCAAATTAGAATTATCATTCAAGATAGTCTGAGGTTGAGCATTTACTGTTTGAGCCTGACTTGGATTTTCTGCTAATTTTTGAACCACTGTAGCCATAATTTGCTCAGTGTTTAAATCAATAGTTTTATTAGTAGGCTCTAAACTATTAAAATCTTTTGTCAAATCTAATGAAGCGCCACTATTGGCATTTGTGGTGTTAAGGTTATCGACAACCTTTTCTTTATCAGAACTTATAGTAGGTTGTGATTCTAAAACTTCCTTTACAGCTTCCTTTATTACTGGTTGCATATTGTCAGAACTATTTTTATCATCAAATAGATTTAATTTTTTAGCTCTTTCAACCACACTTGATAAAATTTCATTAATCTTCTCAGCATCTTCTTGACTTAAAGCTTCGCCTTGCTTATTAGGAATATCTGGTAATGAAAAGTTCTTAAATTCAGATATTAAATCAACATCTTCATTGTTAACTAAATTAGTTCCATCATTTTTAACAAGCGATGCAAGATTACTTTGAACATTATTTTTACTTTGCTTTAAATCAAAACCTTCTTCATTATTTATCTGTTTTTGAGCTTCAGAGAGATTAGCATTTCTAGCAATCTCTTTTGATAATTCCGCAACTTCGTTTGAATCTACAGTAACTCCATTAAAATTATTAACGTTACTATTTACGTTATTGTTAACATTATTGCTGTTGCTTAAATTTGTGGGTGTTGTTATTTTAGATAATATTACACTTTGATTATTAGAGGCTTCATCAGCTTGTTTTATCGCATTTTCTAAAGTCTTTAAAGCAACACCATTTATGATTTCATTAGAAGATTGCGTTAATTGAGAATTTAAAGAAGTTTGCTTTGGCTCAGAACTAACTGCAGTATCTAATGAATTGCTAACCAAATTAACATTATTATTGCTACTTAAAGCCGTTACATTATTTTCGTTCGAAACATTGTTAACAAGGCTATTGCTATTATTT
>GL995214.1:2216-3922 GCA_000222855.1 Succinivibrionaceae bacterium WG-1 | reverse complement strand
GTTTCTAAATTTTGTTTTTGTAATTTTTCTTGTTCTATTTCAGATAAATCTTGTTCTTGACCTTGAGCAATGTTACGAATATTAACAGTGCCTTCTTTTAGATTAATCTTAGCACTTGATGGAGCGTTAGAATCTTCTTTAGTCTCATCAATTAAATGCCCTTCTATCGCAATTTGAGCGGCTTTAGTAACAATATTACTTACTCTTGTTGCAATCTGTTGTGCTGTTTCATCCTCAAAAGCTACTTCATCTTGATTTCGTTGTTTAAAAATATCAAGATATGTACTTTCTGAGATGTCTTCTATTGCAGAACGAATGTAATCAGCAACAAGTGATTCCTTAGTATTTGGCGAAATAACTAATGTGCCGTTTTTACCAAGACTTTGAATTACATCTGGTTGATTTGCTTGAACAAATTCTAATGTAGCATTCAATAAATTAGATAAAACCATTTCTCCTTTTGGGGTTAATTTTCCATCAGGAGCAAGGATATTTTCTCTATTTAGCATTCTAGTTGTTGCAGGAGAAATATTTTCTTTATCTGTGAGATTTACTACTAATTCACATAGATATTTCATAAGCACTTTACCAGGTTCGTTACTTTCTTGAAAAATTCTTGGCAAAGTATCTACATAACTCTTTAATTCATCAATCGCAGCATCTGTTTTTACGACTTTTATTCTACTTGTTAATGAATTAGCTATCTCATCTTGTAATTTGATATCCTTGGAAACTATATTGCTAACTAAATTGAAAAGAGGTTTTTTCACTAGGAGCAGGATTAGCATTATCTGCTCTTTCTGGATCTTGCGCTAAAGTCGCCACATAGCGTTGTAATTTTGATTGAGTGGTAGCAAGCGAATCACTTACATTACCTTGCTCTTTGGTAAGAGCGCTTAAATAGGAGTAAGCTGCACTAACATTGATTTGCGAAATTTGAGTATTCTTAGCACTATTTACCGCATTATTGATAGTTAAATTTGAATTTATATTACCTTTACTAGACAATTCATCTGCTATTTTAAGTTGTTTAGTTGTAATATCAAAATCGTGTGACATTTTTTCTACCAATATTTTTATTTTACCTATGAACATCTAGATGTTACAAAATCAATCAAGAGTATTATAAAAATCTTTACAAAACTTTTCAAAATTATCGTTTGAAAACTTAAAAAATAAGTCTTAGCACATAATATGTCTTTCCTATCCACTTATCATATATCCAAGTATTTAAATAAGTATCTTAAAATAAGTAGTGACACGTCTTTCAAAAAGATGTTGCAATTTAACCTAGACTAGAATAGTTGATTTATCAAAATGGTGATACTGTAAAAAATAATGCTTTGACATTGTTTATGAACTTTTAATTTCTTTAGTTTTATCAATCAATAAAATAATCTTTACCAAAATATATAAAATATTGCTTTGGAGCTATTCTTCTCATAAACAAGTTTTTTAACTTATTCTATATACCTACGATTGCTTGTGAGAAAGAATTTATAACAACATCCGTTTTTAATATACAATATTTCTTAATAAAGAAAATAAAATTAACAAAAGCATTCGATAAAAATCAAATGCTTATTATGAAAACTTTGCTTAAACTTAAATACAGAATACTAAACCGCCTCAAAAGCAGCGAACTCTCTAATGGAGCTATCAAATACTAAAGCAATACGTAACAATTCAGATTTTAAAGGAAGGAT
>GL995214.1:0-752 GCA_000222855.1 Succinivibrionaceae bacterium WG-1 | reverse complement strand
TCAACGTTTTGTTTATTTTTAACCAAAGTAAAAAACTGATTTACCGACCAAGTTGAAAAAACTTTCTTAGTATAGGATTCATCAAAGCAATAACCATTGTATTCTAAAGCTAATCTATCTAAAACTTCTTCACGCTGTTCTTCTGTTACAACTTCTATAGCAATATTGTTTTGAATCGATGCTGTTAGATTTATATAGTCAATGTAATATTTTTTATTTCTTCTCTAGTAAAGCCAATTAGTGTGGCAAGGTCACTATAATATGAAACATCAATAATATCGGAACCAACTGAAAATATACTCACATCTTTTAAACGTGTAACCCCTGTAATACCTAAAAACTTGATTGCTTCATTTCCTTTTATTACCGCATACAAATTTCTAATACTTTGTTGAAATTTATTATATAGTTCAGGATTATTTATGTTTGCTGTCAACTGACAATCGTATTCATCTATAAGAATTACAATTCTTTGCTCTTCTAAAGCATCAAATAAAGACATTAAAGTATCATAAATAGTATTTTGTACCACGAAATCACTTAATTTATTTTTTTTGGCAAATGATGATAACTTTCTATTAAAACTATTTACAAATTCATCAAAAGAAGTAACACTAAATTCTAAGAAGTTAAATCTTAATACAGGATATGTTTTTTCAGTCCATTTATCGTATATCCAAGTATCTCTAAAATAAGGTTCAACCCCTTTTTCAAAAAGAGTTGCTATGGTGTCTAGTACTGTTGATTTACCA
>GL995213.1:3534-4851 GCA_000222855.1 Succinivibrionaceae bacterium WG-1 | reverse complement strand
TCTAAGATCCAACTTTTTAAAGCTTTTTTCAAATGTTGGTAATGCTATGTACTTAAACATTTCTATATACCTAGTTCCGCCCAAAATTCATCTAAAGGACGTCCCTTTGATTCGTCATATTCTGCTAAAGCTTGCTCTTCTTCTTCAGTTAAACCAAGTTCATCTTCAATCTTATCAAACACAGAATCTTTAATTAATTGACTAACAGAGATACCTTTAAGTTTTGCATATTCCTTTAAATATTTTTCTTCTTCGGTGTTAAATCTAACAGAAATCATAATATATCCTTATATATAAATGTCATACATGTATGTAATACATTGTATTATTAAATATACATACAAGTCTATTTATTTTTCTGTTTTGATTTTTATTTTTTTGAAAAATTTTAAAAATTTTAATGACTGCAACTATGACGTGTTGTCCCAAGATCTGTTCTTTTTCAATCTTTAAACAATCTTTACATATCTTTACATATCTTTAGGGATTTAAAAACCTTTATAAAATAAGGTATTGCTTGAATAATAATGTATTTTTTTGGGGGAATAATGTATTTTTTTGGGGGAATAATGTATTTTTTTGGGGGAATAATGTATTTTTTTGGGGGAATAATGTATTTTTTTGGGGAATAATGTATTTTTAAAAAGCGCATTTTTTATTAAAAAAAAATATGTTATTATATAATGTATTATAACTATAAAATACATTATTCGGACAATATATGAACGATATTCAACTTTTTAAACCAAATGAGTTAATTAATTTTGTTTCGCAACTTGAACTTAGCAGAAACGCTCGTCATTTATTTAATTACTTTCTACAGTATGCTCAACAAAAAATAAAATTTGAAGGTTATCAAGGTAATACATTCAGAATTAATGTTACTCAACTCAATACTACAGCATCTATAAAACATAAAGATTATAAAGACCTAGAAAAATCACTTTTACGATTAATCAGTCCAATTATAATTAGAGATAATCCTAAGCAAGTTACAATATTTTCAGCTGTTAGAAAAGTCAGAATTGATTATTCCACCGGTGAATATGAGTTCATGCTAGAAGATGAGATTTTACAGCTATTAGCCAATAATAATTATTTTACAAAGTTAAATCTTCAAGAATTCAATCCATTAGGTAAGCATTCAATTGTTATTTTTGAATTCTTAAAACGTTATGAAACTGCACCAAAAATTCCTTTACTTTTAGTTGAAGATTTGAGAAAAATGACGAATACTCAAGATAGAAAAACTTATGATAACTTTTCTCATATTAAAAATAATATATTAGATGTAGCACAAGAAGAGATTAATTCTCT
>GL995213.1:0-2257 GCA_000222855.1 Succinivibrionaceae bacterium WG-1 | reverse complement strand
GCAAAAGCTTATAGAAGACCTAAAGTAACAGCTATACAATTCTATTTTTCTAAAAAAACAGAAAATAATCAAGAAGTTATAGATGTTCAAGCAACTGATAATAATTCTGTTATAACTCCAAAAATTCAAGATACATCAATACCTAAAGAACCTAAGTATATGAACGCTAATGAGTTATATACTGTATTCGCTAATTGTTTCAATGGTTTAGGTTGGGGCGATTTTTGTGGTGCTACATATTTTTATGATAATTATACACTTGTAGCTTTTGCAAATTGGGCAATTACTCAAACACATAAATTCAACAAAGAACTTTTTGCAAAATACTTAATTGATAGAGTTAACGACCCAAGTTATAACAATTACAGATACCGAAAAAGACAACTTAGTGAGGAAAACATCAGAAAACACTTATTTGATCTTAATCCTAATAAGCAGATTGCCGATCAAGGTTTCCAAGCTTTTTGCGAACTATACTACTACAAAGAACCTTTTGATCAGCTAAGCTTGATCCTATCTAAGTCATTGCAACACAATGCAGTTGGGGCTTATGATTTCTTTTTAAAGGCTTACGAAGAAGAAAAACATCATTTTTAATTTTAGCAGATAAAAACATGTGTTTCTCACACATGTTTTTTATTTTTTAATGAACAATTGTTATCAGCCCCACGTAAAATTTTATTAATACGTTGTATCTGTTTATAGTTTCTCAGTTGAAATCTTTCCATTGATTCTATTTCCGGAACATCAGATAAATCTATATTTTCTCTAAGTTCTTTAATTCTTTCATCTGTAAAATTGTTTGCATCATCTTTCATAATTTAACTCTTTCATTTTAGTTGAATACGAGCGTTAATTATCCTACTTGTACCATTTCTTGATGTCAAAATACAATACTTATTATTTTTTTAGGCGACTTATTAGGTCGTTTTTCTCTTTTTTTTGCTTTTTTATTAAAAAATCTTTGATTTTTTAATCCCTTAAAAATAGGGTTCTCCTTTTACCCCCCTAAAACCCTTTAAATTTTCGTTTTAAGGCTATATCAAGATTAAAAGCATATTTCACACCTTTTTTGTTTAAAATACAAATATAAGCGTTCTAAATGTATTCTCGCAAGTTTTATTTTTAAACCGTCAAAATTGTTATTTATCTACTGTATACAATTTGTTATTATCTAAAAAATCTGTTGAGCGATTAGCGATATAAGGCAAGTTTGTTGGTAGGCCTACCAATACTAACTTGCCAACGGAGAACGACTAGATCTTAAATATAGGGATCATAATTTAATCGGAAACTTTAAAGATTATAGGGAATGTCATATAAAACCTGATTTATTACTAGTTTATAAAATTGAAGATGATATTTTAGTTTTACAGTGCGTTCAAATTGGAAGTCATTCAGAGATTTTTAAAAAATAAAAATATTAGGGAGTTTAAAACTCCCTATTTTTTAATATATTCAAAATAATATATACTATTATATATTATTCACCTAATAGATCTGAAAACATGTCTTTTTGATCTTTTTTCATTTATCTTTTTCTAATTTTTTTTTGTTCCTGATTAATTAGAGAGTTAATCTCATTAGCCAAACTTTCAAATTTTATATTTTTGTAAATATCACTTAATTCAAATAACATTCTATAAACTGTATCTTTAATAAAAATCTCTTTTTCTTTTTGGTGTTCCAAATTTAATAAATCAACATAGTTATCAATTTGCTTTTTTTCGTCTTCAGATATAGCAATTTTTTCATTAGTAGGTTTGAATTTATAGATGTCATCACTTAAAGCTGACATTCTATCTGTAAGATCTTGAATAGGTGATTTTTTTTCAGTTTTTGATTTTTTGAGGAATGGGTATTTTTCTGTTACTTTTTTTTGACAATTTTTAATTATTAATTCTTTATCTTTGCTTTCTAATTTAAATTCAAATTTATGAGAACCTTGTTTTTCATAGAATGCTTTTTTTAACTTTTCAACTTCATCATCATAAAGCTTAGAATATAATTCTTGTCTCTTACTGTTTAACTCGCTACGTCTTTCGCTAAGATCATCCATTGAATTAGGTCTACCTTTAAAATAAGTAATATAACCAATAGTTTCGTATCTAACAGTTTTTTTCTTAGAGTTCTCTTTTACTGAATATCCGATATTACGTTGAACTGCAATAGTTCCGTATTTGTTGCTAGCAAAGTGTAATTTTTTATTTTCTTTCTTATTCATTTTTTTTATTTTTCTCTATAAATTAAACTAATA
>GL995212.1:21294-27152 GCA_000222855.1 Succinivibrionaceae bacterium WG-1 | reverse complement strand
AAAGCATTCAGGAATCATATAAGATGGTAATTTAGCTTTTAAAGAGTCTTTTATTTCAGATATGGTATTATCAATTTTTTCCGGAGTAACATTTTTATCTAAAACTACTAAAGCCCCTATGGCACTACTATCTTTTATAGGTACTACCACAATTTCTTTTACGCTTTGATGCTCTAAAATTGCCCCTTCTATTTCACCTGATTCCACTCTATAACCATTGATTTTCATTTGGTTATCGCGACGCCCAATAATTTCAATATTGCCATCAGGAGTATAAAAACCAATGTCACCAGATTTAAAGTATGTTCTATTGTCAGCAAGTTTTACAAAAACAGCATTTGTTTTTGCTAAATCTGCACAGTAACCATCTGCTAAACAATTACCAGTAATATACATTTCACCTTCAACATAATTTGGACAAACTTCCAATCTATCATTTAAAATCCAAATTTCTTGATTTGATAAAGGTTTACCATATGTTACGCGAGCTTTGCCACTAGTCTTTTCAGTAATTTCATGCCAAACACACCAAATAGAAGTTTCTGTTGGTCCCCCCATACTTATTACTTTCAAATTCGGTAATGTAGCTTTAGCATTATCTGGTAACACCGAAGGAATCTTATCACCTGATAAAAATGCCATACGTAAACTATCTAAATTAGCATTTTGATCCCAATCAAGCCATGAAAGTAACATGGTAAGTTGTGCAGGAACACTATTCCACATAGTAACTTTATACTTAGTTATTAAAGCACACCAATGTTCAGGATCGTTTTTCTTATTAGGCTCAGGAAGCACAAGATGAGCCCCAACACTTAGAGTGCCATAAAAATCCCATACTGATAAGTCAAAACCAAAGGATGCAAGTCCTAACATTGCATCACTTTCAGAAGCGCCACTTTTATCAATAATAGCAGTAATAGTATTCCAAGCTGCAAAGTGACTTACCATTACGCCTTTAGGATTACCTGTAGTACCAGAAGTAAAAATAATATAAGCAACCCTCTTAGTGCTTTCTCTTGAATTCTCTAAAGATGATAATAAATTAGATATTTTTTCTTTAATATCTGTAAAACTTAACACTCTACCATCTGCTTTAATAAGCTGAGTATTTTGAGGTACTTTTGCTATTACTTCTGCGTCATCTATAATAAATGCTTTAGAAATATTAGCACTTTTAAAAATACTAGAAATTCTTTGCGTAGGTTGTTCAGGTTCAATAGGTACAACTGTGGCCCCAACACATAATCCAGCAAGCATTGCTGCTGTTTCTCGCACACCTTTAGGAACAATTACAGCGATTCGCTCTCCTTCTATAACCCCCAATTGTTCTAAATCTTTAACATAAGCAAAAACTTCACAAGCTAGTTCTTGGTAACAAAAAGTACCTTCTATACCAGTAACAGCTAAGTTATTTCCTTTATTTAAAGCATTTTGTAAAAATCCTTCATGTAAAAATTTAGGGACATAATTACAACTTGTGTTATTTAATTCATTAATAGTTTTGGTAGTTTCTAAAGGAAGATTTAAAACTTTTGTTTCTTCAAAACAATTTTCATTATTAGCAAGACTTTCCAACAAGTTTTGCATTGAAGCAAACATGTCATCAATCAATCCTTCAGGGAATACCCCATCACGAATATCCCAATCTAATAATAATCTACCATTACGTTCAGTAGTTTGACAGTCTAACCATACTTGTGGGGTTTGCGTAATACCAAATCTAGTTTGTACAGTATCAATAAAAGCTTCTTGACCATTACGTTCATCATGAATACCTAAAGTACTAGTATAAACAATTGGCACAATTATATTTTTACCTAAAAGTTTACTTTGACGTCTTAAAATATCAATTCCGGTAACATGTTTATGTTCCATGTCTTCCCATAATTGTTCTTGAATATTTTGAATTCTTTTAGCAAAATTTGCCCCTTCTTCATGTCTTATTCCTAAAACATCAACATCTATAAAATCACCTACTGTATTACTTGCGTCTTGTAATTCTTGCGGACGATTAAATAAAGTTAAGTTTATAGTAAAGGAATGACTTTGCGACCAACGAGCCAATACTTCTACAAAACATCCTAAAACCACTGCTGAAGGAGTTAACTTACGTTTAGCACAATTAGTTGCAAGTTGTTGCCATAATTGAGGTTCTAATTCTAAATGTCTCCGAGAAAAGTGTACATTAGTATTATTTTTAGTGCTTTCTGGAATTACAGGTAATTCAGGAGGTAAAGGTAAAGTCTGTAATTGTTCATTCCAATATTCTAAGTCTTTTTGATATAAAGCTTTCTTTAAAGGATTATCAACTTGCTCTTTACGATATGTCACAATATCCCTAAAAGATAAAGATAAAGGTTTTAATGAATCAACTCCTTTCTTTAGAGCTTCTCCTAATTCTGAAATTAAAATTCTAATACCTGCAAAATCAGCAATTATTAAGTCAATTGAAAAATGTAAAATTGAAGTATCACTTAATTTAGTTACTTTTAAATCAAACATCGGCCATGAACCTATATCATATATTTTATGGGACATAGCATTTCTTATTTGTAATAATTCTTGTTCTTGCTCTGCTTGAGATAAAGTTGACAAATCAACTTCAGGAATACTAGGAATCACCACATCTTTTTGGACATATTGAGTACCATCATTAGAAATTATTGCTCGGAGCATATCATGACGGTTTACTAAAAAATTCCAAACAGGTTGTAAGGTATCACTTGTTAAATTAGGAATTTCTAATTCTAAATAACTATGACACCCAACCCCACCATAATCGTAAACAGTATTACGACCAATCATATAGGCAAATTGTAAATCAGTTAAATTAAATGGAGTGTAGCGACTAGATTCATCATGCACTGGAAGATGAGAATATTGTTCTAAAACTGCTATAATTTCAGATTTTAAATTAGCAATGTTTTCACGGTCTTGTGAAGTTAAAGCATTCTTAGGAGCTTTAAATTTTAAATTACCATTATCCACACTTAAAATTATTTTCTTAAAGCAAGTTCTGTTATCAACTCATTTGCTAAGTTAAGCTTGGTTGTCATTTTATAAAGTTCCTTCTTCCATCATTTCTGTATCATTTTCTAAAGTTGCATTATTGTTTAGGATATAAGTTGCTAAATCTTTTACTGTTGTACATCCAAATAGTACTCTAAGTGGTAAAGGTTCATTAACAATACCTTGACTATTTAAATGTTGAATAAATTTAGTAGCACTTAAACTGTCACCACCTAACATAAAGAAATCATCATTGCGAGAAATATCATCAACCTTTAAGATATCTTGCCAAATTTGTGCAATATTAGTTTCTAACCCTTCTTGAGGTTTTTCTTTATTGCTCATATCTTGTTTTTGAATATCTGCAATAACTGCTTTTCTATCAATCTTGCCATTATTATTTAACGGCATCTTGTCATAGAATGAGATATGTTCAGGTACCATGTATTCTGGTACTTTGTTGCGTAAAATTGCTTGAACTTCTTGTTCTTCTAACTTGATAGTTGTTTCTAATGAAGCTCCTAAATGCTTGCGACCTGCAATATCTAAAGTAAAGGCTAAAGCTCTAGTAACATTTGGTAATTCAAGTAACGCATTTTCGATTTCACCTAATTCAATACGGTGACCGCGTACTTTTACTTGATGATCAATTCGACCTAAGAACTCTAAAATACCACCTTCTCGATAACGCCCCATATCTCCTGTGCGATACCAAATCTCATTATCTATGGTGATAAATTGTTTTTGAGTTATGGCTTCATTATTGACATAACCTTTGGCAACACCTACGCCTCCAATTAAAAGTTCACCTGCAACCATATCAGGACAATCTAAGAGATTGGCATCTACCACACGATATTTTTGATTGCGTAATGGATAACCATATGGAATTGATTTCCAATCAGCTAATAATGGTAAGGTTACATCAAAGTAATTTGACCAAATACTGCCCTCTGTAGCACCACCCATTGCTAAAAGTTTAGGTAAATGACCTACTGCATTAGCAAGTTTTTGCGGTAATTCAAGTGGAATCCAATCCCCTGAAAGCATTACATTTTGAAGCGGTAAAAGAGTGTCACTATCTGCGTGAACTGCTAATAACATTTCAAGTAATACTGGAACGGAGTTCCAAGTATTGATTTGATATTCATTTACTAGTTCTAACCAAACTTTAGCGTCACGTCTATCATCGCTATTTATTAAGACTAAGCTACCACCAACACCTAACAGACCAAAGATATCAAACACAGATAAGTCAAAATCAAGTGCTGAAACCATTAAAGCACGTGAGTTTTTATCTAAATGACAACGCTCTGTAATATCTAAAATAGTATTAAGAGCCCCTTTATGACTAATGTCTACACCTTTAGGTTCACCTGTAGTTCCTGAGGTAAAGATGTTATAAGCAGAACTTTCGGCACTTAAAATTTCAATATCAGTTAACGCAGTTACATTATTAGTTGCTAAAGGATTAAGTACTAATACATTAGAATCAACAGCCTTGTCTTCTAAAATTTCTGCATCTGTTGCTAATACTAAGTGAATATTACCGCGTGCAATAATCTTTAAGCGACGTTCTAAAGGTTGAGTAACAGAAACAGGAACATATACCCCACCTGCTGCTAAAATACCAAGTGCGCAAACTATTTCAAGAGGCCCACGTGGTACGCTTAGCATTACGCGTTCACCAATCTGTAATTCATTAGCTTTTAGTAAACCACCAACTCTTAATGCTGAATTGCATAGATCACCATAACTAATTGTTTGATGTTCAAAAATAAGTGCAGTGTCTGATGGATTAGTTTTGGCATTATTAAAGATGCGTTCATGAATTAAACCATTATTCCAAAGTGTGGTTGGAATATTCCAAGAAGTATTATTTATTGCTTCTCGAGAAGCTATAGTTTCAGAAGATAAACTAATATTTATATTTTGAAGTAGTAAATCAGGATTTTTGGCAATCATATTTAAAGTTTTTTCATAAACTTCAAACATTTGTGCTACTACATTAGTTTCTAATACATCTTGTCTTTCATCCCATGCGGTAATTAATTCACCATTAGCTTCATAAACTTGATGGTCTAATGCTGTTTGTGGAGTTTGGGAAATCATATATGACAAATTACCTAAAACTTTAGCACTAGAATCATCAGGTAATGGAGTGTTTAAATTGCAAGCAAAGACTATTGGGGCAACTAATCCTGAAATATTTTGCGCTCTTGCAATACTTTGTTGTACTGTAACCCCTGATACGGAAGAATGTTTTACCGCTTCATGAAAATTACTTTGAATTTGTTTGGCAATATTTATAAAAGTATCATTCTTTGAAAAATCACATTTTTAGAAGCACTAAATTACTAAAATCAGATACCGCTTCAAATGTTCCAGGAAGCAAATCTGCCCTATCAAATAATGGCATATTTATTAAAAATTGACGTTTAGTACTCCACTTATTAATAACGCTAGCATAAATTGTTGCTAACAACATAGCAGGAGTAATACCTAATTTAGTCACATAATTTTTTAAGTTTTGCCATTTTTCTTGTGATAAAGTAAAACGTCTTCTTTTAAAAGTAACTTGGGAATTTAATGAGTCATCAGTGATATTATTTTGCTTTAAAGGAAGTTCTGGACCTATTGGTGAAGTTTTAGCTTCTTCTTGCCAGTATGCCATATCATCATTTAAATAATCTTTATTTGATTGTTCTTTTAAACTTAAATATTTAGCAAAACTAAAAGCATCAATATTTTTTAAAGGCTCATCATTATAAATGCTAGCCCAATCTTGTAATAAAATACTTAAACTTTTAACGTCAGCTGCAATTAAATCACAATCAACCAATAAT
>GL995212.1:19200-20788 GCA_000222855.1 Succinivibrionaceae bacterium WG-1 | reverse complement strand
ACTTGCTAAATTACGTAAATCAATAAGATTAAATTTATTATTTAGATTACTGCTAAATATCTGAGCGTTTTTATTGTCAACAATCTTCATACGAAGAATTTCATGACGCTTTATTAATTCATAAAAAGCCTGTTCTAGTTTTTTAGAATTACTAATATTGCCATCAAGTTCTAGATAAGCATGACATGATATACCACCAAGTTCAGCTTCAACATTACGTCCAGTCCAATAAGCTTGTTGAATATCAGTTAATTTAAATATATTTGAATTATTGTTTCCACTACCAGATTCCCAAGTGTAATTGTTTTCCAAAACAATATATTTATTATTAGAATTAAAATTATTTGAAGATTTATCTGTAGAAATAATAGAATTGTTGTTAAGAAGTTTTTTATTGGCTAAAGCAATCCATGCGTTTATAGTTGGTTCTTGAATTAAATCACCAAACTTTAATTTAATGCCATTTTTTCTAAGAGCTCCTGCTATCTTCATGATAGATAAAGAATCAATGCCTACTTCAATTAAATTTTCATCAAAATTAACATTGGCATGTTTTTTAGGTAAAGACGAAATAATAATTGACCCAATGTCAATATTGTCATTATTTCCTAACACAGTGAACTCCTTTGCAAAACTATTATTATTTTTATTAAAAACGTTACTTATATCTAACTTTGTTAGCAACGACTAACATTATCAATTTTAAATAGTTATTGTCAATGAGAAAAATTATCATTTACCTAGTTTTTTAAAATAAAAATAAGTAAAAATAACAAATTTATGCTAAAGATTTTATATGAGGATAAAAAACATTAACCGTTATTAAAAACTAATTATGAATTAGTTTTTAATAACAGATGGATATTCATAATTGTAAAAGCAATGCTTTTTATAGAGAAACATCAAAGTTAATAATAAATATGCACTAAAAATTAACTTGGTGAGAGTTCATAAATGGAAATATAATCTGCAACATCGGCTCGACCTCGGTTTATATCTTGAATTGCATATGTTACATAATCTCCTGTTCCTGTATCTCTAAAAGGATACCATTGTTGGTACCTTTCGACCCAAGCAATAGTATTTGTATGCATTCTATTATGTGTATAAGAAGTTCTAGCAAAATCAATATGTATGTACTTAAACTTCAAGATCATTGCCATGAATAATCCTAATAAAAATGACGCTTTGTTTCTATATTCATCAGGAAGGGCACAACCTAGTTTACTTTGGAATTCTGAAATACCTGCTCCATATGCACACATATGGTAATAAGTTTCATTTTCATAGTAAACAAAAATTGGCATCTGATTAGGAGGATTAAATATTACCTCAAAAACTCTACCATCATAATAAGAATGACTTCTTTGTTTTAGCTCTTCAGATGTCCATAAGATTTCGCCATTTTGCATAATTAAATGTGGTTTTATATGCAAATTTGCTAAATCATCACCTAACTGAAGCCATGCTTTTAGAAATCTTTGAGATTCTTCAGCAACTTGCTGTTCTTCTCTTTTTCTTTTTAAATAATCAAAAAATCCCATACCTAATACCTCACTAAATATCAGTATTTATAATATGTTTATTT
>GL995212.1:14810-17817 GCA_000222855.1 Succinivibrionaceae bacterium WG-1 | reverse complement strand
ATATTGCCCCATATATTTCTTGCAAAATTCAGCATCTTTTGAAATATATAAATCTTTAAATAATTCTTCTATAGCACTGATATCACTAGGATTTTCATAATTCATCTCAAAGAAGTATTTAAGCATACTCATTGTTAACGTTTTTCCAAAACGTCTAGGACGAGTAAATAAAGCTACATTTTCTTTAGAAAGCTTTTTAATAAAGGAGGTTTTATCTACATAGTAAGAAGGGTTGGTTTGGATTATTTTTTGAAAATCTTCAATACCAACATTCATATTTCTTAAATCAGACATATAAAACTCCTAAAAAATTGGATTTATTTTTATACTTCTACCCCAATAAGATATAAACTAGTCTAACATAAATAATAATATTAATTAAGTTTTTATAAAAATTCAGCTTATAAGTAAACCAATTGTTTATAAGAATTCTTAAACTCGTCTTTGATATCCTGCAAGAATAGTTCGTTTTAGATTTGCACTAGTAAAATCATTATCTAACAGTTTACATTCTGTAAAATCACAACCAAATAAATTAGCTTCCTTAAAACAAGCCTTACCCATTAAATTTTTGCAAGATTACTCATTAGTAAATTTGCATGAATAAAACTTGTTTCTCTTAAATTACAAGAAGACAAATTACATTCTTTGGCGACTATATAATCAAAGTTACAACCACTAAAATCAGCTTCTTGAGCAAATAATTCAGAGTATACATTATGACCTAAATTACTATTGGCAAATTTTGATTGAGATAAATTTACATTTGTAAAATGAGCCCCTGTAAATTTAGCTTTATCAACTTCTGAATTAGAAATTTCAAATCTTTCAAATGTACCTTTTTGAATTTCAAAACCATTTATTTGAGAATATGAGCAACTAAAGTGTGTAGCCGAAATATCTTCAAATAGAATATTATCAATAGTAGCATCTTGGGCTGAAAAACGATCTAATGTTCCCTTTTGCACATTA
Source organism: Succinivibrionaceae bacterium WG-1 (assembly GCA_000222855.1). Lineage (GTDB taxonomy): Bacteria > Pseudomonadota > Gammaproteobacteria > Enterobacterales > Succinivibrionaceae > WG-1. The sequence continues at coordinate 16,845 of GL995212.1, read as the reverse complement.
AATCCATTTACCTTGGCAAAAGAAAATTCTATATTTTCAGTTTTAGAATCAAGTAAAGCAAAATCTTTGAATTCTCCAGAACTAACAGTGAAATCATTGAGATTGCTATTAGCAATAGTCCACTCTTCTACTGTGCAATCTAGAAATTCACAATTTTTAAACTCTGCATTACTCCAAATATCACTGCTAAATTTGCATTTTAAAAATACTATATCTTCAAATTTAGCATAATTTGAAACAGTACTTATAAATTCACATTCTGTAAATGAACAATTTTTTAAAGTTGTTCCATCAAAAATAGCATTCTCAAAATTTACTCTATAAAATGATGATTCTGTAAATTTAAATTTAGTAAAATCTAATTTATCTAAATCTCGTCCTTCTACTTTAACATCATGAACTTCTAAAATGTCATTTTCTTTTAAAGAAATGAAATCTCCCCTTGTTAAATTACGGCTTGCCACCTGTTCTTCAACACTAGCATTACGAACCTTGGCTTGTTCCTCCCATTGCTTTTTAACTAAAGCAAAATTATTTTCAAGTTCATTATATTCTTTAATTGTTTCTAAAGTTGTAGACTCTAAAAGCGCTTCTTGTTCTTTAAACCAGTTTTCTGTATCTTCTGTACCAAAGAATTTAACTTTATCTTCTGGAGTTAAATTCTTTTGTGTTTCATAAAGTTCATTTAAATTTTCTTTTGTTTTTCTAAGCCTATTTTTTGCACTGTAGCAAAATCCATCTTTTGCTCTTCTTTTAATCTTTCTTTTGCTTCATCAAAAGATTTTGCGACTTTTTCACGTAAATGTTCATAAGGGATTTCTTGTAAAGTTTCTTCCTTTTTCTTATCTAACATACGTAATGCTGCTTCATCAAAGTCTTGTTTTCCTGGTGTTAACCCAAACTTTTCTTCCATTTTTTTATCAAAAGTAGCTTCAAAATATTCACCTGGTAAATAAGAAGGTTCTATAATTGGTAAATAAGAAAGAGGAGTAAAAAATTCATCAAGAGCTAACTTGTCATCGTATATAAATTCTTTTAAATCTTTATACGCTTCATCTTCTGTGTTTTTACCTAAAGATACAACTTGAATAAATGGATAAGCTTCCTTTACTTCTTTTGTTACATTTTCAAGTTCAGCTTCAGGGGCTAATACAAAAATTTCATTTCCGGGAGTTAAAGCTTTTTCTATTACATCTAGTTTTTTCTTTTTAGATCTGATATATCACGTAAAGCAATAATATCCAAATAATGATCAGTTTCTTCATTTAGTCTGAGTCCCAATCCAACATCAAATACCAATACTTTTAATTTGAGACTATCATCTACAATATGGTTAAACCAACCTATTCCATTAACATCACTACCACCAGGAAGGTTGAATTCATCCTTTGAACTTAAAAATCCATTAGGTCTAATTACCGCATTTACAAATGTTTTATTTTCATCAAATGTCGGAATAATTACACCTTTAGGAATCACAAATTCTCCATCCTTATCAACGCCCCAATTGCGATAACTATCAGTATATTCTGTTGGGTTGTAACCTAACAAAAATCTCTTTACAGAATAAGTAAGTAAATCTGCATCACTAACTAATTTATCAAAGTCTTTTGCTTCTTGTTCCTTAAGAAAATCTACTTTTGATAATAATGCACTTAAAGCTGAATTAAAATTTTTTTCAGATTCTAATATCTGTCCTTTATATGCTTGATAAATAGTGTCTTGTTCTTTTGAATAAGACTTATTAATATTATTCATTATACCTTTTTGCGGATCATATAACGCATCTAATTGCTTACATAACTCCCCATCATCATCTAAAATAGATAATCTATCCTTGGTATAAGGCATCAATAATGGAAGCGCGTCTGTAAGGACATAAAAAGAATAATAATCCTCATAGATATTACAAAGTCGCTTATGTTTTATTTGGCGATTTTCCTTCTTTACTTCAGCAACAGATTTTTCTATATCATATTGTGGGCTTTTTGGATCATGTTTATCTTTATTATGAAGGTCTATCATTAATTTTAAA
>GL995212.1:11954-14443 GCA_000222855.1 Succinivibrionaceae bacterium WG-1 | reverse complement strand
TATTTTTGAGCACATTCAATTGTTGACAATTCATGAATTTGAGATACTTCCTCTTTTGCCACAAAATTTTCATATAAAACAGCAGCAATAGTATCAAAATCTTTATCTAATTTTAAAACACCATGCCAAATCATTATACCAATACCAACATCAGGCAAAAATCTTATAGTATCTAAATTTAAATTGGCAGGAATTAATTCATTATTTGCAGAATCTTTAAATCTGTGCGCAATTACACCGATTGCAACTTTGGGTAAATAACCTTCTAAATGACGTTCGGAAACATCATTATTTTTGCCAACTCCATTTATAGCATAGTGAGTTCCAGCTTTCCAAGCTCCACCTATTTGCCAATATTCGGCAGCTACATTGTTGTAAGCAAAATCATAATCATTAGGTAATGTTCCCAAACCTTCTTTTAACCATTCAGCCCCATATGTACCAGCAAACTTCAAGCGTCTTGGGTCATCCATATCTCTCTCGGTAAATTCGATATTTGCTAAATTACTAAAAGCTCGTTCTCCATGATATTCAAAAATATTTTTAGCAAATTCTTTATCTTGAAGTTTTATTTCGTTATCTTTTTCTCTAAATAATAATAAAGCTCTCTTGGAAATTTCTCCAACTTCAACTGCTATAGATGCATATTTACGCCATTCTATGTCTTTTGCTTCTATTACATTTTCTGGTAATACTGTGCCACTTACAATAACTTCACCATGAATCTTAGGCATGCCAACGTCTACAACAAAATTTTCATATTGTTCGCATATTTTGCTATAAGCGTCTGTTCTGTCTATTATTTGACCATTTGTTAAATTAAAAAATACAATAGCAGTTGTAGAAAGATATTTTTGCTTTTGATGAATATAGTTCGAAAGTAATAATTCAACATTGGCATCTGAATGTATTTTCATATTTTTTCCTTTTACAACTTATATAAGATTATAATATTTTTTTTCTGATTTAGCCTTGGGTAATAGAAACTATGCAGAAACCTCGTTGCCTCTTCTAACCAGATTATTAAGATATAAAAAGTCTTTATCTAAAACAATATGTTTAGTACTTATTTTTGTTCCTTCAATAACAATTTTATCATCATTATTAACTCGAATTTTTATATTTTTTCTGACAATATCATTTCAGTATTACTAGTTTTTATAGCAATTTGTTCGTCAGATAAAGTTATGTTAGATTCTTCAACACTAATATAATTAGTTTTTGCTTTTATTAAAATAGAACGATCTTTTTTATTTAACTTAATTTTGTTATAACCTTCGGTTTGAAATATAGTTGATTTCTCAAAAGTAATATTAACATCATTTCCTGCTGCTATATCCAAACAACCATCTTCTATATAACTATTTTTTCGCCTGTTTTATCTATTTTTTTTACCAATAAGTACTGGGATGCAATAGGTGCCCAAAATAAACAAGAAGCAGGAAATGAGGTGAGAGAACCCAAAATCGCCAAACAGGTTCCCCAACCAAAATGCTGCTTTGGAAGATTAATAAAATCCGCATTTTTTCCAAAATAAATTAAGTCATTTGAGTAGAGTTTTATATTTTTTTTGTAAAAAGACTTATTTCTTTAGTTTTTTCTAAATGTGAACGTTTAAACCCTAAAGAAAGAAAACTTTTATTTCTTAAAAATCTGTTAACATTCTGGTTGGTAACAATTCCCAAAGAAGCTGTCACTTTGTAATCTATCGAAAATGAAGCAGAAAGTAGATTAAAAGCAGCAGAAGACTTAGCAGAAGCAGAAATAGAAGATGTTCTTTGCAATGATTTATAATTAAAATTACAATATTTAGAGGCATTGCTATCCCACAAAAAATCTAAAAGTTTCACACCCATAAATTTTTCCTTATTTTATTTAATCTAACTTTATATTATTTAGAGTATTTAAGCGGTCCAAAAATTTAGAATCGAAAATTTCTAGTTGAGTATCCTCATCGGTAACTGCCTTGAATATTTTGGTTTTAGAAGCGTCAACATTTATAATGTATTTATATAGAGAAAACTCTTTTTCTTTCAAACTGCAAATTTCACTATTATTAATTGATAATGTTATATTATTCTGTTCAATAGATAGATTTAATTTTTTGTTCATCTTCCACTGCTTTTATATTTATTTTTTTAGAATTCTCAATATCAATATAAAGCTCTCTTTTATTTATATCAATTTTGGAATTATTTTTTTTTGTACGAAAATAGATATTACTTGCTGAATAAAAATCAATAATAGTATCTATATCCTTGTTAATAATACGTATATTTTTATTATTAATAACATTTCCCATTTGTTCAAAGATATTTTCTTTAGCTTTTTCCGTTTTTGCTTTTAAAAATTTATTACTCAAGGAGTCATATTTCGAACTAGTTTTTATTCCTTTAAGATTTTCGATTACAGAATCATCATTAGAAATAACAAAATTATTCTTGGAAAGCAACGATAAATATTTAAAACCCATATAAGTAATACTATTT
>GL995212.1:9134-11452 GCA_000222855.1 Succinivibrionaceae bacterium WG-1 | reverse complement strand
TCATGTTTTACACTTATATTATAAGAAGCTGATACAGTTCCTAGCGACCAAGCAAAACTTAACCCCAAAAATGCTGAAGTTGACAAACCTACACCAGATGTAGAAAAAGTTCCACCTTGTACACAAGATGAACTAGTTGCATTAAAAGAAATAGTAAATGCTTTATAAGGCAATTTTTCGTACCCCATGCCTAAATTGGTACTTAATCCAATTTGTGAATACGAATATTTATCCAAACCTACCAATTCAGAAGGATTAATATCTACTGAAGCCATACCAATTTCTCCTATTTAACCATTCATCTCTATTACTTTAGTTTTTATTTCCGAATCTTTAAAGGAAATTGAGTTGTTATCAACTTTAAAAATAACTTTGTTCGCTCTCTTATCTATTGTTATTTTATTTCTCTTAAATGACATATCTATTTTTTCATTAGAAATACAAATACTATTATTTTTATCAAAAATTGCAGACAATTTGTGAGCTGAAAAAACTAATTTCCTTGAATCATTCATCATAGTAATTTCTTTGCCATGAAATTCGATTTCTGTTTCAGTAATTTTTAAGCCCACCTTTTGCTCTTCTTCATTTTCATTATCACCAACTAGTATTTGCCTTTGTGCTCTAATAAATATATTTTTACTATTACTGAAAAAGATACCATTTTTTCCTCTTTTCGAAAGTTTCCAATTAATATCCTTTCTTATATTCGCACTACTGCTTTTTCCTAATATAAAACCAACAAGTGCATATATGAAAATAACCACAGCTGTTGGAATATAGTTTAAGTCAAAAGCATAATCAAGGTTATTGGTATATTGAAGAGTTATAGGTTCATCTTTAACATAGAAATATAATTTGTTATCACTAACTTCTATCCATGGTTCAAAGCTAATTCGATACGAATATATAGATAACCCCTTATTTTTTCTTTTGCGTATAAAATTATTAATTTATTGTTAATTTCTGTTAAGGAAGAAAACTTAATAACCTTACAATAAGGTTCTCCTTTTTTATTTTCTATCTCTTCTTTTTGGTTATTAGGATTAATATAATCGTCACCAACTAAATATGTTATTAATTTATATTTATTATCTGCTACTTTTTTTATTTTAATAACGCAATCTGTTTCTGGTTGTTTTGCATCTTTTTTTACTTTTACAGTTTCTTTATCTTTAGTACAAACAATGCCTGTCAATTTTATCATATGCTGTTGTAGCAATTGATTTTTTGATTTTTCTTTTAAATTTAATAAAAGACTTTGTTCATCTTCATGAAATAAATAATCATCACTATAAATGTCTGTTAATTGGATATAACTATTTTGTGTATTATTTTCATTCTTTGTACCTACAAAACAATAATCTCCAATATTAAAATCAAGTTTTTCATTATCACTTCCAGTAACTTTTAAAGAACTGTTGGTTGTATTTTGAACAATAAAACTACCTTTTGATAAATTAATTAAATTTTCATTATCAAAAGTAATATCAGAATCCCCAAAATAGTTTATTTTAATTTTTTTTGAAAGCAAGTTGTTTTCATTACCAACATAATGGTAATTGATTGTACAATCCATTGAATCACTTGGATGTTGTACTAAACTTTTAGCATATATACCTAATTTTGCCCAATTATCATCAGAAGGAGTGGAAAAAAATTATTTATTGAACCACTAGAAAAGTCGCCTTCAGGTTCTTGATCTACTACAAAATCTATAGTTTGTTCAAAACTATTACTTATAGTGGAAGAATCAGAACCTATTTTTTCAAATTTAAGTTTTTCAGAAACATAAATTGGGAAAAATTTTTTACTTTTAATAATTTTTTACTTATATTGTCGCATGCAGTTTCAAGCGTAATTGTTTCATTATCATCAAGTTTAATCTGGTCTTTTGTTTTAAGAGTTATGTTTTCTACAGCAAATAAGGAACAACTATTAGAAAGATAATTTAAAGTTTTATTATCTTTACCTTTTATAGCAAGTAATACTTTGCATTTTAAAGAAATAGAAACCTCATTTTTATCTTCATTACAACTTGAGTTAAATGATATAAAATTCTTTACATCTTTTAAATTGTCAGATGCTTTATAATTATCAGGAACCAAATATAATGTAGAATCGTACTCACATTTATTTAACTTTATTTTACGATTATTTGTAATTTCTGACTCATTAGCTATAAAATTCCCATTTTTATTCAAAGATTGCGAAGTTTTTTCTACTCCATCACTTTTTATAAATTTTATGCTATAATTTTTCTCGAAATTCTCAGCCTTGCTTTGTGGCGTAAAATAAAACCAAGATTTGCACCGAGC
>GL995212.1:0-8184 GCA_000222855.1 Succinivibrionaceae bacterium WG-1 | reverse complement strand
CTAATCTATACAAAACTTAATATATTCAAACATCCTGTAATTAAGTTTTCATTAACAATTGTACAGAAAATAAAAACTTTAAGATTTGAAGTTCTCATCAATTATTAAACTTAATAAAACTCTTTGTTTTAAAAAGATTCTCTAATCAAATTTTTGATTTATTTTCTCTGCTTTATAAAAACAATAATACCACTATGAAAATTCAAGCCAATTAATATTTACATTGTTTTACATTTTTTAACACATTCGTTACAACAATTTACACTAATATTTTCATAACATGTTTTTATGTATAATTTACATAGTCGTTACATGTGATATTGATTAATATTTTAAAAGCATCTCTAAAAAAAATATCAAGAAATACCAACTCATGTTTCTCCTCAAATACAGTAATATTCATAAATATAATGTGATAAAAATTTAGAAAAAAAATTAAACTATAATTTTTGTAATTTCCAATTTGTCTTATAAATATAAAAATGAATAGATATAAGGATAAAAGAAGATATGAATTGAAAAACAAATAACTCTTTAAGAGTCTTATCCTAAAGAGTTATTATCATTTATTGAATTATTGTTGTTAAACTATTATTGATAAGTTTACTATTTATTATTAATCTTGAGTATATTTCTTCATAATCGCAATTGAAGGAGCAATAGTTGCAAGTTCTGTAAGAATCTTTGTAGCCTCAGGAAGCATTTCAGCATCTCTAAAGATATCAAACGCAGTACTATAAATTTCAGCAGTTTCTTTCTTATTCCACTTATCTAAACTATTAGACTGTAACTCGCCTTTTATTTTATTAATTATACCAACAGCTAAGTCATGGCGTTTATTCATAGAAAACACTCTTGCAAGTGCAGTTTCATAACGCATAAGATCTAACGATGAACTAGTTTTTATTAACTGCTCTAATAAATTAATAGCTTGCTTCATATCTTTGAATGATAAATTTATAGCTTCTTTAATATGAGTTTCAACCGGATCTGTTGCCGCATTGTTTTCTGAATCAGAACCAGTTGCTGCCATTAAAGATATAATCCATGATTTCGCATCAGAATTACTCATTGGAGTACCATCATCAAAACATAAATCTACCACTTGTGGAAATTTTGTTATAAATGTTCTTAATTCTATAGCAATAGCATTAGCACAATCCTTCTGAGATAGTTCCATCAATGATTTATATGAATAATAAGAAAGATCTAACCAATAAATATATTGTGATACTCTCTGTTCACTAGATTCTAAAAGTTTATCGTATTGATTACCTATTAATAGTTTTTCTAAAGCGTTACGAATTTCATCACTAGGAACCGGAATTCTAGTAACATTATTATCATTATAAGGTAAGGCTTTAACCTTATTCCATGTCCCTATTCTACGTAAGCTATATCCTTCAGGATTAAACTTGTTTTCAGCAAAGATATCATTAGCAGCATCTACTAAAAAGTTTAAACCTATCTTTACTTTTTGCGCAGCATTTTCAGCAATTGGCACATCTATAGGTTTTACAGGAGCTGCAGAAGTTGTGCTCTGAGAAACTTTGGGAGCAACTTGAACTTGTGGTTTAGGCACTTCAACTGGCGCTACACTCGGTGTTGTTTGAGTATTTTCTGATTGCTGTATCTCTTGATTTGTTGCTGTATTTGAAACAGAAGAAGATGCATCACTAGTAGAAACCTCTTCACTAGTAGAAGTACTACTAGCAACAACGGGTTCAGGAGTTGGTTCTGGTTCCACTACTGTTTCTTTGATTGGCACTCTATCTAATTGATTTAATATAGGTCTAAAATTAGGAGCTAAATCTTCATCAATTTCAGCTAAAGTACTATCTAAATTTTTAATACAATCTTTTACTTCAGCAATAAGGTCACTTTCAACTTCTGGACCTTCATAAGAGCTTACAAATTCCTCTACAACTTCAACCCAGGAACTAACTTGTGCAAATCTACCCTTCTTTCTTTTTATTGGCGGTAAAGCTTCATTCCAAAAGGTTTTACTTATTTCATCAAAAACCACTGCACCTTCGGCAATAGCTTTAAATCCAGGATTTAAATTTATTAAACTTTTGGCATATAAAGATGCAACTTGATAGTGTTTTACATAATCACGCAAAATGATTCTTGAACACTGTTCTACTAAATTCCAATTAATAGGTCTAGGATTAGAAACACTTTGGCTTTGCTCAATTTCATTATTAAGCTTAGTCATTTCAGCTGTATCATCTAAATCACCATCTAAACCTTGTAACGGCGCATTATGACCTAATGCTATAATATCTTCAGCAACTACCATTATTCTATTTCTCTATAACTATTTATTATTTTTTATCTATAATACTAATTCTAATATAAATCATGAAACTACACATTAAATATGCTTTAGATGTGAGTACTTATGCAAACATTTTTGTACTAACTTTTAAGTTAGCGTTGATACCAATCTTAAAATTGCAAGTAAAATACTATTAACCTAAATTTACCTTTCTGCCATCTATATTCACATTATGGGTTGCCTTAACATTAACCATACAAGCATTAACATTAGAACTACCATCTACAGTTAAACGTTTTTCTGCCACATGCTCTTCTGAAATAGCTGTCACATTGCTTTTTTGGATTTGTGCTTCATAAAACTCTATTTCTACTTTTACAGTTTTATTTTTAATACGTTCATCATAAGATTGGACATTTTTATTTTCATTGACAAAGCTAGAATCTTTTTGTTTAGCGTTTTCCTTTATAGCAAAAGCTTGAGTAGCTATTTTAGGAGCAATAAGTTCTAACTCATTTTTGGCCATAACTTTTACATTGTCAGGCAAAACCACAAATCGTTCTTGAGTACTATTAGCAAATTTTAAAATATTTAAAATCCAATTTTCATCATCAAGATTTTCAAAAATTACTTTATCGCCAACATTGGGAGTTACTAATAATTGATCTGCAACTTGTGCTAAAAAATAGTTTTGGGTTCCTTGCCCTTTTACTATTTCCTCAAGTACTACGCCGTTGTTTTGAAAACCAACTATCAATGCAGTACCTCTACTTTTTTGTGGATTTTTTAATTCTAACTGTTCCAAATCTAAAATGTTAGAATCTTGAACATTTGCATTTGTTAACGCTATTGAGTTACCTTGCTTTTGAGATGACACAAGCTCAGTTAACTTTGAGTTTATCTTAAGCTTTGAATTGTTTACATTAATTTCAGTATGCTCTGTGTTGAGCATACCACTTAAAATATTACCTAAATTAGCCTTTTGAGATGAATCTTTTGAGGTAAAAAAATCAGAGTCTAATATATTTATTTCTTCTTTATCGTCTGTAACCATAAAATCCCAACATTTATTTTGTTTTGTTTTTATTTATTTTTAATGTTTTTTTTGGTGGTTCTATATTTATTGATTCAATCTACTACCAAGAATATCCTTATAATTAGCTTATTTCAAGAAGATGTCTGCAATTAGTTTACATCAACAATACTTTGAGAAGGAGCCATTACACTTCCCATGGCATTAGGATTATTTTGACCATTATGTCCAGTAGTGCAATTCATAGCAACTGCAGGTTTGCCTGCAAAAGTGACCTTTTGAGCTCCTGATTTAAAAGTGCATGGTCCCATTACCATCCCTGAAGTAACGCCCATATTTACACCTGCATTATCACCATTACTCATAGGAATTACCGAATCTTGATTTAATACAGGCATTCCCATAATAGTAATATTTTTTGCAGCAGTACTTGGATTTACAGTAGCAAGCATTGCAATATTAGGATAAGGCATTGGCACCGGACCTGTTGGAGTTGGGGTATTACATACGTCTGTAGGACCTTGAGTTTGCGCAATTCCATTCATTGATGAACAAGCTAACATAACACTCTCCTTACTTAATACTTATTTATTTTTCCATTTTAGAATAATGATTGTGTTTGTAATTAAAACATAGACTTAATAAAAATGTTCCGCCTCATAAAGATCTGGATCTGTTTTTACCACATTAACCCTTAAAGTTCCAAACAAATCAGTCTTATCATACTTTGTGTCATGTTCGTAAGTCTGAGTCATATCGCAATCTTTAATCATACAGCCCAATAAACTTGCATAAGCAAAATTACTAGCTGATAGATCCGTCTTAATAAAATTACAACCTATCATTTCTGCTTTAGATGCAAAAAGATTATTGGCAATACAATGCTCAACATTTACCCCTCTAAGTTTTGCTCCTGAAAACTTAGCATAGGCTAAATTACAATCTTTAAAATCAATTTTATTAAGAACACATTCATCAAACCATACAAAAGATAACATTTGTTTTTCAAAATGCATGTCATTAAATACACTACCACTAAAAACAGTTCTATCTAAAATAACATTATCAAACTTAATTTCTTTTACACTTGCCTTCGAAATATTGGCACAAGTAAAATTAGTTTTATTTAAAGTGATATTATGTTCTTTATCAAAGATAAAACCTTCAATCATAGTTGAAGATAAATTTGCTCCTGTAAAATCTACATTTACTAATTCAACAGTGTCAAAAAATCTGGCTCTAAAACAATTAGCACCACTAAAGTTTACTTCATTGAATTTACATGAGGCAAAATTTACAATTGGTTTTAAATAAACTAATCCAAAATCAACATTATCAAAAGTACAATCTGTAAAGAAAGATCTATCTATTGAACTTTTTACAAAACCTACATTCTTAAATGTAGTATTAGTGGCATCAATGCAACCAAAATCAAATTCATTAAAATTACAATCTTCAATAGTGCAATCTGAAAAATTTATTTGAGGTTGCTTTTTATCAAAAGTACAATTTTTAAAAGTACAACCATAGAAAGATGTATTCTTAAGATTCCATAAACTCATATCCAAATTTACTAATTCACATTGTGAAAATTGTTTATCAGTAAAGTCTAATTCTATGTTTAAAAGATCTTTTAAGAGAGTCGGTAATAAATAAGCCACTTGTGCTATTGGAGTCCCTTCAAAGCTTTGTCCTACTGTTTTGCTACCATCTAATTTCCAATTCTTTAAGATATCTTTTGATTTTAACTCGTTAAGAATTATATTATTAAAATAGTCAGGGTCTGCGTCTTTTATGTTTTGCTCAAATTCTTGCAATAATTGAGCTTTTTCTTCTTCGCTAATTTGAGGTAAATTATCCATAAATACAACCACTTTCTTATATGACATCTAAGTATACAAACTCTCAAGATGTCATACAATTTAAATTTTTCAACACTAGAATCTTTTCACTTTTGTTTTACTGATCAATCAAATAACTACTAAAATCATCAAATCAATAAACAAATTATAAAAACTAGTAATATTACATTTTAACTACTGACTCAGGTGCAGGTCCCATTGCAGAGAAGCCAATATCAGATCTATAAAGCACGTAGTTCTTACCAGGTTCTATAGAATCTCCCATTACAAGTAATGTACCAGTGCCACTCTTAATCACATTACAAATTTGATTTGCAGAGGTTACTACACTACCACTTTGATCTTGAACTGAACCTACTATATATGGTAAATCAACATTACCATCAATAAATCCTACCAAAACCTGAGCGCCACCTAATAATGGGAAGTGCATACCACTCTTAGCATCTGTACCACCAAATGGTTGTAGAAGTTTTACCCAACCTGAACCGTAACCTAAATTCTTAGTTTCATCATCAAAACCAAATTTTATCTTATATCTGCCAAGATCATCCATACAAGCTAAAGATAGCCCTGAATTACTACCAGTTTGAGATTCTACAATTGCAGGTAAGAAACCACCAACTTTAGGAATTGCAGTCTTTAAAGGCGCGCGATATTGAATGTCACTTGGAATTGCATAGAATTTATTTTCATAAAAACTTTCATTTTTATTTATATTATTCTTATCTGCAATTAAACCCGCATACTCGTAACCTGCTTGAGCACCTTCATGTTCTATTTTAACCGTTAATAATTTACGGTTTTCAAACCATTGCGCGCCAAGCATTCTAAATATATTACCACTACTCATAGTAGCACAAGTTGAAGTGCCTGTTACAAATTCACCACCAACATTTTCTCGTTCTGCATTCACCTTACTATATAATTCCGCATTATCAGAATTTAAAATAGCACTATACATTTGGTTAGTACCATTATTAACATTTTTTAAAACTTCATCACCTTTTTCAGAATGAACTAATGCAGTCATCGCTTTTGGTAAAGCAGATATTGTACGATTTTTATCTAAATCGTATCCTCTTATTTCAACAGCTAGTGATTTACGCTTAAAGCCTACTTGTAAATTGTAGACATTATTTTTAGATTGGGTACCTGTATTATTCCAAAATAAAGCTTCAGGTTTCATGGTACCTTGATAATGTTTATTATCTAATAATACTAGTATTTCTTGTTGATTACCTGAGAGAGTTCCCAAATCTAAACCATTAAATTGAGAATGATTTTGCACTGGATGTTCAAAGTAATAATAAATACCAACACGTTCCATTAAGCGAGAGACAAATTCCCAATTTGATTCATTGTATTGCATTACAAATTCTTCAGGTTGGTAATTACTCATTTGAATTCCTGCCATGCTAACAAGCAATCTACCACTACCAGGAATATTTTCAGCCAAAATATTTGCAATAATTTGTGCAGCACTTAAACCTGTAAATACTCTAGTCTTTTTAACAAGTAATAAATTAGAAACTTCAGGAACTAGAGCAATTTTATAAAAGAACTTTTCACCAAATTGACCTAATAATTGAACTTCATTGATAATACCACAAATATCTCTACTTAACTCTTCTGCATTTTGAAGGGTAAACACCACTCTATTACATAGTAATTTGTTAGCAAAATCTGTAACAGTTAAATCTTTTAAGTTTGATACAGCAAGAGTGATGTCAAATTTATAAAGTTCAGATATTCCTTCTGTACCAGTAAATGAAACCACATCAATTTGCGGTTTATTCTGTTCATCATCTATTTCTTCTTCTAGCATTGAAGATGTAGACATAAATTTAAAACTAAACATCTTATCCATACCAACCTCGTGCATATTTTATTATTTATGTTTACTCTTTATTTTGAGTAAAACAAATACTCTTTCTATTACTTGCTTTTTGTTGCATTTATTAAGTTGGTAAATTTTTTAGTTAAAATAACTACATATTCGCTAACTTTTACAAAAAGCATTTCTTAACTTTTTACATGTATATTTTTAACATAAGATAAATAACATACTCAATAAAAAAACTAATAATTCTACTTATAGCCCATTTTTAATTAAAATTATTTTTTTCATCACTTGTTACACGCTGTTACATAATGTTACATTATTGCTTTTTATAAGTAAAATTAAAATTCAAAAAAATTATGTTAAACTAATTTTCTCTAAAGTTATGTGTTAAAAAAAATAAATAAAACGTTATATTATAAAGACTTATATTTAAAATTAATTTTATAAAAATATAATAAAATTAAAAATCATTCCCTAAAAGAAATATAAAATTTTTCACTAAAACATTTATAAATTTTATGAAGTAACATGTCTATAGTTGCATTATTTTGAAAATATTTACATTATTTATTTTTTTTAACAATTAACGTCAAAACAAACACAAAAGAACTTACTAAGGAGAACAATAGTATTAGAAACATAAAAATCGATAAATAATTTAAGAATAACAACATTTTTAGGCTATATTTCTTTAAAAAAAATTATATAACCATTAAAATAAAAACTTATGAGATTAATTAAAAAACACATCAGAAAATAATACCGCCAACCAAAGTATGGATAAAATTAGATTAGGTACAACTATCCCCTTAGATACTATACCCAACTATCACTAGCGAAATTATTTTCTTTTGAAGAGATATAACATCATATAAGATTATTCTTACTTTAAATTTATTTAATATTTTGTTTTTTATTGTTGAATAAAATTATTTTTATTTTTGGGAACTACTAACATGCTAAATAAATATAAATTCCAAAATTTAAACAAATTCTATGGTATAACCCTATTATCTTTATTTAGCATAATATCTTTGAATGGTTGTAGTCCTGAAAAAGAACTTCCGCCTGTACCAGAAGAAGATGTGGCAGAAATACCAGAAGACTATCCTTCTATGGCGTCACCAACAAGGGAAGGAGTAAAATATCAATGGATGAGAAG
>GL995211.1:20560-22777 GCA_000222855.1 Succinivibrionaceae bacterium WG-1 | reverse complement strand
GTTTAATCACAATAAAAAAGCAACTAACAGTCTTAATGGTTCTAGCTACCGCTTTACGCTTGGTGGTAGCACTTCTGGTAAAGCTGTAAATGAACGTTCCGCGATGCAAATGACAGCGGTGTATGCCTGCGTACGAATTCTTTCTGAATCAATTGCAAGTATGCCAATACATCTTTATCAGCAGAAAAACAAGGCAATAAGATAAAGGCATTTAAACATCCGCTTTACCGACTATTACATGATGAGCCAAATGCTGAAATGACATCATTTGTATTTCGTGAAACGTTAATGACACATCTGTTACTTTAGGGGAATGCTTATGCGCAGATTATTCGTAATGGTAAAGGTGAAGTTATAGGTCTGTTTACGAGAAACACAGAACGATTAGTAGAGCTCATAAAACGTAAGAATAGACCTGCTATTCAACGAGGCAAAGTTGTAAAAGGAATTACAGCTCATCATTTTATGGAAAAAATTCAACAAAACGTAGATTCCAAAGCTGTAGCAATAGTTTTAGACATGGTGCAGGAATCGGTAACAGACCTAATGAAACAGTAGAGGTAAGAAATGTCATATACAGATCTTTATGATTATAAAGCAAGTGAGCCAGTATTACTTGGTGGGACACACTCACAATTTTCAAGAGACTTAGGGAAAAACTGGCAAGCATTAAAAGGAGCTCAGGAACTAGGGGATATTGGTGATATTGCAGAGTCTCAGGAATGCACAACCATTGATGATAAAAGAAAAATGTATACAGGTGGACTTAAGGATGCATCAGAGCGAGAACTAACATTGTATTTTTATGATGATGATTTAGATCAGAAAGACTTAATTACAGCTGCCCAAGAGCACCAAACAATCTCATTAAAACATCAGTGGCCCAATGGCACGATTGCAACATATGATTTAAAGCTTCTTGGTTATCAGATAGTCTCAGGAAGTGCTGATGGTTTTATGCAACTTAAGATTACAGGCAGACAATCAACTGATGTAGTTTGGTCTAGTGCAACTGAAACAACTGAAAACAAAGAATAAGGAGTAATAAATGTCATATTTAGATCTTGCTAAGAACTTAAAATTTAAGATTAAAAAGGTAGAAATTGAAGGTGTTTCATTTTTCATTAGAGAGCTTTCAGGAAAGACAAGACTTGAATTTGAAAATGAGAAAGATTTGGAAAAACGAGTTCTAAAAATGATGCATGCATCTTTGTGTGATGAAAAAGGAATTCTTACAGAAAACGAAAAAGACTTTAATAGTTTTATGGAAGCAATGCCAAATAATGTCATCAACATTTTAGTAAAAGAGTTCTCAGAACTTAACACTACCAAAGAAAATGAACTAAAAAACTAATTAAGGGCAGTTTCATATTTAGACTGGCGGTGAGAATTGCCCGAGAAATTCACTGCCCAATTTCAGAAGTATTAGAGTTTCCAACAACGGAGTTCAACTATTGGTCGATAGTTTTTGAGGAAGAGTACTTAGAACACCACCCACACGAACGCTATAGAAACGGCATGAATGAGCAAGACTGCAACCACGAAATAGAAAAGATGAAAGCATTGATGATCAAAACGACTTGTTAATAATGTGACTTAATATACAAACATTTAATTGATTTAGTGCGTTTTTTTTATACTAATATAAATTCGTTTATAAAATTTTAGTTTACATTTGAGATTAATTATATGACAAAAGATACACAATGGTTACAGAATTATTTTAAAAATAATCCTAAGTTAATCAATGATTTATTAGATGAAGTTCCTGTTGATGATAATGAAAAAATTTATCCCGTAGATCCATTTATCGAAATTACATATCAAAACGAACGTGTTGTAATATGCCGTGTTGTGTTAGCTACTGTAGCTGAAAAGACTTTAACAGATGGTGATACACGATCAAGAAATGTCTATATAAGTGCTGTTATAAGAATAGAACTTAATGCTGAAATTGAAGAAAATACTTTTGACTATGCATTTAGTGAAAACAATTATACTTATTCTAGCTCTATAGGAGATCATTATGAATAAAGTTTTATTACTTTTAGTTATATGTGTTTTTATGGTTGTAGGTAATATTTCGTATGCATCTTCTAATTGTTTGTTAGTAAATGATGTAGCTTGTCAAAATGAAGAAAAATTGAATAAAACTTTAAAAGAGATGGAAATTTTAAGAAACAGTTGTAGCAGGTATATAGAATGTTTAAATGATAA
>GL995211.1:15040-18688 GCA_000222855.1 Succinivibrionaceae bacterium WG-1 | reverse complement strand
CTAAAAACTTATGCCACCATTGCTCATGGTACTGGAACAGATATCAATTCTTTAACTAATGCTGTTATAGCTTTTAATCAAGGCTCTATTAAGTCTTTACGCCAATTTGGTATTACTGCCAAAGATAATGGTGATACCATTTCTTTAACGTATAAAGGCACCACTTCTGAAATTGAAAAAAACAGTAAAGCACTTGATGCATATTTAAGTTTACTTGCTACTAATAACTTTGATGGAGTTTTAGAGGAAAAGTTAAATACAGTTTCAGCTGCCACAGGAAGACTTGATAATGCATGGGGTACTTTTTGTACTCGCATTATGCAATCAAATGGTGGATTTGGCGAGTTAATAATTCTAGGTAAAGACTTTCTTGCAAACACCTTAAATGGCATTTCAGACTGGTTAACTGATCCTGCTATAGCTGAATGGTTTCATAATTTAACCAAGCTTGCTAAAGATACTTTTGATGGTTTTAAAACAGGACTTGAAGATTTAAGTGACATTTTTGAAAGTACCATAAACCTTATAGGTTTAGATTTTGAGAATGGCACTAGTAGTTGGAAGTTATTCTTTTCTAACTTTTTTCAGTTTGCACAAATAGGCTTTTTAAAAATAAGTGAGTGTGCAAGTTCGCTTTGGGATAATACCATTGGTGTTTTAAATGCTATTGGTTCCGGTATTGGTAGTACTTTATCAGGCGGAGATTTCACTAATGGTTACTTGAGTGCTAGAAATCAAACAGAAAAAGAGGCTGCCGAAACTGCAAAAATTTATAAAGCAACCATAGCAAGTATTGAAAACGAAGTAACAGCTTCTCAAGAACGTATTGCTGCGGAACGTGAACGCTTAGCAAAAAAATTTGAGAACAGTTCAATAGGAGCAGGAACTCAAAACGAGCAAGGTTTAGCTTTTTCTAGTACAAAAAGCAGTGGGACAAATGGTAAAAATGGTGGAGCTGATGGAGGGGTTAGTAAAGCTATTGTTGCCAAAGATACCTGGACACCGTATTACAATCAACTGTTAGAGCTTGACTTAAAATCTAAAAGCGACCTTGAACAACTAGATGTTGATTACTTTAAAAAGCTGCAGGAGTTTCAACGCATAGCTGCCGAGAACACACAAATCTCCGAAATTGAAAAGAACAATGCACTTCTAATTCTCGAACAAGAATATCAAAGCCAACGTCTACAAATTGAACAAGAGGCTCAAGATTTTATAAATTCGTTAAACCCAATAGAAAATGAACTCTTACAAATTGATGATGAGTACCAACAAAAACTTGCTAAACTTGAAGAATTTCACGCTGCCAAACTAATCTCCGAAGAAAGCTATCTACAGTCAAGATCTCTGCTTTTAGATAAATATAACACTGACACCAATACTACTAAGCAAAACAAGCAAGCTGAAGAAATCAAAAAAATGCAGGAACCATATGAACGTTTGGCAGATGTTACTCGCAATATGGGAGATGCTTTTAATGATTTAACAGACAATATGGATAAATCATCGAGTAGTTATAAAGCTTTATTTGTAGTTCAAAAAAGCTTTGCATTTGCGTCTGCTTCTATTGATGCTGTTAAGGCATGGATTGCTGCTTTAAATGATCCAACTGCTGTGACATGGCCACAGAAGTTAGCTAATTATGCCTCAGCAATAGCTACTACCACATCTGCAATATCTCAGCTTAGTTCTGTTTCTATGCACGATAAAGGTGGTCATATAAATGCGGGTTCCTGGGGAATTGTAGGGGAATACGGTCCAGAACTTATTCAAGGTCCTGTTTCTGTTACATCAAGACGGGAAACAGCCCAATTAGCAAGAAGTGCAATGAATGGAGCAAATGGTAATGTAATAGTAAATCTTTACGAAAGTTCTCAAAAAGCAGGAAGCGTAGAGTCAACTGAAGAACAAGACACTAAGATTATAAACATTTTTGTGTCAGACATTAGACGTGGTGGAGAAATGAGTAATGCTATTCAAAACACATTTAATCTAAAGCGCATAGGAGCATAATCAATGTATTTTTATCCTTTATCTTTACCAACGCCACAGCAAAGTGGTTACAGTAGAAAATTTCAACCCAATATTCTAAGAACACAAATGAGTGATGGATATGTTAGGCAGAGACTCATCAACCAAGGGGCTCCAGACTTTTTATCGGTCACTTGGATTTTTAATGAAAAACAGTTTAGTGAATTCTTAAACTGGTATAAAGGCAATATTCATTATGGGGCAGACTGGTTTGTTTGCCCTTTATTGTCTCTTGATGGAAACGCTATATCTTATCAATATTGTCGCATTCAAAAAGGTCAATTTACGCAAAATCTCTTATACCGTAATGAAGAAAATTCAGTTTATAAGATTTCTTGTACGTTAGATGTCTCTAGCACCATTGTTGATGATGGTTCATGGCAGGAACATTTTATAAGTTCCAAGAATGCCGAGGAAACATTAGGCGAGGTGCAATTTATAGAGAGCGCTCCTTCTGCCAATGTTGATTTGGTTATTGAAGAAAAAGAACTTGTAACTCCTACAGCAATAATCAATAAAGTTGAGAGCGATTCAGCAGTAAGTTCCATTACTGCTATTGAAGAAGATAGCGATAACGCATCTATTACCACTATAAAATCTGTAGAAAAAAGTACAGATTATGATGAAGTTTAAATACGAGGTTAAAAGTATATGTCTATTAAGAAAAAGTAACTTTTAAAGTTCCATACGATAGCAATAAAGATGTATTAAGTACTCAATTAAATGATTTATTACAGCAAATTGCATCACTAATTATTTCTCAAAATTCAGGTCTTACCATTATTGATACTATTACTTTTGGTAGTTCAAGAATGACTGATGCTCCGCTATATGATACTAGACCTAGTAATCTTAATGCTGAGTTTTTTGAAGGGCACCATTATGAGTCTGATGTTATATTTATTGGTACAAGTGAAGATAACGTTTGTCTTTCAATTAACTTCTTTGATGGAGAATTGGTGATTGCAATGAACATGTCTCCAAAAGTGGAACAGTTATATGCTGATTCATGGAGCAAATATGCTCTCTCTAAGTATTTAGCTTTTTATGCAGTAGGAAAAGCTTCAAGAAGTTTAAACGCTTCATTTTTAAGTAGCAACTTATATGCTTATACATTACCGTATTCTATTATTGATGACGAGATAAGTTTTTCAATAGTATATTGGAATACTAAATATAGCAGTGGCTATTCTTTTATTAACGGTTCAGGACAACATGATTTCACAGACCTTGTTATTTATCCAACTGAAGAAGGTGATAATAAAAAAGGCATTGGTGGGGTGCTTTGGACCTGGGGACGTATTAGTAAAAATAAAAGTCAAAACAGACCTTGTATTTTAGCTTGGAGTTTCTCTGAAAACTTAGCCAAACACATGCCGTCAGTTATTGCTGTAAATAATTATACATTAGCTCCAACAGAAGAACAAAAAGCTATTTGTAACGCTCAGTACGACATTAGACAGTGGTTTAATGCAGGAAATAACAACAATAATTACTGTATGACAGGTCAGCTTTTTGCCATTTGGCACACTCTTGGTGGCACTAATGGTTGTTGCAGTGAGAACTACTATAAGAAAGTAAGTTCTATGAAACTCATCAACTCAGTACATAAAGCTT
>GL995211.1:3348-14032 GCA_000222855.1 Succinivibrionaceae bacterium WG-1 | reverse complement strand
ATGATGAATAAACTCGGAAGTTCTAATACTGGAAACACTAAAACAGGCAGTTCAATTTATGATGTAAACGCTCAAGGGAACAAAGTAAAACTGCAATCAGTTATTCCTGAAAATTTTGGTTATTTTAAGAAATTTCCTGATTATCTTTGTGATGCTCACACCTTTTATCGCAACAATAAATATTTTATGGACCTAGTGTTATGCCAGGGACGAGGTTTTTATGAATATTCAAGAAAGCATGATGATATATATATTGCTAACACCCCGATATCAAAATTAAATGGAGGTTCGGCTCAAGTTAAAGTTTATGAACCTGGAACAATAATTTCTGCCGAGAATTCCTTTGAAGAGGGGTGCTGGTACGGTTGGTATTCATCAATTGAAGTAACCAAGCAAGGAAAAACACTGACAGGTCCAATTGAAGAAGCCAAAAGTGGTAACAGTACTATGACAGTAACCTTTGGGAACTATGGTTTTATTGCTCATAAGTATTCAAGTATTACTTACAGTGCAGGTTCTTCAGGACCAAGCCATAAAACAGTAAAAAGCAACTATTCATTACCGTGGGATAAAGGTACATATTTTAAGATTTCAGGTACTTCTGGAGTACGTTTAGTTTCATCAAGCATTGATAAAACACCTGTAATTGGTGATAAAACACATGTAATCTACTTAAAACTTGCAAATAACATTGAAGATTTGCAGTGGTTAAGAGCAAGGCAAACAAAACAAGTAGTTGTTGATGAGGAAACAACCACAGAAGAACTAGTGCAAGCAGGCGACATTTTGAGAATAACTTGGAATCGTAGTGCGGTAACAACCTATGTAGCCAATGCGGTAGGTTCTCAAGGTCCGTCAACCGACACTTTAAAAGTAACCAATACCGCAAACTTTGATGCAGAGATTTTAGAGATAGAGGAATACACCAATGAAACTAAAGAACGTTGTGTTGCGATAACTCTTAGTGCTGTAGATGCTGAAATTCCTAATTATCCAGAATACCCATCAACCACAGGAAGAATTGTCTCCAAAAATCACAGTGATGATTTTATGTGTTATGAGCCAATTCCTGCTGATTATCCTTATGAATCTGATGATGGTATTTACGTTTTAAATAGCTCTGATAATGGCACCACATACTGTTCAAGATGTACAGACGGTTATTTAGTTATTGATGATTTTAAATTTTGGAGTCAGGGAATTACTAGTTCCGATGTAAAGTTTACAATTGATAAGAACTCTAGCGAATCTGCAGGTGTTTGGGTGGGGCCTTATAGAGCATGTCCTGTAGGTGCAGATTCAAGTAAGTTTGAATTGGATTTTGCTTTTAACCAGGGCCTAGGGTATTTACGTGATGATGGAGATTTTGATTCAAGAACAGTTGAAATTCAAATAGACTATCGTTTAGTTGACTCTAATAGTGAATGGTCATCAATAGTAAAGACCTGGACTAATGCCACCAATGATGAACTAGCTTATACAATTTCAGTTGATGTAGAAGTTGCTGGTAACTATGAATTTAGATGTAAAAATTTAACACCTCATGAAGATTCAACAAGAGTACTCAGAGAGTGTAAGTGGGTAGGTCTTAAGAGCTGTATTTCAACTCAAAACAAGTACGATGACATGACAGTGCTTATCTGTAGATTTAAAGGCACTGAAACTTTATCTGAGCTTTCAGATAATCAAATATGGACTTTATGGACGCGTAAACTTCCGACTTTAAATGACGGCTCAAAAATGGTTGCTACTAGAGATATTGCTCCTGTCATCAAATATATCTGTGACAACTCCAAATATAAAGGCATTATCAATACTGAGTCTCTTGCCAAATTTGATGCTTGGTGGAAGTCCAAAGGAATGTTGCTTGATGGCACTATCGATGATGACAATACACTTCTTGATACTTTAAGAGATGTTTTAAAGGCAGGATTTGCAGGACTTACTGTTTATGAGAATAAACTAAGCTTTTGTAAACTTCATAAGCAGGAAGAATTTGAACCTTTAACGCAAATCTTTACTCCACAAAATTTAACATCATCACCCAAGGCCACCATAACTTTAAGGCGTGATGACTCAGTAAATGAAGTGGTGGTTGAGTATATAGATCCAAAAACTTATAAAACTGCCACTCGATATGTACACCTTGATGATAAAGGTAAAGGTGTAGTTACCTTGTACCCAACAAGTAAAAATCAAGAAACGCTTAATGCTTTTGGTGTTGTTCAGGAGAATGTCGCTATTGCAATGGGGCTTAGACGTCTTAGGTACTTAACTTATACTACCACCAAATATGAAATCAAAACAGAACTTGATGGTTTAAATTGTCAGTATAACGATTTAGTAGGTCTTGTTTTAGACCATAATCTAAGCAATATTATAGGTAGAGTTTTATGCCTAGAGAAAGAAGACACCATAGAAGTTGATATGGAAATACCAGAAGTTAAAGATGTAGGAATAATCTACATTAGAAAGCTTGATGGCTCCATGTGGCAAAGTGAGTTTACAAGACTTGATAGTCATAAGTTACAGCTTTCAGAGAAATTACCTTTTAGTTGGAATGATGATTATGGTTCAAGTTTAGAGTTTCCGTTCTTTGCAATCGGTGAACTCATCAAATGTTGGGTTACCAACGTAAAGCCCAATAACAAATCTTGTACTTTAGAACTAGTAAATTACGATGAACGTGTGTTTGCAGATGATCTATAAGGATAATAATCAATATGAAAGTAATAGCTTTTTGTGTGCTCAATGCAGACTATATAGATCCTGCAATTGTAGCTCTAAGAAGTTTTTTTGAGTGGAATAGTACGATCCAAGTGCAATGTTATCTTGAACAAGGAAGGGACTATTCGAGATTAAAGGAAGCCTTGAAAAGCTGTAAGGTAAATTTTAAGGAAGTAGAGTTTCCTAAAGAAGACATCTTTAACTATGCAGGAGGCGATTATCTTCTTGTTCCCAAGACCGCCATGCCGAGTATTTCTGAGCGCCTAGTAGCTCTTGATGAGTTAAAAGCAGATTATGATTTAATCATCAACTTTGATTTAGACACCTTGTTTTGCAACTCAATATCAAAGGTTATAGCAACGGCTGACAGTGAACACGTGTATGGAGTTGATGAAAAGCCAAATAGAACTAAGTGGTTACAAGAGTTAAAACTTACCGAATGGATAAATTCATCAAAATATTTTAATACGGGATTTGTTGTCTACGGTGCTAATGTATTACGCAAATTTAACATTTATGACTCGTTCCTTGAAGCGTTAAAAGAAGAACCAACGAGGTTTAATTGTCCTGAACAAGACTGGTTAAATTATCTTATGCATGAGTACCTCATTACAATAAAACCATGCTTTAATTTAATGTTTACAGATGCTCATTATTTTGCCATAGCACCTGTAATGGTTCATTTCTTTGGTAGTTTAAAACCTTGGAATGATGAAGAACATTACTTTGGAAACGCAAGTTTTTACTTTGATAAGTACAGAAAAGTGGCAGAGCAATACAGTAGGTGGCTTTCAGCTGACTTTTTGAAAAAGTTAAAGTAATAAAAACTAACAACAAAACAACAATAGCGATTACTCATCAAAGTAGTCGCTTTTTTATTTAAGGAATAAACATGAAAGAAATATGGTGCATGATGCAAGTATGTTTTTCAGGAATGGGGGCAGGATTTGGATATTTTTTAGGAGGCTGTGATGGTTTGATTTACGCACTTATTGTTTTTGTGTTTATAGATTATTTAAGTGGCGTGATGTGTGCGGTCAGCAATAGAAGTTTATCTAGTGAAATTGGTTTTAAGGGAATTTGCAGAAAAGTTTTTATTTTTTACTTGTAGGCATTGCCAACATAATAGACGTTTACGTTATTGGCACTAATAGCATTATACGCACGACTGTAATCTTTTTTATCTTTCAAATGAAGGTATTAGTTTGCTAGAAAATGCATCAAGACTTGGTTTACCAATTCCTAAAATCATCAAAAATGTGCTTATTCAACTTCACGATAAAACCGAAGCAAGAGGAGAAGAGAAATGATAAATAGCAAATTGATAACATACACCAAATTAAGTCCTAACCATTCAGGCATGCGAACTCATGCTATTGATAGAATTACACCACATTGCGTGGTTGGGCAATTAACAGTGGAGCAAATTTGTGATTGCTTTAAGTCAACAGAGCGTAAAGCAAGTTGTAATTATGCTATTGGCACAGAAGGCAGAATTGCGCTATGTGTTGATGAGAATAAGCGAAGTTGGTGTTCTTCATCAAGAGAAAATGATCAACGAGCAGTAACTATTGAATGCGCAAGTGACACCAAAACGCCATATGCCATGAACGATAAAGTTTTTAAATCGTTAATAGACCTTTGCGTTGATATTTGCCAAAGGCGCAATAAAAATAAGCTCTTGTGGTTTAAAGACAAGAGCAAAACTTTAAATTATCAACCTAAGCCCAACGAAATGCTCATCACAGTCCATCGTTGGTTTGCCAATAAAGCCTGTCCTGGAGACTGGCTTTATGAAAGACTTGATGAGTTAACTGTGGAAGTTAATAAGAGATTGTAGGTGGAGATTATTTGGCTCCACGTGGTTTAGGATAAGAGTATGATGTAGCTCCATTAAACATGTTATTCAGATTACGACTAAAAAGTGGACCTGAATAATATACGGCTTTAGATGTATCCCAATTTCCTATAGGTTGGTTAAAAGAATGTGCATCCTCAAACATTCTATCCATATACATAACATTAGAAGTATTCCAATTACCAATAGGTTGATTGAAAGATTTTGCGTTTTTAAACATTCCTTCCATAGATGTTACTCCTGAAATGTTCCAATTACCAATAGGTTGATTGAAAGATGTTGCATTATAAAACATATAAGTCATATCAGTAACATTAGATGTATCCCAATTCCCAATAGGTTGATTGAAAAATGTTGCATCACAAAACATACAGCTCATATCAATGACAAATGATGTATCCCAGAATTCTATAGGTTGATTAAATAATCTAGCACCACTAAACATTCCTTTCATATTGTTGACACAAGAAGTATTCCAATTACCAATAGGTTGATTGAAAGATTTTGCGTCTTCAAACATTCTTGTCATACTTATAACTTTAGAAGTGTCCCAATTACCAATTGCTTGATTGAATTTAAAAGTACTTCCAAACATTTCATTCATATTAGTAACCTTCGAAGTATCCCAATTACTTATATCTGAATTAAATTCCCGAGCATACAGAAACATTGCCTCCATATTAGTAATGCTCGAAGTATCTTTTATATTTAGTGATTCTAGCTCTTGAAAAAGATAAAAAGCATAAGCTAAAGATGTTACCTTAGTTGTAAATTTTATTTCAAAAGTTATGTTTTTTATCGGTTTTATGGTTTTATTTACAATCCAAAAAGGGTTTATTTTTAATCTCTCTTGTTCCCAAATTTTGCTTTGATTGTCATCATGTAAATTTACAGAGCTTGTAAATTCATAATTTATTGTTAAAGAATCTAAATCATTTCTTGCAATTCTATCTAAAAGTTCAGGTGTTATGTCATCAGGAGAGTTTAATACAGGATTCCTTTCGTTATTTGTTGTTTTTTCAATATTTACAACTTTTGTTCCACAATAATTACAAAATGATGAATCATCAGATATTTCTTTCCCACATTTATAGCAATACATTCTTGTTTCCTTTTTTTTAATTATTTTTGTTTACCTTTCGTCAAATAACCTTATTTATCTCTTTTAAAAATTAAGAATCACAAATTTTTAAAGGAGTTACATTCCATGTCTATTATTTTTCTCAAATTCCCGGAATTTTCATCATTTGAACTACTTAGAAAGTTAGAAGTGTTTAGTAATCATTTTAACGATAAATAAGGAGTTAGACTATGACTGAACAACAAAAAAAGCAAATAATTGTATTGCGTAAACAATTTTTTGGTTATAAAGCTATTGCTGAAAAACTTAATTTATCAGTTAATACTGTTAAATCTTTTTGCCGTAGAAATGCTTTAACTGTTTCTACCCCTGTAACGACTGCATCTTCCACCAATACTTGCAAGTGTTGTGGTACTAGTATTTCTCAAACACCTAAGCGTAAATTAAAACTTTTCTGTTCTAACAAGTGCCGTAACACTTGGTGGAACTCTCATTTAGAACTAGTAGAGCGTAAAGCTAATTACGACTATGTGTGTTCTTTTTGTCATAAGAGTTTTACAGCTTATGGCAACTCACACCGTAAGTATTGTAGTCACTCATGTTATGTTGCTGATAGATTTTGAGGTTAATCTCATGACAAAAGTTCAACTTAAGAATGAAAAGCTTTATTTAACAACAATGTCTTTTGCTAAAAAGCTACTAGAGGATAACGCTATAACTCTTGATGAGTACTCTAATTTTAACGCGCTTATGATTAAAAAATATCATCCAATTATAGGTACATTATTTACTGATATTAGCTTGCTATAACTTAGGTTTAGAGTGATATATGTAAATAAAAAGAGGCAAGTCTTATGCGAACTATAACCAAAATAGAGCCAACAATTCCTGCTATAAAAGCAAGAAAAAAAGTGGCAGCTTACGCTAGAGTTTCTGTGGAATCTGAAAGATTAAATCATTCTCTTTCTGCACAAATTAGTTATTACAATAATCTTATTCAAAAAAATCCTAATTGGCAATTTGCTGGAGTTTATGCTGATAGCGGTATTAGTGGAACTAGTACTAATAAGCGTGAAGAGTTTAAACGCATGATTGCAGATTGTGAGAAAGGTAAAATTGATATTATTTTAACTAAGTCCATACAGCGATTTGCAAGAAACACGGTAGATTTACTAAAAACTGTAAGACATTTAAAGAACCTTGGTATCGAAGTAAGATTTGAAAAAGAAAACATTAGTTCTTTAAGTGGAGATGGCGAACTTATGCTTTCGATACTTGCATCATTTGCACAAGAAGAAAGTAGGTCTATTAGTGAAAATGTTAAATGGGCCACAAGGAAGCGTTTTGCACAGGGGCTTAACAATGGCAAATTTAATATTTATGGCTACCGTTGGGAAGATGAGCAATTAGTCATAGTTCCTGAAGAAGCCGTAATAGTTAAAAGAATTTTATCAGAACTTTCTTGATGGAAAATCAAGACTTGAAACAGAGCGTGAACTTGAAGCTGAAGGAATTCGTTCTAGACAAGGTTGCGTAATGAGGGATTCTAATCTTCATCAAATTTTAACTAACTTTACCTATACAGGAAATCTTTTATTTCAAAAAGAATATGTTTCAGACCCCATCAATAAAAAGCGTAAAAAGAATCGTGGCGAATTACCTCAATACTTGGTGGAGAATACGCATGAAGCAATTATTGATATGGATACTTTTAATTATGTGCAACAAGAGATGAAGCGCAGAAAGCAACTAGGGCCATTTGCTAATAAAAGTTTAAAAACCACTTGTTTTACTAGCAAGATTAAATGTCCATTTTGCAATAAAAGCTATATGCATTATATACGTCATCCTAGAACTCCTAATGGCAACGTTATTGAGAAATGGGAATGTGGTTCTCGTAAACTTAAAGGTGGCCATTGTGAAGTTGGAGCAAGTATTGATCAAAATAATATGAAAAAAGTTCTTGCTGAAATTTTAGAAATAGATGTTTTTGATGAGAAGATTTTTCTAGAAAAAGTAGATTTTATAAATGTTCCTAAACGCTACACTTTAGAAGTTCATTTAAAAGATGGCAGAGTAATCACCAAGCCTTGTGTTAATACAGGATACAAGGATTGTTGGACAAATCAATAGAGAGAAGGTCAAGAAAATGCAAAGAAAAGTAACCACTATACCTGCTACTATAAATAAGTTTACTGCGAAACCTGTAGATTACCAAAAGAAGAGAAAAGTAGCAGGTTACGCACGCGTTAGTACTGACCATGAGGAACAAGCAACTAGCTATGCAGCTCAAGTCAATTATTACACCAATTTCATCAAAAGTCGTGAAGATTGGGAATTTGCAGGACTTTATTCTGATGAAGGTATAAGTGCTACCAATACCAAACATCGTGACGGATTTAATCAAATGATAGCTGACGCACTTGCAGGAAAGATTGATTTAATTATTACTAAGTCTGTAAGCCGATTTGCGAGAAATACCGTTGACTCATTATCAACCATTAGAAAACTAAAAGAACATAAGATTGAATGCTATTTCGAGAAAGAGAATATTTGGACTTTTGATAGTAAAGGTGAATTACTACTTACGATAATGAGTTCTTTAGCTCAAGAGGAAAGTAGGTCAATTTCTGAGAACGTAACCTGGGGGCATAGAAAAAGATTTGCAGATGGCAAGGTAAGTTTTGCATATAGCAGATTTTTAGGTTATGCCAAAGACAGTGATGGGAAATTGGTAATAGTTCCTGAACAAGCAAAAACTGTAAAACTCATTTACAAATTATTTCTTGAAGGAATGTCTACACACTCAATTGCTAGAGAATTAACCAAACAAGGCTTAAAAACTCCAGCAGGTAAAGATAAATGGTCTTCAACAACAGTTTTAAGTATTCTAAAAAATGAAAAGTATAAAGGTGATGCTCTTTTACAGAAATGCTACACTGTAGATTTTTTAACTAAAAAGAAAAAACTAATGAAGGTGAAATACCACAGTATTATGTAGAGAATAATCATCCTGCAATCATAGAACCTGCTGTTTTTGATTTAGTCCAATTTGAGATTAAAAGAAGAACCAAAAGGTATAGTGGCGTCTCCAAATTCTCATCAAAAGTTCAATGTGCAGAATGCGGATGTTGGTTTGGAGCCAAAGTTTGGCACTCCAACGATAAGTATAGAAAGGTAGTTTACCAATGCAATAATAAGTTTAGACATAAAACTTATTGCAGCACTCCAGCCTTAACGGAGAATGAAATTAAAGCTTATTTTGTAAAAGCTATAAATAAGCTAATTAGAGAGAAAAAAGACATATTAGGGAATTTAGAGCTATTGCAAACAACACTTGCTGACAAAAGTGAGCTCTTGCCAAAAAAGTCTAAGTTAGAAAACGATATAGCTTTAACAGTTGAAATGACTCAAAACATTGTTGATGAGAATGCCAGAACTGTTCAAAATCAAGATGACTTTAAGCAAAAGTATGACAATTTGGTGGCACACTATGAAAAGTTAAAGTCTGAGTACGATAGTATTTGTTTGGCCATAACAGAGAAAGAAGCTAAGTACGAACAAATATGGCAATTCATCAAAGTATTAAGAGAGCAACATGGTGTACTTGCTGAATTTGATGAAACTTTATGGAGTGCTCTTGTTGAAAAAGTAGTCGTAAAAAACAGTGGGGAGATTAGCGTTATTTTTAAGGACGGGACTGAGATTAAGGTGGAGTAACTTTGATGAAAAAAATTATTAAATATTATATTTGGGTATTGATTATTTCAAAATGGTAATATATAATAATTGCATATCGGTAATTTGTATTGATATTAATGGGAATTTACAAAATGGCTTGGCAAGACAAAGTAAAAAGCTGATGGTTGAACGGAAATTAAATCAAAAACAGCTATCACAGAGAAGTGGAATTACAGAAGCTTCTGTATCACGTTATCTAAAAGGAGAACGAGTAGCAAGAATGGATATAATTATTAATTTTGCGAAAGTTTTGGGAGTAAAGGTTGAATATTTACTTGAAGATGATAATGAATCAATATTAAATCCATATACAGACGTAGCAACTGCAATAGCGAGGAATGGAAAAAATTTAACAGCTGAAGAAAAGAATAAATTAATAGCTCTTATTATAGGAATGGGGACTAATGTATAGATCTTCTACAGATTATGATTATATGGCAAAATTAGCTATTGAAGTGAGGGTGGACTATGGAATAACAGGATGTTTTATTGATGAAAAAGAACTTTGTAGAAAGATGGGAATAGAATTATTTACTTATTCTGATTTTTATTCAATTTTAGATCTTTCCTCTTTATCAGATGAAGCTTTTTATATACCATCAGTAATAGATAAATCTACAGGTAAAATAAATCCACCGAAAATTATTTATAATGAAAAAATTGCATCGGAAGGAAGAATAAGATTTTCAATTCTTCATGAGGTAAAACATTTCTTATGCAATGATAATTCTGAAGAATCTTTTAATGAGGACATGGCAAATTATTTTGCTAGATATATGCTATGTCCGATCCCAATTTTAATTTATAAAAATATCACAAATATTGACCAAATTATTACAGAGTGTAATGTCAGCCGTGAAGTTGCATCTAACGTATTAAAAAATCTTTCAAATAGAAGAAAGTACCACGGTGATAAGATATTTGAGTATGAAAAACCATTAATTGAATTACTGAAAGGAGATTGTAGCGCATAAAATTTATATAAAAATTAAATGCATTATAGTTATTACCAGTAACAATAATACATTTTTAAAATAGGTGAAGGTGTGCTACACCAAATCTTATGCTTATAAAGTGTAGCACATCCTTAATTTTTAAAATTAAATATTTTTTTAATATTAAGGATAACTTAAATATGAAAAAAGAATTATTGATGATGGGTTTGATTCTCAATTAGTAGAAACAGCATTGTTTGATGGAATTTTTGAAATACCTACTATTGAAAAACCTCCCAAATTTATTATTCCTAAAAGAATTATACCTTTTACAAAAAGAAA
>GL995211.1:0-1687 GCA_000222855.1 Succinivibrionaceae bacterium WG-1 | reverse complement strand
AGAAAAGGTTTTGAATTTGCAAGTTATGTCAGATCGATTGAAAACGAAATAAATTACGCTTCATTTTATTGTGAAGAATCGAACAATAATACATAAAGCAAATGATATTTTTATTTACAAATTCAACCTTAAAGCAATTTAAAGGTTGTAAGTAAAAAAATACATAAAAAAAACGCATTATAGTTATTACCAGTAACAATAATACGTCTTTTAAAACAGATAAAGGTGTGCTACACCAAATCTTATGCTTATCAAGTGTAGCATATCCTTTCTCATTTATCAAATTACTTTTATTAATTTGAAAAACTTTCTCTTTCTTAGCATTTTAAAGGAGGTGTTGCATGACATCAAAAGAGATGAGAACAAATAATTTATTTATGAGAAATGATTTTGATACAGTTGGAAAGTATGAATTCCCACTCATAAAAAAACAAGTTATTGAATTGCATGATATTAAATTAATTAGTTATTCTGATACAAGAAAAGAGGATTGCTCTGATAATAAAAATCTAGGAGTACATTTTTTTTATTGATGATATGTCATTATTTTTTTTATTATTCTTTAATGACGAAATTAGTTCATTTTTATAAAATCTATTTTCTTGATTCATTTTGTAGTATATATACCTAAATAATTAAATTTTATTTAGAGTTATTATATAGTACGTATTTTTTTAATAGCTAAAATTACAAAATTTTCAAACCGAGCAATTTTTACAATTGATCTAATTTTTTAACAAAAGTGGTGTGTTTTGCCACTAAAATTCCCTACCAAAATACAGAAATTCATATATTCCATATATTAAATTAGATGAAAAACTAGAAATATATCTTTTTAAAATCAATCTAAAAACATGATTATTATTGCTAAAACTTTTATAAAATAAGGGTTTTAGTAGGGGTGTGCAAAGTATGCACACCCCTAACAGCCAAGGGGGTGCATGGTTAAATTGTATTAATCATGACGTGCCAATAGATCCTGCTTGTGGTAGTGGTTCTCTATTAATTAGAGTGCTTGCAGAAGTTCCTAATGGTAGAGAAATATCTGGTTATGTTCAAGAAAAAGAAAGTTTTACTGCAAGTCTTGCAAAAATGAATGCTGTTCTTCATAACAGAGCAACCGTAAAAATAATAGTAGTAAACATTTTTTCAGAACCTCTGTTTCTAAATGATAGTGATAATTCCGAATTAGAACGTTTTGATTATATTGTTGCTAACCCTCCTTTCTCTTTAAAGAGTTGGTCAGATGGGGGGGATTTACTTAAGATTTAATTATTTATGCTAGACTAATTGATATCATATTGGGGTATAATTATAAAAATAAAGCCAATTTTTTTAGGAGTGCAGTATGTCTGATTTAAAAAAAGTGACAGTTGGTCTTGAAGATTTTAAAGAAGTCATTCAAAAACATAAGTATTATGTTGATAAAACGTCATTTATAAAAAACATTTCAGACGAAAATGTTGCTTTATTCACTCGTCCAAGACGTTTTGGTAAAACCTTAACTATGAGTATGCTGAAATACTTTTTCGAGATGAATTACGATAATCCTTGTGATATAAGCGTTACAGTTGAATTATTTAAAGGTTTAGATATATCTAAAGATACAGAATTCTGTAAGAAACATATGGGACAATATCCTGTTATATTTCTTACTCTAAAAGAAGCAAAAGGTGATAATTTTAGA
>GL995210.1:31058-32420 GCA_000222855.1 Succinivibrionaceae bacterium WG-1 | reverse complement strand
GCCACTACGAGATTGATACCAAAAAATTCTTTATATTGTCTTTAAATTCCCTTAAATAAAGCCATTTCTAAATAATTCTTAACTGCTAACAATAATATTCTTTAAATTCAAAAATGTAGTTAATTTAGACATATCTCAAAAATGCACACCTTTTTAACGATTAGTAGAAATCGTTAAATTGTCTAAGCAATCGTTAAAATTTTTACTACTAATCTTTCTATTGGTATCAAATAAAAATAAATACAATCTTCTTTTGATGAGTTTTATAATTCGCTTGCTCACAACCTAAATTTTGATAAAAATTAACTTAAGATTTAATTATTTATGCTAGACTAATTGATGCTAAATTGGGTTAGAAGTGTAGAAATAAAGCCAATTTTTTAGGAGTTTGGTATGTCTGATTTAAAAAAGTTACAGTTGGTATTGAGGATTTTAAAAAAGTCATTCAACAACATAAATATTATGTTGATAAAACGTCATTTATAAAAAATATTTCAGACGAAAATGTTGCTCTATTTACCCGTCCAAGACGTTTTGGTAAAACGTTAACTATGAGTATGCTTAAATATTTCTTTGAGATGAATTATAATAATCCTAGCGATATAAGTGCCACAGTTGAATTATTTAAAGATTTAGATATATCCAAAGATACTGAATTTTGTAAAAAATATATGGGAAAATATCCTGTAATATTTCTTTCTCTCAAGGATGCTTGGGGAGATAATTTTACGGTTGCAATCTCAGAATTTGCCAAACTTATATATGCTGAATGGACGCGTTTTGATAATGTTATAAATAATAATTCTGAAATTAATGGCAATTTAAAGATTCAAATAGCAGATTGTCAAGAATTTTGCTATAACCTCTCAAAGAAAAAATTTACAGATACCCCAGAAGAAGATTGTTCAAATATTACAGATAGTTTGAAGTTGTTAACTCAAGCATTAAAAACCATATTTAAGAAAAATGTAATAGTTATTATTGATGAATATGATGTACCACTAGAAAAGTCTCGTGGTAAATACTATAGAAATATGGTTAATTTCATTAAAAAACTGTTCAGCACAACCTTTAAAACTAATAATTATTTGGAGAAGGGGTTTTTAACAGGATGTTTAAGAGTATCTCGAGAAAGTATTTTTACAGGTTTAAATAATATTCCTGTTTATGATTGTACTAAAACTGAATATGCTGAATTATTTGGATTTACTAATAATGATGTTGTTCAAATGCTTGATTACTATAGTTTATCGGATAAGTTTGACACTATTAAAGAATGGTATGATGGTTATGAAATAGGTCAATCTGAAATATATAATCCTTATAGTGTAAATACTTATGTAAAAGAATTATTATCAAATA
>GL995210.1:27989-30114 GCA_000222855.1 Succinivibrionaceae bacterium WG-1 | reverse complement strand
AAATATATAATCCTTATAGTGTAAATACTTATGTAAAAAGAATTATTATCAAATAGAGATGCTATTGCCGATTGTGCTTGGAAAAATTCAAGTAGTAATGATTTCTTATTAGAATTTGTTAATTATTTACCAAGTAAAGAAATTGATGAATTTAAAAAGTTACTAGATGGTCATACTATTTCCAAGGAGTTAAATACTACTTTAAACTATGGTGATTTAGAAAAACATCAGACTGCTGATTTATGGACAATGCTCTATTCAACAGGATATCTCACAAAGGTTGACGAACCAACAACAAGAGGTCAATTTGTCTTAAGAATTCCGAATGAAGAAGTAAAACTTTGTTTTGAGCAAAAAATCTTAGCTTATTTTGAATCAAGCACAGAATATAAGAATTACGGCTTGGATTTACTGGAAGCATTGAAAGTAAGAGATATTGATAAAATTGCAGAAATTTTAGATGAATTACTACCTAAATATTTAGGACTTAGGGACGTCGGCGTTGATAAAGAATACGTTTATCACTCATTTCTAGATGGAATTTTTGCGTGCATAGGTGTAAATGCAAAATCTCAAAAAGAGTCAGGAAATGGTTATCCTGATATTTCGTTAATTTTAGAAAATAAAGATGCAAAAGAAAAAATAGCAATTATTCTAGAGTTAAAAAAAGCTTCAAGCGAAGATGAAAATCTAATGGAAGAACAGTGTCTTATTGCTTTAAAACAATGCAATGATAAGAAGTATTATAAAAAGTTTACTCAAAATCCTACAATAACTAAAATCATCATGTATGGGATTGCCTTTTGCAATAGAAAAAGTTTGGTAAGATTTGAAGAATATAAATTTTAATTGAAAAAATACAATGTTAATAACACCTATATTGAAGCAAAATAGAGGTTGTTTGATGTTAGTATTTTAGCAAATGTATCATCAATTATTTTTCATTTAAGAGAATGTCTGACTATAAAGTTTGAGAAGACAAAATAATGGTTGACACAAAGGAAGAGCAGTAACGTGATGAACTTCATCGCGCCAT
This sequence comes from Succinivibrionaceae bacterium WG-1, assembly GCA_000222855.1. GTDB lineage: Bacteria > Pseudomonadota > Gammaproteobacteria > Enterobacterales > Succinivibrionaceae > WG-1. Next base: position 29,078 of record GL995210.1, on the reverse strand, counting down.
ATGGGGTATCGCGGATGATTTGCGTGGGGCTGTCGACGGATGGGGTTTTAAAAATTATGTCCTTGGCACAATGTTCTATCGTTATCTGTCAGAATAAATTTACTAGCGGAAATGTATTCTGACAGATAGGGGAAGCCTTTCCAAATAATTCCTAACGGCTAACAATAATAATTTTAAAATTCAAAAATGTAGTTAATTTAGACATATCTCAAAAATGCACATCTTTTTAACGATTACTAGAAATCGTTAAATTGTCTAAGCAATCGTTAAATTATAATTGTGAAGTGGTATTTAAAATTTTAGTAGTAAAATTCTATATTAGGAGTTATTAGCTATATATAAAGTAAAATAAGATCGTGTAAAATTGATTAGAAAAATCTATAACTCTTGGTAAATAGTATGGCAGACGAAAAAAGAGAAAAAGCGAAAAAAGCACTATACGCGTTAAAGAATAACGAATATTTATGGGCTAATTATGGTGACTTTTTAAATAATACATATCACAAATGGTATGATATTTTAAGTTATAGTTTGCACTACATTAATTCTCAAAATGAAATTATAACGAATTCTAAAAATTTTAAAGATGATCTTGAACTCTATATAAACACTGTTTTTCCAATTGCAGATTTCTTTGTAAAAAAATTTAATGAATCCGTTCGGGATGAGGTTTCTAGTAGAATAATAAACAGTATCTTGGAAAATTTTATAAATGCTATTACTGTTTATATGAAAATTCAGGCTGCTAGCCTCGTTAAATTTAAAAATAAAAAATCAAATAAATTTGCAGATTTCGTTATAGAAATGAATAATTCTTATAAATTTTGTTCTTTATGCATGAAAAAGGTATTATCTTTATCTGTAGCCGATAGGAAAATTATAGATTTAATAAATGATAGAAATAATAAAGAGTTTTATCTCGATATTGGAACAGTAGAACATGCAATTGAAGAGATATCATCAAAGATTTCCCCTTTGCTACCTTTAAAAAAATAGAAGTTTTATTAAAATCAGAATCGAAAGTTAAATTTATCTATACACCAATAAGCAATGCATCTATTTTTGTACAAACGTATAAGGATAAATTAA
>GL995210.1:21365-27361 GCA_000222855.1 Succinivibrionaceae bacterium WG-1 | reverse complement strand
CATCTTTGATATAACTTCATTTTTACTATAGCCTTGATATAGCAAATTAATTATTTATCCATACCTTGTATCTATGTGATTTAAATCTTCAATTAAAGCATTTAAAAGATCTGCAAGAATTACAGTGTCATCAAGAGCTTCTGTAGAACCTGTTGGATCAAAACCAGCTTCATTGTCATCATTCATATTATCCATGAATTCATCAAGCGATAAATCATCACTTGTTGGCTCATACTTATGTTGTAAATAACGACTAACTTCTTTATAGAAACATTTCATCACATTGTCCATGTTACCCTTGGCATGTGGAACAAAAACAACAGGAACAGGCTGTGGCATATGCCTGGTTTCAACATTGTTCCAATCAAGACCTGCACGTTTAAGCATTGGTCTTAGTTCTTCAGTTAAAGCAACAGGCACAAGTTCTTCATTCTCCTTACAAGGTCTATTGTTAAAAGCTTTACGATTACCGAAATTACGGTAGTTATTATTCTTGGAAGCCATATGGATTTTCTCCTTAGATTGGCGCGGAGAAAAATCCATACGAGCAGTACCAGTAAGTTGTTGGCCATAGCCATAGAGAGTTTCCTCCTATAGTCGGCCAGCTAGTCCTACTCAGCTAGTTTGTTATTTACTAAATTCATCAGGGTCAGATAGGACCGTTCTTGATCAGGGAACGCATCGTCTGATGATGTTTATATTGCGTAAAGATTTAAAAAATGTCCTTAACGCGAATATGAAATACGACAAACGAACACACAAGCGTTATAATGTTAATATTAGTTTTTATAACTATTGGTCGTGCTTTGTTGTCCTAGTTATAGAAAATGGGGTTTTTGAACTGGGCCTGTTTTGGTTCATCATGGTTTGCCGTAGTTCAAATTTGTGGAAGGGGATTATATTAGTGGAGTTCAGTGACTTGTTTGCAATGCTCAAAAAACGGATATCTGATGGTGCAGATGTTCCGGAGTTTTTCGCGATATGATCGCCATGATTACTGATGTTTCAGAGGAGGAATGGGGAACTAAGGTTGAACCTTCTTCGAAGAAAATGTCAGATAACACCATAAGGAACTACACGAAGAAGGGGCGTGGTCTACCGAGCAAGTTGGCTCAAAGCATTGTTTATAAGACTTAATCCAGAAATGTTTAGAGATGCAATTAATGAGAGACCGGAAGCAACAAGGGTATTGTTTGCTCAGGATTATATTTCTTACGATGCATCGGCGGATAAAGATAATATTGGAGATTTACTTGCAAATAGCTTTGTTGAAATTATCAAAATGGCTGCCGGTTTAGTTGATACAGATACTTTGGCATCTGCGGCTAGACAGAAACAATCTGATGAGTTAAAAAGAAGGTATGGTGAGTATCTATTAACTGAAGTTGAATACACGTGTGCATTTCCTGGATGCGGAAGAAAGTTATCAATTATACATAAAGGCAAAGTTATACATTCTTATGACATTGCAACAATAGATAAGAAAAAAGCACCAGCATTAGAAAATCTGTTGGCGTTATGTCCTAGATGTTATGGGTTGTATTCACTTGACGATGATAAAAAGAAAGTGAAAGACTTAAGGCAGTAAAGAATATTCTTTCTAGCCACATGCATAGTGAAGCTTTATTGGATGAAGCTCCTCTTGAAAAAGGAATAGTAGGTGTTATCACAAAGGTCAAAAGCGCAGAGCAGATTCTTAGACAAAGCATAGAAGAAATCCTGAATGAAATAGAGGGTGAATTAAATGCCAAAATGAAGGAGTTTAATGATTCATTATTTGATGAATCACGAAAAGCTCCTAACTTAAAATTTAAAGCGTATAACAGCTATACCTTTGAAACTCCTGATGATACCGGTACTGGATCGAATTATAGGGGATGGTTATTTATGATTTGGCTGTATTATTCAGCACTGCATTACCGGCAATAGCGCACGATTCATTAATTCTAAAAAATATAAGCGATAATGTAGTTGATGGGATTATGCGTATTTATGCTGAAAGCAAAAAACAGATATTTATTGCTTTTGATAAGCAAGCAGCATACCCGGAAAGTACGCAGAAAATACTTGAAGATAATCAAGTGCTACAGCTATTGGACAATGGTTGTGAACTCTATGGGCAGTCATGGAATAAGGAGAAATCAGAATGAAGATGAGCTACAACAAATTATGGAAGCTATTGATTGATAAAAATATGAAGAAATCAGACTTGCGTAAGAATGCTAGAATAAGTTCTTCATCGTTGGCAAAACTCGGAAAAGATGAAAATGTCACGACAGAAGTTTTGGTGAAAATTTGTAATGAATTGAAATGTGATGTCGCAGACATAATGGAGTTTGTGACGGATGAACCAACACAAAAAGATGAGGTGACTGATTAAAAGTCCTGATAATATGGCAGCTTTACATTTATAATGAATTACATGTTGGAATAATCTAGCGAGAATGGAGGAAACATAGAATGGCAGATAAGAAGATGATTGATGCAATGTGGGATGATTCCGCGGTTGATGTATCTACTGAGGTGAATTTTATCTGGTCTATTGCGAATAAGTTACGCGGTACATATCAGAGTGATAAATACAAAGACGTAATAATTCCAATGGTAATTATTCGTCGATTTGAGTGTGCTTTGGCGCCTACAAAGCAGAAGGTAGTGGAGCAGTTCAAGGCTAATCCTAATTACCCGGCAAAGGCTATGTACCGTATTTCTGGTTTCCAGTTCTACAATACAAGTGAATTTGATCTAGCTGAACTTGTAAATGACGCAGATCACCTTGCTGCTAATTTTAAAGCATATCTGCAGAGCTTTTCACCTAATGTACAGGAGATTATTGTATCTGCAGAAAAAGGTCTGGATTTCTATAAGCAGATTGACAAAATGGATAAAAATAACCGTCTGCTTAGTGTTGTTAAGGCATTCTCTGAATTGGACCTTAATCCTCGTACTATTGACAATGTAAAAATGGGATATATCTTTGAGGATTTAATTCGTAGATTTTCTGAAAATGCTGAAGCTGGTGACCACTACACAGGCCGAGACATCATCAAGCTTATGGTAAATATTCTTCTTGCTGAAGGCTGTGATGATATTTTTGATGATGGAAAAGTTATCACTGTTTTGGATCAGGCATGTGGAACAGGCGGTATGCTCTCTACAAGTTATAATTTCATCAAAAGATATAATCCAACAGCAGATGTGCGTTTGTTTGGTCAGGAACTCAATCCTGAATCATATGCTATCTGTCTTGCTGAGATGATGATTAAGGGCCAGAACGCAGAAAATATCTGCTATCAGGACACCATGAAAAAGACCGTTTTGAGGGAACAAAGATGCGTTTTGTTATTGAGAACCCTCCATTCGGTACACCGTGGGGTGGTAAAGATGCAGCAGAAGGTGTAGAGCAAGCTGTAAATGATGAGTTCAAAAAGGGGTTTGAAGGTCGCTGGGGAGCAGGTCTTCCGGGCTCTGGTGATATGCAGATGCTTTTCCTTCAATCTGCTATTGACAAGATGGATGATAATCTTGGTCGTGCTGCAATTATTGAAAATGGATCTCCTTTGTTTACAGGTGGTACTTCCTCAGGTGAAAGTCAAATCAGACGTTATTTATTAGAGCAGGATTTAATTGAAGCAATTATAGCTCTTCCTACAGATTTGTTCTATAACACTGGTATGCAACTTATATTTGGATCTTATCTAAAAATAAAAGAGCTGATAGAAAAGGTAAAATTCAGCTTATTGATGCTCAATCTTTCTTCAAAACCCTGCGTAAAAGTTTAGGTAACAAAAGAAGAGAAATATCCAAAGAAGATCGTGCTAGTGTTACTAAACTTTATGCTGATTTTGTTAATAATGAGTACTCAAAGATATATAGCAATAAAGAATTCATATACCGTGAATATACTATTATGCAACCACTTCAAAGAAGCTACGGTATTACACAAGAACGTATTGATAATATGCTTTCAAAAGGAACTTTAAATTCTATTTATGATGAAGCAAAAGTTTATGAACTTGAGAATACTGAAGAACTAAACGGTAAAGAACTTAAGAAACTTGAAGCATATCAAAACAACAAAGCAATATTCGACTTGATTATTGATACATTAAATGAAGCTGTGACAGATAAAATCTTTTATTCACCAGAAGAATTTATGCCGGTTCTAACTGATATATTGATAAGTGTAACAACGGACAAAAAACTTTTAGAGAAAATAGCAGATGGTTTATCTATTATGGATAAGAATGCAGAAATCCAAAAAGATAAAAAAGGTAACATCATTTATGACAAAGAAACAAAGGATACTGAAATTGTCAAAATTGATGAAGATATTGAAGATTACATGAAACGAGAAGTATTGCCACATGTACCTGATGCAAAATACTTTTTTGAAGAAGATTTAGGTAAAACAAAGCCAATTATTAAAACAGGTGCTGAAATTCCATTTACGCGATATTTTTATAAGTATCAACAACCAACACCTTCAGAAGAATTAGAAAAACAATTTATTGAGCTTGAAAAGTCTGTTTCTGCTCGTATAGCTAATCTTTTTAAGTAGAGGATAAGTAATTATGAGAGAAATGAAAGATAGTGGAGTTGAGTGGATTGGGGAAATTCCAAAAGATTGGCAAGTAAAAAGAATTAAAAACTTAAGTTACGTATTCACAGGAAATAGTATAAAAGATAGTGATAAGGAGCTATTTTTAGACTCTGATAATGCTATTCCTTATATTTCAACAAAGGACATAGATCTTAATTATTCAGTAGTGAATTATTCAAACGGCATGTATGTAAAGGTTGACAATAAATTTTTTAAAGTAGCTCCTAAAAATTCAATATTGTTGTGTATTGAAGGAGGAAGTTCAGGAAAAAAAATAGCTTTGATAAATAGAAGAGTTGCATTTGTAAATAAATTATGCTGTATAGAAAGTAAGAATATTGATTATTTGTTTTTGTATTTTTATATTAAATCACCACTTTTTGAAAATGAATTCAGATCTAATATTTCAGGTTTGATCGGAGGTGTTTCCCTAAATAAAATTCTTAATTTAAGAATAATTACTCCTATAAAGATAGATCAAAAAAATATTTCTGAATATCTACGTAAAAAATGTTCCGAAATTGATTCGCTTTCAGAAGATATTCAAAAACAAATTGAAATCTTAGAAAACTACAAGAAATCTGTAATTACTGAAGCTGTGACTAAAGGAGTTAATCCTGATGTAGAAATGAAAGATAGTGGAGTTGAGTGGATTGGGGAAATTCCGAAAGATTGGGAAGTTGGTAAAATTAAGTATAGTTTAAAAAAATGTAATGACAGAAACCCTGGTAATGTGCCTGTTCTATCCTTATATAGAGAGTTAGGAATAGTTTTAAAGGATAGTAGAGATGATAATCATAATGTTACATCGGAAGATACTTCTAACTATAGGCTAGTTAGGATTAATGATTTTGTTGTAAACAAAATGAAAGCTTGGCAAGGGTCTGTTGCTGTTTCTAATTTTAAAGGTATTGTTAGTCCTGCCTATTTTGTTTACAAATTCATTAATAGAAATTTTGTTCCAAAATATTTTCATTATTTATTAAGAAGCTGTTATAAAGATGAGTTTATGAGATTATCAGGTGGAATAAGAGTTGGCCAATGGGATTTACCAAGTAATGATTTAGAAAATACATTTGTAATTATTCCTTCAATAACAGAACAAAAAGTGATATCTGGTTTTCTCGATAAAAAATGTTCCGAAATTGATCAAACCATCACAGAAAGACAAAAGCAACTCGAAATTCTTTCTGAGTACAAAAATCTATAATATATGAATACGTAACCGGTAAAAAGAGGTGCCAGCTGATGCTTAATATGGACGGATGGTACTGGTACTTCTGTGGTGATGAAGACAAGTTGGATGAACATAAATGTGGCAAGTGGATGTATTTCTTTGATGAACAAGCATTCGTTCAAAAGATATGTGAAGCTGCAATTGAAGTTGGTGCAT
>GL995210.1:19825-20753 GCA_000222855.1 Succinivibrionaceae bacterium WG-1 | reverse complement strand
CTTTTATCTAAATGGTGACGATATTGAGAACCACTGTCGCGTTATAGATTTTATGATTCAGCATGAATTGATTCGTAAGACTAAGACAGGCCGGTATTATAACAATAGCTTTAAATTTGATGACCAGACTAGAGCTGGTGAATATGGTGCTGATTTCGAAGGAAAGATTAAACTCAACGAGTTCGTCAATCTTGAAACTGGTGAGCATATTAGGAAAAAGGACTAAACGATGGCTGATAAACCTATCAATTCATTAGATGTTGACAGTATTCCAGAACAAAATGGAACTGCAAAAAGAGCAAAAGCTTATAGCGACATGCTCATACATCATGCATCTATTGTTTCTGAAAAAGAATACCAGAAATTCCTTCTTGAACGATTGGAAAAAGATAATGGCTACATCATTCGTAAGGCAAGTAACTTTGACCGTTATTTTGCTATTGATCGTGAGATGCTTTTTAAGTTTTTGAATGATACACAGCCAGAAACTATGGATTATCTGCGTAAAATTTATAAGGCTGATTTAGAAGAGACCATTGTTAACTTCATCAATGCTGAAACTACAAAGGTACGTGGCAGCCTTATAGAAGTATTGAAGCATGGCATTGAGCTTTCAAATCAGAAGTTGGAGCTCATGTATACGAAACCAGCCACCACCTTTAATCCTAAGCTGACTAAGAAGTATAACCAGAACATTTTCTCTGTAATGGAAGAAGTATGGGCCAGCGATAAAGAGCGTGTTGATGTCGTTATTTTCTTAAATGGCTTAGCAATTATGTCATTTGAACTTAAATGTAATGCAGCAGGACAGTCTTATCAGGATGCAATTTATCAGTTCCGTATAGATAGAAGTCCCAAAACAAGATTGAATTATGTTTAAGGCAGGAACACTTGTTAATTTTGCAATGGATCTCGAAGAAGTCTATAT
>GL995210.1:17634-18715 GCA_000222855.1 Succinivibrionaceae bacterium WG-1 | reverse complement strand
ACTCAATGAAGCAGGCCATCGAGAGGGCTTTATTCTTGATGTGCTTCAGAACTATACAGAGTATTCAACATTCTATCAGATCAACAAAGAGATAGAGGAAGATCCACGTTGTAAAACCAATGCGGCAAAGAGACAGATTGCACGCTTTGTCGAACTGCATGATACCAATATTGCTCAGCGTGTAGAAGTTATCGTTGAGCATTTCAGAACATCAGTTATGCAGGAACTTGGTGGACAGGCTAAAGCAATGGTTATTACTGCATCCCGTCAAGGTGCTGTGAAGTATCGTCGGGTGTTTGAAGAATATATTGCTAAGAAGGGCTATGAAGGAATTCATGCACTTGTAGCGTTTTCAGGTAAAGTGAAACTTCCAGGCGATGAAAAAGAATATACAGAAGCATCCATAAATGGATTCCCAGAAGATCGTTTGACTAAGGAATTTGATAAAGATGCATATCAGGTTCTCCTGGTAGCCAATAAATATCAAACAGGATTTGATCAGCCAAAGCTCTGTGCAATGTACGTTCTTAAGAAATTAAAGGGTGTAAATGCAGTACAGACCTTATCACGTCTGAACCGAATCTGCGCACCGTATGATAAGAAAACTTTTGTATTGGATTTCGTTAATACCTATGAGGACATTAAAGCTGCATTTGCACCGTATTATACGACCACATTACTCTCAAATTCAGTGACGCCTAGTGCGGTATATGATTTGGAAGCGAAGATTGATGCATATGCGATTCTTGATCCTAGCGATATCGAAGCTGCTAATGATATTCTTTATGCGCAGAAGGTTACAGCAAAAGAAAAACAGCGTCTTACATTCTTCCTTCAAAAGAGCAAGAAGCTTTTGGAAAAATTTGAATACGAGGAGCAGCACAATTGTGTGGCAGTAATGAGGAGTTTCGTCAGATTCTATGAGTTCCTGCTACAGGTATCTAGCTTTGAAGATACTGAACTACATAAAAAATATAATTTCATTGCATATCTTCTTGCATACATCAACATTAAGCATCCGGGCGGTGGCTTTAATCTTGACGGAAAAATCAAAGCAACCAATTTTGTGCAGAAGAAGGGT
>GL995210.1:9242-16632 GCA_000222855.1 Succinivibrionaceae bacterium WG-1 | reverse complement strand
GGTAAATCTGAGTTATGGGATTTTTTAGAAGAACTACGAATAAAGGCTTCAACAAATAAGGATGCTCGCGTTCAATTAAAACAGATAAATTTATGTATTCAGCTATTACAAGAAAATGGAACACATATTAGTGATAAAATAACCAAACATCTAGGTGGTGGAATATGGGAACTTCGTCCTGGAGATAACAGAATATTTTATTTCTATTTTGAAAAAGATACATTTGTTCTTCTTCACAATTTCAGAAAGAAGACACAAAAAACGCCAAAACGAGAAATTGAACGAGCTAAAGCTGAGATTGTTGATTATCTGTCAAGAAAGGAGTCGTAATTATGAGAACTTGGAATGATTACAAGGAACATGTTAGAGCTATAGATCCTGAACTAGCAAAGGATGTTATTGATGAAGTTGAAAGTATTTCTGCTGTAATCTCTGCCATGATTAGACAAAGAGAAGTTCTTCACCTAAGTCAACGAGATCTAGCAATTATGTGTGGAATTCCACAATCATCTGTTGCAAGAATTGAATCTGGTAAAACTGTACCAAAACTTAGCACGTTACTTAATATTTTCAAACATCTTGGTTTACAACTTTCTGTAAACATTGTAAATCCAATTTCATAACGTTTACGGCAATTAGCTTTAACTTTGCAGAATTGGCAATGTGCACCTGCTTTAAATTCTCCCTCACCGTTATAAGCAAGTTTCGCAGTGGGGGCGAGAACTGTATCTGCCCAAGTTAGCAATTCATCTTTGCTGATAGAACTTGTTGAGATGTTGTCTTTTCTAGGCTGAAAAATTGTCATTTCAATGGTGTTAATGTTGTAAAGTCCATCAAAAGTGTCTAATGCACCAAGGGCATAACACATCATTTGAGTATTACCTTCTGATTCAACAAGAACACCAAGGCCATGCTTATAGTCGATAATATGTAAAACTTCATCGGCTATAATTACGCAGTCACCAGTTCCAAAGCCGTTCTCAACCCAGCGCGAGAAGTCCAATTTTTGTTCAATAAAAATCATAGGATCTTTACAGAAACTTTTTGAACGCTTGAATTGTTCTAGAACATAGTTCCTATATTCTTCTGCGCAGTGTTGCATTTCATCACTATAAAAAGTGAGGTTTTCTACGGGGTTAGCAACATCTCTACCTAGTTCCTTTTCTACTAAGTAGGCACATAATTCATGACAATCTGTACCTTCTTGAGCATATGGCGAAGCTTCATCATCGATTCCTTCACATAGTTTTGCTGAAGGAGGACAGTTTATCCAACGGTGAGAAGCTGACGCTGATAGAAAAGCGTGTTTACTCATTGTCTAATTCCTTTACTGCGGCAACTAAAGATACATAGTCTTCTTCTTTAACTTCACTTAGGCGCTTGGCTCCATATTGTGAAAGAAGGTCCTTAACTTCAGTTTTCTTACCTTTACTAGCAAGTGCCGCCATAATGCTTCGAACATCTTCAAGAGAATAATGTTGGTCATTTTCTTTGTTTTCAGTTGTTGACATGTTTGACTTAGTTGAAGCAACTGTTTCATTGATTGGTTGGTTGTCATCAACATTCATTGCTTTTAAAGCTGTAGCTGCTTCAATCATTTTTTGTCCTGTGCTAATCATTTCTTCGAGAATCTGATTAAGTTTTGATTTTTTACTCATTTTTTTAGTCCTTTGGGTATTTCTGTTTTTCCTTTGTTTGTCTTATTTTGTTTGCAGTTTTTTTGCCACTACGCTAATTGCAATCAGCGTTTCAAAGAGGTCTTCCTTTGAGGAATCAATAGAGCTTGCTGCATCTTTTGTGTTGTTCATATTTCTACCTCGCACTGTTGTTTTTGTGTGCCTTATACCTTTCTAAGTAATTGAGCTTTTACAAATTCCGGAAATTTTTAATTTTTTTGAAAAAAATTTTTAGCTTCAAAATTTGCAGCTCTTAATTTACTAAGTAATTGAAGGAGCAAAAATTCCGCTTTTTTTGAAAAAATTTTTGAATTTATAAAAAAAGATGATTTTTACCGGAAAAAATTAAGTAAGGGTACTTAGTAAGTTAGTAGGTTCTACTTACTAAAAGAGAGAAGTTGTTCGATTTGACGAAACGTTAAAAAATTTTTTAAAAGTGTTTTTTGAAAAAAAATATTTAAAGCTTTCGTCAAATGAGCTGTTTTTTCTCTTATTAGGTAATAGATGAGCTAATTAATGCTCTTGTTGGGGGGTTGTTGTACAAAACAAACATTTTTATTTATAAGAGGATGCAGAAAATGCAAATGATTTTTTATCATGCGGACTGTGCAAATAGTCCTGCTAACTGCCATTATCCTAATAAGGTAGTGGTTACTGATTCTAACTCTATGGAAAGTGTGGTTGCCAAGGATCACGTGTGTGCAACATATAAAGGTAATTATAGAAGTGTGAATAATTTTATTTGCGCTGATGTAATTCCTATGGATATTGATAATGACCACACCACAGATCCTGCTGAGTTTATTACTGAAGATAAACTTGATGCTTTATTTCCTGATATTGACTATGTTCTTGTAACAAGTCGTCATCATATGTTGCCAAAGGGTAATCTTCCAATTGCACCAAGATTTCACATTTATTTCCCTGTGAACCCAATAACAAGTGCGCAAGAGTACGCACGCATCAAAGAACTTATTTGTAAAAAATATCCATTCTTTGATAAAAACGCTCTTGATGCCGCAAGATTTTTATTTGGTAGTGAATCATCTGAAATTGTATGGCATGAAGGTTGGGTAACAATTACTGAAGAGATTGTAACAGGGGATTCTAATAGTGTTATAGACATTATATCCAATGACGTTAATGCTACTTCTGATACACATATAAGCGTAGGCCCCATAACTCAAGGTAATAGAAATAACTTTATGTCACGTTTTGCGGCACGAGTTTTGAAGAGATTTGGTGATGTGGATAAAGCTCATCAAGTGTTTTTAGAACAAGCAAATAAATGTGAACCACCATTAGATGATGCTGAACTCTCGGTAATATGGGGATCGGCTCAAAAGTTTTATAAAAATAAAGTTATGAGCCAAACAGGATATGTAGCACCATCTCAGTATAACGCTGAGTTTGATGCTGTTTCCTTAAGACCTGAAGATTACACAGACGTCGGTCAAGCTAAGGTTTTCAGCCGTGAATATGCTGATGAATTAAAGTTTAATCCTGCAACTGATTATTTATGTTTTAACGGTGTTTGTTGGCAAGAAGATAAGCAATTAGCTATTGGTGCATGTATGGAATTTCTTGATTTACAGCTTGCAGATGCCAAAACAGAGGTTGATTTGGCAAAGGAAGCTTTGATTACTGCAGGATATGATGAAACATTAGTAAATCAAGGTTCAAAAATATTATCAAAAGCATTAAAAATAAATCACGAGCAATTGCTATATAAACTTATTGCAAGTGAAAAATATCTCAATTTTGTTATGAAAAGACGAGATTATAAGTTAATTACTTCAACATTAAATTTAGCAAAGTCGATGCTCACCATCAAAGTATCAGAACTTGATAAAAATCCGCATCTCCTTAATACACCAAAGGCCACATATGACCTTTCCAAAGGTGTCGAAGGTGAGCAACCTCATGATGCTTTGAACCTCATTACCAAGATAACAGCATGTTCTCCTAGTGATAAAGGTATGGGGATTTGGCAAGAAGCACTTAATACCTTCTTTTGTAACGATAAAGAACTAATTGAATATGTACAACAGCTTATAGGTCTTGCATCCATAGGCAAGGTATATTCGGAGTTTCTCATCATAGCTTATGGAGATGGTGCTAATGGTAAAAGTACATTTTGGAATACTATCGCACGAGTTTTAGGTACATACAGTGGCAAGCTCTCTTCGGATATTTTAACTACGGGCTGTCGAGTTAATGCGCAACCAGAATTGGCAGAGCTAAAAGGTAAACGTTTAGTTATTGCATCAGAAATGCAGGAAGGCGTGAGACTTAATACCTCTATGGTGAAACAGTTATGTTCTACAGATGATATCCAAGCGTGCAAGAAATACAAGGATCCTTTTCATTTTGAGCCTTCTCATCAAGTTGTGCTTTATACCAACCATCTACCAAGAGTTGGGGCTAATGACGATGGCATATGGAGGCGTTTAAAGGTTATTCCTTTTAATGCCAAGATAAGTGGGGCTAGTGATATTAAAAACTACGCTGATTATCTTTTTGAACAGGCGGGGGAAGCCATCATGAAGTGGATTATTGAAGGAGCAAGAAAGGCCTACAATGCAAATTGTAAAGTGCAAGAGCCTAAGTGTGTCACAGATGCGATTTCTATATATCGTGGAGACAATGATTGGCTAGGGCATTTTCTTGATGATTGTTGTGAAATTGGTGATTCTTTGGTTGAAAAGTCAGGCGAATTATACCATCAATATCGAGCTTATTGTTTGCAAAATGGTGAGTATGCGCGTAGTACTACTGATTTTTATTCAGCTATAGCTAAGGCTGGTTTTAGTCGTCATAAGACTAAAAAAGGAGTAATGGTGCAAGGGGTGAAACTCAAAAACGAAAGTGATTTTGTTTCGTAAAAATACGTATTGCAAGTCGAGTAGGTCATATAACAAAAATATTTCAATTATATGATTTTATAAAAACCCTTATTTTATAAGGAAGATGCATGTAGTTGCAACTCTATTACTAAAGTTTTCTATATAGAAAAAATTTTATATATATATATAGAAGTTTAGGAAATGACCATCGCATACTTGCATCTCCCTTTGATGGAGTTATCTGATGAGAGAGAAAAAGATTGAACAAAAACTTGTCAGTGAAGTTAAAAAGTTGGGAGGCATTTGTCCCAAGTGGGTGTGCCCATCATTTGATGGAATGCCAGACCGCTTGATATTTTTACCTAGAAACAAGTTCGGTTTGGTGGAAGTTAAGGCCCCAGGCGTAAAGCCCAGACCCCTACAAATTGCTAGGCATAGATTATTAGCAAGTCTTGGTTTTAAGGTTTATGTTCTTGATAATGTAAAAAATATAGGAGATATCCTTGATGAAATTCAACGCTCATAATTATCAGCAGTATGCGATAGATTTTATAGTTCAAAATAAGGAGTCTGCGCTATTCCTTGACCTTGGTATGGGTAAAACAGTAACAACTTTGATGGCTATAAACAAACTTATGTTTGAGCAATTTGATGTATCAAAAGTGTTAGTGATATGCCCATTACGTGTTACTAGAACATGGCGTGATGAAATAGAAAAGTGGAATGAATTGTACGGCATTAGATACTCTGTGATTACAGGTAATGTTAAGCAAAGAATGAGTGCACTAAATAAGAATGCTGACATATACATCATCAACCGTGAAAATATAGTGTGGCTAGTTGAGCAAAGCGGTGTTGAGTTTGATTTTGATTTCGTGGTTATTGATGAATTATCAAGTTTTAAGAATCATCAAACAGCGAGACATAAGGCGTTAATGAAAGTGAGATCTAAGATTGCAAGAATCTGTGGTCTTACAGGAACTCCTGCTAGTAATTCACTTATGGATTTATTTGCAGAGTTTAAGTTGCTTGATGGAGGAGAACGCTTAGGCAAATTTATCGGTCAGTATCGTTCTAATTATTTTAGACCTGACAAGATGAATGGACCAATAGTTTATAGTTACAAATTATTACCAGGAGTAGAAGAGCATATCTATAACAAGATTTCAGATGTGACAATTTCCATGAAGGCTTGCGATTATCTCAATATGCCAGAGCTTATAAGCAATGAATATCCTGTTTATCTTGATGATAAGGAAATGCAGAATTATAAGCACCTGAAAGAGCGGTTTATTTTTCTTACTAAGGAACATGAGGTGACAGCTTCAAATGCCGCATCACTTTCAAATAAGCTTAGTCAGATGGCCAATGGAGCAATTTATACAGATGGTGAGGAACGTGAAATTGTTGATATCCATGATCAAAAACTCTCCGCATTGGAAGATATTATAGAATCAGCTAATGGTAAACCTGTATTAGTTGCTTATTGGTTTAAACATGACTACACCAGAATTACAGCAAGGTTGCAAAAGTTAGGTATAGGTTTTATGAAAATTGATACTGATAAAAGTATTACTTTATGGTGTCAGGGTAAATTGCAAGTAGGTCTTATACATCCAGCCTCTGCAGGACATGGCTTAAATCTGCAATCAGGAGGTTCAACGTTAGTGTGGTTTGGTCTTACTTGGTCATTAGAGCTTTACCAACAAACTAATGCAAGACTTTGGCGACAAGGTCAAAAAGCTAGTACGGTGGTAATTGAACACATTGTTGCCAAAGGAACTATTGATGAGCGTATCTTAAGAGCTTTAAACAAAAAAGAACTTACTCAGAATGCATTGATTGATGCTGTAAAAGCAGACATTGGAGGTGTTTAATGAATGCAAAGGATTTTTTATCAAGAGGTTTTAATTTGGAGCGTCATGTTGATACTTTAAAAAATCAGATTGAACACTACAAGAGTTTGGTTAATAACTGTAGTGTTAATTTTAATGATATGCCAAAGAGCACTGCAGGTAGTTATAAACTTGAGGAATGTACTCAAAAAATTATAGAACTGCAGAAAGAGTTAAGTACTGCCATGCTAGATCTTGTTAATGTTAAGTGCGATATCACAAGAGAGATACATAAACTTGAGAACTATGACTATGAAGATCTTTTGGTTAAGAGGTATATATTGTGTGAGTCGTGGGAGAAAATTTCTGATGATATGCATTACTCTTTACAGCATATTTATCGCATACATGGTGAAGCTTTAAAAAAATTTGCAAAAATGAGAGTAAATGAGAGTAAATGAGAGTAAATGTGATTGAATGAGAGTTAACTATTAGGTTATTATATACAATAAGAAAAACGTAAAAGATTTGAAAAAGATAGGAAATGGCACAGAAAGACACTACGCTGTAGTGTAAAGATTATAATAACGAAATTCAAAACTAGACAGGCTCTGAGGTGTAAACCTTGGGGCTTTTTTATGCGCGGAGGTGACAATGCCAAGGAAACCTAAACGTCCATGTTCACATCCCGGATGCCCAAAACTTACTGACGGAAGATTCTGCGAAGAACACGCCAAACTTGAAGCCAAAATATACGAAAAATATATACGCGATCCAAATACACGTAAAAGATACGGCAAAGCATGGAAAATGATCCGCAATTATTATGCTTCAGAGCATCCTTTTTGTGAGATGTGTCTTGCTGAAGGAAGATATACGCCTACAGAACACATTCACCACATAAAACCACTGACTCAAGGTGGTACACATGACGAGAATAACCTCAAAGCTTTGTGTCGATCCTGCCATTCTCGCATTCATGCAAAAGAAATCGGAGACCGTTGGAGTAGAAAAATCAAGGAATATAATAAGA
>GL995210.1:6088-9011 GCA_000222855.1 Succinivibrionaceae bacterium WG-1 | reverse complement strand
ATTCAAAAAGGTAATATACCCAGGAGAAATCAATAAAACCTTGATGGAATAAGGGTTTTTACGATTTTTTATCTTGCAATTATTCAAACATTAAGGATTTTTTTATGGCAAAAGACGGAACAAATCGTGGTGGTGCACGCGTAGGAGCAGGACGTAAACCTAAAGCCATACAAGAAAAAATTCTAGAAGGGAATTTAGGTCATCGCGAAATCAAAAAAATAATGGTTACCGATATTCCGCTCGATAGTACTTCGGATCCTGAAGGTGTAGATATGCCACCGCCCGATGAGTATCTTTCGGCACTGCAACGTGATGGTAAACCGCTAGGAGCTGATTTAATTTACATCAAGACATGTAAATGGCTCGCGAGACTTGGGTGTGAAAGTTTGGTGAGTGGAGAACTTATCGAGCAGTATGCGGTAGCCTTTGCTAGATGGAAGCAATGTGAAAAGGCTGTATCTCAGTACGGTCTTGTAGGTAAACATCCGACATGCCCATCTTCACCAATTCAAAGTCCCTTTGTGGCCATGAGCCATACATACCAGAAACAAACTAGTCAACTTTGGTTTCAGATTTACGGAATTATTCGTGAGAACTGCTCAGTTGATATAAATGCAAACACCATAAATGACCCAATGGAAAATCTCCTAAGGTCAAAAAAGAAATAAGAGAGTAACTGATGAACACTTCAACTCAAATGGAACTTGTAGATATAAACAAGCTTATACCTTACGTGAATAATGCACGTACACATTCAAAAGA
The DNA here is from genome assembly GCA_000222855.1 of Succinivibrionaceae bacterium WG-1. GTDB lineage: Bacteria > Pseudomonadota > Gammaproteobacteria > Enterobacterales > Succinivibrionaceae > WG-1. The sequence continues at coordinate 8,249 of GL995210.1, read as the reverse complement.
TCAGATCACCAAGCTTCGTTCTTCTTTGCGTGAGTTTGGTTTTATAAATCCTGTAATTATTGATAAGGATTATAACGTCCTCGCAGGGCATGGTCGTATTATGGCGGCCAAAGAAGAGAAGATGTCAGATGTTCCATGTGTATTTGTGGAACATTTAACAGATGCTCAAAAGAAAGCTTTTATCTTAGCAGATAATAGACTTGCTCTTGACGCGGGGTGGGACGATGAACTTTTAGCAATTGAAATGCAGGAGTTGCAAGATCTTGGATTTGACCTTGCGCTAACAGGATTTGATGAAATTGAACTTGCTGATCTTTTTGATGATTCAGAAGCTAAGGAAGATAACTTTGATGTTGAAGCTGAATTAAACAAACCGTGCTTTTCAAAAACAGGAGACATGTGGCATTTAGGTAAACACACCGTAATTTGTGGAGACTCCACTCTTTCTGCAACATTTGAAAAACTTATGGGTGGTACTAAAGCCAATCTTGTATGTACAGATGCACCTTACTTTGTAGATCTTGAAAATGCGTCAGGCAAGCTCAAGAACGATAATCTTGATGACAAATCAGCATATGAGTTTTTAATGAAAGTTTTTACTAATTTTAAAAACAACATGGCAATAGATGCTTCGTTTTATGAATTTTATGCCACAGCCAAATCACGCATTTTTTATGATGCCTTTGAAGATGCTGGTTTTAAGGTAGGGGCAGGACTTATTTGGAAAAAGCCACGTTTCCCTCTTTCACGAACTGATTGGAAGTACAACATGGAACCTATTATTTTTGGTTGGAGAAAGGACGGTAAGCACAAGTGGTATGGTGATCAGAAGCAGACTGTAGTTTTTGAATTTGATGGTATAAAAATTCCAAAGAAGATGGATTTGGCCACCCAAGTAGCAAGCCTGTACCTTTAATTGCGTATCTTGTAAAACTTTCAACTCAGACAAACGGTATCGTTCTTGATGGATTTCTTGGCTCTGCATCTACACTTATTGCGTGCGAGCAGTTGGAACGAATCTGCTATGGGGTTGAAATTGAACCAAAGTTTGTGGACGTTGCTGTGAAACGTTATATTGAGTTAAAAGGTGGTAGTACTAATGATGTGTATGTAATCCGTGATGGAGAAAGATTAACCTATGACGAGGTGACACCAAAGGAAAGTACAGAAGAATAAATTCTCTTTATTTTTGAGTGTTTTTAAACGTAAATTTTAGTAGTAAAAAATGTGTTGAAAACACTTGATATATAAGGCTTTAAGAGTGATATATATGTACCAAGAAAACGATGGAGGATTTCAAAATGGAAATCAAACTAAACTTAAAAGGTACAGTTCGAAAAGACCTCGTAAAGCTAATTTCTGAAACCTTAGGAGTTGAAGCTCAATACCAGTTTATGCCGACTTGCAATTATGTAATTGGTGATTATACGCTAACTCCTGAAGGGACTTTAATTTTTGCAGAACATGTAGATGCAGAGCAACTTTTAGTAGTTTTAAAGCGCGAAGGTTTTATTGCAGAAGAACAGAAAACACATGATACAACAATTCAAAATGAACCTTATTCTTTTGTAGTAAACATTCCCACAAACTTTGTGAACATGCCAAATTTAAAAAGCTGTTTGAAGTTAAAGGTGAGCTGATAAAGAAAGCTTTAAAAGCTGATGAACTTTCTGTTAAAGAGGTTGATGGGTGCGTGGTCTTCAAATGGGATTCAAATATTAACTCATGTGCTGAAGTGCAAACAGCATACACTTTTTTAGTTTCAGCTTTATGTCGCATGAGTAGGTCGCAAAAAAGAATAAATTCCAATTCAACAGAGCAACCAAATTAAAAATGAAAAATACGCTTTTAGATTGTTTTTTGTTAAGACTAGGTTTCATTGGCGAGCAGTTTAAATTATCTCGTAAAATCCTATTAAAGAACCTTGATGGTAACTCAGCATTTCGTATTTTGAAACAAGAAGGGGTTGCTCATGGAATTGCTTAATAAAACAGAAATTGAAAATTTGAGAAAGGTTTATGCTATCGGTACCAAAGTTGAATTATTGGAGATGGACGACAAACAAGCTCCACCTGTTGGAACTTTAGGTGTGGTATTGGGAGTAGATGATATCGGTAGCATTTTAGTTAAGTGGGAAAATGGCTCAAGTTTGAACGTAATT
>GL995210.1:2673-4975 GCA_000222855.1 Succinivibrionaceae bacterium WG-1 | reverse complement strand
ATGAGAACTTGGCTTTTAAGATTAGGTTTTATTGGGGCAGAGTTTGCAACAGCAAGAGAGATCCTAACAAGAAACCTAAGCGGTGACACTGCTTTCCGCTACGGAAGAGCCGCTTAAAGAAAAGGGGGAAGGACTTAGTCTTCTCCTTCCGAGGCCCACAATGGTGGGTTTTCGGTGGTAGAAGAGTAAGCCTTCAACCATGAGGATTTTGATTATGAGTAAAAGATTTTATGTTGCCTACGGTAGCAATTTAAACGTGATTCAAATGCACTTCCGTTGTCCTTGTTCCAAGGTGGTGGGAACCGCAGAAATTCCTGATTACCAACTTTTATTTAAGGGGAGTCAAACAGGTGCTTACCTAACAATTGAGCCTTGCAAAGGTAAAAGTGTGCCAGTGGCAATTTGGGAAGTAACAGCTAAGGATGAATTAGCACTAGACCGCTATGAAGGCTTCCCAACATTTTATTATAAGGCCAACCTAACACTTCCTATTAAGGGTATAAAAAGTGGTCAAACGCTAATTAAAGAGGCTTTTGCTTACATCATGGATGAATCAAGAACAATTGAGATGCCATCAGAAAGGTATGTAAAGATATGTCTTGATGGGTATAAGGCTTTTGGATTTGATGAAAATAAATTATTTGATGCGTTAAATATAAGCTTGGAGAAGAGTAGAAATGAAGAATAAAGAAACCCCAAGAGAAAGTAGAGTATGCCCAATTTGTGGTAAGGTTTATAAAGAAATTCCAGCGCTTTCAAGAGTAGATAATAAAACCTATATCTGTCCTGACTGTGGCACAAGACAAGCTTTGGAAAGCATTGGTATTTCTCCAAAAGAACAAGAAGAGATTATCGAAATTCTCCACAAAAATTACAAATAACATTTTAATAGAGTTTGGTTGTAAAGATCGCTTCGGCGGTCTTTTTTTATACCTAGAGGAATTTAAACATGGCTATGAGGAAACTTAAGGAATATAAGCCCACAAAATTTAAGGCTAAAAATTCTAAATACGATAAAGCCACCGCAGATTATGCTGTTAACTTTATTGAATGCCTCTGCCACACCAAAGGAACATGGGCAGGAAAGCCGTTTGAACTTATTGATTGGCAAGAACAAATAATCAGAGATTTATTTGGAACCTTAAAAACAAACGGCTACCGTCAGTTTAATACCGCTTATATTGAAATTCCTAAAAAGCAAGGTAAGTCAGAGCTTGCTGCTGCGGTGGCCTTACTACTTACTTGCGGTGATGGAGAAGAAAGAGCGGAAGTTTATGGCTGCGCTGCTGATCGTCAGCAAGCAACAATTGTGTTTGACGTAGCTGCGGATATGGTACGAATGTGTCCTGCTTTAAACAGACGTGTAAAAATTTTAACTTCTCAGAAACGCATTATTTATGAGCCTACAAACAGTTTTTATCAAGTATTGTCTGCCGAGGCTTATTCAAAACACGGTTTCAATATTCATGGTGTAGTTTTTGATGAACTTCATACCCAGCCAGATAGAAAACTTTTTGATGTAATGACTAAGGGGTCAGGGGACGCAAGAACTCAGCCATTATATTTTTTAATAACAACTGCAGGAACTGATACTCATAGCATTTGCTATGAAACCCATCAGAAGGCCAAAGACATACTTGAAGGTAGAAAAATAGATCCAACTTTCTACCCGGTAATTTATGGTGCAGACGAAGCTGACGATTGGACTGATCCCAAGGTATGGCAGAAAGCTAACCCTTCTTTAGGTATAACTGTTGGTATCGATAAAGTTCACGCTGCGTGTGATTCTGCCAAGCAAAATCCTGGCGAGGAAAACTCGTTTAGACAACTTCGTTTAAATCAATGGGTGAAACAGGCTATTCGTTGGATGCCAATGGAAAAATGGGATGCGTGTTCTTTTAGAGTTTCAGAAGATGAATTAAAAGGTCGCGTGTGTTATGGCGGTTTAGACCTTTCAAGTACAACTGATATTACAGCTTTTGTGCTGGTATTTCCTCCAAGAGATGAAACAGTAAGTTCTGTATTTTGCCATACTTTTGGATCCCTGAAGAAACGTTAGATTTAAGAGTTAAGCGTGACCATGTTCCTTATGACGTTTGGCATAAACAAGGGTTCGTTGAAACCACCGAAGGTAACGTAGTTCACTACGGTTATATTGAAAATTTATCGAAAGTTTAGGCGAGCGTTACAACATTCGTGAGATTGCTTTTGACCGCTGGGGAGCTGTTCGAATGGTACAAAATCTTGAAGGTATGGGGTTTACAGTGGTGCCGTTTGGTCAAGGTTTTAAGGATATGTCTCC
>GL995210.1:0-1555 GCA_000222855.1 Succinivibrionaceae bacterium WG-1 | reverse complement strand
TACAATATGCAATTATTGCGTATCAAATGTTTAATGTATACGCAATTATTGCGTATCAAATGTTTAATGTATACGCAATTATTGCGTATCAAATGTTTAATGTATACGCAATTATTGCGTATCAAATGTTTAATGTATACGCAATTATTGCGTATCAAATATTCAATATATACGCTATTATTGCGTGTTATATATTTGATGTATATGCAAATTTTGCATATTTAATCTTTATATTTTGCTTGTTTTATGTTGTAATGTCCTTGAGGTGATAAAATGAAAACTCAAAGAATTACGAATACAAAAAGGATTACACAAATTGAATGTGCCAAATATCTCGGACTGCCTGTTCGAACATACCAAAATTATGAAAATAATAAAAGTAAATCTTCGTCAATAAAGTACCTGTATATGATAAATAAACTAAAAGAGTATGGTTATATTGATGAAATACATGGCATTCTTTCTGTTGATAGAATAAAAGAAATATGCACTAAAATTTTTGAGAATAAGCCAGTTTCTTTTTGTTATCTCTTCGGCTCTTATGCAAAAGGAAAAGCAACAGAAACAAGTGATGTGGATCTTCTAGTATCAACTTCCATTACTGGGGTTATGTTTTATGATTTAGTTGAGGAATTACGCGAAGAACTAAGAAAAAAGGTTGATGTCTTAAATATTGAACAGCTTAAAAATAATATAGATCTGACAAGTGAAATACTAAAAGACGGGATTAAGATTTATGGATAAAAATAAAGGTAATAACTACTATTTAAAAAAGTAATTACAGATCTTGAATTTATTGTTAATCACACGGAAGGTCTTATTTATGAAGATTTATATTCAAATGAACTATTGATCGACTCAATTATGTTTCGCCTAATTCAGATTTCGGAAAATTCTGATAAATTGACTGATGCATTTAAGACCTCATACAATTCTATTCCATGGAGAGCCTTAAAAGGTATGCGCAACCGCATTGTTCATGAGTATGGCAATGTAGATCTTGAAGTTATTTATGAGACTGTGATTTCAGATATTCCTCGTCTGTTGAAAACTTTGTCTGATGCATTTGGGAATCAGTTATGAAGTACTATGTAACATCTGATATTCATGGTTATTTCTCTGAACTAAAATCAGCACTTGCAGAAAAAGGATTCTTTTCTGAAACTTCTGAACATAAACTTATTATATGTGGCGATCTTTTTGATCGTGGTTCAGAAGCTCAAAAACTGCAGGAATTTATACTAAGTCTTATAGAAAAAGATGAAGTGATTCTTATTCGAGGCAACCATGAGGATCTTTTGGTGCAGCTACTTAATGATTGGAATCAACATAGTTACAATGCACAACATCATATATCCAATATGACTGTCGATACTGTGTTACAGTTAACAAGATGTTCAAAGTCAGATTTACTCATAAATGCAGATGCCGTAAAAATAAAAATGTTACATAGCCCTTGTATTAGGAAAATTATACCATCAATGCTTAACTATTATGAAACTGAACATTACATATTTGTACATGGTTGGATTCCTTCTAGTCAAATTCGTATTTC
>GL995209.1:17647-23551 GCA_000222855.1 Succinivibrionaceae bacterium WG-1 | reverse complement strand
AATTTTATACCATCTTCAAATTGTTTTTTGGTTCTGCCACCTGCTGTTATACTAATACAAGGATTTAAAAATTGCAGATATCTAATAATGCGACTTCCTGTTTCGCCACTTGCTCCCAATACTAAAATCTTTTTTAAATCCATCATAATCTCCTTATTGCTCGTTATCTTTTTTTCTTCTATTTTTTATTGGTTTTTACTTTTGCATTACTTTATTTTTTATTATTGAACTTATTTATTTGGTTATAATCTCTAATAAGTTAGCCTCAAATAAAGCATCTAAAATAATTTTTGCAGAAATGGTTTCATGTAAGCTTCCTTTTATTGCTAAAGTATCTTTATTTAAAACAGCAAGAGCAGTAGTTCCTAATACAATTCCTGTTCCTTTATATGTATCAGGAAGCACTAATGATGAGCTTATGATTTGATTTTGCTTTCCTTTTACTTCAACATTTATAGCGTAATAAGGAACATCTTTTTCTAAATCTTTAGCGGCTGCTTTTACTAATCTTTTGGCAGAAGCAAAAACTTGTTCATTGTTTTTAAAACGTTTAAACATTTGCGTAAACATTAAAGATAATGCAGCTTTTTTACCAATATTTGCCCCATATACATCTAAATTAGAAACGTCATTTTCCTGGGCTAAACGAATTAATTCTTCTGAATGCAATAAAAATACAGAAAGCTTATCAGTTATTTTTGGGAAATTAGTTTTCTTAAATGCTTTTAGGAATGAAACCTTTTGTAATTTTTATTAACATAGTGCACGGTACCAAGTGGAGGATATCCAAAACCACTCATACCCCAAATAATATCCACTGAAGAAGAGTAACTCCAAGCATCTCTACCAACATACTCTTCTACTAATGAATCAATCGTTTCATTAGGATACTTTGCTTTAAATGAAGCAATAACGCTTAAGGGAAAAATAGCAGAAAGACCAGGAAGTAATCCTGCATTTATAATTACAGGAGCTTTTATTTGATCTGTATTTTTAGTATCTAAAAATTTAAAAGCAGGATCATAACCTCCAACATCAACACAAGCGACCCCCTGTTCAATACAAGCTTCTAAGACTTTTGTACCTACAAGCATTGATGGACCAACCCCTGAAATTACCAAGTCTTTATCTTGAATTGCCTTTTTTAAATCTTCATTATTAAAAACATCTAATGACAAATATTTAATACGTTCTTGCTGTGTCGCTTTTAAATTTGCAATATTAGGTTTAGTTTTTCGAGTTGCAACAGTAATTATTGTGCTTGATTTTGATAATAAAATATTAATAGCTTCTTCTGCGACTCTTCCTGTGCCACCAATAAATAATACGTTTTGCATTTCAACCTCATTGCTAAAAAATAATCTATCACTAAATGTCTTATGAAAAATGTTTAAAAGAAATAACTTGCTCCTATTTCCACAAAATCATTCTTGGCAAAATCAGCATACATACTGCTACTTATGCCACCACCTATATCAAAATATCTTGCTCGAACCTTAAAACTATCTGATACCGCATATTCTGCATAAACTTCAACTGTATGCTCATTGTGATAACCAAGAAATCCACTTACACCTAGTGTTAAAGCTTGATTAAAGTATTGTTGATTCAAGGCATATGTTACGCCGTAATCATCTTGTGATGCCTGATACCAATCATGAAAAAATTGAATATTCGCATATATGTCATAATCAAAATTTCGGTCCCAACCTAAAATGTATTCAACTCTTTTGTCTAAATATAATTTCCCTAATTTGTCATACATTGCAGCTTTATCTTGAAAAGCAACTTCTGCCCTAATGGTCGAATTTTCAATAGTAGCAGCAGCAAGTAAAGAATAAGTTCGCTGTCTAATTGGTTCTAGTTTTACGCATAACTTATCCTGATATCTCGAAGTCATTACTGGAATATCACTTAGACCATTATGAAAAACAACCCCAATATCAAAACCTTCCCCGTATACCATATGTCTTAAAGCAAATTCAGGTTTGTGCGGATTAAACTTTTCTTCAAGAGATATCTCATTACGTTCTGCTGATTCTCTTAAAGAATACACTGTACTTAACTCCCATGGAGAATCTTTTTTAGCCTTACGTCTTTCTTTGCCAATTGGTAAATATACAAATTCAGAAGTACCAAGAGCACTACCTACTTGCAACTTTGCCGCCCATGAAGAAAATCTTTTTAAAGTTCTACCACTTGCTATTGGATCTTTAAAATCTAACGCATTTAATAAATCCGTGGTTGTAACGCCATCAGTAACCGCCCAAGAAATACGCTGTTTACCTAAAGCATAGGTAATGCCATTTTGATTACTAAAACTTAATGAATCTGAAATATAAGCTTCATACAAAGTGGCACTTGTTTCTTCATGCCACTTTCTTGCAGCTTCATCATAGTCAAACTTAGCATTAATAAAGGCATCAATTGGACCTGTTATCTTTAAAGAAGTATCTAATCTTAAACGAGAGGTTTGGTAGCCATGTCTTACGATATTCTTACGAATAGTTGTATCAATTATCCCTGAAAATCTATAATCCCAACTATCCCAAAAAGTTTTTTCTTGCAAAGATTCTTCTTTTTCATCTAACGTTGTTACCGATACCAAATTCGAACTTTGACTTTCGGTATCAATATCAAAATCAAAAGGGTCAGCACTTGCCAAACAAACATTACCCATACAAGAACATAAAATTAAATAGCTTACCAACCTCTTTGACATTTAACGCTTTAAACTCCCTTGATCAAAAATAGCTTTATCAAGTTCCGCGTTATATACCACATCGGTGTACTGCAATAAAGTGCGTCCAGATTCTCCTTCTTTTTGCATAATTAATTTGGTTGGAGTCCAAATGTTTGCAATGTTCTTCCACGCGCCAGCTAACATTGTTTTAATATGTTTTTATTTTTTCCATAATATTCAATTTTTACAGGTGATTTATATTCTTGATCGACATATACAATTCTTTTGGAATATCCTGTTTCATTAGCTTTACTAGCAAGTGGAGTAGATTCAATAATCCAAACAGCTCTATCATTTACTTTGTCTTCTTTGATAAAGTTATGTTCATCTAAATCAACACTTCTATAATCAATGTCTTCTAATGCAAAATCACTGCGCATAAAAGCATTTTTACGGCCACCACCACTAATTCTTCTTACTAAAGATTCAGTAGGTAAAAACACCCATAAATCATTATTTTTAGAAATATCAGCATAACTTCTTGATAAAAATTTAGTATCTTGAATATCTTTTGGAGCGATAAAATTAATTAAGGAATGACGAATATTGCCATTATCTTCTTTTAAGATATCCATATTCATTTTTCTAACTAACTTTTCAGTTCCGCGTTCAATAACCATTACTGCACTACGCTTGGCATTATCACTTGTATCTTGCTTATCAACCATTAATGCTATTTCTTTGCCTGTGATAGCAAAAGCAGAACTCATTCCCAAACTAAATAACACCACAAACTTTAATATATTTTTCATTTAATGTTCTCCTATAAAAAACTCTTTAGAAATCGCTATACCTATGCTTCTTTTCCAAAAGGTTTCATAAGTTTTAAAAAAGCTGGTGCAATAACTAAATCGCAGAACAACGCAAATACAAAAATAAATATCGAAATTTCAGCAAAATGACGTGGACTTTCCCATTTTGATAATAAGAACCCACAAAAACCAACAGCTGTAACTAAAGTGGTGTAAGCTAAAATTTTGCCAATACTTACAAAAGTTCTAAAGTAAGCTTCTTTATATGAACGATATTTTTCAAAATTTTGTTGATAACGAGTAAAGAAATGCACTGAGTCATCAATACATACCCCTAAAACTATCGGAGCTAAAATTACAGTTATCATATTGATACGAAAACCTAAAATTCCCATTAGACCTATTGCAAAAATTGCAGGAATAATATTAGGAATCATAGAAATAAGACCAAGCTTAAATGAGCGTAAAAACAACATCATAACTAAGGAAATAGTTACGAAAGCACTGATAATGCTCCAAAATTGTCCTTCGTAAAGATAATTTGCAGTATCTGATAATAAAGCTACACTACCAGTTAATGTAATATTACGATTTGGCATTTGAGTTTTTAAGAACTCATTAACCTTATCTTTAATATCATTTAAAACACTAGTTGAAATTGAAGAGGTACGTGCTTGAATTCTGGCATTTTGATATGACAAACTTACAAATCTTTCCATCTCTGCACCACCACCTGACTCATATAAGAAGATATTTTCAGAAAGTGCATTTTGAGAATCTGGTAATTTATAAAAATCTTCATTACCTTCATGAATAGCTCTATTAACTTGCTTAATTTGATCTATTAAACTAGAAGTTTGAGTAATTTCAGGAATTGTTTTTAAAAATTCTTGGAATTTATCCATATCTTGTAGTAATGACAGATTCTTTATACCTTGTTCTTCATCTGCTTTTACCACAAATTCTAAAGACATTGAACCACCCATCTTTTCATCAACGTACTCAAACGTTTGTCTTAAAGAATCTTGTTTTGGTAATTCTTCAATAAATGCAGTATCTATATTTAATTTAAACAAACCACTCATCATAATTAGAGTTATTGCAAAAAATACTACTAAAATACTTTTTGAATATTTATCTGTTAAATAAGCAATCTTTAAAAATGGATTTTTGGTTTTATTGTCAAAAATTGTAGTTATAGCTTGTTCTTGCGATTTTAATTGAGATGTATTATCTGCAATGGTATTCGATTTATTAGGCTTAATTCTTGAAAAGCTTAATGCTGGCATCGCAAAAATAAAGGTCAAGCCATACGCTATCATAGTACCAATAGCGGCCATTAACCCTAGTTCACGTAAAGGTACTAAATTTGTAAATAAAAATGATGCAAAACCAAGAGAAGTAGTAATACTTGTTATAGTTATAGGTTTGGCAATGATTGAAATAGTTTTAAGTAAAGCTTCTCGTTTAGTCATACCTTCTTTAAAGACAAATCTAAATTCTGAAACTAAGTGCATTGAATCTCCAATACCCACACAAAGTAAAAGTACTGGAATCATCATCAAAAGCATATTTACTTTAAATCCTAAAATTACAATAATACCCATAGTAATAGCTATAGAAAGAAATACTGTAATTAAAGGAATAACAATACCTGCAAAACTTCTAGTAAAAATGGTTAACAATAACAACATCGCGATAAAAGATGTCATTACCCATACTCCACTTTCACGCTCTGTTTCTGTATCTTGGTAATAACTTAAAACAGGTACTCCAACCACTTGAGTCCGTAAATTAGGATAATTCTTTAAAATATCTGTAACAACAGGAGGAATTTCTTTACGCTCATTAATGCCATCTCCAGGATATGACTTTAATGACACTATTATCCCTAAAATTTTACTATCTAAGCTTATTAGTTTTTCTTTATAAGCAGTGTCTGTTGTAGACTTTTGTAAAATATTTTTAAGGTCTTCGTCAGTAATGTTGATAGTATCAATTACAGGAGCAATTTCTATAAAATCCTTATCTCCTGTTATTGATTCAGCATTTCCTAACCAATTAACTTTATCAACATAAGGAACTTTTTGTTCTAAATCAGAAACTAAATTCTCAATTTCCTTAATATCTTGCACTGAAAATTTATCGTTACTTTCAAGTAATATAAAAATCAAATCATCATTACCAAAGTTCCTTTTAAAATTATCAAGAACATTTAATGCAGGAGCTGATTCTGCAAAAAAACTTTCATTAGAATTATCATATTGCATGTTAGGAATAAAATTAAAAGACAAAGCTCCCAACACTAATGATAATAAAATAAATAAGACACGAAACTTCAGGATAAAATTAAATATCCTCATATTTTTTACCTAAAATATTGAATCAATCAATAATAAATATAGTTAT
>GL995209.1:14334-16348 GCA_000222855.1 Succinivibrionaceae bacterium WG-1 | reverse complement strand
AACCACTTTAGGTTTTGGAGGTCTCTTTTTTTACAATAGGTTTTGGTTCTTCCTTAGGTTCTTCTACTTTAGGCTCTTCCACAACTTCTTCAACTATAGGTTCAGGAGGTGCAATAACTTCGGGGATTGGTTCATCCATTGCCATAATGATTTTTACAATTTGAGGCTGCAAAGTTTTACTATCTTGTCCTTTTAAAACATCAAGAGCATGTAAGCCTACCGCCCATAATGGAGCGTAAATTAGTATAGCTATCAATAAAGCCTTTTTATTAGCGTTGTATTTCACGGGTTGCAATACTAAATTTGTCATGCTTAAGTTCCTTAAGTATGTCGATAACTTTTACAAAACCACCAAAGTCAGCACCTTTATCAATTCTAAGTTCTAAATGTGTACTGCGACTTAGAGTTTTTAAAGCATTTTGTAATTCATCAGGAGTTATAGTCTTTCCATCAAGAACAATTTCATTTTGTTCCCCTATCTCAAGAAGCAAGGATTCATTATCATTGTTCTCATTTTTCTCTTGATTGTTTACCTCTGGCAATGAAACTTTTATATGTCCCTGAGCGATAAAAGTAGAAACACTTAAAACAATACATAAGAGCACTAACATAATATCGATAAAAGGAACTATATTTAGTGGCGCATTAGGAGGAATCATTTTCTTTTTCATTTAAAAATTCCTTATGCTTTTACGGTATTATTTTTAACTTCTTGTTCAGAGGATTCTTCTTTATTACTTAATGCTAATAAAACAGTTATTTTTCTTGTTAAACTGTTATAAGCAATCAAAGTAGGAATTGCGACAATCAGACCTAAAGCTGTAGCTTTAAGAGCGAGAGACATCCCAACCATGATATCTGAAGCATTTAATCCACCAGATAACCCCATTTCATAGAATGTAATCATGATCCCCACTACAGTTCCAAGCAAACCCACATATGGAGCATTAGAATAAATAATAAATAAAATGGTCATATTATTTGTAAGACCAGTTTCTAATTCAGCTCTTGTTTTATATTTTAAAGGGTTGAATTTACTGAAAAAAATTACGCGTTCAATTGTGAACCATAAAGCTAAAAACCCCATAAAACCAAGAATCACAAAAATAGTTAAATCAATTATGTTTTTAGTATCTTCCATTTGTATCCCAACTAAAAAATATTGCCTAAAAAAGGCAAAACTTCCTAATAAACAAAGAGATAAAAGTAAGGAAACAATTATTAAGAAGTTTTACCAGTTAGATATAGCTTATTATGTTAGCAATAGCTAACAGTGCTAATAATACGTTATAAAGATCACAAAAATCAAATACTTTAAATAAAAAAAGAATTTTTCTCACTTAAGAAAAATATTATGCTGAATTTGGCTTTTATTAACTCTAATTAACGTTAATAAAAGCCATGTAAATAAAGGATTTTTCTAATAATTGAATAAAGAAAAATAAATTTAATTTCTTTATTGAACAAGTAAAGTTTTCTAAACTTTAACTTAATAACATTTAGAAATATTTTATTTATTATTTTCTTGTGAAACTACCGCACAACTACGTTTATGGAAAGCTATGCCTTAAATATAAATTTACTTAATATTAGTGTTCCTGATGTAATTTCTATAGTATTCTCTTTCTATGCATTGCTTCAAAGCAACGTCGCATAAATCGTACATTTGGTCTTCATTGGCTGCAGTTTATAATAACAAAAAAACAGCACTAAAATTATTAGCGCTTTTCTCAAGTGAATTATTGTTGAAGTTAAGCCAAACTCAATACCTAAATTTTTGCTATAAAAATAAGTATTTGGGCGTTTATATTTTTTTTATTTTATAAGCTTTCCTCCTTGAGTCCATATCTAAAATACTAACGATATACATATATATTTGGGATTTTTTATTAAGATAAAGACATTGTTGCTTGCCACATTTTCTTATATGCGCCATCTTGCATTAATAATTCATGATGTGTTCCCATTTCTTTAATTTCCCCATCTTCCATATAAACTATTAAATCACAACATG
>GL995209.1:10804-13840 GCA_000222855.1 Succinivibrionaceae bacterium WG-1 | reverse complement strand
GTTACGAAGTAATAATCTTGCTAAACAAATTCGTTGTTTTTCACCACCGCTTAAGTTCTTTCCTTCTTCTACAATTAAATCATTAGGTCCTAAAAAGTCTACTTTGGCTCTTTTTAAAGCAAGCTTTATTTCTTCTTCTGAATATTTGTCATCTCCCAAATGCACGTTAAAGCTTACAGTACCGTTAAATAGTCTAGTATCTTGAAAAACCATAGCAAATTTTTGCATTAGCTCTTGATTAGCAACATCTTTTAAATTTACTAAATTTTGATTTGCAATATCACCAATTTTTATACTACCAATGCTTGGGTCTCTAAATCTTGCAAACATTCTAAGTAATGTACTTTTCCCACTACCTGATGGTCCTACTAATGCGATGCTACTTCCTGCTTTTACAGTTAAATTTATATTCTTTAAAGCAAAGTTTTCATCATTTTTATAACTAAAACTTACATTCTCAAACACAATATCATTTTGTGAAGGTAATTCAAAAGAACCATTAGAAATTTCATCTTGTTCCCATAGTTCTTTTATGTTTAAAGCACTACGCATAAAGAATTTCAATTCCAAAAATTCAACACTAAAAGTAAGTAATGGCGCAATACTTCTTGCGGCTATTATAATTACACTTAGAAACTCAATTAGCGAGATTTCGTTAGATGCAATAAAATATTGTCCTATAAAAACTAATATTCCTAGACCAGAACCGATAGAGGTCATACTCATTAAAGCAAAAGGCATTAAGGTTACTTCAAACTTTAAACTTTCTTTGCGTAAATCTTCAAAACTATTTTTTAAATTTTGAAATTTTTCGCCACCCATATTATTTGCTTTAAAGGTTTGAATGCCTTCAATGTATTCTGAAAGACGAGTAGTTGCAGCAATGGTTGCATCATCTTGTTTTTGGGATAATTTTTTACTTAAAACAGAAATTAACCATAAAATTCCAAAAGCTACAGGAATCACAGCAAAAAATGAAATCGCTAAAATATAGTTATAACAACAAAGTCCAATAAAGGCGCAGATAACCACCAAAATCGAAGAAAAAATCTCCGGTAATAAATGAGAATTTACTTGTTCTAAATTTATATAATCGTTAACTAAACATCTTGATACCTTATTGGGATTTAAGCGTTCTAAGACGCCTAAGGGCATTTTTCTAATATGTTCAGCCAAATTAATTCTATTTATAGCACTTTCATTATATGTATCAAAATAACATTTCTTATACGCAGGAATACAAGCATAATAACTAAAAAACATAAAAATAATTATAGCTAAAAAAGTTAAACCAATTTTTACATTAGAACTTACATCTCCTCCCAAACTAGGAGATAAAAATAAAGAAATAAGATAACAAATTAAAAATATTCCTGAAAAACTAATAATATCACCTAGAGCGGTCGCAAACATAGTAACAAAAAAATTCACGACGTTTTCCCAAAGTTAATGTATCTATAAAGTTAAACATTTTTATTATCTTCCTTGAGAATTTTGATTATCATTTATTAATTTCCAAGAATTACTTTCTTGATATAACTGCCATAAATCTTGATAATATTTATTTTGTTCTAATAATTCTTGATGAGTACCGTAAGCTACAATCGTTCCTTTATCAATAATGGCAATATGATCACAATTAATAATACTGTCTAATCTATGGGCTACAATAATTTGCGTACGACGTTCTTTTAACTTTTCTAAAGCTTGAGTTATTAGAAGTTGATTTTGAGGGTCTAAAGCTGATGAGACTTCATCTAATAACAAAATCGGAGAATCTTTTAAAATAGCTCTTGCAATATTAATACGTTGCATTTCTCCACCTGATAAACTATTGCCTTCTGCCCCAATAACATAATCTAATCCAAGTCGTGCAATAATTTCATCACAACCAGCTAAGTGAGCGGCTTTTAAAATATCTGCATCAGTTGCATTTGTAATTCCACCCATGATATTGGCTCTAATGGTATCTTGAAACATGAAAGACTTTTGTAACACTATGCTGACATTTTTCATAAGTTCTTGCTCTGTCATATGGGAAATATCCGCATCTCCTATTAATACTTTTCCTGAACTTACATCAAAAAATCTTGCTGCTAACGATAAAATGGTACTCTTTCCACTACCTGAAGCCCCTACTAATGCTAAAGATTCACCTGCTTTTACTTTAAAACTAATATTATTGATAATATTTTTAGGGAAATCTTTCTTTTCATTTAAATTATCGTTAATGCTATTTTTAGAACTTAAATTGGGATTTAAATTTACGTCTTCTAAATTATTATCATATGTAAAACACACATTTTGAAATTCAATGTCGCCATTTTTAGGCTTTTCTATTGGTTCAAAAGTTGTCAAAGTTTTTCAGATAATAAACTATTGATATGTTCCACGCCTTCGTTAATGGTCATCATGGTACCTGCAAGCGTCATTATCTTAAA
Organism: Succinivibrionaceae bacterium WG-1; assembly: GCA_000222855.1. GTDB lineage: Bacteria > Pseudomonadota > Gammaproteobacteria > Enterobacterales > Succinivibrionaceae > WG-1. Next base: position 11,399 of record GL995209.1, on the reverse strand, counting down.
AAACAAAGGTAGTAAAGCGTTTGAAAGTAAAGTAAATAAAATTGCATTAACAATAAGTTCATTGTTACTTGCCACATCATCTACAGAATATAAATACCACACTAATGGATAAACAAATAACATTGAGAAGTTTATTAAGACCGTAAATAAAATGTAGCCTCTACTTGCTTTATTCGCAAAAGTTAACGCATGTGCACGATATAAATTAACATTGTCTTTAAAACCTTGAAATGAGGATGCACTAGAAGCAAACATTTTTAGTACAGCTATACCACGCACAAATTCGGTTGCACTTGAATATATACGAGCTCTATCTTTTGAAAATTCAACCACCTCATTTTTCATGCTAGAGTCACTATAAATATGAAATTGAATCGCAAAAGCTAAAATATATACCACTATTGAAATTAAAGCCATTCTAAAGTCGACATAAAAGAATATGCCAATAATTAAAATAGAGGCCGTAACGGTCATAACTAATTCAGGAACTTTATGAGCAATAAACAACTCAACCATAGGTACATCTTCTGCAAATATTTGCTTTATAGTACCACTACTAGTATTTACAAAAAATCCAAAGGTAATTTGGCCAAAT
>GL995209.1:7193-10336 GCA_000222855.1 Succinivibrionaceae bacterium WG-1 | reverse complement strand
GCAATATGACTAAATACAAAGGCACATCCTGATAGAAGCATTGCTATCGTTACTCCCAAACATGCCACACATCCCCAAAACCATACATAGTCATATAATTCAGCTTGATTGAGATTATCAAATAAAAATGCCTTTACTACAAACCAGGTTGCAATAAAAGGCACGCATTGACAACATGCAGATAACGCACTCATTATTGTTGAAATAATTAGAATTGATTTTTTTTCTTGCATCAATTCAAATAAACGAGCAATACCTGTTTTTTGCTTCATTTGAGATTCTAACTTCGTACTCATTACAATCCTTATAATGCCAATGTTCTTATAATTCTTATAAACATTACAAGATTTGGTGCATATTTATTAGTAGATAAATTTCTTAAATCATTAAATTTAAAACCAACTTATTCACGAAAAATTGTTTCTTGGAACATGTTTTAAATCAAATTAGTTTCTAAATTAGTTTTAAGCTTAAGATTAAAAATAAATTTGTAATTATAAAAATAAGGGACAAATGTCCCTTATTTGAAACGACTGTATTTTATTTATTAGAACTTATATCCTACAGACACCCCAACATTTAAAGGAGTACCTGTACGATATACTTGTGCAGGAGCATATGTTTGTGCGTCGGTATAAATAACATACTTCTTATCTGTTACGTTTTCAGCATATACTTTAATATCTAAATTATTCATGATTATAGCCTTTGCATATACATCAAATGTGCTATAGCCACCTTGAGATTGTTGAGAATTTAAATTATCGCCTTCAACAAAGTATGTCTTTGAAATATAACGACCATTACCGCCTAAATGAGCTTCAAAATTAGCACTCTTATATAATGTACCATCTATGAAACCTGCAATTGTGAAATGAGGAGAACCAGCAGGTCTTGAACTATAACCTTTCTTCTTATTTTCAGCATCAGAATAAGTTGTAGAGATTACAGAATTAACATATTCTGAACGCCAACCTAAATCTAATTCAACACCCTTAGATTTCATTCTACCTACATTTCTCATTGGAGTAACTAAGCTGTTATCCATTGTGGTGTATGCTTGCTTATCATGAACATCCATATAGAATAAAGCGAGGTTTGCATCAAGACCGGAATTATGAGCTAAGTGATAACCAATTTCATAGTTATATGTAGTTTCTGGATTATAACCTTCTAAGTCATAAGTGCTAACTGTTGGGAATCTAGAAAAACCACCAACCTTAGAGCCTGAAGATGTTAAAGCATAAGCTCGATTCATGTCATCAAAACTATAACCTAAAGCAACTTTATAATTTAAAGTATCATCATCTTTAGTGGCATGATCAAATGTAGACATACCATAAGTTGCCATATCTAGGAAATTACCATTTGCTTTGCTCTTTACATGTTGATAACGTAAACCGAAATCTACGTCAAAACCATTATCAAAGATATAGAATAAGTCACCATATAATGAGAAAATCTTATCTTCTGTAGCTAAATTTACAGAAGATACAGGAGCATAACCAAAATCATAAGCACTCAAATCAAAACCTGCTTGAACTTTATTGTCCAATTTTCTCTTAGTGAAATTAGTACCAAGGATTGCTTTACCACCATTACCATAATCATGAACATAACGAGCTTCTGCAGTAATTTGGTCATTATCTACATTATTATCTTCACACTTTTCTTGACCAGGCATGTAAAGGTCACAAGCTTCAGTATTAGAATAAGTAAAAGTCACATTATAGCTATCGTGTTCATTAGCAAAATAATCAAATTTTACATATGCACTTTTGCTTTCACGTTTTTCTTTTGGATCAACACCTTTAATAGAATTATCACCAGCTAAAACACTCTTAAAATATTCATATTGTGCAGTATCTCCGCCAGACATTTGTCCAGCTAAGAAATCCTTAACAAATGACTCACTCTTAACAAAGCCATTACCATTTAAACGCTGTGCTTTGAATTCATCAAAAGTAAGGAAGATATTACTCATGTGGCCATATTCTTTACCAAAAGCGCCACCTACTGTCACTAATAGAGGTACCTTTTCTCCACCTGAGAAATATAAAGAACCATTTACGTTATAACTTTCACCTTTATTAAAGATTACGCCATTCTTATCTTCTAACCAACCAAAATTCTTAGCTGTATTAACCCCAATTTTACCGTAAATAATATCTTCGTATAAAGCAGCTCCACCTAGAATAGAATTTTTCCAAGCAAGCTTAGAGTAATCAGTTGAAAGTTCTAAGAAATTACCATCAGTAACAGGATTTTTAGTAGTAACACTAATTAACCCCATTTCAGGACCCATGCCATAAACTGTGCCTTGTGGACCTTTTAATACTTCAACATTACTTGCAGAACCAATATTTTGGTTATATTCAGAGAATGGTTGTGGCACACCATCAACATATACCGCAACACCAGGTTCAAAAATATTACCAGAATTTAAACCACGTACTGTATATGAAGTATAAGTTGAAGAGAAACCTTGAGTAGCAACAATAGAAGAAGTAACTTTTTGTACGTCAGAAACTGTGTTTACTTCGTTGTTTTCTAGAACTTTGGCACTTACTTCATCAGCTTGACCTGATAAAGTAACCTTTTTCTGACTAAACTTATTTGCTGTTACATTGATTTCTTCTAGAACAAAACCATAATCTTCATCTTCGTCGTCAGCAGCCATTGTTGCATTCATAGACATTGCTCCAATAATAGCAAGTGCGATTGGAGAAAGTTTATAAATTTGTTTCATTTATTGCTCCCAAATATTGTTATTGTTATTTTTATTGCTTGTTACTGATATTTAACAAGAAAAAATAGCTACTACCTAATATTACTTAGGTATTTCGTATTTTTATCTTTTGATATAAATTAGCCATTCCTAACCTTGTTAGAGATGGCTAACATTATGAATTTAAAAAATAAAATGTCAATGAAAAAAATTATCACCTAGCATTATTTTTTGTTATATTTATATCAAATTTATATCTATTTTTTTAAATAAACTTGTTTTTTATTATTTTTCAAGATACATCTGTAGCAACGCTTTTTTATCAATCTTGCCTACAGCTGTAACAGGAAAAGAAGTAACTTTCATAATAACGTCAGGATTTTTCCATTCTGGTACCCCTTTATTACGTAAATAT
>GL995209.1:4316-6660 GCA_000222855.1 Succinivibrionaceae bacterium WG-1 | reverse complement strand
TCTTTTAAGTTGAATTGCTCCTCTGAAGCATCTTCTGACATAATAGCAATTAAGCAAATAGCTTCGCCTAAAACCGAATCTGGTACCCCAATAACTTGAGCGTTTATCATATTAGGGAATCCTGCAATTGCTTCTTCAATTTCTATTGGTGCAATTTTTTCACCAGCTCGATTTATCTGTTCTTTAATTCTTCCAACAACAGTAAAGTTTCCAAATTCATCTTCAGAAACTAAATCCCCCATGCGATACCAACCATCCGCTGTAAAAGCTTCTTTATTTTTTTCAGGGGCCTTATAATAAGCACGAATAGTATAAAGTCCTCTTGTAATGAGTTCCCCTATCTCTCCTTTTTTTACCTCTTGACCATTGTCAGCAATAATTTTATATTCATCATATTCTGATATTGGTCGACCTTGAGTATTCAAAATTTCAGATTCAGGATCATCTAATCTAGTGGCATTTATTAACCCTTCGGCAGTACCAAATACTTGCTGTAATACCGGACCAAAAACTTCAATTATTTTTTTTGCCTCATGTACTTCTAGTTTAGAACCACCAATTTGCAATACTTCTAAACTTGATAAATCAGCCCCATACCAAGTGGCAGCCTCAGTCCAAACTTTTGCAAGAGCAGGAACTAAAGGAGTAATGGTCACTGCATGTTCTTCAATTAAATCAAAACATTCATCAAATGATGGATTTTGTGGTATTACAAAAGTTGCACCACTAAATAAAACTCCAAACAATCCAGGACATGATAAAGCAAAATTATGAGCTTCAGGAAGAGTACAAAGATAAACTGATTCCGAAGTAGTTTTGGTAATTTCTGCCATTAGATTGGCATTATAAATATATGAAGCATGAGTTCTTGGTATGAGTTTTGGAGTACCTGTTGTGCCTCCTGATAATAAAAATAATGCATCATCAAAAGCTTTAGGAAAAGCTATGTTATCGATAACTTCATCTACTAACAAATTACTAATATCAGGAGTACCATTATCATTTGGAGGACAAACAAATACTGAAACATTGGGACATGTTGATTTAACAGAAGAAATTACCGATGAATAATCTATATTTACCCATTTTTGCATAACAAAAAATATTTTAGGTTCTGCAAGCTTGGTAAGCGCCACAATATCGCGTTCTTTTTGTCCTGGTAACGCAAGAACAGGAATAACCCCTATACGTATCGCCGCTAATAGAATTAAAGTAAAGCCAATTGAACTTGGTAATTCTAATAAAATTCTGTCACCTTTTTGTAATCCTAGACGAACAAAAGATGTAGCTATTTTTTCAATAAAAACATCTAGTTCTTGATATGAAACTTGTTGCTCAGCTTCAATCAAAGCAGTTTTATTAGCAAATTTTAAACAAGATTGTTTTAAAACTTCAATTATAGATTTAGAACTCAAAATACCATTTTTTTGAAAATATTCTAAATCAAAGACATCATGTTTTAACATTTTGTTCCTTATTGTGATGTAAAAAGAAAAATTATTTTTATTTTTCAAATTTGTAAAAAGTAATTAGCTATCAAAATTTGAAATATTTTTGAAGTTGAAAAAGATACCACAATATTTTTACTAAAACACACTATATAAATGATAAAAATTCTAGCTTAGAAAAGTGAAAAAATTACTATTTTTTTACAGTATTTTTTATTGAAATTAATCACATTTAATAATTAAAATAAAAATAAAGAAGGCAAATTAAATGTAATTTAACACCTTATAAATTAAAGCTTTTATGCCTATTTAGGTTTTATTAAACATACGGAATAAAATATAAAATGATTGGTTCTATTTTCGTTGAAAACACAATGTATCATTGTAATATTAGATACTCTTTAGGATATAAATTCATTGGTAAATTAGATTTTTCTAAATGGCAAAAAGCTGCAGTAACAGTTTTAAATAAGATCGAAAAATTTCAATGGTACCAAGTAATTCCAGAAAATAGTAAAATCCAATTTTCTCAAATATCTGATCCTATTTGGCAAAAGCATCAATCATTTCAAGAAGCACCAACTCCGGAAATTCACTATTGTAATAATATAAATGAAAACTTTGCCAAAGCATCACGAGACGTTTTTAGTATTAGTAAAAAAAATAATAATTTTCCAATTTTTTTTGAAATTTTTGTAAAACAAAATGAGGATACAAGTACCAATAATGATGAATTCTTAATTGTTGAACACATTGATCATTCATATGCAGATGGACGCTCTGCAGAACTTGTGATTAATAAGATCAATGAACTATATTTGGCATTAGTAGAAGACAATCAAGAAAAAACAGCCTCTATAATTGATTCACTAGAACAAATAACAACAATTCCTTAC
>GL995209.1:0-3320 GCA_000222855.1 Succinivibrionaceae bacterium WG-1 | reverse complement strand
TTTTAGATAAAATAAAAGTTCCTGAAAAATTACAAAAAGCCACTATTTCACGCCAAAATGAATATTTATGTGGAAGATACTTGCTTGCATTACTACTAAGTTTGTATGGCTCATCTGAATATCTTAGTCCTAATGCTCACTCGCCATTGATATTTTCCAATGGGTATCTTGCAAGTATTACACACGACAATAATAAGGTGGTTGTTGCAGTTACCCAAAAATCTAACCAAATACAACATATTGGAATAGATCTATGTGTGAGAGTTGATACAGAAACAGCTCAAAATATCAAAACTTTAGTGATGAGTCCACAAGAAGAATTTATTATTAAAAAACTAGATTTATCAAAATCATTGGTTACTTCTAATAATAATATTCAAATAATGGTTGCTTTATTATTTTCAGCCAAAGAAGCCCTCTATAAAGCAACATATCCTATACATCAGTCGTTCTTAGAATTTCTAGATGCGGAACTTCTTGACATAGAAATTTTTACGAAAAATACAATTGAAATTATAGGAAAGCTTTATTTTACTTGTAAAAAACTTAACCAATATAAACAAATCCCAAATAAGATATTGGTACATTTTAAGATACTAAATAATAATGTTTTTACAACTTGTATCATTTAATATTTTTTGATGATTTTAAATTTAATTTATTTGTTTTATATTCCTATTTTTCTAGAAAAAATATATAGGTTTATGAATATATTTATTCATAAATTTAACAATATATAAATTTTAAAAGATAACTATAACCTATTTTTTATTAGAAACATCTTCAAAAACAGCCCAACTCGTTCTATTACCAAATGCTATTCCAAATAAATAGATATTCTTTACACTTCTGTCTTTGATATAATCTCTATACTATTTAAAAAACTAGGACTATCTTCAAAGAAACTAGTGATTTTTTGTTCAAAGCAAAGTTTTACTTCTTCATTAGGAATTCTTAATATAAATTCACTTCTAGTAGTTTTTATTATATTGGCTATGAAATTAAAGAAAAAATGTAGGATATAAGAAAATGACATTTAAAATAAATCTTGGACCGCAGTCCAAGATTTTCAAGTTTTATTAAGGTAACACAAATGTCGTTAAAGTACTACGATAAATATTTTTAGCTATATTAACCAAGTTGGAAATGACTTCATTTTGATGGTTAATTAAGTAAAAATGTTCGCCTTCCCAACTTTTAATATCAAAAGTTTTAGTGGTTAGTTTATGCCAGCCTTCAGCTTGTTCCTTGGTCATTTCTGTATCATCTTGACCATAAAAAGCAGAAATGGGAACAGCTAGAGGATTTAATAATTTATCAGGTTCCCATGTCTCTACTAATCTATAATCATTCCTAATTATAGGTAATACCATTTTGGAAATTTCAGAGTTTTCAGCAAGAGCTTCTGAATGTGAAAACAATCTATTTATTTCATTAAGTAAAATATTATCAGCACATTTATGCCAATTACCTTTGTTTTTTAAATTAGGAGCTTCACTACCTGATACCACCATATGGCTTGGTAATTTTGCACCCAACTTTTGAAGTTCTTGTACTAGTTCCCAAGCAATATATCCGCCCATGCTATGACCAAAAATCATATATTCACTATTGATAAAATTGCAATGAATACACGCTTGAGCTAAGCTTTTTACTAAGTCATGCATATCATCAATTAAAGGTTCATCAATTCTATCTTCATGTCCCGGATACTGAACCACAATCACTTCAATATTTGATGGCATTAAATGCGCCCATTCCCTAAAAAATGAAGCACTACCACCTGCGTGAGGTAGACATAGTAGCTTTATTTTGGCTTTTGGACGCTTTTCATAAACTCTAAACCAAGCTTTAAAATGATTTATTAAAGATGTTAAATCGTTATTATCATCTAAAACAGCGTTAAAGTTTAACCCCTTAGCTGTAGTTGCCTTTTTATTAATTACAGAATCAACAACAAAATTTAAATCACTATTTGGGCTATTAAATTTACGATATTCCTGAGCATTTTTTGGCATCTTAGCAATGTTTAGACTAGAAATACTCTCATCAATTATGTTATTCATTTTATACTCCTAATTTATTGTATTTTATCCATATTAGAAGTGAGTAATCCTAAATAATCAGAAGTTATTGAAAAAGCTTCTAATCCTTTATCTAATAATAATTTATTCATCTCTGTGCCATCGTATTGACGGTGACCAGCTTCTTCATTAGCGAGGTTATCCTTAAAGTATAGACTGATAAAACCACCAATAAAGCTATCGTGTAGCTTTTGATGCCATGTTCCAAACTCCTCTTCTTCAAAGTTTGCTCCACTGTTTTTTAACATGCCATATACTTCAGATACTTGTAAGCTCTTACGAGAACAAATGTGATAATTATTACTGTAACCATAACGATCGAACACTACTGTAGCAATGCCTTCTGCCACATAGTTAACAGGAACAATATTTATACTCAAACCTGATTTTGGATAACATCCCATTGCATGACAACACTTAAAGAATTTAACAAAAGCATCATCATTAATAAAAGGTTTTGTTTTAGAGCTATCCCAAGTAATAGAACTTGGTCGTAAAATATTTACAGGAACATTGCGACAGCGTGCTCGATATAGCAAGTTCTCACCCATAATTTTGGTTTTTTCATATGTTAAATCGATATCTCGCCATCTAGTTATATTCATATTTTCAGGCACAAGTTGTTCTTTTGGATAATCTTGTAATGCATAATGAACCGCGATAGTAGAAATATAATTTATCTGTTTTACTTTATGTTCTGAAGCAAGTTTTATGATTCTAGAAACCCCTAAAACATTTGTAGGATAAATTGTACTTAACGGATCCATTAAACGAATAATTGAAGCAATATGAATGATTGAATCAATATTTTTAGCTAAATAATCATAATCTGCATCATTTAGACCGAACTTATCTTGATCCATTACCCCTGGAAAAACTTGCACTCTATTCTGCCAATCACTTGGTAATTCGACCTCATGCTTTTGGGCTGCAATTGCTATACGAGATAAGCCTTCCTCTTTACTTTTGTCTCTGACTAAACAACATAAATTTGTTGTTGGATTTTTTAATAAAATTGGTAATAAGAAAATACCAACATAACCTGTTGTACCTGTAATAAAGATATTCTTTATAGGTTCTTTTTCATTAAAGGCGGTAGCAGAACTTAAATTAGACATGGCATTGTCTGCTAGTTCATTTAAATCTAATTTATCTAACCAGGCTTCTTCGTCTTTTTGACTATTTTCAATAACTTTACTCATATCTTTAAAGATGCTATTTTTAAAGGGGGGTTCT
>GL995208.1:3814-4821 GCA_000222855.1 Succinivibrionaceae bacterium WG-1 | reverse complement strand
AATTAGAAGACATTACAGTTTAAAATATTCAAAACATAAATATCTCGTAAATAAAGATTTATCAAACAAACAACAAAGAACTAGATAACAAAATATCTAGTTCTTTTTTTTATCATTTATGTTTAAACTCCGTATCTATTATTGAAGTTAAATTTATTTGTAATTTTTCCAAAACTAGAAAGGAATTAGGGGGAAATTTATACAAATGAAGTACAAAACATTCATAACGAATGTTTTGTACTTTTATTTATACATGATCGCATAATAGATATTATGTCCATTTTATATAATAAATCCTAAGGATATTTCCTAAGAATCATAGACTTTAATTTTATCTATTTAAAAATATAAAAAATTTTCATTTATTATATGCAAACATGTGTAGATGCATTATCTTTTATTTGTGTTATGACACTATAAAAGTTGTTTAATAAATCATCATCAAATAGTTCAAACATCTTTTCAAATCGATCATCAGATTCAATCGTTGCATCACTAATATAACCATTTTTATTAACATAACTAATTACGAATTTAATAAAACTTATTTGTCTTTGATTTAAGTTATGTTCAGATATAAAACTTGAAAAACATTTAGAACATGCTTCGCTATCAATACCAATAATTTCTCTTACTAATAATCCTAAATCTTTACCTTTATAATTTTCAATGTATTCAGTTTTTGTTCCAATTTTATTCCATAAAATATCTTCAAGTTCTTCTATATCATTATCATCAATTAACACATTATTGTAAATTTTAGCAAGAACTCCGTCGTTTTTATGATCATATAAATATTTATTAACTCTCCTATCATAAGGTTCAAATGAAGCTACTTGTGTCAATTCTCCATGACCATGTTCAACATAACCAATTATTTCTAGCTCATCTGAAAGATCTACATTACCAATTCTTGATTTAGAATTCTGAAGATATATACCCAAACCTCTTAATTCCAATCTTAATCTTTCGAAGAAAAGTATATCTTGTTTTTCTAGAAAATCTTT
>GL995208.1:0-2004 GCA_000222855.1 Succinivibrionaceae bacterium WG-1 | reverse complement strand
ATAATTCTTCTGTAAATGTTCACATGTAGCAACAATGGCTTCTTTTTGATACGGCCTACCACATATATTATCAATGTTATAAGGACCAACTAGTTCTTGTTTTACAGAATTTCTATAATTTAAATAAATTAAATCATCTTTTGAAAAAAATGATGAAACAGTTCTTTCAGGATAAATATCATTAAGAATTCTTATTTCATGACCATTTGATAAAAAAACCAAAGGCTTTACTCCTGATTTCTTTTCAATCACCTTAGCATATTCTAAAGCTTGCTCTCTTCCTGTTTCTATAAGCTCATCATACTTTTTAGCTTCTACAATAGCTAAAACTGTACCGTCATCATTTAACAAAGCATAATCAGCATAACCCTTACCAGTTTTATTACTTTCTAATCCTTCTATTGGATACTCTTTACAACAATTATCACTACCTACTTTCCACCCAGCTTCTTCCAATGCAGGATCTATAAAATATTCTCTCGTTTGTGCTTCAGTTAAGTCTGTTCGAGCAGGAATATATAAATCTTGTTGTTGTTCCCTTATCAAAGCATAATTTTCAAGTTTATCAAAATTTTCATTTTTAATACTTTCAATGATTTTTTGATTTTCATCAGCTGAATTTTCTTCATTTATATCTATGATAGAATTTTCATTTAAAGAATAACTAGCTTCATTATCTAATTTTTTACTTTCTGTGGAATTTAAATTAAGTTTTCTTGATAATATTTTTCTTGATAAAGGTTTTACCTTAGTATTGTCTGAATCATATAAATTTGATATATTTTTTCATTGCTGTTTTCGTTATTATTAGAAAACTCAAATAAAGAACCTTGTTTTAAAACCTCAGCTTGCTTAAAACATCTAGTGCTTTTTTACCTTCCGTATAAGTCTGTTCAATCCAATCTAAATAATAAAATAAGTCATTTAAAACAGCTATAGCACAATCCTGATTAAAAATTTTTTCTTGGTGAACTGCTTTGTTTGCATTTGTTCTTAATCTATACAGACTCTTATAAAGAGTTTCTCCGACCAAATCTCTAAATTCACAAGCAGATATTAAGTCTTTTAATGTTTTATTTTGAGGAAGTTTGGATAATTTTTTTTCAACACCATACAACCAATTTGTAGCCCCTTCCATAGAAGTTCTACATAAAGTAATGGAAGAATTTGGATCTAAAACACAAATTCGTTCTGCGGATATTGCTGGTTTGGCAAAGATTTCAAATTCTTTATGTTTTAGTAAAAAATTAAAGTTTCCCATTTTTAATCCATATTAGCTATATTTTTTATACATTATATACTTTTTTAGCTTTTATTTTGTTTCACCTATCAAGTTTTCAAGACTTTTTTGTAAAATAAGTTTTGATTTGTCGATTTGCTTGGTAAATTCAGCATATTGGTTTTGAATTCTTAATGGAGCTTTAAATATTTTCATTTTTTTAAGTTAACAATAGTCAAAGCAGAATAAGCAGTTCCAACCGACATTTTATTTTTATATAAATCAATAAGTTCAACAAGAAGAGCTTTTAAAAAAATAGGGTTGTATTCAGCTGTTTTTGCAACTCTGATAAGATTTCCATCTTTATAATAAAATTCATTATCATTATTTACTATCCATATTTTTCCTATTGTTCCAACCGCTGAAATTAACAAATCTCCTTTCTGGGGAATAGTATATTTTTCTTTTATTTCTTTATATCTATCTCTAGAAATAAAGTATTCAGTTGAAATTTCTTTACCTTCACTCAATTCTACAATTTCTTTTGTTCTATAAAATGGTATGCCTTCTTGAACATATTCCTTTTCGAAAATTCTTTTACTTGAATCAACTGTTGTAATTTCTTCTAACGGTAATGTTTCATATTTTTTACTATTACTAGATACAATTCCAAACATCTCGATAAATCGGGATTTTTTTAATAACTCTAATTTTTCAATCATTTGTTGAAGCAGAAATTTTGATTTGTCGATTTGCTGAGCTAGTTTTGCAAATTCCATCTGTTT
>AFAK01000188.1 GCA_000222855.1 Succinivibrionaceae bacterium WG-1 | reverse complement strand
GTCTGAAGGGTAAGAAAAAGTAGCATTTTTTACCATAAATGCATTCCAAATGTCGTGGCATCCCTTACGAGGAGTTACTACCGGCACATTTTTATCTGCAACAGAAAAAATTTCGTTTGCGTCAATTAATAAAGTAGACGCAACCTTATTATGTTTAAGGTCTATCATATATATCACCTTTTTGTAATAAAGATCTCTTTACTTTTAGGTGAGTTGTGCTACCATAAACGTGTCTAGTGTTTAGGCTTGAGTCCAACTCACCTAATCAAATTCATGGATGCATGAGAGAAGCTACCAACAACTGTTGTGCATCCATTAGTTTTTATAAGAACTAAAAATTCACATATTTACCTCCTATTATTGTATATTTTAAAATTTACTACTCAGCCCACTTGTAACGCTGCACTTGGTTTGGATAGTCTGACCATTCGAGTATCCCGTCTTTTTGGAGTCGACCAAGCACAATATATGGTTTAACTCCAGCCTTGTCAGCCAATGTAACGATATCACCCCAAGTAGGTTTCCTGTTTAAACTGGTGATTTCACGGTATAATTCAGGAGACAAGAGAAAATCTCGAGCCCATTTATCTGCCTTTAATTCTATTTCATTATCAGATGAATCAAAATCAACCAGCTTAGATTCATAATCTTTATTCAAAATATGAGCTATTTCATGGAATAAGGTAAACCAAAACGTGTCGGCTCTTCCTCCACGAATTGTCAGACAAAGGATTAACTTGCCGTTCTCTGTTTGTTTGATAAAACCTTGCACTGGAGCACCTCTGAAATGCTTTACAACGTTAAATGCAATACCGCACACAGCTAAAATTTCCTGTAGTTTACGACATCCTTCACTTAATTTATCAAACATCAAACTCTTAATGTCATTTAATTTTGATTTCAGCAACTCTATATCCAGTCCTGCTTTGACTGATTCAGTTCTTGTTGTAAGTTCGCATATGTTTTGCCAGGCGAAAAGTACGTACTTATCGATCTTCACATTTGTTGCCAGCTGAGCTCTAAAAGCTGCCCCCTTGCAAGGTATCTTGGGAATTAAAGATAAATCACTTATTTTAAACAACTTTCTTATTGCTAAAATCTTATCTATATCATCTAAATCCTTGGGAAGAAGATTAATTAAATTCATATGAGGGACGACTTCAACAAAATGATCCAATACTCCAGTTTCTTCCTGAGATATGTTATTTCTTTCCTTCTTCTGAAGTTGAAAGATATCAAAGTTATTCTGTAACGACTGCCAGTATCTAGCGTTTTCTTTTGGATCATCAGTATCTATTTCGCTAACACGAAAGATATACGCCAGTCTTTTAGCATAACTTGCTGTAATATTTCTTTCACCGGAAATTAGTGTATTAATATGTTTTTTCAGTGACACCAGTTCTGACCGCTAGTTCTTTTCTAGTCATTCCTGTTATTTTGAGCAATTGCTCGATTTTTCTTCCCGGATGTTCACACATATCTACAAATCCTTCATTTTCTTCGTATAACACACAGAGCATAGTACCATGTATGGATATACTAACGCAATATTATACACCAAATTGGTTCAATGTTTTGGACTGCGTTTTTTTGCCGCACCGGTTAATACCTGATGTTGTACACATAATACCATAATACAAAAAACGACCAAAAGGAACGGTGCTTTAACAAAAAAATTACATTTGTGAACCATATCTCATATTTTTTAATATTTTTTTATGCATTTTTCTTTGAAATCCATCCTGTATCCCTTTTCTGACACTATACGGAAATAAGCGTAAAAATCGATGCAATCGATGAATGGATTTAATTTAAATTGTGAATCATCTCCGACATATTGAGATGTAAATTCATCAAGAGATTTATACTCATTTGTTCTCATTTTAAATAAACTCCTTTTAATCTCATTCATGGTTTTACGCCTATTCCTAATTTTGCAACAATTTGTTGCAAAATTAGATCTCCATCAATTAATTCCTTTGAACCTCATCAAATTGCGAAACAACTTGTTTCG
>GL995207.1:50007-54847 GCA_000222855.1 Succinivibrionaceae bacterium WG-1 | reverse complement strand
TTTTAAACCCACACGTTCAAGCATATTTTCAGCCCAAGAATCAGCTTCTGCTTGTGTTTTTTGCTTATGAAGTACGGGAGCTAAAGTGATATTTTTTCTAACAGTTAAATTGTTAAATAAATTAAACTGTTGAAAAACCATACCAATTTTGGGAATTACTTCAGAAATTTGCTTTTTCAGTTGCTTTTAATAGATCTAATCCATTAAAAATAATTTCCCCTGATGTTGCAGTTTCAAGTAAATTTAAACTTCTAATTAAAGTTGATTTACCACAACCAGAAGGTCCAATAACAGCAATAACCTCACCCTTTTTTACGGTTAAATTTACATCTTTTAAAATCTCATTTTGACCGTAACTTTTACAGAGATTTTTTACATTTATGATTACTTCATCAGAAGTTGTATTTTGATTATCTTTCATTTTTCTTTAATCTCTTTTCAAGGATAGAAACGCCATAAGACATTAGACCAATAATTACTAAGTATACTAAAGCAACCGCCATCAATGGCATAAATGCTTCATAAGTAATACTTCTAATAATAACCCCACCACGAGTTAAATCAACTAAGCCGATGTAACCACTAATAGATGTTTCTTTTAATAATGAAATACTTTCATTTGCAAGAGCAGGAAGAACATTCTTAGTAGCTTGAGGTAAAATGATATTTCTAAAGATTTGGAAATTTGTTAAACCTAAAGAACGACCTGCTTCAAACTGACCTGCATCAACAGATAAAATACCAGAACGAATAACTTCTGCTGTATATGCAATAGAGTTTAAACCAAATGCAGCAATAGCTACTATTACTTTACTAACGTCAACAGCCGCAAACACTATATAGTAAATAATCAATAATTGAATCATTACCGGAGTACCACGAATGATATTGATATAGATTTTTACTATAAAGTTTAGGAACTTTAACTTCTTAGTGCGGATATGAGTAACACGAATTACTGCAAAAATAAAACCGCCAACTATACCGATAATGGTTGAGAAGAATGCCACAATAAGAGTAATTCCTAAACCATCAACAATGTATTTCCAACGTGAATCTTGAATAAAATTGGTGTGAACCTTATCCATAAAAGATAAAGATTGCACTGCATTCTTATTACTATTTACAATAATTGAAATTTTAGTAGTAATTAATTGGTTAGTAAAATGAATTGATTTTTTACGTTCTTCTGTTTCAGAGAATCCTGAAAAACCAAAATCAGCTTTACCTGTTGACACTGCACTTATTACAGCATCAAATTCCATATCTTCAATCTTTAACTTTTTACCTAAAATATCAGCAATAGCATAAGCAAGTTCTACTTCATATCCAACTACTTCATTATTTTCATAATATTCATATGGTGGGAACTGAGCATTTGTTGCCATTACAATATAATCTGTACCGTCTTGAACAGGAGTGTAATGATAATTACCAGTTCTATTTATGAAAGTATCTTTTAGTTTTTGTACAGTGCCATCTTGAGTTAATTTATCTAAAGCAGCATTAATTTCATTAAGAAGTTTGGTATTGCCTAAAGCTACCACACCTGCATATGTTTCTTCTGCAAAAGGATTTTCTAGAATTCTTAATTCCGGATTTTGTCTTACAAACTCTAATGCAGGTTGTTCATCAACTACTACCACATCAATCTTTTGTTGTTTTAAAGCAGTAATTGCATCAGGATTGGTATTAAATCTTTCCAACATAGATTCAGCATCTTTTTCTTTAAAAAGATCAGTAATACCTGTATCAGATGTAGTACCAACTTGCACCCCGACACGACAAGTATGTAAAGTATCAATACTATCTGCATTACAAGTTGTTGTTTTTTCATTACATCCAGTTAATAACCAGAAACAGCTAATAAATAAGAATAAGGTAATAATATTAAACTTATTATCTTTTGTTTTTATGACATTCATAAAAAATCCTATAAAAATAAAAATTCCTACCTTGTTTAACTAAAAACAAAGCATGTATTAAATTCTCCGCAATTTAAATCATGAAACTTATTACTAGATATTGTTAGTTCAAATTTGACTAGTTCTATTAAAATAACTGAGTTTATTTTTAGTAAAAAATTAAATTCATTATTTAATAATAAAATCCAAGCAACATAAAAAACTATTATTTTTATGTTTATGTTATTGGCAAACTTAAACTTTAATATAGGAGACAAAATCGCATAATTATGCAATTTTTACGTGTATTCTATCATATATTGCTATAATTTTAATCATATAACACTCATAAAAACATAGAACATATTATGAATATTTGATACAAGTTCAAAGAAGCACAGATATTTCAATCAAAAATTTTCAATTGTAAGTTAGCCACTTCAAATTAAGTAAAGCTAACTTATCTTACAAAATGCCATAATTCTCAATAAAGAAAGCTTTTGCTCATTGCCACTAATAATAAATTCTTGAAAGTATTTCGATTATCCTGCTTTGTTTTAAAGACTAATGTAATATCAGTCCTTTGTCTATTTGATTCAAAATATTACGAATCACTGCTAATTCTGTTTTATCTTTTACGCTTTTAATGTGTCCTGCTTTTATTTTGTTTTCAATATCAGTCATAATATTTTGATATTGACTATAACTACCAGTTTGAGCGTCATTTAAGCTTTGCGCCCCTTGAACCAAGAAATAAAATTCTTTATTGCTTATTTCAGAAGCCAAAGACTCTGAACTTTCTTGATTTCTTAATCCTAAAGATAATTTAAATTTTTTAGGGAAATAAAATCCTTGTGGAAAAACAGACCAATCCGCCACATGATAATCAAAAACCTCTGTAGCTAATTCTTGACTATTTAATTCTGTAACACTGCAATCTTGTAACAATTCAGCACCATCAAAATTACGCATTTCTAAATTTTGACAACTTGAAAGATTATTAGAAATAAGTAATGGCAACACCTTCATAATAGGAAGATTAGTTAGTACAGGTACTACTTTAAAAACATATTCTTCTTTAGGAAAAGCATAAGACTTAGTTATATAATCATTTGGATTTTGATAACGTCTAAATTCTAATACATATAAATCAATGTATGGCATCATAAATATTCTAAAAGATGTACGAGGGTATGTTTTTATTAAAACTGTATTAGAACTTGTAGAATCTGATATTAAATTTTTGATATCACTTTGTAAATCAGCAACATCTATAAAAGCATCAATATAATCATTTGATGCCAAGTTTTTATTTTTACTATTTACTCTATCCTTTAA
Source organism: Succinivibrionaceae bacterium WG-1 (assembly GCA_000222855.1). GTDB lineage: Bacteria > Pseudomonadota > Gammaproteobacteria > Enterobacterales > Succinivibrionaceae > WG-1. The sequence goes on along the minus strand of GL995207.1, from coordinate 51,605 downwards.
AGGATGTTCTATTACATCTATTAAAGTTGCTACTTTCGTATTTAAAACATTTACTTCAAAGATTCTATTATCATTTATTAAAAAACTAGAATACTTAAAACCTTTATTTTGAGCATTCGCAAGAAGTTCCCTATTAAGAGTTTTATCACTTAATAAAGCATAAGAAAGAACTTGAGTACAGCTTGTTAAGAAAAACAAACTCAAAACAATTATCAATATCTTAACAATTAGATTGTTAAGATATTGATAAATAAAGGACTTAGTATTGGTTAAAAATAAAGAAATCATTTTTATAAACGAATTAACTTCTTTTCATAATACTTTAAGCTTTCAAAGCTTGAAATATAATCTCGATTTTTAACTCTTACGAGCAAACCTTCTCCCGGTTCATTAAGATAATTTGCTCTTACATTTATTTCATAAGGAATAGTTAAAGTTTTAAAAGGATTATAGCTTTTATTGAATAAGTATTTCTTGGAAACATATACTGTTGCACCATCATGTTCGTTAACTTCATGATGCGCCCCATTATGTTTATACCATACAGAACTTACTAATAAGTATTGTACTTTAAAAATACCTAAGAATTTTTTAACTCTTAATTCAGGAATAAAACCTAACAAAGTAACGCTTTTAGGATTTTTGATTGTACTAAGTTTGGCCTTTTGACCTTCGTAGTTACTTTCTTTATCCAAAAGTTTCGCAAAATCGTTAGCATACAAAATGAATAATAAAATTATTGCTAAAATGCTAATTCCCCACCCTAAATACAACTTCCAACCAAGATTGTAATCAAGAAATGAAATACTAGGATCAAAAGAAATATAATGAACTACATAAGCATTATTATTTACAACTACAGCTTCATGAGTTTTTTCTAAAATTTCTAAATTGTAAGCATTAGTTAGAGTTGCAGATTTTGCATATCTAAAACGATGTAATGAACCAAAATCTGAATGAACTTCATTTTGAGCATCATTAAAATAGTAATAAAAACCTTTGTTTATTGCTCTATCACTAAACTCTAATTTGTTAGTTGTTGTTGTTTTTACAACTTGACATATTTGTCCCAAACGAATTATAGGTTCAGGAATAATATGTACTTTGTAACAAACAAAACAAAAGAAGAAAACTATTAAAAATAATTTTAATAATCTAAAAAATGAATGTCTAAGTACAGGAACTTCAGTAATAATTTTAACACTAGAATTAAAATTAAAATCATCTACCGATTCACGAACTTTATAAGCAGCTATCGGATTATTTGATGTCTTATTATTTAAATCTGCCATTTATTTACCTTGTTTTACTTTATTAGTAAAAATGATTACTAATAATAAAAATCTAATACAACAAGGAAAAATATTTGAAATCGCCAAACTATTCTGCAGATATTATGATTTTATAACTAATTAAAACCTAAGTTTATAAAATTTAGGCTTTAACCCAATCATGGATTTTAGTTATAGCTTCTTCAATTTTAACGATAAAAGAACTTATCAAAAGTCTAAAATTACTTAAAGTTGAATTGTAATAATTTTGGTTATTTATGCCTTAAACAAATATTAAAACATAAAAATGAGAATGGTAACTATTCC
>GL995207.1:42215-49660 GCA_000222855.1 Succinivibrionaceae bacterium WG-1 | reverse complement strand
TTGGGTTATTCTTATTTTGATTATTGTTGCTTATATTATTTTACTAACAATAATGTTAAGAGTTATTTCTTAACATTGTTTTTCTATTTTTCAACCACAAAGTTATATTTATATATATAAACATATTTCCAATAGATTCTTAATCAAAATCAAAATAAGTTTCTAAAAAAACTTACTAAGTATCTTTGGAGATTGCATTATAATATCATTATAAAAGTTATGTATCAAAAATAAGATTTTTTTATATTTTAAAAATTAGGCTTAAGCGTTAAAAAAGAAAAATCACACATAATTTTACATACAAAAAAAACAAAATTACCAATAAAATTACCAACTTTTCAAAGTAAGAAATCCAAGATGTCTCAAGACTTTAATCAAGCTGTATATGATTATTTACAAAAAATTCCCTTAGGCAAAGTCACTACCTATGGCAATATTGCAAAAGCAATACATCATCCTAAAGCTTCAAGAGCTGTAGGCAACGCTCTTCACAAAAATCCTAATGCGCAAAAATATCCCTGTTATAAAGTTGTTAATGCCAAAGGTCAATTATCTACCCGTTATGCATTTGGCGGATTAACCGCACAACGACTTCTTCTTGAGCAGGATGGTATAGAAGTTTTGGCTAGTAAAGTTGATTTAAAAAAATATCTTTTTGAGTAATTGTTACTTCTTAAACCAATCTTTGAATTATTTATATTTGCTTTTAAACAAAATATATAATTTTATTATAAAAATGATAAGGAATTTAAAAATGACTAAAGAAGAAATGGAATTGTATGTTGAAGAGTTGATAAAAGAAGAAACTTTACGGCTAGTTGAAGATCTTGAAAAAAAAATTGACCCTACCCTATAGATACTGCCAAATCTTTAATTGCGAATGAATATGCCAAATTTGATTATTGCTTTGACCCCGAAGAAAGATTCCCTTGTGGTGAGAAAGATGAAAACGGCAACAAGCTAGTTTATCACACACCCCTAAAAAGTTTGAAGAATAACGATTATATTTTTTTACTATAGAAGAAGAAACAATTTACTTAAATATATTGTTAAAAAAAATATGTTGTGATTTTCAATTTCAAAAGAACTGTTTTGAAGATCTTCCACAAGAAGCAGAAGATCTCATTTGGGATTATGATATTTTTGACGATTAAATGTTATCTTTGTGTAAAGATGCGAACTTTAAGTCAATCTCAGTGTTCAATTACACCGTCTTTATGTACAGATACAAATTTTAAATAATTCTTGCTAAATATCAATATCAATAACATTATTAATACTTATGCCACCTCTTGATTTTTACAATTATTTTTAATATCAGTTGTTACTATTTTTATTAAAATCATCATTGGAATAATCAACATATTTAACTAAATTTTTTAAATTGTTATCTTTTCCTAATTTATGTGTAAAGTTATTTAAGGATGCGATATCAACGATAAAATAGCCATTAGCAGCTTCTATAAGAACACCTTCAACTTTACTATTTTTTAAATCCACATCAAGTTCCACATCTTCCAAACATGAAGAATCTTTAGTTAAATTTTTAACTATAAGATATTTATAATCAGATATAAAAATCAAATCGCTATCTTCAACATTATTCATTCTGCCATACCACACTGAACTAATAAGTAGCATATTTTTGATTTTAAAAATTCCTAAAATTTTATAATCTTTTTTTCTTCAGCTATAAATCCCACAAACTTAAGATTTTGAATATTTTTTATGTTTTTTATAGCACTACTCTTAATAGAAAAATTCTTACGAACAAATAATTCTAATAAATTCATATTAGAACTAGTATAAAAACAACGTAATACCCCCCCTAATAATAACAAAGCGCCCCAAAACTCCAACCACTTTAAATTATCAACAGGGGTAAAAAATAATTGCTATTCCAAGAACTGTAATAAACTTGATTGTTAGTGCTTTGAGAATCAAAAACGAATTCAGTTAAATAAGAACTAGGACTTTTTAAAAATTCAGAAAATGAAAAACCAGAAGTATGGGCATCTTGTTTCGATGATGTAGTATAGGTAATTCTTTTATTATTCTTATCTAAAAATTCCCAAGTGAGTTTGATTTTATTTTCTGTTACTGTACCTGAACTTGATGGCTTATGAGCAATTTTTTTATGTGTAACTGTATTATCATAGCTTATAACTTTTGCAGTAGTATTTTCTAAAACCCCCACATTATTTAAAAATTTAGCTCCACAAACAGGAATCACTCGCACCACGAAACAAATAATTATAAAAAGCAAACATAATAATACGAGCTTTGCCAACAAAAAGTTTTCAGTAAAACGCACTGTCTTTACATTATCAACAATTTTAACTCCTTCAGGAATATTAAAATCTTTCAATGAAAAATGCACTGAATAAGGTGCCTTGCGAGATTCTGTCATTTTGGAAAAACCTAATTGTAAAACTAAAACATTTATCTTATTTGCAATAAAAAAAATAATCAAAAGATTTCTTACTTAATTTTTACTAGTTACTAAGATGCCCTTTAAGAACATATGATACATATATTCATAGCTCTTTTTAACATCTAAAACGCTTATATAATTATCAAGTAGCTTGATCTACTGCTTCATTTTATTATAATACCAGACTTTTTTATAATCTCTTAACCCCACTACATTTTAAGCAACTATTTTAACCAATAAAACCTAGCCTTTTTTTATAATAACAAAAAAACAGCACTAAAATTATTCACACTGTTCTCAAGTGAATTATTGTTGAAATTAAGCCAAAGTAAAAGTAAAACCAATACTAAAATCTTTGTAAAAAAAATCGTTATCATACTCTTGTATAATAACGATTTTAGAAAAACTATTATAAATAGATTTAAATAAGTTCTAAAGATTTTGCATAATTATCTAATTCTGCAAGTTCTTCTTTTAATCCAGATGAAAGCACAGGGAAGCGTCTAAATGCTTTTGGATCTGCACTATCTCTTTCAATATGAAAACCAACTGCTAAACGTTCTCTCTTCCATTGATTACGACAATATAAACGATAATAACGTTTGCAAGCATTATATAAATCTTTAGGTGTTAAAACAGTTACAAAATCAGAACGACATAACTCAATAAATACTTCTTTAGGAGTTAAATTATCAACTTGAGACAATTTTCTTATTTCATCTAGTAGTGGATATGGCATTAAATCCTTTTCGTCAGTTTGTTCTACCGGACGTAACTCTGCAGTTGGAGCCTGACAAACAATACCAGCCATTGCGTCAATTCTAATATTATCAGTACTAAATACTTGGTTGTCTTGAAGATGAATCCCATGTTCCATTAAATAACGATTTATTTTTAATACTCGACTCTTACTTATACCACCAATTGGAGAGATTACCCCTGAAGTATCACCATCCATGGTGCAATAACCAACAGATGCTTCAGAAAGATTGGATGTTGCAATAAGAAGTTTATTAAAACGATTAGCCATTAACCAAATACCAGGAGCACGAACTCGTGCTTGAATATTTTGTAACGCTAAATCATCTTTATCCCAAGATAAATCATTACCAGGAGTTAAAGAATTTGATAAACGCACATATTCATTTACCAGATTAGAGATTGACCATGAGCTATGCCATGCCCCTATTTCTTCTGCTAGATTTTTGGCAGCATTAAAAGTAACATCTCCAGAGTAATCAGAACCTTGATATAAAGTTAATAATACCTTTGGCATTACAACTTGTTTTAAATACTGTAATGGATCGGCTTTTTCAGAAATTGGTTCTACTTTGATGCCACATGACGCTAATGTTGCTAAATATTTATCTTTACCAAGTGTCGCAAAAGCTTGAACTTGGGCAAAGAATACCATTGCAGCACAAAGAGCAGAATCTGCACCACCTGATAAACTTAATGCAAAACCACTAGTGTAAGTCTTACGCATCCAATCCCAAAGACCAAGAGCCACAACTCTACCTACAACTTCATGTTCATCTTCGGTTTTAGCCACACATTTAGCTGAAATCTTTTGATTTAAAATTTCAGGTTCAAATGTAGTATTGGTAAACACTACACCTTGATTACTGTCTTCAAGGTTGCGAAGCAACATTGAAGATTGTTGTCTGATATGGCGATTTGCTCTTAAATCACAAACGGCAGTCATTACTTTATATGGAGCAAAGCTTAATCTTTCACTCATTGCCACTAGTTCGCCTTTAGATGCAATAATCATATCACCATCATAAACTGCACGTCCTGACTCACAACCTAAAAGATTAGTGTAAACATATATTGCTCCAAAAGCTCGAGATCCTTCGGTAACAAAATTCACTCTTTCAGCTTGTTTGCCAATTGCGAAGTGAGATGCAGATGGGTTTAAAATAATATCAGTTAATCTCTTACATAAAGAGCGTCCAGGTCTATCAGCAACCCAAGAGTCTTCACATATTTCAAAACCCACTCTTACTCCAGAGATATCAAAAACCACATCACCAACAGGAACATTTTGAGTTGCAAAATTCATATTAGTTACAACCCCAGGAATTCCAGGTGTAAACCATCTTGGTTCGTAGTGAATACCACTTCTAGCTAAATGTTGTTTTAATACTACCCCTAAAACTTTATTTTAGTAAGCAAAGCTACTGCATTATAAAGTTGACCACCTTCTACTAAATAAGGAAAACCAACTGCTAAATATTTGTTTTCATCAAGTTGTTTTGATATTTCTACAACTTTAGCAGGAATTTTGGCAATAGTATCACTTACATAAAACATATCTTGTAAACCATAACCTGTGATTGCAAGTTCTGGAGATACTACGATATCAGCACCTTGAGCAACTGCTTCTTTATATGCATTTAAAATTAAAGCAATATTATTTTCCACATCAAGTGGGGTTGTATTTATACTTGTTGTAGCAACAACTATGGTATTACGCATATACTTTTAACCTAAAAATTCCACAACTAAAATAATGTTATTATGAGATGTTTTTATTTTAAATATTAAGATTTTAATTCTTAATTGTTTATTAAAAAATAAGTCTGTAAAACATTCTACAGACTTATTTTTCTATTTTTATTCTATATTTTGTTACTTGTTCGCTTCATCAACAAGCTTATTTATGTCTTCACTTGTAGCTAAATCGCTATCAGCAAACACAGGAAGTTTTACCCCCATAAGGCGACCACCACCTGTTTCACTTTGATAACGTTTTAAATTACCACGAGCATTTATTAAAATTTTAGAACCTGAATCGTTAACTTCACTAATAAGATCATCACAAAGTTCTCTTTTATGAATTAGTCTTATAGCGTTAGCAATATTTTTAGAAATTTCATCTAAAATCTTGTTATGTTTATTACCATAATTATCAACGCTAGTTAAGTATTCATTCCAAGCCTTTTGCGCATCAGGCTCCATGTTTTCAATACCAATCCATCTTGGCATTGTAAGAGTTATAGTGGTAACAACTTTCGCCCCTAAAAGTTTACACTCACCTTCTTCTTGTACCGTGTCAAGATTCCAATCCACACTATAACTCATCCTATTTAAAGATTGTTTCTGAGTGTTTGAGTTCACTGGGGCATTTTTTAAAATCTGTTCTCTTAATTCATCTGGAGTGTTTGCTACTAAATTATAAAATTCAGTTTGACGATTAACTATTTCTTCTACATTGATATTATGATAATAGCTATCACCTACCACTGTACCATTAGCTAAACGCACTTGTTCACTTCTAGACAAACCTTTTGAACTATCCAATTTGATGTTATCAAGTGCTGACAAATCATCCATACTTCCTACCACTATCTTGTCGCCCACAATGGTAGAGAACTGTTTATTCAAAGAAGAATCAGTACGAATATACTGATCATAGTATTGCGGACCGTAAAGCAAGAAAAATATAATAACTCCTGCCGGGACTCCAATGATTAAAAGGCTCCACAATAAATTTCGCATAATCTTTTACACCGTGTTAATAACAACAAAAGTATTATTACTATTAAATATTTCTAGTAACTTTCAATCTTAATTAAAAATAATATCCAATGTTACTAATAATTTTTTTTATTTTTACTGTTAGAGCACTATTGTATAGTGCTCTAACAAAAAAATCACTATTATATTTTTATTTATTTCATTTTAATTGTGAAAAAATTTCTAATAATTTATCTCTCTAACTTTACTAAACCCTTTATTTTTCTCATCCTTTTCAACTAAAATCTTATTAGTCATACCATTAGTAAAATCACTCACGTGTGAAATTATACCGATTAGTTTATTATCAGATTTAAGTTTTTCTAATGCTATTTTTACAATATCAAGAGATTCCGCATCAACGCAGTCAAAACCTTCATCAATAAATAGAGTCTCAACTTTTACACAACAATCACTCATATCTGAAATTCCTAATGCCAAAGCTAAGCTTACTAAGAATGTTTCCCCACCAGAAAGTGAAGCAACTGATCTAACCACATCACTACAATCATGATCTATTACATAAAGATTTAAGGAATAGTTATTTTGTTTTATCATTATCTTTAGTCTTTTTCTTAGCCTCTACTACTTCTTCATTTTCTTTTGAGGCAACCATTAAGGTATAACGAGCTCGTAGATCTTTTAGATACTTGTTAGCTTTTTCAACTAAAGAATATAAAGTTATTTGTTGAGCTATATTATTAAATTTATCACCTGAAGCTGAACCTATTAGACTATTTAATGTCTTAATAACTTTAAAGCCCTTGGTATGTTCTTCAAGCTCAGAACAAAGACGTTCATAATTTTTCTTATAATCATCTATGCTCTTGATTTTGTTACGAAGTAAAATCTTGTTATAGTTAAGTCTAACTTCCCATAAACTCCATATTTCAAAGATTTTTTGTAATAAAGAAGTAACCTTATCAATAAAAGCATTTAATAAAGTTTCTTCATAATCACTATTTGCAATATTGGAATTACAAACATCGTTAAATAAGGCTATTATTTGCGCAATATTATCCTTAAAACTAACTTCATCTAAGTTTTTAGTTAAGAAATTATTAAGAGCAATCTTTTGATCATTTGCTTGATTTATTTCAGCCCAAAGTTCCTTATCACATGAATCTGCAATTTCAGAACTATTAACGTTATCACTTGCTATATCTAGAATGTCATGCAACTTCTTAGTAAATGCTTCAAAAGTAATAAATTCATCTAAAAAACTATTACCATCAACTAAATAAGATGCTGATATTGTAGACAAAGGATTGGCTTCAACACTTTTTGGTGTTATCACTTGTAAGCTATTATCTTCATTAAAAATTTGAGATATGGTTGCTAATTGCTCTTCTAATTTAATGTCAGATATTGTGGCCACTATATTTTGAAGGTTACTTTTTATTAAACTAGTATTACTATTTAATTCATCAGCTAATTTCGCACTTCTCTTTTCAAAAGAGCTAACTTTTTGTTTTATATTATTAATACT
>GL995207.1:39464-41986 GCA_000222855.1 Succinivibrionaceae bacterium WG-1 | reverse complement strand
ATTTTTAATAAAAGTTTCATCAACAATTATAGAATCGGCAAAACTTGCTATATCTTTTATTTCTGAATTTTGAGTTATATTTAAATCAAGGGATTCATTATTGTTATTTTGGCTGTTAGAATTATTATTACCAAACTTCTTAATCGTTTCAGCTATAACGTTTTGATATTTATTGGTTATATCTGTTAATTTTTTAGAAGTATCATTTAAACTGTCATGATAAGTTTTAATATTATTTTCTAATACTTTTCTTTGAGATTCTTGTTGGTTTTGGGTAGTCTTTAATTTATCGACGGTAGATTCTACAGCTTCTTTTTCCGCTTCTAACTTAGCTTCAAATTTAGTAGTTTCTTCCCCTTCTAATAGATTATTTCTCTTAGCATGCAATTCATTTAATAAATTTGATTTTTGAGTAAGTTCATCACTCAAAGTTTCATAATCTTTTTGATACTTTTCTTTTAATAATTTACTTTCAGTATTTATTGTATCTGATTTTTCTTTGATATCTTTGACAACTTTTTCTAATTTTGTTTTAACATTTATACTTTCTTTAATATTCTTTAGAGTTTTAGTAACATCCATTATCGCAAAAATATTATAGATAATGTCATTAGTATCTTCTAAACTTAAATTAACCATTGGCAAGTTATTTAATATACTAACAAGATCATCTTTTAAATAAACATATTGAGTACTACTTGCGTTTTGGTCTTCTAATTGATGTAGTTCCTTGTCACCAAAGCCTGAAGTTGTTTTAAATATATTGTTATGAGCAATAAGTTGATCATTATTTTCATAATCATCATAAATTAAAGCACATTTTTCAAGATGTGTTATTAATAGGTCTTTAACTTCTTTTATGTAATTTTGCGATAACTCTTTTTGATGTTTTTGATCTGAACCAAATGCGGTAGCCTCATTTTTTAAACTAGCTAATTCATCAGAATATTTAGCTACGCTACTACGAATTTGCTCAGCTTGAACTTGTTTATTTTCCAATGAATTAACTAAATTATTAGTTTGAGCTAATTCCTGATTTAATTGACATATCACACGTGCATTCAAATCATTAATGATATTTATTTGCTGACTACTATTTTTTAGCGCAATTTCTAAATTACTAATATCCCTAAATGAATAAACAAATGCTTCAATATTAAGCAAAGATTTTTCAGCGAATAATTCAAGATTACTATTACCATAAACAATCTTTGTTTCTGCAAAAATTTTATTTAAATAATCTTCAAAATCATTAATGCTCTTTCCTTGTAGTAAGTTATTGCTTACCACATCTTGTTGCAAACTCTGAGTAAAATTTTGAAAAGCATTAAGATTAGTATCAATTGCAGTACTAAAGTTTTTGATAAAAGATGCAAGTTTTTGTTCCAATTGCTCAATAATTTGAGCAATGTCTTTGGTTGTAGTGTCATTTTCAATAACATTATAAGCAGACTTTACTTTTTCTATGTCATTGTTTAAGTTTGTTAGTAATTGTAAATTTTGTTCTTTAAATTTACAGATACGTTCTACTGATGACTCTATTGCTTTACCAAAATTTACAAAGCTTGAACTTAACCCTTTGCATGAATTTATAACTTTATTGATAAAACTACTTTTTTGCTTTTGGAGTTGTTGTAAATCAGCATCAATTTGCGCAATTTCAGCTTTTAAATTATTAAACTCTTGTTTCTCAGCTAGATATTGTTCATTTTGAGCAAAAACTTCAATATTTTTATCAACATTTTTAAAAATAGGATGTTCCAAAGAGCCACATAACGGACAAAAACATTCCACACTATCACTATGAATTGTAGGATTTGAATTTGATAGTGTTCTTACCTTTTCCCATAATTCTTGACGATAGTTTTCTAAACTTGCGACCTGTTTTTTTAACTCTAATTGCTTATTCATGTCATTTAACAATCGAGATTTAGAAACAATATTGGTAAGTAAGTCTTTAAATTCCTGAGTTTTACTATTAGCTTTAACGTTTTGTAAACTTATATCTAATTCAGAATATGCTTGTTGTAAATTTTGATAAAAATCAGCTACATTATCAAAATTACGTTTCATATTTTCTAAATTACTATTAACGCCATTTAAAATAACATTACCATTTCTTAAATTACTTTCATGCGCTCTTGCATTATCAAGTTCTTGTCTATCAAAAACATATTTTGTTAATTGAGATTTTTCTGTTGCTAATTTTTCTTGAAGCTCTCTTTGTGATTCACTATTATCTCTTATTTTATCGTCTAATTTAGAAATAGTTTGTTGTAATGTTGTAAGATCTCTATGCAACTTTTGAAAGCTAAAACAATTGGCTTCTAATAAACTTAACTCTGAAGACGCAGTACTAAAAACCTGTAATTTATTAAAACTTGTTTCAACTTCATCTTTTTGGTTATTAAGTTTATCAACTTCTTCTGATAGCTTTTTGATATCTTCTTTTCTTTTATTTAATGTTTGTTGCGATTCTTCTAACTTAGCATTAAGTTTATTAATTTCTTCTTCTTGATTAG
>GL995207.1:37065-39052 GCA_000222855.1 Succinivibrionaceae bacterium WG-1 | reverse complement strand
CAATCTGCGGTTTTAAAGCTTGCTCTTTCGCAACGTAAGTTATTTTTTTCATTTATAGCATCTTTAGTTTTTTATCAGTATCCCCAAGCTTGGATACAATATCTGTTAATTGTTCTTGGTTATTTTCAATTTTTCGCACTAATTCTTCGTGTTTAGAAGACAAATCAGCAATATTTTCTTTTAAATAGATATTGCACTTAATATCTTCATAAATGTCATTTACTAAAAAGTCCTTACTTGATTCTTGCTTTTCTCTTGCCAAGTTTTTAATTTGCTCTTCAATATCTAATTGTGTTTTACTTTGTTCCTGGCAAGATTCTATGTTTTTATCAAGGTGAATTATGTCATTTTTAGATTTTTGAACTTCTTTTAGAACTTTTGCATTAGCATCAAGCTTTTGATTAAAAGTTTCTTCATCTTCTGTTGTTAATACATTTTTTTGTTCAAGTTCTTTTAATTTTTCATTAACTTCTTCAATTTTATCATTCTTTACAATAAATTCTTTATAAATTTTCTCAGAAATTTTTTTATAGATATCGCCATTAGAGATACTACCTAAAATTTCAGCTCTTTCCTTATCATTTGATTGTAGAAATCTTGAAAATTTATTTTGCGGTAAAATTACTACTTTTATAAATTGTTCAAAGTTAATACCAATCAAATTTATAATTTGTTCCTGAACTTTACTATAAGTTCCTTCTGATACCTCTCTTACTACAAGACCTGTGGTCTTATCTATTTCTTCTATTATTAAGCCTTTACTAATATTTTTATTTTTAGTTTTTGCGATATTAAAAGTAACAGCATAAGTATCACCTAAATCATTGGTAAACTCGACTTTAGCGTAAGCTTCCTTTTGACCTCTTGAAATAATATTTTCAATTTGATCATTCAAAACTAATTTATAATCAGAATATCTTGCTGATGTTTGGTATAACGCTAAACAAATAGTATCTAATATTGTGGATTTTCCAGTTCCTGTATTCCCCACTATGGCAAAAATATTGTCTTGTTTATATTTATCTAAGGTTAAATCAATAGAAAATTCTTTACTTAAACTTGCAATATTTTTTCCTGAAATCTTATTTATTCTCATAAAAATCCTTAGATAAACAATCTGCTGTTACTATATATTTCTTTATAATTTATAAGTAATTAATAAAAATTTACTTCTGATACATGGTCTTAGTGATATTGGTGATATTTATTATTTGACTTTCAGTCTTAGTAATATTTTGTTTTTAAATCAAATTGTCTTTTTAAATATCAAATATAACTTCCGCAACACTCTGCAACACAAAAAATTAGTTGCTATGAATGATTCTTGCCTAATTCTTGTTCTTCACGACATTTAGATACAATTTCATTAAATTTATCAAAAACTTCAGCATCTACTTCTGTTTGCAAATTATTTAAATAATATTTAAATACATCTATTGGTTGAAATTCTTGCAAACTTTTATTAGCAATATTTTGATTGAAACTAGTATTTGATGATGGAGTACTTTCCTTAACAGGAGTAAAGTTACAAATTCTAAATTTTTGTTGATCTACATTTCTAGTTAACTCATCTTGAATTTGACTAGATGTATATTCTGTAGTTGGAATCTTGGGAGATTTTTTTGGCGCGTTTTACTTTTGAACTAGACACTGTTGATATGTTATCTACTACCTCACTAGGATCTTGCTTATCACGCTTATAAAACACTCTTAAAAAAGGGCGATACCCATTATCTTGATATTTTGCTCCTAATTGTTTTATTTCTTTTAAAACTTCAGAATATTCTAAACCATTTGCATCTGAACCATTTTCTGGAATAGTTATAAAATCAACAATTCTTTTTAATACTACGGTTTCTACCGTTAATTGATTATTTTCTTCATCAATGTTTATAACATTAAAGCTTTCTTTATTTTTGGCATCATTGTAATTAACTGGTATTGGGGCACCACAATAAGAAATTATTTGATTACTATTATTAGCGAT
>GL995207.1:34636-36635 GCA_000222855.1 Succinivibrionaceae bacterium WG-1 | reverse complement strand
CAAAGCTACATAATCATAACCACTCCAAATAGAATCATCGACTACTTCTTCCCTCCAATCATGCCATTTTCTGCACTATAAGTAGCTTTTTTTCCAATCACAGCGCAATGTCCCATAGCAATAACTTTGGCATTAGGACAATTAAATTCTTGCTTTAATCTAAAAATTTCATCCTTCACTATTTGATATAAAGCTGTTAACTTTTCATTTAAAGTGTGAGTAACGTTATCTGAAATTTTTTCATTAGGAAATAATGCTCGAGAATCTAAAGATATTGGTTTTGAAGCATAAGGAATAAGCGCTACAAATGCTTTTATTTCTCCCTTATTATTTTTTAAAGGCACAATATGTTTTGAGAAATCTAATTCAGATTTTATAAAGTTTTCTGCTTCAGTATCTGAGCTATTGTTAGAACCATTGTCAGAAGTATCTTCTGAGTCCACTACAAAATTTTCGACTTTTGTTTGAATATAATGAACTTTACCGCGGTATACAATATTATCGCTAACGCAAATAGTATCATTTAACTCTATTATTGCAGCACTGTCATGATTACCTGCAATTATTAGTATTTGCATCTTTGGAAATGATTTGCTTAATTTTTTTATAAATTTAGCAAACTGTTCCTTTACTATATTACTAGGATTAGAAGTATTAAAGATATCCCCTGCAATCATAAACACATCTATAGGATTATTATGCTTTTGCTCATTTTCTAAATAATCGTAAAATGATTGCAATAACACTTCAAATTCAGCATATCTATCATGATTATATAAAACTGTTCCTAGGTGTAAATCTGATGTATGAAGGATTCTCATAAAACCTCTAAAAATATAAAAATATAATGTTGTATTAAATAAGCAATATATAACAGAACAATATTATGGTAAAAATACCTAAATCATTATAACACTAAAATTTTTAATTTTTTAATACTATTTAAATACAAATAGTATTTATTTTATATTTACCTAAATTTTTTATATTCGAATTTATTTGCTACTTTTGGAATTTTTCTGCAATGCTATATTTGATTCAAGTTCAAATTATTTTTGGATTTAATTTTATTGGGAGTTTAACTTAACATACCAATTTTAATTTAAAATTTTCTCAATATTAGAAATTATTAGTGCTTTGCCAATAAAAACGTACTTATAAAAATTTGCAATTTTTACAAAAAAAGAGTACAATCGCCCCACATTAAGTGAAAACTAAGCATTATTTGCAAAAAAAAGGATTGATCAAATATGTCTAAAGAAGACAATATTGAAATGCAAGGAACTATCCTTGAAACATTACCTAATACAACTTTCAAAGTTCAATTAGAAAACGGACATGTCGTGATTGCTCATATTTCAGGAAAAATGCGCAAAAATTATATTAGAATTTTAACAGGCGACAAAGTTACAGTTCAAATGACTCCTTATGATCTTACTAAGGGTCGTATTGTATTCCGTTCAAGATAATTCCACATATAACAAGATTACGGATACTCTTATTACCTTAATCTTTGAAAGTAATAATAAATATTTCTGTACGTGATGGATTCATGTGGTAAGAAATATTATTTAAAATAAGTTAATAAGAAGACAATAATAGAAAAAACCGTGTCCAATAGACACGGTTTTTAATTTGTTGTATTTTAACATTAAGATTTTATGTTAAAACTTAACCTCTTCAAACTTTGTAAAACTACTTCTCTTACAAAATGCCATACCATATAAATAGATTTTTTGGACTGCTCCACCATCAATAAAATCTTGATAGTACTTTTTATCATGACATTGCTTTAAAGCTTCATTGCATTTGGCAATTAGATCTGACTTTTTATCACTTGGGGCTCGTTTTAATTCTAAAACTATACCGATATCTTCATTAGTTTCGCTATCATTTAAAACTAAAGTAATATCAGGGTAACCATCTCCTACTTCCGCTTGAGATTCAAAGTCCACACCAATGCCTGTTAATAAGCCTATTAAAAACTTATGGTAAGCAT
>GL995207.1:29442-33586 GCA_000222855.1 Succinivibrionaceae bacterium WG-1 | reverse complement strand
AAAGAGCTTCTGAAAATAGCTTTAAATATTTATATAAAGACTTTAGTTGAAGATTAAAATTAGGAGCTATATTTCCAGAAGATATCTGATTACACATATCTTTAGCAACTTTTAACTCATCAATAATTTCTTCGTCCAAATTTTGAGCACTTAAAATTATCGATTTAAAATTTTTCCATAAACCATATAATTTTCCACAAAAAATAGTCATGGCTTCTTCAAAATTACTACCAGCAATATCCTTTAATGATAAAAATATTATAGGGTATTGCCCCATATATTTCTTACAAAATTCAGCATCTTTTGAAATATCTAAATCTTTAAATAATTCTTCTATAGCACTTATATCACTAGGATTTTCATAATTCATTTCAAAGAAGTATTTAAGCATACTCATAGTTAACGTTTTACCAAAACGTCTTGGACGAGTGAATAAAGCAACATTTTCGTCTGAAATTGTTTTTATAAAGGAGGTTTTATCTACATAATATTTATTTTGTTGAATGAGTACTTTGAAATCCTCAAGACCAACAGTCACTTTTTTTAAATCTGACATTTGTAACGCTCCTTTAAGAATTTTATTTTTTCTTTTGGCTTAAAAACTTCATATAGATAAGTCTAGCATAAAAACATAAGCTTTTAAAAGTTATTCACTTTTTAGTAATTTTAATTTAGAAATATGACATATCTATCAATCTACATGATTTGACATCCTTTTCTCCTCCATACTTTACTTCATCTCTTGTGGGGGCTCCTATTTCTATTATTAGACAATACATAGAACAACCCAATACTCCTTATTAGTTAGCGCCTTATATCATCGGACTAAATTCCGAGGATATACACTGCTTTTTCAATAAAAATCAAAGTAAATACTAATTTCACATTTTTGTTTTGTAAAATTTATAATTTAGAAACTTATAAAAAAATTATCTTATATTTTGTGCTCATTAAAGGCTTTTTCTTTTGAAAAAAGAACTCTATTTCGTTAAAATAAGGGAAATTTTTAACAAGACAAGACGGAGAAAATCACTAAATGAGTACAGCAGAATTCGCTGTATCCTATCATCTCGATATGATCAACACAGTTGGGGTTGCAGCTTTAGTTTTAGTTCTTGGAAAAGCTATTAAATACATATTCCCTACTCTTGCAAAATTTTATATTCCTGCTCCAGTAATCGGAGGAATAATATTCTCAATTGTTACTTTGATAGGTTACAAAACTCAACTATTCTATCTTACATATGATGAACAATTAAAGAATCTATTAATGATGGCTTTCTTTACCTCTGTAGGTTATTTAGCTTCATTTAAAATGCTTCTTAAAGGCGGTATCTCAGTAATACTGATGCTCATCTGTGCAGTAGTTTTAATTGTGCTACAAAATGGTTTAGGAGTATACCTTGCCAAAGCTTTTGGTTTAAATCCACTTCTAGGATTAGCGATAGGTTCAATACCTCTATCAGGAGGACATGGTACCTCTGCAGCATTTGGTCCAATCTTAGAACAACAAGGTTTAGAAGCAGGACTTTCAATTTCTGTAGCAGCAGCGACTTTTGGTCTTGTAGCAGGTTCTTTATTTGGCGGACCTGTAGGCAAACGCTTATTGCAAAAATACAATTTACACCAAACCAAAAAGCTTGAATCTAATAAAGAAATGATAGAAGGTGTGCTAACTATTGAAGAGAAACTTGTTGATGAAAAGTTACTTTTCAAAGCTAGCGCATACCTTGTAATTGCTATGCTTTTTGGCACATTCCTTACCAATTTCTTAAAAGACTACAATATTATATTACCAGCATATATTGGTCCCATGATTATTGCCGCTGTTATTCGTAATGCTTTGGATTTTAGTAAAAAGAACATACCAATTCACGCTATAGATTTATGTGGTAGTTTTTGTTTACAATTTTTCTTAGCCATGGCATTAATGACAATGAAACTTTGGCAATTGCAAGAACTTGCTATTCCTTTAATAACTATACTTATGTTACAAACAATTTTGGTAATTTGTTATACCTATTTTGTGACATTTAGAGTTATGAGAAAGGATTACGATGCTGCAGTAATTTCATGTGGACATGTAGGCTTTGCTCTAGGAGCAACACCTAATGCTATGGCCAACATTCAAACATTTACTGGAGCCAATGGTTATTCTCCAAAAGCATTCTTCGTAATTCCTATTGTAGGTTCCCTATTTATAGACTTCTTTAACGCTTTCATTATTACAACATTTATAAAGCTATTTAGTTAACATGCACTACATATATAACTTTTACAAATGGCCTGTTGATAATAACTTGAGCAGTTGTTATTAAAATTTTAATGACAACTTTAATTACTTCCTTAAAAAAGCTTATTTGTGATAAATAAGCTTTTTTATTTTTGGTTTTATATAAATTCATATGTAAATATTCTCATTCTTAATAGAAAATTATTTTCTAAATAAAAAATTGAATGTCATTATTTTTAGCATTATAGAGATATCAACTTTTGCTGAATTAAAACCATATAATGACAAGCCATAATATGTGATGAAAATTTACGCTATCACTGCAAGGTTTTTGAGATCAATTTCACATTTTATTTAAAATCGTATTTTTTATATCAAAAAATATCAGCTAAAAAATTATTTAAAGTAAAATAAACACTATAATTTTTTATAGTATTTTTAACTATTTTTCTAGCATGTTTTAGGAATTTTATTCTAAAAAATATACTATAAATAGTTATTTTATTAGCTATAAAAGCGATTTGATAAAAATAAAGAAAACCAATAATTTTTAGATAATATATAATTTTTTTATATTTTATATATTAAAAATTAGTAAAATTTTTTGTAAAATATGCCTAATTTATAAAAATACTTTTACGCTACATTTTGAAAAAATAGTTTAAAAGTTTTATTTAAAATAGATAACGTTTCTAATATTCGGAAATAGCGCATGTACAAAATTTTTGCTAGTTTTACAATAATACCAATGAATTAAGACAATGTAAAAGCAGCAAAAAAATAGAGGTTTAAGTCAAAGTGTTACTTTTTCTATTAAAAACCATAGTAGCAATATGCTTGTTATTATGTATTTTTTGCTTTTACGGCAATGTTCAAAATCATTTATTCATAAAGGCATTATTGTGCTTATTAATGCTTTTCTTCATGTATTGGGTTGATGTATATAACCTTATACGTCTCGCTTATAACTATAGCCGAGCAAAATCTTTCTATAATAAACCCCAAATTAATGAACAAGCAAAATCTTTCTTTTATTTTAGAAGATTGCTCGATCAGAATTTTGCAATATCTTTGCCATATCTTGCAGAGTTAACACTAAAAGGAATTGGGTGTTCTTCAAGTCCTGCTACCGCTAAATATTATGCAGAACGTGCTGTTAGAAATGGTTTTGATGAATATATTTATCTTGTTGCAGTAGTAGATTATTTTGGAGAAGGATTTATTCCTTTTGATTCCTTATCACCTACTCAACAGCAAGACTATTCACAAGGAATAGAATTAAAGTTAAAAAATAAAGAAAGAAAAATCATAAAAAAAACTGAAACTAACAATCAAGAAAATGAATCAAATTCAGCTTTAAAAGATTCTAATAAAACCCAAACAAACAAAGGAAAAACATCTAATAAGGTGTTTATACCTACCCATAATTACAAATTGGAAGCTGATTATAAAGACTGTTTTTTTCATTTAAAACAATACATAGAAGATTGCAATAAAAAGAAAAAAACAATTCCAAATTCTATGCTGAAGCACTTGCATTACTTGGTTATTGCTTCTATATGGAAAAAGGAACTGAAAAAAATGAAGCTTTAGGAAGAATGTACTTTGACGATGCTCAAAAACATGGCTCTCTTAATGTTAAATATTTAGAGCAAATGGTAGCTGAGAAAAAAGAACTCGAGACATTCATAATTTAGCGTACAAATAATAACAATAATAATAAAATTATACAACGTTATAGGACTAATATTATGACTCCAGAAACCTATAAAAGATGGCGTTTAGGACTTGGCTTTGTAACAGCTAAAGAACTAGCTAATTATTTAAATATGGCTCCAATATCAATCAGTACTTACGAATCTCGTGGTAGCGGAGCTGTTGCTGACGCCAAGCTTATGAAAATTTTAGAAG
>GL995207.1:27046-28689 GCA_000222855.1 Succinivibrionaceae bacterium WG-1 | reverse complement strand
AAATAAATCTGATTTCTATGAAACTCTAATGTTTTGATATAAATTCACTCAGATTATATACTCAAGCTTTAGAAGAAAAATTAGTAATTTGGAATCTAGGATTTCTAAATTAGAACCTAGATTATAAATTTATAATTTAAAGTTAAGATTTAGAATTTGACTAAATCAAAGCATTTAAATTTTATAAACCATAACTTAGTAAGTTTTACCAAAACATAATTTTAATAATTTTGTATATTGGGGAATTGGTAAGGTGTTATTTTTATCTTCATTATTAGATTCATTCTTACAATAACTAATAATAGAATTTTTAAAATTAACATTAGCAACATGAATTCTCTTTAAGCTAAATATCTTTAAAACCACAAATTAACTTCATAAAGAAAGAGAGATGCTATTAAAACAATATAAAATAGCATCTCTTCTTTTTGTGGTTATTTTTGATTATTTTAGATTGTTATTGTAAAAATCTAACAACTTGGTTAACACTTGTTTTACATATGGTTCTTTATAATAAAGACTAATATGAGTTGCCCCATCCACCACAAACTTTTCTTTATTATTAGTACCTATTGCTTTTTCAAAAACAGCATCAGTTAAATATTTAGAATCAGCTTTTGAGCCTGTTATCATCAATAAAGGTTGATTGATTAAATTTGCATGGTCTTCACTATCAAAATTCATTAACTCAATCAAAGAAGCCTTGGTGTAAGCAAATGTAGAATTAGGATGAGAGTAATCCTTTAAATAATAATACATTCCCTCACGATATAGGTCTGTAGTAATTTTATCTATTTCCGAATTCGGCATATTAGGATCAGGAGCCGGGAAATATGCCACTTTACCTGTTAAAACATACTCTTGCTGAGCTTTAGAAGCATCTGCTAAACGTTCTTGAATCTTATCAACTTGATTATCTAAATAACCATTACGTCTTACACGTCCTGAATTAAACATTGCAATTGTAGCAACAGCTTTAAAACGTTTATCTGTAGCAGCTGCAGCAATTGAATAACCACCTCCACCACAAATACCTAATAAAGCCACTTCATTAGGATCTACACCTTTATAATTCTGAATAAAATCGGCTGCAGCTCTAATATCTGCAATACGTGAAGAAGGTATATCTGTATTTCTAGGTTCACCACCAGAGCCCCCTTGGAACGCAGCATCAAAAGCTATAGCCACATAACCATTCTCTGCTAATTTTTGTGCATAAAGACCTGCAACTTGTTCCTTAACCCCACCATTAGGATGAGCTACAACTATTGCTTTATATTTCTTATTAATATCAAAATTTGCAGGAGTATAAACATTCGCCACAACATCAATACCGTGAGCCACATATTTAACAGGATGAATGTTAACTTTACCTTTTTGGTTTGCAACAATAGCGTTGTCATAAACTAGTCCAAACGGATTATCTGCATTAACATTTGCCAATGCGCCAACAGAACTTAAAGAAAAAACCATTGCTAAAATAATTTTTTTCATATTATATAACCTCAATTTATATCAAGTTTTATACATCTAAAATACAGCATTTTTTTTTAAAATATTCATTGCCATAAAGAAATGTGAATAAAAAAAAGAAAAATATCTACAAAAAAATATATAGCAATAAAAAAAAGAAGAAGTTTAAA
>GL995207.1:22177-26260 GCA_000222855.1 Succinivibrionaceae bacterium WG-1 | reverse complement strand
ACTTTAACTTGGATCTGTTGACCAACTTGAACAACTTCAGTTGGGTTCTTAACACGCTTCCAAGCCATATCAGTAATATGAAGAAGACCGTCAACACCGCCTAAATCAACGAATGCACCGTAGTCAGTTAAGTTCTTAACTGTACCTTCAACTACTTGACCTTCTTCTAAGTTAGCTAATACTGATTCGCTATCAGCTGAGTTTTCAGATTCAATAACAGCCTTACGAGAAACAACAACGTTGTTGCGCTTCTGATCAAGCTTGATAACCTTGAATTCAATAGGCTTGCCTTCGATGTTAGAAGTATCACGTACAGGACGAACGTCTACTAATGAACCAGGAAGGAATGCACGAATACCATCAACAGATACAGTGAAACCACCCTTAACCTTGCCATCAATAACACCGATAACAGTTTCTTGATCATTGTGAGCTTTTTCAAGAGCAGCCCATGCTTCTTGACGCTTAGCCTTATCACGAGAAAGAACTGTAGCACCAGTACCATCTTCAACATTTTCAAGAACAACGTCAACTTGGTCACCAACTTGAACAGTTAATTCACCAGATACGTTCTTGAATTGTTCTACAGGGATAGCTGATTCTGACTTTAACTTAGCATCAACGTAAACAAATTCGTTATCGATCTTAACAACTGTACCGCTTACATTAGAACCAGGCTTTGTATTAGTTTCGTTCTGACTGTTTTCAAATAATTCTGCAAAATTTTCTGACATATAAAAAATTTCTTTATAAATAAAATCCACACACAATCCATGTAGTGGCTGTAACTAAAATAATCATCGCCGTCCTTGGCAATGACACGTAAATATCTTTAATTTGTGTTGTCTTTACTAAAAATAGATAAAAAATAAATATTCTGTTGTAAAACAAGGACAAATTGTAAGTATGTCATTATACATAACAAAATAAAATTTAAAAGCATTATTTTAAATACCTCACAAAAAAGCTAAAACTTTTTATAATTTCACACTTATAACATCGTAATTTTCAAAATTACACTTTTTTTTGAGGTATTTATAAATGTTTAATTTAAATTTTTGATTTTTATTTCTTATCGGTATTTTTTAAACCACTCTTCTTTTGTTCAATTCTTAGATTTATTTCATTTATCACGCGTTTTTCGGAAACAGGATATAAAGTTCTAATACTTTGCGCAAATATAGAAACTCTAAGTTCTTCAAGCATAAATCTAATATTCTTAACTTCAGGCGGTAATATCTTACCTGCATACATACCAAGTAAAGATTCATATTTTTCTTCACAGTCTCGTACTTTATTTAAATTTACCAAATCCCTATTAGGATCTTGAGGTAATTTTTCAATACGTTTTAAGATGGCATCTAAATAACGTTCAAGTTGTGGAAAATATTGAGAACCTGCATTGGTTGCAAAACCTTTATAAATTAAATTAGAAAGCTGAGCTCCAATATCACTATAGGCATAAGCTGTTCTAAAATCCATTTTGCCTTTTAAATGTTTTCTAACAGTATTAGCTTTATTTAAAATACCTTCACATATTTGCGCAAGTTTTAAAACTCGATCATATATTTCGCTTTTGGCGATTTCTGTGATTTTTCTCAAAACCTACTTTATCGTATGGTACTTCACCATAGTTCAAAAGAATTTCATCCATTGCTAAAGACTCTAAATCTGCTATCAAATCTTTAACAGTACCAACAGAGCTAAAGTACATTGCAAGTTTGGCTTTATTTGGCAACTTTTCTTCTAAGAATTTAAGCGGATTAGGAATTGTTAACATCACTAAGCGTTTTACCCCATTCCACATCTGAGCTTGAGCTTCTTCTTCAGACTCAAATAATTCAAGACTTACGCTCTTACCCACATCTCTTAATGCAGGATATGCCACAATTTCCATTCCACCTAAAATTCTTGACTGAGATTTTGGTATATTTTCATCAAAATCCCAAGATACAATGCCTTCTTGTTTTGGCATTTCCTTCACAACTTCAGCAAGAGAATTTTTAACTTCTTCTTTTAGAGAATGTTTAATATATTCTAAATCGCGACTTTCCATAATAGTGCGACGTTTTAAATCTATTACTCTAAATAAGAAAGTTAGATGTTTTGGTAGAGCAGTTAAGTCAAAATCATCTTTGGTAATAACTTCCCCTGCAATCTTCTTCATGCGATTACAAAGAACACTCCAAAAATCTCCCATTTCTGGATTTAATTCTTCATTAAGTTTACGACCATAATCAGGAGCTGGTACAAATTGCTTACGCAAATTTTTTGGAAGCACCCGAATTAAAGTTGTAAATAACTCTTCGCGTAATCCAGGAATTAACCACTCAAAATCTCTTACTTCTAACTGATTTAGTACGCTTACTGGAATAACAACAGTAACCCCATCATTATCTGCAGTAGGATCAAAATTATATAAAAGCTGTAATAAGAATCTTCCTACTTTTAAATGATCAGGATATAAATCCTTACTTACCATGGAAGTATCTTTAGTACGAACTAATTCTTTATCAAAATCTAAGAAATGCGCATCTTCTTTATATTTATTGCTCCACCATCTTTCAAAAGTTCGTTGATCCGCAATATCTTCAGGAATTCTTTCATCATAAAAACTAAATAGAGTTTCATCATTTACTAATAAATCACGACGACGTGATTTATCTTCTAACTCTATAACTTCATTAACTAAATCTAAATTATGTTTAAAGAAATTATATTTAGTAAAAAACTCTCCATTTACTAAACCTTCTCTAATAAATAATTCACGACAAAGTGTTGGATTTATTTTGGTGTAGTTAACGGTACGACCATTTACAATTTGTAACCCATAAAATACCCCTTTTTGGGTTGCAAGCACCGCACCACTTTTTTTACTCCAATGCTCATTCGCATACGAATAACGCATTAAATCAGGAGCCGCTTGTTCTACCCATTCCGGTTCTATTTGAGCGCAATTTCTTGCATACAGTTTTGAGGTTTCAGTAATTTCTCCTGCCATTATCCATTTAGGAGTTTTCTTAACTACACCACTTGTTGGGAAGATATAGAAGTTATTACCGCGAGTTCCTGCATATTCATAACTATCAGGTTTCTTGAACCCAATATAACCTAATAAACCACATAATAAGGCACGATGTATTTCTTCATATGTAGCATCAGATTCATTAATTTTAAAACCTAAATCAATACATGATTCCTTTAATTGATTATAAATATCCAACCACTCTCTCATACGTAAATAAGATAAAAATTCTTTACGCATAGTCTTACGTAAGTTGCTAGAACTTAAGGTATTAGTTAATTCTTTTAAATAATCATATAGCTTTAGAATAGATAAAAAGTCTGACTTTTCATCATTAAAACGTGCATGATATGTATTAGCAGCCTCACGTTTATTTAATGGACGTTCCCTTGTTTCTTGTGCTGAAAGATTGGCACAAATTATCAAAACTTCCTTTAAAGAATTTAAGTTTTTAGCTTCTACAAGCATTCTTGCCAATCTTGGGTCACAAGGAAGTTTCGCCATTAAACGTCCGATAGCTGTTAATTCTAATTGATTCTTGTTTCCCATTACCGCATCTTTACTATTTTCTGATGCTGTACTTGTGGTGCCATCTGATGCTTGGGCATTTTTAGAATTATAAACTTGTTTACTTTGATTTAAATTTTTACGAGAATCTAGAGCCCCAAGTTCTTGTAATAATTTAATACCGTCATTTACTTGTTTTAATTCAGGAGGATCAATAAAAGGAAATGATGTTATATCTCCAAATTTTAAATTGATCATTCTTAAGATAACTGCCGCTAAATTTGTTCTTAAAATTTCAGGATCAGTATATTTTGGACGTGATTCATAATCTTCTTTAGAGTATAAACGAATACAAATACCATCAGCTACACGACCGCAACGACCTTTTCTTTGATCTGCACTTGCTTGAGATATTGGTTCAATTGGTAAACGTTGAACTTTATTGCGAGCACTATAGCGACTAATTCTAGCAGTTCCTGGATCTATAACATAACGAATTCCTGGTACTGTTAAAGATGTTTCCGCCACATTGGTTGCTAAAACATACGACG
>GL995207.1:13601-21882 GCA_000222855.1 Succinivibrionaceae bacterium WG-1 | reverse complement strand
TGCTAAAACAATACGACGTCCTGCATGTGGTGCAAAAACCTTATTTTGTTCCGCATTTGAAAGACGGGCATAAAGAGGTAAAATTTCTGTATTCTTTAAATCTGCTTTTCTTAAATAATCAGCAGTTTCTGAAATATCACGTTCCCCATTTAAGAATATTAAAATATCACCTAATGGTTCAAAACATAATTCATCTACCGCTTTTAAGATACTAGATAATAAATCATCAGCGTCTATTTCTGTAGAATCATCATCAAGTTTACTTTCACCAATTGGTTCATAACGAACCTCAACAGGATATGTGCGACCTTCAACAATAGCTATTGGAGCATCATCAAAATGTTTACTAAATCTTTCAAGATCAATAGTTGCCGAAGTAATAATAACTTTTAAGTCTTTACGTTTATCTAAAAGATTCTTTAAATAACCTAAAATAAAATCAATATTTAAACTTCTTTCATGAGCTTCGTCGATAATTAATACTTCATAATCATTTAAATATCTATCATGCTCAATTTCAGTTAATAAAACCCCATCGGTCATGAGTTTTATAATTGTATTTTCATCTGTTTTGTCACCAAAACGAATTTTATAACCGACAGTTTTGCCTAATTCACATTTTAATTCTTCACTAATTCTTGCGGCAACTGTTCTAGTACTTAATCGTCTTGTTTGAGTATGTCCTATCATACCTTTGCGACCAAGGCCTGCTTCCAAACAAATTTTTGGAAGTTGAGTGGTTTTACCAGAACCTGTATCACCTGCTACTATAACAACACGATTTTTCTTAATTAGTTCTGCTAATTCTTGATGTTTCTTGCTTACAGGTAATTCTTTTGGATAAGAAATTTCAGGAATAAGTTGAGCTCTTTTTTCCGCCTTTTCTACAGCTTCAGCACTAAGAACTGCAAGTTCATATTTTTGTTCATCTGTAGGATTTTTAGGATGATGTAGGTTGCCAAAAAAGTTCTTTGCTTTTCTTAAAATTCTTACTTTATCTGCAATTAATGCATCATTTAAAACTTTTTGTAAATTTTTATATGTAACTTCCATAAACTCGCAACTTTATAGTTTTATTTATATAGTTATATTTATTATTTTTCTATCATTTACTTATCATATTTTTCTTAATAACAAGTCTAGATTTAAACCTTTTCTTATGTGATTTTTTTTATTTTTATTATTTTTATTCTTGTTCTCTATACTCTATTTTTCTTAGAGTTTGTTTTTAGATTTTTTATCGTTTGACTACTTTTGATATTCTTTTTTATTTTTGGTGTCTTTTTGTTTTTCTTATAAATTTAATTGTACTTACTGTTTTACAATTTTTGTCTTTTTCTACAATAAACAAGTTGGGTTAAGCTTAATTTTAAAAATTTTTAAACATGTAAACACAATATGAGATGGATATATTAACACTATTTTTTTTATATTAGAGATAAAGTAAAAAAATTTTCTAGTTTCTTTTTATGGAAACTAGAAAATTACGATACAGCTTAAAGACTTTTTACAAGTATTCAATTCCTAAATACTTTAAGAATTAGCTTAAAAATCAAACTCAAATTTATATAAAGCATCAACTGCAGTTTCTATCGCACTGATACCTTCTATGTAGAAATGAGGGAACATTTCATAACGAATTCTAAATTCAGATAAAGAGTTATATATACCATAACCATAAGCGATTTGAACTTTTGGCAATATATATGCAGAAACTTCTATTGAAGTATCATCTCCATCTCCTTTAGAATCTAATGAAAAATCTTCCATTCCAAATTTTTCTGCAAAACTTCCCACATAACCAGAAGTTTGCATTAAACCAACCCCTAGAAGTAATTGCATACTCATATCTGAATTTTCTGCAGTACTGCGTTCAATGCCCTTACCACGTAATAAGTAAGACAACATTTCACTTTGGGCCATCATAGGTTCAGAGAACAATTCTACTTTTGGTTGCGCGGTGTTACCTGTAATATTCACCCCAACTGTAATATTTTCATCATCAATAGTTCTAGGATCTCTAATAGCTCTTACATCTAGAACCATGTTGTTAACATCTCCCACAAAAGAGATTTTGCCTTTTTCAATGATCAGATTTTGACCATATGCTTTATATTTACCATCAACGATATCCAATGATACCTTCGGCACCAATTGCAGACTGATATGTTTTTTGACGAATCTTTAGACTACCATTTAAGTTAGTACGTAGTCCCATTGCACTAATGTAAAAGTTCGGACCAATATTGATGTTCATCTTAAGGTCTACCGCTGATTGACCTTTTTGTTCAGCCACATATCTACCTTGTTCATCTACATCAATTTTTACCACATCAGAAGAAGCAGCCACAGAAGATTCAGGTAACTCTTTTACTCTAATATTCGCTGTTGGCATATTTACTGTACCAAAAATTTTTGCGACATCATTTCTAAAAGTACCATCAACGTCTAATTCTATTTCACCATTGCCATAACCTAATAATGAAATTGGTAACAACTCAGTTTTTAGTTTTATAGAAGCATCCATATCTTTAGACCAATCAACCTTACCGGTTACTTTTCCTTGCTTCTTGTTTATTAAGAAAGAAGTTTTCATCTTAGCGTTATCACCTAAGAATTTTAGGTCTGTATTTAATGCTTCAATTGTACCAATATCATAATTAGTAAAGAAGCTCATATCATTGATGTGTAAATCCCCATATAATAAAGGCTTACTTAAAGTTCCCGCATATGAAGCTTTACCATCTAGGATGCCACTTCCGCCATTTACTTCAGGAACAATTTCAAAAATATGAGTTAAATCTACCGCATCAAACTCTATTGCCCCACTTAATTCTTGTTTATTCTTTGGATCGATAATAAATAATTTATTTTTATTTTACCGCTTTTACCAAAATCAATATTAGCATTTGCAATCGCGCGATCTTTTTCAAGATCTATTTGAGCTCTTACTTCTTCATAACCTAACTTTTCTTGATTATAAATAATATCGCCTTTTGGTAAGAGTACCGATATAAATCCTAATAAGTCACCACGCTTTAAATTTATATCTGCTTTAGCAGTTACTGGCTGAGTTAAACTAAAGTCCTTTGGCAAGTAATCTTTAAATTTCATGATATCTAAACTAGGAATATCTAATAATACGTGAGCATCATTACCGGCATAGAACATATCACCAAATTTTAAAAGATTATTATTCAAACTCCATGAGTGAGCTTTAGTAGTAACTTTTAAATCATTAGCAAAGCTTACATCAAAATTTAAATCGTCTTTTAACTTTAATGCTAACTTATCCCAAGTAGCATCAAGAGTTGAAATAAATCCTGAATAATTGGTGCGATTTTTATTTAATCCTGAGGTTAAATTTAATGCCACATTTCCATCTTTTAAACTACTATTTAGGCTAATATGATGTTTGCTTTCACTGCCATTTATCTTTAATTCTAAATTTTTAACATAACGGGTTTTGTCTATAAATAAAGCGCCGGTGCTAAGAGAAGTATCAATATTTTCCACAACTAAATTCTTTGTTTCAATATTACTTACCAAACTTACTTTACCGAGTCTGCCCCCATCAAATAAAATTCTTGGAGAATCTAAAGATAAATTTAACCTAGGACTAGTATAACTTCCTGTTAATGCTAATTTTCCAAATACTCCACCTGTAATACTTGGAACTAATTTACTTAAATCATTTAATTCTATATTGGCAATAACATTATTTTTCTCTCCCAAATGACCGTTAATATTTACAATATTATCTGAACCATTTTGCAAATGAAGTTTAGAAATTTTGCCAATAAAATTACTATTAAAATCAATATCATCAGAAGATACAATTAAACTATTGTTGTTTAATTTACCATCAGCTTGTAATTGGGTAACAGCAATATTCCATGAATCAATATCTTTAAATGCCGCCTTATATGCAACTTTAGCAGCAACATTTCCTGTTACCCCTAAATTATAATCTGCTAAGTTCTTAATACTTGCCTGTAATTGTCCATTACTTTTGATAATATCTTCCCAAGTAACAAAACCATCAAAGCCAATATTGTCATTCTTTTGAGTAACATTAAGAGTTCTAATATATGCCGCATTTAAATCTGTATCAGCTTGAATATTTACATCTAGTTTTGGTAAATCTAAAGCTTTTACCCCCAAAGCTTTCACATTAGCACTCATTGCATCTAAAGTACCACGAGCATGCACTGTTAGATTTTTAGCTTTCACATCTGGAGTGCTACTTATAGGAAACATTAAATTGTCACCTTGAATTTGTGCAATAAAAGGTAAACTTGGAGTCAATACAGAAAGTCTTGCTTTTACATTTAATGCATCATTAACTTTAAAATCTTTAGCTTTTGTTTCTGCAATATTTTTAGAGGCTTCGTTATCTTGTTTGGTTACTTGCACATCTTTGGCATTATCTTGAGCCTCTGTTTGAACATCATTTGAGATATTATTTAAAGTTGTTGGCTGACTTTTTTCTGTATTTAATTCAGTCTTAGCTTTTGTTGCTTTATGATCAATTCCCACTAAATTAGCATCAACAAATAAGTCTACTAAATCACCTTCTACTTCTGCATCAAGTTCATGAGTGTCTAATGCTCCAAACCATTCGGTATTATGTGAATAAGCATGAAGGTGAGCCTTCATTGGAAAATAGCGAGTTAAGAATATTTCACTATCATTTAATTCAACAACCCCTAAATCATGAACAAATTTGAAGTGATGAATTGGAATATGAGGACCTATAAATTCACCTGTAAGTTTAGCCATGAATGTATTAGTGCTAAAACCATCCATATGATATTGACCATTAAAAATTTCTAATGATTTTAAGTCAATATTAAATGGCAATATAACAGTTGGTAACATTGTTACCTTTTGAATTGTTTCATCTCTATTAAAAACTTCTTTTACAGCACTTGAAGTTAATAACTTATCTTCTTCTGTAGGTTCTGAATCTACAAAACGTTCATTATGTAATAGTACGTCTATATTAGTTACCTTAGCGTCATAGGCTGTAAGAGTATCACCTTTATAATCAGCTCTAAGTGATACATGTTCAGCAGCCACATCAATTTCTTCTATTAACAATAAGAAATTTTTTACTTCAACATTTTCTATAGTAACCAATATTGGTAAAGTTAAAGGTGATGATTTTTCATTACCTTTATATGCAAAGTTATATTCCGCAATATAAGAATTATTTTCAAACAAATCCTTATAGTCGCTATCTAACCCACCATTTTGATAAAGATTTACTTTCTGTAAATCATTTACAGATGGAGCATAAATAAAATTAGAAATAAAACTATCATTATATTGTTTGATATTTTTATCTTTTAATAATTCAGGAACCTTATTAGCAGATTTGGCTTGTTTTTGCATATTATCAACAGTCTTAAGTGTGGTTGCCAAATCTGTATGGTTTTCCGATTTTGAAATACTTTCTGAATTATCCTTAGATACTTCTTTAGTTTCTTTTGCAGAGTTTTCAACATCTTGTGTTGATAAATTTTCAGAACTAGCAGAATCTGCAATTAAATTAGTAGCATTCTCGGTAGATTCATAAGGAATTGGACGAATATTTACTGTTGAATCGTCTTTCTCTGCTCTTACACGAGATACAATTTCAGCATCTTTATCATAAATAAAAGATTTTACTTCATATAAACGTTCAGCAAGAAAATCTGCAACTATTGGCATATCTTCAGGTTTTTTACCCATTACGACTAATAGTAAATTTTCAGCATAAACATTTTGAATTCTAAAATCACCCGTAAATAAAGAAGACAAACGATAATCTAAATTTAAGACATCACTTTCAATGGTTATTACTTCAGGTATTTCAATATGAACATCTTTTAAGTGAATACCTTTACCTAAATGTCCCGCTTCATAAGTAAAGGCAATAGAATCATCAAGTAAGTTTGAAACATTTTTAGCAACTAAGCCAAAACCTGCTTCCGTAAATAGCAGAATATAAAGTGCTATAAAAATAAAAAGAGATAGTCCCAAAAATAATTTAAAAAATAAGAATGACCAAAACCATAGGAATTTGCCACCAGTATTAAATAATTTTAAAAACTTACTAAATATAAATCTCATACAATAACTTTTCTTTATTTCTATTAGCTATACTTTCATTTAAAGAATTCAAAATTATAAAAATATAGCCAATAATACAATAGAAATACGTAACACCTAATTATCACTAATAATTTAGATATCTGGACCAATACCAAAATGGAAATGGAATGGTATATGTGTTTCTGAAACTCCAAAACCAAAGTCAACACGCACCAAGCCTACAGGGGTAAAAATTCTTGCCCCGATACCAGAACCTACATATAAATCATTATTCTCATGAATGTGATTATACGCCCCACCCGCATCTACAAAGGTGGCTAAACGTACTTTATCAATAATAGGAAATTGAGTTTCTATAGTTGCCACAGAAAGGTATCTGCCACCAATAAGTTTATCATTTTCTTTAGATGATAACTTTTTATAACCATATCCACGTATAGTTGTATCACCACCTGTAAAGAATCTAAATGAAGGCGGAATATGTAATACATCATTACCAATATTGGCGCCTTGTTCTAAACGCATTAAGAAACGAGAATTTGGAGTTGGTGATACAATATATTTAAAGGATCCATATACCTGTAAAAACGAATAATCAGCCCCAACCTTTTTGCTAGTACCAAACACCGAAACCTGAGCGCGATAACCACTTATAGGATCTTGTTTAAATACAATTTCAGAACGAGTAAGAGAAACACCTGCGCCATACACAAAGCCATTACCAGTCTCATAACCTTGAGTAAAGTCTTCATATTGAGCATTTAACCAATAATCACGTTGCCATACTCCGGTATTTTTAGCGACATAGTGTGGCTGAAAAGATGTAATCTTTGAATCAGTATCATTGATATCATCAAACTTTTGTTGTAACTGTAAATAATAATAATCGGTTAAAGGATTCTTACGAGGAATTTTGTAACGCACTAAAAATTCTTGCGACTTTTGAGAAACCTTTGTTTGCATCAATAAAGAATGCCCTGATTCATTTAGTAAAGGCATTGACCATCCTAAACGACCACGTAATCTTTCGTCAGTAGAATAACCAATACCTGTTTCCATAATATTAAATTTTTTTCTCTTTAATCTTATGTTTACAGGCACATCACCTTCACCAATACTTTCTATTTCAGGAATAACTTCAGCTCCCTGGAAATAACCTGTGTTATATAAATCAGAACTTATTTTGGCAAATTTATTAAAAGCAAAACTTTGACCTTCTTCGATTGTAACTAAAGGAGATATAATTTTGGCATATTGAGTATCACCTAAATATTTAATTTTACCTAAGCGATAGCCTTTTCCTGTATCTAAAATTAATTCAATATCTGCAGTATTTTCATGCATGTCTGCATAAACTACTGAACGAATGAATTTAGTATCAAAATAACCAAAACTATAAGCTTTATTCATCATTTCTGATTTTAAAGATTCATAATCAGTATGAGTAAAAACGGTATACTGTTTTAAGCTATTCTCTCTAAACATTCTCATAAATCTAGGATCTGTCATTGCTTCACCTAGTACTTGAATCTTTACACTTCTAATCCAAAGAGCTTTACCTTTTTCTACTGCGATAATAAGCTTATTACTTTTTTTGGACTTAAATTTAACCTTATAAGTAGGATGATAATAACCAAAAACTTCAAGTGATTGATTTAATTTTTGAATAATTTCATTACGACGTAATGCGACATTACCACGTAAAATCTTTGGTAAAGATGCTAAATAAACTGTAGCATTATCTTGTAGTTTTCCACTAACCCCAACTACTTCATAAGAAATAGGATCATCTAATAAATCAAAGTCAACTCCATCATTTAAGTCTTGCCACTGTTCTGCACTTGCTAATTGCTTTTCTTGCTCGGCATCAATTGATTCTTTGGTAATTTGATTAAAAGTTTTTTGAGAAATATCTCCATAAGTATTTTGAGATTCAGAACTTGAGTTTGCTCCTGAATTAGAATTACTTTCAGAATCAGAATCAGAATTAGCATTTACTGAATTCGCTTGAATTGAGTTATCACTATTAGCAACTTTATTTTCTAAATTTTGCTCACCAACTGTGGCTGTTTCTACTGTTGTTGCATCTACTGCATTCACATAGCATAAAGAAATAAAGCTAGTCATAAAAAAAACATTCTTAAAAAAACGCAATTTTTTATGACTTTATTTTTATTGATTG
>GL995207.1:9114-12474 GCA_000222855.1 Succinivibrionaceae bacterium WG-1 | reverse complement strand
ATTTTTTTGTTTGGTTTTAAAATCATCACTTCCTATAGCAATTGCTTTTTTCTTAACATAAAACCTATCTTCCAAATCCTATAAAATATATCACCGCATTAATATTATGATATTTACTTAATTTCCGTGAAAAAATTATAAGAACAATCTTACAAATATTTTAATCTTTATTAAATCATAAATAATTTCCTACAAGTAAAGCAATTACTTCCAAAGTAAATAAAACAATAAAAAAAATAAGAAAAGTGAAAGCGATAAACACAATAAAAAAACGACACAAGATTTAGCTTATGCGTCTTTTTAATTAGAAGAAATTTACTAAAAATTACTTCTTGATATTTAACTTACTATGAACGATATCATGAAGTTCTTGAATTGAATGAACATTTTCTGTTTCATCAATATTCATATCGTTAACCATACAACTTGCCATTGCAGCATTCATTGTAGTTGTATAAGTTACCTTATATTGTAGAGCTCCACGACGTAATGTTCTAGAGTCTTCAATTGCTTGACGACCTTCTGTAGTGTTAATAATGTAGTTGTATTCGCCATTCTTCATATAGTCAAGAATGTTAGGTCTACCTTCATAAACCTTCTTAACTAAACGACATTCTACACCAGCATCTTGTAATACCTTAGCAGAACCACGAGTAGCATCAATTACAAAACCTTCACTAATAAGTTTTTGACCTAATTCTACTAAACGGTGTTTATCAGAATTCTTCACAGAAACTAATACCTTACCGCCCTTTTGAATTCTAGAACCAGCACCTAATTGAGCCTTAGCAAATGCTTCAGGGAATGTTTTACCAACACCCATAACTTCACCAGTTGAACGCATTTCAGGACCAAGTAATGGGTCAACACCTGGGAACTTATTAAATGGTAAAACAACTTCCTTAACAGAGTAATATGGCGGAATAACTTCTTCAGTGAAACCTTGTTGTGCAAGATTTTCACCAACCATTATTCTTGCAGCTACTTTTGCTAAAGGAACACCAGTTGCCTTAGAAACAAATGGAACTGTTCTTGCAGCACGTGGGTTAACTTCAATTAAGAACACTTCGTTTTCACGAACAGCGAACTGAGTATTCATTAAACCAAGAACGCCTAATTCAAGAGCAAGCTTAGTTACTTGATCACGAATTACATCTTGAACTTCTTTTGAAAGTTTATATGGAGGTAATGAACAGCTTGAGTCACCAGAGTGGATACCACATTGTTCAATGTGTTCCATAATACCACCAATAACTACACGTTCGCCATCACATACCGCATCAACGTCAACTTCTGTTGCATTGTTTAAGAACTTATCAAGAAGCACTGGAGATTCATTAGAAACGCGTACAGCTTCCTTAAAGTAACGACGAAGGTCACTTTCATCATATACGATTTCCATTGCTCTACCACCTAATACATAAGATGGACGAACAACTAACGGATAAGTAATCTGCTTAGCTTTTTCTACTGCTTCTTCTAAAGCTGTTACAGTTGCGTTTACAGGTTGTAATAAATGTAAGCGTTCAACAGCTTGTTGGAAACGTTCACGGTCTTCTGCACGGTCGATTGAGTCTGGGCTTGTACCAATGATAGGCACACCTTCCTTTTCAAGTGCTAATGCAAGCTTAAGTGGAGTTTGACCACCAAACTGTACAATTACACCATTAGGCTTTTCAACACGACAAATTTCAAGAACGTCTTCTAATGTAACAGGTTCAAAGTACAATCTGTCAGAAGTATCATAGTCTGTAGACACAGTTTCAGGGTTACAGTTAACCATGATTGTTTCATAGCCGTCAGCATGAAGAGCTAAAGCAGCATGAACACAGCAGTAGTCGAATTCGATACCTTGACCGATTCTGTTAGGACCACCACCTAAAATCATGATCTTCTTCTTATCTGTATGTTCAATTTCTGATTCTTCATCATATGTTGAATACATATAAGCTGTATCAGTAGAGAATTCTGCAGCACAAGTATCTACACGCTTGTATACAGGAAGAACATCTAAGCGGTTACGTAATTTACGAACTTCACGTTCAGAAACGCCAACAAGCTTACTAATACGAATATCAGAGAAACCTTTACGCTTAATGAAACGCATGAAATCCTTGTTATTAAGACCTGAGAAACCAACTTCAGAAATTTGTTTTTCAATCTTAACAAGTTCTTCAATTTGAACTAAGAACCATGGATCAATATCAGTTCTTTCACGTACGTCTTCTAAAGTCATACCATAACGGAATGCATCAGCCATGTACCAAATACGGTGAGAACCTGCATCACGTAATTCGTGAACAATCTTTTGTCTTGCATCATCTGCCTTTAAATCCACTTCAGGATCTAAACCAGACTTACCAATTTCTAGACCACGTAAAGCCTTTTGTAAAGATTCTTGGAAGTTACGACCAATAGCCATAACTTCACCTACTGACTTCATCTGAGTTGTTAAGCGGTCATTTGCTTGAGCAAACTTTTCAAAGTTAAATCTTGGTACCTTAGTAACAACATAGTCAATAGATGGTTCGAATGAAGCAGGAGTCTTACCACCTGTAATATCATTCTTCAATTCATCAAGAGTAAAACCAACAGCTAACTTTGCCGCAATCTTTGCAATTGGGAAACCTGTAGCCTTTGAAGCTAAAGCTGATGAACGAGAAACACGAGGGTTCATTTCAATGATAACCATGCGGCCATCTTTTGGATTAATACCAAATTGAACGTTAGAACCACCAGTTTCAACACCAATTTCACGAAGTACTGCCATAGAAGCATTACGCATGATTTGGTATTCTTTATCAGTTAAAGTCTGAGCAGGAGCTACAGTGATAGAGTCACCTGTATGGATACCCATTGGGTCGAAGTTTTCGATAGAACAAACGATAATGCAGTTATCGTTCTTATCACGAACAACTTCCATTTCGTATTCTTTCCAACCAATCAATGATTCGTCAATTAACAATTCATGAGTTGGAGATAAATCTAAACCACGAGTACAGATTTCTTCGAATTCTTCAGGGTTATAAGCGATACCGCCACCTGAACCACCCATAGTGAATGAAGGACGAATAATACATGGGAAACCAACTTCGCTTTGAACTTGCCATGCTTCTTCCATGCTATGAGCAATACCAGCACGAGGACATTGTAAACCAATGTTCTTCATAGCCTTATCGAAACGTTCACGGTCTTCCGCTTTATCAATAGCATCTGCTGTTGCGCCGATCATTTCAACGCCAAACTGCTTTAAAACACCATTGTTTTCAAGATCTAAAGCGCAGTTTAATGCAGTTTGACCACCCATTGTTGGTAAAATTGCATCTGGACGTTCTTTTCAATAATCTTAGCTACTACTTG
>GL995207.1:4989-8637 GCA_000222855.1 Succinivibrionaceae bacterium WG-1 | reverse complement strand
AGATTACACGGTAACCTTCTTCTCTTAATGCCTTACAAGCCTGAGCACCAGAGTAGTCAAATTCACATGCCTGTCCAATTACAATCGGACCAGCACCTAAAATTAAGATACTCTTAATATCATTACGCTTTGCCATTTACTTCCCCTGAGATGCTTTAATTAAATCGATAAAGTGATCAAATAAACCTGCAACATCGTGAGGACCTGGGCTAGCTTCTGGGTGACCTTGGAAACTAAATGCAGGCTTATCAGTACGTTCCATACCCTGTAAAGAGCCATCAAATAATGAAACGTGTGTTACTTTTAAGCAAGCAGGTAAAGTTTCCGCATCCACAGCAAAACCATGGTTCTGAGAAGTAATCATAACAGTGTTCTTTTCAACATCTTTAACAGGATGGTTAGCACCGTGGTGACCAAACTTCATCTTAATAGTCTTTGCGCCTGAAGCTAAACCTAATAATTGGTGACCTAAACAGATACCAAAAATAGGAATATTCTTATCTAAAATAGCTTTAATAGCTTCTTGAGCATAAGTACATGGTTCTGGATCGCCAGGGCCATTAGATAAAAATACCCCATCAGGATTCATTGCAAGTACTTCAGAAGCAGGAGTTGTTGCAGGAACAACTGTTAATCTACAACCACGTTCTGCAAGCATTCTTAAAATATTACGCTTTGCACCAAAATCATATGCTACAACATGGTAAGGTAAATCTTTAGCGTCTTGTTTATGATAACCTTGACCTAAAGTCCAAGTACCTTCTGTCCATTCGTACTTTTCTTTACAAGTAACTTCTTTAGCTAAATCTAACCCTTTCATACCTGGGAAATCTTTAGCAAGCTGTAAAGCCTTAGCTTCATCTAAATCGTCAGTGGTAATAATACAACCAGCTTGAGCGCCTTTTTCTCTAAGTATACGAGTAAGCTTACGAGTGTCGATATCGCAAATACCAACAACGTTATGCTTAACAAGATAATCAGAAAGAGACATTTCACTACGGAAATTAGAAACTAATAACGGAAGATCGCGAATTACAAGACCTTGTGGATGTACTGAAGAAGATTCTTCATCTTCGCTATTACAGCCGTAATTGCCAATATGTGGGTAAGTAAGTGTTACGATTTGTTTAGAATAGGAAGGATCTGTTAAGATTTCCTGATAGCCAGTCATTGAAGTATTAAATACTACTTCACCAACGGCAACCCCTTTTGCGCCAAATGAAACACCTCTGAATACAGTGCCGTCCTGTAACACTAGTAATGCAGAATGAGTCAAAATGACCTCCAAATTTGAAAAATTCAATAAAAAATTTGCTATTTTTGTAAACTGCTTAACAATTCTACAAAAATTTTGTTTAAATCTGCAATATTTTAAACTAATTATGATTTTTTTCAATAACTTAAAAAATTTAAATTGCTTGACTTTTATTTTTTATGTTTTAAAGCAGAATTTAAGTAAATTTTTTATCTTTTTACTTACAGTAAATAAAAAACTTGATGATTTTAGCATCAAGTTTTTATTTATTTCTTAAAAAACACTTTCTCTTATTAAAAGACCTTGTATTTTTTATACATTTTATTAAGTAAACTATCATAACCTGTGTTTAATACCAAAGTTCCAACTATTTCTTTGGGCACTAATTCATTATTTAAAGGAGTAAGTTCAATACGATAATATGAATTCATCGGTTTATTTTTATTATCAGTAAGAATACTGCCACCAAATTTAGCATCAAATACTTTTTCTTGTAATTCTGAAACCACATGTTCACTAATCATATTAACTTTAGCAGGAATTTTAATATTGCTATCATATTGAGCTATAAAATATCCCATATCGCCAATTTTGATAAAATCACGATCTTGTTCACTAACAAAAGCAATAATTTGACCTTGATCTTTAACAACAATTTTAGCAATAATTTCTTTTTCTCCTAAAGTTTGTCCTTTTTTAAGATCTGTAAAGAACCATTCAATAAAACCGTCATTAGGAGCTTTAATAACAAGTTCTGATTTCTTTTGTTGAGTTAATTCAATTGCTTTTTCCGTTCTTGTAATTTCTTCTAATGTAATAAGTCTTTCTTGAGAACGTTCTGAATTTAAATATTGTAAAGAAAGTTCTTGTTTTAATTTATTTAATTGTTCATTATAAAATTTTAGTTCAAATTCAATTCTTGGAGACACTAAAGTCATTAACACTTCATCTTTACTAACTTGATGAACATCTGTGCTAAGAGCACTTTCTATGGTTCCTGAATTAGGTATTACAATATTATATTCTTCTATTGAACTAATCTGTCCCTGTAAAAATATACGTTGTGGCAATGGCACTGCCAACAAAAATATTATACAAAGCAAAATAAAAATGAGACGTATGATGATCTTGTAAAACGAACATCTTTCCAATTTTTATGTAACCACTTTATTCCTCGAACCAAAGGAAATAATAGGCTTTTCCAAACTTGATGCACTAGTAAAATCACCCCTAAAAATTTGAAGAAAAACATATATACTAAAGTTATTATCCCTGCAATAACACTTAGTCTATACGCTATAACTGCTATACCAAATCCTATTAATATTCTTGTTTTTCTTTTCGAAAACTTTTCGGCATATTTAATTGGTAATCTAAACAAATCCCATGCAATTTTACGCTTTACTTGTGCTATAGCGCGACCTTGTAAATTTTCCATATGCAAGTAATCTGAGAGAATAAAATAACCATCAAAGCGCATTAATGGATTCATATTAAATAATAGAGTCATTACCCAGTTTGAAGTAGCAAGCACAAAACAACCACTTCTAAGTGCCCCATCATCTAAAATCAGCCATCCAATACTCGCAAGTGTGGCTAGCATTATTTCTGCTAAAATACCAGCTCCTGCGATATGAAGTCTTGCTTTAGGATTAGTAAGACGCCAAGATTCTGATGCATCTGTATACATTAAGGGCATAAACATCAGTATTGCCACACCTAAAGAAGGAACTCGCACCCCATAATGACGTAGTGTTAAAGCATGCCCCAACTCATGAACACATTTACTAAAAATAATAACTAATATATATGTAAATAACCCTTCAAAACGTAAAAAGTTAGAAATAGAATGCCAAAACAAGTCCCATTGTCTTAGGATTAACACCACACTAATTACAGATAAAGATAAAATAAAGTACCAAAACCCAGGATAAAAAAATATTTTTAATTTAGGATATAAAAAGTTTAATAAACCTTGTGGTCTTAATAATGGAATTTTAAAAAATAAGTATTTTGTAAAATACTTTTCTGAAGTTTCTTGGTTTTATTAAATGAGGTTAATAGATTCTTTTTGCTTTTAGCATCTGCAACACATAAATATTGTTGTCTTAAAAAAGCATCTACTGCCATAATTTCTGCAATAGTAAAATATTGATTTTCACATGACAAGGCAAATTGCACTTTTTGAGCTGTTTTTAAATGCCAATATTTTAAAATTTTAAAAGTTAATTTATCAATTCTAAAAAATTTGCCATTACAAGGATCGTATAAAGTCCAATAATCCTTACCATGCTTACGACTAAGTTGTAACTCTTGACGTAAAGTACAAAGTTCAATTACCTTTTGTTCTGGAGCAGGATTGTTTGTTGGAAAATTCGATACTTGCATAAATA
>GL995207.1:3533-4348 GCA_000222855.1 Succinivibrionaceae bacterium WG-1 | reverse complement strand
TTTAAATTCCAAAAAATTGCCTTACAACTAAGATTGGACGTTTAAATAAGTAATATCCTAAAATTGTTTTATTACCATAAATCTTAGCTACCCCTCTTAATCCTACGCGAGGTTTTTCTAAATTACTAGCATCAAATTCTGCAATTATTCTATAAGCCATATAACCTTCAGGACGCCCTTCAGCAATATATGACATTCTTACCACCTTGGCACTAATTGGCATATTAGGATTAGTATTTAAGAATAACGTAACTTCATTACCTTCCTGAATGTCCATGGCATCATTTACAGATAACCATACTAGAACTCTAGTATTTTTAGGATTAGCTACATCTAGAATTTTATTACCAACGTGAACAGGTAATCCTTCTAATTCCATACGATCTGAATATACAGCAACTCCATCAATAGGACTTTTTAAATTTGCTTGAGAAATCATATCCTTCAAATAAGCAATCTCTGTATATTTGGTATCCATTGTAGCTTTTGAAATCACAATATCCCCTGAAAATCGCATATCTTCTAAAGCTTTTTGCTTTAATTGTTTTAATTTTACTTTTTCAATTTCTAGTTCTTTATAGGCAATATCTAATTGATTTTCTAAATTTTTGATATTTAATTTAGCAATAACTTGGTCTTTTTTTACATTTTCATTCGGTTCAACCAAAATAGTTTCAATTGTGCCTTCTAGTGGAGAACGGACTGTTAAATAATCTTTAGAAATAACTTCAGACTCACCAATTGCCGATAATCTTACCGGAATAAACATCGCTAAAATGAAAATAACCAAGATAATAGCAATAATAGTTAATTTC
>GL995207.1:0-1778 GCA_000222855.1 Succinivibrionaceae bacterium WG-1 | reverse complement strand
AAATTTAATGCCCCAATACACATCTTTGGACGTAAAGCTAATGGTAAACGGCCTGCATTATAGAATTCAAGCACAATCTTGCCATTCCAACCCGGATCAATACGATGTGCGGTTGCATGAACCATTAAACCTACACGAGCAAGAGAACTACGACCATCTAACCAACCTACTAAATTTGGTGCTAAAGTTACAGATTCGTAAGTAACAGAAATTGCAAAATCGTTTGGGTGTAGAATAAAAACTTCATCATCTGGAATATAGATCTTATCACTCATAACTTGATCTAAAGTTTCATTCATTTCTTCCTTATTTCCGCCTAAATCTAAAAATGGCGCATTATAAGGTTGAAATACTCTGAACTCGTTTCCTAATAATAAATCAACAGACACCCCACTAATACGCTTATCTTCAGGCTTTGGAGTAATGACAATTTCACCTTTTTCCATTGCTTCAAAAATATTTTTATCATTTAAGCGCATAGTGTTTTCTCGTTCTCTAAAAAATAAGTTAATCGTGTATTAAAAAATATGTAAAAATTTATATTTATTGTATTTAAATATTTTTATGTGCGTAATTCTTTATATT
The DNA here is from genome assembly GCA_000222855.1 of Succinivibrionaceae bacterium WG-1. Taxonomy (GTDB): domain Bacteria; phylum Pseudomonadota; class Gammaproteobacteria; order Enterobacterales; family Succinivibrionaceae; genus WG-1. Next base: position 1,193 of record GL995207.1, on the reverse strand, counting down.
TAAGAATGTTCTAAAATTCTAAATATCATAAAAACTTAGTCATTATACAACTTTTTATATAATTTTTGTGAATGATTGTTTTTATTATAAAGACTTCTTTAAACCCAAAGGTAAATATAGGGAAATACTATATCTTTGCTAATTATCAGAAAAAAAATCTTTAATATTTAGACAATATTTTATCTAAGACAACATATATTTAATTTCATCATATCCTTTGAAGTTAATCTAAGAAATTATGAAACATAATTTGATGGTTTTCTATTTGGCTTAAGAACAAATAATGTGAATTATTACATTTTTTTAAATTTTAAATTTTTTGAAATACTTTACTGCTTTATCTTGAGATAAATTAGGAAATTTTTGAAAAATTCTTTTTAAAATTTCAGAATTTTCAGTCACACCAAACTCAACACAAGCTTCAATAAAAGTTTTTACAGAACCTTCTTCCCTACCTTTTTTATACCTTCTTCTATGCCTTCTTTCTTGGTAATTTGTTCACGTTCTTTTATAGTTTGTTCTAAAAGCTCACACATAAAAATCTGTCCTTCTTCTTGTTCTTTAAATTTTATTGTTATATCTATCATTCTTCATTGTATGACTCACAAATATTTATATGCGAAAGCCAAATTTTTAAATACATTATAAGTGCATTCAGCAACTAGAAAGTTTGAATCAAATTTAAATTGTTATTGCACAAAGAACACACAACTTTTGCTCATAAAAACAGTGTTGTGTGTATCTTAAAAGTTATATGTGGATCAGTTTTTCATTGTTGCTAACATAAACAATCTCAATTACTAATCACTAATCTTATATTTTTCAAAATATTGAATAGCTTTATCTTGAGATAAATTAGGAAATTTTTGAAAAATTCTTTTTAAAATTTCAGAATTTTCAGTCACACCAAACTCAACACAATCTTCAATAAAAGTTTTTACAGAACCTTCTTCTATACCTTCTTCTATGCCTTCTTTCTTGGCAATTTGTTCACGTTCTTTTATAGTTTGTTCTAAAAGCTCACACATAAAAATCTGTCCTTCTTCTTGTTCTTTAAATTTTATTGTTACATCCTTAAATTCTTTATTATACATTTCATGAGGATTAGAACACAAAAAATCATGTAGCAAATTGCCAATTTCATCATGTCCAACATAAGAAGCATTAACATATACGATATGAGCTCCGTAAGC
>GL995206.1:105052-106667 GCA_000222855.1 Succinivibrionaceae bacterium WG-1 | reverse complement strand
ACAATATATTTAATTGTAAAATATAGATATTCTTGAGTTTTTTGATAGTCTTTTAATTTTATTAAATTGTTATATATTTTATTTTTATATTCATTGTTTTTGTTTTTTCTCAGTAAGTACCATGTTTTTATTTTGATAACAATTTCTTCTAATTCAAATTCTCTAATTAATTTCTGGGATAAATCAAAAACATTAAAGTTGGAAAATAAAACGTCAGATAGTAAAATATTGCAATTATTTGCAGAATTTAATATTTCTGTTGAATTATGAGTGAATTCTATATTTTCATTTTTTACTTTATCTAAAATGGAAATTTTTATATTGTGTTGCAATTGAGCTTCACCTTTTTCATATCCAACGCTTCTAACTAAAAGTAAATTTTTATTAGCCTTATGTTTTAAATTTTTTATAACCTTTTTAGAACTTCCACTTATTTCTTCAAAAATAGTATAGCCAGAAAATTCATTGGCCCAATAAGCAATTCCTAATAGATAAAAATTACTATTAATAAAAAGGGAGTTGTTGTTTTGAATCTTGCATGTTTCTATATTTATTAATGAATTTTTTATATTTTGATGTTCTAATTCTCCAAAATTAGAATTAATAGAAGAATGCTTTAAGTTCACACATTCAATATTATCGAATTCCTTAGGTAGAGGAGATACAGCAAATATTGCTTGAAAATGTTCCATTTCCAATATTTTTTGCTTTATTTTTAGGGCTAGAATTTTTTGTAATTCATCTGCTAAATGCATAGAATCAGCAGGGTAAGCATCTTTTGTATATTCGTTTTGAATATCTTCGGAATTAATATATGGAATATTTAATTTTTTACATATCTTTATTTGATAATTTTCAATATGAGAAAAAGATTTCTTATTAATTATAACAACTAAAGGTAATACTGACTTTTTTAATAATGTTTGTAAACAGTAATAAAATGTAACAATACTCCATTCAATAGGGTAAGAATCTGTAATTGAGAAATCTAATTCATTTACATAAAAATCTAATATGGCATATTTATAGTCGGACAGATTAGTAATTTTTAATAAATTATATATGCCAGATAAACTATTTGTATCACCAATAGAATACCTATCACAGCTTATGGCATTATCATTTAGTAATATTGAACCATAACCTGTTTTTTTTATACTATTAGATGTACCTAATATTAAAATCTTATTTTTCATTATATGCTTACCAATGAAGTTTATTTTTTTTAAAAATTGATACCGTGTCTTAATACTTGATTTATGTTAAAGGCACCTAATATTTGATTTTCTTCATTAACAACAACTATTGAGTTAATTTTATGTAGTTTCATTTTCTCTAGTGATTTGGCAACAAGTTCATCAGCACTTGAGGTTACGCAATTCTTATTTGTAAAATCATTAATTACGGCATTTTCTAATTCAATTTTTTGGCTCAAAGCTCTTCTTAAATCGCCATCAGTAAAGATTCCATATAACTTATTAGATTCATTTACAATAATTACAAAGCCTAACTTTTTATCATTCATTTCAATTATTGCATTACTCAATGAATCATACTGAGTAATAATAGGAATATCATCCCCCGTAACCATTATGTCTTTATTTCTAACTAGTAA
>GL995206.1:95496-103865 GCA_000222855.1 Succinivibrionaceae bacterium WG-1 | reverse complement strand
GCTGATTAGCAACACTCTTTCTTCTAATATAAACGGATGAAATTTCAGCTGTAGCAGGATTTACATGCACATGTCTTAGAACATCTTTTAACTTAGTTCCAGTACCTACGATATAACGAGAGTTATCATCGATTGCTCCGACCACACTTGTTAATAAACTTTGGTGTGGAATTGTGGATAATTAAAAAATTAACAGTAGGGGAATCATACTGTTTATGATGGTAAGAAAAGTAATGAGAAATAATAACTTTTTGTGATTTTTCCCATTTTTGAGAAAATTTTAATTAAGGTATAAGTAATATATACTAGGTATCATTTATAATTTGTAACATGATACTTATAAGAATAAATTTTGATTTTATCTGATAGCTATTGATTAGCACGGGGATAGAACTTTGGAACAAATAATTACAAATCCTTATCTTGTATTTGGTACTTGTGCTAATGCAAGTGATAAAGATATTAAGACTAATATTAATCGTATAAAGTTTCAGTTAAAAGTAGCCAAAAGAACTACTTTTCCGATTGATTTTACTGAAATTTTAGGAAGTCCTAATAGAAGCTTAATAAATGTAAATAAAGCATTAGCAACTATCTCTGAACCTTATGAATGTTTATTTGCTTGGATGTATTGGTTAGTAAATATTACTAACAAAGATTCTGAAGCAATTGAACTTGCTCATAACAATAATTTTGATGCTGCAATTGCTTTGTTAAAAGAAGAACATAACTTTTCAGCTATTATTAATAGAGTTGTTCTTAACTATATCAAAAATGAAGAATATGATTATCTTGATATCCTAAAAATAATTCTAAATGATAGATTATGGCAAGATTTAATAACATCTTTTAAAAGTGTTACCACTTTTAAAGAAGATGTTGATAAAAATAAATTTTTAAATTTATTTTTAGAAAAAGTATCAAAAAAAATTGAAGATAACGAATTCTATTATTCAATTAAATCTCTAGAAAATATTACTTTTAATAATGAGAAATTAGACCTAACTGCTGCTATAAATTGGTGTAAAGAACATTTAGTCTTAAATTCAGATAATAATGTTTCATTTGGAAAAAATAGTACTATTTCTAATAGCTCTAATGGTTCTAATTTTAATAAGTCTAATAATGTTTCTAACAATGATTATAAGAGTCAAGTTTCCAAAGACAATCTTTTAAAATCATCAAGTTCTGAAAACTCTAGTACTACTGTAAAGCCTACAAGCACCTTTGGTGTAACTTCAAAACTTGCAAATTCTAGTGCTGATTCTTTCTTTGATTTTGGAAGCAACAATAGTAGTTCTACAACAACTAGTGGAGTTTCAACTAGCTCTAATTCTGCTACCAATTATTCATCTTTTAAAACAGAAGAATTAGCTCCAACTTCAAAATTAGATAATGATTTTGCTCCTAAAACTCAAAATTTCCAAAGTGCAGAAAACAATAAGACAAGTAGTTTCGGTTCAAGCTCTTATACTTCTAACTCTAGCTTTAATTCAAGCTTAAACTCAAATTCTAATACTAATAATAGTTTAAAAGATAGTTTTGCTAACAAAAGTAGGGAATCAAGTTTTGGGTCTAGTGATATTTTTGCTCAAAAACAAAGTGAACCAAAGGCTTTATCTCTTGAAGATTTAGTGAAAAAAGACACTGATGATATTGCTGCTAAATATGGTTTAAAACCTAAAGCTTCAAGTTCAAACTCTAGTAATAATATTCAAGATAGTTCTAATTTATACAGTACTGATAGCATAACAAAAAAATCAAAAGATAATTTCTCATTTTCACAAGAAACTGAAAAATTAAAAGAATCTTCTTTTAATTTTAATAGTAGCAATAACACTAATAATAGTGATATTAATAGTTTAAATCAAACTGTTGCTGATAGAAATTATGTAGCTAATAAGTATAAGGAAGATTTATTAGCTAAAGCAAAATCTGAATCTGAAAAATTTAGTTCTATTATTGGAACATCTAGCAATAATCAACCTTCATCAAGTGCTCCTAGCTCTTTTAGTGAAAAAACAAAAGAGTATACTAGTATCTATAATAAACAAAATTCTAAAGATACCAAAGAAACTAAGGATACTAATAACCAAACAACAATTACTAACATAACTAATAATAGTAATGTTTATAGTTATGGTAATACTACTAGTGCAGTTGATACAGCTAGTACTGTAACTTCTTTTGAAAAATCCGAAGTTAAAGGTGAATTTAAAGCTAAAGATAAATCAGAAGTTTTAAATAAAGCTAATATTCAAGATAGAGTAGAAGTTAATGCTAAACTTCAGAAAGATAAAGAACATTTAGCAACAGAAGCATCCAAGGACTCTAACGAAAACTCAACAGCTGAAAAAACAGCAACTGCAAAAACTGAAAAGTTAAATTCCCAAAAGCAGCAAACAGAATTAGCGCCAATCTTTACAGATAAAGATAGCAGCAGTGATAGCAAGATATCAATAAAAACTACCATTGATAATTCAAACACAGTCTTAAAATCAAAAGTGGAAACTACTTTTGAAAAGAAGACAGATGAATCATCTGTTTCTGAAAATACTGTAAAATCTAAGCCTCAAGCAACTGCTGCAAATTCTAATAAATCAGAATATTCAGAAAAGACCTTTAAGCAAAGTTCTGCAGAAAAAAAACATGTAAATGCGGGTAATAGTTATAATAGTAATAGCTATAAAAGTAGTGTCAGTTACAATTACAATAATGAAAATAATTCACAGTCAAATCAAAAATTTGCAACTATCAATGAACGTTTAAAAGGTAAAAAGAAAGAAAGTTATAAAAATAGTAATGTTGATAATACTATTTCTGAAACTACTCATACTAATACTTATTATCAAAAAAATAATGTTAAAGATACTAATGTTTACAATACAAATATCAACAATGATGTCAAAGCCAAAGGCGTTAATGCTAAATTAGAATCTAATAATGTTAATAAGGATAAGAACAACAATAATAATGAAGAAATAACCTTAAGAACTAATATTAAAATTAAGCCTGATTATAGTTCAAAAACAAGTGATAATACCAAAGCTGGTATAAATAGTAATAACAATGGTTCTCATGCTAGTACCTATACTAATATCAATCCTAGTTCCGCTAACAATACTAATAACAATAAAGCTACAAATAATAATTCAACATTTGTGCCTTCATTCTATGAAATTGATAGCGATATAGATGATTCAAGCAATAAATCTAGAAGTAGTTATATTTATTCGTCAAGTTCATCTTACAACTATAATTCTAGCAATAATTATGGTGCGACATCTAATACTAGTTCGAACAATACTTTTAAGAGCGCTAATTCTTCAAATAGTGATTTTACTACTGATATACCACAAGAATTTTTCTCAGACACTTACGACGTACGTCGTAAGTCAAGTAAAGAATTTGAAACAATAATTGCTAATTTAGCTAAACATATCTCTTATTTACAGCAAGATAGGCAACTTGCTAATAATGAAGAAAATAAAATAAAGTTACAACAAGAATTTGAAGAAGCTTTTGAATTTTGTAGATATAACTTAGATGATATTACTACCGCACAAACTAGAAGTTTCATGGCATTAAGTAAGAATGTTCTAATTCTCACAGGTGATAGATTTTTTGATCAAAGAGAAGAAAGCATTGCATATACCACTATTGAAAAATTAAGTGTTTTAAATACTTTTGTGAACAAGTTTAATATGTTATGTGGTAACTTCCAATATGAATATTTTAACTTTAGATTTTTAAAAGAAGCTATACCTTTAGTTCCTATTATATTGGAAGAAACTTCTGATGTAGAATATATTGAAAAAGCAAAACAAACTTATACTAGAATTGCTCAAGTTGTAGTTGATAGTATTAAAAAGACTATCGATAGTAGTGTGGGCGAATATAACGATCTATATTCTAATATTGATCAACTCGTAGCTTTACGCTTATTATTCTTGTCTGATATTGATAATCGTTACATTAGTCCGAATGACTTTTTAAGTTCTACTATAATTTCAGATTTTGGTTTTAAACGAGGCTTTTCACAATTTATTTCTTTGCAATTGAGAAGAGATATTTTTATATTGCATGAAGAAATCTTAAAATCCATCTTTGATAAAAAGGTAAAAAATTCTAATGAAATTGCACGTAATAAGCACTTTTTAGCCTGGAAGTATTGTAATTATACTTTATACAATATAAAAAGTAAGATGCTTTCAAATATCATGCGTGAAGAAAATGATAAGCTATCAGAAAAGGTTGAATACGCCAAAGGTCAAGGTAATTATGATAAATTAAAAAGGAAAAATTGATTTAAGCAGTATTCATCTTAATGAAGGTGTTATGTATATTTTAATAGTTTTGTTTATTATTTTTATGAAATCTTGCGTTAGATAATAATTAAATTTGGATGCTCAATTTTAAGTTTTAGTTTTGGGTTTTAAAGGGAAGTAACAACTGGTTTTAGTAAAAACTGTTGTTACTTTTATTTTATTGTTTCTATAAAACTCTTACTTGTTATTGTTTATTTTTATTGTTTTCAAAAGTTACTTTTCATAAAAGAGGTCTAGTTTTTTAAGATTTCTTTCTGGCTATTTCATAAAAAACAAAACTGTGTTTATGATCACGTTTTCTGTTGTATAATAGCCAAGCATTTATCAAAAAGATCAAAGAAGTTATGTAGTTTAAGTATTAAGCATAAGGATTGAAAAATGCTTGAATGGAAAAATTGTACTTATCAAATTGCCAAGAATTTAAATTTTAATATCAAGAATCTTACTTTAGCAGATCATAGTTTTAGCACTTTTGTAGGTTTTAATGGTAGTGGTAAAACAGTATTTACTAAAGCTATTTGTGGAGAGCTTGATTTATTAATCGGTAAAGCTCCTGAGAATGTGCATAGTTGTTATGTTTCTTTTGAGAAACAAATGGAGTTATTTGAAGAAGATTTTGAGCGTCGCAATACCGATGTGGAAGCTGATTTAATTGGTTTTACTCCAAACGAAATATTTAAAAATGTTTCAGATGATGAAGCTGAAATTTCTAGACTTTGTAAATTCTTAAAATTTGATTATGCCTTAGACCGTTCAATTCATTTATTATCTAGTGGTGAAGGACGTAAAATGTTAATAATTGAAGCTTTACTTAAAAAGCCTCAATTATTAGTTCTTGACGCTCCTTTTGATGGCTTAGACGTAAAGACTCGTAATGATTTACAAGATTTATTGTTAGAAATCTATAATACTGGTATTAGTATTGCGGTAGTGGTAAATCGTTTTGATGAAATTCATGAAGCATGTACTGATATTGGTTTAATCATGAGTTTAGAACTTGTGAAGTATGGTCCTAAAGATGAAATTTTAGCAGACAGTACCGTACATCAATTAACTCACTATGAACAACTTCCAAAAATTTGTACTTTACCAAGAGTACCAGATGATTGTGTAGATTCACTTGATAGAAGTAAAGCTATTGTTGAAATGCATGATGTTGTGGTGCAATACGGTGACCATGTAATTTTAAATAAATTAAATTGGACTGTTGGACCATATGAACATTGGCAAATTTGCGGTCCTAATGGTTGTGGTAAATCAACCCTTCTTTCTTTAGTAACCGGGGATAATCCTCAAGGTTATGCTAATGATTTATATTTGTTTGGTATAAAGAGAGGAAGTGGCGAAAGTATTTGGGATATTAAAAAGCATATTGGTTATGTAAGTCCTTCTTTCCACTTAGATTATAGAATTAGTACTCCAGTGATAAATGTAATTTTATCAGGTTACTTTGATTCTATTGGTTTATATGAACAACCTGGTGACGAAAAGATTTCTTTAGCAATGAAGTGGTTAAAACTTCTAGGTTTACAAGATGCCGCTAAGAGCAGTTTTAAATCATTATCATTTGGGCAACAAAGACTTATTTTAATTGTAAGAGCTTTAGTAAAACAACCGCCATTATTGATCCTTGATGAACCTTTACAAGGTTTAGATAGTATGAGTCGTGAACTCGTAAGAAGATTTATTGAATATCTCATGAAAAATGGTGATACTCAAATTCTATTCGTATCTCATCACGCGGAAGATGCTCCAAATGGAATTCGTAACCGTTTAGAATTTATCGATAATGGTACAAGAACTTTTGATGTGAAGATCGAAAAGAATGTTTTTTAATGATTCTAGGTATCTAATTTAGTTCTTATTATTTTTACTTAAAGAGGAGATGTTTATCTCCTCTTTAAGATCTAAATTGAAATTTTTTAGTTAGCTTTTAAATTTTTTATTCGCTTTTAAGTTCTTTTGGAAAATTTTGCTACCTAAATTTTTAGACCAAATTATTTACATATTACTTCTAAGGGTAATCATATTTTTTTATGTTTGATAATTTTTTAAATTTAATAATTACTTCAAATATCAAGGTAACAAAAACCAATAATCTAAAAGTCCTCATCATAAATAAAATCGCAGAGAGGAAAATGAAATTTCAATATCCCCCTAAAGGCTCACAATGCCATGTTCTTTTTAACGTTATGATTTTAGGGATAATTATGGCCTCTTTTTTTATTTCTGGTTGTGGAGTAACGGTAGGTACTAGTGATACTTATGATTGGTATGGTCTATATCTAGATGAAATCAATTATAATCGCCATAATCTGACTATCGCTGAATATGTAGCAGAATTACAGAACGATGCTATAGATGCGGCTCAAGATGAAAATAATTTGCCCCCAGGATTTTTAGCAGAACTTGGAATGGGATATTACTTTTTAGGAAAGTATGATAAAGCTATACAGTATCTTGAAAATGAATATGCCAAATGGCCTGAAGCTAAATATGCTCAGAAACTTGCCAGTGATATCAAAGAAAAATTAAATAGTGGGGCGTTAATTTTAGGTCAATCTTCTTATTTAAAAGAAGAACAAGATTGGAAGTTACAAAAGCAAAAGGCAAAACTTGATCCTAATATTGATAACCGAGTTATTGAAAATAAAACGGAACTTGTTAATAACAGTCACTCTAAATCAACAACCAAATCTCAAAGAATCAACATTAGACATCGTTAATTTTTTATTGGCAAATTATGTTTTTTAAAAATATTTTATCTTTTTATAAATTTATGGTGATGGCGTTAGTTGTTAGTATTGCCATAGTAGGGGAAACAGGGTGCGTACGAGAAATAGGTACTCCTGTTAATGGTAATATCAGGTCAATTTTAGTAATGCCGGTTATCAATGAAACAGATAATGAGCAAGTGCCATTAGTTTTCAATAGTGTTTTACAATATGCATTAGCAGAAAGAGGTTACTATGTGTTAGCTCCTCATGCTATTAGTCATATATTAAGTGAAAATCATATAGCACCAAATTCTACAGAATTTTTTAACGTTAAAGAGATGGTAAAACTTTTTGATGTTGATGCTGTGTTATATGTAACAGTTGAAAGCTATGAAGTAAAAACAATTGTTGTTAGCACCAAACGTCATGTGGGGTTACGTTACAAGATTTATGATAGGTATGCAAACCTTATTCATGAAGATATGCACTATGCACAATATCCTTTACATAAATCAAGCTTTAACCCAATTGCAACCATTGCTAAAAGCATGACTGTAGCCGCAGGACAAGATAGTCCTGAAAATGCTATGGAAGCTGTAAGTGAAATTATTTTTGATTTTGTTCCAGGACCTTATCATAAAAAAGATTTTGGCATAGATGTTAGTGTGCCATTTCAAGATAAAATTATTTTAGAAAAACATCCTCGAGAATTAAAACATACCAGAATTGTACCTAATCGCGACAAAGACAATATTTAAAGCAAAAATTACGTTGAATTGGTTGTGATATTTTACAAATATAATTTTCTAGGTTATCTTATTTTTATCATTTAATTAAAAACATTATCTACATAAAACATAAGTATGAAGAAGCAGTATCATGTTATGATAAAGCATGAATTGCGTAAGTTTTTGTTCTAGGATTATATATAAATGTATAAATTTAACGTAAGTGCTGTAGGGGCACTTGATTTAAAAAATGCTGATTTAAATAAATTTATTACAACTTCTACATCTGAAGATTTGAATGAAGCAGAATTTGTAAAAATTATTCCTATGATGCAAAGACGTCGCTTAAATAAAGCTGGGCGATATGCTGTGGCTTTAGGAAAAAATGCTTAGAATTATATGAGAATAAATTTGATAAAATAATTTTTGCCTCTCGTACTGGAGAATCGCAGCGATGTTTAAAACTATTAAGTGAAGTTGAAATAGGTAATGGGGTATCTCCGACAGAATTTTCTGCAAGTGTGCATAATGCAAATGTGGGGATTCTTTCTATTTTTAGTAAATTTAAAGGGGAAACTGTCGCGATAGCCGCATGT
>GL995206.1:78756-95087 GCA_000222855.1 Succinivibrionaceae bacterium WG-1 | reverse complement strand
CTTACATTACTTTATATAGTGATAATAACTCTTTTACAGAAGCTGATTTGGCAGAATTTAAAAATAAGAATTTATTTAATTCGGAAGATGAATTTAAATTTGTGACTAATCATAATAGAGTATTAGTGGTATTTTATGAAGAAAACTTACATGAACAAAATATTATGGATATGAGTCCATGTAAGGATTTTGATCATAGTTTTGCTTATGCTTTAGTGTTAGAAAAAGTTGCAACAACATCAAAAATAGCAACACATGATGTTGTAGGTACTGTATTAAATAATAGTTTTGATTTTAATTCTTCTGACAAAACTAGTACTGATAATATTGCAACAGATTATATGGTGAAAATTATGGAATTATTAAAAACTTGTAATAATTCATAAACTAAAATTTCATAATAAGAAATCATCATAAAAGTGCAATAATTTTAGTTTTTGATAAAACTTTTAGTGGAATTTTTATTTATCATTTATAGGTAAAATTCAAAATTTTTGTGAATAATATTTTTTAGCTTTAATAAAAATTTAGTTTATAAAATTTATGTTTAAATTCTTTCGACTAATTCCCACTCTCATTGCTTACGGTGTATTTATTTTTGGCGCTTTAAGCCAAGGGATTCTAATTGTTATTTTATTGCATTTATTTGTTTGGAATAAACAAAAAAGAACTCTTGCTATTAGACAATGTGTAAAGTTAAGCTTTAAATTCTTTGTATGGTTGTGTCGTGTTTTAGGAGTATTTAAAGTAAATTTCAATAATCTTGATAAGCTAAAAAATTTAAATAATAAAATAATTATCGCTAATCATCCAAGTTTAGTTGATTATGTAATTTTAACATCATGCTTACCAAATAATGTTAGTGTGATGGTGAAGTATAAACTTACTAAAAGTTTTATGCGCTTTATTATTAAAGCTTTAGATTATGTGCATAATGAAATGGATTACAGCGCCTTAAAACAAAATCTATCAAACAATGATAATTTTTTAATATTTCCAGAAGGTACAAGAACTAAAGATAATACCAATTATAAATTTCATAGAGGTTTTGTGCATATCGCACTTAATCAAAATTTAAAAATTGTACCTATTCATATTTCTTGTGATGTTCCTGGGTATTTAAATTCTAAATTTTTAGATACTAATGTACCTAATACAACACCTGTATTCACAATTGATGTTAAAGATGAAATTGATCCTAAAGATTTTCAAAAAGAGGATACTAAGGAATCAATAGTATCACGTCATTTAACAAAATCTTTAGAAGAACAATACGTGAAGTGGAATCAAGCAAGATAAATTACTAGTGAAATTCACAGAAACTATACTTGTGCATAATGAGTAATTTGACGCTTTTCGGCATCAAATACTAGGGCTACACATAGTAATTCCGCTTTTTTAGATAACACATTACCATAATCTTTTGCTTTTATTGGTGAAAGAGCTTCATCAAGTTTCTTTTGGGCTTTACTTTTATTTGAAGCATATTTTAGTTTTATCAATATAAATATATTCATTATTATAGAACTTTTTAAAGCTTTTACCGTACGCTATTTTTCTTATAAATATGCTCCAAATTTTTTGCTTTGGTTTTAGAAAAAAATCTTTATATGATTTCTTATAGTTTTAAGTTATAAGAAAAAACTAGCTAATAAAGATAACTAAAAAATTAGAAGCGAGCTTTTTATTTATAATGAGTTCTATTGGTAAATATCTATAAGAAAAGGATTTGGGGTGATTTAAATTTTCCCCAAATCCTTTCATGAAAAATAGTAAATTAGTATCTCTGATAAGCTTGGTTAGTTGTATTATCAAATCTTTTGGGGGTGATATTAACTTAGCCTAGCTACTTTCTTTTATTTATTTTATTACTTACTCTTTAACACTTCATCTGTTCTATAGTATTTAGAATATGGACCGTATAGTAAAGGAGAAGTACCGTATTCGCTATAATATAGAGAATAAGCGTTTTCTTTAGCAAGATCGTAACCTACATCGAGTAGGTTATTAGCCGCCATCTTAAATAGAGATCCCACTAATGATCCTACTAGATTATCACTAGATTCAGATTCGTTGCTTGATTCCTTGGTTTCTGTCCAAAGTAGGGTGCCTGTTTTTAAGTCATAAAGTCTTGCAGTTACTTTTACAACAAACACGCTATCGATTAACTGATAATGATTTGAGTAATCATCAATACTAATATCTAGTAATGCGTCAGCACCAAAGATTTCATATAACTTGCCAAATGAAATTTGGCGGATATCATGAGAGTTATAGATGCCATTGTATCTAAAGGTATCATTAACTAATGTTACCGGTAAAACATAGTAACCTTTTTCTGATAACGGTTGCGCTACTGCTGAAAGTACGGCAGGTTCTGCTTTTACATCAGTTGCTGTGGATTCAGGCATGATTACTAAAATAGATTTAGGATTACTCTTTATGAGATTACTATAATCATAAGGTGCAGTTGTCGCACAACCTGTTACTAACAACAAGCATAAAGCGCAACAAATATAACCAAATAAGTTTTTCATATCAGCTCCTTATTACTTCTTGTTATTTTTTTTGTTTTGAACATTTAAATTGAGTCTGTCTTGAATTTCTTTAGTGCTGAGATTAGCAGCTTTATTTTTAGCACCTTTTTGACTCATTAAAAAATTCATGTAGTGAGCAGCATCAGGGAATTTTTGTTTTTCTAAGTTAAAGTATTCAAAGGCTTTACTAGTATTACCATTTTTTGAATACAAAATACCCATATGAGCATATGAACCTGGAGCTGGTTCATAACCACTGTTAGCACATTCACTAAAATATTCATCCATCTTGATGCGTTGTTCATCAAGATTAGCTTCGTCAGTTAAATATGAATTCATCGCATCGCGATATTTAGTGTTATGACAATAACGTATTTCTTTTGTTGCACAGCCTGATAAAAGGATACAAGCCCCAATAGCGTATATAAGTAGTTTTTTCATGTATAAACTCCTATAGTTCAGGAACCCAAATGCCAGAATCTACTGAATTGGTTAGGTTATTAACCGCTTCTCTTACTGCTAAGCTTAAAACTTTACCATTTAGAGTTGAATCGTATCCTGCGGTGCCACCAAAACCCAAAACATCACGATTTGATAATTGGAATTCACCACCGCCAACAGCACTAGCTACAATTTCAGAAGTTGATACATCAACAACATTTAAGTTAACTTTGGCGTAAGCAATTTGGGTTTTTCCATGACCTAAAATACCCCATAATTCTTGGTCACCTTTGGTTTTACGACCAAATTCTACAACGTCACCAGTGATAATATAACGAGCACCTTTTAACTTTTGATTTTTTTGCTGATTGTTGATTCAGTCTTTAAAGCAGTCATATTTGAGCGTTCTAGAACTTGATAGCAACCTGCTTGTTGTAAGTATGTAAGTAAAATGGTTTGTGCTTGAGAACCTAATCTATCTACTCCATCTGAGAAAATACCATTTTGGTAATCAGAGTGGTTAGCAAATTGTCCCACTGCAACAGGAATTTTGAATGATGAATTTGAACGATTAATAGTGATAGATTGAGTTGCTTGTTCAAAGTTCATAGCTTGATGAGATTCAGTTGCACAACCTGTTATCACCATTGCTCCACATAAAGCTGCCAAAGATAATATTTTCTTCATATAACGCTCCCAAAATATCAACAATAATAATCTTAGATTTACTTTTAAATTATTAACTTATAATTTAACTATCTTTAACTATCTATATTGTTAAGTTTTAAATCCATTCATTATTTGTTATGAATTTTGGCAAATAGTAAGTAATTTAAAACTAAATTATTATGTTGCTATTTTAATCTATTAGTTAAATCCCATGATTTATTAACATTTTATTGTGATTGTGAGTTTATATTTTTAAATTGATTTTATAACTTGAAAAAGTTGTTCAAGATTAAAAATATAAGCTTAGTTAATAACTCGTTTGTTATTGTGATTGTAAACTTCTTAGAACTTATTTGAAGTATCTAATTTTTATTAAGGTGAGTTATGTTACATTTTTTATGTAATTTTTGTGAAAATTGTTACATAAATCTTATGTAACAGGTTGTAAATGCCAAAATCAAATGTGTTTTTTTTATATATAGAGATTTATAAGCATCTATTTAAAGCTATAAAAATAATTATTATCAATATTTTATAGTGAATTTGGTGTAAATTTTAGTGTTGCATATATTTTATTCACTTATTGAGTAAATAAAATTTTAGCCAAAAGTGAAATATACGTAACCATAAAAGTAATAAATAAAAAATTATCATTTACTTTTAAAATTTAATTCTAAAGTCTAAAACTTAACCAAAAGTCTAGTGAATATTAATTAAAAGTTTAACCAACTTATTGCTATTGATAGTTGCAACCAATTTTATTTTATTTAATAAGATAATGTAGGTTATAATACAAAACGATAATTACTGTCGAAGATATAAATATTAATATATATCATCTTAAAGATAAGCATTGAGGTGGTCGATGCCCAAGATGTTCTTTTTTGATAGTTTTTACTTGAAATTTCAACATAGGAAAATGATTACAACATGAATAATGCAGAATTAACTTTAAAAATGAAGCAAATGATAATCGATGCTTTAAACCTTGAAGATATCACTTGTGATGATATAGATACAGATGCTCCATTATTTGGTGATGGCTTAGGTTTAGATTCTATTGATGCTTTAGAATTAGGTCTTGCTTTAAAAAATACTTTTGGTGTGGTTATTAGTGCAGATTCTGAAAATGTGAAAGAACATTTTTATTCTGTAGCTACTTTAGTTAAGTTTGTAGAAGATAACGTAGCCAAATAATTAAAGACTTTATATTTGAATTTTGAATTCAAATTATATTGAGAGTAATTTTTTATTTTTAAAGGAACGATTTTTATGACTAAAGAAGAAGTATTTGCTAAGTTAAAAGCAATCATGCAAGAAAATTTTGAACTTGAAGAAGATAAAATTCAATTAACTTCTAATATTGTTACTGACCTAGATTTAGATTCAATTGATGCTATTGATATGGTTTCAGAAATATCTCGTGAAGTTAATTGTCGTCTTTCTGCTGAAGATTTTAAATCAGTGCGCACTGTTGGCGATATTGTTGATGTTATTCATAGCAAACTCGAAAAGTAATATCGTATTAATTCGTAATATTTAGGAAAAATTGTGCGTAGATTTTTTCATGAGCTATATACCGATTTATTAGCATTTAAATCTAATGGTACTAGTAATTTAGGTGAAACTTATCTTAATCAATATGATTGTGTTAGCTCTCATATGGTTGAAGAATATGCTTATTTATTTTATAAACATATTGGTAACGGTAATGTGTTTAAAGATAAATATGTGGTAGTGTGTTCTGATGATACTTTTTGGGTGTCAGTAATATTACTTACTATTTGGCTTAGTGGTGGTAAACCAATTTTTGCTAATAGTAATCGTATTGATGGGATTATCGCACTTCCTAAAGATATTAAACATGTTGTTGCAACAGAAAAAGAATTCAAAGAAATTGAGAAAAATTTTTCTGAATTAAGAGAACGTAGTTTTAAGTTTTTTAGAGTTGAAAATTTAATTGATTCATTATTAGATCGTGATTCTGGTTCTGAAAATAATGCTTCACATTCTCACTCGCTTTTTCATGTTGCAAAAACTTGTGATTTTAATTTGTGGGATGAGTTAACAGCAGAATTTAAAAATGAACTAAAAGCCAAAGCTGATTCTTTTTTCACAATTTCTCAAATGACTTCTGGTAGTACTGGTCAACCCAAAATGATCACTAGAACTTTAAAAAAGCTACTACTTGAAGTGCAGTATTTGCAAGACATTATTCCTAATGATATTAAAGCTACAGATACTTTGAATGTAGCAACAGTACCAATTTTTCATGCATATGGCTTAATGTTTAGATATTTTGTTCCAATTGTTCTTGGTTTAAATCTTTATAGAGATATCATTGAGTATGAGGAACAATTTAATCTTATTGCAAAATTAGCAGAAAACACTGACGCCTCTAGAAATGCATTTAAAAAATTTAATAAGGTATGGGTCGTTTCTAATCCTGGCTTTTTTAAGAGACTAGGCTCAAGTGTAGTTCCTTTTAATACTACATTACTACAAAGTGCTGGAGGATTTTTAAAGCAATCTGTACTAAATAAAGCTTTAAGTTTTTTAAAGCTCCTTTATTTGAAATTTTAGGTAGTACCGAAACAGGAGTAATGGCATATAGATTTATTCCTACAGTTTTTGAGATTGATAATCCTAAAGAAGTAAACAGTTGGCATGCTTTTCCTAAAGATTCAGTAGTAGTGATAACAGAATCACCATTAGAATCTGAGTCTCACTCTAATTCTAAATTGCAATCGCAATTAGATTTAGAAAGTTCTAAATTATTCACTATAAAAAATAATGGCTTAGGAGCATTAGCGACTAGTTCACCTTATATTGAAGATTGTTATAAAACTTTGATAAGTTCTAATTCTAATGCCAAGTCAGAAGAAGCTTCTGCAGACATTGCTAGTGTTTTTGCTTTTAAAACAGAAGATCAAATTGAATTAGATGCAGGGCAGGGAACATTTAAATTATTAGGTCGTAGTGGCAGAATTTTAAAGCTTGAAGATAATAGAATTTCTTTAGATGAAATAGAAGAGCAATTACGTCATCATGAATATATTGCAGATGCCGCAACTTTAGCTTACACCGCCAAAGGAAGAGAATATATTTTAGCTGTAGTTGTACTTACAAGTACCGCAAAAGCTGTACTTAGTGCTACTACAAAAGGTAAATTTATTATTAGTTTAAGAAGTTCTTTAATGAAAAAAATGCTTCCTATAACTATTCCTAGAAAGTTTATAATTGTGGATAAAATTCCCTTAACTCCTAATCAAAAAGTTTCATATCAAGAAGTAGGAAGAATAGCCCAAAATGAGATTTCCAATAATTGAAGATAGTTTTGTAAAAGATAATCGTGCGGAATTATCTTTTACTGTAAGTCCTGAACTTGATTGGTTTGAAGGCCATTTTGAGGCTTTAAAGATTTTACCTGGCATGGCTTTGTGTGTATTCGTAATGGAATTCACAACTCGTTATTTGTCTTTAGATTTATACTCAGGAATGTCGAGCTTACCACAAGTAAAATTCATTAAACCAATTTTAGAAAATTATCAGGTAACCTTGATAATGACTAAGAATGAAGATTTTAAAACTTTAGAGTTTGAAGTCGTGGATACTGCTGATAGAAGTATTACATATGCTACAGGCAAGTTTAAATATATTCCAGTGTATTTACGTAAAGAGTAATTTAAATAGTTAGTAATTCTAGGAATAATTCACTTAATAGTGCAGTGAATAATTAAAGAGCACATTAAATAAAACATAAAGAATAAAAAATAGCGAACACCTTAAGAATAAAATTTTAAGTTTATGAATAATCTTCAAGACGTAGAGTTTAAACCAATAGTATTAATCCCATGTTATCGTCATGTGCAATTCTTAGATGACTTGTTAACCAAGTTGTCAGCGTTTGAAGTGCCAATAATGATAATAGACGATGGTAATTCTTCGGAAGATAATAAAAAGTTAGTTCAATATACTGATAAGTATAATAATGTGTCATTGGTGGTAAATCCTAAAAATGGTGGAAAAGGCGATGCCATGAAATTAGGATTTAATGAAGCTTTAAAATTAAATTACACTCATGCGGTGCAAATAGATGCGGATGGGCAACAAGATTGCTCTGAATTATTAAAAATTTTAGAACTTGCTAAGAACAATGTCCAAGATCTGATTGTGGGACAACCTGTGTATTCAAATGTGCCTTTAGGACGTTTTATCAGTCGATATATTACGCATTTTTGGGTGGCTGTTGAATTAGGTGTTTTTAAGGTGGTTGACTCTATGTGTGGCTTTAGAGTGTATCCTTTAAAAATTACTTGTGAAATTATGAACCACAGAAATGTTGGCAAAAGAATGGCTTTTGATACTGAGATTTTAGTAAGGTTATATTGGGCTGGCGTTAACTTTAAGTTTTTTAATGTACAAGTATTGTATCCAGAAAATGGCTATAGTAATTTTAAGCCTTTTTCTGATAATGTTTTAATTTCACTTATGCATACAAAGCTTTGTGTTGAAAAGATTTTACATTATTTTAGTATTCGTAAAAGAAAATATATTTAGATTTTAAATTAATAAAATTAAATTAAATTAAATTAAATAAAGTTAACCATTTTCTTGTAATTATTTTTAATTTCTAAAATTGTAGGTTGTTGCTTTTAATTATGTCAGCAGAAAATAAAGATTTAAAAACATCTCAAGTAATAAATGATAACAATTTGACAGCCAAAGAAACAACAGCATCATCTACTTCTACATCTTTAGAAAACCCAAATAGTGCATCATGGCAAAATCATCAAGAGAGTACCTTTTCATTAGGTATCGATTTTTTGGTGTGGACTAGATTGATTTTAGGTAAATATCTTACAGCTCTTATCCTTGTGTTTGTAGCTATAGGGATAGTTGTCTTTAATAAAAATTTAAGACAAACTTCTAATAATTACTTAAAAATTATTACCGATTTTGCACATACCCAAGGGTTAACTTTACCAAGACACAATGCGATTTTGCACGTTTATACTTTTTGTGATGCGATTTTAGATAAAATTTTAGCTTGGAAAGGTAAGTTTACACTAGAAAGTCTTACTTGGAATGAAGGATATGAAGTAATAAGAGACGAAGTCTTAAATTCTCCTCAAGGCTCAATTATTATTGGTGCCCATATTGGTAATTTAGAGATTTTGCGAGCATTAGGACAAAATTCTTTATCAAAAAATGTAAATATCTTAATAGAAACTAAAAATAGTAAAAAGTTTTTAGCTTATTTAAAAAAGACTAATGTTGATAGTTCATTAAACTTTATTCCGGTTGAAGATACTAATCCAGCAACGATGATGCTAATTGATGAAAAGGTGAAACAAGGAGAATTAGTTGTTATTTTAGGCGATAGATTATTAACTCCTGAATCAAGAAGCGTTACTGTTAGTTTATTAAATCAAGAAGTATCTTTACCTCAAGGACCATGGATTATAGCTAAGCTACTAAAAGTTCCTGTTTATACGTTATTTTCGTATAAGAAATCTGGCAAAATTTATGCTCATATTGATAGATTTCCTCAAGTTATAATTCGTCGTAATAAAACAGTGGAAGATATTACTAATTATGCGCAAATGTATGCGCACAAAATGGAAGAAATTTTATTAAAAGCTCCATGCTCTTGGTTTAACTTTTACAATTATTGGCATAAACAATAATTTTATTTTTAAGAACAGAATTTTATTTTTTATTAACACTTAAAAAGTAAATAAAAGATCGTAAAAAATAAGTAAAATTAAAGATTATTGATAATAACTTAAATTTTTAATAATTTATTTCACAAGGAAAAACTCATGGCTATCACTCATTTATACGAATATCAATCTAAACAAAAGGTTCAATTTTATGATTGCGATCCTATGGGCGTAGTGTGGCATGGTAATTATCTCAGATTTTTAGAGGTGGCTCGTGGTGAGTTTTTAGATTTAATAGATTATGGTTATCATACAATTGACCGCGAAGGATATTTTTTTCCGATAGTTGAAGAAACAATGAAATATATGAGTTCTTTGCGTTTAGGAGATGAATTTATAGTAAAGACTTTTCTTGATGAATATGAATTACGATTAGTTCATCGCTTTGAAATTTGGGTTGGTGATAAGATATATGTAAAAGGTAAAACAGTGCAAGTTGCTTTAAAACAAGGGGACACTGAATTAACTTTTTCAATGCCAAAAAAATTTAGAGATAATATTGAAAAATTATTAGCTCAAACGGCAAAGCAAGAATAGAACAAGAATAGAACAAGAATAGAACAAGAATAGAACAATAAAGTAATAAAGTAATAAAGTAGTGTAATAACAATAAAATAACACTAGAGAAAGTAGAAATTGTAATAATTTCCTAATATTAGATTTCTTCATTACAGGAACTAAAATACAAAGTACTGCATTTTTAAGAACTAAAGGATTGGATAATATGATTGGGGCATTTACAAGATTATTTAAGGTATTGAGAATATTCTTGATGTTTAACATGGCAAGTTTTGTTTTGCAAGTATTGCTTTAGCAAATGTTTCAGAAGTCTCTGATGCCAATGCTCAAGTTGCTAATTTTTTATCTAATCCGCCCAAGTTTGTAAGTGCTGATTTTGAAATGGAAAAGTTTTTATCTTTAAATAAAAAGACTTTTAAGTCAGAAGGCCATGCTTATATATCTTCTTTAAATGGTATATGTTGGCAAATTTTAACTCCAATTCAAAAAGCTTTTGTTTTTAAAAATGATAATGCTCAAGAAGATTTTAAAGCTGAGTCTAATGATAATTTAGAGTTTTTAAAAAATAATGGAAAAAATCCTAATGATCAATTTGCTCAACCTAATAATCAACAAAATTTAGTAAGTTTTATGGGAGATTCTTTTAAAGCTTTAATTGTAGGGGATGTAGATGTTTTAAAAGAAAATTTTGAAATTAGTAATTTTAAAATAACTAAAGATGACTTAGAACAGGATAAGAAAAGCCCAAATAAAACTTCAAATCAATCTCAAGAACAAGGGCAAATAAATACAAATGCACAAGTTCAAGATGAACTTAATAGTGATTTAAAAACATTTTATTTACGTCCCAAAACAGCTCCTTTAAATAAAGTTATTTTTAGTATTCAAGTCCAAGCATTAAATGACAAAGTAATTAAACAGTTACTTATTGTGGAACATAATAATAGTTATACCAAAATTGATTTTAAAAACTTTGACTTTAATGAATTGTTATCTAATAAAGATATAAATGCATTTGAAGGTTTATGCTATGCTCAACAATAGTAACAACGGTAATAATAGTATTAGTAATGATAATGCTACAAATAAATCAAGCCAAAGCTATTGGGGATTTTGTTTATTACTAGGTTTGTTATTTTTTCTATTCATATTAGGAATCTGTGCATACCATAAAATAGATTTGGCTAAAGGTATTATTAATACTAACTTAAGTTACTTGTTACCACATGAAATAGTAGAAGATAATGATGATGCTTATTATCAAAGTATTTTAAAAAATGAAATAGTGTTTTTAATTAAGCATGAATCTAAACAAGTAGCCTCCAAAATTCAAAAGCAAGCTTCGAACCAAAACTTAGATTCTAATATTTCAAATTCTATATCTGATTTTAATTCTACTATTAATCCCAATTCAGCTTTGTCAGCCAAGTCATCCCAAGATATCAAAAATGAATTATTACAGGGATTAAATGAGATTCAAAAATTAGCACCGT
Organism: Succinivibrionaceae bacterium WG-1; assembly: GCA_000222855.1. Classification (GTDB taxonomy): domain Bacteria; phylum Pseudomonadota; class Gammaproteobacteria; order Enterobacterales; family Succinivibrionaceae; genus WG-1. Next base: position 83,702 of record GL995206.1, on the reverse strand, counting down.
CTGCTTTTATCATAAAAGATAAATCTAAAGTCGATAATTTAAAAGAATTTTATTGGCAGTATCGATATAGTTTTCCGGGAAGTTCTTATATTTGTAAGGATTGTGCTCAAGATGAAACAAAGCTTTTGGCTTTAAAGTCTGAAATTTTAGAAACTATTTATGCGCCTTTTGGGGGAATAACAGAAAGTGAAGTAAAGTATGATCCATTCCTAACTATGCGTCATATTTTACAAAATAATCATAATGATTTTGTGATTGGTAAAAATGGGGAAATTTTTAAAGTATTCCAAGGGCAAAAGTATGAAGTAATTAGACTTGTATTAAGCGATTTAATTACCTCAGAAACCAAAGAACAAATTTATGAATTGGTTTTAAGCTTAAAAGCTCAAATTACAGCTTCTAATGTAAATAATAATGATGCAGACCTCTTATATACAGGTGAATTATTTTTTGCTAAATATGCAGAAAATTCATCTAAAACAGATCTTTCAAGAATCAGTTTAATTTCCTTTATTTTATTATTTTTAATTCAAATTTTATGTTTTAGAAGTTTGGTCCCTTTTATTTTAACATCCATAATGTTAGTAATTTCTCTATTTACTGGCGTGTTAGCAATTCTTGCTATTTGGGGAGAAATTCATAGTCTTACATTAGTAATGGGGGCTACTTTAATTGGCATTTGTGTTGATTATGCAATTCATATTTTTATGCATAAAGCCAAAGATCAAAATTCTAAACTGCCCAACTCAAAATTATTAAAACAAAGCATAAAATTACCATTAGTTTTATCGTTAACAACTAGTATTTTATCTTATGGTTTATTCTCATATACACGATTACCAGTATTGAACCAATTAGCGGTACTCTCTGTTGTTGCTTTATTAACAACTTTTTTAATGGTTTATTATATTTTTACTAGCGACAAGATTGTCATAAATGTTAATGAAAAATTTTTAATATTTTTAAGTAATATTGCAAAAAGCTTACCATTAAAGACTTTGGGGATAGTATTGTTTGTAATATTGGGATTTAGTGTTTACGCGTATCAAGGACGGGTTTTTGATGATGATTGCGCTAAAATGCAAAATCCTGATGTAGTATTACAAAACATGAGTAAGGATATTCACAAGATTTTAACAGGTGGTAAACTAATTTCTTATTATCGTATCAATGGTACTTCACAAGAAGACGCTTTAGAAAAATGTCATGAGTTAAAGCAAAGTCTTACTTTAACAGAAAGACGTTGGGTATTTTTACCATGTGATAATATTATTGCAACTTCGTTGCAACAAGAAAATATTGCCTCCTATAAAGCAATGTTTGCAAGTCTTGCAAAGATTTATGCCGAAGAAGGTTTAGAACTTTCTTTGGTAAACACTGGGTTAAATGATGCTCACACTTTTAATGTGACAGATTTTCCTGAAGATATTAGTAAATTTGTGGGTGAAAATTCAGTATTAATGCAAGTCTATGTAGATGAGGTGGAAAAACCCAAAAATGCTAATTCAGAAGTAACCACAGGCTTACCTGTAACTGCTTTAAAAGATCCTAGTTTTTCTGTTCTTTATAAATTGACTACCAATAAGAATGTGGAGAGATATGAACGCAAAGAGAAATGGGATCGTTCCTTTGCATATTATCATAAAGAACTTAATTATCTTGCTATCTTGATATTGTCAATAATAGTCGTAATTAGTTTTATTAAGAAAAGAATTTTATTAGGTGTGGCTTTTACCATTAGTTTTTGGGTATTTTTGTGCTTCATTAAGTGTAAAATTATTTGCAGATGGCTATTTTTGCATGTTCACTACTCTTGGGGAAATTATGTTACTAGGGTTAGGGGCTGATTATTGTATTTTCTTATCTAGCATGAATAAAGATAATCTTAAAAAGATTATCGGTAGCATTGTGGTGTGTTTATTAACTACAGAAAGTGCTTTTGGTACTTTAGTATTTTCAGATACCAAAGTGTTAGCATCATTTGGTAGTGTATTATTGCTAGGATTATTAGGTACTGTAATTTGTAGCTTAGTTTGTAACTTATATATTTTGAAAAAAGTGCATAATTAACAATAAGTTATAGACAAGTAAAAAATAAAATACCAAAAGTTAAAAATCTAAAAAGAAAAATAATAAGTAGCAAATAACAAGTATGAAATAATAATTTGGAACTAAGTATTGCGATTTATTTGATTTTAAATCACAGTAAATACTTTAGTTTGTTACAACAACAGTCTTATTTTTATAAAATGAGTTGTTTTTAATTGCTTTTAATAAGAGTGTTAGTAACATTAAAATAATGATGAAATCTTTATAGGAAGTTTTTTTAAGATGTATTATTTAAATGATTTATTTGCAATATCAGCTTTAGGTATTACAGAAGATGAATTTTTATTAAATTTAAAGTCTAATAATACTAATCTTTTAAAAGAAACTTCAGGTTTCTTACCTAATAATATGAGTGCTCCTTTAGGAATAATCAATGCTATTGAAACTCAAGGGAATCAAAAACGCAATATTTGTTTATTGCAATATGTTTTAAAGCATTTAAAAGAATCATTAGATAATGCGTTAAATAAATATCCTAAAGATAGAATTGGGGTAGTTATTGGTACTTCTACTTCTTTAATCTCTGACGTTGAAAGAAATTTAACTACTAAAAGCAATGACGAATTGGATGCTAATAATACCAATGAAACAATCCAAAATCAGCTTTATAAGTTTGATGCCAATGTTTATGAAATAGGGGATATTTCTACAGAAATTTCTAAATTATTAGGAGTTTTAGGACCAAGTTATACTATAGCTACAGCTTGTTCATCTGCAGCGCGCGCTTTGATGAGTGCAAGAGCCTTAATCGACAGCAATATTTGTGATTGCGTGATAGTTGGTGGCACTGACTCTATGAGTCAAGTAACTGTAAGTGGTTTTCATGCTTTAGGAGCCTTATCTTTAGAAAAAGCAGTGCCTTTTAAAAATACTAGAAATGGTATTAATATAGGCGAAGGTGCAGGACTTACTGTAATGAGTAAGGATATCTTATCTCATAACCATATCAAACTTTTAGGAATGGGAGGTAGTTCTGATGCTTATCATCCATCTGCCCCTGATCCAAGTGGCATAATGGGCTGCATTGCAACATGTAAAGCTTTAAAGGATGCTAATTTAAAAGCGCAAGATATTAGTTATATTAATATGCATGGCACAGGCACTAAATTAAATGATGCCATGGAAGGCCAAATAGTGCGTAAGGTGTTTAAAGATTTAAATGTGCCAGTATCTTCAACTAAGCATTTAACAGGACATACTTTAGGGGCTGCCGCGATAGTTGAAGCTTATATTTGTGCTTTAATTTTAAGATATGATTTAAATTTACCATATCATGCTTATGAATTTGATGATGTAAAAGATGAATTTGGTGATATCAATTTAGTATTAAGAGATAACGTAAAACTAAAATCAAAAGTTATTATATCTAATTCTTTTGCTTTTGGTGGTAATAATGCCTCTTTGATTTTTGGAATATAAGTTGGAGATATAGTATAGTCATATTCCATTAGATAAATTATATTCTGAGATTTTGTAAAAGAAAAAGTTAAAACGTTAAAGAACATAAAACATTAAAAAAGCTAAATAAAGAATAAAAATAAAAAGAATAGGATATCAAATGAAAAATACCACAAAAAGAGTATTAGTAACTGGTGCCGGAACTGGTATTGGTAAAGCCATAGCTTTAAGACTTGCAAAGGATGGTTTTGATATTGCGGTACATTGTAATAAAAGTATTGATAAAGCTAATGCTGTTGCCGCGGAAATTAGAGCTCTAGGACAGCAAGCAGAAGTTATTTCATTTGATATTACAGATGCTGAAAATGCTAAAAATATTTTACTTGCAGATATTGCAAAGAATGGGGCTTATTGGGGTATTGTGCAAAATGCAGGCATTACTAAAGATAATGCATTTCCTGCAATGGAAATAAATGATTGGCGTCAAGTTATAGATACTAATTTAAATGGCTTTTTTAATGTTATAAATCCTTGTGTGATGCCAATGATTCATTTAAGAAACGGTGGCCGAATTGTTGCTATATCTTCTGTATCTGGTGTGATGGGAAATCGTGGTCAAGCAAACTATAGTGCATCTAAAGCTGGCGTTATTGCAGCTTGTAAAAGTTTGGCAATGGAACTTGCTAAACGTAAAATCACTGTAAATAGTGTGGCTCCTGGTTTAATTGCAACAGAAATGTGTAATGATGAAATTTTAGAACATGCTCTACCTTTAATTCCATTAGGTCGTGCCGGAACAGCAGAAGAAGTAGCGCAAACTGTAGCATTTTTATTTTCGGAAGGGGCTGCTTACATTACTAAGCAAGTTATAAATGTGAATGGAGGAATGTGCTAATGACTCGTGTTGTTATAACAGGAATGGGGATGTGCTCTCCTCTTGGGGTTACCACTGATGAAATCATGGATAGCCTTCATGCACAACAAAATAAATGTGTAGTATGGGATAAGTTATCTGAGTTTAAAGATTTAAATTGTCATGTAGTGTGCCCTGTTACCGCAGAACTTCCTAAATACCCTCGCAAAAAACTAGAGCGATGGGTCGTATTGGTATTATGGCGACGTATGCTACAGAAAACGCTTTAAAAGATGCAGGTCTTAGTGATAGCGATGAATTGACTGATGGAAGTGTAGGGATTGCTTATGGTAGTTGCGGTGGCAGTGCTGATGCAATGGAAGACGCCGGAAACTTTGTAGTGCATAAAGATGTGCATTACCTAAATGCTACTACATATGTAGCAATGATGCCCCACACTGTTGCGGTAAATTTATCAATATATTTTGGTATTAAAGGCCGCCTTATTGCGACATCTACTGCGTGTACTTCAGGCTCCCAAGCTATCGGCTATGGTTATGAAGCTATAAAAAGTGGCGCTCAAAAG
>GL995206.1:72391-78380 GCA_000222855.1 Succinivibrionaceae bacterium WG-1 | reverse complement strand
ATGCTTTATTTGCAACAACAGTAACTAAAGAACCAAACTTACACCTCGTCCTTTGATGCTAATCGCGATGGTATTGTAATCGGAGAAGGGGCGGGAACTTTAATTTTAGAAGAATATGAGCACGCTTTAAAACGTGAAGCAAAGATTTATGCAGAAGTAGTTGGTTTTGCAACTAATAGTGACGCGACCCATATTACTAATCCATCTTCTCCAAATATGGAAAAGTGTATGCGTTTAGCATTAAAGAATGCAGACATAGAGCCACGTTTGATAAAGTATGTAAATGCTCATGGTACTGGTACTCATGATGGTGATATTGCCGAAGGTGTTGCAACTTTAAATGTGTTTGGTAAAGATACCGCAGTTGCGACTTTAAAAGGTTACATGGGACATACTCTAGGTGCTGCTGGGGCTCTAGAAGCACAAATGTCAATTTTAATGCAAAGAGCTAATTGGTTTGCGCCTAATTTAAATTTAACTCAAAAAGCTGAAGAACTAACAGATTTAAATTTAATAATGGGTGATGGTATTTCTTTAGATGCCAATTATATTATGAGTAATAACTTTGCTTTTGGTGGGGTAAATACTTCACTAATATTTAAGAAATTTAAAGGTTAATTAGTTAGTTTAAAAATAAAAAAATCATCTCTATAAATAGAAAGAGATGATTTTAGTAACAGATTTACTGGATGTAATGGTGAAGTTTTTTAAAGTGATAATGCAGATAATATTGTGGATATGTTCCATAGCTTATCCATTTTTAATGTATTATTTTTTAAAAAATGAACAAGGCTATTTAGCATTATATGTGTTATTAGGATTATTAGTTCTTAGATTATTAACATCCAATAAGAATCGTTTAAAAGAAAGCTTTTTGTTTTTAATCATAGGTGGTATATGTGCCATTTTATATTTAGTAAAACAAAATGCTTCAGGTGAAGTTTTTTTATTACTTTACCCTGTAATTGTAAATATATCTTTATTGATATTATTTGGAACGACTCTTTTTAAAGAAATTAGTTTTATTGAAAAGATAGCTTCTTTTAAGGTACCGGTTGAACAAAGAACGCCATTTTTTAAAAAATATTGCCGTAGAGTTACTTTAGCTTGGTGTTTATTTTTTATTTTAAATGGCACTATAGCTCTCGTTACAGCTGTATGGTGCTCAAAAGAAATTTGGACTATTTATAATGGCTTTATTGCCTATATTTTAATAGGTTTGATGTTTACTATTGAATTCATAATCAGAAGTTATCTTCAAAGTAAAAATAATAAAATAGAAAAAAATAACTGTAATAATAATGATTAAAGAATCAACTTTAGCTAAGGGATAAAAATATGACCCAAAAGAATTTTAATGATATGAAAGCTATTGATGCTTTGTGGATTGCTAATTTAATATCGGTAGGTCCTTTTGTATTCCAAGCAGTGAAAAGCATGAAAGATTTAGGCATCATGGATGCTTTATCTGTATGTAAGTCAAACGAAGGTAAAACCAAAGTTGCTTTAGCGACAGAAACCAAACAATCATACTATACTGTATCTGTATTACTTGATTTAGCGGAAACTGCTGATGTTGTTATTAAATTAGCGGATAATTCTTATCAATTATCAAAAGTTGGTATTTACTTAAATGATGATTTGATGACTAAAGTTAATTTTAATTTTACTGCAGATGTTTGTTATCAAGGTTTAGAAAAGCTTACCGAATCATTAACAAGTGAAAAACCTGTGGGATTAGAAGTATTTACCAAAGATGAACAGACAATTTATCCATTCTTAAGTAGACTACCAAGCAAAGCTAAAGAATCTTGGTTTGCTTTTGACCATTTTTATTCAGACCATGTGTTTGAAAGAGCTTTAGAAATTTTATTTAGTAAACATAAATATCAACATATTTATGATATCGGTGGTAATACTGGTAAATTTGCCATGAGTGCAACATCTTTTGATAAAGATGTAAAGGTAACTATCATTGATTTAAAAGAACAATGTGCTTTAGCTAATGAAAACATAAAAGCTAATAGTTTAGAAAATCGTATTTCCACATATCCTACTAATGTATTAGCGCCAAACTTTACATTACCACATGACGCAGACTTATGGTGGATGAGTCAGTTCCTTGATTGCTTTAATCAAGAACAGATTGAAAGTATTTTAAAAACAGTTTATGACTCTATGAATGATGATGCAACTTTAGTTATAAACGAAATCTTTGGTGATAGACAAAAGAATGATATTGCCAAACTTGTTATTGAAGCTAATAGTTTATATTTTACTGCGCTTGCTAATGGGGTAAGTCGTTTTTATCATTATGATGAATTTATAGCTTTAGTAAATAAAATTGGTTTTAAGCTTGAAGCTATTCATGATTATTTAGGTATGGGACATACTTTATTGGTGTTAAAAAATAATTAGAAAACCTAAAACTGCAAATGAATTGCTATAAAAAATTATTTAAAAGATATTTTTAGCTTTAGGCTTAAGATGCATTATTAACAACAATTTAAAATTGTTTTTAAGACCATATGTTTGGCTTACATATGGTCTTTTTTATCTTATATTTATAAGTCTTTTTTAATGTTATATATCTGTAATAAAGTGAGATAAATTTATTAAAATGCAATAAGAAATACTTTGTTAGGTAAAGAAAAGACCTCTACCAAATAAAATATGCAATCATTTAGTGGTAACGTAAACATAATCTAATCTAATCTAATGAAAGACTTAGATTATTATTGTTTTTCTTAATAAAATTATTGCCTAATAATTGGAATGAATCGAGAATTTAAATCTAAGTGATGTTTGGTATCTTTTACTGAATTTAAACTTTGTAGATTATGATCGTCGCTTTTATAAAATTGTGATTGTTGGTCATTGGGATTTTGGTGTTTCTTTTTCTTTGGGGTACTGTTTTCAATAATAAGTTCTAAACTTGATTTACGAGTTTCACGATTAGGAATTACTTTAGATTCAGTTTCGCTATCTAATTTTGAAGTGTCAGTATTATTATTCTGTTCTGAACTATTATCTGTTGATATAGATTGTTCGTTTGCTAATTTTTCTTCTTGGTTAGAGCTATTTTCAGAAGCTTCAATTTGTTCCTTATTATTGGTATTGGTGCTATCTGCTGGATTTGGTGTGGTAGTTAAATCATTATTAGCGGTATCAACTTTATTTTCTATATTTTCTATCTTATTGTGTTCTGGTAAAGACTCGTTTATGTCATTATCTTGAGAATTTATATCATTTAAATTAGTATTTGAAGTAACCATATTTGTGGTTGCATCTGCATCAGATTGTAATTTTTCTGTAGCACTAATTGGAGAATTAGATAATTGGTTTTCCAAAGATTTTTGAGTATCTTTGTTTTTTGGAGAATCATGAAATTGTGCATGTTTAGGATCAATTTCTTTATCACCGATAATAATACTATCGCCTAGGAATTTTGGTTTACTTTCAAATACATATAAGTCAAGTATACATCTAAGTCTTGCAATGAATTCTCTGATATTTTCAGTAAAGAAACTTGAATGAGTATTTTCGGCGTTAAATCCTATGGCATTTATACCAAAATATCTGGCAATATAGATAGCTCGTTCATTATGAAAGTCTTGTGAAATGATTGTAACTTGTTTTTGTCTAAAAATACGACTAATTCTAACAATACTATCAAGGGTTCTAAAACCGGCATAATCTAAATATATTTTGTCTTTAGGAATACCTGCCTCTATTAAAGCTTTACGCATGATTCTAGGTTCGTTATAGCTTCTATGCGCATTATCACCACTAACTACAATATAATCAATTTTTTTAGCTTTATATAATTCGGTAGCGGCTTGGATACGATAAACAAAATAATCGTTTAAGCCACCTTTGGCAAGGTATTTAGAGGTGCCTAATACAAGACCTGTTCTATTGTGAGGTATTTTAGTTACAGAATCATAAGTATAAGTACTCATACGTGAAATATCAGTAAAAATAATTGCAACAACTATTACTAAGATTAAGAAGATAATGATAAAGAAAAACATTACACTTCTAAAAAAGTGCTTATATTCGTTTGTAAAACTTCTAGAGTGGTAACTCATTTATGATTCTATTTAAATTAAGAGAGTTATCTCTTAATTGCCTCTTATTTTATTTAGATTTTGGTTAAAATTTTTATTGTTAATATTTTTATAATTTTAAATTATATTGGTTATTTTTATTAGTAAATTTATTGAAATTTTTAATTAAAACACATGATTTATTAAATTTTTACTAAATTTTATTAAAGTAAAATTATTACAATGTTTCACTTTATTTGTATGTGAGATATTAAAGTGAAATTTCTATAAAAAATTTATAAATAAAACTTGTAACCAATATAAAAAATTTTTGCTTACTTTTAGTAATTTTTTTATAGTACACGTAAAATATCAGGAAGTTTTGCGCCTTCTCTATAAATTCTATACATCACTTCTTCTGATGGAACTTTTACTTTTGCTTCTACTGTTAAATATTTGCCGTTAGTACTTTTATTACCTTCTTTAGCTTCTACTGTTAATTTTAAATCTTCATTAAAAAAGCTTTCCACTATTAACTTTAAATTTGAACTATTTACACCAATAAACTTAAACTTAACTTTGGTTGGAAATTTTAATAATTCACCAAAAGTTTTTTCTTGGTTTAATGGATTAAAAGGTGCTGACATATATTATTCCTTAGGGTAATTAGTTGGGACAAATCATCATAAAAAAGCAATTGCTTAATATGTGGTTATTATAGTGTTTTGTTATGGTTTTAGCAAAGTTTGAGAACTAATAAAATTTTATTTTTTATGATTTTTTAAGAGTAAATTTAAAATTCTTAAATGAGTTTTACAAATGTCTGATAAAAAAATGACTATTGGTCTTGAGGATTTTAAGGAACTCTTTCAACATAATAAATATTATGTAGATTAATACGACAGGACAAGGGGTAGAAAATATGCATGAGTTATTTATGCAAGCACATTTTAAGCTATTACCGCATGTTCATGACAAGTACGTAAAAGTTCAAGAACAAGAAAATAAAGAAGAAGGAGCTATAAGAAAGAGCGAATAATAAATCTTCAAGTCATATTAGAAGATAATAAAAATTTTCCTTGTTGAATTCAAAATGTGGGCAAATCAAAGCTCACGTTTTTTTACAAAAATGAAAAGATGTTGCTATTGTGATGATAAAGTATTACGATGTATATATATTGTTAACATCTTTTAAGTATTTTTTTATAAAAATAGGTGAGTTTATGGCTCTTAGTTCAAATATAAATATTAAAGTAGATCCTGAAGATAAAGAAAAAGCATCAGCTTTATTTAAACAATGGGGGCTAACATTTTCAAGTGCAATAAATGTATTTCTCAAGCAATGTATTAATCAAGGGCATATGCCTTTTACAATTGGGAAGTATGAAGATAATTATACTTCATCTGAAATGACTCCTGAAGAAATAGATCAACTTGCAGAAGAATGTGAACAAATAGCAAGAGATCCAAAAGTAAAAAGTTACAATTCATTTTCAGAATTATTAAAGGAAATAGATAACGAGATTGAAAATGAGTAAATTTGCAATTAAGTATTCAAAAGAATTTATAAAGCAATTAAAGACTTTAAGAAAAAATTGTTTTGATGCAATAGTTTTAGATTATGTAATTACCAAACTTGCTAATGGTGAACTGCTAGAGCCAAAGTATAGCATTAAAAGGCAATAAAAAAGACTTGAGAGAGTGTCATGTTAAACCTGATTTATTATTAGTCTACAAATTTGAAAATGATATTTTAGTTTTAACTTGTAGTAAATTGACATCTCATAGTGATGAATTTGGACATAAAAATAAAAGGTAAATGTACCAAATTATTCAAAAAATAATATCTTTTTAAAACTACTGTAATTAAGCGTGATTTTTCTAGTGCACTTCCTATTAAAAAACTATTAACCGATATAACTGAAATATGTATACCGACT
>GL995206.1:57497-71947 GCA_000222855.1 Succinivibrionaceae bacterium WG-1 | reverse complement strand
CAATTTATTGAGTATTTAAATGATTATATTGACTGGTACAAATTCAAAAGAATTAAACGAAGTTTAAATTATAAAACCCCAATTCAATATCGAAAGGAAATGGGGTATTTATGATAAAATATTGTCTAGTAAATCGTCCGCATGCCCAAGCAAAAAATTCTTATTTTTTAAATGTTTTGCCCGGGTTTTATATTATTTTAAAATTGAGTATTATCTATAAACGCAATTTTTGGGGTAGTTATAAGGTTTGTCCTTGTGTTTTAGATAAAAACTGTCAAAGAGCTTTGATTTAATTTATTCAAACCAACCCTTGATAGTGATTACAATTTTATCCCATAAATTAGTTAAAAAGTCGCCTTCTTTTACTTCTTCTAAAGCAACAAGAGGAACTTGAGTAACAACTTCATTATCAAGAGTAAATGTTAAGATACCAACTTGTTCGCCTTTTTGGATTGGGGCATTTAATGATTTTTCAGTGTTAACGAGTTTTGTAGAAAGAGTAAATGTAGCTTTTACTCGATCTTTTGAATTTACAGGTATTGCAAATTTAACACTTTGATTAGTACCAAGTTTAATAGTACTTTCTTCACCAAAACGTACGTTTTTAGTTATAAGAGTTTGATTGGCTTCAATAGGCGCGTATGGTTCATAAAATCTAAAACCATATTGTAATAAGCTCTTAGAATTTTCTGAACGAAGCTTTTCAGATTTATCACCAATGATTACAGATATTAATCTCATACCATTTTCTGGTTTTACTGCTGATGCCACAAGATTATAACCAACACGTGAAACGTGACCTGTTTTAATACCATCAACATGTAAGGTATTATCCCATAATAGGCGATTTCGGTTTAATTGTTTGATACCATTAAAGAGAAATTCTTTTTCTGAATATATCTTATATTCTTCTGGTAGATCTTTAATTAAAGCTCTGCCAAGCTTTGCCATATCTAAAGCAGTAGAGTAATGGTTGTCTGAATCAATGCCATGCGGATTTTCAAAATTAGTGTCATTTAAACCAATCTTTTGACTCCAAGCATTCATAAGAGATACAAATGATTCCACACTTCCTGCGATGTGTTCAGACATTGCAATACATGCATCATTTCCTGATTGAATAATGATACCCTTATGTAGGTCATCAACTGACACCTGAGAACCTACTTCGATAAACATTTTTGAGGAACCTGGATAATTCTTACTCCATGCCTTATTACTGATTGTAACTAAGTCTGTTGGTTTTATTTTGCCAGCACGAAGTTCTTGACCAATAACATATGATGTCATCATTTTTGTTAATGAAGCAGGATCTATTCTTTCATCATAGTGTTCTCCAAATAGAATACGACCTGAATCATAATCCATTAATAAGTAAGCTCTAACATCAGGAGTAGGGTGAGCAGGAATTGGAGCAACAGGGATGCTTATTGGTTCATTAGATTCGGTAATTTCTTGAGCGTATACAGGTGTTGCTAACATGCTTAAAGCACACACTGAACTCATTGCAGTTAATAATGTTGTTTTCATACTTATTGTCTTCTATTTAAACTTTTAAATCACACTTGGGTTGTCAAATATAATTCTAGTAACATATGAATAACTGTAAAAATTGTTACTATTGTGGACAACCAAATAACTAGTTTAATGTTAGTAATATATAAAATTTGGTAATAATAAGTTTTATTGATTTTTAATTTTGTTATTTTTATTATTTGTTTTTTTTATCGTATATTAATATCGTTTTTTATAAGTACACCAAGTTGCATTATAACATAATTGTCATTTTTACATGAATTTATGACTTTTTATTTTTATGACTTGAAAAAATTCCTGTTTACTATTCCGCAACAAAGAAAGCATTGGAATAACCTTTTTGTTTGGCTTTTTCTAGTACTTTTTGGCTATTATTTTGTGTGATCGGTCCAATCTTGACGCGATAAATATTATCTTTGTTATAAATTTTTATATTTTCAGAAATAGCTGTTTGTAAATCTTGAGCTATTTCTTGGGCTCTTTCAAGTGATGAAGTTGAAAAAACTTGAATAAAAGGTTTATAGCCATTCATTTCTGCAATTGTTGTTTGTGAAGATACCTTACCTTTTACTAATTCTACTCTTACTTTTGCTGTACCTTTTGGGATTACTCCAATGTGAGCTGCAGCGCCTTTTGATAAATCTAAAATTCTTGAACCATGAAAAGGACCACGATCGTTAACACGGACGATTACAGATTTACCATTTTCTAAATTAGTAACTTTTAAGAAAGATGGTAATGGTAAATTTTTATGTGCGGCAGTAAAGCCATTCATATTGTAATGTTCGCCATTAGAGGTTTTTTGACCATGAAATCCAGGTCCATACCAAGAAGCTGTACCTTCTTCAATATAGCTATCTAAATCACGCCATACTACATAATCTTTACCGAGCACTTTGTAATCTTTATTTCCTCTAACACTGTATTTTTCATTAGTAATTTGTGCCCCTTTTACGCCATCAATATCTGCAGGTTTTGATTGGGGATATGGTTTGCAGTAACCATATGTAGAACCATATACAAACTTTTTGCCATTTTGATCTTGTTTGACAACTTTTTCTTCTCGTGAAATATCTTGTGAAGTTGTGGAACAAGCACTGATATTTATAATAAAAAGTGTCGCAATTATTAAATTTAATCTTTTTAATAAAGTGCTATTTATATTGAGTGAGGTTCTAGATGGTATGATGGTGATTTTCATATATTTATAAGTAAAAATAATTTTATATTCGTGCTAAATGATAATTAAAAAATTAGAGATTTTATTATTGTTTAATATTTTTTACTAATTATTATTTGTTATATTTTATTCTTTTTATATTTTGAATTTGAAAATTTAAATTTTGGTAATTTTTTATTATTTAATGTGTTTTAGTTCTTTTCACTAAATACTTAAACTTTTTTATTGTAATTTTATATTGAAGGTTGGTTCAAATCAAAACACTGTGTATTTTATAATTCTCAGCTATATAATTCTATAAATTTCTACTTTTTTTGAGTGTGAAATAAAAACTCTTGTAATGCTATCACTACAAGAGTTTTACCAATTGGATTATTTATCAGTAAGTTTTTTATCTTTGGTGATAAATATTTTTTACATATGTTTTTGAATTTCTTCACTTAAGAGGTAAACAGTTAAAGAATATAACGGACTCTTGTTATAACGACTAATAGTATAGAAGTTATTGAAGATTACATAATAGCTAAAACCAACTTCTTCTTGTAGTTTTATGATGCTACAAGGTTCAGTATCTTTGTATTTACCAGGAATATTGAATCCTGCTTTTCTTAGTTCTGCAACAGTATGATTAAGTTCAAGTGAATCATTTATAAATTGTGCGGTATTGCTTTCTTGTTTTGGTGTTAGATTCAACTTATGTACAACAGGACCATTATGTTGCCAATTATGTTTTTTAAAGTAGTTTGCTACAGAACCAATTGCGTCGTCTTTTTCTTTAAATAGGTTGGTGTGACCATTATTATTAAAGTCTACAGCCCAAGTTAGGTAGCTATAAGGCATAAATTGTCCCATTCCCATAGCTCCTGCATATGACCCTTTAATATCGTCATAATTCCATTTTTCTTGCTTTGCAAGTTTTACAAAGTTACCAAATTCTTTACTAAAATATGCACTTCTTTTTGGATAATAAAAACCTAAAGTATATAGTGCATCGAGAACTTTAAATGTTCCCATGTTTTTCCCATAAAATGTTTCAACCCCAATAATTGCAGTGATTATTTGAGGAGGCACTCCATAGGTCTGTTCCGCCTTTAACATGGTATTTTTATTGTTGTGCCAAAAGTCTACCCCTTCATTGACTCTTTTAGGGATGATGAAGATAGGCCAATACTTATACCAAGGTTTTGCTTCCCATGGGCGTTCCATGGTTTTTATTATTACATCTTGTTTAGTAGCTTTAAGAGCAGCTTGTTGCAGATCTTTTTCACTAACCCCAATTTCTTTAGAGATGTTTTTAATAGTTGTAAGTTCTGCGGTAGTTAGAGTTTTTGGAGATGGAGTGGTTGCCTTTACTTTTGAATTAGTTGCAGCCATAACATTAGTAGTCATCCCTAAAGCAAGTGCTATAGAGCATGAAAGAATACTAGTTTTTAAAAATAATTTAGATAAAATTTTCAAGATAAAATCCTAAGTTAATTAGTAATAATTTTGCATTTTTATGCGTTGTTTTTCTTTTATGGTGTTGGCATGAATGCCCATTAATACCCCAAACCCCGCACAAATTGTAATCATAGAGGTGCCACCATAGCTAATAAGCGGTAAAGGTACACCTACAACTGGTAAAATTCCACTAACCATTCCGATATTTACAAAAATGTAGAAGAAGAATGTTAGTGATATAGCTCCTCCTAGAATTCTTTGAAAGGTCGTTCTAGCAAGAGTTGAAATATATAAACATCTAAAGAATATGTATAAGTATATACACATTAGTAATCCAAATCCAACTAACCCAAATTCTTCACTAAATACCGCAAAAATAAAGTCAGTATGTGGTTCTGGAAGAAAGTCTAGTTGCGATTGAGAACCATGTAGCCAACCTTTCCCATATATGCCACCTGAACCAATTGCGATTTTTGATTGGATGATATGGTAGCCTGCGCCTTGGGGATCTGTTTCTGGATTTAGGAATGTTAATACACGTTGTTTTTGATAATCATGCAGTAAATAATACCAAGCAATCGGTACAAAACCAATTACAGATATTACCCCTAAAATGAGTAACCACCAATTTATGCCTGCTAAGAATATTGCAAACATCCCAGATGTTGCTACAAGTATCGCGGTACCTAAGTCTGGTTGTTTTGCTATTAAGAGAGTCGGAACTAATACTAAAATTAAATTCCAAACTAATCTAAAGAATTTTGGAGGTAAGCCATATTTACTGATTGATGCTGCAATCATTATTGGCATCCCAAACTTTAAGAATTCAGAAGGTTGAATTCTTGTGATACCAATATTTAACCATCTAGTAGCCCCTTTACTAGATTCGCCAAAGAAATGTACGCCTAGTAACAGTAGAATACAAAATGAGAAAAACATCCATCCATAACGTTCAAATAATTTAGGAGGAACTTGGGCAATCATAATCATTACCCCAAAGCTTAATGCTGTTCTTGCTATTTGGCGTAAGAGCATTTCATAATGTAAGCCTGATGCGCTGTATAGCACGATTAAACTAAGAAGTAACGCTATAAGTAAGCCACTTAATAATGGTAAATCAATATGTAGTAATGAAAGAATAGTGTTGTTTTTACGGTTATTCATCATTTCATATGGGGAAATATCATTATTCATTTTCAGTTACCTCCATATGATTAAGTTTTGATTTTTCAATTAAGGCTTCTACATCAATATTGTTAGGATCGCTATTTTTGTTTTTATAATATTCATCCATTAATTGGCGCACAAGAGGAGCAACTACGGAACTACCACCACCTAAGTTTTCGACTATTGCAGCTACTAAAACTTCAGGTTCTTTTTCTGGAGCAAAAGCTACAAATAAACCATTATCACGGTGAACTTCTTTTAAAGCACTAGCGTTGTATTTGGCATCTTGTTTTACGGCTACAAGTTGTGCGGTACCTGATTTACCACATGCTCTATATTTAGTGTTAGCAAAGGCTCTACGTGCAGTGCCTTCGGGGCCATTTATAACTAAACACATGCCTTCTTTGGCATAATCCCAATAACGGTTGTCTTTTAATGTTAAAACTTGTTCTTCAGGAATTGGAAAATAAATGTTAGCTTCATCATTTAAGCTTTCTGCTACTTTTAAAAAGTGCGGAATAATATTCTTGCCATTTTGAGTAAGAATAGAGTGGGCTCTTGCTATTTGAATAAGATTGGTATTCCAATATCCTTGTCCGATACCAACAGAAACAGTGTCTCCTGGGAACCAATCTCTTTTATAGCGCTTTTTCTTCCAAGATTTTGATGGCATATTGCCTAAAGATTCTTCATAGATATCAATACCAGATGGAACCCCAAAGCCAAATTTAGTCATATATTCATGTATTCTATCAATGCCTGCTCGATATGCTAAATCATAGAAAAAAGTATCTGCTGAAATTTCTACAGCGCGGTAGATATCCATCCAACCATGCCCCCAAGGTCTCCAATCTCTAAACTTATGTTCAGAACCTGGGATTTTAAAAAACTTACTACCAAAGAAACGAGTTGAACTATTAATAAATTCTTCGTTTAATCCCATGATTAACAATAAAGGTTTAACTGTAGAAGCTGGAGAATAATTACCTTGAGTTACTCTGTTTATTAAAGGTCGGTTTGAATTATTTAAAAGTTCTTTGTATTCAGAGTTTTTTATGCCTCTAACAAAATAGTTAGGGTTATAACTAGGAGATGATACAAATGCTAAGATTTCGCCAGTTCTTGGATCTAACATAATCATTGAACCACGTTTACCTTTTAATAGCTCTTCAGCTTTTAATTGTAAACGAATATCTAATGTAAGAATTAGGTTACGTCCTGGTTGAGGCGAAAAAATATTCAAAGTACGTAAAGCTCTACCATGAGAGTCAACTTCAACTTCTTTATAGCCCATTTGTCCATGTAATAAACGTTCATAGTATTTTTCAATACCTTGTTTACCAATGTCATTAGTAGCTAGATAATTATCACCCTTGCCTTCTTCTGAAAGCTTTTTTAAGTCTTGGCTATTTATTCTTGATACATATCCAATAGCGTGAGTAAGTGAGTCATTAAAAGGATAAAATCTTTTTAAGGTTGGTTCAATTCTAGCTGCGTTAAATTTATATTGATTTACTGCAAAAGTTGCTACTTGTTCTTCTGATAAATTTACCGCAACTGTTTGCGAAATGTATTTAGGATTAAATTTAGTTCTTTCTAAAATTTCTTTAATGTCAGCTTCTTCCAAATCTAAATTTAACAGATTTTTTAAACCTATAATATCAGCTTCAAGTGTTTGAGTAAGTTCTGGAATTATTTCTAAGCTAAAAAGAGGCTTGTTTTCAGCTAATAATATTTTGTTGCGATCGTAGATTAATCCTCTTGATGGAACCAGAGAATTTACTTTTATGCGATTATTATCTGAGCGAGTTAAATATTTATTGTAATTTACTACTTGCAAGTAGTATAAGTTTGCAAATAAAACAACTCCTAAAATGAGCATGAAGACTCCAGCAAATATTAAACGATGTCTAAATATAGACCGTTCAATGGAGTCATCTCGCTGTGGTAAATTGTTATTTTTAAATACTTTAAATATGTTCATCAGTTATTTTTTTGGTACATAAATTTTAATTTTTAGTAGTATTTATTTTCAAGGTTTTAATTTTTACTTCACTTATTTTATTTTTTAGTTTTATTTTTGGGATAAGTTTTATTCATTTTTATGATGTAGTAAAAAATTATTATAAGCTTCGTAAATACTTATTTAGTTGTTTTTATTCTCTGTGATATGGATGATTTGTTGTAACACTCCAAGCTCTATAAAGAGCCTCGGCAATTACTATACGCACAATAGGATGTGGTAATGTAAGCGGAGACAAAGACCAACTTCTTTCTGCTAACTTTTTGCATTCAGGTGCTAAGCCTTCAGGACCACCTACAAGTAAAGCAACATCTCTACCACTCATTTTCCAGTCTGCAAGTTCTCTTGCAAGTCCTTTGGTGTCATGCATAACGCCAGGAATATCCATTGTTATAACCATGGCTCCTTTGGGAATTGCAGCTATCATTTGTTCGCCTTCTATTTTGGTGATTCTTTCGATATCTGCATTTTTGCCTCTTTTTCCTGCAGGAATTTCAATAAGTTCTAATGCGCAATCTCTAGGAAAGCGTTTGGCATATTCATTGAAACCTTCATTTACAAAATTTGGCATTTTATTACCAACGGCAATTAAATGAAATTTTCATGATAAGACCTGGTTTATATAAATTTATTTAAACATTAAAAACACGAACAGTGAGAAGGCTATAGCTTATTTAATCACTTTAATCACAATCTGTGTAATAAAATCTTAAATATTTATTATCAAAATTACATTACAAAATTACTATTAAAATTATTACTAATTTTGTTTGTTTTATTTGGTAATAATATTGTTATAAATTACAAATAATGTTAATAATGAGGTGTCATTACTTCACTATTAACATTATTTTGGATTATCTTTATTGTAATTAACAGTTCTAAAATTTTAGTATCCAACGAGTTTTTTTGTTGGCCTATCAGTCAGTGTTATTGAGTATTATTCAGAACTTATTGGTACTATTCTTTACATCTCTTATTGGTTCTTACTTCTGATGTAGCAGAAATAGGGAACATGTTTATAATAAGATTTTATTTAAATTTAAAAGTTCAATAAATGTAAAAATAAATTGAGTACTTTTGAGTATTGTAAGTTTTATAGTACTGAATAAAGTTTTTCTAATTGATAGTTTTCTCGTGCTTCTTTTGTAAACACATGAACTATTGCATCGCCTGCATCTAGTAAAACCCATTCCCCTGTTTCTTTTCCTTCAATTGCTCGTACGTCAAATCCTTCTTTTTCAAGATCGTCTTTAACTCGGTCTGCAATAGCACAAACATGACGAGTTGAGGTTCCTGAACAAATAATAAAATAATCTGTAATAGCTGATTTTCCACGTACGTCAAAAGATTTAGTTTCTTCACCTTTGATGTCTGAAATTGATTTTTCGATAATATTGGTAAGTTCGCTTGTAGACATATATATAACTATTCTTTATAGGTTGCCAAATACTGTTTTTTATTATGGGGTATTATACCTAAAAAACCGCAATTTCGCTGAAATTATCAATAATAAATTAGTAAAAGTTTTCCTTGATTATTAGGTTGTAGAAATTAAAAAATTTAGAATTTTTATTATTTTAAATTTTAAAATAAAAACATGATAGATATAAAAAATAGTTTGTTTAAGTTGATATATTTAAAATGTTTGTTAAAATATGTTTGTTATTTTCATTAAATATAAAAGTAATACAAGGATAATTCTCTTTGTATTCTAATAATTATAAATATATATATTAAGCAAGGAAAATCTGTGAATTCTAAAAATAACTCAAAAGATTCAGAACATCAAAAGGATCTTGAAAGATTAAAGTTATTGCGACCAATTGATGATGATTTTATGAGATGTTTGTTTCGTGATAACAAAAAATTGGCCCAAACTGTTCTGAGAATTATTTTAAACAAAGATGATTTAATAGTGGAAACTATTAAAACTCAAGCTGATATGAAACGACTAGTTGGAGCAAGATCAATTTGTTTAGATGTTTATGCTACTGATTCTACAGGTAAAAAGTACGATATAGAAGTTCAAAGAGCAGATGAGGGGGCTCATGAAAAAAGAGCTAGATACCATTCAAGCGTTATGGATGTTGAAAATTTAAATGCCAATGAAGACTTTAAAAATTTACCTGATACATATACTATTTTTATAACTCAAAATGATTTGTTTTCAGAAAATAAACCAATATACAGAATCGAAAGAGTTCACATTGATAGAAAAAATTCTCCATTATTTAATGATGGTGAGCATATAATATATGTAAATGGAGAATATCGAGGTCAAGATGATATTGGAAATCTCATGCATGATTTTTCATGTTCAAATCCTTATGAGATGTATAATTCAGACTTAAAAAAGTCAGCAATAAAGTATAAAGAACAAGAAGGAATCCCATATATGTGTGAAATTTTAGAACAAATGCGAGCAGAGAGTAAAGAAGAAGGTATTGAAGAAGGTATAGAAATAGGCAGAGAAGAAGGTATAGAAATAGGAAGGGAAGAAGGTATTGAAGAAGGTTCAATAAATACATGTATTAAAATGAGTATAAATTTTGGTTTTAAGGAAGATGCTGAAATCTTAAGATTGCAGAAAATTTTCCTAATCTACCAAAAGAGAAAGCTATTGAATACTTAGAAGAATACAAAAAAATAATAAATAGCATATAACTTGAAAAATCTATTTAACACATAATTTAATAGTTTTATTTTAGTTGTGTGTTATTGCGCATAAAAATTAAAATTAGTAAAACATAACTTTGTATTTTTATTTGTTATGTTTTTGAATTGGAATCTCTCTTATGAAAATATAGAAAAATTTTATTGGAAATAAGCTATGAGATTTTTATGTTCTAGTCCTTATGAAATTTTCACCAATGAATTAAAACAATCAATAATAAGATACCAAGAACAAGAAGGAATCATTTATATGTGTGAAATTTTAGAACAAATGCGAGCAGAGAGTAAAGAAGAAGGTATTGAAGAAGGTATAGAAATAGGCAGAGAAGAAGGTATTGAAGAAGGTTCAATAAATACATGTATAAAAATGAGTATAAATTTTGGTTTTAAGGAAGATGCTGAAATCTTAAAAAAGATTGCAGAAATTTTTCCTAATCTACCAAAAGAGAAAGCTATTGCATATTTAGAAGAATACAAAAAAAATAATAAATATTTTTAAATCATCATGCTAACTTATAAATTAGCAGAATGATTGGTATGCAAGTAACAATTGTGTTTTATGATATGAATACGCGAATAAGGTTCATATTCATAAGATGTTCATTTTTTTAGATATTCTAAGACTTTTGAGTCTAAATATGGTGCAGCAAAATCATATTGCATGTTTTTTAAAGCAAGTCTTAACTCTGTAGAACTTATATTTATACTTCTATTAGGAACTAAAAATAATTGTCCAAATTTCTTATTAAGTTCATAGTTTGGAGATATGTGTTGTTGAAAAATATTGTGTAACTTAGGATCTTTTAAAGCAAGATTTTTCAATTCATATGTAGGACGATGCATAAGAGCTATATTGGTAATATTTAGTAGATCATAACCATTATGCCAAGAGCCTAGATTTAAAAAAGAGTCCATCCCCATGATAAAAACTAAATTATCATTGGAGAATTTTTGATGCAGTTTTTGCATTAAATCATACGTATAACTGTATTTATTTTGTCTTATTTCAAAATCAGAAACTTTAAATTTAGGAAAAGATTCAATTGCTAAACTAATTAATTTTAAACGCAATTCATCTGCAGAAATTTTGTTTTGTTTGTAGTAAGGTTGTTTGTTAGGCATAAAATATATTAAATCTAACTTTAAGGTGTTTAGTACATCTTCAGCAGTAAGGATATGCCCATTATGAATTGGATCAAATGTACCTCCAAAAATACCTATATTCATAATTGTGTCATTCCTTAAAATATTTTAAATATCTGTTAAATTAAAGTTCGCATTAGTTCTTTTTACGGCGATTTCTTCCAAAAGCATCAAAGCATACTTTTCATCAAAATTACGAGCTTTTATATCTGCTTCACAAAGTATTTTGATTAAATCTTGAATTTGTGGAGTTGTAATTGAATTAGCAGCCATACGATAAATGTTTTGTTTACTTCTTAAGTTTCTTAAGAGAGGATGATTCCCAAAAAAATCATCTAATAAAGCGCCTCGATCAATGATTGTACGCATTTCGTAAAGTGTTTTTAAGGCTGCTCCTACACGCATTATTAATACGGCTATGTTTACTCCTTCGTTATAAAGAGTCTTTAAAACGTTTATGCGTTTAATAATAGGGTAGTTATAATCAATAAAAGCTTCAGTTAATTCAAAAATTGAAAAGTGATTTTCATAAGAAGTTTGTTCTTTTATGATATCTGCAGTAATTAGGCCTTTATTCGCAAAACCTGCTAATTCTAACTTTTGAATAGCTTGATTTAATGCTGCAAGATTTCCTAGGTATGATTCTTTTAGTATAAATGCTGCTTCTTGATCTAATTGCAAATTTAAGCGTCTTGCTCTATCCATTACAAAATCAATTTGTTGTCTTTCATCTAAAGGATAAAAAACAATTGCAATTCCTGCTTCAACAAGAGGGGCTAATATCTTTGATTTTAGATCGGAATTAGATAGTTGTGGTAAACATACTATTGCTAACAATGTTGGATTTAAAGTTTCTTTTAACATTGTTAGTGCGGCAGTACCTTGTTTTAAATCACTAAGAGTTAAAGTAACTATAATTTTATCAGCAAATAATCCTGGACTTAAACAAGAACCACCGAATTCGTCAATGTCTAAGCTATCTCCACTAAAACTTACCTTATTATCTAAGGTAAATCCAAAGTTAAGTGAGGCATTTATAATTTCTTTTTGTACTTCTTCATGCCAAAAGGGCTCATCAGAAGAGAGAATGTAGATAGGAGCAATGCCTTGGGATAATTTGTTACTTAAATCTTTATAATAAATTTTCATGAAGCATAGCTCCTATTGCATTGCTATTTATTTTTTCTATCTAGTTTTATCATTAAATTCTGATATTCTATCTTTTTAATTTTTATTATTTTGAGTTTCTTGAGAGATAATTGCTTCTACTTCTTGTTCTGATTTTGCTCGTACTTCTTTTGTAGTTTCATCTGCAGAGGTTGCTTTAAAAACAACTACAATGTTTTCATTAGTAGAATCTTCTGTTATTACCGGAGTTGATTTTTCAATGCTGAAATAAGAACCATTTAAGCGGTCAATTAAATCACATGCTAAAAGCTGAGCATTTTCTGAAATTAATAATTCGTTCTTTGAGTCTGCCGATAAATTGGAACCTGGGGTATTTAAAGTTGCTCTATTAAGTGATGATTTTATGGCGTAAGGTTTTTTATTAGGGGTAAATAGTCTACAGTTAATTTCTGAACGTAAGGTATATTCTAGATCTTGAGAATTACTGCCTACCGCCACTTTAGTTGTTTTGTTGTTTAATGGAGAGCAACTTAAAACAGGAATGTTTTGTGCTAAATATAGGTTATTGTCTGTACCATTAGATATGATGGTATTAACTTTGTTTAACGTTAACATTTTTTCTAGTTGAATAAAAAATACATCATGTTCAGAACCATCTAATACAATGGTGTTATATTTTTCACTAAGAGATCTTTGAGTTGCAATATGAAAACCACACGCACTTAATAAAGTAGTAAAAAGAATGATAACTGTTAATCTATAAAGCATTTTTTATTAAACCAAAATTGTTATATGTTGCATAAGATAATAATTTTGAAATTACTATCTTATCAAGATATCTTTTTTGAATAGTTAACTGAATCTTATTTTAAAGAGAGAATTTTATTTATAAAAATTTGTTGCTAAAAAGCGAGTTTTGCATTTTTAGCAACAAATACTAGAAGTAGAATAACTACTTGCTTTTATATTGCTTATATAGTTTTATTAAGCAACTACAATATTAAGAAGTTTACCCTTGATGAAAATGATCTTCTTGATTTCTTTTTCATCAGTAAATTTCTTAACACCTTCTTCTGCTAAAGCAATTGCTTTAACGTCTTCTTCTTGAGCAGTAGCACTTACAGTAATACGAGCTCTAACTTTACCATTTACTTGAACAACGATTAACTTTTCATCTTCAACTAAAGCTTTTTCATCAACTGTAGGCCATGCTGCGCTATCAATATCAGTGTCGTGTCCTAATTGCTTCCAAAGTTTAAAGTTAACGTGTGGAATAATTGGGTATAACATCACAACGCATGCATCGTAAACTTCATATAAAACTGCAAGTGTAGTTTCAGATGTTAAGTCATCAAGTTTTGCAACTTTATTTAAAAGTTCCATGATTGCTGCAATTGCAGTATTGAAAGTTTGACGTCTACCGATATCATCAGTTACTTGGCAATAGTCTTATGTAATTCACGACGAACTGTTTTTTCTTCGTTAGAAAGTTTGCTAAAGTCTACATTTGTAGGACGAGCATGTTGTCTTAAGTTTTGGATAGCGTTCCAGAATCTACGAATAAATCTTTGAGCACCTTCCACACCTGATTCTTGCCATTCAAGAGTAAGTTCAGCAGGGCTTGCAAACATCATGAATAGTCTTACAGTATCAGCACCGTATCTTTCAACCATAGCTTGTGGGTCGATACCATTGTTCTTAGACTTACTCATCTTAGTCATACCAGCATGAACTAAAGTATGACCTTCCTTATCTACAGCAGAAGCAATATTACCCTTTTCATCACGTTTAGTGATTGCATCAAGAGGACTTACCCAAACTTTACCACCATTTTCGTCAATATAGTAGAATGCGTCAGCAAGCACCATACCTTGGCAAAGAAGTCTCTTAAATGGTTCATCTGTTTTTACCATGCCTGCATCACGAAGAAGCTTGTGGAAGAAGCGAGCATACAATAAGTGCATACAAGCGTGTTCAATACCACCAACGTATTGATCTACTGGTAACCAATAATTAGTTTTTGCAGGATCAAGCATTGCTTCATTATAATCTGGGCAACAATAACGAGCGTAATACCAAGAGGATTCCATAAAGGTATCAAATGTATCAGTTTCTCTTAAAGCATCAATACCATTTACTTTTACTTGAGCCCATGAC
>GL995206.1:49308-57330 GCA_000222855.1 Succinivibrionaceae bacterium WG-1 | reverse complement strand
TAATAGGGCTTTGAACACCATTCATGATTACATTTTCAGGAAGAGTTACCGGGAATTCAGTTGCAGGTTCTACATCTCCGTTAGGCATGTAAATCATAGGAATTGGAGCGCCCCAATAACGTTGACGAGAAATACCCCAGTCACGTAAACGGAAGTTTACTGTTCTGTGACCTTGTTTGGTTGCTTCTAATTCATTTGCAATTGCATTGAAAGCTTCTTTGAAGTTTAAGCCATCGAATTTACCACTATTGCAAGTAATACCTTTTTCGGTGTAAGCTTCTTTGCTTAAATCAGCTTCAGAACCATCGGCAGGTTTAATTACTTGAATAATGTCTAAACCATATTTTTTAGCAAAATCATAGTCGCGAGCGTCATGAGCAGGAACAGCCATTACAGCACCAGTACCGTAGTCCATAAGTACAAAGTTTGCTACCATTACAGGAACTTCACGACCATTTAATGGATGAATTGCCACGATGCCGGTATTCATACCTTTCTTTTCCATAGTTGCAATATCTGCTTCTGCAACTTTGAGGTTCTTACATTCATCAATGAATTTCGCAAGTTCAGGATTATTTTGCGCTGCTTCTTTTGCTAGAGGGTGACCTGCTGCAATTGCAACATATGTAACCCCCATAAATGTATCAGGTCTTGTTGTATAGATATCAAGAGTTTCAGCTTTATCCTTTAGTTTAAATGTAATAGTTAAACCTTCACTCTTACCAATCCAGTTACGTTGCATGGTTTTAACCATTTCAGGCCAACCATCTAAAGTATCAAGATCATTTAATAATTCATCAGCGTATGCGGTAATTTTTAAGAACCATTGTGGGATTTCTTTTACTTCTACAGGAGCATCACAACGCCAACATTTACCTTCTTGAACTTGTTCGTTTGCAAGAACTGTTTGGTCATTTGGACACCAGTTTACAGATGAAGTCTTTTTGTAAACTAAACCTTTTTTGTAAAGTTCTGTAAAGAATTTTTGTTCCCACTTATAGTATTCAGGACGGCATGTAGTAATTTCACGATCCCAATCATAAGAAAAACCTAACATCTTTAATTGAGATTTCATGTAATCGATATTGCTATAAGTCCATTTAGCTGGAGCTGTTTTATTTTTGATTGCAGCGTTTTCTGCTGGCATACCAAAAGAGTCCCAACCAATTGGTTGCATTACATTCTTGCCGTTTAATCTTTGGTAACGAGCAATTACGTCACCAATGGTATAGTTACGAACGTGTCCCATATGTAAACGTCCAGATGGATATGGGAACATACAAAGACTATAGAATTTTTCTTATTAGGATCTTCTACTGCTTTAAATGTCTGTTGGGAAGTCCAATGCTCCTGAACTTCAGGTTCAATTTCGTGTGGATTATATTGTTCAAGAATTACTGACATATTTTCTTTCGTCCGATAACAAAATATTTTGTATATGCAAATTAAAACAATAGCTTTTTTCTATTGTTTACGGTTTAAATTGAAAATTCTAGCTGAGTTATTTTTAGCTATATTTATTATTTTAAAGTTGTATTAGATATAACTTTAAAATAATCCTTGGTATTTATTTGCTTACTTTTTTAAGCTTCTAATTAAATAACATTTGATTATATTTTTAATTTTTTAAATCCAAGGTTTAAGAGAATATTTTATGTATAAAAACATCGTTCTTAAAACGAACGGTATTTTAACATTAATAAAGAATATTCGCATAAAAAACGATGTGTTAACATTGTTTGTATTTGTTTTTTAAATACCTTTTGAAAATTTGTATAAAGATATATGAATTGTTTTTTATAGACAATAAAAATCTTCGAAAGAAAAAAGCCAATAAGAATTAAAAAAATTACGCTATTTGATCAAATAATTGTTAAAATGTCTACCAAAATTTGTAGATGCTAAGTTTACTTGGATATTGGTATTAGAATTTAGCTTTAGTTCCTAAAATCAAGTGTTATAAACTAATTAAAGTTAAATCTTAGAAGAATGATATTTATGAAAGGTTTTATTTTTAGCTTTTTGGCAAGTGCAGCTTTATGTTTTCAAAGTGCTAATGCGATTACATATAAAGTTCCAACCAATGGTAGTCGAGTTGTTGGTGAGGTTTTAGTTACAGAAGTTCCTGGAGGAAATACCTCTTTAGAAGCAATTGCAGCCGAATATCAAATGGGATTTAGTAATATGTTAGAAGCAAATCCTAAAATTGATGTTTATTCTCCGAAAGCTAATAGCCGAGTTCTTATTCCGCAACAACTAATTTTACCAAATACTGTCCATGAAGGTATTGTAGTAAATAGTGCAGAAATGCGTCTTTATTACTATCATGATGGGGTTGTTGATGTGTTACCAATTGGTATTGGCCAGCTTGGTAAAGATACACCTGTAAATTGGATTACTAAAGTACAACGCAAAAAGGATGGTCCGACATGGACTCCTACTGCAAAAACTCGTGCTGAGTATGCCGCAATGGGAGAAACTTTACCTGCGGTAGTTCCTGCAGGAAAAGATAATCCGATGGGATTATATGCTTTATATGTTGGAAATCTTTATGCTATTCATGGCACTAACGCTAACTTTGGTATAGGTTTACGTGTAAGTCATGGTTGTATAAGACTTCGTGATGCAGACATAAAGTACTTATTCGATCATGTGCCAGTAAATACTAGAGTTGAGTTTATAAATGAACCTATAAAAGTTGCTGCAGAACCTAATGGAGCTCTTTATATTGAGGTTCACCAACCACTTTCAAAAACAGAAGCTGAAATAAATTCAACAAAGCATAGTCGATTAGAACTAAGCTCAGAAGTTACTCAATTTATTCAGCAATATGATAGTCAAATAGATGATGAAGTAATTCAAGCAGAATTTAATGATAGAAGTGGTATTCCTGTATTATTGAATCCGATACAGTTCTAAATCTTCTTATTTCTTTTATTCTTGCAATTATTTAAATTGCAAGAATAAAAAATCATGGTAAAATAGCCCATGTCTTCATTTGGGGGTATAGCTCAGTTGGGAGAGCGCTTGCATGGCATGCAAGAGGTCATCGGTTCGATCCCGTTTACCTCCACCAAATCATACAATAGTATATCTAATTTTTCTCGTCTTTAAATTTTCCGTTTCTCAAAAATATATTTTTATAGTATTAAGATATTAGTAATTTTTTAATCAATTTATTATTGAAAAAGTAGTTTTATAAATTTTGCTTGATATAATAAATTCATCTTTTAGAAAATAAATAGCACTTTTAAAAGTAAGTGAATATTTAGATATTGTGTATTAAAGGAGTAGATACATGGCGTTAATAGATTTAATAAAAGAAAGATATTCATGTCGTAAATTTGATGCAACCAAACCTGTATCCAAAGAAGTTTTAGCAAAAGTTTTAGAAGCAGGTCGTTGGGCTCCAACTGCTAAGAATTTACAATGTCAGCGTATTTACGTAATTGAATCAGCAAGTGCTTTTGAAAAGTATGAACAATGTACTAGATGTCGTTATGGTGCACCACTTGCTTTATTGGTTACTTATGATAAGAATTTTGTATTCCAATATCCAGAATCAGAAAGAGAATCAGGTTCTGAAGATGTTTCAATTGTAGCGACTCACATGATGCTTGCGGCTCAAGAAGCTGGTCTTGCTAATATTTGGATTAACTTATTTTCACCAAACAAAGTAAAAGAAGTTTTTAATTTACCTGAAAATGAAGAGCCTGTACTATTTTTAAATTTAGGTTATGCTTTACCTGATTCAGAACCAAGTCCAAGACATTTTGAAAGAAAAGAATTGTCAGAAGTGGTAAAAGTTGTAGATTAGAAAAATTTTGGTTTAAAGAAATAAATATATTTAAATTTTCAAATCGCGATTTTTTTGAAAATTATTACCATGTGTAATTTAAAATTGATGATACTGTTTATCAGAATCATCAATTTTTATTTTATAATGTGTTTAAAAGTATAGTTTTTAATCAAAAAATACACAGTCTTGTATTACATTGTCATGTAATAATATAATTTCAATAAAATAATTTCACTTATATCTGTTGGACATAATCAGAGTTTTAGAATGCGTTTTCTTAAGTTAGATAAATTAATTTTAAGTAACAATAATTTGTTAAAAAGAATTGTAGTTTTAGGTTTGTTGGGATGTGTGGGAACAGGATGTTCTTATTTTTCTTTTGAATCAAACTTAGATCCAAGTAATATGAAAGAGTATTTTGATGTTGCTAATGTAAAATCATATACTGATGCAGAATTGATGGATTTAAATTATTTAGAATTAGGAATTGTGGAAGGGGTTGATTGTAGAATAAATGAAGCAGAAGGAACTCCAACAATTTCAATTGCCAAAGAAGATGCACGCAAAGCTGCAGTTTTAAAAGAAGCTAATGGTATTGTTTACAGTAAATGTGTGGAATTTGAAAACACTCCTGCATGTCGTAAGTCTATTTCTTGCTATGGTAGACTAGTGTATGTAAAAGAGGACTAACATGTCAGAGTTTTCCACAAATGAATTTTTAATAAAACCAATAGCGGTAATGGAAAGTCCGTATCGCACTAAATTTGCGATACCAAGGCAAAGTTCTTTAATTCATTATGGGCAATTTTTTATCAAAATGTTGCCTCCTTTTAACAATATAGATGCTTTTGCAGGTATTGAAGAATTTAGTCATTTGTGGATAAGTTTTATTTTTCATGAAGTGGATAAAGATAAAGCCTTTGCTCCCAAAATTAGACCTCCAAGACTAGGGGGAGACGCCAAGATTGGGGTGTTTGCAAGTCGTTCACCTTTTCGTCCCAATCGTATCGGTTTATCTTCGGTAAAATTAAAAAGAGTAATTCACAAAAATAAAGAAGTTCGTTTAGAAGTAGAAGGGGCTGATTTAGTAAATAATACTCCAATTATAGATATAAAGCCTTATGTTAAATATACTGATGCTCATATCGATGCAAATTGTAGTTTTGCTAAATTTGAACCTTTATTAACAACTGTTGAATTTACAGAACTAGCAAGAACTCAAATAGCTAAAACAGGAATTCCTAATTTTTTAGAATTTATTGCAGAAAATTTATCTCAAGACCCAAGACCTGCTTATAAAAAAAGAAGGGAGCAAGATGAAGTATTACATGAAGTTGATTCTAAGGAATATGGGGTGCAATTTTATGATTACGATGTTCATTGGATTTCGTTAATAGATAAAATATTAGTTACAAGAATAGAAGCTATTGCGTAAAACGGAATAATTGATAGAAAGGTTGTAAAATAATGTTAAATAAATTGATATCAGTAGTATTTTTATTTATAAGTTTAATTATTGGTGAAATTGTTATGGCACAAGATTTTTATATAGATGTTCGTAGCTCTGAAGAATACTTAACTTCACCTATTTCTAATACTGTAAATATTCCACACACTTTAATTTCGTCTCAAATTACATCTTTAAATATTACTAAGGATGATACTATTTATTTGTTTTGTCGTAGTGGCAGAAGAGCTGATATTGCCAAACAATCATTACAAGAATTAGGATATCAAAATGTTATAAATCTTGGTGGTTTTGACGATGCTCAAAAGTTCATAAATAGTAAGAAATAAGAAATTAAATTTATTTCTCATATTTAGAAAAAATAAAAGCAACTTAAAAATAAGAAATCAAAAATGATTTCTGCATTCTAAAAAAATAATCCCAAGTCGGTGCTTGGGATTATTTTTATAAGTTTTAGTTAAAAACTAAAATTACTACTTGCTAGCTTGATCTGCTTGAATTGCAGTAATAGCAATAGTGTATACGATATCGTCAACTAATGCGCCACGAGAAAGGTCATTTACAGGCTTTCTCATACCTTGAAGCATAGGGCCGATAGATACTAAGTTAGCAGAACGTTGTACTGCCTTGTATGTAGTATTACCTGTATTTAAGTCAGGGAATACGAATACAGTTGCTTTACCAGCTACTGGAGAATTTGGAGCCTTTGAAGCTGCAACGTTTGCCATAATAGCTGCGTCGTATTGTAACGGACCGTCAATAACTAAGTCTGGACGTTTAGTCTTAGCAATTTCAGTTGCTTCTCTTACCTTATCAACATCGGCACCTTTACCTGATGAACCTGTTGAGTAAGAAATCATTGCAACGCGTGGATCAATACCAAATGCTTTTGCAGTATCTGATGATTGGATTGCAATATCAGCTAATTGTTCTGCTGTAGGATCTGGGTTAACTGCACAGTCACCATATACTAAAACCTGATCAGGTAAAAGCATGAAGAAAATAGAAGAAACAAGAGATGCACCAGGAGCAGTCTTTAAGATCTGGAATGGTGGACGAATTGTATTCGCTGTTGTGTGAACAGCACCTGATACTAAGCCGTCAACTTCATTGTTTTCAATCATCATTGTACCTAAGTACACGTTGTCTTCAAGAAGTTCACGAGCACCTTCTTCTGTTAAGCCTTTTGACTTACGTAATTCAACTAGGCGTGGTACATATTTAGAACGAGATGCTTCAGGATCAATGATTTGTACATTATCGTTTAAAGTAACACCTTGTTGTGAAGCAATACGCTTGATTTCATCAGGGTTACCTAAAAGTACTGGAGTCGCAATACCTCTTTCAGCACAGATTACCGCAGCCTTAATAGTACGTGGTTCATTACCTTCTGGTAATACAATACGTTTCTTAGCAGCTCTAGCCATTTCTGTTAATTGATAACGGAATGCAGCTGGGCTTAATAATCTTACGTGTGAAGTTTCTTCACTTAAGCTCTTGATCCATGCACTATCAATGTTGCCTGCAACGTAGTCAGAAATGTTATTAATTCTTTCAACGTCGTCAGCAGGAATTTCAATATTGAAGTGTTGTAAATCAATAGCAGTTTGCCAAGTGTGAGCAGCTGTTTGGAAAATAGGTAAACCTGTTGCAAATGCTTGTTTACAAAGTTCTGCAACTTGTTCGTTTAAGCTGTAATCACCAGTTAAAAGTAAAGCACCAATCTTAGTACCATTCATTGCTGCAAGTGCAATTGAAATGATAATATCTGAACGGTCGCCTGATGTTACAAGAAGAGCAGATGGTTTGATATAACTAACCATGTTCTGTACGTCACGAGCACAGAATACAACTTCATTTAAACGACGTGTAGCCATTTCACCTTCGTTGATTACTGTAGCTTGTAAGAATGAAGCTAAGTCAGATGCACGAGCTGCATTTAATGTAGGGTTCCATGGAATTGTTGCTAAAACGTCAATTACACCATCTAAATTTAAATCTTTTAAGTCAGCTGTAGGTACGCCAATTTCTAATTGGGTTGGGATGCCATGAGAGTCAACATTTGCACCAACTTTATTGATGATACAACCTTTAATACGTTTTCTAATTGCTTCAGAAACGCTATTACAAGCAAGTTCAAGACGATCACGAAGTTGTGTTGCAGAACCACTTCCTGGTTGAGTTACAAAAATGATATCAGCGTCAATACCACTTGCTATATCTGTGTTTAAACTATCTGCAAAAGGATGCTTTTCAATAGGTACTAAACCTTCTACTACTACTACATCTGCTTCAGATTCTTTTACTTGTTTTTCAAAGTTAGCAATAATTTCTTCAAGAAGTGTTGATTTGTCACCAGAACTCATTAAAGCTTCCATGCGAGATGCTTCAATTGGTTCTTGAACATTTAAATTGCTTGCAGCTTTAATAACTGCAGTGCTAGCTTCAGGACCTGTATAAGATGGTTTTGGTTGAGCTACAGGTTTAAAGAAACTAACTTTAACACCTTCACGTGCAATAGCTCTTACAAGACCTAAACTGATAGATGTTACTCCAACCCCGGTGCCAATCGGGATAAGCATTATAGTATGTGCCACTTAGGTATCCCCTTTCTGTTTTAACAGAAAAAAAATAAAAGTTAATAAAAAGTCTTTGTTTAAAAAAGAGAAATTTTTCTTTTTTAACAATCCGACAAGCTTTTTACAAGCATGATATAAGTAGACAAATGCTGCTACTTATACAACTTTAATACAAA
>GL995206.1:45857-48751 GCA_000222855.1 Succinivibrionaceae bacterium WG-1 | reverse complement strand
GTCTTTTTAATGGTATTTTTAGCGTTATATAAAACTTTAAAATAATTTTAAAATTTGTTTTATACGAAAATTACAAAATCAAAGTTAACTGTTTAAAAACAACTGTATTAATTTTAAACAGTTCACAAAATTTTGTGAGATATTTGCTATATGCATGTGAGAAAAATTATAAAATTACTATCAAATATTTTATACTTTTGTTTTTGAAAACCTTTATAAAATAAAGGTTTGTGTTGATTATTTTGTAATTAGTATATATTGTAAGTGATGTGAGTCACAAACTAATTTTAAAAAAATATGTATCATACGCACATGAGTTGAACAAGATGTTCTTACTAGTGCAGGATGCACTTCTCACAGACTATTAAACAACGTAGGATGCGTTTTTAAGGCAAGGATGCCAAAGTTTAATTGGTTGATTGCATAGGATATGCAATATTTTAAGGCTAGTTTTTGATAGCTTTTGGTGTCATGGATGACACTTTCCTCTATTTCTAATATATTATTGTAGTTCATCTACTGATTCTTTTTCTTTTTTATCCCATTTCTATAACATTCTCTAAATTTTTATCTTTTAATTTTTTGCTATCAATTTTGTGCTTAGTTATTTATTATAATGTTGTTGTTATAATTCTTGTTTAATAAGAACCACTATTACTATACCTTTGCTTTTTTTAAGCTTTTATTATTATTTTAAGAATTTATTGATTTTACTAAGATTCAAATATGTTAAAAGAAATTTTTGTTGGTTATAAATTAGTGAATAAGTGGCCAGCTTTACCGAAATTAAATATGGTACTAAAAGAAGGGTACTTAATTAGACCTTTAAAATTATTGGCGTTATTACTGCCGCCATTATTAGCTTTTTATATAGTATGGTATTTTATTGTTTTTTATTCGTATAGTTATATAGGAAATAAAATTTCTTTAGTGGTTGCAATTGCAGTTGGAGTATTTTTATTACTTTTACCTATTATTGGATATTATAAGCTTGGTGTATTAGCTTTAACCAAATTACCACAGCAACATTTAGAGCTCTATAAAAACATCTGTCTTAAAAATAGTTTAGAACCAAAATTTGAGGCAAAGTATTGGGATTTACTATTAGTTATAGATAAAGTTCTAAAACAAGAAAACTCAGATAAGTCATTTATAGACGAAATTTAAAATA
Organism: Succinivibrionaceae bacterium WG-1; assembly: GCA_000222855.1. Lineage (GTDB taxonomy): Bacteria > Pseudomonadota > Gammaproteobacteria > Enterobacterales > Succinivibrionaceae > WG-1. The sequence continues at coordinate 47,580 of GL995206.1, read as the reverse complement.
ATACTTTTGGAAATTTTGGTAAATTTTATTTAAGATTCTTTATTTTTCGAGATTCATGACTGCAAGCTATTACTTTAATCTATAAAGCCTTGCAATATGCAAGGCTTTATAGAATATAAAATATAATGTTATACAAATCTTAGCTTAAAATATCCTTGAAATATCTTTATTTTAAGATGTTACTTTTTCAAGGATACAATGTTGAACTAATGAACTTCTTTATGATAATTTAATAAAATGTTTTTAATTTTTAATAAAGATTCGCGAGAAGGTGGTTCAATATCATCTAATTGATATGGATCGTTAAAATAAGCCCATTTGTGTTTTCCCATTTCATGATAAGGTAGTAGTTCCACTCGTTCTACAGCTTCCCCTAATTCTTGGATAAACTTCCCCATTGCGTGAGCATTTTCTTCATCGTCTGTATATGTTGGAACAACGACTAAACGGATCCACATTTTTTTGCCTAGTTCTTTTAGGTGTTTGGCAAAATCCAAAGTGTACTTATTAGTATGTCCTACTAATTTTTTATGAATGTCATCATTCATGCATTTTAAATCTAGTAAGAAAGTATCTGTTTCAGTGATTAAGTCATTTATATCAGGAGTATAGTTTTTGATATAACCATTGGTATCTAAACAAGTGGTAAATCCTGCCTCATGAACTGCTTTAAATAAGGAAGTCACAAATTTAGCTTGAATGCTTGCTTCACCACCAGATGCGGTAACCCCGCCACCTGTAGCATTAAAGAATGGGGCGTAAGTTACAATTTCATCCATTAATGTTTTTACAGTGACTTCAATACCATCTTTAAAATTCCAAGTGTCACGGTTGTGGCAATAAAGACATTTAAAATTACATCCTTGAAAAAAGACTATATATCTAATTCCAGGACCGTCAACTGTACCTCCAGTTTCTATAGAGTGTATTCTTCCTGTTAGTTCACCTTCGTGTATAACTTGATTTACTGCTATTTGTTGGGCGTTTTGTTGAGCTACACTTTTTTCAATATTTGTAATAGTTTCGGTCATTATTTATCTCTTTTTATTTGGGAAGGTAAGCTAATATCTTATCAAAATTTTTAATAATATTTGTCTAAGTAATAAGTTTAACACTCTTCTATATTAATTAGGTAAGTAAAATTTGAAGTTTTATTTTTTATTTACTGATATAAATTTTAAATTTTCATAATGTAATGTTCTTTTTTAGGAGTGTAAAAAGATGAAGACAATAATTTTTACAAAATGATCAAATTTTAATTAAAAATGTAATAAAACTACATGTTAATTTTTGTTATATGTATTGTTTTTGACTGATTTTTTGTAAAAAACGAAAAAAATGCGACGTATTTAAAATATTTTTGGGGTTGAATTTTTATAAAAACGTTTTCTGAAAATATTTTCAAAATTTTGAAATGGTTTTCATATAAAAAACTGTAGTATTTTTACATAAAATGATTGATAAATATAAAAAAAGGTGTATCATGAAAAACATGAAAAGCAGATATGCTTCACAAAATTAAAAATCCAGGATGGAGAAAAAATTATGAAGGCTTTATTTAACAAATTAGCAGTTCGTGCAACAAAGAATGATGTATTACCACCATTTACTCGTGGTTACAACTTCACTTATGTAAAGTAATCTTTACAAGATATTTATAGAGTAAAAAAGATTTTACGTTAAGTAGTAAAACCAAAAATAGAGACAATAAGCAATAAAAAAA
>GL995206.1:43299-45402 GCA_000222855.1 Succinivibrionaceae bacterium WG-1 | reverse complement strand
TCTTAGCTAAAAAAGAAAAATAAAATTATAAAAAGATATCAGTAAATAGTGAGATATCAAGCTAAGAGGGTAACAAACATTAAGGAACAAAATTATGAAAAAGTTATTTAATAAGATTTCTACATTACCTCCATTTACAAAGAAATATAATTTTTCTTATGTAAGAGATAATTCATCATATACAAATTTCTAGTCCTATATTTGTATAAAATAGTTTAGCTGTAAAAAACAAATCCTCCCAATTGGGAGGATTTTTGTTTTTAAGTATTAATAGTAATTTCAAAGTAGGCTAATAAGTTGTGAGAAGTATTTAGTAAGTTTTTAAGAATAGATGTTTTTTTATTTTAAAGATGTTTGTACACAGATATAAACGTGCTCTAAACTTGCTAAAAATGTGTAAAAATATTAAAATTCTCGCAATTTTTATTATTTTTAACAATTAGAAGAAACATAATGGCAACGCAAGAATTTTTATCTGAGATTAATAAGCGTCGTACTTTTGCGATAATTTCGCATCCTGATGCTGGTAAAACTACTATTACTGAAAAAGTTCTTTTATACGGACACGCAATTCAAAGAGCTGGTACTGTAAAAGGACGTGGTGCAAATGGTTCTTTTGCAAAATCTGACTGGATGGAAATGGAAAAAGAACGTGGTATCTCTGTTACCACTTCTGTAATGCAGTTCCCATATAATGATTGTTTAGTTAATTTATTAGATACTCCAGGCCACGAAGACTTCTCTGAAGATACTTATCGTGTGCTAACAGCTGTTGACTGTTGTTTAATGGTTATTGATGCGGCTAAAGGTGTAGAAGAAAGAACTCGTAAGTTAATGGAAGTTACACGTTTACGTGATACTCCAATTCTTACTTTTATGAATAAGCTTGACCGTGAAACTCGCGATCCTATGGAGCTTATGGATGAAGTTGAAAAAGAATTAGCAATAGTTTGTGCGCCAATTACTTGGCCTATTAGTTGTGGTAAAACCTTTAAAGGTATTTATCATATTTATAAAGATGAAACTTATCTTTATAAATCAGGTCAAGGTTCTATTATTCAAGAAAAACATGTAGTAAAAGGTTTAGATAATCCTGAATTAGATGAAGTAATTGGTAGTGACTACGCTCAAGAATTACGTGATCAAATAGAATTAGTAAAAGCTGGTGCAGCAGAATTTTCTGAAGAAGATTTCTTAAGTGGTAGTCTTACTCCTGTATTCTTCGGTACCGCTTTAGGTAATTTTGGGGTTGACCATATGCTTGATGGGTTAACTTCATGGGCTCCCGCTCCTCAACCTCGTATGACTGAAACTCGTGAAGTTTCACCTCAAGAAGATAAGTTGACAGGCTTTGTGTTTAAGATTCAAGCTAACATGGATCCAAAACACCGAGATCGTATTGCTTTTATGCGTTTAGTATCTGGTAAATACGAAAAAGGCATGAAACTTCATAATGTACGTGTAGGTAAAGATTTAAATATTAGTGATGCTGTAACATTTATGGCAGGAGACCGTGAGCAAGCTGAAGAAGCATATGCTGGTGATATTATTGGTTTACATAATCATGGTACCATCCAAATAGGGGATACCTTTACTCAAGGTGAGGATTTACATTTTGTTGGTATTCCAAACTTTGCTCCTGAATTGTTTAAACGTATTCGTTTAAAAGATCCTTTAAAACAAAAAGCTTTACAAAAAGGTTTATTACAGTTATCAGAAGAAGGTGCGGTACAAGTATTTAGACCTCTCATTAATAATGATTTAATTGTAGGGGCTGTAGGTACCTTACAGTTTGACGTGGTAGTTTCTCGTTTAAAGAATGAATATAACGTTGAAGCTATTTATGAACCAATAAATGTGACTACAGCGCGTTGGATTGAAAGTGATGATGAAAAGCAACTTGATGAAATTCAACGTAAAGTACCACAAAATATTGCGTTAGATGGGGCTGATAATCTTACTTATATAGCACCAAATATGGTTAACTTAAATTTAACTATGGAACGTTATCCAAAAATTAAGTTTAATAAGACCCGTGAACATTAAAATTTAAATGTAAGTTAAATTTACAGTTAAATAAAATTATGAATTAGAAGACCTTTA
>GL995206.1:38758-42940 GCA_000222855.1 Succinivibrionaceae bacterium WG-1 | reverse complement strand
GTCTTTTATTTTTTGAGTTATTCAAGACTAATCTCATAAATCATAATAAAAAGTAAAATATATCAATTTTTTTTTAATGTAGAATTAAATGGAAAATATTAAAAAAAAATAGTTATACCAAAGTAAATATAAAGAAAAATTGCATTTTCACTTTGGCGTTTTAAGACATTTCTATTTTGGCTTTTTCGTTTCCAAAAATAACATGGCAAACTTAATTAACATGGAATATAAAGATGTATATAGATACTCATATTCATTTATCAACTTTGAACCATACTGACTTAAAAAGTGTTTTTAAAGATTGCATGGTACATAAACTTGATACTTTATTTATTCCTGGTACTTCATTAGAGGATTCTATTGTTAACATAAAAATTGCGCATGATTATAATCAAAATATATTACGTATTTTACCATTTGTAGGACTCCATCCTTTTAATGCCAATATGCAGATTTTAGAAAAACTAATTATTGCTATTGATAATTATTTACTCTCTAAAAGTATTGTTATTGGAAACGAAATATTTTCTAGTGATATCAATATCATGGGAATTGGTGAAATAGGATTAGATAAAAGATGTGAAATTCCATTGAATGTGCAAATTGATGTTTTGAATACTCAATTAGATTGGGCTCTCAGATTAAAGAAACCTGTTTTAATTCATTGTGTTGGGGCTCATAATGAATTAATTAGGTTATTAAAATCAAGAAAAATAAATCCCAAAGGCATAATACATGCAGCGTCATTCTATAAAGAGACTGCCAAAATTTATTATGACTTAGGGTTTAAATTAGGATTAGGAGGTATTTGTTTAAATCATCAAAGTAAAAAATTTGGTCTGCAATAGAGCATTTACCAATAGATGCATTTGTAACTGAAACTGATTTTCCTTACATAAAAAGCAAGTTATGAATCTAGAATCAAATTTTAATTATGATGAGAAAGAATTAGCGTTAGTTAGTGTTAACGATATTCCAGAAATTATTAAGAATGTTGCTTTATTTTTAAGGCAAGAACCTCAAGAACTAATAGATATTTTTAGAAATAATGCTCTTGAAATTCTTGATAAGTGAGAGTGAAATAGAGAGCAAAATAAATTACGTGTAACTGTCTTTATTTCAAAATTATCACTCGATAATTTTTCTATTTTAAAATTTCAGAAACTTTTTTAAATAAATTACGTTCTATTTTGGAAAATGTAATTAACAATAGTCTGTATATTTTATTCCAAATAGATATCAATAATAACAAGGCAAATCCTAACCATAAAAAAGTATTCCCAAAGTTTGCATAAGGTGTAATACCTATAGATGGGGCAATTTCAGTTCTTAATGTGGCACGAATATTTTGTAAAATTTGCGATTGAATATTACCTTTTTTATCAATTACAGCTGTAATACCATTATTAGTAGCACGAAGAACTGGTTTGCTAAATTCTTTTGCACGCATTCTTGCAATATTTAAATGTTGATAAGGACCATTTGAATAGTTAAACCAACCATCATTGCTGATTGTGATAATCATGTTGGTTCCATAGTATATTTGATTACGCATTTCATCACTAAATACTATTTCATAACAAATTGCAGATGCTATATTTAAATTTTTAATGAGTATATTAGGTTGATGAGTATTACCTCGGGTGAAAGAACTCATAGGCATATTAAATATTGGTCCTAAAGTTCTTAGTAAAGACTCAAAAGGTACAAATTCACCAATTGGCACTAAGTGATGTTTATAATAACGATTGCTTACTCCATATTCATAGTGGATTTTATTGTTAGAAGAGATGTCTCCAATTCCAATTATGCCATTATAAAATTCATTTTTCTTTTCGTTATAATATTGCACCCCTGTGATGAGACCAATACTTTGATCACTTAAATCTTCATCAAGTTTGGATATAAATCCTGTTAAATTATTTTCAAGAGCAGGAATTGCCGATTCTGGCCATACTACTAAACTTGCATCAAGATTGTCATTTAGGAGACCCATATAATTTTCAAGTGTTGGTATTACTTGTTCAGGATCCCATTTTGTTTCAGTTGGGATATTTCCTTGCATTAAAGCAACTTTGATAGGTTTTTCATTATCGGTATATTCTATTGTGCTTAACCATGCCCCAATTGCATAAATCGCTATTGCAAAGCTTAAATATAGAAAATTAAATTTTTTGATAGCAAGTGCGGTAGCGCTTGCAATCAATAGAGTGAAGTAAGAAACTCCAAGAACTCCAAAAATTGGAGCATAATTACTAAGTTCCGAGTCAATTTGGGTATAGCCTAACCAATTCCAAGGAAATCCTGTAAATAAGAAACCGTTAATATTTTCAGCAATAATCCAAAATATTGGGATACCTACTAACAATTTCAAAGTATTTTCTTTATAGAAGATTCGACTTATAAAATAAGTACAAAATGTCGGCAGTAAAGCTAAATATATGCCAAATGCGAATAAACAAATAATTACTAAAGGCATTGGCATTTGACCAAAATTATTGAGAACTTTACTTATCCAAAATAAAGAAACAAAATTATTTGCTAAACAAAAACAGAAAACTATGCTAGCTAGTTGTTTGTTAGATTTTATATAGCTAAATATTAAAAATAATCCTACAAGTGTAAATAGGGATACATACCATAAATCATATGGAGCATATCCTAAAGCATGGAATCCGCCTAAAATTAAAGCCAATACGATACTAACGAGTAGTGAATATTTTTTATATGTGACATTTTTTCAATGTTAAAGAAAATTTTGGAATTGCTATTATTGGGTAAAAATTTTGGTGTGATTATAACACATTTAAGCTTGGTTCTAAAAAATATAACTAACAAGATGTTGTAGAAGGAGGGCGGTAAAAGTGAATTTTTATTTTAGTAATCCAAGTTTCTGGTGAAACTTGGATTAAAAATTGAATGATAAATATAAAATGGTAAGAATTAAATAGAATAGAAATAAAAGCTCTAGTAAAAAATGGCAATGTCTTATTTTATTTGTTGATGAGACCTTTTCATTTTTTATTAGTGGGATTCTTTTATTCTTATTTTTTCTTATTCTTCTTCCTTAGGTTTTACAATAACTTGCAATAAATGAGTACTTCTTTTATCTGCAATTAAAACCTTAAAAGAAAAATTATCAATATCTATAGTTTCATTTTTGGTAGGAAGATGTCCAAAAGCATGATTAACTACACCACCAATAGTATCAAATTCGTCCTTAGAGAAATTTGCATTAAACTTTTCATTAAAAGTTTCAACCGGAGTTAACGATTTGATATGATAAGTATTATCATTAATCTTTTGAATCTGTTCTAAATTGTCGTCTTCATTGTCGTATTCGTCATCAATTTCGCCAACAATCAATTCTAGAATATCTTCAATTGTAACTAAGCCTGAAACTCCACCATATTCGTCAACTACAATTGCCATGTGATAACGACATTGTTGGAATTCTTTTAATAGTCTATCAACTTTTTTGCTTTCAGGAACAACAACCGCAGGTCTTACCACATCTTTAATTGGTCTTTTGGTATCGTAGGTTGCTATGTATTTAAGTAAATCTTTTGCAAGTAGAATGCCTTCAATATGATCTTTATCTTCATGTATTACAGGAAAACGAGAATGACCATTTGTTACTACTTTATCAATAGCTTCTTCTACTGTAATTGCTGCAGAGATGGTTACCATTTGGGAACGAGGAATCATGATGTCGCGAACTCTAAGTTCACTAATCTCAAAAACACCTTCAATCATATCTTGAGTGTTTTCATCGATGATTTCTCTGTCACCAGCATCTGAAATGATATCTACAAGATCTTCACGGTCTGTAGGCTCACCTTTAATTATATGGGTTATTTTTTCAAACCAATTTTCATGGCGTTGGGGATGATTTGTTTTATTATCTTGTTGATAGCTACGCTCGTCGCTACTCATATATTTGTATATTTGGGATACCTACGTATCTCACTCCTATGGTTATAAACACATAGCTTATTATAATAAAAATTATTTTTTATTTATAAAAATTTTAGTTATTTTTTAACTTTATCAAAAAGTTGAGATAATTTTTGTTTTTTTAATGTTTTTTAAGGTGTGTTGCAGTTTGAAGATTGGTTAAATTGTAGCGATATAATTAAATAAAATGTATAATACACGCACTAGAATTTTTTTAATAAAAGT
>GL995206.1:35240-38174 GCA_000222855.1 Succinivibrionaceae bacterium WG-1 | reverse complement strand
CTATATGTAAAAATTCCTTTTCAAAAATTACGATTTGCACAGAATTTTGTTTTTTACCAAATTAAGTAAAATGCAATTAATGACAATTAGCTCATAAGTTCATACGATAAAAAACTTTGATCTTTATAAATTGTTTTTTATACTTGAAGTTTTTCTGTAGGTATTCATGTTGCAAATTTTATGTTGTTTTTTATTTAAAATATTCATAAAAGTTTTTCTGTTGTTTTTGGCAAAATATGTCAAAGGAATATAAATGTTAAAGCAATCAATCATCACTAAGCTTGAAACTTTAGCGGAACGCTATGAAGAAGTACAAGCTCTGTTAGCAGATCCTGAAATTGCGAATGATCAAAATCGTTTTCGTGATTTAAATAAGGAATACTCTCAATTAGAAACTATTGTTAAATCTTTTAAGAATTACACTCAATTAGAATCTGATTTAACAGAAGCTCAAGCAATGCTTGATGGCGATGATGCCGAAATGCGTGAAATGGCAGCTGAGGAAATTGATTCTATTAAGGAAAATCTTGAAAAGTCTGAAAAAGATATTCAGATACTTCTTTTACCAAGAGATCCTAAAGATGATAACAATGCCTTCGTAGAAATTCGTGCAGGTACAGGTGGTGATGAAGCTGCAATTTTTGCAGGTGATTTATTCAGATTATATTCAAAATATGCTGAAAAAAGAAATTGGTCTGTAGAAATCATGAACTGTTCCGAAGGTGAACATGGTGGTTTTAAAGAAATGATTTGTAAGATTTCTGGTGATGGGGTATACGGTACCATGAAGTTTGAATCAGGTGGTCACCGTGTGCAACGTGTTCCTGAAACAGAAACTCAAGGTCGTGTGCATACTTCTGCATGTACTGTAATGGTGTTCCCTGAAGTTCCAGAATCAGAAGCTCCTGAAATTTTAGCAAAAGATATTCGTATCGATACCTTTAGAGCAAGTGGTGCAGGTGGTCAGCATATTAACAAGACCGATTCGGCTATTCGTATTACTCACTTTCCTTCAGGTTTAGTAGTTGAATGTCAGGATGAACGTTCACAACATAAGAATAAAGCTAAAGCATTTGCTGTGTTAGCATCTCGTTTAGCTCGCCTTGAAGAAGAAAAGAAGATGAAAGAACAAGCTGAACAAAGACAAAGTATTTTAAGTTCAGGTGATCGTTCAGATAGAATTCGTACTTATAACTATCCGCAAGGTCGTGTAAGTGACCATCGTATTAATTTAACTTTATATCGTTTAAATGAAATTATGAATGGTGATTTAGACGCTTTATTAGTTCCAGTAATTGAAGAACATCAAGCTAATATGTTAGCGGAATTAGCTAAAGAATCTTAATAACAACAAAAATGAGAGTTCACAATTGTTTGTGAATTTCAAGTTGTTCTAAGTCTTAAATTAGAAAATAGAAATACCAATAGGTATTTCTATTTTTTTTCTTTTCTTTCAGTAGTAAATGTTGAACTTTTAAAAGTTTGCCAAATTAAACTCTTTTTTATTGATATTATGTAGAATGACAAAAAAATTGTTTAATGGTACTCAAGGTGTTTTTTAGCTTTAATTCACAAATATTAGATAATTTTTGTAATAATTATTGTTTATTAATTTATTTTTGTTTTAAAAGTAAAAAATCTATTTTAATATATATAAAACATATATAAGAATAATTATAAAAATAAAACAACTTGTTGCTGCATAAGCTATTGATTAGACTTTTTTATTACTAAGTTATTTAAAGAGTCGCGATAAAAAGTAAGTACCAAAACAAATATATATAAATATACCCCAAAATTTATGTAGAAGAATTACTACATTTAAAGCAAGTTTTTGGCTTTATTTGAAAAAAGTATCAATAGGTACTGAATATGATTATTTTATAGGTAGAGGAATGGCATATGCAGATAGGAAAAGTATATCAAGAAGCAGAACTTAAATTACGCGCTCAAAGTGACAGTGTTGAAAGTTCATCAATAGAAGCATATTGCTTAGTATCTTTTATCATCAATAAAGACAAAGCTTTTTTACTTACATACCCTGAGTTTGAAATCTCTCAAGAAGATTATGACAAAATCATGTCTTTAGTGCAACGTCGCTTAGATGGTGAACCAATTGCGTACATTATTGGTAAAAGAGAATTTTGGACATTAGATTTAAAAGTTACTCCTGACACTCTTATTCCGAGACCTGACACTGAAACTTTAGTTGAAAATGCTTTAGTTGAAGCTCAAAATTTAATAGATAGTGGAATACCACAAGATAAATTACGAATTCTAGATTTAGGCACTGGTACAGGTGCTATAGCTTTAGCACTAAAATATGAATTAAAAGATGCTCAAATTGATGCTGTTGATTATTCTGAAAAAGCTTGTAATGTAGCTAAAGAAAATTCACAGAGATTAAATCTTCCTATTAACGTAATTAATAGCGATTGGTTTAAGGAATTAAAACCTCAACATCAATATCATATTATTGTTTCTAATCCTCCTTATATTATGGAAAAAGATCCACATCTTGCTATAGGGGATTTACGTTATGAACCCAAAACTGCATTAGTTGCTCCTATGAATGGATTCTTAGATATTATTACAATTTTAAGAGATGCTGGCAAATTTCTACATAATAATGGCTCATTATTGATAGAGCATGGATATAATCAAGGGGTTGACGTAAGAGCTTATTTTGCTAAAGCGGATTTTAGTGCTATAGAAACTATTAGAGATTTAGGAAATAATGAAAGAGTAACTAAAGGTAAATTTATTTATAAATAGTAAATTTAAGTTAATCTCTAATTAAAAGCGAATCGTTATTGGATTCGCCTTAATTATATGTAAGTTTGGGTTATAAAAAATTACAATTTAATTTCCTCAAATTTGGTAAAGCTACTTCTTTTACAAAACGCCATACCATATAGATAGATCTTTTGTACA
>GL995206.1:30388-33916 GCA_000222855.1 Succinivibrionaceae bacterium WG-1 | reverse complement strand
ATATAAAAACAACTTTGCTTCTTAAAAATAAATAATAAATAGAGATATTGGAAAGTTAAAAACGTGATTTGTTTTATTGTGGAGTGATTTTATAAATATTTGTTGGTGATGAACTTAATAGCGAAACTATTAAGTTCATCTTTATGATTGGATGATTTATTTTTCATCATCCTTATATGGATCTTCAAAGCCTAATTCAATCATTGTTTTGGTTTCTAAAGGTTCCATGATTGCAGCTTCTTCATCTGTTATATGATCGTAACCTAAAAGGTGTAATGAGCCGTGAACAATCATGTGGGCCCAATGAGCGATAAGAGGTTTGTTTTGTTCTTGAGCTTCTCTTTCTACTACTTTTTTACAGATTACTAAATCACCAATTAAGTCGCCCCAAGCTTCTGGAGGTAGTTCTTCTGGATATTCAAAAGGAAATGATAATACGTTAGTAGGGCGGTCTTTTCCGCGATATTCTAAATCTAGTTGATGGCTTTCGTCTTCTTCAACTATGCGAATAGTCATTTCCGCATATTCTTTTCTTGGGAGAATTGCAGCTTCTGCAAAGCGTGTCATTTCTTCAAGAGTTGGAAGATTATTGGTATCATTAACTGCAATTTGCAAATCAATATATACTCCAGGTTCGTATTCACCTGTATCTGTATAATCTTCATTTTCTTCCCAATCACTTTCGTAATCATTAGGAAGTATTTCTTCAGTATCTTTAGACATATAAAAATCCTTAAACTCTACTTTTAGAGTTTTTAATTCATAATTTTAGTTTACGTTTATATTTATTATGAATCTTTAAATTTATGAAAACATTAGGAATCAATTGTAAGATAATCTTTTATTCCTAATGAGCGCTCTTCTTAATTTGAGGATTACGCGTCTTGTTTTTTATCTTTATTGTTCAGAGTTTCTAAAGTATTATTTTCTTTTTGATTTAAAAACTTTTGTTTACGTTCTTCTGAAGCTTTCTTTTCTAAAGCATCAATTTTTCATAAGCTTGTACAATCTTGGCAACTACAGGGTGACGTACCACATCTGTAGAGGTAAAGAAGTTAAAACTTACTTCTGGAACATCTGCTAAAACTTCAATAACTTGTTTTAAACCTGATTTTACATTTCTAGGTAAGTCTACTTGAGTGATATCACCTGTGATAACAGCTTTAGAGTTAAAGCCAATACGTGTTAAGAACATTTTCATTTGTTCAATTGTGGTATTTTGACTTTCATCTAGAATAATAAATGAATCATTTAGGGTGCGACCTCTCATATATGCTAAAGGTGCGATTTCAATGATTTGGCGTTCAATTAACTTTTCAACTCGTTCAAATCCTAGCATTTCAAATAATGCATCATATAAAGGTCTTAAGTAAGGATCTACCTTTTGAGATAAATCCCCTGGTAAGAAACCTAATTTTTCACCAGCTTCTACCGCAGGTCTTGTTAATAATATTCTACGAATTTCTTGTCTTTCTAAAGCATCAACTGCTGCCGCTACTGCTAAATAGGTTTTACCAGTACCAGCAGGTCCAATCCCAAAAGTTACATCGTGGGTAACAATATTATTGATATAAGCTGCTTGATTGTCAGAACGAGCTCTTACCAATCCTCTTTTGGTTTTTATATTAGTCGCTTTTTGACTGTATTCATCGATTTCTTTGGAAACTGCAGCTTCTGAGGTTGATATGTATTTATCAAGCTTTTCTGGAGCGGTAGTTGCTTCCAAAGTTTTACATTCTTGAATAGCTAAATGAACATCTTCAGGAGTAATTTCATTAACTTCTTTTCCTCTAATAGGAGCGGTATCTACATAGAGTTTAAAAAGCATGTTTTTTACTGCATTGGCATTTGATGGATTTCCAATTACAGTAAAATCTTCGTTACGATAAACTATTTGTACTCCCATACGAGTTTCAATTTGCTTTAGATTATCATCAAGAGGTCCACATAAACTAATTAGTCTATCTTGGTTGGCTGGTGCTAATTTAAAATTTATCGTAGTGGTTGATTTACTCACTTTGTCCTTCTTTTTTTAGCTATTAATATTTTGTTTTTTTTGTGATTTTTTATAGCAAGATGAAAGATCATCTTGCTAGGTCATTGGTAGAATTATTCTTCTACAATTTCTCCACGTAGAGTATGAGTCATTACATCGGTAATTCTTACATTTATAAAGCTACCAATAAGTTTTGGATCACCTACAAAGTTTACAGTACGGTTATTATCGGTTCTACCTCTTAGTTCTGCTTTATCTTTTACTGAGAAACCATCAACTAAGATTTTTTGAATAGAACCAAGCATTTCTCTACTGTAAAGCTGAGCTTGATTATTTATTGCTGCTTGTAACTTATATAATCTTGCACGTTTTACATCTAAAGTGGTAGTGTCTTCGTAAGTTGCTGCAGGAGTGTTAGGGCGAGGTGAATAAATAAAGCTAAAGCTTTGATCGAATTTTACTTGCTCTATTAAATCCATTGTATCTGCAAAATCTTCATCAGTTTCACCAGGGAATCCAATAATAAAATCAGTACTAATGTAAATATTAGGACGTACTGCACGAAGTTTATTTATGATATTCATGTAGTGTTCTCTTGTATATTTACGGTTCATACGTTTTAAAATATTATTTGAGCCGTTTTGCACTGGTAAATGTATTGCATCGGCAATTTTAGGGATATCAGCAAAAGCTTGGATAATTTCATCGCTTAAATCATGAGGATTTGAAGTTGTGAAACGAATTCTTTCAACTCCTTCAATTGCTGCTACCAAATACAATAATTCTGCAAAATTACATTCTGTACCGTCTTCATATAATCCTTTAAAAGAGTTTACATTTTGACCTAACAGATTAACTTCTTTTACCCCTTGAGCAGTTAAAGCATTGATTTCATTTAAAATATCTTCAACTTGGCGGCTTACTTCTGGGCCTCTAGTATAAGGAACTACGCAATATGTACAGAAATTAGAACATCCTTCCATGATAGTAATGAATGCAGATGAACCACTGTTTTTAGGAGATGGTAAATAGTCAAATTTTTCGATATCAGGGAATGATACATCCACTACGTGTTTTGCATCAGTATTTCTAACTTCATCGATCATATTTGGAAGACGGTGAATAGTTTGTGGTCCAAATACGACATTAATCATTGGTGCTCTTTTGATACATGCTTCTCCTTCTTGAGAGGCAACGCATCCACCTAAGCATATGATGGCATTTTCCTTATATTGCTTATTAGCTTTCCAAGCATATAATTGATTAAATACTTTATCTTGAGCTTTTTCGCGAATAGCACAAGTAACTAAAATAACAATATCAGCATCTTTGATATTGTCTGTTTCTACATCTTGTTGGGCATTTAAAAGATCACGAATTCTGTCAGAGTCGTACACATTCATCTGACAACCCCAAGTTTGAATGAAATATGATGCCATTTATTTATATTTCCACTAATATTTAAATTGTTTTTATTTATTTATATATATAAATAATGAAACAAAGTTAATGCTAACAATAATAATTGGGTA
>GL995206.1:23881-29903 GCA_000222855.1 Succinivibrionaceae bacterium WG-1 | reverse complement strand
CTAACAATAATAATTGGGTATTTAACAAAAGTAGGGGCAAATATTTGTAAGTATTTATTGGAGTTTTTGAGTTTGATACTTAGAAATATTTTATAATTATAAAAAGTTGGTTACCACAAAATAATTTTATAATAAAAATTTAGTGCTTCGTTATATTAAAAATAAAATTGAATATAAACCTAAGAATTACTTTTTGTTAAAAATATTGCGTATTATAGCAGATGCAAAACTTAAAGTATAAACTGAAATACTATTATATTTGTAATCGTTGAAAACATTTATAAATTTAGATTGAAAATTAAGTTAAATGTGTCAAGAATTTTAGATAAAAAATCTAGAGGGGCGTGCAGACAATTTACGGGACAATATTTTATCATAAAAAACATTTCCTTTCGATATTGAATCGGAGTTTTATAATTTAAAATTTGTTTAATTCTTTTGAATTGTACCAATCAATGTAATCATTTAAATACTAAATAAATTGATTTATTGAATATTTACAAAAATCTCTACTATAAAAGCACTTTATCTGTAAATGGCTAAAAAATCCTTTATCAATGCCACAACATAACTCATCTCATATATCGCATCTTGTAGGTGGGATATCATGAATTTACTTTTTGTAGCATAATATGTTGTTTTATAGATTTAAACTTTAGTTCTATCTGTCATTTCGTTCTGTTTAATTGGGCAATTTGTAGAGCATCCATTTGGGATGAAGGTATATTAGTGCAAAAAAAATATGTTTTTCGTCTTCTTTATTTCAAAATTTTACAACTCTGATAACATTAACTCCTTTGGTTTCTGTTATACAGTCATATGTAATTCCAAGAGTTTTTAATTTTGATATTTTTTACTGTTATTTTTCATAATAGCTATTTGTTTTCCTATATTAAATTAATAGTTTTTCTTGATATCTTCTTTTATTAAATCATAAATACTTATTTTATCCTTATCTTTAATATTAAAATACTTTTGAGCATATATTTTCAAACAATTAACTAGTAAACTACAATCTTTAAAATAATTTTTTATAAAATTCTGTTGTTTTATGGGTTCGTTCTTAAATTTGTTGATACATCTTTTGCAAAATACAGAAGGTTTCATTCTACTCTTATATTTTTGATATTCATTTTCTTGATTTTCAGCAATTATAAGAAGCATTTCTATTTCTGGATGCGTTATAACAAAAGTGATAGAATCAATGTAATGTTCATACAGTTTACTTATCTTGAATTTAAATTTTTCTGATTTAGGATTTTTATCTTGAACTAAGTAGATTTTTAATTTAGATGAATGCTCCATATTTAGATAATCACTTTCAAATTTTTTTGAATTTCTATATGAGGAATCTAATAAAGAATTACCTACAAGTTGTTCTTTAGAGAAAATCAACATATCATTATCTAATAAAATATCAAAAATGGATTGCTCTGCTCCACCTTCGCAAATACAAACAAACTCTCTATTCATTTAAATTATTCTCTTTCATTTTCTTTTGCCAATCATCTACAAATGTTGCATAGGCATCATAAGAAGGAGCTGTTCCACCAAGGTAACTACTATTATATATCTCACTTTTTTTTAGGTCATTTCTCTTTATTTTGTCTTCAATTTTTTCTAAAATTACTTTATTTTCTTTTTTCTTAGAAAAATAGACCTGATCATTTCGTTCTATTAAATCTAATAACTCAGGAAAATGTGTAGAAAAAATTAAACAAGCCCCATTGGGATTTGTATTTTGTTTTAAATATAAATTAATCAGGCTTTTAACTATAGCCTTATTATAATGATTCTCTATTTCATCAATTATAAATAAAGCACCTCTTTTAAGAGAAGATAGAGCAAAATGAAAATCTTTTATTCCTCTAATTGTTCCTGAAGATAAAATAGAACCTAATTGAAAACAATCTGTAAGTAATATTTCTTCTTTTTGATATTTAAATTTTAATTTTGTTGGTATTTGTTGTGAACTATTTCCTATAGTTAGATATTCAATAGACGAATCTAAATAATTAAGTAAAGATGTTGGAACATCTAAAGAAGTTAAATTCATCCAATTAAAATCAGTAGAGGACAAAGTTTCTAACACCTTAATGGGAGCATAATTATTTTCTTGAATAAAAGCACTAATCAAACTTACGTCATTCAATAATAATAATTTAGAATCTTCTCTAGAGCGAGAACTTATTACTGAATCAAAATCAACAATATCTTTTTTCTTTTTATAGAGCTTAAATTTTTACTAGAAATAGTTTCTTGCTTAAAAATATACTGTTTTTTTTACACCAAAATCTTCTGACAATGTATTTTT
Source organism: Succinivibrionaceae bacterium WG-1 (assembly GCA_000222855.1). Lineage (GTDB taxonomy): Bacteria > Pseudomonadota > Gammaproteobacteria > Enterobacterales > Succinivibrionaceae > WG-1. The sequence continues at coordinate 27,589 of GL995206.1, read as the reverse complement.
TACACATGAAATAACAGTTTCTAATTTATGAAGTTTTTTATCTTCCTCTGTTAAAAAATAAATTTTGAGTTTTACATCATTAGAACCAAAAAAAATTGGAACATTATCTTCTGTCAATCTTAATTTTCCAGACAATATGTAAGAGGCAAATTTTATAGTTTTTAAGATACTAGTTTTTCCACTTGCATTTATACCTGAAATGGCGCAAACATTACTCAAATATAAATAATCATTTATCTTATATAAGCCACCATTTTTATTTTGAACTCTAGCTGTTGCAAATAAATCAAGTTCAAAGGAAGAATTAAAAATCGGAACCCCTTCCACTGATAATTTTAATAGTCTCATATAAAAAACCTTACAACTAATTACGTATATCGTGTAAATAATAACATCAAAAAAATGATTGTTCAAATTATAATATTCAAATTTCTTAAGAAATAATTTTAAATATCAAATAAAAAACATACATACGATCTTAAGCTTGAATGTAATAATTCATAAAAGAAATCTTATCTATGTTGTTGATTATTGTTGATTATCACATAGAAGAACCAATAATTATCATCTAAGAAGATCCAATTAAATATATCTATGTTATTTGCTTGTTTTCTTACCCGTTATGCAATTACCTAAGAAAAGAGATTTTGAATTTATAACCATATGATACTTATTATCACCAATATATCCTGCATCACACAACGATAGAATATCTGAATAACTTTCATATGGTATATGTTCTCGTTCAGATATACTAGCAATGGTTATTTTGTACTTGGAAAAATAACTTTTTTTAATAGAAAAGTAGCTTGTATTTTTCTTTGCATACTTTGTGACTAGAACCTTTTGGCCCATGTTCATTAATTATGGAACCATCTTGACATAGTATATCTGATATACATAGTTTTGAAGTTGCTATTTGAGCTAGTTTTTGCGCTTCTTTATGGCAATCGTCTGAATTGAATAATAGTTCTGATAATTTTTGTTACTAATATTAGTATCAAAATAGTAAAACCATTTTTTTTTCAAATGTTCATTAAAAAGCTTCAATTAGGATATAATGTTTCTCTTTATCTTTACAAGAATCACAAAAAATAATGTAAGTATTATAAATGGGGTGAATAGTAAAATTATTTTTTGAATAGCTTTTAAAATAGCGTAAATCAATAAAGATGGTGAAATTTTTTCTGTCCTTTAGCGAATCCACAATCAAAAACTATAGCCTTTAATGATTCATCGCAAAGAATTTTGTTAAGTTGTTTTATTGTTTTTGTTTTTGTTTTATATTTTAAATGTTACTTATAATTATTTTAAGATTTTGTTGGAGATGTTGTTATTTTAACAGCATTTTTTTCATTGTAGATTAAAATATTAATGCGCATTAATTTGACATTAATTGTGTATGTTTTTTAAGATTATGTTTATGATAAAAAATAAAATATTAACTTTTAACATTCTTTAATATTTTATGAATTGGTAACAATGAATTAAAGTTTTATTTTTTACAAAGTAAAAATGATTAAATATACTATAAATAATTAGCAGATAAGATAATGTAGATTTAAAATTTATTGGATGGCAGGGGTAGCTAGACTCGAACTAGCGGATGACGGGATCAAAACCCGTTGCCTTACCACTTGGCGATACCCCTACAAATTAGGAATTGTAATTTATTTTTCAAAATAACATGAACAATAAATTAAACAACGAAAACAAAACAAAAACACAAGCTAAAATTTAAAAAGTAGAAAAAATTAGAAAAGAGATTCGATTTTGTTTCCCCATGGCTGGGGTACTAGGACTCGAACCTAGGAATGGTGGAATCAGAATCCACTGCCTTACCAACTTGGCGATACCCCAAAAACTTGGTAGATGGCAGGGGTAGCTAGACTCGAACTAGCGGATGACGGGATCAAAACCCGTTGCCTTACCACTTGGCGATACCCCTAAAATGGTAGCTACGACTAGAATCGAACTAGTGACCCCCGCATTATGAGTGCGATGCTCTAACCAACTGAGCTACGTAGCCATTAACAAGTTTTTTTTGTTTTGTTCCTTGCTTGGAACGGTGCTCATTATGCCTAATTCCTTTCGATTGGTCAAGTGTTTTTATAAAAAAATTAAAAAATATTTAAAATTGTCTTATTTTTAAACAAAAAGCTTATTTTTTATACAAAACTATCTTGTTTTTAATAAAAATAATTAAAATTTTGGTTTTAAAATCAGGATATTATTATTAGAAATATATTTTAAATTTTATTTTCTTTTTCTAAATTTGCTTAAATGATGTTTTTGTTATTTAATTTATATAGATTTTGTGTAACACTAAAACATAACTTTTTAAAGTGTTTCTTCTTAGTGACAAATTGATTGTAAGACTGAATTATATTTGTGTATCAACACTAGTTGTAGACTAGAATGTTCTAATTTTTTAGCTTTTAGAACATTCTATAAAGAGTTTTGGCTTTAAAGTTATTATTTGGCTTTAAAAGCATTAAGTTGGTTTGTAGCTTTATTGATGTCTTGTTTAAACATTACAGTTATAGCATCAAGAGCTGCATCCATAGCTTGAGATATAAAATCTTTTTCTTTAGGAGCAGGTTTGCCGAGCACAAAATTTATCATTTCGGCTTTATTAGTAGGTTTACCTATACCGATACGTAGGCGATAAAATTGTTGATTATTGGCAAGAGCTGCAATAATGCTTTTTAAACCATTGTGTCCGCCAGGACCGCCACCAAGTTTAATTTTAGCAATACCAGGTAAGATATCTAATTCATCATGTAAAACTAAAATTTCACTAGGTTGGATTTTAAAAAAGTTAGCCAAGGCACCAACACTTTTACCACTTAAATTCATAAATGTAGTTGGAAAAAGTAATCTCACTTCATTGTTTTCTATAAAACCTTTGCCTACTTCTCCAAAATATTTAGGATCTTCACGCATTGCAATATTATATTTATTAGCAATCATGTTTAAGAGATCATATCCCATATTATGACGTGAGTTTTGGTATTCTGCACCAGGATTACCGAGTCCTACAATTAGTTTTATGGTCATTTTTTGTACTCTAGTTTGGTACTAACATAAAATTTTGTTAGTCCATTTTTAATTTCTTATCTATTTTTTTACTTTGAGTGTTTTTTTTTCAAAGTTTGAATTTTGTAGTTTTATCTTATGAAAGAAGTAACTTTATTTTTTATATGAAAAAGACCACAATCTTTATTTTTATTTAACTTTAAATGCTTAAAGTAAAAAAGAGATATGTGGTCTTTTGTGATATTTGGGTTCTTATCTAAAACATTTTTATGCTAGTTGCACAGGAATGTTTTTAGAAGTACGAACAATATCATTTTTTCGTTAAGGTAAACAAGTTTAGGAGAATGTGTTGCTACTTCACTTTCTTCAAATAAACCATACGCACAGATGATTACCTTATCACCGACAGCGGCCATTCTTGCTGCTGCACCGTTTAATGAAATCATTTTTGAACCACGTTCAGCTGCGATTGCATAAGTATGGAATCTCGCACCATTTTCTACAACGTAGATGTCAATCTGTTCATGTTCAGCGATTCCTGCAGCATCTAATAAATCAAGATCTATGCTACAAGAGCCTTCATAGTTAAGCACTGAGTGGGTAACACGAGCTTGATGCAGTTTACTTCTGAGTAAAATTCTCTGCATTTTTATTACCTTCTTTTTATTC
>GL995206.1:20819-23573 GCA_000222855.1 Succinivibrionaceae bacterium WG-1 | reverse complement strand
CAAGAGTTTGTATTATCTAGGACATAGATAAATACAGCAAACTATTATTATAATTCTAAATAATAGCCAAATTTTATAATCTGCCTTTGCAAATTTTCGAGTATTTTAGCACTTTATATTTATTATTTCAAATAAAGTGCCATAAGCATCACGATTTTTAAACAAAAAATTAGACAATGTTTTGCATTGTTTTATTGCAAAATCATTGTCTAGTTATTGAAAATTTATTTACAAATTTATGAATGTTTTATTTGCTAACGTTAAATAAGAATGTAATAACGTCACCATCTTGAACGATATAGTCTTTACCTTCAGCACGCATTCTGCCTGCTTCTTTAGCGCCATTTTCACCATTATACTTGATGTAGTCTTCATAGCTAATAGTTTGTGCTCTAATAAAGCCTTTTTCAAAGTCAGTGTGAATTTTACCTGCTGCTTGTGGTGCAGTTGCGCCAACAGGGATTGTCCAAGCACGAACTTCTTTTTCACCTGCTGTAAAATAAGTGTGTAAGTTTAATAATTTATAACCTGCACGAATTACACGGTTAAGTCCTGGTTCATCAAAACCTAAACTTTCCATAAACTCTTGTCTTTCTTCATCATCCATTGCTGCTAAGTCTGATTCTACAGAAGCACAAACGGGAACTACTACAGAACCTTCTGCGTCAGCGATTTTCTTAACTTCATCTAAGAATGGATTGTTTTGGAAGCCATCTTCTGCAACATTTGCAATATACATGGTTGGCTTTAAAGTTAAGAAGTTACATTCACGTATTGCAAATAATTCTTCTTTAGATAATTCTAAGCCTAAGAGTTTTTTGCAATCATTTAAGATTGGATGACACTTTTCTAAAACCTTCATTGCTGCAATTGCTTCTTTGTCACCACCTTTAGCTTTCTTCTCAAAGCGGTGCATTGCTTTTTCACATGTTTCAAGGTCAGCTAAAGCAAGTTCAGTATTGATAACTTCAATATCTTCTGCTGGATTTACTTTACCACTAACATGGATAATATTAGGGTCATCAAAACATCTTACCACGTGAGCGATAGCATCAGTTTCTTTGATGTTCATAAGGAATTTATTACCAAGACCTTCACCGTTTGAAGCGCCTTTTACAAGACCTGCAATATCAACGAATTCCATGGTTGTTGGTACAATCTTTAAAGGGTGATCAATAGAGGCTAACTTTTCAAGTCTTGGATCTGGTACTGGAACGATACCAGTATTTGGTTCTATTGTACAGAATGGAAAGTTTGCTGCATCAATACCTGCTTTGGTAAGCGCATTAAATAAAGTTGATTTACCAACGTTTGGTAAGCCCACAATACCACAATTAAAGCCCACGACTAAACTCCTTCAATGTATAGCTGCTAGGTTTTAATTCCTAGCAGATGTGGAAAAATTTTTGCAATAAAATAGATTTGTCATCCATTATAGCAAATTAGCGTAAAATAACAATTTTACGCTAATTTTACGATAGATTACGTTTTTAAAATCTTAAAATAAAGTTGATTTATTATTGTTAATAGTTCTTTCTGATGTTTTTAGAAAGAATTAACAACGTTCTACAACAAGATTATCAATTAAACGGATCTTACCTAAGTAAGCTGAAATTAAGATTACTACTCGACGAGAATGAGAAATTTCAGGACTTAGAGTATCTGCGTCAACTATTGTTAAATCATCTGTCTTAAATCCTTTTAGATCGATAGCATTAATTGTAGCATCAATAATATTAGGAATTTCAGCAGTAGGAGCTTGTTTGATCAATTCTCCTAATTTCATAAGTTCGGCATGTAAACGTGGTGCAATAGAGCGTTCTGCTTGATTTAATAAATTATTACGAGAAGAATATGCTAAACCATCTTCATGACGCACAATAGGTACTTCAACAATTTTTGTTTGGATATTTAAATCTTTTACAAATTCTTTAATTAAAGCTACTTGTTGATAATCTTTTAAACCAAAACAAGCATAATCAGGTTGTACAATGTTAAATAATTTACATACAACTGTTGCAACACCTCTAAAATGTCCAGGTCTTAAAGCGCCTTCTAGGCTGTTTGCTAAATCAGGTACTTCAACATATGTTTGTAAGCCTAAACCTTGAGGGTACATAACTTCAGGAGTAGGAGTAAATACGGCGTCTACGTTAGCTTCTTCTAATAATTTTAAATCGTTTTCTAAAGTTCTAGGATAGGTTTTTAAATCTTCAGCACGGTCAAATTGCATTGGGTTTACAAAAATAGAAACCACTACTTTATCTGCATGTTTTTGAGCTTCTTTTACTAATGTTAAATGACCTAAATGTAAATTACCCATAGTAGGAACTAGGGCAATAGTTTGGTTTTCATGTTTAAAACCTACAACAATTTCACGAATGTCATTAATCTCGCGAGCTATTTTCATTTGTTATATCCCATTATTAAAATGTTTAAAATTTTAGTTTTATAGAGAGCTCTGTTACTTTTTCTTTTACTTTATAACTTCACGATAACTTAAAAGAAAATATAAAAGAGATTCACTGACGCAAATTATAACGCAATTTTATTTTAAGGTTAGTACTATTTGATTATTGTAGAAATTATTTTTATATTTCTAAACAAAAATGTAAAAAAGACATAAAGAAATAACGCTTAGTAATGGGATAAAATTGGAGATTATTATTTTATATTAAAGCACTATGACAAATAGTTTTATCATAGTGCTTTAATTTAATAATAAGTTGTAATTTAATGAAAATTATTAAACTT
>GL995206.1:3416-20383 GCA_000222855.1 Succinivibrionaceae bacterium WG-1 | reverse complement strand
CATCGGTATACATACCTGCACCAATACCAATTACAGGAATAGTGAGAGTTTCTGATATTTTTTTTGCAATTTCTAGTGGCACGCATTCAATTACAATCATTGAAGCTCCTGCTTTTTCAACTTCAATACAATCTTTTAAAAGTTGTGCGGTTTGTTCTTCGCCACGTCCTTGAACTTTATAGCCACCAAGAACATTTACTGATTGAGGAGTTAGACCTAAATGACCACATACTGGGGCACCATTTTCTACAAGAGTACGGATGATTTTTGAAAGGTGAGCGCCACCTTCTAGTTTTACAACGTTGGCACCATTTTGCATAAGTTTATGGGCGGTTCTACACGCAGTTTGTTCGTCGGTATAGCTCATAAAAGGCATATCTGCAATAACAAGAGCGTTTTTAACAGCGCTACTAACGCATTTGGTATGATAAGCAATTTCATCTACAGTAACATTTAGGGTGTTTGGTTCGCCTTTTATTGTCATTCCTAAAGAATCACCAATAAGAATGGCACTAATTCCTGCTTCATCAAAAAGATGAGCAAAAGTTGCGTCATAAGCTGTGATGGTTGCAAATTTCTTATGTTGATTTTTTAAGTTTGTAGAGTTGCTGTGGTAACAGGCATTTTTCCTCCTAAATTCAAGTAAACCTTTTGAGTTATTTGAATTTTTTACATAGACTTTTTTCTATATTTAAATGAGATTATTAGTAAAGATATAATAGTAATAATCGTTGTAAGATATAGCATATGATTTTCTAATGAGTATTAAAATCATTTTTCTATATCATTTTTTCATTATATCACAGAGAATTTGTTTGTTAATATTGAGCTAAATTTTGATTATTATTAGTGCAACATTCGCAAGCTTTTGGTGCAGTATTGCAAATAAAATTGAACGTGGTTTGGGATTTTTAATTTTTATGAATACTGTATTTTATTACAGTATTCATAACAAATATGTTTATATTGGGTAAGGTAATCTGTTGAATAATTCATAGTCCACAAATCAGTTGTATCATGTTTTTCTAAATCACCATAGTTTAAAGTGGTGTTTAGTTTTTTAGATATCTTTTGACCATGATGCTTTAAGTTTGGGTAAAAACAACATGCAGATTATTCTAATATAAATAACTGAATTTTTATGTTTGTTATAAGAAGAATTAAACTTATAACGTAATTATTTAATTTTCACAAAAGCATCTAGATCATCTTGTGGTAGGGTGGATACTAAATTTTTTAAAGGTGTTCCTTTATAAATAAAATTAGGTTCTATTTCTAGCAGGGGTAATACTGTAAAGACTCTATTTGAAAATTCTTTGTGTGGCACTATCAATCTTTCATTGTTTATTTCTTCGTTCCCCCAAAATAAAATATCTAAATCTAAGGTTCTTGGTCCCCAATGAATAATACGTTTTCTTAAGTGCGAATTTTCTAAGGCTTGCAATTCATCTAAAAATTCTAATGCTGTTAGGGAGGTTTCTAATATAGCTACGGCATTGATGAATTTAGGTTGGTCTTGTGGACCTACAGGTTTGGTTTCATAAAGAGAACTACATTTTAATAATTTAGAATTTTTTATTTGTGCAATTTCTGTTAACGCAAGTTTTACTTGTTCTAATGGATTGTTAAGGTTGGCACCAATGCCAATAATTACTTTGGTATTCATAGTGTTCGCAATAAATAACTAGATGATGATAATAGGGGAATATAACTCAATTAGTAAATATAATAAGAAGAGCCATAGCATAAATTTCAAATACAACATTTATTATAATGATTTTAGTTTTTAAACACTAACTAAATTTATTGTTAACGATTTATTAAATTTATAATAGTTGTAATTTGATTTTTTTGATAGATATTAAAATTCTAGCTTGATAATTTTTAATCAGAACAGTAACAATTTATTAAATTTCTTTACTCTAATTTTATGTAAAAAGAAAAGGGGAGTTTTTAAGCTCCCCTTTAAGTTATTAAGTTAAACTAATATTAAAAATTAAGATTAGAACTTAATTTCAACATTGAGTTTACCAACGTGTTCAATGTAATCCTTACGGAAGTTAGTTTGGTAACCAGCACCAAATGTTGTTCTATTATTTGGATGGTAACCTACACCAATTTCAACAGAACCACTGCTCTTGCTTAATTGAATAGCCTTAGAGTTGTATTGTGCGTGGTTCAAAGTCTTAACTTCATACTTTTCACGGTCTTGTTTTACATCGTAACCATAGAAAGCACCAAGTTTAGCATCGAACTTGTCGTTCTTATATTCAACTGCAGCACCGATTTCTGTAGTAACAACATTCATCTTTTGATGTCTTACATGTTGACCTAAATCATCAGTGTAACCCTTACGGTTGATTTGAGCTGACTTAATACCAACAGTTGGTTTTAAAGTGATTGCATCTGTTGCTTCAATCTTCGCACCAACTGCAGCCTTAGCAATGTAGTTGTTAGACTTGTAGTTAGCCTTATAGCTCTTATTATCTAAGTATTTCATTTCGGTAAACTTAGTTTGAGCATAACCTAATAAGCCATCAGCAAACCAATGAGTTGCATCGTAACCACCATATACCATTAAGCTATTTGTAGTAGCTTCAACACGGCGGCTATATGCCTTAAGGTCTTGGTCGGTATACATGTAACCAACACCTACATAAGCACCATTGTTAAATGACTTATCGATACCTGTTGCGATGTTATTAGCACGTGATGTTAAATCACCAAAGTCTCTACCTGGACGGAAGTAAGCATCTGTGTGGTTTAAAGTAAACCAGTAGCTTAAGCCATGGTGTAAATCCATTTCAGTGCTTAAACCTGTACGGTTAGCAGCTTGATGAGAGCGATTACCAATTACATTCCACATGTTGTTAGCAGTTTGTAATCCTGTTAACTGAGTCATAGGAGCCTTAGTTGGCATGATTGCATTTAAGTCACGAACGTACTGTGCACCATCGTTTTGAGATACATCATTCAAGTATTCTTGAACTCTCTTAGCATCTTCGTTGTTAGCGGTGATTACATCGCCATCATTCCATGCGCCTGCTGCATCTTGAGTACCATTATCACCGCCATTATCTCTTGCAATTTCTCTTGCAGAGTATTTTTGAGTGATTTCGTACCAACCGTCCCCAATTTGTTCGAACTTATATCTACTATTGCTAATAGATGCTGCAAATTTATCATCAACAGCTTCATTAGTTGCACTAGTATTATTTAAAAGTTGGAACTTCTGAGGTTCGTTAAGAGCTAAAGCATCTTGAGCAACATTGATTCTGAACTTGCTGCCATCTGCAATAGAGAACTTATTAGTAGCTGTTAACTGACCATAAGTATCTTTACTATTGATTCTAAGAGCAAGGTTAGAACCAGCATTGAAGGTAATATCCTTAAATGTAACGTGATTTGTACCAATATTTAATAAACCACCGTTAGCAGTTAAATTAGAGCTTGATACGTCAGCGCCATCATTTACGTTTAATCTACCACTTGTAATAGTGATGTTTTGATTTGCAACAGCACCATTAAAGTTCACGCCATAATCTTTGTCATAGTCAGAGTTCATAGCGGTAGAAGTAATGTTGATAGAACCTAAGTTTGTGTTATCACTAGCAGAAATCTTACCATCAATGTTCACACTACCTTCACCATTTGAGGTTAAATCTAATGTACCATTGTTGGTAATATCATCAATAACATCATAGTTAGCAGCGGTTGCTAAAATTTGAGCATTACCATTGTTAGCAAGAGCAGTGCCATTGTTGCCTTCAATCTTAGTTGTAGTACCTGCATTAGTATTAGCAAAGATTAAAGTACCGTTTATAGCATTTGTTAAAGCTGCAACTCCGTCAGCACCATTTTCAGTAAAGTTCTTAAGGTTATTGAAAATTAAAGTGCCATTATTGGTAAATGAACTGCCTGTGCCATCATCTCCCTTAAAGCCCTTAATTTCGTTAACATTGTTGAAAGTCATTTGAGTGTCAGCACTAACTGTTACACCCTTGATTTCTTTACCGTCTAACGCATGACCTACGATTGAGTCTTCACCGTTAGCGTCCACTGTAATGTTCGCTAAAGTTACACCGTTGTTGTACTTACCATCTTCTTCAATACCCCAAATGTCAATGTTTTCATCGCCATCTAAAGTATAAGTTGCATGTTTCTTAGCAATAGCATTTGGTAAGCCCTTAAGAGCGCCAGCCTTAGTAAATGTTAACTTGCCATCATCATTGTTGTAAGCAACATCATACTTGTAGTTATCAGTTGAGCGTTCTTTAACATCTACAGTTACCTTTGATAAATCATTGGTTTCAAATGGAGTTACCGCAATTGTACCCTTGCCAAGATCCATATCGGAAATAACTTCAATGTCATTTTCGCCAACCTTTATTGCTCCGTTATCGATATTGCCAACTTTAACAACATCAACAGAACCGTCTCCTGCAAGACCTGCGTCCATTGCAACCTTTAGATCACCACTTAAGTTATTAATATTAACGTTGGCATCAGTATTTTTGTTTCTTAAATCAAGATTACCGTTACCTCTTACATTTTCAATGTCAATCTTAGTGTTTGCGTTAGGATCTGTAGGATTACCTTCAAGAGTCTTGATAGTGTAACCATCTTTACCGTTATCTAAGCTAACAGTATTTGCGGTAAATGTACTACCTTCATTTACAAAGATATCGTTTCCTGAAATACCTTGAGTGCTAACGTTACCTGTAACATTGATCTTACCATCTTTACCAGTAATATCTTCATCATCACCAAAGGTAATCTTACGATCGCCATTTGCTGTTAAATTCAAATCACCAGTGTTGTAGATAGCATTGTTACCATTACGGTCTTTGTTATCCCCAAAGTTAACATCAGAATTTTCAGCAACGATGTTTGTTGTGCCTTCGTTATGAATTGCACCACCGTCCCATCTTTGTGAATCAAAGCCATCGATGTTTGCGATATCCTTTAACTCAAGTTTTTGGTCATCTGCAACGTAGAAGCCTGACTTATCGTTACCGTCTAAATCATTACCGTTACCATTTACAGTAAAGCCCTTATCGCTGTCGTTAGGATGAATCTTGCTACCATTATCGCCAAACCATGCATCGATAGTTTCTTTATCTTTCATGTCATAAGAATCATCACCATCGTATACGGCTTTTGCAATACCAGATAAGTTATCTGCATTATTTGAATAGCCTTTTACTAATTGAATGAATTCTTTATCAGCATCATCAAGAACATTAACATAGTAAGTGTATTGATCACTCTTTGCAATGTACTTATCAGCTTCTTTATCTTTTTCAAGATCTAATTGAAGCACATATGATGTACCTTTGTGAGCTAAATTTTCAACCGGAGCTAATAAATTAGATTCATTTACACCTTCCTTAAGATCTTCTAAAACCTTAAGTTCTGAAATAGTAATTGAGGTATCTGTTTGGGTTGTACCTTGAGTACCTGCAGAAACTGTGTCAGATTTAATTTGGTCGATAGTGTTATCTGCTAAGTTGGTATCAAGAGTAATCTTGTTATTACCAGAGATTGCAAGATCTGACGCTTCGATAGTATCGATAGAATCATTTTGCATATTAACAGTTGAAGTATCTAATACAACTTGCGCTGTACCACTCTTCTTAACACCTGAACCTGTATCAAGAGTAAATGTCTTACCTGCTAAGTCTAAAATACCTGCATCAGTAATAGTGAGGGTGGTATTCTTAGTTAAATTAATATTTACATCACCCTTTGAAGCGTCCCCGGTAATTTGGTTTGCTTCAACATTACCTTCAAAGGTTACTTTAGAGCCATTGTTGGCAGTAATGTTATCAACCTTTGAATCGGTAACATTTAATGTCGCATTATCAACATTTACTTTAGTTGCAGCAGTTGTTGCACCTTGAGCGTCTTTTGATGCGATTACATTAGTGTTATTAAGAGTAAGCTTTGAACCATCTGTTGCATTGATGCTATCAAATCCTCTGATATTAGCAACATCATTAAAGGCTACACTATTACCATTAATCTTAAATGATAAAGGTTCATCTTTGGTTTGATAACCTACGATTTCATTGTTGTTACCTTTAATTTGCATATCAGCAAGGAAGCTTCCATCGTTCATTGAGCCGTCTTCTTGACGCGCCCATACGTCGATGTTTTCAACATCTGTTAACTCGTAAGTTGCATCCTTATCAACCATTGCTTTAGGAAGACCTGAAATTCTTGCTTCCTTAGTGAAAGTATATTCACCATTGTCTTTATTAAAGGCAACAGAGTATTCGTTATCTGCAGAGTTGATAGTTTTTTGAGTTGTACCAATTGCACTATCTGTATTGGTAATAACTTTATCACCATAAAGCTTGGTTGTTTGGCTAATAATACCAAAATCCATATCTTTGGTAATCTTTAGGTCTTCAACTGTTACTTTTTCTGGAGCTGCGTCTGGACTTGTAAAGTTGAGAGTATCCATTGAGCCTTTATCAGAAAGGTCAGCATCAACTTTTACAGCTAAATCTGTAATATTAGCATTGTTAACTTTAATAGTATCATTGCCAACATTGTTTTGAAGGTCAAATTGAGCTTTTACAGGAGCTGTTGGATCTTGAGATTGAGAGGCAATTCCTGTTAATGTATCAATTTCAATATTGGCAGTCTTATCATCAAGTGATGAAATCTTACCATTTTCATTTAATTCAACATCTACAGCTGTAAATGTGCCTCCTGCTTTAATATCGTTTCCAGAAATAGCACCTTTTACTGTAACTTTACCGTCAGCAACGATTTGGCCTTTATCACCTGTGATATTAGCAGAGTCTTCAAAGGTAATAGATTTACCATCTGCTGCAGTTAAATTTAAAGTACCAGTGTTATGAATTGCATTAGGGATTTTATTATTATTTGGATCAATATTATTATCATAACTTGTACCAAAGTTTACATCACTCTTATCTGCAACAATATTAGTTGTGCCTTCATTATGAATTGCACCACCTTGCCACTTGGTTGAGTCGAAACCAGAAATGTCTGCAATGTCTTTTAAGGTTAATTCTTTATCATTTTCAACGAAGATACCTTCGTTTTCACTACCAACTAAGTTTTTACCATTACCATTTACTGTAATATCTTCAATTAGCTTACTGCCAACAGTTTCACTCCATAAGTCGATAATTTCATCTTCAGTGAATGAATATTCTTTTTCGCCATCATGAATTGCTTTAGCTAAACCTTCTAATAATGAAGGGTCAAGAATTTTATCTTTTATAAATTCTATTGCATCAATTTTAGTTTTAGCATCATCTGCTACTTCTTGAATAATATTTACAATATATGAGAATTTATCACTCTTTACTATAAGTTGTGATAATTCATCAAGAGTGATATTACCTGTTCCTTTGCTATCAAGAGCAATATTTTCTTCAGAACCATTAGCAATAGGGGATACAGTAATACGTTTTACCCCTTTATCCATATCTTGGGTGATCTTGATTTCATCGATAGTAATAGTATCATTATTAGTACTTAAATTTTGATTATTAATCTTATCAGAGGTTCCCTTACCTGATAAATCTGCATCAATTTTTAAGATATTTTTTTCACCAGTAAATGCAAAATCATTAACGTTAATTTCATCGATAGTACCGTTACTCATATCAAGAGTTGATTGATCATCAAGTGATAAAGAGCTTGCTGTAATAGATGAATTCTTACCTAAGATTATTTTACTACCTTCTGCTGAAATTCTACCTTGTTCTGCATTTAATTTGCCGTCTTCAGCGATATTTAATACGGAATTATCTGATAATTGAACACCAACAGATAAGTCAGCATTACCATCAATGTTTAAATTAGATTTATTAGTTGCGTTTATTGAAACGGTTGAATTGGTATCTTTTAAATTGAGAGTACCATTATCTAATTTAATGCCTTGAAAACCTTCAATGTTAGATACATCATTGATTGTTACTTTATGACCACCATCAATAGTAAAGTTTTCGGAATTCATGTCATAACCAACAATCTTATCTCCGTTACCATTAATGGTCATATCGTCAAGGAAAGTGCCATCGTTTACTTCACCATTCTTTTGAAGGCCCCAAACATCAACATCTTCTTGACCATCTAGATCATACTTAGCATCACCTTGAGCAATGGCATGAGCTAAACCGCTTAAAGCATATTCCTTTTTAAAATCGAATCTTGCTTTTTCTTGGTTATTTTCTCCTGCAACAGGGGAATATGTTACAGAGTATGCGTAATCCTTGGTTTTGATGATATTCTTTGGATCATTTGGCGCAGTACCAGTGCCCACTTCACTTGTGGTATTATCAGGGCCATTTATTCCATGAGCGGTGGTATAGAGTTCTTTAACCCCTTTTGCCATATCGTTTACGATTTTCACACCGGTTATATTGATATTGGCATTTTCTATTTCTTCAATGTTAATTTTGTCCATTGCAGCTTCATTGTCTTTCACTGCACCTGTAGGTTCTTCATTATTCTTAGACGCTTCAGTAATAGAAAGATCGGCATCTAAGTTTACATTTGCAGTACCAGTTCCAGAATCTTCTGTAACTAAAACATTATGAATTGATATAGAATCTTTAGCGGTATTATTTTGAAGATTTATTTGAGTAGCATCTGTGATAACTAAATTTTTAATCGTAACATTTGTAGATGCTTTGTCTGCTGTTGTAGATAAAGATGTCTTAGTGTTTAATTTTAAGGTATCAAGGTTAATATTTTCATTTTCACCTAAAATAACTTTGTTGTTTTCAATAGTACCAGTGCTTGAAAAATCCCCCTGACCTTTTATATAAATTTCGCCTTTGCCATTTTCATTACCAGTAATTTCCGCAGATGAATTTCCATTGCCAACACTTATAGCACCTTTGGTATATGGATTATCAGAATCTCCTTGTGAATCAAAAATTAAAGTACCAGTGTTGTAAATATCACCTTTAGTTTTATCGTAGTTTCTTGCAATATTTACGTTATTATTCTGTGTTGCTACGATGGTGGTAGTGCCGTTATTGTCTAAGAAGTTAGTAAAGCCTGTTACTGAAACGTCGGTCATGTTGAATTCAATGCCTTCGTTTACAACAAAGCCTTCATTTTGATTACCAACTAACTGATCTAAACCATCTTTTGTTAAAGTAAAGTTATTTTGTAAAGTACCATCTTTAATTTCATATCCTGTTATAGGATCATCTGAAATCTTGATTGCACCCCATTTATCTAAGCCACTAGCATCTATTTCAGAATCTAAAGTGTATTCAGATTTGCCTTCAGCTACAGCTTTTGCTAAACCATAAAGGGCTGCTGATTTTACAAGACCTATCTTTGATTGTTCGTTATTTGCTTTCAAACCTTGGGTGATGGTGTAAACGTATTTATCGGTAGCTTTTTGGTGATCTTTTTCTAAAAGATTAACGTCTACATGAGCGTAATTTGAACCTTGAATTACATTATCTGTATACACAGAATCTGTGCCAACATCAAAATCATAGCCTTCTGCTAATAAATTCTTTTCATTAACAGAAATATTAAGTTTGGTATCCTGGGTTAACTCAGTATATCCTTGGTCGTTTTGAGATTTTTGACCGATTCTATTAAAATTTAAAGTATCCGCTTTTCCTTGGGCTTGATTTGTATCTGGATTATTATTAAATATTGCATCAATCTTTAAATTAGGAGCTATATCTTTATCATTTACATCTGAAAGTATAAGGGCTTCGCCATTGATTGATTCTATTTGACCATTTTGAAGATCTAATGTTGCACCTTCAGATAGGCTTAAAGTACCAACATTGCTTGTAGTGTCTGCTAATACTTTTAAAGTACTGCCAGAGTTTAATTCAACATTTAGACCGTTTCCTGATTCTGTTCCACCAAGTTCTTTTCCAACTGTAACAGTGTATTTCTCATTAATAGATACTTTGTTGTCGTATGCTTGGCTTGTTATATCAGAAACAATACCATTTGCTAAAGTAATAGATTGGTCATCTCCTAATTTTGAAGTAAAGTTTACTGTTGAATTGCTTTTTCTAAATAAAATATCACTGCTTGCTGTTTCAGTGTTATTATTTACTGTTACATTATCATTAACATTAACAATAGTAGGATAACTACCACCTTCTAAAGAAAGAAACGCACCACCATTAGTAGCCTTATTTCCTTCAAAAGTAGAATTATCAATGCTTACTTCATATGATGTAACATTAATTGTACCTTGA
This sequence comes from Succinivibrionaceae bacterium WG-1, assembly GCA_000222855.1. GTDB lineage: Bacteria > Pseudomonadota > Gammaproteobacteria > Enterobacterales > Succinivibrionaceae > WG-1. Next base: position 10,151 of record GL995206.1, on the reverse strand, counting down.
GTAGCTTGGTTATTTTTAAAGGTTGAGCTAGAAATTGTGGCTGAATTTCTATTTAAAGGAGTCTCGCCATTAGCACCATCTTGTCTGTTGCTACCATTAAAGTTGATCGCGCCACCTTTACCATCATTAGCATTGGTTGCAATATTTCCTTCAAATAAAGAATTGTCAATTGCTGCTACAGTTGGCTCATAAAAAGATGATAATTCCCCAAGAATATTTAAAGCACCACCATGACCATTAATTGATTCATTGCCTACAAATTTTGAATTTGTTATTTGAGCTTTACCACGTTCAGATATTTGAATAGCACCACCATGTTGGTTAGCTTTATTGTTTATAAAATCGGAATGTTCAACTACTACCTTGCCACTTGAATCAATAGCGCCACCAGAGCCTACAGCTGAGTTATTTCCATTTGCATGGTTTTGTTCAAATATAGAATTGGTGAAGGTATTGATGTATCTACCGTTTGAATTATCAATTATATTAGCTGTGTTTTCCCCTTGTTGGGTCCCTTTTAAGTAGAATGCACCGCCTGAATTACCTACGTTACCATAAAAATATGAATTATTTACAATAACTTGGTCGTTTGCTTTTTGAGTAAGTACAGCAGCTCCTGTTGTTTCTTTTTTCCGAGAGGTTATATAAAAAGAGTGTTCTATTGTTACAATGTTTGGATTGTTTACATCCGCATCTGGTTGGATAATTTCTTCAGCATTTAATTTATAAGTTGGCGCTTCACTGGCAACAAAAAAACGTAGATTTGCATCATTAGTTAAAAAATCAGTAACCTTTTTAGTGGTATCACTTATTGGATGTAGAGCTTGAGTATCTTCATTAAGATTGATGTAATATAATTTGTAATTAGAAGTTTCTTGAGTGGTAAAGGTGTTTTTATATGTATTTAAGATATCATCAAATGTTGCATCGGTATTGATGTTTAAGGCACTTACACCAACATATTGGGTATCTTTTGGATTTGTATTGCTAGTTAAGTTATTAATAGCTATAGTGTCAGCCGCTCCTACAGAAGGAGTTAAAGCTAAACCTAATGAACTTGTTAAAGCGGTTGTTAGTAAAGTTTGATTTTTTTTACTAACGGTATTCTTTGAAGAAGTGTTCTTCTTATTTTTCTTATTGTTTGTGCGCATAAACTATCCCTGTTTATAAAACAAAATTGCGTAAGATTTAATCAAGTTAAACTTTTACTACAAAAAATTAATAACTTTTAAAATTTATTAATAGAATTTAGTAGTTTTTTGAGACATTCGTTTAGCTTAATTTTATAAAAACAAAATAAACATTTCATTTTTGTTTGTTAAAAACAAAACATGCTTCAAATTAAAAATTAAATAATTTTTATAAAAAGTATCTAAATTAGTTAAATGTTAAAACAATGTATTAATTAGAAATTTGAATGATATCATAATGTAAATAAAATGTTAAATTTTATAAAAAAAAGAATATCGTTGCACTAATTTTATGCAATATTATGTGAAAATTTATGAAAAAATTTTGATAGTGTTTTTATCTAGTGAAAGAGTTTGCTATAGAAATTAAATTTTAATATAAAATTATTATAAGATATTTTATTTGCTTTTATAAAGATTTGAAAAAATTAAATTATTTTTTTTTAATAAAATTTATTAATACGATTTTTGGAAATAACTATTAATTATTTATAGTAATTAATATGGTTTAATTTTATGACTAATAAAAAACAGAATTCTTTTAATATGGAAGAATTCTGTTTTTAAGAATGTTTAGTATCTAAAAATTACTTCTAGGGAGATTACATCTTTTTAAGAACTTCTCTTGCTTCAAGAATGTTTACCTTTTCTTGACGTAATTTCTTTTTAGTTTTTAATTTGGTCTCTTTTTTATCTTTGGCAGATATTTTTTTCTCTTTTATAGCTTTGTTTTTCTTATCTATAAGATTGTCTTGCTTTTTTTGAGCGTTGACTTTCTTTTTAGAAGATTTAGGTTTGTGTGATTTTCCCTCTTGTTCAGAAGACGCATTTTCCAAAGAGTCACTAGAATTTGTTTCTACCTTATTATTAAGAGCTTTTTTCTTTTAGAACTTCTCTTTTCTTTTGTACTTGTTTGAGTCGCTTCTTGATTAGTAAATTTATGACTAATTTTAGCTCTATCTTCATTAGTTATAGATTTACGGGAACGCTTTTCAGGTGGCACGTAGAATTCATAACTTTGAGTCCATGATTCAGCAATAGGCTTTAACTCATCATCAAGTTGTGCTCTAATTACAAAGAATTCTAAACTTGCTCTAAATATACCTTGCCATACCCATGGTTCTGGATTATTGATATTTTTAATTTTTTCAAGTTCTGCCTGCATTAACCAAATATTCTTAATATCTTCTAAAGCTTTAAATGGAATCATAGTGATAGTATTTTGCTTGTTTAGAATGATATTAGCGGCAATTGAAATATTTTTAGTAGGGTCGTTATTACAATACTTATCTAAAGTTTGCATTTTAGTTGCAAGCTGATCAACTAATGGCCATAACATAGCTGCATATAAGAAATGTGGCATGTTACGTTTTCCTTCGTGATAACGAGTATCAGAATTCACAAGTGCGTAACGCACAAAATCTATAAATTCGGGTTCTGTTATTAGGGTGCCCATTTCAAGCAGTAGGTAATGTAGAGCATCTTTTTCAAGAAGTATTTCAAAACTCTTAAGACCGTGACCTGTTAAGAATAATTTATTAAATTCTTCATACATACGAGCAGCACTAATGTCGCGTAGTAAAGGTAAAAGTTCAGGAATTAACTTTTCAGTTCTCGCGGTAATCTTAAAGCCTAATTTGCCAACAAAACGGTATGCTCTAATCATACGTACAGGATCTTCATGGAAACGAGTCCATGGATCTCCTATAATTTCAATATGCTTATATATTATGTCGTAAAATCCACCATGAAAATCATGAATTAAACCTTCAGTTGGAGCGTAATAAAGAGCATTGATGGTGTAGTCACGTCTTGAAGCGTCTTCTTCTAAACTATTACCATAAACATTATCTCTAGTTACAAATCCAGTTTGATTGGTTTGATGTCTACTAGAAACATTAGAATCTTCTTCGGTAATGTTTTTTCTAAAAGTCGCAACTTCGATAATTTCTTGACCAAAGATTACATGACAAATCTTGAATCTTTTACCAATGATTCTACAACGGCTAAATAGTTTCTTTATTTGTTCTGGGGTTGCATTGGTTACTACGTCAAAATCTTTGGGTTTTAGATTTTGTAGTAGGTCGCGTACCGCACCACCTACAATATACGCCTTAAAATGCGCTTTAGTTAAGGTTTTTACAACGTTTAGTGCATGAACACTAATTAGTTCCTTATTTATAACGGTATCAGGGATAGTAATATGTGATGAACCATTTTTATGAACTAACTTTTGATTTTCTTTAATGAGTTCAATCTCATTCTTTGGTAAAGTAATAATAATAGCACCTCGTTTTGAAGCAATAGTTGGTGATACTACTTCTTTAATCTAAAGAAAATCTAAAAACACAATTATTTAGTTTCTGTCTTTATTTTGTTACTTACTTTATTGGTTTATAAAGTAAGTTTTATATTTCTAACTTTTATTTTTAACTTTTGAAATCGATGTCTTGGGTTAATAACAACTTTAATTCAAAACATATATTTAAATTTTTTAGCTGTTATTAAAAACTTCAATTCTAAGTAATTTTCCACCAATAAAATATCTTACATTGCTAAATCTTTGGTTAAATAGTCAAAGCTTTAGATGTGTGATTGTTTATTTGCATCAATGCATTTGGCAAGTTAAAAATTTTTATTGTTGTTTTTAAAATTTCTTTAGACTATAGCTATAGTTAGTAAAAACTATTGCTTATTGTCTACTTATTGATAAAAGTGGCTTTATTTTTAGTTTTACTGAATATTTATATAAGCTAAATATGAGTGAGAGTTTATTTATGCTTTAGATGTGTTGATATGTATATAAGAGAATTTATTTACCAAAAAATATTCAAATAATAATAAAAGTATTGAGATAACCAAATTCAATAATTTTCATATTATGAATTTCACGAATTCTGTGAATATCTTTTTAAAAGATACTTATCTATTACTTGTTGATAAATGCAAATAGTTACAATTATCAGTTATTTTTTAGGGGGAATTTTATATGTGGATAAAATTGCATCAATTGTGATTTTCTACAATTTTTATTTACATAAAAAGTCACTCTTTTTATACATATGCACAAGCATAAATACTTAGAGTAAGGATTGGAATACTGTAAATTTCTAAAAATAACTCATGTTGTTTTTAAATGATTTTTAAAAATTTAAGTACAAAAAGAATGTTTTTAATTTCTTGAAACACTTATAATAAAAGCTTTTTAAGCTAATAAATCCCAACTCTAAATCTTTTATCATATTGGCATATATGTAACAGTTATAAAAAATATAAAACCGTTATTTTTATTTTAATAACTTAATATAAACAACTTTATGCACAATATTTGTGAACATAAAATTTGTCAATAGATTTTGTGTATAATTTTTGTACAATTTATTATTTTTAAGAAAAATAAATGACATCTATGTGTGTATAAGTTTTGTACAATTTTGTGCATAACTTTTGTACAAATTTCTAAACTGTGTATAAATCTAGCACAATTTTAGAGAAATACGCCCACATATACACATGTAATATATTGTCAAAATGAAACTATTACTATTTGTCTATGTGATATTAAGTTAACAATCTCTAAAGCTTTAAAAAGCGAATTAAGTTTTTAAGAGATATTCTCTTGTTACCTTTTGGCTTTCTTGTGCTTTAAAAATTTGTCGGTAGTATAAAGAAAATTTGGATGATTTTCAAATTAAATTCATAAAAAATCTAAATTCAAAATAAAAGTTGAGAATTTTTTGATTAGTAATCTGTAACGATTTTATTAGTGTGAGGTATTGCGGTTACTTTAAAATTTTTGATCATGGCAATTTGTAATTCATTTTTGGTCATGTGGTAATAATCATCAAAAATTTCTTGCCCTAAGAATTTTAAAGCATTAAGCACTAATTCCTGATTATAAGTTTGGGGAATTTCAGGAGCATGATTTTGTTTGGAGAGTTTTAAATTATTCTTTTCTAAAGCAAGCGGTAAATGTAGATATTGTGGTGGGGATAATTTGAGAGAATCATATAGTTCTAATTGTCTAAAGGTTCCTTCTAATATATCAGCGCCTCGTACTACTTCGGTTATTTGAGTTTCAGAGTCATCAATTACGGTAACTAAATTATAGCTAAAAATTTGATCACGTCTTTTTAAAACAAAGTCTTCATGTTTAAATTCATTAGGAAGTAGGACGGTTTTAAAATTAAGGTCTATAAAAGAAGTATGATGATTGTTATTTTTATAACGCACTACATGTGGCGCAATAGGGGGAATGTTTTTATTACGACAGTGTCCTAAATATATACCGCCCATCTCTTTTAGCATAGCTCGAGAGCAATCACAGCCATAAGTTTCGTTATTAGCGATTAACTTTTCTAGATAATTTTCGTATATTTCAGTGCGTTTGCTTTGATATAAGATTTCGCCATCCCAATAGAAACCATAGTTTTCTAAAGTTCTTAAAATATTATCTGTGTATTCAGTTTTACAACGAGTGACATCAATATCATCAATACGAACATGCCAAAGCCCACTTTGAGCTTTGGCACGTAGAAAACTTCCCAAAGCGGCAACAAGTGAACCAAAATGTAAATTGCCGCTTGGAGTAGGAGCAAAACGTCCTTGGTAAATCATTTTTTGCAGTAATTAACCAAGAAGTTGCTTTTCTTTGATTTCTGCTAAGTGTTTGCAGTTTACGCAAAGATCTGCAGTTGGACGAGCTTCAAGACGCTTAATACCGATTTCTTCACCGCAATCATCGCAGTAACCGAAATCGTCAGTATCAAGTTTCTTGATAGTTTTTTCAATTTTCTTCATGAGTTTACGTTCACGATCTCTAGTACGTAATTCAAGAGCAAATTCTTCTTCTTGAGTTGCACGGTCAGCAGGATCTGGGTAGTTAGTTGTTTCTTGATTCATATGATCAACAGTACGACTAACTTCACTCTTTAAATCGTTATACCAAGTTTCAAGAATTTTACGGAAGTGAGCTTTTTGATTCTCATTCATGTAAGATTCACCTTCTTGTACTTGGTACGGTGCAAATCCCATAGGACCTGTACCCACAGTCTTGTTATCGCTCATAAGTTTTACTCCTATAGTAAATTCCACAAAACCGACCTTTTTAAGGTTAAGGTTTTGTTTTATAAGTAATGTCTGTAATTTTCTAGATTTTTTCTAGTTAATTTCGAGAGCATTCTTATATATGCTTTTTTAACTTTTGTAAATCATATTTTTTATTTTTATATGGTTTTTACATCAAGTTTAAAAAATAGTACAAAAATCTAGCGTTCTTGGTAAAAAAATAACAACTTTTAATTTTTAATTATTACAAATAAAAGTTAGTCAATCATTACTTAATAGTAAGTATATTTATTTATCTGTATTTTAATTACGCTATATTTTAAGCATTATATTTCTATCTATTTTTAATAGATTTTATTGTTTTTTTATTTTATTTTGGTTGAAACGCTGAACCTAAGTTTTTATAACAAAATGTTGGACCAAAATCTTAAGCAAATTAAAATAAAACTATATTTTAAAAAGCCTTAATAATGATGCA
>GL995206.1:0-2955 GCA_000222855.1 Succinivibrionaceae bacterium WG-1 | reverse complement strand
AATTTTAGGTGAAAACAAAATGTTTATTCAATAAAAAAATTACACTATTTTTTAGAAATAGGAGCCATTTCAATTTATTGTGATTCTTTATGAATTATTCCTACAGAAAAATATTATTAATAGCACAAAAATGTTGAAAAAATCGTATGTTACGATGCTTTAAAAATTGTTTAGCACCATTTTTTGAAAATATTTCATTGTTATCATGGTTGATATTTTTAATAACAATGTAGTTACATAAAAAATAAATAGTTAAGTATTAACATAAATCATGTAGCTTGCTTTAGTTAATATTTTTGCTTAAATACTAGCTAAAGATTTTTATTACAAGTAGAATACTTTATTTTTGTAAGTTTAATACTTGTCTTCTATAGCATATTTTTGATTTTTGGTGATATACCATGGATTCGCAGTCAAATAATTCACAAAATAATTCTTCAAAAAACTTCTAAAAAACGTTCATGGAAGTTTAGAATCTTTTCATTCATTTTAAAACTTTGTTTAGTCGGTGTAGTTATTCTTGCTGCTATTATTCTTTACTACTATTCTGTGGTTTCTAGTAGTAGTTTAGAAGGTGAAAACAAATGGGCTGCTCCTGCGGTAATTTATAGTCGTCCGTTTGAGCTAACAGTTGACCAAAATTTAAAATATGAACAAATAATAAAGGAACTTTTGTTCTTAAAATATCGTCAAGTAAAAGACCCAAAACATTCTGGGGAATATGCAATAAGTTCAGATAAGACCAAAATTGTTATTATTCGTAGAGCTTTCGAATTTCCTGATGAAAAGGAACCTATTCGTCCAATTTTACTGAAATTTACTAAAGGTATTTTATCTGCTATTCAATCTGCAGATGATTTAACTAATATTGAGTATATTCGTTTAGAACCTGTACTTCTTGATAGAATTAGTAATAATAATGAAGAAGACCGTTTACTTATAAGTATCAGTAATGTGCCGCAAAAGGTTATTGATACTTTAATTGCGGTAGAAGATAGAAAATTTTATGAACACCATGGTATCAATCCTATTGCGATCATTCGTGCCTTTGTAGCCAATATAAAAGCAGGACGTCGTGTACAAGGAGGAAGTACCATTACCCAACAATTGGTAAAAAATTACTTCTTAAATCGCGAAAAGAGCATGGACCGTAAAATAAAAGAATTGTTCATGTCTGTAATTGTAGATGCACGTTATGAAAAGAGTCAAATATTAGAAATGTACTTAAATGAAATTTATTTAGGTCATGGTAGCTCTGATATCTACGGTTTTGGTCTAGCTTCTTACTACTATTTTGGGATTCCTGTTGATGAATTAACTTGGGAGCAAACTGCTTTATTAGTAGGGATGATTAAAGGTCCTTCTTACTATGATCCTAGAAGACATCCGGACCGCGCTTTAACTAGACGTAATTTAGTTTTAAAAATTTTGCTTGATGCTGAAAAAATTACGCAAAATGAATATGAGAAATTTATAAAAACTCCTTTAGGTATTATCGATTCAAAACAAAATTTTGGTTCAATTCGATTACCTGCTTATGTGTCTTTATTAAAAGATGAATTATCTACTAAACTTGGGGCTGATTATCTATCTAAATATAATGGTTTAAGAATCTTTACGAGTCTTGACCCACAAGTACAAGTAGCTGCCAATTCTTCTGTTGAAAAAGTGGTTAAAGATTTAGCTAAGAGATATAAGAAAAAAGATTTACAAAGTGCTGTTGTGGTAAGTAACTGGCGTACTTCCGAAGTTTTAGCGGTAGTTGGAAGTAGTGATCCTGCATTCCCTGGATTTAATCGTGTAACCAAATCACAGCGTCAAATTGGTTCTTTAGTAAAACCTGCTGCTTATTTAACAGCTTTTGAAAATGGTTGGCATTTAGGCTCAGTAGTGCATGATGCTCCTGTTACTGTAAAATTAAAAAATGGTCAGAATTGGAGTCCTAAAAATTTTGATCATAAGTTTTTAGGATGGCTTCCTTTGTATAAAGGTTTTGCAAGTTCTCGAAATGTACCAATGGTGCGAGTTGGTATGAGTTTTGGGGTTGATAAGGTTATTGATACGCTGCATGCTTTAGGAGTAACAAGTAACATTGAACCTGTTCCTAGTACTTTACTTGGTAGTGTTGCGATGTCTCCTTATCAAGTTAATCAAATGTATGCAACATTAGCGACAGAAGGTTTTTATAAACCTTTAGGAGCGGTTAGAAGTGTTGATGTTGGTGGCAATAAAGTAATATTTGATAGAACTGCAATTTTAGATGGGAAACAAGTGGTAGATCCTAGAAGCGCATATCTTACTATTGTTGGTATGACTTATGTTACTAAAATTGGTACTGCAAGAAGATTAACTGCAAATTTCCCACAAAAGATAATTGCAGGTAAAACAGGAACTTCTAACAACTCTAATGATTCATGGTTTAGTGGTTTTGATGAAAATGAGGTTGTTACTATTTGGATTGGTAATGATGATAATACAGGTACAAGCTTAACAGGTTCATCTGGGGCGTTACTTGTTTATGAAGATTATCTCAAAAAACGTGGTATTCAAAGTTTAACATTAGATGTTCCTGAAGGAATTAAACAAGTATATTTTGATGTAAATGGTTATATCATAGATGATTCTAGTTGCGAAATTGATCCTAAAACTATGATTAAACTTCCAGTTCGTGAAGATATGATTAGTGATGCCCAAGTTCATAAATGTTCAACATTTATAGAAGATCTTTGGGATAGAGGTGGAGATATGGTAAACGAAGGCATTGATACAATAAAAGGATGGTTTAATTAATGCTTTTATCACACGTTTTTATTAATTTAAATTTTTTACTTTAAATAATGTATATTATAAACAAACATATTTATAAAAATTTACCTCTAAAGGTAAGTACATAGAATAAGTTTGGAGCATGTTTATGAAAAAAATAGCTCAAGGCCAAAGCTTTAAAAATTTCTA
>GL995205.1:257666-259475 GCA_000222855.1 Succinivibrionaceae bacterium WG-1 | reverse complement strand
GAAATGATAAAAAGAGGAAGAGGACGTCGTATTTAATTTGTGCGTTAAAGTCTGTACTTGCGCAATTTCAAAGTGAAATGTGGAATCGTTTTGCTATTCCATTCCAACGATTAGATAGTGTTGGTATTGCCAAAATTCGTTCTGAAATCCCTCTTAATAAAAATCCCTTTGATTATTACGACAAAGTAATAATTTCTGTAGATACCTTAAAGAATGGTGGTAAATTTAGAAACTTTGTACAACAAGCTCATTGGGATATTGTGGTAATCGATGAATGCCACATTGTAACTAATAGTTCTTCAGATAGAGGTGCTCTTGCTAAGATTTTATCTGAACACTGTGATAGCTTGGTATTAACTTCTGCAACTCCGCATAATGGTAAGAAAAAATCTATTGCCAATATCATGAGCATGCTTGATCCTATGAATATAAGTTTGAATCAAGAACCTATAAATGAACTTATACCTGATTTTTATGTAAGACGTTTAAAGAATAATTTACCAGAAGATATTAGAGCAAAATTTGGTGAACGCAAGCTAAGTTTTAAGGATATAGAATTAAATCAGTTAAATGAGCTAGAACGTGAGTTTTTAACTTTACAATATGAACTAAGAGAACTTGAATTAAATGTTTTGGTATCTGATAAAGATATTTTAATCAAGAAAATTAAGAGTAGAAATATTGACGTAAGTAAATTATTTTCTATTGTATTGTTTAAAGCTTTCTTGTCTTCTCCAACTGCTGCATGCGCTACTGTAACTGAAAAATTAAAGCGCATAAGTGAAGAAGATAAATATACAGAAAACAAAGACTTTATCTTTAAATTAAAAGAAATAAAAGATGTTCTTGATAAACTATGTAATAACAATATAGATACACGCTACGATACATTAAAAGAAATTTTAAAAGATAAATTGAAATTAAACGAAGAAGATACTTCTAAAAAATCAAAAGATAGAAGAACGTATTGTTATTTTTACTGAAAGAAAAACTACAATAGAAATGTTGTCTAAGCGTTTAAAGGATGACTTTCAAATAACAGATGAACAAGTTAAAACTTTTGATGGAAGTCTTGGTGATGTTGACCAACAAAAGATTATTTCTGATTTTGGAACAAACGATACCAAAACTAGAATTCTAATTTGCTCAGATGCTGGGGCAACAGGGGTAAATCTTCATCAATATTGTCATTTAATGGTGAATTATGATTTACCATGGTCTTTGATTACTCTAGAACAACGCAATGGTCGTATCGATAGATATGGTCAAACGTGTGCAGTAGAAATTTTTTATATATTCTTTATCACCAAAGAACAAAAACAAGCTATAAGCTTAATGAAGCAGGAACAAGGTGACGCTACCTTATCAGATAAAGGAGAAAAAGTTTTAGATGAAGGTAGAGAGTTAGAAGTTTCTAATAACAGTGATAATAGTCAATCAGAAAATAATGATTTAGTCAAAATTCAAAGCTATCAAACAGACTTTAGAATTATCTATAACTTAATTCAAAAGGAAGAAGAAGTTCATAATACTTTTGGTGAAAGTTGTGAAGATGTCTTTAAGGTTTATTCTCCTGAAAAAGAAGAAAATATTGTTAGTAACCAGATTGTATGTGGTGATGATGATTTTTATATTGATATTAATTCTTTAAACTTGGATGATTTTGATTTAGAATCCGATGATAATGACGAAGAATTAAAAATGAAAGTGATGAACCTTTAGCGGTTACTAAAACGAAGAAGTGCATGACGATGATTTGCAGAACAACTTACTTCTATCCAAAGAATAACTCAGATTACTATTCAGTCT
>GL995205.1:225156-256491 GCA_000222855.1 Succinivibrionaceae bacterium WG-1 | reverse complement strand
TTGGATAATATTGCAGATATCAAAGGCAATACCGAAAACTCTGATGCTAACGATAGTGGTGACAAATCTGCTTTTAATCAAAAGATTAATTTTCTTTCAAAAAAGTTCAAGGATGTAAAAAAGAAGTTTGTTGATTTTAAAAATAACATCACTAATACCGATTACAATTATGAAGAATCTTTATGGTATACCCATGAGTTTAATACTGAAATCTTAAAAGCTCTTGGTTTTATTGATAAAGAAGATTTAAGTAAAACCAAAGATGGACAAAAAGTCGTACTTGGTCAACGAACTTTGGCTGACGGTTATACTGAAAGATATTTTTTTAATGACCAAGATTTAGAACAGCAAAAGGGAAAACAGTATTATATTCCTGCAAGATATATTTTATTAAATGATAGTTTAAATCAAAAAAAGAATGCGAAATCAAACAAAGAACAATCTAATAGTTCTGAGGTTACAGAACATAAAACAGCTTATGAAAGTAATGTGCGTTTATTAGTGTTAGAAACCAATCACTTATTAAATTTAAATGAAGAAGATAACAAAGATCTTTCTTCTATGTTCTTTGCAAGAAAAGTAAAGTCTAGTAATAAATCTGAAATCAAAGACTATTATAAAAATTTTGCTAATTATCGAGAAGGTGAAGAATCTTTTAATAATAAGCTTGAAGTAGATTCTAGTCCTATTGATAAAATTATAACTAAGATTTTTTTAAGCAACCAAGCTCCAAAATATATTTTAGTACTTGCTGGTAATATCATTTATCTCTTTGACAAAGATAGATTTCAAGACAATGCTTATTTAGAGTTTAATCTTGAACAGTTCTTTATTGATAATGACTCAAATGGCAATTTATTTAAAAATCAAAGTATACTTTTAATGTATAGCTTTATTTCTAAAATGTCTTTATTAGATACTGGCGAAGCCGGTATCTTAAAAGCCATTGAAGAAGATGGTAATAAGAATGCTACTTCGGTGACTAAAAATTTAAAACACGCGGTAGTTGAAATTGTAGAAAAAATTGCTAATGAAGTTGTTTACTATTTAACAAAGAATTCTGCTGGTAAACAAAAGCTATTAGACTTTATCAAAAACATTGAATATCAAAAAGGACAAAGCTTATTTGAAAAGTATGAAGCAAGTATTGATGATAGACGTCAAAATGACTCTGAATATGCAAAGCTTCCCAAAGAACAATGTTTTAATTATTTAGACATAATTACTAATTTAGTAAGTAATTATGGTTTTGCTGAAAAGTTAAAAGATGACTGTATTACTTATGTTTATCGTTTACTATTTATATTCTTTGCAGATGCTCGTGAAGAATTAAACATCTTCCCAAATAAGGATGTTATCTTTAAAAAAGGTTATTCTTTAGAAGCAATACGAGATCTTGAAAACGTTAGATTAAACGAACAAGAAAATAATGGTTATTTCTTTGATGATAGTATTGAATTTTTATTTAACCTCTTAAATAAAGAATCTAAGGTTGGAAATAGAGAATCTATTTACGGTAATACATCTCTTCAAATTACATCATTCCAAGTAACTAAGATTTCATCTGATTTATTTGATGATAAGAAATTATTTATTTTAAATAATGTAAGAATTCGTAACTGTGTATGGCAACCAATCATTAGGCGTTTATCTTTAAGTAAGTATAACACTAAGGGTAAAGGTAAAAATGGCAACTTTAGTCGTACAGGTCGTATAAGTTATCGTAACCTAAGTATTATCCAATTAGGCTCCGTTTATGAAAGCTTACTTTCATATCGCTTGAACTTTACATATGATGATTCTATTGAAGTTCAAAGTGATATCAAACAAGCTGATGATGAATCTTTTATTGTGCCATTATCTGACAAAGATTTATACAAAGAAAATCAAATAAAGAAAATTTTTTCAAATGGTACAGGTGGAGTTCTTGTTCATCCTAGAGGAACTTTTTTATTCCGTTTAAGTAGTAACGATCGTCAAAGTAGTGCTTCTTACTACACTCCAGATGTTTTAACAAGATGTACTGTTAAATACACCTTAAAAGAAAGATTTGAAAAATTAGAAGCTAACTTAGAAAAACATTATACCGATAAGAAATGGTCTGAATTCCAAAAAGAATTAGATTCACTTTTGGATTTGAAAATTTTGGAACCTGCCATGGGGGCGGGGGCATTTCTCAATCAAATTATTGATGATATTGCTAGTGAATACATGAAACATTATTTAAAAATTCATGTAATAGATCCAAGCACTGCTTTCCATGAAAAGCAACGCGTTAAATATATCATTGCAAGTAATAATGTTTATGGTATCGATATAAATCCAACTTCTGTAAGACTTTGTAAATTGTCATTATGGTTAAATGCTATTTATGACAGAAGTAAGACTTCGCAGACTGATATCAATATTAACTTTGATAGCTATGATACAGATGTAGATTCTGCAACAGAAGTTACAGAAACAACAGAAAATAAAAAACAAGCAAAAAATAGAAAATAAAAAACAAGCAAAAACAGAAAATAAAAAACAAGCAAAAACAGAAAATAAAAAACAGGCAAAAACAGAAAATAAAGAACAAGCAAACATAGCTAAAGAAACTCAAAAAACTTTAAAATCAGAAGTATTTACATTCCCAAATAACAATAATTTTGTATCTTTAGCTCCTTTCTTTGCGCATCGTATTGCAACAGGTAATGCCGTAATTGGAGCAAGACTTTCTACTTTAGGAAAAGAGCAAGTTGTTGCTAAATTTAAAATCGAAAATAAAAAGTCAAAATCTAAAACTAAAAATAAACTAGAACAAGAAGTTGTATTTACCCAACCAAAGTGGTGGGAAAAAAATGCTACACAAGTAACTTTTACTAAGAATAAAAGATTTAGGGAAATTCTAGAATTAGAACCAACAGATGTTCAAAACGCTATCAAAATTAATCGTAAAGGTAAGGATAAAGTAGATCAAATATATTCATTCTTGTTACCAATGGAAGATATGATAGGGGCTTTAAATACTTCCTTAAAATCAAAAGATGAGTATGAAGAAGGAGCGGAAAGATTAAAAGCTTTACAAAAAAATTGGAAAGAAAATATCTATGCTGATGATTATGATAGATTATTAAATATTTCCAATGCATTTGATATGCTCTTAAAACAATATGCATTTGAGTTAATTAAAGCATCTGAAAATGAACATATAAAACTAGGTATGATTTCATTTGATGCAGAAAAATCATTGGCAAAAACTTTAGAAAAAGTACGTAATGGTGCTCCTTTCAAAACATTGAAGTTTATTATGGACTATTGGTGTTCTCTTTGGTATGCCAACTTTGATAACTTTAAGTTAGTTCCTACAAGAGAAGAATATTGGGATGATATTGAATTAGCAATACAAAAGTGCGCTGAACACCAAGAAGATGAAATTGTTCAAGAATTGCTTAAAAATTCAGATTTTAATGAAACTTTAGCAAAATTCAAAATCAATCAACCTGCTACAACTTCATCATTAACATCAATAGAATCAGAAGATGATAACAACTCATTAAGTACAGAAGCAAAAGTTGAAAACACAAGTTCTGAAGAAGAAATTGTTAAAAATGCTATACAAAAATTAAAAGAAAAAGCAAAAATTTGGACAAGTTTTGAAGAATATAACACCACTTTCGAAGCAAGAAGAGATAACGTTAATGCTCTTAATGAAGAAAATAAATTCTTCCACACCATGTTAGAATTTGTTGATGTCTTTGTAAAGAAAAATGGCTTTGATGTAATTTGTGGTAATCCGCCTTGGATTGTTGGTAAGTATAACGAAACCACTGTTTGTTCTGAATTTTATCCGAAAGTTGTTGTTGATAAAAAATCAGCACCAGAGGTAAAAAAATTCTGTGAACAACAAATTCAAAATGTTAGTGATAAAGGCAATAAGCTAAAACAGGCTTTGGAAAAAGCCGAAGTTTCATTTGCGTCTTATCAAAACTATTCTAGTGCAAGATTTAATTATCCGTTACTTGCAGGGATGCAGAATGATTTATATAAATCAGTACTTGTTAATTGCTTTAATTTAGTAAATGACAATGGGTATATGGGACTTGTGCATCCAACATCCCTTTATAGAGATGCTAAAGGACAAGCTGCACGAAAAGAAATGTATCATAGGTTAAGATATAGTTTTATTTTTGCTAATGAAAAATTATTATTTGAGGATGTAGATCATCATACAGCATATCTAATCAATGTTTATGGAAAACATCAAGAAAAAATAGGTTTTAAATATATAAGTAATTTATTATTGCCTACTACAATAGATGATAGTTTTAAAGATGAAAATAACATTTATTCAAGCAATATAGTTTCATCTTTTGTTGATAGTAATGGAGATGTTAATTTAGTAGGAGCAAAAGATAGAATAATAAATGTAACAGAAAAAGAGCTTCGTTTATTTGCAAAAACTTTTGAGAATTCAGATGAATGGAAAATAACTCAATTACCTGCTATTTTTAATAATGAAGTTTTACATTTATTAGAAAAATATTCTCAAATAAATAAAAGAGTAAAAGATTTAGGTAAGGGTAGAGAATATTGTTATTCATCTGCCCTTAATAATACTGCTGCTGTAAAAAAAGGCATTATACTTCCAAATGCAGATAGAAGTACTATGGAGGTAGATATAAATAATGGTGAAATAATTTTGTGTGGTCCATTTTTATCTGTGGCTAATCCTTTATTTAAGAATCCATTAAAGATATCTAAGTTAAATTCAGACTATTCTCCAATTGATTTAACTAAAATTAATGATAATTTTACTCAAAGAACAATTTATAAACCTCAATGTTCTTATGAAGAATTAAGAAATACTTGTAAAGTTTTTAGAGTAAATGAAAAAGAATACAAATCTGGACTAGATTTTTATCGTTTTGCTTATAGACAAATGACTTCAACAGAAGCACAAAGAACTTTTTATGGAGCCATAATATCACCAAAAATTCATTATATTCATGCAATAAATTCATTGTGTTTTAAAGATTTAGAAAATCTTTTAATAGCAACAGCTTTATTTGTTTCACTCCCAATTGATTGCTTTTGTCGTATAAAGAAAATAACTAATATGAACCCATATGCAGTTGAATTTTTACCTTTGAATTAGATGAAAAAATTAAATCTTTTGCATTCAAGAGGGTTTTACTCTTAAATTGTCTTAATAAATATTATGCTGCTCTTTGGAAGGAAGCTTTTAATCCTTGTTATTGCGATAACGATTGGTCTCAAGAAGATGTAAGATTAAAAGATTGCAGTGATTTTACCGATGAATGGAATTGGAATACGCCACTACGCAATTCTTCGAAAGAAGACTTGCTCTTGTTGAACTTGATGTATTAGTTGCCATGTCAATGGGATTTGAACTTAAAGATTTGTACTTTATGTATGATACGTATTTTAGAGTTTTACAAATTTATGAAAAAGGTACTTATTACGATGCTAAAGGCAATATTTTGTTTACAAATGATAATGCTCTAAAAGGCATCGGTTTGGATACAAATACTTTTAATGAAAACAAAGAAAAACTCCTAAAAATGCAAGCAGGTGAAACTTTTGAATTTACTATAAATAATAACGAAATGTACAATGGTGAAGTTAATACTTACTACGCACCATTTACCACTTGTGACCGTAAAGCTGACTATAGATTAGCTTGGGAACATTTTGAAAAGTTATTAAATTCATAAGTTTTAAAACTAAAAGTCTAAAGTGGCTTACAAAACAATATAATCTCTAGATTATTTTTGATAAACTAAAAATGTTTTGTAAGTCTTTAACATTAGTGTGTGGTACTACTTTGTACTATTAAAGTTCTAATTAAAATCTATCTTTAGAACAATATAAATTAGAATAATACTAAAATTTTTTACGGATAAATTATGCTACCTTTACATCAAGCTATAGAAGCAAGAGAATCAATTCTTCTTTATCAAAAAACTACCGCAAACTTTTGTGACTATAATGTAAAACGCGCATATGAACGTTTTATTAGTGATGCCGCAAACGGCTTATGTAAAGGTCCTTATATCTCTTTAAGAACTCCATATCTAGTGGCAAATCAAAATGAATATGATGCAATCCCTCTAGATATCAAACCTAAATTTTATCCATATAAACATCAGATAGATTGTTTTTTTCGTTTAAGTACTTTTAAGTCAACCTTGCTTTCTGACGTAGACAAACGTGAAAGACAAGAACCTAAACCTACAATTTTAACTACTGGTACAGGTTCTGGTAAAACTGAAAGCTTTTTATTCCCAATTTTAGATTATTGCTATCAACAATCAAGAAATGGTGTTAAAGGGATAAAAGTAATAATCATGTATCCTATGAATGCTTTGGCTACTGACCAAGCTGCTCGTTTAGCAGAAGCTATCCATAGTGATGAACGATTAAGAGGCAAAGTTACTGCGGGCTTATTTATCGGTACAGGTATCCATAAAAAATGGTATCAAATGAAAAACAGGAACTTTAAAAGATTTAAATAAAACAATGGGTGAACATAATATCATTGAAAACATTGATGATATTATAAAAAATCCACCAGATATCTTGTTAACCAACTTTAAGATGTTGGATTACAGTTTTATTCGTAGTAGATACAATAAAATTTGGAAATACAATTTACCAAAAACAAGCACTACTGCCAAATCAAAATGTGCAGATAAAAAAGATTTTGAAAATCCATTAAAGTTTTTAGTTCTTGATGAAATTCATACCTATGACGGGGTACAAGGTACAGACGTTGCACACTTAATTCGTCGTTTAAAACTTACTTTAGGTATAAAAGCTAGTGGCAGTTTGTGTCCAATAGGAACTTCGGCAACAGTAGGGGATGAAGGTGGTAAGCAAGCTTTATGTAATTTTGCTTCAAAAATTTTTGGAGAAAAGTTTACCGAAGAAGATATTGTTGGCGAAACAAGAGAAGATATTGAAAATTACATTAAGGCTGACAATAATAATTTAATTGAAGTTCCTACATGTAGAGAATTATTTAAAACTCGTTTTAAATATCATAATAATTTAAAAGTAGGAACAGGCGTTGTTGATACCTATATTTTAAAATCAATAAAAACTTGGTTTACCCAATTTTTAAGTGGTGAAAAAATCTCAAATTATTCAGATGAGATTTTAGTAAACTTAAAAGAGTATTTGCTTGATGAAAATACTAAAGCAATT
This sequence comes from Succinivibrionaceae bacterium WG-1, assembly GCA_000222855.1. Classification (GTDB taxonomy): domain Bacteria; phylum Pseudomonadota; class Gammaproteobacteria; order Enterobacterales; family Succinivibrionaceae; genus WG-1. The sequence continues at coordinate 249,282 of GL995205.1, read as the reverse complement.
CTAAAGAAAATAAATGCCCAAGAGTTTGGTGAGTCTGAAGCAACAACAGAAGGTACCAGCTATTTTAATAAAAAAGATGCAGAAAAAGAAATTGCTTTAAATTTAAATAAATTAAAACAAGACATTGCAAATGTACTACCAACATATATTGGTAATATAAAAATTGCACAAAATTTAGTATCTATAGCTTCACATGGACCTGTAAGTTTAATGGAAGTTATTCAGAAGCTAGCACTTAAAGAAGAACAAAACGACACTTCATATAATAGCCAATTTAATCAAGCAATTCTAAAACTAAATAATCCTAAATTTTATTTATTGTTATTAGCCGATTTAATTTTACTTAACTATAAGCAAGAACAACGTGCAATTGTAAAATTTTTAGAATCTTTAGAAATAGATTTTGAAGCAAAAGATGCAGCCGAATCAGAACAAAGCGTTTTTGAAATATTCAATAAAATTCACCAAGATGCTTTGGAATTATTTTATGGTTTTCTTTGCAAATACGTTGATAAAGATTTAGTTAAAAAGTTAAATAAAAATAATTGCCAAAATTTTGCAGAATTTAGAAAAATTATTTGGGAAATTGTTGATAAAGACTATAAAGATTTAGATTTTTCTAAATTTTCAAGTGAAGCTTGTGACGGCTTTATTAAAGATTTAGAAAATGTAGTAAGAACATTTGGTAATATCAATAAATTTAATTTATCAGATGTTTCAATCAAGTCAAAGTTAGATGAAAAATCTTTGAATTCTGCTTTAGAAAACTTACTAAAAACTTTAACTTCAATTAGTTGTCTTGCTGATTTTGGTGGTATATCAAATTATCAAAATAACTTTATCACTTACTCTGATAATGAAAATGAAGATACTGAATCTAAAAATAAAACTACTATTGACCAAGATGAAGGTTCAAGCCAATATTCAGCATATGATTGTCATTCAGATAATCTAATAGAAGCTGCAATTCCCACTACTATTTTATCTTTAGTATTAAATGCAGGTGATGATAGCTTAGTTCTAAATGCAATTTTGTCTTTAATAAGCTTATTCTCTACAGCGACTTTTGAGCCTAAAGTTGAGGATGAAAGAACTAAGAGAAGAAGTTTAGTTGCCAAAGAGCAAAATAAAGTATCTGTAAAGCCATTACCGTTTCTTTATGTGCAAGTGCAACTTTGGTTAAGAGAATTACGTGGTATTTTAAGATTTGTAGATAATGAACCTCGTTTCATTTGGTGTATGAATTACAACGAAGATGTAAGAACAAATACCGGTCTTGCTTTACCAATGTATTACTGTAGTCATTGCGGTAAGAGTGGGGTAATTTCATACCAAAATGAAGCTCAATCTCATTTATTCCATGGTAGAGGTCTTTCTGTTGTTGAACAAATAAACATGAGAATGTTTAAAAAAGACCGAAACTTAGTACTTGTTAATCTTGATAAGATTGATCCATCAGAATTATATAGATGCGCAGATAATGCTGATTTAGATAATACTAAAGCCTTTGATGTTATTGAACTAAATAAGTTTGATCTTAGCACTCATGTTAAGTTAGCCATGTTTTCCTATGGACAATCAAATTACGATAATGCCGAAAGTGTTGAAAAAACTTTAATAGATAATAGTGATACAGATGATAATGGCATCCTTGCCACTGCCTCAAGAATCGTTAAAAAGGATGAATTTTTAAATACCTGTATCTTCTGCGGTAAAGAAAGAAGTATTGTGCTATGTAGTAATAAAACAGTTAATACATCTTCAATTTTGAATGACCAAACAATGGCTTCAGATTTTGGTTGTGAGTTTGTTAAAGATATCAAGACCAAAGCAGTAGATAAAGATTCAGCTAATGCTAAAAAAGAAGAATATCTAGTTACAGGTTGGGAAAATGAAAGAGAACGTAAAACTCTCACATTCACCAATAAAACTCAAGATGCCGCATTTTTAGCAGCTAACTATGAATCCCATAGTTATCGCTTCTTCTTACGCCAGTCAATGCAACAGTTTTTGAATTTATATCTTGCTAGAAACATGACTGAATTGGATTGTTTATTTAATGAAGATTCAGATGAACCAATCATAGCAAGCAAACAAGATTTTATTAAAGACAGTAGTAATTATTTATCTGTAGAAAAGTTTATTCAGTATTTTATTAAATATTGGAAATATAAACTTAAAAACCCACAATACGGTATCCAAAGTTTTGATAATTCAGGTATTAGTACTACTAATAAACATAAATTAAATAGTGAAGATGCTTTCTACTATGCATTTTTACCAACGGAATTTAGCGACCTTGACTTAAATTCTCAATATCGTGAATATGAAAATGATCAAGATGAAGTAGGTAGATTAAGCCAAGTATTTAAAGATGAATTAGAACAACGTTTACGCTCTGATATCTTATCTGAATTTGGTTTAACTTCGGCTGTTGGTCGTTCATTAGAAAAAAATGCTACAGCTGGTACTTATTTTAAACGTGATGATTTGGAAAAAATTTATCAAGCATTTGTGGACATGAGTGTGAGTTCATCAGATGATGAATTATCAAGTTCTAATAATGTAGCATATAAAAAAGTCTATGATAAAAACGCCACAAGTTCAGAAAATCAAAAGAAGAAGAAGCATTTCTTGATTTTCTTACAAGTATTTTTAAATAGATTGCGTACTCATGGGGCCATAACTCATGCTTATTTGGATAGATATTGTAAAGTAGAAGCGTCACCATATGCATTAAATGAACCTAATTTTAATAAGCAAGAAGGTCAAAAGCGTCATTTTCTATATAAGAAGTTTGGCGGAAATATGAGTTTTCCTATTATCCTTGCCAAAGAAACAAGAGATTCAAAGTATTCTTATATCAAGGGTAATGAAAATATTGACTTAATTCCTAATGAAAACACAATTGGAAATAGTGGTGAAAACTCTAAAAATAAAAATTTGGATAAAACTTGGTGGGGGCGTTTATACCAAAATGTACTAGCGCATGAAGGAAATACTTCAGATGTTGTGGGTAGGGCTAGTGTTGAATCTGTGGTTGAGCTTTATGCTACTTTATTAGGTGTTTTAGTTGATAACGGATTTTTGAAAAAGCATGTCCGTAATGAAAATAGCAAAGGAGCTAGAATTGACACCTATACTTTAAATCCTGATGTTATTGGTATTTCAAATAAGGTTCATATTTTTACTTGTCAAAGTTGTGGTAATCGTTTATCTCTTGGGATTAATGATAGATTTTTAAAATCCCAAAAAGGTAGTGAACAGATTAAAGCCAAAATTAGCCTAGATATAGAAGACTTTAATGTTGAAGGGTATGCTTGCGAAGTATGTGGTAAAGGTCGATATAGACATTCTGCTGAATTTGAACAAAGTTTAAAGAATACTTACTATACTCAAATTTATAGTCGTCGTCATTCCCCACGTATCTATTCTCATGAACATACCGGATTACTTGAAAGAACTTTACGTGAAAGAATAGAACAAAGCTTCAAGTCTAAAGGAACTGATAGAGCGATAAATGACATAAATACTTTAGTTGCTACTTCAACACTTGAAATGGGGATTGATATTGGGGACTTAAATATCGTTTCTAATGTCGATTTACCCAATAGTACCAGTAGCTTCTTACAACGAATTGGTCGTGCAGGACGTAAAGGTGGTAGTTCTTTAGTTCTTAACTTTGCTCATCGTGATAATGAATTTGAAATGTATAATTTCAATAATCCTAATGCCATGATGAGTGGTATTGTGACTACTCCAAGTTGTTATCTAAATTCGTGTGAAATTTTGATAAAACATTTCTTCGCTTATGCGCTTGGTGAATTTGTGGCTCAAAATCGAAAGCGTAGTAGTGAAGATTTAAGTAAAGAAGTTATTGGTGAACTTGGAGATTCTAAATATTTTATTAAAAATTATAGATATAAATTTAATAATAAAGTTCGAAAAGAGTCTAAAGATTCTGGATTTGTAATAGATAAAATTATTGATTTTATTGAATCACAACAAGATTATTTATTCAGTAATTTTAAGAATCAATATTTACCACAAAAATCTGATTCTAAAGGCAATGAATCTGAAGTATTTATAGATAATATTGATCAGACTTTTGAGGCTTTAAAAGAACAGTTAGATGCTCATAAAATCCGTCAAAAAGTAGAAGGAGTATTTTTAACTCTTTCTAATAAAGTAAACAAGTTACAAGACTTAGGATGTCGATTATTTGATAGATTTTATAATTTTGATTATAGTTTTGATAGTTCTCAAGAGTTTGATAATATTTCTTTAAAAGACATTCATGCCAATATAAATAAATTATTTCCAAATTTAACATTTGGTATTGAAATTTCAGATAAGGAATTCGTTGAAAACTAAAAGAACATAGTTTCTTCGTTAAGAAAAAAGAGATTTATGAAGCAATATTAAAAAAGATTATGCTTCTCGTATTTTAACAAGGGAAGAACGAATTGCTTTATACAATAAATTAAATGAACAAGTTAAAACCAAAACAAAAGTTTTTAGAAGATTTATTTACATCTCAAAAAGATAATTATGGTTTAATTGCATTTAGAAATCGTTACTACGCTTATAAGCGCAGTAATTTTTCAGATCAAGAACAAGCTTCAAACGCTTTAACTTCATTTTTTGCAATTAATGAACAACTTAAGACTATTTATGAAACAAAAATTATTGAATTTTTAGTTACTCAAGGTGTTCTTCCTAATTATGCTTTTACTGATGGTATTGTTAATTTTACCTTTAACATTAAATCACAAAAGGCAGTATGTGATGAATCAGATGATGTTCCCCCAACTATAACATCTGAAATTCAGCAACCTGGCAGTCAAGGTATTAGAACTTTGGCGCCTGGCAATGTTTTCTATTTTGATAAGATGGCAGTTCCAATCAATAATATAGAATTGTCTAATTCCGAAGATAAGTTTTTCGAAGAAATAAAATTCTGTAGTAAGTGTGGTTTTACTACTAGTAATCTCATTAGTAATTCTAATAATAAAGCCTCTCATAAAGATAAATATGATTTGGAATTTAATGCTGATAGATGTCCAAGTTGTAATGATGGTTCTTTTGGACAACCTGGTAATCGTCATTTAGTTTTACCGTTAGTTAATGTTAGCGCCTCAGTGAAGAAAGGTGATGTTTATCTAACAAAAAAAGAACTAAATGAGGAACGAAAGAGCAATAGATATATTGTTGAAACTCACTTTAACTTTTCAGAACAAACAAATAATTTAATTGAAGAATTAGAACACCAAATCTTGGATGCGGAATATTGTGCTAACACTATTGTAAGTACATATAACTATGGCCCAATGTTCCAAAAGAACAATACACCAAAGTCCAAAAAGAAAGGTGATTCAAAATCAGGATTTATTGTATGTACTAGTTGCGGTAGAGTTCATTTTGCTGATGATGAACAAAGATTAAAAGATGAAGTCCAAAAGAGATCCGATGGTTCAGGAAGAGATAATACTGCTATTATCAATGATATAAAGAATAAATTCCATGAAATAGGATGTCAGTATTATGGCAAAGTTCAAGATGAAGAATTTAATGAAAAACATGGCAATTTAGAACGCTATAAAAATATCTTTTTATACAGCCGATTTGCAACTGAAAGCATCAAATTAATTGTACCTTTCTTTGATGAAGACTATCTTGGAGTTGCTGAAACTTTAAGAGCGGTATTGCAATTAGGTTTAAAACTACATTTTGGTAGTGAACCTAAGAACTTAAAAGTTGAAATACATAAAGAAATTAAGAATATTGTTACCTATTCAGATGATGAAACTGCAACCAAAGAAGAAAAAGAAGATTGTTATTATTTGGTTATTTACGATGAAATCACTGGAGGTACAGGATTCTTATCTGATATTTACAAAAATGGCTTATTAAGAGAAATTTTTAATAAAGCTTTCTTTAAAATAAAAAATTGTACTTGTAGTTCTGGTTGCTACAATTGTATTTGGACCTATAGAAGTAGAGCTGATAAACAATTAGCTTTATCTCTTTGGGATGAAGTTGTTCCTTCTGAAGACGAGCAAACTAGTGAAACTGAAAAAAATAAACAACCGTTTTATCGCAATCAAAAAGAAGAAAGTCAGTTAGAGCTTAAATTTATTGATTTATTAAAACGTTTTTCAGAAGTTTTTCAAAAGCACTTTAGTTTTAAAGCTTCAAGAAGAGTAATAGGTCATTATATTTTTAAATTAAAAAATCTGCATTTTACAAATGGAGAATCAGAGCAAGAATCCCAAGATTTTATTGAAGAAGCGGTTTTTGAGATTGTTTCACAAAATGATCAGAACGTTATACGCTCAAATAATGCTAAATCTAAATATAAACAATTATCTGTATTGCCTGATTTTATGATTCATTGCGTTTCTATAAAAATGAGAAATGATGATGAACCATTACCAATAGATGCAGACTTGTTAGCTAATTTTATAAAACCAATAGCAATATTTTTAGATGGCTTTGCATATCATAAAAAATCATTCGCTGTGGATTTAGCAAAACGTGAAATGCTTATTAATCTCAAAAATAGTAATGATGATACCAAGTATCATTGTTGGAGTTTTACATATCAAGATATTCAACGTTTTGCAGAAAGTATCAAATATTTAGATCCTGAAAATCAAAATATAGAATCTTCAGATAACAATTTAGCAAAAGACTATTTTAATAATAAACATAAGTTTGCTAATACTTTATTTGACATGTTGAATATAGATTTAAAGCAAGACGAGTCAAGCAAAGATGACATTGCAGCAATAGTTAATATTTCTGTTATTAGAATGCTTTCAGTTCTAGTGCATAATGTTATTATTTGGGCAAAAACTAGTTATGATGTCAATATATCTCATGAATCTATAAATGATAGTATTCGTCAAGATATGAAAACATATGCATTACAGTATTTTAGAAAACTTGCCTGTGATGATTTTAGATTTGAATTTTTAAAACAATATGTTTTTGAATACAATAATGATAAATTAAATAAAATTTTTGATGAAAATAAAGCCAAAATAAAACAAACAGATGCCCATGTACAAAAGTTTTCAAATATTTTTAAAGTAAGAAATATTCCGGAAAGTAAAATAAATCAATTTGTGTCAAATTTTAATAATGAATATTTACTTAAATTATATTCTTCTTGTTTCTTAAATGATAAAAATAAAGAACTTGGTAAAATTTATTTATTTGGTTCTAATAATGAAATAGAGTTCGATAATAAAAATAAAGACCCTGTAATTGTTGATTTGCTAAATAAATATCCATTTTTTAAGAATTCTATAGGTAAGGATAATGAAAATTTATCTGAACTAGGTGTGCGATATGCCGTGGTGTTAACAGAAGAAGCTGAGTCTTTAAAAGATTCTTTTAACAAACCTTGGAATGACTTTTGGCAAGTTTATAATTTGTTACAATATTTTATAAATCCAAATAATAAGTCTGATAATTTGATTGCAAGTGGAATTTATACTAAAGAAAAAGCACTCGAAATGCAACAAGTTATTAGTTCAGAAGTCAATACTACAGAAAATTCTACTTCTAATAGCATTGAAACAAAGATTGCACAACTTATAAAAGAACATATCTATGATCAAGATTACCAAGAACTTCTTGTGGAATTGGTATCTCAAAACATTATTGATATCAATAGTGAAAATTCTAAAGATGAAGAGTTCTTAGATGGTGATTATGTTCAATACAATAATGAAGAGTTAAAACGAAAAGGTGCAAGTGCAGATATTGGATTTGTATTAGATAATAAGCTTTACGTTATATCTCCTCATGGTGAAGAGTCGAAGGATATTTTTATCAAATATGGCGCAATAGTTTATGATAATGTACAAGAATTCGATTGGACTATACTTCGTAAACATTAAATTTAATGGGTAGTGAATTATATATAAATAAAAATTAGTTGCATATATTTTAATTTAAATACATAATATAGCAAACAATGAATTTATTAAAAAATAATAAGGAAAAATGATGAGCAGTCACGTTGAATATGATGTAGACCAACAGTATCAATATATTGAATTTAACATGCATAAAATCGCCACCGATAAATATGCAACATTGGATGCTGAGAAACAAAAAATATTTGATCTTTTGGTAAATCAGTATTCATCATGTCCAAATAACATTCAAACTTTACCACTAAAGAATGTTAATGGCGATTTTAATGACAAAGAAACGCCTTTAAATTTAAAGTTATGCGCTATACAAAAAGGAGACAATAATCCTTTTGCTAATGATAATTGTAACTGTCTTTTAAGTGCGAGTATTGATGATAAATATAACTTCATCTTAAATATTGGTACCAAAAAGAATTAGAAGAGTTTGTTCACGCAAATACTTTGCAATGGAATGAAAATACTCAAATAGTTCAAATATTTAAAGCTAAAAACAGTGACGAACTTATTCCTAAGAATAATATTATAGGAACTCAAGGTTTATTAAAATCATCATCAGAAGAAGGTTTACGTAATATTGGTATTCCCAAATCTCACCTTGATTTGGTTAAATCTTTCTCTAAGATTGCAGATTTACAAAAATATGCCGAATATCTACCGCAAGAAGTTTTTGAAAGATTATATGACCTTATAGACTCCGTAAATAAAAATATTGGTGCAGATTTTAATATCAAGGAAGCTTATGAAGCTGAAAATGGTATTCAGGTTTCAAGTTTTACAAATAATACAAATGCGGTAGTTTCTGCTACTAACACCTCAAGCGACAGTAATCCATATATTACTACCACTTCAATTGTTGATTCACAATTAACAGGTAGTAGCTCAACTAGTTCCATTGATAGTACATCTTTCACTTCAAGCGAACAATCTGTAGGTGATATTGCTAAAAATGTCAAAGACAAACTTGATCAAATTACTTTTGAAATAAGAGAAGGTAAAAAACTAACCAAAGGCAATGAAGGTAACATTTTAGGTAATGTTAATAATAAACGTTATATTCATAACTTTAGTTTTAAAGTTAAATCATTAGAAGATTTTGAAAAGCAATTTGCTGATAAGCGTAAACTAGGTGCTTGGGTTTTATATCTTCATGAAAAACAACAAGTACTAGTTGATAAAGATTTTAAAGGTAGCTTTAAGGTAAGTGGCTCTGCTGGTACTGGTAAAACTGTAGTTGCTTTACATCGTTTAAAGAGATTACTTGAAGAATCTCAAAGCAATGAGAAGTTCTTATTCACTACTTATACCAAAGCTTTAGTTCGTAATTTACAACAGGTAATGTTACCAGCTTTAGATATTGATTGTGAAGATAATCCTAAATTAAAAGTTATCAATATCGATGCTTTATGCTCTGAAATAGTTAGATCATTTATTAACTCGGATGATGATTGTCTTTTAGCACCAGAAAATCAAGAAATAATCAAAAAGATTAGTAAAAACTTCTCTGTATCATATACTAGTAACAAAAAAGATAGTTTAGAAGTTTGGAAAAAATCTTATCAAATTCACCATATTCTGGTATTTATACTGCTGAATTTTTATTGAATGAATACAATGATGTTATTCTTTATAATGATCTTCAGAGTGAGCAAGAATACTTTAAACAATCTCGTGTAGGTCGTGGCAAAGTTTTATCTCGTAAAGATAGAATAAATATTTGGTCATTAGTTAGTGCGTACCAAGATGAAATGCATCAAAGCAATAAGGTGGATCGATTGGAAGCATTTAATATTGCTACAAAAATATTAAAGCAAAATCCAATTTGGCAAACTCAAAATGGTTTACTTTTTGATCATGTGTTTGTTGATGAATTCCAAGATATGTCTACCCCTGAATTAAGATTCTTAAGAACCTTAGCTCGTAAAGCTAAAAATGATATGTTTATGGTGGGAGATCCATTCCAACAAATTTACAAGAGAAAAATGAATTTTAAAGATGCAGGAATTCACGTTAGAGGTACTAGCCGAATTCTTAAAGTCAATTACCGTACTACAGAAGAAATCAAAGCTTGTTCTGTAAGGGTACTTAAAGGATTAGCTTTTGATGATCTAAATGGTTCATCTGCTAATAATGCAGGTTACATATCAGCTTCTTTATATAACCATAACTCAAATGATAATGTAGTAGTACCTAAATACTATTTCTATACTAATGACTATGGCGCTAAAAAACAAACTGAACAAGTTGTTAATTACATAAAGAATCTTCATGAAAAAGAAAATATTCCTTATTCACAAATGTGTTTAGGTTATTTTTCAGATAAAAGTATGGATTTTAATGCCGTAATTGAAGCTTTAAAAAATAATAAAATAGCAACTCATAGTCTAAAACTTATTGGCACCAAAGATGTCAATAAGGATTGCGTATTAGTATCTTCTTTCCAAAACATGAAAGGTCTTGAATTTAAAGTTGTGATTTTAATAGGTGTTAACAGTTACTTCGATACGCTTATTGCTAATGAAGAAATTGAAGAACAACGTGAAGATTTAAGAGAGGCTTCATCTAATAATGCCTCAATATCAGAAAAAGGGCGTCGTTTAAAATCAACTCTTTATGTTTGTATGAGTAGAGCTCAAAAGCATTTAGCAATGTTTGGTTCTGGTAATAGCAAAAATGAAATGTTTAGTTTATTTAATGACATTCCTAAAGAAAATTTAGACATTCATGTTGATGAAAAATTAGGTGTATAAAATTTAAGTTGAATTTAAGAGTTGTTTTTGTAAATAAAAAAATGTAGTTACATTTTTATGTAGGCATTAACAACTCTTAAAAGTTTAAGATAAAATGACAGAAAATTTACAATAAACTATAAAAATTACTAAAATTCTAAATTATAATCAGCATACGTCTCGTTTATCTATCTTTTAGTTTCTTATATCTCAATCTTAATTTTAGAAAATCAAAACTAAATTCAAACAACAAGAAATTATAAAGAAAATAATTATTAAGTAAAAATATAGTGCTTTGAATTATTTGGCAGAAGTTTGGTATCAACTTATTTTTTATTAAATCTTGTGAGTACTATAACGTGAGATACGTGAGATAACTAGATAAATCAAGCTATTATTTTATATAGAAAATTGTTATTTCATTATAGTTTTACTACAATACCAAAATATGTCTTAAGTTATAAATCCATAAGTTGGCATATCCCTTGCAACATAAATCAAAAACTAAAACTAACTTAAATTAAAAAGTTAAAATTTTGACGTTATGTGAGGATATGAATTATGAATAATATGTCAGTAAGTGCAAACAGTATGTTAATGCAAATGGCACAGATGCGTATGCAAGCACATAACACTGTAGACAACATTCAAGGTAACTTCGTCAATCAAGCCCAAGGGGTTAACACTGACAGTTTAACCAATAAGGTCGAATTTGGAGATATGTTAAAAAATGCTCTAAACGAAGTTAATGGTTTACAGCTTAAGTCAAACGAATTAAAAACTAACTTTGAACTAGGCGATAGAAGCGTAAGTTTAGCAGAAGTAATGATTACCGGTCAAAAGGCAGGACTTGCATTAGAAGCTACAGTTCAAGTACGTAATAAGATGGTGGAAGCTTACAAGACCATCATGCAAATGCAGATTTAAAATATTTTAAAGCGTTAATTTTGATAAAGTATCTTTGGTGACAAATTTTTAACGCTTATATTTAGGTAGAAGGATAACCAAACTATGCCAGCAAAAAATGAACTAGTAGTCTCTGATGGAGATAGTTTAGATAACGGCGAAGTTGAAGTTAAAAAAAGTTCTCCGCTAAATACAATTGTCAAAAATGGCGATTTAATGCGTTCTGTTATCGTCATTCTCTGTTTACTTATCTTTTTATTTGCAGGATTCTTTCTTGTTATTTGGGCAAGAGAACCTGTAATGCGTCCTCTTGGTTACTATAACGATGCTAATGAATTAAATACCGTAATTTCATATTTAAAACAACATCAATATGAATATTCTTTTGAAGAATTAAAAGATGGTAAACGTAATGCCGTTAGTGTTAATGCTGAAGAATATGATCGTATTGTTGAAGGTCTAACTGTTGATGGCGTAATCAGTTCTTCTCCTAAAGATGGTTCTGAAATTCTTCTTGGTGATTCTTCTTTTGGGGTAAGTGCACGCAAGGAAGAAGAAAGATTAAAATATGCGCGTGAACAACAAATTGCTAATATGCTTAAAAACAATCGTAAGATTGCAGAAGCAAAAGTGTTATTAGCAATCCCTAGACGTAACGTATTTTCAAGAGACGAACAAAAGCCTAGTGCTTCTGTTACTTTAAAAGTATCAGGTAGTGGTTCATTATCTGCAAGTGAAGTAGATTCAATTGTAGAAAGCGTGGCTTCTTCGGTTCAAGGTCTTGAAACTTCAAGAGTTACTGTAATTGACCAAAATGGTCGTTTGTTAAACTCTGGTTCTATGGATGAAGCTTCTCAAGCTTTACGCCGTTCTTTAGAATTACAAAGTCAAAAAGAAGCAATTTACAAACGTAAGATTGAAGAAATTTTAAATCCGATTTTAGGTTTTGGTAATTATACTCCGCTTGTAGCTGTTGCTTTAGACCAAGTAACAGAAGAAACAACTAGTCAGCGTTATAACGATAAACCAACCATTCGTTCTGAACAAGTTTCCGAAGAAGTGTCTAGTGGTCGTCAAGCAATTGGCGTTCCTGGCGCGGTTTCAAATCAGCCTCCTGCTAATCTTCTATTCCTGAAGAATTACGTCAACAAAATGGTGCTAATGGTGTTGCAGGTAGTGCCGCTGTTACTAGTACTGGTGCTAATGGCAATGAACGCCGTAGTGCTGTAAGAAATTATGAAGTTGATACCACTATTAGTCATGCAAGAAAAAGTAGTGGTGGGGTGCAACGTTTAAGTGTTTCTGTGGCTGTAAACTACAAAGATAGCACCGATGAACAAGGTAATACTGTAAAAGTTCCCCGTACTCCTGAAGAACTTCAAGTATTAACTGATTTATTACATAAAGGTTTAGGTCTTGATGAATCACGAGGTGATACTTTAGCAGTTCATACAGTACCATTCTATCGTGAAGAATTTGTGGAAACTGAAAGTACACCTTTCTACGAACAACCTTTCTTTGAAAAGTATGCTCGTATCATATTCTCAGCTTTAGTAATTATGATGATTATAATCTTTGTGGTTCGCCCAATGATTATGAGCTTAGTGAATAAGAAAGAAACTAATAGTAATGAAGAAGTTGATGATTTAGATTCATCAATTGCTTTAGATGGGGAAGATGACCTTAACTTATTATCAGGAAGCGGTGCTGACGGAGATAGCTTCTATAATATCAAGAATGGTCAAATTGTCTTACCTGATTTACATAAAGATGAAGATTTATTAAAGGCTGTAAGATCTTTAGTGTCAAATGAACCTGATTTGGCAGCAGAAGTTGTTAAAGATTGGATTTCAGATTCTGAAGGAAGTAAGTAATGGCAGAAAGTGAATTATCAGAAGAGCAACGTAAATTACTCGAAGAAATGTCTGGCTATGATAAAGCCGCTGTACTAATGCTTAGCTTAAGTGAAGAAGATGCTGCTTCTATTTTCAGACATCTAGAACCGAAACAAGTACAACGTTTAGGTATGGCTATGGCTTCAATGAGTGACTTTAGCAATGATAAAGTTACTGCGGTACAACGTTTATTTATTGAAGATATTCAAAAATACTCTAACATTGGGGTTGGTTCTGAAGACTTCGTACGTAAAGCCTTGGTATCTGCTTTAGGTGAAGATAAAGCAGGTAACTTAGTTGAACAAATTATTATGGGTTCAGGTGCTCGTGGTCTAGATTCCTTAAAGTGGATGGATGCGCGTCAGGTAGCTACTATTATTCAAAACGAACACCCTCAGATTCAGACAATTGTACTTTCATATTTGGAACCTGAACAGTCTGCAGAAATTTTAAGTCAATTTCCAGAACCCGTTCGTCTTGATTTAATAATGCGTATTGCGACTCTTGAAGAAGTACAACCTTCTGCATTACAAGAACTTAATGAAATTATGGAAAAACAATTTGCCGGTTCTTCTAGTGCTCAAGCCGCGAAGATGGGTGGTTTAAAAGCAGCAGCTTCTATTATGAACTATCTTGAAACTAATGTTGAAGGTCAGCTCATGGATGCTATTCGTGAAAACGACGAAGAAATGAGTCAACAGATTCAGGATTTAATGTTCGTATTTGAAAACTTAATCGACGTTGATGACCGTGGTATTCAAACATTACTTCGTGACGTTTCCGGCGACTTGTTAACAAAGGCATTAAAAGGTGCCGACGATGCTTTAAAGGAAAAGATCTTCAAGAATATGTCAAAGCGTGCAGCCGAAACTTTAAAAGAAGATTTACAAACTATGGGACCTATGCGTATTTCTGATGTAGAAGCCGCACAAAAGGAAATTTTAACTATTGCTAGAAAACTTGCTGATAGTGGTGAAATCGCTCTTGGTGTTGGTGGCGGTGAAAACTTTGTATAGTTTTTAACTTCTTGAGTTTAGTGAAGTTTAAATTTGATATTTTTAATTTAAAATTTGAGCTTACTATAAGTTTAACAGTAATTGTTTAATGACATCCAAAAATACGTGGTAAATTATATTTATTGCGTATTTTTCATTTATAGAATTACGTTTTAATGAATTACTAAGAAATAGTTTATTAAAGAATAGTTTAATAGTTTGGTAATTCTTAAAGTGTGGTCAATTAAGTGTGGTGCGTTTTTTTATGTGTGGTCAGTTTTAAAAGTACTTATAAAATAAGCTTTTAAAATAAAAATTTAAAATTTTATTTTATAATTATTTTGGTAAAAAATTTAGTAAAAAAAACACTAAGTTTTTTAGAAAAATTAGTAAAAATTATTTTTAATATCCATCAATTTAAATATTATTTGATAGTTGAAGTAACAATTTCAAATAACATTTTAAAATAACGTTTTAGATGACACTTAAAATAGCATTTGAAATGACATTTGGAGTGATATTTGAAGTAATAATTGAAATTTACTAATACTTTAAAAATAATATAAAAACATATTTATAAAAATATTAAATTAAAAGGTGCATTGAATGAAAGATTGGAAAGATTTTGATAGGGTAGATAGAAGTTCTTCTACCAATTACTTTTCAGAAAAATCTGATGCACCACCATTTGTGCCTCCAAGACTTATTGATGCTGATAAAGCTAAAAATGTAAAGTCTTATGATATTGAATTCGTTGAAGATTCAAATAAAGTGGTAGATGATTCTGAAACTAATGCTATTGGTTTAAAAGCTAATTGGTATGAGGAAAAAGTTTCTGCTGAAAAATCTAAAAAGGAAGAAGAACCCAAAGAATCTATTACTCCTACAATTACTTTAGAAGAACTAGAAGAAATCAGAAAATCTGCATATGAAGATGGTTTTGCAGAAGGTAAAAAGAAGGTTACGATCAAGGTCATAAGGAAGGATATGAAGTAGGGGTTGCAAGTGGTACTAAAGATGGTTTTATTCAAGGCCAAGAAGAAGGTATCAAGAATGGGCAAAATATTATTTCAAGAGAAGCCGCAAGATTTTGCCAATATGCTAACCATTTAGTAGATCCTTTAAAATCATTAGATGAAGAAGTGTCCCAAGAACTTATTTATCTTGCATCTCGTCTTGCTAGAGCTTTTATCAAACAAGAATTATCACAAAATCCTAATGTTATTGAAGGTGAAATTGCAGAAGTTTGTAAATTACTTCCTGTTGCTTCAACTAATATTTCACTTAGTTTAAATCCGAAGGATTGCCAGTTAGTAAAGGATACACTAAATAACTTAGATGTTAAGATTTTACCTGATCCTAATTTACAACAAGGCGATATTAGTGCTAACGCAGAAGTTAGTAGTGTAGATTTAAGAATTGAAGAACGTATAGACAAATATTTAGCAGAATTTTTAAGTTTAAATAATGATAAAGCTAAGCTTGGTTCTAATAATTCTAAATTTGTTGCCAACAATGAATTTGATGACGTTGATTTGAATGCTCCACTTGAAACGGATATATCTGTTGGAAATTCTCCAACCGCTACTGCGGCAACGCCTGTAAGTCCTACAAATAATATTAATGCGAATGCTCCTATAAGCGCAGCTACTCAAAATGTTCAAGGTAACAATTCAATTACGGATGTTCCTTTAACAGCAAATCCTGAACAAGTTGTTATAGATGAAGCAAACGTAAATGAACCAAGTGTTGGAACTCAACCTTCAACTAATAATGGAAGTACAGAATCTCAAATGACTGCATCTCCAAATGCCAATAATATGGTCGGAGCTAATAAAGGTGGAATATCTCAAGCAAGTGCAGGTGGTATAAGTACCAATAATAATACTTAAGATATAACTTTAACTATAGCTTGAATTTAATTTAAACTTTAATTTTATCTTTAAATTTAATTTTAATTTTAACTTTAACTTTAACTTTTATATATTTTTACGTAGAGAGAACCCAAGTGAGCGTATTAGATAGTTTAATGAATTGTGCCATCCCTGAGGCACCAAGCGCGCCACAAGTGTCTGGTAAACTTGTCCGTGTGGTAGGTCTTACTTTAGAAGCTGTTGGGTGTAGAGCCGCGGTTGGTTCTTTATGTAGAATTGAAACAATAGATGGAAGTTTGGAAGCTGAAGTTGTAGGTTTTAGTGGGGAAAAACTTTATTTGATGCCTTCTGAAGAATTAAAAGGGGTTGTTCCTGGCGCTAAAGTAACTCCAATTGGAGGCCAAAGTGATTTTCCTTATGGACCACATTTATTAGGACGAGTTATTGATGGTATTGGTAATCCAATAGATGGCAAAGGTCCTCTAATAAAAGATAGAAAACAACGTTTTGTACCAGTTCGCATGAATCCTTTGGCTCGTAAACCTATTTCTGAACCTATGGACGTTGGGGTTAGAGCGATAAATGCTGTTATTACAGTTGGAAAAGGTCAACGTATGGGACTTTTTGCAGGTTCAGGTGTTGGTAAATCAGTATTACTAGGTATGATGACTAGAGGTTCAACTGCTGACGTTACTGTTGTAGGATTAATTGGGGAACGTGGTAGAGAAGTTAGAGAATTTATTGAAGATATTTTAGGGCCTGAAGGTCGAGCACGTTCTGTGGTGGTAGCAGCTCCTGCAGATGCTTCTCCACTTATGCGCTTAAAGGGATGTGAAACTTCACTTGCTATTGCAGAATATTTTAGAGATCAAGGTAAAAATGTGTTATTACTAATGGATTCTCTTACAAGATATGCTCAAGCACAACGTGAAATAGCTTTAGCAATAGGGGAACCTCCTGCTACCAAAGGTTATCCGCCTTCAGTGTTTGCAAGGCTTCCAGCCCTGGTAGAAAGAGCGGGAAATGGTTCAGAAAATCAAGGTTCAATTACAGCTTTCTTTACTGTTCTTACCGAAGGGGATGACTTACAAGATCCTATTGCGGACTCCGCTCGTGCGATATTAGATGGACATATTGTGTTATCAAGAGCTTTAGCTGATAGTGGTCACTATCCTGCTATTGATGTTGAAAAGTCAATTTCGCGTGTAATGCCAATGGTGACTACAGAACAGCATCAATTAGAAGCTCGAGCCATTAAACAATGTTATTCCTTATATGAACAAAATAGAGATTTAATTGCGCTTGGCGCTTATCAAGCAGGTGCAGATCCAAGAATTGATAAAGCAATTAAATTAAAACCTTTAATAGATGCTTTCTTGCAACAAAAAATGAAAGAAGTTTTACCTTATGAAAGATGTTGCCAAGAATTGGATGCTTTATGTAAAGCACTATAGTTTTAATGCTATATTTGGCGTTGTTATGTTAAGTCTTGTTTTTTAGTTTGTGTGTTGGATGTTTGTTATAAGTACAAATTAACAAGGTTCATAAATTTATTTTTTTATGTTAGACATAATTCTATGAAGATTCAAATGAATCTAATCTATGGTAATAATTTTAGAATTAAAGAAGCGACAACTATAGATAACATGGAAGAACAATGCTTGCTTGTCCTAAAACAATGCCATGATAAAGAGTATTATAAAAAATTTTTAGATGCCCCCATATTACTAAAATCAATATGTATGGTATTGCTATTTTGTAATAGAAAATGCTTAGTTAAAAGTGAAGAGTACAAATTATAAATGGTCTTAGAAATTAAAGTATAAAGACTTCTAAAGATTGACTAAAAGCTTCTTTACTTATAATTTCTTACTTTTTACATCTTACATCTGTATTTAATTTTGATTTTTTTTATATTACTTAAAGTTGTTTTCGAGATTTAAGAAAAATATCAAATAGAAATATCTTAAAATTTAAATTTTTATCCGTACAATTTCTCTTAAAAGAAATATTTTTTACAAAAAGTTAACATTGAGTAAGTAAAAATATTTATTATTCTTAAAATAATATTAATAACTTAAATAATATTGTTATATCTCTTGTTTTAAATTTAAAATAATAATGTGTAAAACCTTTATATTATAAGGCTTTTAATTAAAATTTAATTGTGCAGTAAAGTAATGTAACACATTTTAAATATTATCAAAAATTTATAAAACTGATTAAATGTTAATCAAAAATACTGTATAATATGTAAAATAAAATTTACACATGTAAAAATTTATTAAAAATTATTTTATTAATATCACAAAATGCAAAATGTTTTAAAAATGTTAATAAAACTTTAAATTTATTCACATTTTATAACTAAAGAACAGTGGTTTTGTTATTTTTTTATTTGATTTAGTTATGATGCATAAGTGAACTGTTGCATTAATATACAAATTTTTGATGATAACAAAGATTTAAATATAGTGATTTAGATATAGCTTAATTATAAAAATAAAAATTTTAAGGTGTGCAATTTTAAGTTTTACTTATTTTTTAATACATATACTAATGAATATTAGTATAAAAATATCAGTATGTTTACAGATGTTGCCTAGTATTTAGGTAAGTACAAGTTAAACAAAGTAAATATAAGTAAACTTAATTCTGCAAATATAAAGGTGTGGTCCAATGTTTTTAATTAACAGTAATACCCAAAATATTGAAGAAAGAGATTCTTTTCAGGCTTTTAATTCTCAATCAAATACTTCAAATGATACTGTTAATTATCAAGATCCTTTTAAGGATATTGTTTTAATTTCACCTTCTAGTGCAGTTATTCCAGATTTCGAAGAAATAACATCTAATGATGAAGATGATATCGTTATAGATCCTGTATTATCTTTTAAAGAATGCATGTTATTAGTGTTATGTTTAGTACCATATATAGGTTGCTTTTGTATTTTAATTGCACTATCTATATGGTGTTATCACAAGAAGGGAGAGTTTTCATTAACCAAATATAATAGTATTGAAAAAATAAATTATTTTTTCTTGTTTTGCTTATTTCACTTGCGTTTGTCGGAGTGCTTGCAACAGCGATAATTTCTGCAATGTTGTTTAACGCCTATAGTTTATAGCAAATCTTTTTCTAAAATCTTAAATTTGTTAATCAATTTTTTCAGCTAAATGTCATATTAAGTTATTACATTTTCTTAATTTTATATCTTCTCTTATTTCTATATCTTATAGAATCTCTTTTTTAATCTCTTTTGTTTTTCACAAATTGGGCAAAATTCTTTATAACTAATACCATGTTATATTTTTATAAATACATCGAATGAAGATAAATATTTATGCTAGTGCTTGCAAAGATATTGTATCGGCAATTTTTAATTGTTGGTTACTTTTGG
Source organism: Succinivibrionaceae bacterium WG-1 (assembly GCA_000222855.1). Taxonomy (GTDB): domain Bacteria; phylum Pseudomonadota; class Gammaproteobacteria; order Enterobacterales; family Succinivibrionaceae; genus WG-1. Next base: position 229,536 of record GL995205.1, on the reverse strand, counting down.
AGGTGTAGTAGGAATAGATATGGATAATCTGATTTAAATTGTCAACTTTAACTAGTAATAGGTTAAAACTAGTTATTGGTAATACTATAAAAAATTATTTAATAATATGGGAGAATATGATTATGAATAATGATGCTGAACAACTTCAAGCTATGCAGGATATCATAGCAGGAATTTTAGATGATCTAACAGATGATAATAATGCTAATTGGTGGATTGCAAACGGCCCAATTGAAGGAAATGAAGTACTATTTTGTGATGCTTGGAAAATAAATTATATTTATGAAAAAGCTGGTTGTTCAAAGAAATTCATGCTTGTTCAAGTTCGTAAACATAGAGATGATAGCCGTATTACGCAATTAGGTATTTGTTCAATTGATACTGATGCTAATAAGGTTGCTATTATTGATTTTTTAACTTTGAAATATCCGCTTTCTCATCAGGAAACAAGAAAAAAGATTATATTACCTGATTTGTTAGCATATTTTGTAACAAATAGAAGGGGATATCGAGAATATGATTTAGACAAAATAAATATGCCTTGCTTAAAAGTACTTGCAAATTCTTTAAGATTAAAAGATTACATGCCTTATTCGCTTTTAAAAGAGGCTACTGATGATTTAAGAAAACAAGGTCTCTTTGAAAAACTAAAATCCAAACTACCTTTTACTCTTTAACTATAACTAAATTTATGCACAAAAAATAAATTTTGTTATAGTTTTCCCTATCAATCAAACCTCAAAAGTTTTTGAGGTTTGGTGGAAATGTGGTAGTTAAATTTAAGTTTTGCTAATAATTTAGATTGTGATTTTGTAAGAGTTGTTAGAGCTATGTTATATTTAAGTAAGTGTTTAGATAATTACTTTTTTAATAAATAACAACTCATAAAATATTGGTGTATCAAAATCATGGCTAATGCATTGCAGCTTCTTTATGACTCTCTACAAAAAAAAGGAAGAAGAAGCACGAAATTTATATTTAGCAACATTGCAACAAAAGAATAATTTCTTACAACAATTACAAGCTTTAGATAACTTTCGTGGAATATATTCGTCTGAATTGACCAATAAAGGCATGCAAGCTCCAATTCAACATGGTACCTATGAACACTATATTTCTTTTATTAAACGCTTAGATAATATTAGTGCTGAACAACTAGCTGGTTTAAAGAAGATAGAATCAGAAGTAGAGAAACGTTTAAATCAATATAAAGAGATTGAAGCTAAACGCAAAGGCTTAGAAATGTTAATGAAGAAACGAGCCTTAGAAGCAGAAGCCAAAATTGCCAAACAAGAACAAAAGCTCAGTGACGATTTAGCGACTAATAAATTCTTCCAAAGTTCACAACAAAAGTCTGATAATTAATTTTAGTTTACTGTTAAAGTACCAAGAATTTAGAATTTAGAATTTAGAATTTAGAATTTAGAATTTAGAATTTAGCTTTATAGTTTTTGGGTTAAAATTTGAAGTAGATTCCAATATTGTTTATAAATCTTTAGAAAGTAATATTGTTAAAGATACTTTTTAATAAGTTGGCAAAGTATTTGCAAATCTAAAGCAAATCAGCAAAAAAAATGACGGATTGTTGCCGTTAAGGATTCTACATGATTACTTTAGATTTATCTGCAAATTTAGGCATTTCATCAAATGAAGCTTCTTTAGGTCTTACAAACTCTAGTGCTGTTACTAGTAGCGGTAAAGCTGAATTTGTGAATGCTATGAACCAAACTCAGAATGGTGAAGCTATTGCTGTTCAAACAAACGGCAAATCATTGCCTATTTCCAATAATGTGTCTTTAGAGGATTTTAATGGTAATGATGCTATGGCTAATGTTCAAAACGTAGTATCAGAAACTGTAGAAAACAGTGAATATGTGTTAAATGATTTCTATGACTTATCAAGTGACGATGAAGTTATTGAACTTACAAGTTCTGATTTTGAATTATGCCAAGATATTGTTGATGCTAATGATAGTCTTTTAAATGCTAATTTAATTGACGATATTGAAATTGACGCGCAAGTATTTGCAAAAGTTAATGCTGATGCTCTTGAAAATACTTCTTTACCCAAAAGTGCAGATAATGAATTAAAGGAATCAGATTATAATTTAGCAGATAGTCAAAATTTAGACGCAAGTTTAAATAATGATACAGATAATGAAATTTTGATTAAAAATGACATACAATTTCAAAGCATTAAAGATAATGTAAATGCAAATGTGGTAAATGACAACTTATCTGCCACAATCAATAAGAATACTAAAGTAACAACTGATGCTAATACAATTTCAGATACATTATATGCATTAGATGATGACTTATCATTACCTGAAAGTGAAACAATAAATTACGCTCTTCATGATACAGAAGAGGATACAAACAATATAGCTCAAGCTACATCTACAAATACAGATACTGAAGCTTTGGAAGTAAAAGCATCTTTAAATGCTGAAAACTTAGCAGTAAATGATAAGAACATTTCGCAAAATTTACCAAATACTAACCAGGTAAATGTAAGTGTAAACGAAAACTTAAGTGATATAAGTGTTACACAAGATTCTAATAATGTTAGAGTTGATGTCGCGAGTTTAACTAATAATGACACTTTATCTCAAGATGAAATTGTTACTTCAAATAATAGTAATACTCAAAGTAACAATGAATTATCAAAGAATTCTGTTTTAAGTGCCACTGCTAAAGCTAATCAAAAACTTAATACAACTAAGGAAAATGTTAAATTAAGTGATAATGAAGCTAAGATTTTTGCCCAAGCCAAAGAAGCAGGGGTAAAAGTAGTTTCATCTTCAGGCAATGCTACTAACAATAGTGAAGCATTAAAGATGACTTCATTGGTTATTGGTGATACTTTAAGTATGCTTGTAAAAATGCAAAATGCGGTTAGAGAAGCTAAGAGCACTAATTCAACTGCAAACTCAATCTTAAGTAGTGTATTACAAAATTCCGAATCAAGTGGTGAAGATTTTTCTTTATCATTAAGTATGGATGCTTTAAATTTAACTGAAAATTCTAATTTATCAGAATTAAATTTAGCAGATACTTTAAATCTTAATGCTAATAATATAACAACCAATACTGCAAATGTGGCTCATGATTTATTTGGTGGTATTACCAACAATGATACTCAGGCTAATATCTTAGCAGGTAGTAGTGAGTCAGCTTCAAGTGTTGTTAATAATTTAAATGCAGAAGATGGTATCCTAACTTCTGAAAATAAAGAAAACAATGGTATGGGTAGAATTCAATTATTCGAAAATAATCCTGAAAAGAATGCTAAAGATATTCATGATAAAGTAATGAAGATGGCAGCAAGAAATTTACGTCAGGTAGAATTAGAATTATATCCAAAGAACTTAGGTAAATTAAAAATTGCTATCAACGTTGATGAATTGAATAAAACTTCAGTGTCATTTACAGTAAGTAATATGGCAGCAAAGAATATGATTCAAGATAGTATGCCTAAACTTAAAGATTTCTTAAGTATGGCAGGTTTTAGTTTAACTGAACAAAGTGTTTCAGAAGAACATGCTGATAACAATCAACAATCAAGCTCTTATCAAAGAGCAGAAGATAATTGGCAAGAAGAATTATCAAAACGAGCTACCAAGTTTACAGCCAATGATGATTGGTTAAATTCAATGAAGGATTTAGAAAGTTCTAGTGACTTTTTAATAAATAAATTATCTGAATTGAAAGTTGCAAGTTAGATAAATTGTCTTATTGAAGTTTAGCTATAAAATATTTATAGCTAAATTTCATAAAAATATTTTAAATATTTAAAATAAAATATTAAATAAAACCTAAGCAAATTCTAAAGAAATACCAAATACTAAATAAATGCTAACTACTAAATAAATATGATTTCTTTAGTAGTTCTTATATAAGAATTTGACGATTGCTTACAAATAATAAATTTGGGAATTGAAAATATATCTTCCTTTGGCTAAAATCGCTATCGGATAATAGTTTTATAACCAAAAAAAATAAGGAAGGGTTATTAAAAATGGCAGATGACGACAATTCTAAAGGTGGTAAGAAAAAGTTACTACTTATTTTAATTGCGGTAGTAGTTGCTGTTTTATTGGGTGCTGGTGGAGCAGTATTTTTACTAGGTGGAAGCTCAGAAGGTTCAGGAGAAGGTGGTGCTGAAAATGCGCCTGCACCTGTAGTTCAAGCTGTTCCTGGTCAAGCCATGCCTAATGCACCTCAAATTTTTTATATAAAATTTGAAAATCCTTTTATTACGACTTTAAATACTAGACCGCGTCAGCGTATGGTGCAAATCTATGTTGCTGTTTCCACTAATAGTGAAGCAGACATGGAACTTGCTCATGTGCATACTCTATTGATTAAATCAATTAT
>GL995205.1:222642-224504 GCA_000222855.1 Succinivibrionaceae bacterium WG-1 | reverse complement strand
AAGATTTAAAACCTGGAACCATAATTCCTTTTGAAATGCCAAAAGATTTATTGGTTTATGTAGAAGAATTGCCAACATTTAGAGCTAAACTTGGTCGCACTAAAGAAAAAGTTGCTTTAAAGATTACTAAAAATTAAAACGTCCTGAATCAATGAAGACAGAATTATCGTTATATCGTAAAGGTAAACTGGTAGATAGTTCGGTAGTTAGTAACGATGAAATTCTAGATACAGATGATGACGATTAGTTGCAAAAATTTTACTTAGATATTGTGTAATGTAATTTAGGCATAATAAGATAAATAAGAATTAAAAATGGAGCTTAAACATGAGTGATGATGTAGAAGACGTATGGGCAGAAGCTCTAAATGAACAAAAGAATAGTTCTAAGATAGAACTTGGTGATGACGCACAAACTGCTGATTTTGAAGAGTTTGATAAAAATGCTACTCCAACAGCAGAAGAAAAGAGTCGTCTTGATACTATTTTAGATATTCCGGTAACTATTACTATGGAAGTAGGTAGAGCTCAAATTAGTATCCGTAATCTCTTACAATTAAACCAAGGTTCTGTAGTTGAACTTGAACGTGTGGCAGGGGAACCGCTAGACGTATTAGTTAATGGAACCTTAATAGCTCACGGCGAAGTAGTGGTAGTTAATGATAAGTTTGGGATTCGTTTAACAGACGTTATTTCTCAGATTGAAAGAATAAAGAAACTAAAATAATGTCATAACCAAACATGTAAGTATATTTATTTAAAATATTTTTATGAATGTTTTAAATTGATGTTGTTGTTAATGATTATTTTATAAGGGCTCTTGTTTGATTTTAGAAGTAAATACAAACAAGAGCTTTAATTTTTTAACTAGTACAAAGTAAAACTTTAATGTTTTAACTAAAATATAAGGCATATTTTAAAAGTGTTAAAGTTTGTTTTGAGGCGTTTTTAAAACAGAGGTATGTTCATTTTGAAATCTGCTTTAAGTAAGTTTGGTTGGGTTAATTTTTGTAAAAGAAATTTAATGTTGGCACTATCTATATTGCTAGCAAGTATTTTTTTATGCCAGGAAGTGAGTGCTACAGAAGAATCCCAAAATCCAACTGATGTTGATAGTTTGGCAAGTACAGTTGATAGTTTAGTTCCTAATGATGTCAATGCCAACTCTCAATCCATTTATAGTAATAAAGATGATAATAAAAATTCTGAGTCAAATTCCGCATCAAATTTGACTACAAAAACTAATCAAAACTCTAATACAGCGTTAAATCCACCTAAATCTTCTGTATCTGATGCAGATAACAGAGCTAAAGTTTTAACTAATCCTAGTGCCAATAAAATGGGGCAAGTTTCAAAAAAATTAGATAATGATACCTTACCAATGCTTAACTTTTTACTAGGTTCATTTTTAGTTATTGGTTTGATTTTTGGATTAGCATATCTATTAAAAAATTAAAACTTATTCCTAATCAAAAGGAAGGACAATTAAAAATTATTTCAAGTTTGATGGTTGGTCCTAAAGAAAAGGTAATTTTAATTCAAGTAGGGGAAGAACAAGTTTTAATAGGGGCGACCCCTACTCAAGTGAATTTATTACATAAACTTGAAAAAAATGTCACAGATTTAAAATCTGCCACGCAAAGCTGTAATTCTAGTTCTGTTAATGCAGAAAATACTGCCAAAGATTCAGTTAAAAAAGATTCAACCTCGTCTGGTTTTAAAAATGTCTTTAATAAAGTAATAAATAATAAATCAGATAAAGATTAGAAAAGTATTCAATAAGCAAACGAGTAATAAACATGATTAAAAATAAATTTTTTATATTCATTATTAGCGTGTTCGGGTTCCTAGGGATAGGGTGTG
>GL995205.1:216514-222011 GCA_000222855.1 Succinivibrionaceae bacterium WG-1 | reverse complement strand
GCCGAAGATTTAATGCTTGATGCGGTACACGTTACGCAAAATTCTGACGGTAGTTCTGACTATTCGTTAAGTTTACAAATTTTAGCGGTGATGACTTTTTTAAGTTTTTACCTGCTATTATTATCATGATGACGAGTTTTACAAGAATTATTGTAGTGCTATCAATTTTACGTCAAGCGCTTGGCTTGCAAACCACACCTTCAAACCAAATCTTGGTGGGGCTTGCCATGTTCTTATCGTTTTATATCATGTCTCCGGTACTTAATGAGATAAATGATACGGCATTACAACCTTACATGGATAATAAAATAACTTCTAAGGTTGCTTTTGAAAGAGCACAAATTCCAATGCATAAATTTATGCGCGAACAAACTAGACCTGATGATATTAGTGCTTTTATGGAATATGCAGGAGAAAAGCCTACCACTATTGAAAATGTGCCATTAAAAGTATTGATTCCAGCCTTTATGGTGAGTGAATTAAAAACAGCCTTTCAGATGGGCTTTATGCTCTTCTTACCATTCTTAGTTATTGACTTAGTGGTTGCTAGTATTTTGATGGCTATGGGGATGATGATGTTATCACCAATGATTGTATCATTGCCATTTAAGATCATGCTATTTGTATTAGTTGATGGTTGGGGGCTTATTATGGGAACCTTAGTGTCAAGTTTTGGGATAGGTTCTTAAGGAATACATATGGAACCAGAAGTATTTGTTGATATAGTTCGAGAAGCGTTACAGCTTGTTTCAATACTAGTAGCAGCCGCTATTTTGCCATCTTTACTCGTGGGGTTGATTGTAGCGATATTTCAGACAGCGACTTCTATTAACGAACAACATTAAGCTTTTTACCAAGATTATTGGTAACTGTTATTGCTTTAGGTTTAGGCGCCCATTGGGGCCTTGAAAAGTTAATGAGTTTCTTTAAGCATATAGTGGATGTTATTCCGCAAGTTGTAGGATAGGGTATTATCAAAATACTTAATAATCGGCATTAACAATAACATCAATGTTTAATGTTAAAAACTTGTTGGTGTTGCAAGAAGTAAAAGGTTTATTTAAATAATGGGTTTTAGCGAAGCTTTTATTTTAAATTCTGTGGCAATAGGTATTTTTCCATTTGTCAGAATTTCTGCATGCTTAATGTCCATGTTTGCTTTTAGTTCTCAAAATGTACCCATTGTAATTCGTCTTACCCTTGCATTAGCCCTAACTTATAATTTCCTAGGAAATATTCCTGAACCTGAAGTTTTTGAAGTTTTTAGCATTAAAGGTTTTATTACTATTGCTCATGAATTTTTAATAGGTTTAGGTATTGGTTTTGTAACGCAATTTATTTCTCAAATCTTTGTAGTAGCAGGTCAGGTTGTGGCAATGCAAACAGGTTTAGGTTTTGCATCATTAGTAGACCCAGTATCTGGTACTAATACCCCTGTTGTAGGTCAATTCTTTACCGTGCTTACAACTATTCTCTTTTTTGCTGTTGATGGGCATTTAATGCTTTTTAGATTGCTTCATTATAGTTTTGAATTAGTACCTATCAATAATACCTTTCCTACATTGGTATGGGTTGAATTTGCTAAATTTGGTAGTTTAATGTTTATCATAGCGCTATCTTTATCTATTAGTTCAATTTGTGCTATGTTATTAGTGAATTTTACCTTTGGGGTAATGACTAGAGCCGCTCCGCAATTAAATATCTTTAGTTTAGGTTTTGCGATAAGTATGCTTTCCGGTATTGTGATTTTACGTTTAGTAATGTCAGGATTCTCTATTCATTTTGAAGAAGCAATGAATCAAGTATTTAATCTCGGTTGTACATTTATTGGTTCTGAATGTCCTAACTTATTCTAAACATAAGTTTTAGAAAATAAATAATCTGAAATTGTAATAGTTGGCGTAACTTATCTTTTTTCTTAATTATTATTTATTCCAAAAAATAAAACCAAAAACCAAGATTTTAAACTAAGTACTGGTGTAATCAAATATATATGTATGGTTATAGTATTTAGTAATCAAGAATTTCAATTTCTATTTGAGAATATTTCAAGTTAAATTACTTGTTAAGTAAGGTTCATAATTGCTATTAATAGCATAAAAGCTTGCTTTTTATAGGTTAAAGCAAGCTTTTAATAATCATATTTTTTTTACTAATAAATAAAATTTATTTTGAAATAATTTTTAAAACACAAGTTTCTTGGAATGGTTTTTCCATAAAAGAAGCCCAAATGCCTTTTATTAAAATAACTAAAGCCCATATTGCAGCAAGCAAAAGAGGAATATATAGTAAAAAAATCCCAATAAATGAAGTGATTGTGATAACTAAAAATACGTTTAAGCCTGTGTTAGCACATTTTATAACTTCTTGTTCAAAGTATGTGCTGTTGTCATTTCCTCTAAGTACTAAAACTAGAAGTGCCACAATAGGGGAGAAAAATTAAAAAATATTATTGCAAACCACATTATTTTTATGAGAAGTAATTCTGTATCTGATGGTGTATTCATAAGAAAACTCCTTTGTTTTTTATAAATCACGTACTAATAAAATTTAAAATTATTGTTAGCTAAATCAGTGGCTTATTTTTAATTTCAGATTGATTTATAGGGATATTTTAAACTAAATAAGATGTACTTGTATAAAAAATTCGTGATAAAGATGGGATGATATTTTTAAGAAAAAATTTTTGATGAATCTTTTGTAAAGTAACAAGATTTTTACTTAATAATTTAGTTGTTATTCAAAAGTAAAAATTACCTTTATTAATAAAATTAACCCTCGTCTAAGCGAGGGCTAACCATTTTTATATTTAATCTAATAAAATGTTATTTATTAGTAAGCGATGCCTTGAGCGTACATAGCCTTTGCAACCTTGAGGAAGCCTGCAATGTTTGCACCAGCAACTAAGTTGTTAGCATTGCCAGTGTATTCAAGAGCAGCTTCAGAAGCAGCCTTGTAAATGCTTTGCATGATTTGCTTTAACTTAGCGTCAACTTCTTCAAATGTCCAATTTAAACGCATTGAGTTTTGGCTCATTTCAAGAGCAGAAGTAGCAACACCACCAGCGTTAGCAGCCTTTGCAGGTCCAAAGATGATACCAGCCTTTAAGTATTCAGCAATTGCTTCGTTAGTTGAAGGCATGTTAGCACCTTCACCAATTGCCCAAGTACCGTTAGCAAGTAAAGTCTTAGCGCTTTCAAGGTTGATTTCGTTTTGAGTTGCACATGGAAGAGCGATATCGCACTTAACAGTCCAAATACCACGACAACCTTCAGTGAATGTAGCGTTAGTACGAGTCTTAACGTATTCGCTGATACGAGCACGCTTAACTTCTTTGATTTCTTTGATAAGGTCTAAATCGATACCTTCAGCATCATAGATGTAGCCAGATGAATCGCTCATAGCAACAACTTTAGCGCCTAATTCAGTAGCCTTTTGGCAAGCGTAGATAGCTACGTTACCAGAACCAGAAATTACAGTTGTAGCACCCTTGAAGCTCTTACCTTGAGCCTTTAATGCTTCATCCATAAAGTAGCATAAGCCGAAACCAGTAGCTTCTGTACGAGCAAGAGAACCACCCCAGCCTAAGCCTTTACCAGTTAATACGCCAGTGAATTCGTTACGTAAACGCTTGTATTGACCATACATAAAGCCGATTTCACGACCACCTACACCGATATCACCAGCTGGAACGTCAGTGTCAGCACCGATGTGCTTAGAAAGTTCAGTCATGAAGCTTTGGCAGAATGCCATGATTTCGCGATCTGACTTGCCCTTAGGATCGAAGTCAGAACCACCTTTACCACCACCGATAGGAAGAGTTGTTAAGCTGTTCTTGAAGATTTGTTCGAAACCTAAGAACTTGATGATGCTTAAGTTTACGCTAGGGTGGAAACGAATACCGCCTTTGTATGGACCAATTGCACTGTTGAATTGTACACGGAAACCACGGTTTACTTGAACGTTACCGTTGTCATCAACCCAAGCTACACGGAACATGATCTGTCTTTCTGGTTCAACGATACGATCCATGATACCAGCTTGCATCCATTCTGGGTGCTTTTCAAGAACTGGTTCTAATGTTTCTAAAACTTCTGATACTGCTTGGTGGAATTCTGGTTGGTTAGGGTTACGTGCAATAACACGATCCATAACTGGTTGTAATAATTTCATGTTAAATCCTATAACAAATTATTATCTAATTTTAATATAAAAATGTATGAGAATTAGAAAGGGCTCAATAACAATGACTAGAGCACCATCTAATATAATCTTGCAAAAGATTTTAATTCTTTTCAGGATACCAATCTAAGTTGCAAACGCTATTATAAAATAAAATTTTATTACATTGTACTATTTTAGTGAAAATTTATTCAAAAAAATGCATAAATATTTAAAAAATGTTCATAAATAGTGCGAATTTCCAAAAATAAGTGAATAAATTTTCAAAAATGGTGCTTAAAAATGAAAAAATCACTATCATTCATGCTTATTTATGCATTGCATGAAATTTTTAGTGATTTTTTACAAAGTTATATCTTTTTATATAGGGGACTATTTGGTTAACGTCTACCTAATGCAGCATGAGGTCTGTCATTACCATGGTGAGGACCTGGACCAAAGTTTGGTCTGCCACCTGGTCTTGGACCAAAATCAGGTCTACCGCCTGGTCTTGGGCCAAAATCGTGTCTACCACCAGGTCCTGGGCCAAATCTATGAGGGCCATCATGTCTTGGTCCAGGCATATGATGTGGTGGTCTTGGACCGTCAAAACGTTCGGAACGAAAATGATGATATCTAGGAGGAGGAGCAACATAGGTATCGTGTAGTATTACTCTATTTGGACCGTAATAGTTAACATCTTCATAGTAGTAATGATCTACCCCAATATAGTCATAATCATCATCTACAAGAATACATCCTGTAAATAAGAATAGTGAACTTAATCCTATGCTTAACTTTTTGATTAGATGCAATTTCATAATAATTGTCTCCTTATCATCAAAATGCGAACTTTTTGTTTATATGTCATAGTTAAATGTTAGCAAAGATATTTGTTAGTAATTTTTCTTTTGGTTACATCTTTGCAATATATAACATTAATTGTTTTATAACATACATATTTATTATGTAATCTTCAATATTGTTAAACAAGATATGTTCTTATCTACATATTTCTACATATATACTATAACACAGTATTCCAAATAGAATTGTTACAAATTGTTACAATTTATTTTTGATAAAATAGACCTAAATGAAAGTTTTAATCTTAGGTCTATTAAAGAAATAATTTGGCGGATTTTTTAGATATTAAAGTGTGAATTTAAGATAATAGGTATAGAATGTTTTTTATTTTAAAATTTCTTGTGAAACTACCGCACAATTACGTTTATAGAAAGCTATACCGTAAATATAAATTTTCTTAATACTTTGCTCAAATAGGAAATCTCGATAATATTCTCTTTCTTTGCATTGAGCTAAAGCAGTTTGTGCC
>GL995205.1:211536-215347 GCA_000222855.1 Succinivibrionaceae bacterium WG-1 | reverse complement strand
AGGATCTTCATAGTTAGTTATAGCTAAGAAATTAGCAAGCATGCTCATTGTTAAGCTTTTACCAAAACGACGAGGTCTTGTTAGTAATAAAGTTTCATCATTGTTTCCTACAATGAGTTCTTTTAAAAATAAAGTTTTATCAACAAAGTAGCTATTTAGCCTAATAAGTTTTGCAAAATCATCAGTACCTACAGCAATTCTTTTTTTTATAGACATCACACCTACTCCTAAGAACTCTACATAATATAGCTGTTATTATTATAATATAATACTTGTATTATTACCGTGCCAAACATTATATAAAAAATATTTTAAACATATTTATTGCGTTAAAAATACTATAAAGCAGGTTGATATTGTTTAACATTCATTCTATGAATGTTTGGAAAAGTTCGAAAATTGTACAGATAAAATAATAGCTGAAGTGTTAGATTATAAAAAATTTAGTATAGTTCACAAACATGTAAGTAAAAAAGGAACTTTTAAGGATGCTTCGACAAATCAAATACTTTCAATCTATAGTTCGTAATAAAAGTTTTTCTGAAGCAGCAGAAGAATGCTATATTTCTCAGTCTGCAATCTCTCAACAAATTCAAGCCTTAGAACGTGAATTAGGTTTTGTTCTTTTAGAACGTAAAAATAGAAAGTTTGCATTGACTCCTGCTGGTGAGCTTTTTTATCAGAAAAGTTTAGTTTTATTGGCTGATTTTAATCGAATAGTTATTGAATGTAATAAAATAGCAAAAGGAAGTTCAGAGATTCTTAGAGTAGGTTTTTTACGTGACTATGTAGGTAATGAATTTCATGAAGCTCTAGCTCAATTTTCCTTAAAATATCCAGAGATTGAAATTCAAGTACAATATGGAAATCATGAAGAATTGTATCATGATATTATTGTAGGAACTTTAGATGTTATTTTAAATGATCAGCGTAGAGCATTTTCAGATGAATACGTAAATCTTATTCTTACAAGTGGAACATGTTGTGTTGAAGTATCTGCTCATAGTCCTTTAGCGGAGCTTCATAGTGTAACACATGAAGATCTTAAAAATATTCCATGTATTATTATAAGTTCTCCTATACAAGAAGAAAATGAACGAGAATTTTATCGCGATCTTATTGGGTTTAAAGGAGAATTTATTTTTGCAGAAAACTTGGAATCTGCTCGAATTATGGTTGTAAGTGGAAAAGGCTTTTTACCTGTATATATTACCGCAAATCAAAACAATATAAGTTCTAGTTTATCAATAAAAACATTCCTTTATTTAGAGATGGCGAGCAATTGAAACGTAATTATTGTATTTTTTGGAAAAAAGATAATAATTTGTTTTACATTGAAGAGTTTGCTAACTTACTAAAATCCAAGTATGAATAATTAGTTTTGGGTTTTATATAAGTTTTTCTTATTAAAAACACCCAAAAATCAAATTGATTGACTAAATTCCTTATCATATACTTAACTTATCGTGAAAGCTAATGCCGTACATTCATGGTATATTGATTGTAACATTAATTTTTCGTTATCAATGCATTGATATAAATAGGCCAAATTGTTTCTTAAAAATATAAATTTTAAGTTTTAGTATTGTCATAATTAAGAGCTTACACCAATGGTTATAAATTATAAGTGAAACTTATGAGTGTCAGCTTTTGTTACAAAAATAAAATTAACGGAGAATTTAATTTCTATGCAGTATAGCAATCTTGGAACAACAGATATTAAGGTATCAAAAATTTGTGTAGGATGTATGTCTTACGGTAAACCATCTGAAGATTTCCATCAGTGGACATTAGAACTTCCTGAAACCCAAAAAATGATAAAGCAAGCGGTAGATCTTGGAGTTAATTTTTTTGATACCGCCAATGTTTATAGTCATGGTACTAGTGAAGAATTCTTAGGACAGTCTTTAAGGAATCTAGGAATAAAAAGAGACAGTGTTGTAATAGCGTCAAAGGTTTATTTTAATGAAGGTCATCTTTCTAAAGCAGCGATAAAAAGAGAAATAGAAGGAACTCTAAAGAGATTGGGAACTGATTATCTTGATCTTTATATCATTCATCGTTTCGATTATGAAACTCCTATTGAAGAGACAATGGAGGCTTTGAATGAATTGGTTGTATCAGGAAAAGTTAGAGCTTTAGGAGCTTCTGCAATGTTTGGTTACCAATTTCATAATATGCAGATAGTTGCAGAGCAAAAAGGATTGGCTAAATTTGTTGCTATGGAAAATCATTACAATTTATTATACCGTGAAGATGAATTGGAACTTATTCCTGTAACTAAGCAATATGGAGTATCTTTAATGCCTTACTCACCGTTGGCAGGTGGTCATTTATCTCATTTGGGTTGGGAAACCTCTTCAAAGAGAAGTCAGACCGATGTAACTCTTCGCAGTAAGTATGATAAAGCGAGAGAAATAGATTTACCAATAGTTGAAAGAGTTAGTGAGATTGCTAATAAATATGGTGTATCTATGACTCAGATAGCTCTTGCTTGGCAGTATGCTAAAGGAGTTACTTCTCCAATTGTTGGAGCAACAAATCCAAAGCATTTTGAGGATGCGGTGAAAAGTGTTGATTTAAAACTTGCTCTAGAGGATGTATGTTATCTTGAAGAGTTATATCTTCCTCATCAGATTATGGGACCTCTTAAAGACAATTCTTAAGTAACACCCAAAATTAGTTTTATCAATTTTACTAGATATTTTTTATAAACATATCAACAATTTAATGTTGTTTAAAAGAATAAATATGCAATTTTAAATTGCATATTTATTGAAGATGGTAGAAGATGAAATAGACCTAAGTGACAGTTATAATTTTAGGTCTATTTAAGAAATAAAAATTGTAATGTAAAAAGCGGACTTTTAAGTCCGCTTTGTATTGAATACGAAAAATAATTCGCAGATTATCTCACTCTTTATTTTTCAATTTTATAGCATGGAACGTATTCTTTTTCTGAAAGAAGAAGTCTCTTTTGAGCTATAAATTCTTTTAATAACTCATCCATAGCATTCATAATTTCAGGTTCGCCTTTAATTATGAAAGGACCTTTTTCTGCGATACGTTTCATACCTTCTTTCTTTACGTTACCAGAAACAATACCTGAGAAAGCTCTTCTTAGGTTTGAAGCCAATGAAGAGTCTGATTGATCTCGTGTTAAATTAATTTTTGCCATGTTTTCATGGGTTACTTCAAAAGGTTCTTGTAATTCTTCTGGAATATTTAAGCCCCAATTGAAATAGTAAGCAATATTGTTAATTTTACGATGATCAGTAACAAGTTGGATATTTTCTTTAGTCTTTCTTGCTACTTCCTTAGGATCGCCAATTATTATGGTATATAGTCTTTGTGCATGTTCGCCTAAAACACTACCCACAAATTTATTTAAGCTTTCCATGTAAGATGCACTTTCTTTTGGAGCTGTTAATATTAGAGGTAAAGGTTCATGACGATTTTCAGTCTTTAATTTGATTGAAAGTATGTACAATAATTCTTCAGCAGTACCAGGACCACCTGGGAAAATAATCATAGAACTACCAAAGCGTACAAATGCTTCTAATCTTTTTTCAATGTCATGTAAAACTACTAATTCGCTCACAAATGGATTAGGGGGTTCTGCCGCAATAATAGAAGGTTCTGATAAACCTATAAAACGACCACCAATATGATTTTGCATTGCGTGACCATGAATAGCGCCTTTCATTGGAGCTTCCATGACACCAGGACCACATCCTGTACAAATATCTAGCTTGCGTAGACCTAATTCTTTACCAACTTCAAAAGCATAATCATATTCTACTTGATTTAT
>GL995205.1:207211-211276 GCA_000222855.1 Succinivibrionaceae bacterium WG-1 | reverse complement strand
ATCAGGAATTAGGGAACCTGCATTTCTTAACTGTTTAAAAATTTCACCAGTTCTAAATTTACTTAATGGTACCCCTGATTCTGTTACTTTTTGTAATTGAATTCTGTAAGTTACTATTGCAACAATATCTCTAAGTACTGAATATAAATTATTACGTATTGAATTGATGATTTCATCATCAACAAAAGCAGAAGCTGGAGGATTTAACAATTCAAGTAAAACCCCACGTTCATTTTGAACTACATTGATTTCAAATTCATTAAATTTACTTAGGAGGAATTGAGAATTGTCAGTTTGAATACCACTATTTAATACAGCCAATGAACAATTACGGTAGAGTTCATATAGATCTTCCGCTTGAGAATAGCGAGAAAGACTTTCGGCTTCTAATAATGATACTAGAGACATATTGCCTGTCGGTTGTACCACTCGTATCATTTGTACTCTCCTTGTGTATTTTTAAATATAGATTTTGGGTATTTCATCTAGTAAGCTTTCTTTATAATTTTTAGTAATTATGTTTATAACTTATCTTTGATGTTTTTTTATTATTTAATTATTTTATTATTTTATAGAGTTTTAAAACTATTAGTTAATAGCTAACGATACTTAATGATAGTTTTTTATTATCTTTTTTACATTAATTTTAAATTTTTATTTTTAATTATTTTTATTTTGATTCAATAATTTGAAATCCTGGTTTTTGTTCTACGTTCTTTAAGGCTTTTGCATACTGTTCAAGTCCTAATAAAATCTTTTCACTAGTGGTTGGATTATTGATCTTCATAGCTATTGCTGTTAAAGATACTTGAACTTTTTCAGTATGATAATGGAATGGAATAGTTTTAATTGCATTTATCAATTTATTGGCAATAGCAGAAACTTCTTCATCCTTATTTTCATGAAGGATAATAGCAAAATGATCTGCAACTACACGGGCCACGTAATCTGTTTTTCTAAGATTTTGACGAATAGTGAGTGCTATAACTTTTAATATTTTGTCACCAACTGAAGTGTTGTATTTTTTGTTAAACTCTGTAAATTTGTCGATGTCTATTAATAGAACATAGAATGGTGTTGTTTTTTCAGCGGTGATATACGTTGAGATTTCATGGTCTAAATAACTGTGTAAGCTAATACTGTTATTGAGGCCTGTTAATGCATCAATAGCATTTTTCTTTGACATATCCTTGATGTCATTAACATATGAAGTAGAGTTTTGTTTTACAGTATTAACCATCTTTTCAATATGATTAAGTTCTGTAATAAACTTACTTTGCATGTCAATTAGATTACCGTTAGTTTTTACTAAGTTACCTAATTGTTCTAATTTTTTATTAACTTCTTCAGGAATATCTGTAATTTCTAAATCTGTAATAATTTTATTTAGATTTACTATTTCTTCATTAAGCCACTTTTGATTTGAGCTTGAAGCTTTATTTAGATCTAAACCTTTACTTATTTTATTAGATACACTTTCTTGAATTTTATTGATGTGCTCTAAAAGATTACTTAGGAAGAATACTGAGTCTTCTAATTCTCGGCTAGATTTATTACTTACTGTTCTGATGGCATTTGTAACAATATATTCTAAATCAGCGTAACGCGGATTTCCGTCTAAAAGCTGAATACAATTTGTTAAAATTTCTTTTTCGTGATTGTTTGATGGAATAATAGAACTTACAAGTCCAATTAATTCATCACGGTATTGTTGTGGTAAAGCATTTGAAGTACTTGTTTTTATAACATTTTCAAAATAAAACAATGCGTTAATACAAATGTTTAAACAAGTGACAATTTTTTCTGCATTTCCTGTTTGGGAGATAGTATCTATTTCTAAAATGATCTGAGATAAGTTTTTCTTTTAAATTAGGGTAACGTTCAGTCAGATTGATTATTTCAGATGATACATTGTCAACTGTTTCATTAACTTTTTTTACAATTTTTGATTGTTCCTGAAGAAATCTTTGCAACTCAAAAATTTCGTCAACTTGTTCTGATAAAGGTTTTTCAGTGCTTATTTTTTCTAAGATTGCACGTATTTTTTCATTGAATTCAGAAGTATAACCGCCATTACGTCTAAACAGTTGTGAGACAAAGCCTATAGAAAGTTTTCTTTCCTTTGACATGACTTTTTTTAAATTAATAATTTCTTGCTGTAATGTTTCTATTTCTGTTTTTTGTTTAGCGATAATTTCTTCGTTATTCATTTTTGTTACCAAGGTAAGGATGCTTTTTACGTTAATCATCCATGATTATTTGCGCATCACTACTACATTACGTTTTATTCTATTTTTAGTGATATTCATTACCACTTCAACCCTTGTAATCGTTTATTTTTATTATTAAATTAAAAATTATTTTATGTTTTAACTAATCTTCTATCTAATTTTTTTTATAATCCGATTTATTTGATTTTTAAACATATTTTCTCATTAAAATTTGAAGCAAAAAAATTGTTTAATCTTTAAAATAGAAGATGTTTAAATTTCAAGATTAAGTTTAGTATATTTTTATCTGATATCTAACAATAGTTTTCTATTTAATTTATTTGAACTTGTTCGTTTTTATGTCGTAAATTTGCGATTTTTCTCACTTTTTTATAGAAATAAAATTTATTAAAACTGTTAATAATGTGTTAATAATTTTTAAAATTGTGTAAAAAACACTTATTTGTTTATATTCTTTATTTAGTTTTTAAAACTATGTAGTGTTTATTTATTGTTATGAATTTGAAAACAATAAAGTTAAATCTTCAATGTTTTTTATCATTAATGACTATTGGTATTGTGTAATTAAACTTTACTTTAAAGTTTAAAATTGTTGAATTCATATAAATTAGACGTCCAAATTAAACCTCTATTTCTTTGTGTTAGTTTAGAAGTTCGAAAAATTTCTATTTGTTCAATGATTAGTATTTGCTTTTTACTTACTTGTTTTTTCTATTAGGCTTCCTTGTTTTACCTTTTTCAGTATATAAAAACTAGGTATTTATAATTCATTTGTAAAAAATATTATTAAAGGTTTATATGTAGTTAAAAAATAATTACGAATACCACGTGATACTAATATCTACTTTACTGTTATTCTGAACTTTTTTATGTGATAGATAAACAAAATAAAAAAACTGAGAATGAAATTAAAAATAAGATATTAAACAGAATCAAATTAATACAAATTTGTAACAGATATTAAAATATATTGATATATTGTATAAATAAAGTAGATTATATTATCGTATAATATAAATAATATATTTTGTGTGTATAAAAGTATTTTAATACTTTGATAAGTGTTAGAAAATTCATATTAAACACTATGATGATTTTATTAAATCGTATTTTTAGTGAGAATTAAAAATTGGATAAACATGAAGATATCTCTGTAAAAGAGAAAGACAAACAACGAAATTTGGAAATTTTAAAAAATTACGTCCGATTGACGATGATTTCATGAGATGTATTTTTAAAGATAATATTGAATTAACTCAAGTTGTACTTAGAATTATTTTAGGAAAAAAAAGATCTCATTGTTGATTCAGTGAAAACTCAAGCTGATATGAAAAGGCTTGTTGGTGCTAGGTCTTTATGCTTAGACGTTTATGGCACAGATGCTAATGGAAATGTATACGACATTGAAATACAAAGAGCCGATAAAGGCGCTCGTCCCAAGAGAGCACGATATCACTCGAGTGTAATGGATGTTGAAAATTTAGGTGTAAATGAGGAATTTGAAAAACTTCCTGAATCTTATACTATTTTCATTACAGAAGGTGATGTATACAAAATGAATAAGGCCGTTTATCCTATTGAAAGAATAAATACTGTTACAAATAAAAATTTCGATGATGGAGAACATATCTTATATGTGAATGGTTCTTATGAAGGAGACAACGAAATTGGTCATTTAATGCATGATTTTTTATGTTCTAATCCTCATGAAATGTATAATAAAGAATTAAGAGATGTAACAATAAAATTTAAAGAACAAGAAGAAGGAATTTGTGATATGTGTGAATTGCTAGAACAGACAATAAAAGAACGAGAACAAAGAGGAATTGCAATT
>GL995205.1:184787-205132 GCA_000222855.1 Succinivibrionaceae bacterium WG-1 | reverse complement strand
TATTGGTTCTTTTTGTGAAATTGAATGTTAATTTTGTGCGTGTCTTTACAAAGAAAATATTATAATTTATTGTAAAATTTGACACTATGTATGTATTGCTATAAAATAGAACAAGTTTTTAGGTTGGTGATGTTTTACTTTGATTAAAGTAAAACATTTTTATTATCTGCCTAAACGTTTAGAAATATTGATTATATCTTTATAACTTATATTTCTAAACGATTTACAATTTAGATCAGAGAAAGCTCCGGTCTTGTTTAAAGACGGAGCTTTTTTTTTAATTTTTTAGGAGAAAACGGTTTGCAAACCATTGAAGAAAAAGTTGCTGAATTAATTACTCCAGTACTTGATGAAATGAATATTCAACTTTGGGGTATAAAAGTTAATAAAAATCCTCGTCATCAAGTTTTACAGATCTTTATTGATAAAGAAGGTGGGGTTACTGTTGACGATTGTGGAGATGTTACTCTGCAAATCAACGGTATTTTAGATGTGGAAGATTTATTCAAGAATGCTTATACCCTTGAAGTTTCTTCTCCAGGTTTAGATCGTATTTTATTTACTCTTGAACAAGTTAACGCTTATGTTGGAAAAGAAATGGTTATAGATTTAAGTATGCCTGTTTCTAACAGAAGACATTTTAGAGGTGTTTTAACTAAGGTTGAAGAAGATATTCTTTTTGTAGAATGCGATAAAGAAGAATATCAAATAGCTTATACAAACGTTACTAAGGCTCAACTTATACCTGTAATCTAATAGTAATATTTTAATAATTACTTTATTTTACTAAAATCATACAGGTTAAAAATTTAATTTAAAAATATAGGAAGTTAGCGATGGCAAAGGAAATTTTACAGATTGTTGAAGCAATGTCTAATGAAAAAGATATTTCTCGCCAAGCCGTTTTTGAATCATTAGAAGTTGCTCTTGCAACAGCTGCTAAGAAAAAATTTCAGGGTATTGATGTTGATATCAAGGCTCAAATTGAACAAAAAAGCGGTGATTTTAACTTAATTAGACGTTGGTTAGTTGTTGATTCTGACAATTTAGAAAACCCTTCTCGCGAAATTAGTTTAGAAGCTGCTCGTTTTGATGACCCTAACATCAAAGCAGGCGATTACGTTGAAGAATTATTAGATGATGAAACTATTAAAACATCATCACCACAAGGTTTAATATTTGACCGTATTACTGCTCAAACTGTAAAACAAGTTTTACAGCAGAAGATCAAGGAAGCAGAACGTCAAAAGATTATTGACATGTTCCGTGAACAAGTTGGTAAAGTAGTTGTTGCTATTGTTAAACGTGTTACTCGTGAAGTTGTATATTTAGATTTAGGTTATAACGCTGAATGTATTCTTCGTAGAGTAAATATGCTTCCACGTGATAACTTCCATAATGGTGATAGAATTCGTGCATTATTATTACCGATCAAGAGCGACTTAAACAAAGGTCCACAACTTGAAGTTAGCCGTGCAACTCCTGATTTCTTAAAAGAACTTTTAACTATTGAAGTTCCTGAAATTGGTGAAGGTCAATTAGAAATTATCAATGTAGTTTCAGATCCTGGTCTTCGTGCTAAAGTTGCGATTCGTGCAAAAGATCGTAGAATTGACCCGGTTGGTGCTTGTATCGGCATGAAGGGTGCAAGAATTAACAATGTACGTAATGAATTATGTAATGAAAAGATTGACGTTATTCCATTTAACGAAGATTTTTCTAAATATGTAATTAGTGCAATGTCTCCTGCTGAAGTTCGTAAGGTTTACATCGATAAGGAAAAGAACATTGTTGAAATTGGTGTAAATAAAGATAAGTATGCTTTAGCAATTGGTACAAATGGTCAAAACGTACGTCTTGCTTCTCAATTAATTGGTTGGAAGATTAATGTTTTAACTATTGAAGATATGGAACAACGTGAAAACGATAAGAATAAGTCTTTAAATAATGCATTTATGGACCTTCTTGGCTTAGATGAAGATTTTGCTCAAGCTCTTGTGGAAGCAGGCTTCGAAAGTATTGAAGAAATCGCATACGTTGAACCAGAAGAAATCATCAACAGTATTGATGGTGTAGATGAAGAGTTAGCTGCTCAATTACAAGAAAGTGCAATTAATGCGTTACAAAATATCGTTACTAAGGATGGTCGTAAGGTAGATGATGCTTTATTAACATTCTCTGATTTCGATAGCTCAGTTGTACGTGCTCTTGCTAATAAGAATATTGCTTCAATTGATGATTTAGCAGAATGTGTAAGCGATGATTTATTAGATATTCCTGGCTTTGATGAAAAGAAAGCTGGCGAAGTAATCATGGCAGCTCGTAATGCTACATGGTTTAAAGATGAAAATACTGAAGCTGACTCAGATAAGTAAGCCTTAACTTTTACTTTGGGCAAATTTTTTATAATGAAAATAATTACTAGTTTTAATTAAATTTGCCAAAGTTTATAAAGTTTTAAAGCTAATTAGAAAAGATTTAGATTAGGAATAAATAATAGATGGCTGAAAACGGTAATAAAAAGCTTTCATTAAAGCGCAACAATACTGGTAAAAACGGTGGTTCTAGAACTTCACATGCTGATTCTGACGAAGTTATTGTAAAAGTAAAAAGAACTTTTTCAAAACCAACTAAAGATGAAATAGAACGTAAAAAAGTTCAAGAACAAGAAGCTCAAAATAGAGCAAAAGAAGAAGCAGCTGCAAAAGCTAAGGCAAAGGCTAAAGCAGAAGCTGAAGCTGCTGCAAAGGCTCAAGCAGAGGCTGAAACCAAAGCTCGTGCTGAAGCAAAAGCAAAACAAGCTGAATTTGAAAGTAAAAACAAAGGCAAAATAGTGAAAGACGTACAGAAACACGTTCAAAATTCAAAAGAAGGTGAAGAATTACGTAAGAAACAAGAAGCTGAAGCTCAAGCTCGTGTTCTTGAAGCTCAAAAGCGTCAAAGCGAAGAAGCTATTCGTTTAGCAGAAGAAAATGAAAAACGTTGGTTAGCTGAAGAAGCTGAACGTGTTGCTAAACAAAATCAAGATGATGATGATTTTACATCAAAGTATGTAAAAGAAGCTGAAGAAGAACAAGAAAGAGAAGAAGAAAACAGAGGACGTCGTCGTAATAACTTCACTCAGACTAAGAAGAAAGGTCGTGAAGAAGAAGAAAGCGATTTACGTCGTCGTGCACCTAAAGCAAATGGTAAAAAGGGTAAAGGTAACGCTGCTAAATTAAACCAACAACAACATGGTTTTAATAAACCAGTAGCTCCTGTTTCTCGTGATGTTGTTATTGGTGAAACTATAACAGTATCTGATTTAGCTCAAAAGATGGCAGTAAAAGCTTCTGAAGTTATTAAAGTAATTATGAAGCTTGGTGATATGGTTACAATTAACCAAGTTATTGACCAAGAAACTGCACAATTAGTAGCAGAAGAAATGGGCCATAAGGTAATCATTCGTAAAGAAAACGAACTTGAAGAAGCAATTCTTAACGATCGTGATGTTAACGCTAAGGCTGAACCTAGAGCTCCTGTAGTTACAATCATGGGTCACGTTGACCATGGTAAGACTTCTTTACTTGACTATATTCGTAAGTCAAAGGTAGCATCAGGAGAAGCTGGTGGTATTACTCAGCACATTGGTGCTTATCACGTTAAGACTAAAAATGGCGGTATGATTACTTTCTTAGATACTCCGGGTCACGCAGCGTTTACAGCAATGCGTGCACGTGGTGCTAAGGCTACAGATATCGTAGTATTAGTTGTTGCTGCTGATGACGGTGTAATGCCTCAAACTGTTGAAGCTATTCAGCATGCTAAAGCTGGTAATGCACCAATCGTAGTTGCAATTAACAAGATTGATAAACCAGCAGCTGATCCATCTCGCGTAGTTCAAGAACTTATGCGTTACGGTATTATGTCTGAAGAAATGGGTGGTGATACTCAGTTCGTTAAGGTTTCAGCAAAGACTGGTCAAGGTATTGATGATTTACTTGAAGCTATTCTTCTTGAAGCTGAAGTTCTTGAACTTACTGCTGTTAAAGATGGCATGGCATCAGGTGTTGTTATTGAAGCGCGTCTTGATAAAGGTCGTGGTCCAGTTGCATCTATTCTTGTTAACCAAGGTACTTTACATGTTGGCGACATTGTATTATGTGGTTTTGAATATGGTAAAGTTCGTGCAATGCGTGATGAACTCGGTCGTAATGTACAAGAAGCAGGTCCATCAATTCCGGTAGAAATCTTAGGTTTAAGTGGCGTTCCTGTTTCTGGTGACGAAGCTACTGTAGTTCGTGATGAAAAGAAGGCAAGAGAAGTTGCTAACTATCGTCAAGGTAAGTACAGAGAATTAAAGATTGCGCGTCAAAAGAAGAATCAACTTGCAACTATGTTCGTTGAATCTGCTGCTCATGAACTTAACATTGTGCTTAAGGCTGACGTTCAAGGTTCTGTTGAAGCTATTCGTGATTCTTTAACTAAGTTATCAACTGATGAAGTTAAGGTAAATATCATTTACGAAGGTGTAGGCGGTATTACTGAAACTGATGCAACATTAGCATCAGCATCAAGCGCTATCATTTTAGGTTTCAACGTTCGTGCTGATGCTTCTGCTCGTAAGATTGTTGAATCTGATAGCATTGATGTGCGCTACTATAGTGTTATTTACGACTTGATTGATGAAGTTAAACAAGCAATGAGTGGTTTATTACCAAAAGAAGTAAAACAACAAATCATTGGTTTAGCAGAAGTTCGTCAAGTATTCAAGCATCCGAAGTTTGGTTTAATTGCAGGTTGTATGGTAACAGAAGGTGTTATCAAACGTTCTGCTCCAATTCGTGTGCTTCGTGATAACGTGGTTATTTTTGAAGGTGAACTTGATTCATTACGTCGCTTCAAAGATGACGTTTCAGAAGTTAAAGCTGGCTTTGAATGTGGTTGCGGTGTGAAGAACTACCAAGACGTACGTGAAAAGGATCAGATTGAAGTATTTGAAAACGTTGAAGTTAAACGTACTATTGAATAATTTTTACTGTAGTATTTAATATTGGAAACTCATATATCTTGTGATTGTAAAATTTATAGTAGATTTTTATATTTGTTCAATGGCAGTATAATGATTGCTATATTATGATCACTAGGTGTATGAGTATTTGTTTTTATAAAATAAAGTTTTTATAATTAGTAATTGTATAGGATACAGAGAGGGATTTTTTCCTAAATATGCAAAGAGAATTTTCTAGAGCAGACCGCGTTGCTGAACAAATGAAACGCGAAATAGCAATAATTTTACAACGTGAATTAAAAGATCCACGCGTAAAAATGTGTACTGTTAGTGATGTACGTGTATCAGGCGATTTAATGTACGCTAAGGTATATGTTACATTTTTAGATAATACTCCTGAAAACGTAAAGATTGCGATTAAAGTTTTAAATAAAGCTGTGGGATTTGTACGTACTATGGTTGGTAAGGCTATGAAGTTACGTGTAGTTCCTGAAATAAAATTTTACCATGATAGTTCTTTAGAAAAAGGTATGGAACTAAGTACATTAATTACCAAAACTATCATGAAAGACAATGATATGAAAAAACAATTTGAAAATGAATCGAGTGGAGAAAACTAGGAAATGCCCCGAAGAAGTAAGCGTGATGTAAATGGTGTGTTGTTGTTAAATAAACCATTAGGAATTACCTCAAATGATGCGATGATTCGTATTCGTGGTATTTTTCATGCTCAAAAGGCTGGGCACACAGGTGCCTTAGATCCGTTAGCAACTGGAATGCTACCAATTTGCTTAGGAGAAGCCACAAAATTTTCTCAATATTTACTTGATGCTGATAAAAGCTATGATGTAACCGCTCAATTTGGCGCTCGTACTACCACTTCAGACAGTGAAGGTGAGATTATAAAGGAATCTAATGTAAGATTTACTATAGATGAATTAAAAGATGCCATCACTAAATTTACCGGAAGTCAAAAACAAGTTCCTAGTATGTACTCTGCTTTAAAATATGAAGGTAAACCTTTATATGAATATGCTCGAAAGGGTATTACAGTGCCTAGAGAAGCAAGAGATATTGTTATCTACAAATTTGTGCTTAATGAATATGATGCCACAACTCATCAAGCCAAAATGTCAGTAAGTTGTAGTAAAGGAACTTATATTCGTTCTCTTATTGATGATTTAGGTGAATATTTGGGATGTGGGGCGTATGTTGCTAAGTTAGATAGAGTACAGGTTGCCAATTATCCACAAGAAAGAATGGTTTCATTTGAAGATTTGGATAAAATTGCAGAAGAAGCTCACAAACAAGGTTTTACTGCTTTTGATGCTTTAGATAAATTGCTATTACCTGTAGATACCGCTGTTTCCAATTTACCAATAATTTATCTTGATGAGATAGAAGCTAACAGAGTTTTATTAGGGCAACGAATCAAGGTTCGTCCTGTAAACATGTTAAGTACAGATTTACAACCTATACGTATATATGTTGGAAATGAAGCAAAATCTCAATTTATTGGGGTTGGTGAAATTGCGTATGATCATTTAGCACCAAAACGTTTAATCACCCAAGCTAGATTTAATCTTATTTCGAATTTAGAATCAAATCAAAATAATTCTGAAGAAATATTTTAATTTAATTAAAGCTTAAAAAATTAAAGGAGTTCGGATTGATTGCGAACTCCTTTTTTTATAAGTAATTTTTTATTTAATTATTTTACTTAATTATTTTTTACCAAATAATCCAGATATAAAACCAATACCTCTACCTAATGCAGAGAATTTCTTTATACCTTCATACATATCATCAGCTTCTTTACCTTCTGCTGATTTAAGTTTTTCTTTAAGTTTAACGCAGTTTTTAAACATTTGTTCAAGGTTATTAGCGTTGCTTAAATCATATTCTGGTACTTTTTCTAATGAAGTACAATTCATAAACATACAACTTAAATTGGTAACATTAGAAGTATTAAATAGAGGTACCTTTTCAAGATTTGGGCTATCTGCAAACATCATAGAGGTGTCAGAAATGTATGAGAACATACTGATTTTACACTTTATTTCCTTTTTATCTGTTTTATAGAATGGTGATACATATTCGTTAGGGGAACATGCAAAAATCACTTCTTCTGTCGCATCACTTGCTACTCTTTCTTTTAATGCTGCATCCACAGTGGTGTTATTAGTGATATATACAATATTTGTTTGAGGACAATTGGTAAACAAATCAGCATATTCATTTGAATATGTCACTTTATCAACATCAAATAATGGAGCTTTATATAAAGAAACACAATTTTTAAATAAAGCCGCAACGTTTGTAGCATTCTTGGTATTTAAATTATTAATGCTTGCTAATTGATTACAATCTTCAAAGCAACCTGAGATGTCTTGAACATTAGCAGTATTTAGGCCTTTAATTGCAGTGAGTGACTTACAACCTTTAAAAGTACCTTTCATATTCGTAACATGAGTAGTATTCATTTCAGGAACACTTTCTAAAGATACGCAATTTACAAACATATTCGAAATATCTACAGCACTATTACTGATAATTTTACTGATATGTTTTAAGTTAGCACAGTCTGCAAACATTTCGCTCATATTGGTTGCTTGAGGTGCTTGAACGGTGTTTATACCTTCAATGCTTGGGCAATACTCAAACATACCCATTAAATTTTTGGCATTTGTGAGATTATAGTTTGGTACCAATCTTAAATTGATACAACCGTAAAACATATACTGTAATTCTTTAATGGATACAGTATTGATTAGTGGAGCTTCTTCTAATTCACTACATCCTGCAAATAGAAAATTTAATTTCTTTACACTAGGGTGGATACTAATCTTAAAATTGATTTTGCTTATTTTTGATCTAAAGAATGGAGAATTGGAATATTGAAATTGAGGATTCCAATTGATGTTATAAGCAAGAATTAACTCTTCTAATTCTTGATTTTCTATACGTCTTTTAATTTCTTCGGTAAGTCCAGTCGGGTGGGTTAAAGTGATAGTGGTTTCACTTTCACTGTAACCTTTTGGATTACTCATTATTGATGCAATTTCATCAGGACCTATCTTACTATGACAGTTAGGACATTCTTCTAGACTTTCAGAAAAGTCTATAGAGGCTCCACATTGATTACATATCATCGTTTAAATCCTTGCCATTACAACTTGTATATTTATTATATTTTTGCATTTTTCTTTAAGTAATGTAGGTTTGCTATACAAGTTTTTATAAAAGTGGTACAAAACATCTCTTGTTGTTATTTATGCAATTATTTATTTTTATATTTTTTTTAATTAAGTTTTATTATCTTTTATAACATTTTTTCTATAATTTTTTGATATAGTTATTACAAAATTTTAAGTTGTAATTAAAAAAATGCATATTTGACTATTTTAGCATAAAAGGATAACTTTTTTTGCTGATATTGGTCTAAAATTTGCAATTTTTTATCACCTGATAACCTTTATTTTATAAAACTTTTAATAGGTTAAAAACATGTTAAAAATATGTAAATTTTGTTTATAAAATTTATAATTTTTTAAATCGAAAAATATTATGAAATTATGTTAATTGTGATTTTTGGTAGTGGCTTTTATCGTTTTATCCAAAAAAAATAGAAGACATATAAAATGTCTTCTATTTACAATTATTTATTTAATTTTAAAAAAGTTTATTTTAAACTAATTTAAAATGTTAGTCTTTTTTGGTAGCTGCCTTCATAGCGCTAACATAATTTTTCAATTCTTGGCACATTACATCTGTATTGTCTAAGTTCTTTTCAAGAATTTCTACAATTGCACTACCACTGATAGCGCCATCTGCGCCATCAGCAATTGCTTGATGTACTTGTTCAGGCTTACTAATACCAAAACCTAATAATGCAGGAATATCAGTCTTTTTCTTAAGTTCATTGATAACGTGACTAATAGGCATTCCAGCAGTCTTATCTGTACCTGTAACACCTTTACGGCTTAATAGGTAGATATAACCTTGACAAGTTTTTGCTATTGCATCTAAGGTTTCGTCATCTGCATTAGGAGGTGCGATTAATACTAAATCAATACCATACTTATTCGCAGCATCTTTCCATTCAGATTGTACGTTCATCATTTGAATAGGTACATCAGGAATTAATACAGAGTCAACGCCACTTTCTTTACACATCTTAAAGAAATTATCAATGCCTGGAGCAAATACTAAGTTTACATACATAAGTAAACCAATTGGAGTATCAGGATAAGCATCACGTACTTTCTTTATTACCGCAAAGCTCTTAGCTGTATCAGCGCCTGCATTTAATGCTCTTTTATCAGAACGTTGAATTACAGGACCATCTGCGCCAGGATCGGAGAAAGCAATGCCTAATTCTAAAGCGTCAGCACCACCTTCAATTAAAGCGCTTAATACTTTGAATGAGGTATCAACGTCAGGATCACCAACAGTCATAAAAGGTACAAATGCACCTTCGTTTTTTGCTTTTAAGTTAGCAA
Source organism: Succinivibrionaceae bacterium WG-1 (assembly GCA_000222855.1). Classification (GTDB taxonomy): domain Bacteria; phylum Pseudomonadota; class Gammaproteobacteria; order Enterobacterales; family Succinivibrionaceae; genus WG-1. Next base: position 195,640 of record GL995205.1, on the reverse strand, counting down.
ATAAATTTGTATAACGGCTCATTAAAATTCTCCACGCTTTTTAAGGATATCAGCAACAGTAAAGATATCTTTATCACCACGACCAGAAAGGTTTGCGATAATCTTCATTTCTTTGTCAGGATTTGCTCTTGCAATCTTTAATGCTTGGGCTACAGCATGTGATGATTCAAGTGCTGGAATTATACCTTCATGTTTTGATAATTCCTTAAATGCACTTAACGCTTCTTCATCGGTGATAGAAACATATTCTGCTCTACCAATGTCTTTTAAGTAAGCGTGTTCTGGACCAACTGAAGGGAAGTCAAGACCTGCTGAAATTGAGTGAGATTCTCTAATTTGACCATCACTGTTTTGCATGTTGTAAGACTTAGCACCAAAGAAAATACCCTTAGCACCATGACCAAGTGGCGCACCATGCTTGCCTGTTTCAATACCAAAACCTGCTGGTTCTACCCCAATTAGTTTTACATCTTTTTCTTTTACAAAGTCTGTAAAAATACCAATAGCATTAGAACCACCACCAACAGCTGCAATAACCATATCTGGTAATTCGTTGTTTTCAAATTTCTTAAATTGTTCTTTTGCTTCAATACCGATAATTTTTTGGAATTCTCTTACGATTGTTGGGAATGGGTGTGGACCTGCTGCAGTACCTAACATGTAGTGAGTTGTTTCAAAAGAACCAGCCCAATCACGTAAAGCTTCATTACAAGCTTCTTTTAAAGTTGCAATACCTGTAGTTACTGGAAAAACTTCAGCGCCCATTAAACGCATTCTAAACACATTAGGTTCTTGACGTTTAACGTCAGTAGCCCCCATGTAAATACGGCATTTTAAACCTAATAAAGCACAAACGATTGCGGTAGCAACACCATGTTGACCTGCGCCTGTTTCTGCAATAATACGGGTTTTACCCATTCTCTTTGCAAGTAGAGCTTGAGCTAATACTTGGTTAGTTTTATGAGCACCACCATGTACTAAATCTTCACGCTTTAAGTAAAGTTTAGTTTTAGTGCCTTTAGTAATGTTTCTACATAATGTAAGAGGGGTTGGACGACCTGCATAGTTATATAGAAGATCGTTTAATTCTGCTTTGAATTCAGGATCATCTTTATATTTTACAAAAGCTTCTTCCAATTGTTTTAAAGCGGGAATTAAAATTTGTGGCACATACATCCCACCATATTCCCCAAAGAATGGATTTAAAATAGTTTCAATAGACATTTTGTCATGTTCCCTTTACTTTTTTAGTTTAATAAATCTTTATTTCTGCAAAAGCTCGTTCTATTTTAGAATGTATTTTTATTCCAGGTGCAGATTCTAGGCCACTGTTTAAAATCTAAACCTACAGTTTGTGCGGTTTCGTAAGCAACTTTGGCATTTTCATCATTGATGCCACCTGCAATTAAGATTTTATTCTTATTAGAATTTACCATTGACCAATCAAAAGTTTTTCCTGTACCACCAAACATATTGTCTGACTTGGTATCAAGCACCACTTTATTAGCAATTGTTAAATAGCTATCAATTGTTTCTTTGGGATAAGTATCTGTTACCGGGATTGCTTTCCAAATACTAATATTGCTCGGTAATTTAGTTCTTAAATTTTTTACATAATCTAAGCTTTCGTCACCATGAAGTTGCACTGCATTTAGTGGGGTGGTGATTGCGATATCAACTATAGTATCAATATCTTCATTCACAAATACTCCCACAAATTCTTGTTTACAATTTGCACTTCTTGCAATATCAACAATTTCACGAGCAAATTTAGGAGCTATATAACGCTTTGATTTTGGAGCAAATATAAAACCATTTGCGCAAACACCAGCATGCCATGATTTGATTGCGTCATCTGAAGTTGTGATACCACAGATTTTGTTATAACCATAAATAAGTTTACGGCAAGCAAAATCAATGTCAGCTTCTTCTGTTAAAGAACTTCCTACTAAGAAAGCTTTAACATAATGTTTTAAATCAAGAATTTGATCGTGAGTATAGATACCTGATTCACTGATAATGATTCTGTCTTTTGGTATTAAAGCAGATAATTCTTTGGCTCTATTTAAATCAACGGTTAAATTGCGTAAGTTACGATTGTTTATTCCCATAACTTTGGCATTTAATTTAATGCCTCTAGCAATTTCTTCAGGAGTTGAACTTTCTGTTAAAACTCCCATATTTAAACTATGTGCTAAATTGCTTAGTTCGATATAAGCTTCGTCTGTTAATACAGAAAGCATTAAAAGGATAGCGTCTGCATTATTAAAACGAGCTAAATATACTTGGTATGGATCAAAAATAAAATCCTTACAAAGTACTGGTACGTGAACTTCTTTTCTTACTTCTGAAATGTATTCATATTTTCCTTGGAAGAATTTTTCATCTGTAAGCACAGAAATAGCACTAGCGTAGCGATCATAAACGCGAGCAATTTCCTTAGGACTAAAATCTGGACGAATTAGTCCTTTAGAAGGAGATGCTTTTTTGCATTCAAGAATAAATCTAGTTTGACCAGAGCTTAATGCATCATAAAATGAACGGTCAGATTTTTCTAAAGAATCCTTAAATTCTTCAAGTTTTAAGGATTCTTTTTTATTTTTTAACCAATCATATTTAGCGTTTAAAATGGTCGCAAGAACATTACCATTTATAGAAGCATGATTTAAGCGAGAATTTTGTAATAATTCCTCTCTTAAAGTACTACTTGGGGTTCTTGGGGCATTTGACATTTATTACTATCCTTGTTGGCTAACTGCTACAAATTTTTCTAACTGTTCTAATGCTTTACCGCTAGCAAGTTGCGCTCTTGCAAGTTCCACGCCTTCTTTGATAGAAGCAACGCGTTTGCCTAAGTATAAAAGTGCTGCTGTATTAGCAATTACAGAATCATTTTGAGCTGGAGTACCTTTACCTTGAAGGATCTTTAATGTAATTTCTTTGTTTTCGTGTGGTTCACCACCAACGATTTCTGAAATTTCATGATGTTCTAAACCAAAATCAGTTGGTTCAAAAGTTCCTTCTACAATAGAACCATCTTCTTTTAGTTCTGCGTATGAAGTAGTGCCATGTAGAGCAATTTCATCAAGACCTGCACCATGTGCCACAATCGCACGTTTAATACCATTTTGTTTTAATACATTGATTAAAGGTAAGATTAATTGTTTTTGATATACCCCTAAAAGAATATAATCAACGTGAGCAGGATTGGTTAATGGGCCTAGTAAGTTGAATAGGGTACGAGTTCCCATTGCTTGGCGTACAGGAGCTGCGAAGCGCATGCCTTTATGGTAAACAGGAGCAAACAAGAATGTTAGACCAATAGTGTCTAAACATATTGCAGCTTGTTTTGGAGGCATGTTGATGTTAACACCTAATTCTCTTAATAAGTCTGAAGCACCTGTCTTTGAAGAAACGGCACGGTTACCATGTTTTGCAACATGTAAACCAAGAGAAGATGCTAAAATAGCACTCATGGTAGAGATGTTGATAGTACCATAATTATCACCACCTGTACCTACGATTTCACCAACTTCGTAGTCACCAAGTCTCTTAAATGGAGTTGCTGCATTTATCATTGCGGTAGCAGCCCCTGCGATTTCTTCAGGAGTTTCACCTTTTAACTTAAATGCAGTAAGTAATGCACCAAGTTTAATTGGATCAATTTCACCATCAAATACTTCGTCAAAGAGTTTGGCTGTAGTTTCTTTACTTAAATTTTCTTCATTGTAAAGTTGATTACTTAATTCTTTAATGTTAGGTCTATCTTTGGTTACAAGATTGATAGTCTTAGTAAGTAAGTTAGCGCCATCTGTAGTCATAATAGATTCAGGATGGAATTGGAAACCTACAACTCTATCGTCTCTATTGATAACAGCCATTACCATACCATTAAATTCTGCTACAACTTCTAAACTATTAGGAATATTAGTTGCTACTAAAGAATGGTATCTTGCCACAGGAAATGGATTAGGTAAGTTTGAGAACATGTACTTATTAGTGTGGTTAATAAGAGATGTTTTACCATGCATAATTTCTGGAGCTGATTCTACCTTAGCACCATAAAATTGACAGATAGCTTGATGACCTAAGCAAATACCAATCATAGGGAACTTGCCACGACATTTGCCAATTAATTCAAGCATACAACCTGCGTCATTTGGGGTACTAGGACCTGGAGATAAAACTAATACAGGTTCTTCTTCATATTTTGACATTTCTGCAATAATTGAATCTGCAGGAACAGAATTACGGTAAATCTTTACTTCGTGACCTAAAGTTCTAAATTGGTCAACAAGGTTATAAGTAAAAGAATCAAAGTTGTCTAATAAAAATATCGGGCGCATTAGAATATATCCTTAAGAGTCTTACCGTGAGCAATTGCAATTGCATTGATTACAGCAGCTGCTTTCTTTCTTGTTTCATTAGCTTCTTCTTGTGGTACAGAATCATTTACCACGCCACAACCTGCTTGAACATGTGCAACACCGTCCTTAACATATGCAGAACGAATAATGATACATGTATCCATGTCGCCGTTGCCTTTGATAAAACCTATAGCGCCACCATAGCTACCACGTCTTTGTTTTTCTGTGTTACGAATAAGCTCGGTAGCCTTGATTTTTGGAGCACCTGTAAGGGTACCCATATTCATACAAGCTTGATAAGTATGAAGAGCATCAAGATCATCTCTTAATTCGCCTTTTACGCGTGATACTAAATGCATTACGTGACTATATCTATCAACTGTTAATAGATCGTTTACGTATCTTGTGCCAGGCTTACTAATTCTTGCAATGTCATTACGAGCTAAGTCAACAAGCATTAAATGTTCTGCATTTTCTTTTTATCTTGACGTAAATCTAATTCAATTCTTGAATCTAAGTCTAAGTCAATGCGAGTTCCATCAGCAGTAAAGCCTCTACCTCTTGTACCAGCAATAGGGGACATTTCTATTTCACGATTAGCTTCGGTATATTTTACTGAGCTTTCAGGAGATGCACCAAAGATTATGAAATCTTCATCTCTCATATAGAACATGTAAGGAGATGGGTTGGTATGTTTTAAACGGTAGTAAGCGTTGATGGTTGAAGGGCAAGGGATTGAGAATGTTCTTGATGGAACAACTTGGAAAATATCGCCTTTTTTAATGTTATTTTTAAGATTTTCTACAATTTTTCTAAAGTCTGCGTCGCTAATATCTGTGGTTACTTTTTCATTTGATAATGATATTTCATCAGGACGTTTAACTTCTTTGTAGTTTGAAAGTTTTGCTTGTAAATTAGCAACTCTTTCTGAGTATGCTTTTACTTGTGATTCATCAAAAGTAATTGCAGTGATAGTTGATTTCTTTGACTTATGATCGATGTTTACTAATAAATCAAGGAGGTAGAAACAATAATCAGGACAAGAATTGCTACCAACAGGAACTTCTGGTAATTTTTCAACAGAAGAGATTAAATCATAACCAAAAACCCCTGATAACATTAAGTCTTTTTTAGAACCTGATGTAGGTTCAATTGTTAATGTTTTACGAAGAGCATCAATTACGGTAATTGCTTTTAATCTTGAATCTTCATCAAGATTGGCATCAACTTCAGGATAAGTGATAGTAAAACCGTTTTCGTTGTCTGCTATTGTTACTTCTTTAGGAAGTACATTCTTTAATTTACTAGCGGCAAATTTACCGTTTTCATTTAAAATTTTTACTGTTACAACTTGTCCTAAACAAGAGATTCTTAAAGCAGAACTTATACCAAGCATACTATTGTTACCTGCTTTGGTATGAACTTCTAATGATTCAAGTAAAATGGTATTACTTTTATCTTCAGAGATTTCATAAAACAAAGCTAACGGATCCAATACGTATCCACTTTCAGCTTGAATGCCTTTATTGCAATTTTCCATATGAATTTCCGATATTAACGATATAAATTTAAAATTTTTATTTTACGCTTTGCAGTTACTTTTTTATTTTAAAACTAGTAAGGCCCGCATTGCGGGCCTTACTAGTATAAAATCAATACATGACAAAACCCACCCTTATTATCGAGTGCGCCACCAACCTTTTAAAGTTAATACAACTGAATTTGTCATGTTTATAAAATCCTTTTCTTATTATCTTGAGCGATAATTATTACGTGTCTGTATGTTAGATCAATTTTTTATTTGTTGCAAATTCTTTTTTGCTTAAAATTCAGCATTTTCCTATAAAAATAAGGCTCTTATCAACAAAAAAATGATAAGAGCCTTTCTTTTTATACTTTTACTTCGGTAATAAGCATTTATTACATATTCTTGGTATCAGTAAATAAACCAACCTTTAAGTCTGTTGCATGATAGATAGGTGTACCGTCTACTGATACTGTACCATCAGCAATACCCATGATTAGTTTACGCATAATCACACGCTTTAAGTTGATTGTATAAGTAATCTTATGAGCTGTTGGAAGAATTTGACCTGTGAATTTAACTTCACCAACACCTAAAGCACGACCTTTACCAGGACCGCCTTTCCAACCAAGGAAGAAACCAACTAATTGCCACATAGCATCTAAGCCTAAACAACCTGGCATTACAGGGTCACCAGGGAAGTGACAACCAAAGAACCATAAATCAGGATTGATATCCATTTCAGCAACAATGAGACCTTTATTATGTTCACCGCCGTTATCGTTGATTTCAACGATACGATCAATCATAAGCATGTTTGGAGCTGGTAATTGGCTATTACCTGGTCCAAATAATTCACCACGGCTACATGCTAAAAGTTCTTCTTTTGAAAATGAGTTGCGTCCTTGTTCACATAGTGAAGGTTTTTGTGCTGAGTTTTCCAACTTATTATCCTTTCATGTTCATTAAAATTTAATTGGGCAATAGTATTTTATAAAAATTAGTTTTAATTATTTAAATTTAAAATTTTATTAAAACTAAAATTAGCTTTTATCACTAATTACTAACTATTTAAGTTTTAGACCAAACTATACTTTATACAATGCTATTGTTTTCGCTCATATTATACAGTTAATTTATTATTGCATCTATTTTTTTATTTAAAGTGATTTTTTTATGCAAGCGAGCTTAACAAATAAAAAATTTAACTTTTAATACCAAAAAAACAATAAACAGATAAAGTTGAGACAACTTTATCTGTTTTATGTATGAATTTATTAAATTTTGAAAAGTATAAATTTCAAAATTTATTTTTTATAAAAATTTTTGTTAGCGATTAAATAATGCGCTAAAGAGATTACTTAAGAATCCTGCTTTACTATTGGAGTCACTAGATAATTCTAAATTATCATTTATGATTTCAAATTAAAGTTTGTTCTTTAGTTGTTTGGTTTTTAAGAGTTTTTTCTTTTTCGTTTACGGTACTAGAAGTGCTTTTTTCTTTAAAGCCTCCCTTGATTCCCGTTAGAAGTTCAATGGCTTCATCAACAGAAGTTACAGTCCAAATATGGAATTTCTTTTCTTTAACAGCTGTAATAATTTCTTCATCAAGAATTAAGGCTTGTTGGTTGCTTTCTGGAATGATAACGCCTTGTTTGCCTGTAATGCCTTGAATTTGACATAAACGATAGAAACCTTCTATTTTTTTATTAACGCCACCAACAGGTTGTACATTACCAAATTGGTCTACAGCTCCTGTTACCGCAAAAGACTGAGAAATAGGTTTGTTGGCAAGAGCTGATAAAATAGCACATAGACCAGTTAGTGAGGCACTGTCACCATCGATTTCACTATAAGATTGTTCAAATACAAGGTTAGCACTTACAGGAATAGATTCGGAGTAACCAAATTTATTAGAGAGATAACCATTTATGATCATCATAGCTTTAGTATGAATCTGACCTGCTAAATCTGCTTTATGTTCAATGTCCGCAATATCTCCATCACCGCCATTATGTATAGTAGCAGTTATACGAATTGGTTCGCCATATTCAAATTGTTCACCCATGGTTTGAATTACTGATAAACCATTTATTTGGCCTACAACATTACCATCAGTTTGCAACAGAAGTTGTTTGTTTTTATAGTAGTTACTTGAATCTTCTACCATGCTATTTAAGCGGAAGGTAATTGATTTTATAGTGTTTTGTACAATTTCTGCTGATACAGTAGTTTTGTTTTGTCTTGTTGCAATACCAGAAGCTTCGCACATTATTGAATATATATTGTGCTCATTTATGACAAATTCACGTTGGCTTTCGGCATCTTTACAACTTTCTCTAATAATGTATTTTAAAGCATCATCATCGAATTCTAAGAAGTTATGCTTCTTTGCTAATTGTTTTAAGTAACGGTACATTACTTGAGTTTGTTGTTCTAATTCAAAGAAGCTATTAATGTCTGTTCTTAAATAAATGTAGTCAGTAAAGTTGATATCAAAACGATATAGTTCTGCAATTTCAATATAATTTCCAACTAAGATTATTCTTACATCTATAGGGGTAGGTTCTGGAGCAAAAAATGGCACTACATTGCCTGTAAGAGAATCTGTTGGGCTATCCCAATCTAAAACTCCAGATTCTAAGGTGTTTTTAATTTAAACCATAGAGCAGGATTTCGGATAAGTTCTTCAACTTTTAAAATTAAATAACCACCATTGGCTTTACGTAAAAGTCCTGCTTCTAATAAATGTTGGTTTGAAAAAGTTGTACCATTTTCAGTTAAGTAATTAACCCCACCAAACAACTTTTTCCAATTTATGCTTGAACCTATTACTACAGGAAATTTGTTTGCTTCATTGCTTACTAAAATATTCATTAAAATAGGGTGAGAGAATTCCTTATTTTGCGCAATATGAAGCGATAGGTCTGAAAGGTAATCTTCTAGTTTTTTATTGTCACCTTGTTTTTTCATGATTTTTAGTAGTACATCTTCAGCGTCTATTTTCATTTTGATTTTATTTAATAGATCGCAAATCAAGGTGTTAAATTCAACAGCAGAGCCACTTTTTATTTGTAACCAAATAGGGGCTAATTCATTAAATAAATTTTCTGCGTAACATAAATCATAAATAGTGCGTTCAGGAGATGGGGTTTCTTTTAATAAATCAACAATACATTGAACAGCATCAACACCTTCAACAGAGGTTAAGAGCATTACAGGATTTTTTTACTAGTATTAATTAGTTCTGTGATTGCACTTTGTGCTCTTTTTTGAAAATAAGAAAAATTAACCTCATTAGGAATATTAGGGTCTTCTTTATAGTTTGCAATTTGAGGTTCTAAATCTTGAAATGTTAATTCTTTCACGAGTAATCCTTATTATACCTATTGAAGGCTTTAATTTATGTATTCTAATATTTTAAGATCAATTACTAGAATTTCAATAGATGGATTAACAAATTAACATCTTGTTTTTAATTTGTTGTATATATGTCTTGTTTTGAGCGGTGTTAAATGTACTTAGAATGAATTAAATTTTGGGAATTCTTTATATATAGCATCAAGCAAAAATATTTGCTTAATGCTATAACAGTTATAAACAAAAATGTAATTCTATATCGATTAAAGTTAAGCATTACTTAATAAAGATAAGCTTTCTTAACTCTTATTTTTTATTTATGGGTTTTTGAGAGTTTTGGTATTGTTGTGTAATACTTCTGATATTTTTGAGTAAATCAAAATACCTTGTTCATCTCCCAAGGTATTTTTTATATTAGTTCGAATATTATGCAATGTTAAATTTTGTCCTAAGCATGCTTGAATTATTCTTTTTACTAAAATTCTATTGTCGACATCAACAAAAGTTACGATTTCTTTGTCTATTAAAGCATTTAAAGATTCTATAGTTACATTTTCTTTTAGAATTTTAATACCTTTCTTTTCTTCCACAACAGAATTATCATCCTGGGTTATTTGAGAACTAATAACTGTAGATTTGTCAGTAATTTCTGCTACATTTTCTGTACTTTGGTTACAACCAATAGTGGTTTTGTCATTATTATTTTCTGATGTTGTCTTTATATCTTCTGAATTATCAGTGAGTTGTTCGGTACTATTGAAGTCAGAATTTGAGTCTTTAATTTCGTTATTAACAACCATAAGATCTTTGTTATTGCTATCGTTATTAGTATTGGGTATTAAGTTGATACTAATATCGTTTTCATTATTAGCATTGTTGCTAGGATTGGGTTCTTTTATACATTCAAGTTCTTTGATGCTATCAATTGGCAAATTACTTTGGTTGTCTGAAACAAATTTATTGTAAGCATCAAAAGCATCTTTTGCGTATAAGTCGCATTTTTGAGGAAATGGCTTTTTTAATTTTTCTTGAATTGTTTCTCTTGTTATATTTCCATTTTTTAAAGCTATAGCACATACAAGACTTGCGATATGGTTAGCCTTATTGTTTACATATTTTTCTGTTATTAAATAACTTTGAATAGATCTAAGCATTATCGCTTCTATTGAATTTTTTTACTTGAATTTTGTGAAATATGTTGATTATAAGCTTGTAAAGCATCATTGGCATATGAGTCGCATTTTTGAGGAAATGCTTTTTTAATCTTTCTTTAATGTTTTCTTTGTTTATATTTTGATTTTTTTGATATAAAGCATATACGATACTTGCGATCTGATTAGCTTGGCGAGTTGAGTATTTTTTATTTACTAAAATAGATTGAACATTTTTTAGTATTGATAAATTAGTTGAAGAATCTTTTGTTGTTGAGGCTGATGTGGTATTGTTAGCTTTTGATTGTTCAGCTTGTTTTGCAATATTGTTTGTGATAACTTTTTCTTGAGTATTTAATTTTTTTTGTTCAGTAATTATCTTTTTTCTTTGCCATAAGATAGGTTTGCTTCTTTGGCAAATTCAAATATTTTCTCATAATCATTTGGATA
>GL995205.1:178510-184443 GCA_000222855.1 Succinivibrionaceae bacterium WG-1 | reverse complement strand
TGAGATGTTTTTTGGGCGACTTCTGGTAGTACTTAACATTTTAGGAAATCTTCTATATAAGTATTTATTTTGTAATTTTTGGCAGTAAATTTGATCTGTTTTTGCACATCTTCATAATTTTTAAAATTATGTTTTAAAATTATGCTATTTTGATTGGTTGTAGAATTCTTTGTTTTTTCGGGGTTTTTAGTTTCTTCTATTTGTAAAGTATTTACTGTTGATGAATTGTTGTTTCTAGTTATACTATCTTGGATGCTTGTTATCTTTTTAATATTTTTCCAACCTTTTTGTTTCCAAAAGTTAATAGTGGTATCAAAATCTGTATCTTTACTTACAATAAAAACTTTTTGTTCTTTATTATTTTCATTAAGTAAATTACCTAAAAGTGAAGCAATGTGCATATCTGCAGATTGTTCGCCTTTTTCTACAAAAGTAAATTTTAGTTCGAGATTTTGAGTGATAACTTCTTCAAGAGTAACTTTGGGAGCATTTTCTGTTGAAATTATGTTTACAACGGAATTGTTTTGAATATTGCTCAAGCCTTTGATACCAGTGTTTTTTACGTTTTCGAAATCAATTAGATAGATGTCATTATTTTGAATCATGTTTCTAACCTATAGAATCTGAGAAATTATTTGATACACAAACAAAGCTCTTGTCAGCCACGGTTTTATATAGTTGGCCAACAATGAATGTCTTTTTATTTTGGGTTTAAACTACTTTTTTATTATGGTTAGAAACTAAGTCACACACGTACGCTAGTTTCTGAGGATTAAGCTAAGCAAAGATCCTAACAAGTATTTCTACGAAACTACTTGTCGCATTATTGAAAAATTTTTCTTATTTTTTATTTAATTGAAAAAATCAATAACACCAAACGAATTATAAGCTATTATTTCTTATTATTTCAAATAAATTTCTTAATGCAATGTTGTTTTAATGAACTAGAAGTTATAGATGGTTTGCATAACTAATTTTCTATTTTGTGCGACATCTCTTGATTTTTCGTGCTTCTGTAATAGCCATTTCACAAAACTAACTGAAGTTTAATGCTTTATATTTATAACTATATGTATTATCAATAATGGAATAATTGTTGTTTTAACAAATAGAAAGTAAAAATTTTAATCGGAATTTTGAGTGTTATTTGGTTAATAATTGTTTTTTGATTATTAAGTTGGTTATTTGGGTGATTAACCGTTTTTACGTTTTATTTCATTTGTTTTATTATCAATGTTTTATGGATTTTGCTTATGCTATTAGAACACTTAGAAGTAAATAGTTTTCGTGGTATCTTTGATCTTAAGCTCAACTTTACTGATAGAACTGTATTGTTTGGAGAAAATGCTTGGGGTAAAAGTTCTTTAGTAAAAGTATTACTTAGTATTTTAGGCAATAATAGCGAGCTATATGAATTCACAGAAAGTGATTTTCGTAGAGTTCTAAAAGATTCTGATGAAGAAAAATTCCTATCCAAAAATGAACATGAGCAAAAGTGGCGTGAAATAAATAATGTTGAAAGTGTAATATTTTTTAAATTTACTTTTAGGGAACGAGTTTTTGGTTCTGCTGACACTTTAGAACATTTAAAGAAGTTTTCTCATGTATGGTGTAAAAATAAAAATCTATATCAAAGACTACATTACTATATAAAAGGTATTAAAGTATAAAAATGGAGATATTGTAACTGTTCATGGGTTTATGAATAGCAAAGGAATAGATGTATCTCCTATAAATTCTTTAGAACTTGTGAAGTTACTGCTTGAATTAAACCCTGTATTTATATTAAGAGATGGTCGATATACCAATAACTTTATAAAATCAGATAAAGAACACAATATAAATTTAGAAAATCTTTATCGAAATGTTAATGATAGCGAAGGTTATAGTTTTACAACTTTATCTTCGGAAGATGACTTTTTAAATCAAACCAATACAGAAAACAACGATTTTTCTGGGATTTTTAAAACATTAGACTTACTAGGGGTAACTCCAAATCTTAGAGAACAAAATAATAACGCGGATAGTGTTAAGGTAAGTAATTTAAATCAAAATTTAGCAAATAATAACGATTCTAGATATTTATCAAAAACATCGTATCAAAATGTACCTAACAGATGTGAGAAGATCTGTAGTTTTAAAAATTGTAACCTAAAGTCTAAAGGGCAGAATCACGAGTTATCTCCAAATGATAATGCATTATTTGCGAGTTTAAAGAAAAATAAGCGTAATAGTATTGTTATTACTGGCTATGAAGAAAAGAATTTAAAATCCAAATATAAAAGTAGATTTGAATTTAATAATCATAAAAATTTTGATAAGAACAATAAAAGTAATAGTAACAATAATATAAGCAGTAATAATAGCCACATTACTTCTACTGATGGTATTTTGAATCATTCTTCTTTTATAAAAAGAGAACCTTATGTGGAAAAATATGGTTCCCCTTTAAAGTATTATTTGAAACATATTGTAAGAGAGTATCATGTTGGTAAAAGTGGCAATAGTTTTAAAAATAACCTAAAAAATTTTAAAACTTTAGAATCTTCTCAAAATAGTGATAGTAAAACTAAAGTTACTAACCCTAATATTAGTAATAATCAATCTAGCTCTAAAGATATTGATAATAATGGCATTCAAGACAAAAATCAAAATGGAGTAGTAGGAGCTCTAGATAATGAAAAGTTTAAAAATCTCACCGAAATTTTAACGCGAGTTTTTGTGGGAAACTTAAAATCAGATGGTAGTATTATTACTCAATCTAACGTTGAAGAAAGTGTGGCAACTTTAAGATTGTTACTAAGTCATTACTTTGCTTTAGGAACAGGGGTAAATTTTAGTAATCAAGGCAATTCTAACAAATCATCTAAAAGAAATTTACATGAGATTGTTACTAGACCAATACCTAATGGTTCTTTATCATCTCTTCATGAACTAATAAAATCGGCAGAACCTAAAAAAGTGCAACGACTTCTAGCGTACATTGCTTATTCTTTTGTTAATTTTAGTTCGGCTTTTGTGTATTCTAAATATGCACATCCGATTATTGTTTTTGAAGATATTGATAGTCGTTTACATCCAATTGAGTTATTTGCTTTCTGGAATTTAGTTTCTTTATTACCAGTACAACAAATTATTACTACAAATTCAGGAGATATGCTCTCTTCTGTAAGTTTGAGTGATATAAGACGTATGTGTGCGACCAATCTAGAAACTAGAACATTCTTTATAAATGAAGATGAATTTACTAGTGATGAATTACGTAAAATAGCTTTTCATATCAGAATAAATCGTCCGATGTCTTTATTTGCAAGGGCCTGGATTTTTGTAGAAGGTGAAACAGAAATTTGGCTTTTAAATGAATTTGCAAATATTTTAGGATTGAATCTGTCAGCGTCTGGAGTGCGATTAGTTGAATATGCTCAATGTGGGGCAACAGCTTTAATAAAGCTTGCAAAACAACTTGGCATTAAATGGTATTTATTAGCGGATGGCGATATTGCAGGACAAAAGTATGTAAATAGTAGTTCTAAAGCAAGTAATAATGATAATGTAACTATGCTTCCAGCTAGTGATATAGAACATTTTTTATATGAAAATGGTTTTGAACAAATTTATAGAAATAATTCAGGATTTGGAAATACTTTAGGTATTTCAGAATCAAAGATAATAGAAAGGGCTTTGAAAAAGTATACCAAACCTGGAATGGCTGTGCAGATTGTTGATTACGCATCAAAACAAGGTCCTTGTTCCGTGCCAACGTTAATTGCAGATATCCTAAAACGAGTAATAAAGGATGTAACAGTTGATTATTTTAATGATTCAGCTTTGTTGAAGTAAAGATTGGAGTTTAAGTTTTAGACTATTGGTACTATTAGTACCATTAGTGTAGTACTGTTAGTTAGTATTGTTGTATGGATGGTAAAAAAAAGTAAGACATAATGTAACTTAACTTATTTTCATTTATCACAATTTATAAAAAAATAAACTAAAAACTTTTTAATTTTATAGTTATATTTGAACATTTTTTTTATTTTGTGGTAACATTTCACCCGTTGTTAATGAATGACATTTTGGTAGCGAGAAGTGCTACTTTTTTATCTATAGTGGAAAATAAAATACTGAATTTTAAATTAAAATTTGCAGTGTTTTATTTTTAGTGATAGAATTCGCTCCACTTTTGTTTTTTTTGGATCAACAATGGTCGCATAGTTGGTCTTTTGTTAATTATTTTTTTAGTGAGTAAATAAAATGGCATATTCTTTTGATGCTCAAGTACGTGCAGACTTTGGAAAAGGTGCGAGCCGCCGCCTTCGTCGTAACGGTCAGATTCCAGCAATCGTTTATGGTGGTGAACAAGAAGCAGTAGCTATCGCTATTGACCAAGCTAAAGTTTTCACTGCACAACAAAACGAAGCTTTCTATAACGAACCTATTACTTTAAATATCAATGGTTCAGCTTTAACTGTTAAGCCAGTTGCAATGCAACGTCACCCAGTTAGTAGCATGGTTGTACACGTTGACTTTATGCGTGTTTAATTGTATTACTTGCTAAATAAGAAGTATGCCAAAAGCATAAAATATATTTATTGAATCTTATTTAGTGATATTTACAATTGAGATAAAAAGAGAAGGAGAGCAATTGCTCTCCTTTTCATTTTTTATCTAATAGAAAGTAAAAAATTAAAATAATGATTTTTTTACAAAAATATCTAACATATTAAAATTTATAAGTATAATAATATCGTTTTAATAAACGGTTACTTAAAAATATACAGTTATTTAGTTATATAAAAGATAGTACTTTATATATTAAGAGTGCAATTTGGTTATATCTTTATATAGCTAGGTAATTTTCTCTTTATACTTTTGTTTCAGGAAAAAATCATGTCTATAGAAATTGGAAAAATGAACGATTTACCTCTTGTTAGAATGGACGAGAAAGGTGGGTTTCTTGATGCTGGAGCATATGGAGAAGTTTTTTTACCTTTATCACAATTACCTGAAAATCCTGAATTAGGTATTTTGATAAGTGTATTTTGTTATATGGATGATGGTCGTTTAACTGTAACAGCTAAAAGACCTAAAGCTTTGCTTGGTGAACTTGCAAAGCTTACAGTTAAATCAGCATTAAGAGGGGCGGCATACCTAGAATGGGGAATTCGTAAGGATTTAATGGTTCCTTTTATGGAACAACGTTTCCCAATGAAAGAAGAACGTGAATATATTGTGTATGTTGCCAAAGATCGTGATGACCGATTGTTTGGTACTACTAAATTTAATCGTTATATTTCAGATGTTTTGCCAGAGAACAGTAACTTAAAAGAAGGTGATGCTGTAGATTTAATTGCAGTTGCCAAAACTCCACTTGGTATCAAAATGGTAGTAAATAATAAATACTATGCTATGTTAATGAGTGGTTCAAATGATACTTCTGAAATTAGACTAGGGGTAAAGACTCGAGGTTATATCTTAACTATCCGTAAAGATAGAAAAATAAATGTAGGATTACATAAAACAGGTAAATCTGGTATTGATAGTGCAGGTTTCTTAATCTTAAATATGCTAAAAAATTCTGAGAATGGTTTTCTACCATTTACAGATAAAACAGATCCTATAGTTATTGAAGAAAATTTCGGTATGAGTAAAGGAAAATTTAAGAAGGCAATAGGTGGTCTTTATAAAGAAAGAAAAATAGAAATAAAAGCAAATGGTATTCAATTGTTAGATAGCGATGTTGATACAACTGAACACGCATAGGTTTATGTACTGCTTGTCTATTTTTACTTTAAAAATTTATAAAAAGATAAACACTATATGTCATTTAGTTTAGCTATTGTGTAATATATGGTGTTTAGATTTGCAAACAATTATAGTTTTGGGACTATGAATTGATAATTTGTTGTTTTAATTGATTTTTGCTTATTTTGTGA
>GL995205.1:175587-176957 GCA_000222855.1 Succinivibrionaceae bacterium WG-1 | reverse complement strand
TCTCTATTTTGTGATTGTATAAAAATGACCGAAAAAATTTTTTTAGATTTGTTCTATATATGGCACTGACTTTTGTGTCAGGGGTTGCTGTGGCAACATTTGTTCCGGTTTTAAGTATATACCTTACTAATCAATTACAAACAACGCCTTTTCAAACAGGATTGTACTTTACTACTTCTGCTTTCATTAGTGTAATTGTTTCACAAATTTTGGCCAAATTTTCAGATGGTAAAGTATCTCGTCGCTTTTTAGTGGTAATGGGCGGTATTGCCGGATGCTTGGCTGCAATTGTGCTTATTTTTGGTAACATTTGGTCAAGTTATCTCTTAGTGGTTACATTAGGTATTTTGTTTTTAGTTTATCTAGTGTGGTAAGTCCGCAAGTTTTTGCAAGTGGTCGAGAATATGCCATTATAAAATATGGTGATTCAGTAATGTTTACTACTTATATGAGAGCTTTCTTTGCTCTTGCATGGGTAATAACTCCGCCAATTGCATATTTTGTGGCAATACATTTAGGTTTTACTGCACTTTTTTCTGGTACTAGTGTGTTGTATCTTTTAATTTTTGTTTTAGGTTTTTTATATTTACCTAAAAAGTTAATGCAAAATAACGACAATGCTAATTCTGCAGAAAATTCCTCAAGTGAGGAACAAGTGAGTGCTAATTCAAATAGCAATTCTATAATCCAAAGTGAAAAACAAGAAAAAATCTTAAAAAATAAGGATGTTTTGTTACTTTTTATTCTTTCAACTTTACTTTGGACTTGTAATCATATTTATTTAATAAGTATGCCTATCTATATTACTAAGGAAATTCATATTAGTGATGATTTTCCTGGGTATATGATGGGACTTGCTGCTCTTCTTGAAATTCCTATTATGATAGTAGCAGGGAAACTTGTTAAATTTGTTGGTATTAAGAATTTAATGTTATTAAGTACATTGGGTGGGATTTTATTTTACATTTTATTAGAATTTTTACCTTCAACTTCGCATTATTTATTTCTTTGTATACAATTTTTTAATGCATTATTTATTTCAATTTTAGCTGGTCTTGGAATGATTTACTTTCAAGAGCTTTTACCAACAATTCCTGGTCAAGCTACAACATTATCATCTAATAGTATCAATACAGGGGCTATTTTATCAGGGTTATTAGTGGGCGTAATTTCATCAATGACCACATATGGTAATATGTTTTATATAAATATAGGGTTTACTGTAATTTCATTCATAATGCTACTCTTTGTTAGAAAAGTATAAAAAATTATAAAACTTATAAGTTTTTTATATTGCTTTAATATGTTTTTGTTTCTAAAATGTTCAAAAAAGTAATGTAAGAATTATATAAGATGTTTAAAACATAAGG
>GL995205.1:171690-175323 GCA_000222855.1 Succinivibrionaceae bacterium WG-1 | reverse complement strand
TTACTCTTATTGAATTAATTGTTGTTATCGTAATATTAGGGATTTTATCTGTAATTGCAGCTCCTAAGTTTATGGATTTGCAACGTGATGCGCGTATTGCATATTTAAATGGTATGAAAGCGGCTATAGAAGATGCAAATCAAATGTTGCATGCTTATGCCATAATTCATGGCTTAACAGATCTTGATTTGAGAGCTGATAAAAGAAATCAATACCGAAATGCAATGGTTAAGTTTGTTGGAAATAAAGTTGTAAAGACCACTCTAGACCGAAATGACGAAGGAGTATTCTTCTTGAATTTCGGGTATATTGCGACAACATACGGTACAGATAGAAATTCAGGTCTTACTCAAGTTATTGGTAAAAATGCAGTTTGCAATTCTAAAGATAAAGGTTGTGTAAAAACAGTGCAAAATGTTTATGCACCAACCAAAAGCGCCCAAGAAAAGGCTTGTGAATCAAGTGATAAAAATATCGAATTATGCTATGTTGCAATAGATCAACAATGGGAACAAGCTTACGTTGTTTTAAAAGGATTCTCTGCAACCCAATGTGCATTACATTATACTTCCGCAACCTCTGAAAATAATCCACCAAAGATTGAGTTAATTACTTCAGGATGTTAGAAATTTAAGATTTTTTTCAAAAGAACTAAAGAATAAAAACCTAGGAATTATATTCCTAGGTTTTTTGCTTAAATTTTATTTGCGATATTTATGAAGAAAAAAAGTTGTTTGTTTTATATACAGCTTTATATATATTGTTTGTTTTTAATATAAAATAATTTTTATTTTTGTTGACAAATCAAACAATTGATATGTATTTTAAAAATAGAAATTGCATAGAAATAGATAATTTTAGAAAATTAGCACTGTTTAAATAGTGTATGGTAGAAAATTAAATTTTTATAGTTAAGTAGCTAGGGAAAAAATTTTTAGTTCTTTTTGAAAAAGTATAGATAATAAAAAAGTTAAATTAGAAGCAATTTTGTTACACAAATAATACAACTAGATTATTTCAAAAAGAATAAACAATATAGTATAAAAACGTAAGGGAAGATAAATGGATTATTTATTACAACTAGTAGTTTTTGCTTGTAAGTTTGTAATTGTAATAGTAGGTATTTTTATAATTTTATCTGTAGTTGCCAAAGCTGCCAAGAACATAAAGCGCGCTAAGGCTAATGAGGATTTATATTTAGAAGTTACAGATTTAAGAAAAAATCTTACCAAAGATACTACTAAATTAGTTAATTTCTGTATTTCAGAAGAAGACGAAAAAGCAAGATTAAAAAAAGAAAAGCTTGAAAATAAAATTCATAATGAGTTAGAAAAGAAAGCTTTAAAGAAAATTGAACAAGCTTATAAACAAAATAAGAAAGAAATTATGGCTAAGCTTGAAGCTCAAGTTGACGCTGTAATTAAAGATCCTAAGTTTAATGAAGCAATTCTAGCTGAAAGTAAGCTTGAATTAGAACAAAAGCAAGCCCAAGAAAAGGCTTCAGAAAAAACTGTAGCACCTGAAGAACAACCAAAAGAAACAACCAATAGTGCAGAACAAGCCCAAGAGAAGGCTACAGCTAGTGCAGAAAAAGTAGATTCAGAAGCTCAAGTTACTGCAACTGAAAATGAAAAAGATACCCAAACATCTACTGAAGAATCTGCCTCAAAAGAAGAATCAAAAGAAGAAAAAGAAAAGAAGAATACTTTAGTTTACGATGATATTGCTTTTAATCTAAATTTTGATGCTAATTTTGAAAAAGATGAGGATAAAACATCAACCTTATTTGTGGTTGATTTTGATGGTTCTGTTAATGCTTCTGAAGTTGAAAATCTTCGTCGTATCATTAGTTTAATTATCGAAGTTGGTGATAAAACTGATGAAGTTTTATTACGTTTAACCTCTCCAGGTGGTGCTGTTGCGGGGTATGGTTTATGTGCATCCCAATTAGATAGATTACGTAAAGCAGGAATTAAGCTTACAGTTGCTGTTGATGAAGTTGCGGCATCAGGTGGTTACATGATGGCTTGTGTTGGCGATAAGATTTTAGCAGCGCCTTTTGCTTATGTTGGTTCTATTGGGGTTGTTACAGAATTCCCGAACTTTAATCGTTTATTAAAGAAATATGATATTGATTATGAACAACTAACAGCAGGTGAATTTAAGAGAACAATGACCATGCTTGGTGAAAATACTGATGAAGCTCGTGAGAAGATGAAATCAGAATTGCATGACATTCATGTACTCTTTAAAAATCATGTTGCTAAATATAGACCTAATATCGATATTGATAAGGTGGCAACAGGCGAGTTTTGGTTGGCAAGTGATGCTATAAAGTTAGGTTTAGTTGATGAATTAACTACATCTGATGATTATATTTCTGCACACTCAAAAGATTTTGCAAATGTTTTAAAGGTTGATTATGTTGCTCCAAAAGCTAAAAAGAGCTTAATAAGCATTGGTGGTGATAGCAGTAGATTAAGAGCTTTATTTAGATCTTTATTCTCTAAATTTTTACGTTTTTAATCTTTGTTTACTAAAGTTAATAACTTACTAATAAAATAAAAAGTAAGTATTTATAAATAATTTAGCTAATAGTAACAAGTCTATAAAACATTATTTTGATAAATTTTTTGTGATTTTACTTGCAATAGATTAATAAAACAGTTGGCGTCAAAATTATATTTAACATTTTTCAAGCTAGAATATAAATATAGGTTTGACGCTTGGTTAAGTTTTAAAATGCTAACTTACAATATTAAATATTGACAAGAATAGTAAAATCACGTTTATATATAACATATAAAATTATAAGTTACATTTTTAGAAGGTGTATTACATGGGTAAGTCACTAGTTATAGTGGAATCTCCAAATAAAGTTGCCAAAATCAATGAGTACTTGGGATCTGGATATGTAGTAAAAGCGAGTGTTGGTCATATCAGAGACTTACCTCCTAGTGGATCTTCTACTCGTGCAATTGGTACTAAAACAACTAGAGCAAGAACAACTGCAGATAAGGATCAAAAACTTTTTGCAAGAATGGGTTTGGATCCTAATGATAAAGCTCATGGTTGGAATCCTCAATATCAGATTCTTCCTGGTAAAGAAAAAGATGTGGAAGATTTAGTTAATCTTGCCAAAAAATCTGATTATGTTTACCTCGCAACCGACCTTGACCGCGAAGGGGAAGCTATTGCATGGCATTTACAGGAAGTTATAGGCCTTCCTAAAGAAAAGTTTAAACGTGTTGTTTTTAATGAAATAACCAAGAATGCCATAAAAAATGCATTTGAAGAACCTCGTGCGGTTAATATGGATATGGTTAAAGCGCAACAAACTCGTCGCTTTATGGATAGAGTTGTGGGCTATATGGTTTCTCCGTTGTTATGGGAAAAAGTGGGCCGTGGTCTAAGTGCCGGTCGTGTTCAATCTGTAGCTTTGCGTTTAATCATTGAAAAAGAATTAAGAATTAAAGCGTTTGTGTCTGAAGAATTTTGGACTGTTGACGCAATGCTTTCTAAAACAAAAGCAGAAGCTATCAAGTTTAGTGTTGCGAAAGTTGCTGGTAAAGAATTTAGACCGGTAAATGAAGCAGAAACTAATAATCACTTAGAAGCTTTAAAGAATGGTAA
>GL995205.1:166330-171335 GCA_000222855.1 Succinivibrionaceae bacterium WG-1 | reverse complement strand
GGTAAATATATCGTTGAATCTGTAACAAGAACTCACGAAACTTTATCTCCGCAAGGCCTTTTACCACTTCTACGATGCAACAAGCAGCTTCTAGCAAATTAGGTTTTACAGTGCAACGCACAATGAGTCTTGCGCAACGTTTATATGAAGCAGGTCTCATAACCTATATGCGTACTGACTCTTTAAATTTAAGTGAAGAGGCTTTGACTGCAATTCGTGATTATATTGTGACTTCTTTTGGTGATAAATATTTACCAAAGAATCCAAATAGATATAAGTCAAAAGAACATTCTCAAGAAGCGCACGAAGCTATTCGTCCAACTGATATTAAGCTTGTTCCTGAACAAATCTCTGGATTAGAAGCTGATGCAATTCGTCTTTACCGTTTAATTAGAGAAAGAACTTTAGCATGTCAGATGGAAAAAGCTGAATTTGATAAAGTTGATGTTTTAGTTAAGAATGGTGCATACGATTTAAAGACTTCTGGTAAAACTATGACTTTTGATGGTTTTACTAAAGTTGTTGGCTATAGCAAAGATATAGTGTTACCTAATATGGTTGAAAAGGAAGAATTAAAATGTGTTGAAATTCTTCCAAAGCAAAACTTTACTCAACCAGAAAGACGTTATACAGAAGGTTCTTTTGTTAAAGCTTTAGAAGCTCATGGTATAGGTCGTCCATCTACATGGCATACTATTATTTCAACTATCAAAGCGCGTGGCTACGTAAATGTAGTAAAAGTAGGTCGTACTCCATATATCTTTGCAGAAAAGATTGGTATGATTGTGGTTGCTCGTTTATTAAAGAGCTTCCAAGAACTTATGGATTATGACTTTACTAAGGATTTGGAAGAAAAACTAGATAGCATTGCCGAACATCAGTTAGATTGGATTGAATGTTTAGATTCGTTCTATAAAGGTTTTAAGGCACAACTAGATACTGCGAGATTATCTGAAGACAAGGGTGGTATGGAACCAAATAAAGCAGTTCCTACTAATATTCTTTGTCCTAATTGCCAAAGTCCAATGGTTATTAAATCAGCGACTACAGGTATGTTCCTCGCATGTTCAAACTATACTGGTAAAAATGTTGCTGGTTCTTGTCGTAAAACTATTAATTTAGCTGCAGAAGATGAACAAACCGAATTTGAAAGCGACGAAGCAGAAAATGAAGTTTTTCGTTCAAAGAGACGTTGTCCAATATGTAAGTCTACCATGGATCCTTACATGATTGACACAAGTCGTCGTATTCATATCTGTGCTAATAACCCAGAATGTCCTGGTTATTATGTGGAAACAGGAAGCTTTAAACTTAAGAAGGAAGAAGGTCCTGTTGTTACATGCGATAAATGTGGTAGTCCAATGGAACTCAAAACAGGTCGTTTTGGTAAATACATGGGATGTACCAATGAAGAATGTAAGAATACTCGTAAGATTCTAGCAAGTGGTGAAGTTGCACCTCCAAAAGAAGATCCTGTAGAGTTTCCTGAATTGAAGTGTAGCGATGGCAAATCATATTTTGTACTTCGCGATGGGGCTGCAGGCTTATTTATGGCTTCAAATGCATTCCCGAAAGTTCGTGAAACTCGAGCTCCAAAAGTTGCTGAATTAAAGCAATTTAAGGATAGAATTTCTGATAAATTTAAGTATTTAGCAGAAGCTCCTGTTGCTGATGAAGAAGGTAATGAAACAGTCGTACGTTTTTCTCGTAAGACCAAACAGCAATATGTTATGGCTTTAGATGAAAAAGGTAATAGTACAGGATTCCTTGCATTCTATAAAGATGGCAAATGGGAAGTAGATGTTCCAGAAAAGAAGACTACTAAAAAAGCCACTGCGAAGAAAACTACCAAATCTACCAAAACAACAACTAAAAAAACTACTTCTAAGGCCAAAACTACAAAAGCAGAAGAATAGTCAATAAGATTTGTTGTTAAAATTTTATCTAATTTAGTAAAGAGATGTTTAAACATCTCTTTATTTTTTTATAACCTTTAAAGGTTTATAAGTCATTTTAAAAGCTTATTTTATCTAGTATTTTTAGAATTTTTCTACCTTGTTAACTAATTTTTATATTTGTTATTTTTGTGTATACTCTTGATTTAATTTAATAAAGGTGTAAAAATTACCCATCAATTTTATAGAAGGAAAAATTAAAAGTGGATGTAATGCAAACAGTGCAAGAAGGTGCTTCGATTACTACAACCACCACTTTTATTATCTACATTTTATTTATGTTAGGTGTAGGTATTTATGCAGCTAGATTTACAAGAAGTCTATCTGATTTTATTTTAGGTGGTCGTAGATTAGGAAGTTTTGTTACAGGGTTATCTGCTAGTGCGTCAGATATGAGTGGTTGGCTTTTAATGGGCTTACCTGGGGCTTTATATACTTCTGGCTTATGTGAATCATGGATTGCTATAGGTTTGACTATCGGTGCTTACTTTAACTGGAAGTTAGTAGCAGGTCGTTTACGTATATACACAGAACACGCTAAAAACAGTTTAACATTACCTGATTATTTTGTAGCAAGATTTGATGATACAAAACATATTACAAGTTTACTTGCGTCCGTAATCATTTTATTCTTCTTTGTAATATATTGTGGCGCAGGTATGGTATCTAGTGCTAAATTATTTACTCAGACCTTTAACATGGATTACCAAAATGCACTTTACATTGGTGCCGCTGCTACAATTTTCTATGTGTTTATTGGTGGTTTCTTAGCGGTATCTTGGACTGATACTATTCAAGCAACATTGATGTTATTTGCTTTATTTGTAACCCCAATTATGGTAATTACTAGTCTTGGTGGTTTTGATGGCACAATGGAAGCTTTACAAAGTTATGCCTTAAGCGCTCCTGAACATGCGGGTTTTAATAATTTGTTCTATGGGGTTTCTTGGGTAGTTGTTTTATCAAGTCTTGCTTGGGGTTTAGGCTATATGGGACAACCTCATATTTTAGTAAGATTCATGGCTGCAAGCTCAGTTAAAGCAATTCCAAACGCTAGACGTGTAAGTATCTCTTGGATGTTTATTTGTCTATTAGGTGCGTGTCTTGTTGGTTATATTGGTAAGGCTTATATTATAAGTAATAACTTAGAAAGCTTATTACCAGACCAAGAAAAGATATTTGTATTCTGTGCGCAAAATTTATTTAACCCATGGATTGCAGGTATTTTACTTTCTGCAATTTTAGCTGCTGTTATGAGTACTTTATCTTGTCAGTTATTAGTTGCATCTTCTACTCTTACTGAAGATTTCTATAAGCGTTACTTCCGTAAAAAGGCTTCTCAAAAAGAACTTGTATGGTGTGGTCGTTTTATGATTGTGTTAGTTTCATTTATCGCATTCTTATTAGCAATGAATGAAAATAGTGTAATCCTTGACTTAGTAGGTTATGCATGGGCAGGCTTTGGGGCTTCTTTTGGTCCTGTAGTGCTTTTCTCATTATTTATGCGTCGCATGAATAAGTATGGTGCATTTGCGGGTATGCTATTTGGGGCTTTAACTGTAATTTTATGGTCTAACATTGGTGCTACAATGAAATCATTTGGTTTTGACTTATTTGGTTTCTGGGATGTTTACAGTTTATTCCCTGCATTTATAGTTTCATCAATTGCAATCTACGTAGTTAGTCTTCTTACTATTAAATCAGAAAACACTAAGAATTTAACTAAGTTCTATGATGAATTGAATGCTGAATACAAAGAACGTTTAGGTGCTATCGATTAATTTATAAGAACTTGATAAGTTATATTATTTTATCGATAATTAACAATTCATAAATTAAGTTTTAAAATAAAAAGATCATTCATGTTTTTATGTAGTAAAATAACTACAAAACTTGAGTGGTCTTTTTATTTATTGTTTAATTTTTGTATCTATTGATATTTTCATTACTAATATTGTGTGTTGGTAACGGAGTTTGGATATAGAGTTTACTATAATAATTTGCTTAAGTTTTTAGCATTATTTGTTATTGTTTTATATTGTTCTGAATTTTAAAAAGTTTATAGATGTAGTATGTTTGAACGTAAAAGCAAAAAAAGCCATAAATTACGTATTGAATTACCGCCTAATTGCTATACTTTTGATTATTTAAAACAAAGTGGAATCAAAGCAGATTTCCCACTATTAGACACTCATTTTTTAAATGGCGTGGGCCATTTAACTCATACTGTAGGATTCATATTCTTATTACTTTTTGGATGCTATGTCTTAAATCATATTGAAGTAATATCTCTTTCTGTAAAGGCGTCTTTATTAGTAATCATTGGTATGTTTTTATCACTTTTAACTTTTGGTTTATTGTACTGTAGACATTTATATCTTTTAATGATGCGTAGATATATAAGAAAAGTAAGTAAACCAATTCTATTAGAACCTATAGCTGTTGTACTACTACCATCAAAACGAGATATTCTTGATAAAGTTGGTTTTAAATATTCTAAAACAGCCATAATGTATAAAGAAACGGGAACAAAGAAACCCAAATTCTATATGGAAGCTATTAGAACTGGGATGGTTAATAGTTTTCCGACTCAAACTGCACTTCTTTATAAGCACCCAACTAATCCGCATTTTTATTCTGTAGACAATGAGTTTATGCTTAGTAAAAATCATGATTTGGTTTTTGAAGGCAAACTTGTTAGTAGCTGTTCATTATAATTTTTGTGAATATATACGGTCAAATTTGCAAAAAAATAATTTTTAGTAAAACGTTTTCATAAAAATAATAAAAAATGCTATAATTTTCTTGAACACTAGCACATAATTTACTAAAAACAATTAACGTGGGTATTTTTGGTTTTAAAATGGATTAAGTACGATACGTTAAAAGCAATTGAGAGTGATTGTTTGGTATTAATCAGAATAAAAGATTAGCTTTAAAGCTTATTATTATAATTATAAACACTTCTGTTCTGAGTAGTTTATTTTCGAGGATGGCAAATGGTTGGCTTAAATAATTTACATATAGCAAAAGACATGTTCGGTGCTAAA
>GL995205.1:162562-166084 GCA_000222855.1 Succinivibrionaceae bacterium WG-1 | reverse complement strand
AGTTATTCTTTATTAGTTTAGGAAAACAAAAGGAGACGTGTGTCTCCTTTTGTTTTTTATTTAAAAATAAATTTTAAATTTAATTATTTAAGTTTTAACTGTTCTAGAACAAGGTAATAAGTATCTCTCATTTCTTTATTAGTGAAGTTTGCATAGTAGTTATAGGTTGTTAAAGTATCTGTTACATTGATATCAATATGATGCAAACTTAGAAATCCCATTTGAAACAGCAGGGCAAAAGGTTTTACGTTATCGATATAACTAAAATCAGTAAAGTTATAGCCACAACTGTTAGGTATTAATAACTTTTCATGAAAACGTCCGTATTTGTTTAGTAATTTCATTAAAATACTAGACACATGATTATATTCGTAAAATTGGCGATACTGATTTTGATCTCTTAAGTTTAAAAAGCTACATATGCTTTTAGGTCGCATTACGCGAATATTTTGTTCGGTAAGTCTAAAATTACCGTACCAATCAAACAAATTTGATAAAAATTCTTCAGAACTTTCACCAAGAGCATCAGCTTCATCTTGGATGAAGTTGTCGTAGTAGGTATGCATTTCGCCTTCGGTAAAGCCACAGATATGGGTAGAATGTCCTTCAAATGTTAAGTCTTTTATATAAGGAATGCCACCTAACTCTTCTGTTGCTAGATAGAATTTGGTTTCGCCTAATATTAAACACCAATCGATGATGTCTTCATTATCATAAAGAGCACTTAAAAAATTCAAAAGGGCTCTATAGTAATCTTTGGAGGTATCTGTAAATAAATTTTTTAAAATGGCATTATCATAATTATCTATTAAAACTACTATTTTTTGGTAGGACTTTTGGCGGCTAATGCTTTAATATATGAAACGGTTTGCCAATATATACTGTCATTTTGATCTAGATCTAAAGCTAATTCATTTTCAAATGCACGGGCGCGATAATAGTTATAAAGATAATCTTGTAATTCAATACTTGTTGCTAAGTCATTGGTTGCAAAATTTAAACGCATTACATTTTGCTTGGGAATTTCAACATCTGATTTAGCAACATTTAAATTGCTGAAGAAATCTTCATAGCGATGTCTAAATAGATTGGCTATTGTATCAACTAATACGCTTTTTCCAAAACCGAAAGGACGGCATAGCATTTCGAATTTAGTATGCTTTCGGTAAAGTTCACAAATTAACCCTGTTTTATCAACATAAACATCTTCACTATTTACTAAGTCTTTGAAAGTTTGCTGTTCGTAAAAATCAAAAAAGTTCATTACAAAGTAGCTCCATTTTTACTAAACATGTGAATAGTAATTCTTTATCTATGTTAAATAATGCTTTATAGGTTTTGAAAACCTAAAATTTAAATTATTTTTTGGGAAAATATATTTAGTAGCATATTATACAAGTTTAAAAATTTTAAATATATATGTATTAAGGAAACAAAGAGAAAATTGCTCTAAAATTTTATAAAATTTTTAACATATAGTAGCAAATAGTAAAATCTTAATCATAAAACTGAATTTTGAAACAAGATTATTTAAAGCTGATAATACAATGTACAATGAATGTTATTGGAAGGGAACTTTATAGTTTATCGGGTTTTAGGAAAACAAACTTTAGAAAAGTAGTCTCTAGAAATAGGGTGGGGTCTTTAGCCACATCCCGGTACTATCTGGCATCACTCTGGCTGCTTCCTTCCGGACCTGACCTGTTAAGCGAGACAGAAATACGAGAGAACCAAAAACCCCATATCTGAAATACGGATACTATGATAACGAAAAATTTAAAATATACAAGTTAATTTGTATTATTTTATAAAAATAATGTTGTTTTTGTTCACAATTTATACAAGATATTTATATTTTAGAAAAAATATAAAAGATAAAAACATTTCTATGAATAATAAACAATTAAAAGTTTTAGTAAAAATAAAACCTCAAATTGCTACATAATGCGCTTTTTGAGGTTTAGTGGAAAAATTTATTTAATAGAAGACAAGAGCTATCGCTTTTCTTCGGTTATTTTAGTAACTGATCTATAAAGTTAAAAACTATAAATAATGGTGTAGCTAAAAAAAGTGGTTAAAATACCACATACTATTAATCCTAAAGATGAATAAGCACCTTCGGTTTCACCATGTTCGTTAGCAGCGCTTGTGCCTACGGCATGAGCTGATGCCCCCATAGCTAAACCTTGAGCTTTTTTATTTCTAATATGAAAGAGCTTCATAAGTGGGAAACCTATAACAGCTCCTAATATTCCTACACAACACACTACACATGCTGTAATTGATGCAATACCACCTAATCTATTAGCAACATCCATTGCAAGTGGAGTAGTTATAGAACGAGCTCCAATAGTAGGTATCATATTAGGATTAACACCAAGTAAATGACAACTTACATATGAAATTATAAAGCTTATAAAAATTGAGATTGTACAACATATTAGAATAGGGCCTGCTTGAGCTTTAATCATTTTAAATTTTAAATAAAGTGGAATAGCTAAGCACACTACAGCAGGATCTAGCAATTTACTGATTAGAATTGAACCATTTTGATAATCCTGGGGTTTACTACCTGTAATTAGTATTAGGGCAATAATTAAGAGCATTGGTATTAGCAGAGGATTTAATAAAGCCCATTGAGTTTTTCCTTGTAAGTATCTTACTACTATGTATAAGAAAACAGTTAAAGGAAGTGCTGTTAGATATAATACTGGACTATTGGCAAGAAAATCATAAATCATATTAAAAAATTCAGACATTGTTTACTCCTTTAATTCTTTAGGAAGTTTTAATGCTTTTAGTTTTTTATGATGAACACGCTTAATGCGTTTGGCTCGTTTGTACATGTCTTTACGGTGTTTACGTTGTTTTGGGGTTTCTGACATATGCTGGAAGAGACGACCAACACAAAAAATGATAGCGCATAATCCTAAAATAACGTTTATAACAATTACAATTGCAGAGTTATAAACTTCATTTAAATAGGATACTAAGCCAACTGCAGCAGGAATAAAGAAAAAAGCCATATGTTTTAAAATTAAGTTACCTGCAGGAGTAATCCATTCCATTTTTATAATTTTTAATTCAAGACATAAAAATAGAATGATAAGTCCTATAATACTTCCAGGAAACACTATTGGTAATACACTTGAAATGTAATGTCCAAGTATTAAACAACTATATATAAGAATAAAGCTAAATATAAAAGCTATTATATTTTTGGTTAAATTACGCATTTTTATTTTTTACAACAAAAGCCTGCAAATAAAATGATTTTGGGCTAAAAATTTTATTATTTAAACATCATAAAAGTGTGATCATTGTAAAACAAATAATAGAGTTTTTACAGTAGTAACAAATTTTTATAAATTCAAATAAGTTTTTTATTTATTGATGTAAAAAGATATGAAAACATATGTAATATTACATTGATAAAATTATGATTGTTTTTACAATACTGTAAATTATTATTTTAAATAAAATAATTAGTTGAATAAAATCATAAAGTTACTTTAAATTTAA
>GL995205.1:150568-161457 GCA_000222855.1 Succinivibrionaceae bacterium WG-1 | reverse complement strand
ACCCCCCTTAAAAAAATATATTGCGTTTTTAAGAATGATATTGATGTTTTTTGTGTAAAATTACATTTATTTTTGAAAAATGTTACCAATATTTTATAAAATACATAAAATATTGCGGTAATTTGGACTAGGATATTAAATTTAAGTTATACTTTTATTACGTGGTTTTTGAATAAATAAGTTTTCAAGGGTTTTTGTTTACTTTTGTTAGAAAATAAAGGATATATACATAAAATAAAGCAAACAAAAGTAACAAATGCTAGTTGATACTTTTGGGATGTTCGTAAACAGTGGTGTATCTGAGGATAATATGTTGCCTGCAACCAAAAGTATTAAAAATTGGAATGTTATTTAAAAATTGCATGTTTAAAGCTAAATTTAGCTTGTATTAAATATAATAATAGTCATAAAAATAAAGTTTTATTTATTAATTTAACTTATATATTTGCAGTAAAACCTTTAATTTGAACAAAATAAAGTAAGATTTTTAAAGTTTTGCTTTTGTGCTGAAAATAAAGATTAAAACAATATTTGAGCAGAAAAGTAATACTTATTGATACTTTTGGTATGTTTATAAATACGGGATATCTGAGGATAATATGTTATTTGACTACCAAAAGTATTTTCTATTCTTTTTTTTGAGCTTTAAATAGCTTGAAATTATATTGGTGTAAAGACCCAATACTACTTTCTTAAATATTGTCATAAAGTGTCTTATATGTCTTCTGTTTGGATTTTTGTTTTATGATTTCTATACCAAACTCTATTTCTATTATTGATTTATTTTCTAAAGATTCATTAGATATTTCTAAAACTTTATCTTGTTTAGAATTTTATGAAGCAACAACTAAAGATAATGTTGCAACAGCTTTAGAATTTGCACTAATTGTAAAAAATGACCAAGAAGACTCAAAGTTATTTGATGTACTACCTATAGGAACTTTACATTTATCATTGCATGCTCCATTTTATATGGAAGGGTACCAAATGTTATCACAAACATCTGGTACAGTTGCGAATCCTATAAAAGTTGGTCGCATTGATGAAGTAAAAGATTATCAATTATATAAATCTCTTGCCAATTCATTAAATGAAAATAAGAATGTTGTCTGTGGTTCCAACTATTTTATGGTAAAGGAAGATGACAGTTGGTATTTAATTGGAGCTACTTCTGCGTTTCATAGTGATTTAATGTTTTCATTAAATAGTGAAAATGGAGAAATTTCAATATATTGGGATTTAGGACATATCACTATAGAAGGGAAAACCTGTTATAAAAGTGATTATATTTGTTTTTTAAAAGGTTCATCTAGAGAAGATGTATTAAATTTATTTGGTGAACTTATTAGAAAACATCATGAAATCACTTTATTGCCAACTAAAACAGGGTGGTGTTCTTGGTATTGCTATTATGCTAATGTTACAGAACAAATAGTAAAAGACAATTTAGACCTTATGGATAGAGATTTGCCAGAATGTGAATATATTCAGATTGATGATGGTTTTCAAACCCATATGGGAGATTGGTTAGAAGAATCTGAAAAGTTTAATAGTGGCTTAAGAGCTTTATGTGACGAAATAAGAGCTAAAGGTAAAAAGCCTGCAATTTGGGTGGCACCATTTATTGCAGATGGTAATTCTAAAATTTTTAAAGAAAATCCATCATGGTTTATAAAAGATGAAAATGGAAATCCTTTAAAAGCGGAAAATGTTACTTATGGTGGTTGGCGTGAAACTCCATGGTATTTGCTTGATATGTCTATTCATGCAGTACGTAATAGAATTAAGCATATTTTTAAAGTGCTAAAAAGAGATTATGGAATAGATTATTTTAAACTTGATGCATGCTATTGGGGTGCTATCAAAGGATTAAAGTATAAGCATCAAATTTCCGCGGTTTCTCATTATAGATTAGGACTTTTTGCAATTAGAAAAGCTGTTGGTAATGATAGCTATATTTTAGGATGTAACGCTCCGCTTTGGCCTTCTATTGGACTTGTAAACGCCCAACGAGTAACAGATGATGTAGAAAGAAGTGTTCATCGTGTAAATCAAATCTTTACTGAATACAAGTATAGAGCATGGATGTCTAATGTTTTATGGGCAAATGATGTAGATTGTTTAGTAACTACATCTTTACCTAATGCATCACAACACCTTGATGTTGGGTATTACAAAATATTACTTGCTATGAGTTTAACATCTGGAGGTCCTGTTATTCTTGGAGATGATTTGCATAATGTTAATTGGAATTTAACATTAAATGATACCCTCGGTTTAACTGTTAAAGAGGTATTAAAAATAGCTAAATCTCAAGATAATAATGCTGCCGTTTTTATAGGTGATGATTTAAATGTTGCAAGAATGAAGGTTTACGGTAAAGATGTAACTATTGTGTTTAAATCAAATGATGTTGAAGTTACATTGTCATAATATTTACTAGTATTTTTTTCTAGTATTTTTCCTATGTTTTAATTGTAGAGATAATTGGTTTAAAATTAATTTTTTGTATTTTGTTTTATCTAATATTTAAATTTTAATTCTTTTGTTAATATTAAATTTTTAGTTATTCATACAATGTAAGATTTGCAATGTTAGTCTTGTAGGTAACAAGTTGCATATATAAAAATCAAAAAATTAAAAATTTATAGAAGTTTGATAATTTGTTGTAATTAAGAGAAAAACATAGGGTTTTTAGGCTTTTATTTTATGTGTTCTATGCAGGTTTTTTATTTATCTAGATAGGTCTAAATTTGAAATTTTAGTATTTATATTTTAAAATTGTCGCCGATTTTTGGTTTTATATATGTGAGAAATATAAATGCAGTGGATTGATATTGCTATTATTGGTGTATTAATTTTAAGTTCCTTAGTTAGCGTAATGCGTGGTTTTATAAAGGAAATACTATCACTTGTTGCTTGGTTAATAGCTTTTTTTGTTGCTGCAACATTTTACGGTAAACTTGCTAGTTTATTTACGTTCTTGGAAAATGATTTAGCAAAGATTGCTCTTGCTTTAATTTGCTTGTTCTTTGGAACGTTGATGTTAATAGGATTAGTTAACTACATTATAAGCTTAATTCTTAAAAAGACAGGTTTGTCAGGAACTGATCGCATGCTTGGTATTATTTTTGGGTTAGCTCGTGGCTTAATTATTGTTTTAGTTTGTTGTGGTGTAATTGAAATGCTTTTACATTATGGCTTATTTAAGAGTATTGAAAGTGCACAGTGGTATACTCAATCTGTTATTTATCCTGAATTTAAAAATGTATCTGTTCAAGTTTTAAAATATTTCGGATTATTGGCATAGTTTAAACTATTGATGAAAACCAAATATTTATAACTTTATATCTTTTTTAATTGTTGATGTTTTATTAGTGTGCCACAAAGTTAGTACAACTTTGTGGCACACTTAAAATCTAAAATATCTTTCTCAAAGCTTAATGTAAGCTTTAAAGTATATACATCATAATTCTTCTTATTTTAATTTCTTAATCTCATTTGTTAATTAGATTGTATTATCTAATTTGATTTCAATTTTTGTGTAAAAGAAAATAATGCAAATTTATTTTTAGAATTAAATAATTTTATTATTCAATAAAAAATTTACTTATATGTAAAATTTGATATATAATGCATATCAATATCAAAAACAAAATTTATGTGAAGTATATCAAACTTTATATAAAAATTTTGATGAACAGAAAATAATAAAAAATAAAACGTAAAACTTAGATTATTTTTATAAATAGTTTAAAGAATGAATTTTTTATAAGTATAATAGTTTTACTATTTCTCTTTTTTAAAAGGTTTAACCAATGAAAAAAATCTATTATCTATTGTTATTAGTGGTGCTCTTTTGGCTACAGCTTGCGGTGGCGGCGGTGGAAGCGGTGGAGATAATTCTACTGGCAATTCTACAGACAATCCTGTTGATAATCCTACAAAGACAGCTGAAAATGTAACAATTGATTCGGCAACAGGTAGCTTCAATAATAAGCTTGCTTGTTATCAAGGTAATGGCGAAGAAAGTTGTAATCTTCGTATTTATCAAATTATGGTTGAATCTTTCCAAGATGGAGATTCTAATCGCGGTTATGGTGTAGGCTATGGTACTAGCTCTCATAATGGCGATATTCGCGGTATTATCAATGCGATTCCTTATATTAAGTCATTAGGTGTTAATGCTATTTGGTTAACTCCTATCTTTAATAGTTGTGATGGTTCTACTTCAGGAAATTGTTCAAAGCTTGATGCTACAGGATATTTCTTAAAAGATTATTTTGCAATTGATGAACATTTTGGCACAATTGCAGATTTTGAAGAACTTGTAAAAACTGTTCATGATAATGATATGTATATCTTCTTGGATGGTGTTTTTGGTCATTTTAAGTCAGATATAAATACTCAGTCTAATAATGGTTCTGTATTAGTAACTACAACTAATTGTATAGGATCTGATGGTACATATACAGCAGGTCAAGGTACTTTATGTGCAGATTGGAATGAAACTAACACTGAAGAGTTTTATAAAGATGTTGCTACATATTGGATTAAGAATTATAAGATTGACGGTTGGCGTTTAGACCAAGCTTACCAAGTTCCTGTTGCAAAGTGGGCAGAATTACGTAAAGCGGTTGAAGAAGCTTCTGCAAGCGTTTCATATACCAATGGTTCTGGGGTTGAAGTTCATCCATTAGGATACATGGTAGGGGAAATTTGGAGCAGTAATGGTAATATTCAAAGCAAAGGTTTCGGTCCTTCAGATAATCCTGGTTTGAAATCAAACTTTGATTTCAATATGCGTTACGCTGTAGTACAAGCTTTTGCTCAAGAAGAATGGGGCGCTAAAGACCATACAGGTACTCGTTTATTGAAGCAATTTAATGAAAGTGAGAATGATTTTGCTGCTCACGCAATGCCTAATTTAATGATTACTAATCATGATTTAGTTCGTTTTGGTGATTTATTACAACGTGGTAACATTGCTGATACCAATGATTCTAAATATTGGGCGTTACATCGTTTAGCATTATCTTTCCAAGCAAGCTATAGTGGTCCTATTACTATTTATTATGGTGATGAAATTGGTCAAGAAGTTCCTAACTTTAGTACCAAGAAGGATGCTGATGGTTATTATGATGACCATGTTTCCCGTGACAATGGTCGTATTAGTGGCTTTAATACCAATGAACAAAGTCTTCATGATTATGTAGCCAAAGTACAAGCATTACGTGCGCAACATCCTGCTTTATACAATGGTAAGATGAAACCAATTCTTGCAAATAATGATTTATTTATCGTGAGCAAAGAAAAAGATAGCGATAAAGTTATTTTTGCTATGAATTTAAGCAGTGATGATAAAAAATTAGAAATTTTACCAAGTGTTATTGATGCTAAGACTTCATTAACAGATGCGTTAACTAATGAATGTTTTGCGGTAGACGCAAATGGTTATTTCTCTATTCCTTTAAATAATTATACTTCAAGTTTCTTAATCGTTGATAAGGCAGATGCAACTTGTGGTAATTAAGAATAAATTTTAAAATTTTATTCTTAAAAAGGTAATAATTACTAGCTCCAAATTAGAATATACTTTGGAGCTTTTATTATTTGAAAATTATATTAAAAGCCTTGTTATTTAAATTAAAAACTATATTGTTTAGGAGATTATTTGGTAGTTGTTTTTTTGCAAATTCTCAATAACTAATACTTGATGCAGTTCAAAATAAAATGTAAAATGACGCAACTTATTAATTGTTTTTATAGCAATTTTTCTTTCTTGGATTTTAATTTTTCATTGTCTTTAAAGTAAGAAATTTTTTTTCAAAGAAAGTTACCTAAAACAGTTTTTTAGGTTATACATATTTATTTCAAAAAAAATTAAGGAATATTACGATGTGTGGTATCGTGGGTATAGTTGGGACTTCTCCTGTTAACCAGTCTCTTTATGATGCATTAACTGTTTTACAACATAGAGGACAAGATGCTGCAGGTATTATCACAATTAGTGATGGTAACTTCAAGCAACGCAAAGCAAACGGGTTAGTCCGCGATGTTTTTGAAACAAAACATATGTTACGTTTAAAAGGTAATATCGGTATTGGTCACGTTCGTTATCCAACTGCTGGTTCTTCTTCTGCTGCTGAAGCTCAACCTTTTTACGTAAATAGCCCATATGGTATTGCTCTTGCTCATAACGGTAATTTAACCAATGTACGTGAATTACGCGAGTTATGTCAAAAGCATCACCGTCATGTTAATACTACTTCAGATTCAGAAGTTTTATTAAATATTTTTGCTCATGAAATAGATATGTGTGATTCTGAAACAATCACTCCAGAAGAAATCTTTAGAGCTGTATCTAATGTTAATAGATTAGTAAAAGGTGCTTACGGTGTTGTTTCATTAATCATTGGTGTTGGTTTAGTAGCTTTCCGTGATCCATTTGGTATTAGACCTTTAGTTCTTGGTGAACGCTTAGGTGAAGATGGTAAAGTGGAATACATGGTTGCATCTGAAAGTGTAGCTTTAGACATTTTAGGTTTTAAACTAATCCGTGATGTTGCTCCAGGTGAAGCTATCTTTATTACAGAATCAGGTGTTATTCATACTTCTATCTGTTCTGATAATGCAAAACTTTCTCCATGTATTTTTGAATATGTATACTTTGCACGTCCTGATTCAATTATGAATGGGGTGTCTGTATATGCTGCTCGTGTTCATATGGGGACAATGCTTGGTGAAAAAATTAAGCGTGAACATCCTAATTTAGACATTGATGTTGTTATTCCTATTCCTGAAACAAGTTGTGATATTGCGGTTGAAATCGCAAGATGTTTAGGTGTTCCATACCGTCAAGGTTTTGTAAAGAATCGTTATATCGGTAGAACATTTATTATGCCAGGTCAAAAGCAACGTAAGAAGAGTGTTCGTAATAAGTTAAATCCAATTCCTGCAGAATTTAAGGATAAGAAAGTTTTACTTGTTGACGATTCTATTGTTCGTGGTACAACTTCTGGCCAAATCGTTGATATGGCTCATGAAGCAGGGGCTTCAAAGGTTTACTTTGCGTCAGCTGCGCCTGAAATCAGATATCCAAATGTTTATGGTATTGATATGCCATCAAGCAATGAATTAATCGCTTATGGTAAGAATGTTGATGAAGTATGTAGAATGATTAGAGCTGATGGCTTATTCTATCAATCTCTTGATGATTTAAAGGCTGCAGTTCAAAAAGAAAATCCTGCTTTACAAGAGTTTGAAACTTCAGTATTCAATGGTCACTACATTACAGATGGTATTGATGAAGAATATTTGAATTTCTTAGATCAAGTACGTAATGATGATGCTAAAGCAGACAAAGCTTGGAATGATAGTACTGAAAATCTAGAAATTTACAACGAAGCTTAATTTTTATTATTTTTCTGCTAAAGAAATTTATTAAAAATATCACTCAAACAAAGGACCAATCTTGGTCCTTTGTTGTTTCTAAACTATATTATTATTTCTTTCCTTATTATTTCTTTCTTATTTTACTTATAGATATTGCTTGTCTTTTCTCTGCTGTGCAATTGTATTTTTTTATAGTTATTAGTAAAGTTCAGTATCAGAGATAAAAAATCATTAGAATTACTTTTTGAAGAAATACTTTGTTTTAAATAAAAAAATCTATGATAGAAAATTAAGTTTGAATTTTGCTAAATATAAATGATTAAGCTATCTCTTTCAATAAATTTACTTTGATAAATTGTTATTAATATGTTAGTTTAACAAGCGGAAAATTTTATTTTTATTATTTAAATTTTAAGGTTGAAATTTAATGAATTTAAAAAGTTTTGCTTTAGCAACATGCGTTGCAGCTTCTATGTTTTTTACTACTCCTGCAATGGCAGAATATTCAAAGAGTGATATTGAAAAAATTGTTCATGATTATATTTTAGAAAATCCAGAAATTCTTGTTGAAGCTGCAAGTGCTATGCGTGCAAAGGAAGAAGCTTTAGCAAAAGAAAATGCTAAAGTAACACTTGCTGAAATTGTAAGTAATCCTGCAATTCCTTCATTTGGTGCTGACAAGGCTAAGCATGTAATAGTTGAGTTCTTTGATTATAACTGTGGTTATTGTAAACGTGCAAAACCGATAATGTTAGATGTATTAAAGAAATATCCTCAAACTAAATATTACTATATGGAATTCCCAATTCTTACTCCTGTATCAAATACAGCTGCTAAGATTGGTTTAGCTATTTTCCAAATGGATCCTGCTAAATATGTTAAATATCATGATACTTTAATGACTAGAAATGAACGTTTAAGTGATGAAATTTCTATTCAAGCTTTAGTTGAAAACTTAGGCTTAAATTGGCAAGAAGTTAAAAAATTATCAGATTCTAAAGAAGTTAAAGAATTATTAGTACAAATTAAGCAATATGCTCAAACTTTAAGTGTTAATGGCACTCCTGCATTCTTCATTGATGGTGAAGCTTTACGTGGTGCGCCAACAAGTATTGATGCTGTTGAAATGTATTTAAAGTAGAATTTTAAGAAAAATTTTATAAAAAATACCCAAAATATAAATCTTATACAAATTTATTATTAAGTATAAGTAAAAAGGTATGCGCTCTTTGTTTTAAACTATTTACGTTAAAGCAAAGAGCGTTTATAATTTGTATAATTGAATTATGAATTATTTTAATCTGTAATTTTTGTTATAGATATAAATCAAAAGAATTTTTATTTTGGTTCTCAGGGCGGGGTGAAATTCCCCACCGGCGGTATAGTCCGCGAGCTTAGGCAAGATTTGGTGCAAATCCAAAACCGACGGTATAGTCCGGATAAGAGAGAATTTGAATTGCATAATGCATTTGCATTATAAAAAGTCACATTCACAGTACGCCCTGACTTACGTTTTTATATTGGAGTAGATAACCGTGAGTCAAATTAGTCTGTTAGATATATTTTCAAATGATCCTATTGAACGTGTTGAATTAGCTTTAGCTGCCTTAAAATTAGGTAAAGGCGTTCTTGTTGTTGACGATGAAGGTCGTGAAAACGAAGGCGATATTATTTTTGCTGCTGAAAACATGACAGAAGAACAAATGGCTATGATGATTAGATATTGTTCTGGTATTGTTTGTTTATGTATGCCTAAGAGCAAAATGGATACTTTAGAACTTCCACAAATGGTTTCTGATAATACAAGTTCTTATGGCACTGCTTTTACAATTACTATTGAAGCTCGTAAAGGCGTAACAACTGGAGTTAGTGCTCATGACCGTTTAGTTACTATTAAGACTGCTATTGATAAAGATGCTAAAGCTTCAGATTTAAGTCACCCAGGTCACGTATTCCCATTAACAGCAAGAGAAGGTGGGGTATTAGAAAGAGATGGTCATACTGAAGCATCTATTGATTTAGCAAGATTAGCAGGTTTCTCTCCTGCAGGTGTTCTTTGTGAACTTACTAATGATGACGGTACTATGGCTCGTTTACCACAAGTAGTTGCTTTTGGTTTACAACATAATATGACTGTAGTAAGTATTCTTGATATTATTGCTTATCGTAAAGCTAAAGGTGTTTAATTACTAGTAGTTTACAGTTTTAAAACATTATAAATTTTTACTTAGACAAGAATTTATAAATAAAATAGCCGTTATATAAAAATATAACGGCTATTTTGTTATTACGATATTTGGTGGATTTTATTTTAATGTTTTATAATTTCAGCAATACCGTTAGCACTATATCCTAAAATAGTTGATAGAGCATCTCTTTGTGATAAATGAATTTGATCAGCTGTTGCTGTCATACGAGTATGGTATTGTTGCCAACCAGAATCACTTAATGAAGAACGTTGGCGTACTTCAATATCAGTACTTATTCTTAAATAGTCGACACTATTGCCACTATCAATGGCGTAACCGATTCCTGCTCCTACTCCCATAAAAATTAAAGGTAAGAGACCTCCCATAGGACTATGATAATGATGATAGCCATAAGGTCCACGTCTATGGTAGCTTAGAGAACTATCCACCACAGCTCCTGTGAGTAAACCAGTACCTGCGCCAATAGCTGTACCGCTCCAACCTTGGGAACGGTCAGTGGAATAATTCACTAAAGTTGCATAAATTATAATATCGGCGTCACTTACATTTCCTGTTAGAGAAAACTGTGGATTTTGACTAATGTAGTAAATGATACGGTCTTTATAATCATCAGTAATATTGGCACCAGACAAGTCTTTGGTTTGAACATAAATTTTTTCAACTTGTTTATTAGTTGGTTCTAAATTAATAATATTAGAATAGTTGATATTTATAGACATTTCTCGGTGATTAGCATAAGAATCACCTCTAGCAGTACAACCTGTAGTTGCAACAACAGTTGTTAAGATAATACTTGTTGAAATAAGAAGTTCTTTAAGCATAACTTGTCTCCATTATGTTAGAGCCAATGGATAATTTTTTATATTTATTAAATTATATACAATACGTATATTTATTTATGTATTAAAAATAAACTTTAAACAATATATGTGACATTGAGCATTTATTGATTTGTTATTTGCTTTTTGCTCTAAAATATCTTGATTGATAAATTATATTTTTATTACTTTTTATTATTTGGGGCCATAAGCCAATATAAAGCTTTGCTTGTTTTCTTTGACATAATATTTTTGTTAAAGTTCAATTCTAGCTGAGATTGTTAGTTTAAAAATGAGAAAATAATAACATATGTTATGAGACTATTAGAGTAGTAAAGTAAAGAAGTGAAATCATAAAACTATTGGTTAGAATCTTTTTTTTACTTTTATAAAGCTTGGAAAAAATATTTAAGATTTAAGAGTTTATTTCATTTTTATATTGAAAGTTTTAAATTATTTGGAATTT
>GL995205.1:148382-149235 GCA_000222855.1 Succinivibrionaceae bacterium WG-1 | reverse complement strand
TCTTTAAGTTTAAAAGAGATAAAAGGTGATGATATTGAGGATGCTGCACAAAAAATAGGTGGTTACTTTAGTGATAATCTTACGAAATATTGGAACATACTTAGTAAAGTAAAAACTTTAAGTGCAGACACCCAAAAGAAGATTGAAAAATATAAAACTAGAATTGAAAATCTTGAAGATCGAAATTTCAGAAACACTCCAGAAAAAGATCTTCAAGATATAAGTAATGTATTATATTTTTTAACCCAAGCATTTAATGAAGCATTTAATAAAAAACTATTGTAATTATTGATGAGTATGATGTGCCATTAGAGAAATCACGTGGTAAATATTATCAATCTATGGTTGGTTTTATCCGAGATTTATTTAGCACTACTTTTAAAACAAATGATTTTCTTGAAAAAGGTTTTTTAACTGGATGCTTAAGAGTATCTCGTGAAAGTATTTTTACAGGTTTAAATAATATTCCTGTTTATGATTGTACTAAAACTGAATATGCTGAATTATTTGGTTTTACTAATAATGATGTCGCACAAATGCTAGATTACTATAATTTAGCAGATAAGTTTGATACTATTAAAGAATGGTATGATGGCTATGAGATAGGTAAATCTGAAATATATAATCCTTATAGCGTAAATACTTACGTAAAAGAATTACTATCAAATAGAGATGCTATTGCAGATTGTGCTTGGAAAAATTCAAGTAGCAACGATTTCTTACTTGAATTTGTTAACTATTTACCAGCTAAAGAAATTGATGACTTTAAAAAGTTACTTGATGGCAATACCATTACTAAAGAATTAAATAATACTTTAAATTACGGTGATTTAGAAAAACATAAAACGTTAGA
>GL995205.1:133281-147963 GCA_000222855.1 Succinivibrionaceae bacterium WG-1 | reverse complement strand
ATAAATTCTAACTTTTAACTTTTAACTTATTTCTAGGATAGTTCTCTGATTTTTTTTTGATAAGTACTACTATTTTAAGATGAAATTTTTAAACTGTTTTTGATATTAGTGCGTTTCATCTAAAATAACGTGGGTAGAAATATATATCGGAGTGACTAATTTCTTTTTTATTTTTGGTTTGATTTAAATGACAAAATTTAAATATTTTAAAAATAAAATTTCATTGATTGACTTACTGTATTTTTATTACGTATAATAACTATGTTTATGATTGTTATTAATAATAACCAAATAATAGATTTATTTTAACCTAAAAATTTGTTTCTTTTGAGAGGTTTTTGTGTTTACATTATATCATTCTAATGAGTTAGATATTCTTACTAATTTAGGTGCTTATTTAATAAATAATTTTCCTCAAGTAGATGAAAATAAAAATGTAATACCTTTTGCAAAAGAAACTGTAGTTGTACAGCAGAAGAAAGGGGGACTTTTTACCTATATAAATCAATCATGGGCTAAAAATTTTGGGGTAAGCTTACAGGTTCAGCAAGCCAATTTATGGCAAATAGTATCAAATTTGGTAGAAGGTTTTATTGGAAAATCTTATCAAATTGATATTACGGGTATAGAAAACCTATTTTTAAATATATTAGGTATTTTTGATAATAAAAAATTAATGAAACGCATGAAGGCAGATCCTGATTTTTCTGAGTTATCTAAATACTTATTTGCAGATTATGCTCAAAACACTGATTCTCTAAATAAAGAAGCTTTAAATGAATATTTAGAAAATGCAAAAGTTGATTACAATTCTCGTAAGATTAATATTGCTACAGATTTAAGTAAGGTCTATGACACTTATCAAGTATATCGTCAAGATTGGTTATCATCATGGACAAATCAAAAGTTAAGTGAAGATAAACGTTATACTTATTGGTTGTATGCTATTGTAAAACATTGCACTGCCGATGATGTTGCCAAAAATAAAAACACTCAATTGACAGTTTTATCTGAAGATGAACAACATTTTATAAATTAGTAACAAATGGGTGGCTAAATTTTGGAATGAGTATGTAAAACCTAATATTGATACCAAAAAACTTCAAGTAAGAAAAAATATTTCACAAGAGACTATTGCCACAACTAATGCAATAATTGGTGAAGATTTTTTAACGGATAGAACTCAATCAATTAAGTTTTTATTAAATATTTTACGTGATGAAAAAGGTAATGGTATTGCTCCTAATGGTAATTCTCTAAAATCTGAAATCGAGAAGTTAATTGGCAAAAGAATATTCGTGTATGGCATAACTTCTTTACCTCCAATTTGGTATGAAATTTTAGTTTATTTAGGTCACTATATTGATGTTCATTTTATGCTAACTGATCCATGCCAATATTATTGGGGTGATTTACGAAATGAGTGGAAAGTTGCGGAGTTAATAAAAAGAAATAGGAATGCTAAGATTTCTCGTGATAGTTCTTTATTTAATAAAGAAACTATAGATACTAGTGGTTCAGAAAATAATAACAACTATTATGGGCAAATAGAAGAATCATTTAAGAGTAAAGCTGATGAATTTGGTATTAAAGCTAATACTTTAATAGATCCGTTGTTATTGTCATTTGGTAAGCAAGGAAGAGATAGTTTATTTTTACTAACTGAACTAATGACTCAAGATGTGCATTTAGATTATGTTAATGAAGTTAATGCTTTCGTGGATCCTTTAAAAGGAGCAGAAGATACAACTTTAACTGATAGTACCGATAGTGATACTATTGATTTACAAAATTCTTTTTTACAACATATTAAGCACGCATTTTTTACAGCAAATGATGCTAAAACCAATCAAGATTCCAATGATTTTTTTGCAGTAAATGATAATAAATTCTGTATTAACGAAGATGATGCAAGTCTAACTGTTCATGCGAGTGCAGGTAAAACTAGAGAAGTTCAAGATTTATACGATCACATCTTAAATTTATTCAAAGAAGCTAAATTAAAAGGTGAAGAATTAAATCCTAGAGATGTTATTGTTATGTGTCCTAAGATTAGTGAGTATGCTGCTGAAATTAATGCGGTATTTGGAAGTAATTTTGAATTTATAACTCAAATGCCTTATGACATTTGCGATTTGTATATAGCAGATGAAAATCCTGCCTTAAATACCATTATTAAGTTACTAAATTTAGCAGATCATGTGCCTACTAATGAAGAAGTTTTTGAGATATTTAAAACAGATCAAGTAAGAGAACATTTCAAGGTATCAGTAGATGATTTACAACTAGTAAAGGGATTTATCATAAAGAATAATATTGTATCTGGCTTGCTATCTACTGATTTAAACGACGATGATTATCAAAATTTAATCTTTAATAGTGCAAATTATCCATTATCATTTGAAAATGGTCTTGATAGAGAGTTACGCGGTTCTTTAATGCCTAAATTAGATGATGATGACGCTTTTGTGCCATACAATACCGCTATTGAAAATAAAGATATTGAGGTATTAGGTCATTTTTATAACTTCGTAAATAAACTTACATATCTTCGTGCTATATTAAAGAAAATTTTAATACAAGAAAAAGTAGCACAAGCATCATCTAATTCAGTAGATGAATTGGATAATGATAGCAATGAAGCTAATTTCGCAGAACTTGATTTTGCAATGCCTGTTTCTATTGATGATTGGCACTCTTTTATTTCTGAAGAAATTATTAATAAATTCTTTAGCTTTACAAAATCTGACCGTAATATTCTTAAAGCAATAAATGAATGTTTTAAAACATTAAATAATGTTAATGAATATTTTGAATCAAGTCCTATTGTTACTCTTGCTT
The DNA here is from genome assembly GCA_000222855.1 of Succinivibrionaceae bacterium WG-1. GTDB lineage: Bacteria > Pseudomonadota > Gammaproteobacteria > Enterobacterales > Succinivibrionaceae > WG-1. The sequence goes on along the minus strand of GL995205.1, from coordinate 145,122 downwards.
TATTAAAAGATAGAATTCTTGCTACTGCTCAGAGTACTGAAGGATTTTCTAAATTTTTAAGAGGAAAGATTAATTTCTGTGCGTTTGTGCCAATGCGTTCTATTCCTTTTAAGCATGTATGCTTAATTGGCTTAAATGATGGTGATTTTCCTCGTATAGATAGACCGCGTAGTTTCGATTTATTATCTAAGGATTTTAGAAAAGGTGACCGCTCAGTACGAGATGATGACCGTTATATGTTTTTGGAAGCGATACTTGCCGCAGAAGAAACATTATATATGTCATATAACGCTTTTGATTTAACAAAAGGTAATGAGTTAAATTCTTCTGTGTTAGTGAATGAATTATTAGATTATATTTGTGTTAACGCTAAAGTTATCTCTAATAAAGACGGTATTTCTAAAGTAATAGATGATGAAGATGAAATTCGTAATTATTTAGTAATTCACGATACTTTAAATGTTGCAGACGATGATAATTTTAAAGCTAAGGGAATGATTTCTAGTAACGGTAAAACTATTTTTGATGGCAGAAAAGTTCCTTCATTTCAAACTTATTGGCGTGGTATGGATGCCAATATCTTATCAAAAGAACTTGCTGATTTTAAATCACAAGTTGTTTTAAATGAAAATTCGCAAGCTTTAGAACAAGATATTCAAACTTTAAAAGATTTTGCTAAAAAACAAAAAATTGCGCAAAAAGATTCATACAATAGAGAATTACCTTTTGCTCTTTATTTAGATGAACATAAACAAGTTAAATTATCAAAATATTCATTAGGACGATTAGAGTTAAATGAAGTTGGTACTGATTTATCTTTGGATGATTTAGAGAAGTTCTTTAACGCTCCTTATAAGTATTTTATTGAGAATGTTATACGTGTATATGAAAATAAAAATGATAATTTTAAAGATTATGAAACTTTGTTAGGAAAAGATGATTGGAAGTTGAAAAATTTAGGTTTAACTGCAGAGCCTGAAGATTTTAACTCCTATTTAAAGAATTCTGCTCAAAAGGGGGAGCTTCCATTATTTTCTATTGGAGAAAACTTTATCAATTCGCACTTAAATACCAATAAAGAAAATCATGAGAAATTTATAGAAGTAACTAAAGATACCATAACTAAAAATATTGATGTAGAAATTAAAATAAACTTTGCAAAAATTGAAAATTCACTTTTAAAGGAATTTTTGAATGAGTCTGTTTTAGGGGATGCAATAGATAAGGAAATTAACTTTAGAATTAAAGGTAGTACACAATATTTTAATGAAAAAGACAAAGCTATAGTGTGTATTTTGGATGAAAATGAAACTAAAAAATATTAAAAAATGTTATTTCCATGTTACTAAACGCTTTTTTAATAAATTATAAAGCAAAAGATACAATTGTTGAAAAAATAATATTTTTAGATTTTTCTGGTAACTATAAAAATTATGATATTTATAAATATTTGCCCCGAGGTCAAGAAGAGTTATTTCTTTGTCAGTTTATTGAATTGTTTTTAATTGGTAGAGTTTATCCATTACCTTTAGAATTTTCAGAATTTAAGCCTACTGTTATACTCAACAAAAAAACAGATAAATTAGTTTACGAAGATGTAGAAGGATGCTATCTATTTAAGGATAGTGGGTATTATAAGGAGCGAGCTTTAGAACTATTTAAATATAAATATGATAAATTTCCATTCTTATTTGGGAATGGTTACTATTATACCAATAAAGCTAATTTTAGCGAGCCTATAAAATTTTTTAAATTATGTTTAAATTTTGCTCTGGCTTTTTTGCATAAGTTATAACCCAAAAAGTAAATCTGTATTATTGAAAAATTCTATTTTAGTTGCCAATTTGATTTAAAAACAAAAGATTAAGATAAAAATTATGAGTAAAAAAGAACAAAAGAATGTTATTGAAAAGTTTGATTTGTTAGGTCCTGCAGTAGTTGAAGCGTCTGCTGGTACTGGTAAAACTTATACTATTACAGGTTTAATTGTTCGTCTCTTGTTAGGTGACTTTGCTCGTATTGGTAATATTGGTAGTGAGCATATTGTTTTTGATACAAGTAAAGCAAGTCGTTTAAACTTAGAAGATATCTTGGTTATGACTTTTACGAATGCGGCTACTAATGATTTAAAACGCAAGATTCGCGAAAAGATTCATAATGTAAAAAAATCTTTTATTGCGATTGGAAATTTCTTTCAAAAAAATTAGATAATGATGAATCTAATATTTTAGAAAAATTTTTAGAAACGTTGGATAAAGTAAATTTTGATAATGGCAATGAAGAAGAGTTTTTAAAAGATAAATTTATTGATAGTGAACAAGCTATTTTTGATTTATTTGAACAAGAAGAATATCGTGAAGCAAGAACTTCTGAAATAGATTTAGCTCTTTATATTATATTAAACAAGTATGTTTTTGGTTTTAATAAAGTGGAGGCTGACCCTAAAAACAAATTAAGTATTATTTTAAAAGAATGTTCTCAAATTTTGGCTAATGCAGAACAAGATATGGATAAGGCTAATATTAGTACTATTCACTCATTCTGTAATAATATAATGTCAAAGTATGCTACAGCATTATCATTGCCAATGAATTTTACCTTGCAAACTGATATTCAAGGTTTTCTGCAGGACGCGTATTTAAGAGCTTTAAGAGAACTTACTTATAGTCTAAAGATTGATGAATTAACTCAAAACTTTTTGAACTATTTAAATATTTTTCAAATAACTAAGGGTGATAATAATTATGGTGATAAATCTGCATTAAAAAAATTCAAATCTTACTCTAGTGAAAAAGCTGTCAATATTCAAAGTATATATTGTGCTGATACTAAAGATGAGCAAGTTATAGCAACATTAGCAACAGATAATAAAGAACAACTAGAAAAGTATAAATTTATAGTTAATACTTTAGAGGATATTTTTGATAACTTTGAAGTCTTTAAAATTGAAAAAGAAAAAAATCTTCCCAAGACCAAGAGGAATTTGGGTGCAAATACAAATTTAATGACACCAAAACATTATTTATAAAAAATTCTCAAAGTCATTTAGGTTATGAACTTGTAAATGTTGATAAAGAGTTTGTTTTAAATCTTGTTTATAACGTATTATTTAGAAAAGCTTTAGCAATATTAGAAACAGAAAAAATAAAGATAATATTATAACCAATGATGACTCATTATCTAAATTGTATTACGCAATGCAAAGGGATAAAAATGTTAGAGAATTTATATCTCAAGAAGTTAGACAACTATATCCTGTTGCTATAATTGATGAATTCCAAGATACCGATCCAATTCAATTTGGTATAGTTCAAGCTATTTATCTCGATTATTTTAATAGCGATGAATTTAATATAGCTCCTAAAAATAAGATAGAAGGTTTTTATATTATAGGTGATCCCAAGCAATCTATTTATGCATTTGGAGGAGCTGAAATTAATTCCTATAATGATGCAGTAAACAAAATAAAAGAGTTCAGTAAATCAAAATTAACGCAATTTTATGGATTAAATAATAACGTAAAAAATGAATTTGAAAATAATAAAAAATATGTGTTAGATACCAACTACCGTTCTGATCCAAAGTTAGTTGAAGCAACCAATCTATTGTTTGGTAATGTAATTAATAACTCAAATGATAATGAGCAGATTTTTAATGCAGTAAATCACGTTAGTGAAAAAGATAAAATTGAATTTTTAAGAGTAAAACCAAAATCTGACTTGAATACAGCAAGCAATTTTATACTAAATAATTGCAATTATAATAATTCGCCATGTTTTATAAATTTATTACAATCATGGAAAGAACAAATATCTAGCAAAAGCATAAAATATTCTTTTTTATCTAAAGAAGATGTTAGATTATATTACTCTCAAATCTCCGTTAAACAAATTCTTGATGTTTTAAATAATGGACAAATAAAGAATGCTACAGATGAATGGTGTGACGTTCAGTTTAAAGATATTGCAATTTTAGTAAGTGATTTTAATCAAGCTACTTCCATAAAAAAGGAATTAGCAAAAGTAGGTATTGCTAGTGTTTATAGCTCAGAAAAAGAACAAATTCAAGACACAACAGAATTTAAAGCAATGATAGATTTAATGAGTGCTGTTTTAAATAGTAGGGAACGCACTTATATTAAGAGTTTGTTTTTAAACCCTTGTTTTCATTTAAATTTAGATGATTATGAAGAACTTCTTTCTGAAGAAAATAACGAAGTTCTTACTATGTTTTTAGATGATTGTAAAAAGAATTTGGAAAAGCATGGTTTTGCAGCAATGTTTGCAAACTTCATGAACTATAAAGATCCTAATTCTGTATTTTTAAATGGATTGTCTATATCTGAACAAGTAACCAAATTCTTGGATGGCAAAATTGTGTTATCTCGTTTAATGCAAAGTGCGGAAATTGCCCAATTTATTTGTTCTAAATTAAAAAGTTACGAATCTTTAATTCCTGTAATGCAAGAATTATATAACAACCATCGAACAGATAATTTATTTAATGAACTAGGTATTGATACTAGCGTTTACTTACCAAGAGATGAGAATATTATTCGTATTACCACATACCATGCTTCTAAAGGTTTGGAATATGCTATTGTATTTTTACCATTTGCAGGTCTTATTGAAGGCAAATTAAATTTTACTGATATCTTGCAAGGATATTATGATGTAAATAGTTGTAAAAAACAATTTGATTTAACTAACTCTGAATTTTACAAAATTTTACATAAAGAAGAATATTTAAAAGAACAATACCGCGTGTGGTATGTTGCAGCTACTCGTGCCAAATATGCAATGTTTATAAATGGGGGACTTTGTAATGATGACTCTTGGTCAATATCAGACTTGTTACCAAAACCAGAGGGGGCTTTTGAAGAAGTTCGTGAAAAAGTATATTCTAAAAATAGTTTAACCCCATTTGAAGAAATTGTTTATTTTGATGGATTAGAAGAAAAAATTGTTTCTCATGAAAAATTTAAACCTTATTTCTCATTACGTAAATATACTTTAGATGAAATAAAGCAAGTTGAAGAAGAATTACAAAAGCAAGTTGAAGAAGAATTACAAAAGCCAGAAAGTATACAAAATTCTGATGAATCAAGTGTCAATGAATTATGTTTTAATGTGTTAGATAAAGATTTTGCAATAGATACTAGTTGGATGATTTCATCTTACTCCAATATAACTGCATCTGAAAAACATGTGGTATTGGGAAATGATAATAATTCATCAAATATAAATTTAGATAATGAAAATATTAATAATAAAGTTTCTGCTCAAAGTTCTGAAGCTGACAATGAAGAATTAAATTCTAAGATTGATGATTCTGAAAAACTAGAATTACTTTCAGAAGATCAAGATATAAAACTTAATATACAAGTATTAACTGACAATTTAGAAAATGAAAATAGTAATGATGGATTTAATCGTTTTTCATTCTCAAAAGGTCCAGAAAGTGGTACGTTCTTACATGAAGTATTAGAAAAAGTAATATTCAATGAAGACGAACGGTGCCAGGAAAATAAATATGATGCATCTTTAAATGCGGACGAAAGATTAAAAGATGAAATTCGTTTAGCATTCTTTAATGTGGCAACAGGTGTTATTAGTGAAAAATGGCGTCCTAATAATAAAAATTTAAAAGGCTATAAAGCTTTAGAAAACTGGTTTAAAGATATTTTAAGTACAGATATTCCAAAAGAAGATAATTCAACCTTTAAATTACAAGATATTAGTAATAAAGATTGTTATAAAGAAATGGAATTTTTAATGAGTTTGTATAACGCGGATGATGAAAGTTTGAAATGTTCTGCGCAAAAACTAAATGAAGTACTTAATAATTATTATAAAGAACATGATCCTGAAATGTTCCAATTAGTAATAGACAACCAAGTAAATTTTGCTGATTTCAAAGGTTTAATAACAGGTTTTATTGACCTTTTAATTAAGGTTGATGGTAAGTTTTATGTGGTGGACTATAAATCAAATCATTTAGGTAACAATATTCTTTGTTACCAAAAGGAACATTTGAAAAAAGCTATAGCAGGTCATCGTTATGATATTCAGTACACTCTTTATACTGTTGCTATTCATCGTTATTTAAAGAATATTTATGGTGATAATTATGATTATGACCAATATATTGGTGGCATAAGATACTTATTCTTACGTGGAATGAATAAAGAAAACTACAACAATTTATTCTGTGGGGTTTATTCAAGCAAGGTTCCGCTTGAACTAATCGAACAAGTGGATGCAGTATTTGGAGGTAATATTTAATATGGATATTGAAAACAACTATACAGTTAATTCTAAAAATATAGAAGACTTCCAAGTATTTAGTAATTTTATTAACAAAAAAGATAGCTTTATAGAACATCTTAAAGAAATGCAAATTTGGGAAGATATTGATGAAAGCTATGCTAATTTTTTCTTAAAAGAATTTATAAAAAATGAACAAGCAGATTTTTGTTCTAAATATAGTAATGACGCATTAGATGATATATATAACTCAATCTATTATTTAGGTTTGTTATTAAGTTATAGCAATAGAGAACGTCATGTTTGTATCTATTTAAAAGATGCTCAAGATGCGAAAACTATTTTGACGGAAATTTTAGAATTAGTCGCAATCAAAAATGACAAACAACATAATTATTATTCCTTGTATCGTGCGGAATTGAATATTCTTTTAGATACTTATTTAGTATCTATAAATGCAGATGGTGATTTGGTACTTAAAAGTAATGTTGATTTGGATAAATCAACTGATGCTCATATTTTAGATTTAATAAAACAGAATGGTGGTAAAAATAAATTTAAAGAAGCTTTTGCGAAAATACCATCATATTTAAAAGTATTAAATATGATTAAGAGTCCAAGTTTTAGGGCTTTATTAAATCAAGCTAATCTTTTAGATTGTATTGAAGATTTTGATTTTAAAAATGATTTAAATAAATCAATTTTTGAACTAAAAAAAATCTTGGTATGGAGTAATAATAGCTATTATTTATGTAGATATTTTTGGTATGAAATAGTAATAGCCTACTTAAAAAATAATGTAAAGGCCAAAGCTATAGGCAATATTGAACAAGTAAAAATTTGGTTAAATGATTTATTTGATCCTAAATTCAACGTAAAAATAAGAGGTACTGATACTCCTGAAATTAATTGGCAAAAGATTGCAGTAGCAGGTGCTTTAAGCTCTAATTTTGCGGTGATTACAGGTGGTCCTGGTACTGGTAAAACTACATCTGTTGCTAATTTAATAGGGATCTTAACATTACAAGAAAATAAAAAATTAAATATAGCTTTAGCGGCTCCTACAGGAAAAGCTGCAGACCGAGTAAAAGAATCTTTAGCAAATACTCTAAATGATAAATATATCAATGATAAAGTATTCTTAACAATTACAGATGAAGAAACTAAAGTTACTACCAAACAAACAATTGGTGAATTATATAAAGGAATTAAAGCTTCTACAATTCACTCATTACTAAAAACAAATCCGAGTACTACTATTTCTAAATTTAATCAAAAAAATAAGCTACCATACGATGTGGTAATCCTAGATGAAGCATCTATGATTGACTTAGGATTTTTTTATAAAGTTTTAATGGCAATTGATTTTACCAAGACTCGTTTAATTTGTTTGGGAGATAAAGATCAGCTTGCAAGTGTGGATACAGGGGCTGTTCTTGGTGATATTTGTAGTGTTCTTGGGGCTTCCAAAAATGACTTAAGCGAGGAATTTAATTCTGCATTAAAGATAGCCGAAGATGAAATTGTAAATATTACAGGTTATTCAAAAACTCAAATGGCGCAAAGCTATAAACGTTATAGTCAAAATACTTTAGCTGATGATTTAATTGTTTACTTAGCTCCTGGTATTAATACTCTATTGCATTCATATAGATTTGATGCTCAAGGTGGCATAGGTGAGATTGCTGCAAAAGTTAATAATGGTTCTTACAATATTGTAGAATTTAATGAAGATAAAACATCAAATCAAGGTGAAGATGGTAAGAAGATTGTGCATTTAAACTTAGATGGAAAAGTTTTAAATGATAAAAGTAAGTTTTATGCAACCTATAAGCCTTTTTATAAAAATAATTATTTAGATAGTTTATCAAAAGAAAAACTTGGTATTTCTTGTAAGCAAGAAAATTCAAATGATAATGAGTTAAATAAAGTTCAAGTTTTAAAGGAACAATATACAGTTAATTTAACTCCGGCACTCGTAAAAGATCTATTTACCACGTTTAATAAAACAAGAATTCTATCTCCTAATAATGAAGGTGATTGGAGTGTGTCAGACATCAATACCAAATTTACTAAATTTGCTTTAGAAGATATGAAGAAAGCTTTCCCTGAATTTGCAACATATTTCAGTGAACAGTGGTTTATTGGTTTACCATATATGATTACCAAAAATGAAGAAAGTTTAGGGATAAATAATGGTGATATAGGTATTTGTACTTTTGATAGAAATATGAGTAAGGCATTGTTATTTGAAAATGGTAGAACTTTACCTTTATCTATTTTACCCAATATCATTCCTGCATTTGCTTTAACTATTCATAAATCTCAAGGTTCTGAATTTGAACATACTATGGTAGTGATTCCTAATAAAACTGATAAAATTTTATGTAAGGAATTGTTATATACAGGTATCACAAGAGCTAAGAAGAGACTCACAATTGTGGGGGATAAAGATGTTATCAATAAAGGTTTAAAGCGTAGCAATATTCGCAGAAGTGGTTTGCGTTATAGATTATACGGTTTTGTTTTTAGTTTTTATCTATAATTTTATAAGCATTTATTATATTTTGCCTATCTTTTAATGATAGGCAAAATTTTAGTGCTTATATATCTTTTATTTATTAAATTTCAAATTTTCTAGAATCAAATTAAGACACTTTTAAAATGCTTCTACAGTTTGGAAAACCACTGCATCCATAAAAAGCTTCATTAGTAGTTTTATTATGACGAAGTATCATTATTTTGCCACATTTAGGACAAGTTGGAGCGTTACTGTTGCTTGTGCTTGCAACGTTATTTGCTGTATTGATATTTTTGTTTGCAGATCTGGTAGTTGTTTTGGGAGAGGTTACTTTTCTTGCTCTAGTGGTTCTTGTGGTTTTTGATCTTGTAGTGCTAGATGTTCCTTGAGCGGGCTCATTACTTGCGCTATTTGCAAAAACACTTTTAGTTGTTGGAGCTTTTTTTCTTCTTGATGAAGTACTTGATGTTCTTGAATTTCGCGTTTGAGAAGAGGTCGAAGTTGTTGCAGAAAAAGCAGGAGTTTCAATAGAATTATTAGCATTTTGTTCTACCACAAAAGCTATCCATCTTGTGATACTATCCATAAATTTACTAGGGTCCATGGTGCCTTTGGCTATTGAATCTAAAGCTTGTTCCCATACAGCAGTCATACCAGCAGAGCGAATGTCTGCAGGAATGATTTTTGTCATAAATAAAGCTTTTTCTGTAGATAAAATATTTTTACCACTTCTTTCTAAATATCCTCTATCTATAACGGAATCAATAATGCTAGCGCGAGTTGCCGGAGTTCCTAAGCCAGAAGTTTCCTTTAACATTTTTTTCCATTTTGGTTCTGTTATATAGCGATGAATATTTTCCATTGCACTTAAAAGGGTAGCTTCTGTAAAATGACTAGGTGGAGTAGTCATTTTTGATTCTACAAAACTATTCTGCACAGGATGTTTATCACCAACATTGCAAGGTGGAATAAATCCTGTAGTTTCAAATTCATCACCATCTTGTTTTTCTTCTTTTTTATTATTGTCTATATCTGCGCCATAAAGAATACGCCAACCAGGATTTACTAATACTTTACTATTAGCTTTAAAGTTTTCATTTTCACCTGTTAGTGAGATACTTGTACAGTTATATTCTGCTGCAGGATAAAATTGCGCAATATAAGCTTTACGAATAGCGTTATATACTTTGTACTCACTATCACTCATTTTATGGATATCGACGTTAGGAGCTCCTGTGGGAATTATCGCATGGTGGGCGGTAATCTTACTTTGATCAAAAGCTCTTGATGGATATTGAGTTCTTGTGGCTCCGTTAATTTGTTTTTGCGCTTCAGGATCTTGTGATGCTAAATTTCTTAAAATTTCTGGTACATCGCCAAATTGGCTATTGGGTAGATAGCGACAGTCTGTTCTTGGATATGATGTTGCTTTATGTTTTTCATAAAGACTTTGAGCAATAGATAAGGTAGTAGCTGCTGAAAAACCAAAACTTTTATTACAGAATTGTTGTAAAGACGTTAAGTCATAAGGAAGCATAGGTTGTTGCTTACTTATTTTGTTTGTGTAATCGGTAACTGTTAAAATTTTCTGAGCCATTTTTTGGGCAATGTTATCGACAATTTCTTTATTGATAACTAAGCCTTCTTCATTAACATACTCTTCTTTGGGAACCCATTTAACTCTGTAGCTTGCATTAGCACTAGGATTATAAACATCTAGAAATAAGTTATAGTAAGGTTTGGGAACAAAATTCTTAATGGCATTATCTCTTTCTACCACCAAGGTAACAGTAGGAGTTTGAACTCTTCCTACTGATATAACTGTTTTCGAGCCTTTCAATAATAGGGTAAAAAGACGGGTTAAATTCATGCCTACTACCCAATCAGCATGGCTTCTTGCTATTGCCGCTTCATAAAGACACTTGGTTTGAGAACCATCTAATATATTATGTAGAGCGCGTTGAATAGATTTATCATCAAGTGCTGTTAAGCATAAACGTTTAATAGGGCCTTTATATCTTGCTCTATTTAATAAGTTTCTAGCGATTGCTTCACCTTCTCTATCATAGTCGGTCGCAATAGTAACGAGGCTTGCCCCCTTTATTAGTTGACTTACAATTTTATATTGCGGAGCAGTTTTTTTACTTACTTCGTATTTCCAAGTGCTAGGAATAATAGGAAGTTGGTTTATACGCCAAAATTTATAATTGGGATCATATGCTTCAGGGGTACTTAACTCTAATAAATGTCCTAAACACCAAGTGATAATAGTTTGATTATCAGAACTTATAAAATGACCATCTCTTTTGGTATTTATATGAAGATTTCTAGCTAAATCTTTGGCTTGAGAAGGTTTTTCACAAATATAGAGGTTATATGACATATGAACTTTTTTTATATTAAAATTAGAGAAAGATTATTTTTATAATTATATTGTTTTTACAAAATTTGTATACATCTAAATTACATAAAAAACGGTTGTATACAACAAATTTCATAAATAAAAAGTGTATACTTCATTTTATGAATTAAATTCATTTTTTATAAAATTATTTTGGGTTGATAACGGCTAGAGAGATATCTAAATTTTTTAGTAATGTGTATGATATGCTAAAGTAAATAATTAAAATAATAGGCAAATATATGAGTATTGAGATAAAAGAATATTCTAAAGAAGATATTAAAGAGGCAATAGCAATATGGAATGAAGTTGTTATTGATGGTGTAGCTTTTCCACAAATTACAACTTTAGATGAAACAACTGGTGATGAATTTTTTAAATCTCAAAGTTATACCGGATTAGCATATGACTCAGATAATAATGAAATTTTAGGTTTGTACATCCTTCATCCTAATAATATAGGTAGATGTGGTCACATTGCTAATACAAGTTATGCAGTTTCCAAACATGCGCGTGGGAAACATGTTGGTGAATCAATAGTTAAAGATTCATTAGTTAAAGCAAAAAATTTAGGTTTTAAAATATTACAGTTTAATGCGGTAGTTAAAAGTAATACCGTAGCTTTAAATCTTTATAAAAAATTAGGATTTACG
>GL995205.1:129403-132778 GCA_000222855.1 Succinivibrionaceae bacterium WG-1 | reverse complement strand
CATATGCAAACTTATATTCGTGATGTGAAATTAGAAGACGCTCAAGAGTTATTAGATATTTATGCTCCATATGTGTTAAATACAGCTATAACTTTTGAATACGAAGTGCCAAGTTTAACTGAATTTCAAAATCGTATTAGCAATATCACCAAAAAGTATCCTTACTTAGTGATAGAACAAGAAAATGATTCTAGAGATTGTAATTCTAAGAAACGTCAAATTGTAGGTTACGCGTATGCTTGTGCTTTTCATCCAAGAGCTGCATATGAATGGTGTGTAGAACTTGCAATATATTTAAATGTCTATTCCCATGGTAATGGATATGGACGCATGCTATATGAAGCCTTGGAAGAAAGATTAAAAGCCATGCATATACTAAATTTATATGCGTGTATTGCGATTCCGCAAGAAGAAGATGAGTATTTAACTTTTAATAGTGCTAATTTTCATGAGCATTTAGGTTTTAAAAATATTGGAACATTTTCAAATTGTGGTTATAAATTTGATAGATGGTATCATATGTGTTGGATGGAAAAGTTTATTGGCGTGCATTGTAACAATCAAGAAAAAATTATTCCATATCATAATTTATCTAAAAGTAACTTATAAAAGTATATTTTAATATATTCAAAATACGTATTTTTACTTTAATATAGTTAAATATATGTTTTTGAATAATAAGTTGAATAATAAGGCAAAAGCAAGTATTCATTGTTTGCTAAATTATTTAATAGGAATGCCAAAATAACTTTTAAAACAATTATTGTAATTATAGGCAAGTGTTATGAGTTTATTTGATGATGCTTTTAAAAATATCAAAGATACAGTTGACTATGGCTTAAGACTAATTTCAGATGAAGAAATTAGACTTGGGGTAACGGGGCTGTCTCGAGGCGGAAAATCTGCCTTTATAACATCACTTGTAAACTTGGTATCCAAATTTGGAGATTCAGAAGTATCGCCTTATCTATCTAGATTTAAAGCTTATACTAGAGGCGATATTATTTATGGTGGAATCGCTCGTCCTAGAGATTTGTCCATTGGAAGTTTTCCATACAATGAAGCTATTAGCTCATTATATGGGGAACCTGCAGTATGGCCTAAGGCTACAGACAATGTATCAGAAATAAGATTAGCATTAAAGGTTAAAAATAAGAGTTGGTATAGTAGCAAGCCTTACGATTTATATTTAGATATATGGGACTATCCTGGTGAATGGTTAATGGATTTAATGTTGTTAGAAAAAAATTATGAAGAGTTTTCTAACACGGTAAAGGAACATTTAAATAGGATTGGTACAGTTGCAAGTGCTAAAAATTGGATTGAAGCTGTTAACCAATTGGATCCTGATGCACCTTTAAATGAAATTGCTTTATCAAAGGCGGTAAGTCTTTACAAAGAGTGGTTAATAAATTGTAAGCAACAAGGTTTTGCTTTTATTGTTCCTGGACGTTTTGTGCTTCCTGGTAATCTCTTGGGGGCGCCAATCTTAGAATTTATTCCATGGCTTGGCAAGGAAGTACAAAATCCTAATAGTAATAATACTTTATATGCAGAATTAAGAGCTCGTTACGAGGCGTATCGTAAACAAGTTGTGCAAAAATTTTATGAAGATTGTTTTTCTAAATTAGATCGGCAAATTGTATTAATTGATTGTTTACGAGCACTAAAAGGTGGTAGGGAAAACTTTTTTGATGTGAATGCTACTTTAGATATTTTGATGAACAATTTTAATTATGGTAGCAGTAATTTTTTAACAAGATTATTTGCTCCCAAAATAGATAAAGTAATGTTTGCTGCAACTAAAGCAGACCTGGTTACTAATGACAATCATCAAAATTTAAGAATGTTATTAACCTCACTTGTTAATCAAGCGCAATCAAGAGTTCTTGGAGAAGGTGGACATACAGAATTTGCCGTTATTTCATCAATACGTGCAACGCAATGTAAGCATTTAAAAAATAAAAATTTTGATGGACAAGTTTTATTAACTGACTATGAAGATGATGGGGCTTTTTTCCCAGGAACCGTCCCCCAAAGATGGTCTCCAGAAAATATGGAATTTTTTTCAGAAACAGTTTTGTTTAAAGGATGTTAGACCGCCTGTTTTAAATAGCAATGAACCAATTCCTAGTATGAATATGGATGTGATACTCGAGTATATCCTAGGAGATAAATTATGTTAAAACCTGGAATGTCTTTTGATTTAAAAGATGTTCAACCAAAGAGCACATCTTTTGAACAAGAAAAATTAACTAAGACTTCAACTACTATTCAAGAAGAAAATAATAAAAAAAATAATATAACTCGCGATGATTTTTCAGATACACCACAAGAGATGTTAAAGGCGAGTTTTCAAGTAGATGCTAAAGATGTAAGTAATATTTCAGATTTAGCAGATTATGAAGAACATGATGCCAATATTGGTGGAGATTCTTTAAACTTAAGTAGATATGACGTTTCCAATCAAGAAGATAATAATTTATCTGATAAAAATCATTTTAGTTTTTGGTTACTGATTTTATTGCTTGTAGTAGTACTAGGGGGAATAGAAGCCTATTTTTTTATAACTGACTTATTTAATCATGGTCCTATTTTGGGATTGCTCGGAAGTGTATTAATAGGGCTTATTTTTATTTTAACCATTGTTGGTATATATAATGAATTTCGCTATGTATTTGTATTTAAAAGAGTAGATTGTAATAGATTATCTTATCTACAAATTTTAAATGATAATGATAATAAGAAAGCTTTTAAACTTTGTGAAGAAATGGCTAAATTTGCGAATGTTTATAAGGGGCCTAATTGGAATAACTTTAGTACTATGATACAAGATCACTACGATGCTAAAAGCATTTTTAATTTATATAGTGATCATGTGTTAAAGCCTTTAGATTTAAAAGCACGCGAAATTATTGTAAAACATTCTACAGAAGCGGCAGTCGTTATTGCTTTAAGTCCTTTAGCTTGGTTTGATATGCTGATATTTTTATTTCGAGCCACTAGAATGATTAGACTTATATCTGAAAATTATGGTATGAGATTTGGTTATTGGGGCAGACTTAAACTGTATAAAAGAGTTATTAAGAACTTAATTTATATTGGAGCAACAGAACTAGCGGTTGATGCTACAGTTGATATTTTAGGAACAGGAATGCTTAGTAAATTATCAGGTCAATTAGGACAAGGGGTGACAGCTGCTATATATTCTAGTAGATTAGGTTATGTCACTGTAAGAGAAATTCGTCCTATTCCTAGTAACAATGACATTTTGAGTTTAAGTTCTTTACGTAAAGAAGTTTTAACCAATAAGCAATTATTAGGTTTGATAAATAAAAAAAGTCAATAATCAAATATTACTTCAGAGATAAATTG
>GL995205.1:124146-127793 GCA_000222855.1 Succinivibrionaceae bacterium WG-1 | reverse complement strand
GCATAAAATTATAAGTATTTGAAATTTATTCATTTTATAAAAACTGATATTTCTGAAATTTTCAACATTATTTTTTATTGCCAAAAAGTCACTTAGAGTGGTATTAATATTGATAAATCATAAAATATTTTTGTAAAAATTAATATTTTTTCAAATTTATTTTTAACTAATTGGAATACTAATTAAAAATAAACCTCAAAAGTTAGTATAAATTTTTGAGGTTTTGAATTTGTTGAAGGTTTGTTTATTGATATGATTTTTTATAAACAAAGGCTTTCTTGATTTTTTATTACTAATATTTTCTAGTAATGAAATGTCTTTATTATCTGTTTCCAAAATAATCTGTTCTGTGTTTTGAGAAATTTGCTCATATGATGAATTATATAGTCTCAATATGATTTGAATATTTTGCCACAGTGTTTTTTTCCATCTTGCAGAATTATTTTCAAAATTTTGATTTAAGTTATAGTAAATGTTACTAAACATAAACTGATTACCAAATTGTTCATAAATAATGTCTGCAATTATTATAGTTTCACTGTTTGTATATCCTAGATTACATAAATTATTTGTAACAAAATTTATAACATTTTGTAAGTTGTATTCGTTGGAGGTTTCTATAAATTTTTTTAATTTTGAATTTTCTCTTTTGCAAAATTTAGTAAAAGATCTATTAATAATTTCATACATTCTTATATAGTTATTAGGAGACATGATTTTTAGCGATTCAAACGTGCTGAACCAAATATTTTCATCGCCATAATGAGAACATATCATATCCACATACTTATTTCTTTCTTGTTCTAATTCAATTGATGTAGATAAACTTGCATGTAAAAAGTTTTTTAAATCATTTTTTTGAAGTGTAGCTATAGCTTCATTTGGAGATAGAATCCAAGTAGATTGATTTTTTAAATATGAACTTTTATCAAATAAATCATAGATATTTTTAATGAAATTATATATTTGTTCATCAAATTTTTTCTCCTGTAAATCTTTTTTATTTTTAATAGTTTCAGATCTTCATTCGCATATTGAGTGACTATATTTAAGATCATATATTTTTCATGTTGTGGAATGTCTAAATGATATATTTCATTGAGCACATATTGCAACTGAGCCTTGTTTTCTTCAGTAATATTTGATAGTTCTGAATTTTGCATTTGAAAAATTTGGGGCCAATTTATATTTTGGATAATATTTTTATAATCACTAAAAATTACTTCATAATTATTAGGAAATTCATTTTGTAGAATTTGATAAAGGTCATCAAAAAAAATTTTTCTCTTTGATTTTTGTATAATAATTTGAGAAGAAACCACATAATTTTCCAATTAAGTCGTTGGGATATAATAACTCGTTAAAAGCATTTATTACATATGAATTTAAGCTCATTCTTTGAGCAGATGTTAAATGTATTTTTTCGGTATACTTATTTGCTACATGTGTATTTAATTTTGCATAGTTAGAAAAATTTAAAATGTTATTTTCTTGTTTTTTTGGGGAATCAAATTCTAATTCGCGATTGGTTAAATTATCATTATTGCTGTTTTCGTTTTCAGTTTTTGATTCTGTAGTTTCATATGGAACTAATAAAGGCTTTAAACAATTTACTATTTCATTATAATTTATAGGATATTTTAGGCTTAAAGCTTTAGTTATAGAGTTTATCAGCTCTTTATCATTACAATGTTTTACGACAATTTTGCATACATTATTGATAAAATTTGAATCTTTATAAAGTACTCCCAATTGGTGTTGTAACTTATTATTTAATTCTGTTTTTTCAAAGCATTCAAATCTTTCTTTTTTAGTAATAGATAAAGGAGCTAAAGGATTGTAAGAGTTGGTGGAATTGGTATTGCTAATGCCAAAATATTCATTATGTTGAATTTTTTCAATGCTTTTAGTTATAGTTGAAGCCTTTATAAAATTTTTCCATCCTTTGTTGTTCCAAAATGGAATAATATTATTAAAGTCATTATCATTGCTTATAATTGCACATGTTCCTTCTTTGTCAAGATCGTGAATTAAATAACCTAAATATGAAACTAGGTGCATATCTGCAGATTGTGAGGCAATAGGAACAGGATGAAGTTGTAATTTTATGTCATTAGTTAAAGCTCCAATGTTTATTATAGGAGTAGTTCTTGTATAAAAGATATGAACTTCTGAATCTAAAGGAATAAATTCTAAACCTATAATAGATTGGTTACCAACATTTTCGAAATCTACTAAAAATAAATTTTTCATAAACAATTAACCTCATTTTTGAATAATTACGCTATTTTAAATAAATGTAAGTAATTATCTAAAATATAACAATATAAAATATTATATGCAAGTATACAATATATTCGTATAAAAACAATATTTAAAATATAAATTTTTATTTTTTATGTTTGTTGCTATTTATGAAATTTTTTGATTGATAAAAAAATAATGACTATTCTCCTGTTTACAAAATACTTTTTAAATTATTTTTTATGTTAGTGGGTTAATATAATTTGATTTACAACTTAGTATAAAATAAATTTTTAATTGGTAAATTTTTCCTAAAATGTGGAAAAATTAGAGAAGAATAGAATTAGAACTTTTAGTAAGAATATATATTGTGAACTTTTGGTAATTTCTAATATATATTAAAAGTTACCAAAAGATTGGTCTTACTTGATTTGAATGTTATTTAGTATTATTTTTTTGAAAGGAATGGTAGATTTACACCCCTCGAAGATTGGGATCCCAAATATATTTATGTAATTGTAATTGCACTCTTATCTTATGGGCATCATGAGTTTTACTCCAATTTAATAATTCTTCTACGATTGAAGCTGGAGTAATCCTATTAAAAACAGATGATAAATATACAAAAGATTTATGTGGGGTGTTTTCAATGATTTCAAAGGCTCTATGTAGATCATTGATATTTCCAACAACAAACTTTAAAGCGTCTTGAGTACGAAGCATCTCAAAATTTTCTTTTACCATTTGTTTTTCTTCAAGACTTGATGGCAATTTATAGTCACAACAAAATAACAGTTTATCTGCAAAACTTGTTTCTAAAAATGTTTTTAAATTAACAGAACCGTTTGTTTCAATATTTATTAAGTATCCAACATTTGCTAGAGCCTCTAGTAACGCAATTATATTTTTTTGAAATAACGGTTCGCCACCTGTTAAAGTGATATTTTTTATATTAGGATTTTCTTGTAATTTGGTAATTATTTGGGAAATTGTTAAATCATTACCTGCTTTAAAATTTTGCGCATAGGTGGTATCACAGTAAGAACATTTTAAATTGCATCCAGCAAGTCTAATGAAGTATGCAAGTTCTCCTGCAAGTTGTCCCTCACCATTTATAGATGCAAAAATTTCATTAACAGTAAAAGTAATATCGTTATTCATAATTCTTTAGGGGCTATGATTTTAGATTATTTTTAATCTTCATCTTTTTCATAAGTAGCTATGTTATTAGGGCTTTCTTGCACGTCGGCACGATAGCAAAATGGAGCTAATTCTTGCACAATCCAATAAGCAATATTTTCTGCAGTAGGATTAAAAGGAATAACATCATTCAATAACTTATGATCAAGTTTCTTGGAAATTTTTCGTTTGATTTCTGTAAAATCTAAAATCATACCATCTTG
>GL995205.1:119702-123649 GCA_000222855.1 Succinivibrionaceae bacterium WG-1 | reverse complement strand
ATTTTTGTAAAATCTAAAATCATACCATCTTGATTAAGAGTTTTACTTTTTAAATAAACATCAATAATCCAATTGTGGCCATGAAGTTCGGTACATTTACTTTCGTATGATAATTCTAGTTTATGTGCAGCGCTTACTGTAAGTCTTTTTTTGATGTAATACATATATATAAATACCTTTATCTAAGTTAGAGCGTTTTAAGCTCTAACTTAGTTGTTGTTTTATTATTTTTCAAAAATATGATTATTGTTCGTAAGAAATAGGGTCAACTGTTCCGTTAGCTATAAATGCGTTTTTACGGTCTATACAAGTACCACATGTACCACATGCTACTTCATGACCTTCGTAACAACTCCAAGTTAATTCATAAGGAACTTTTAACTCTAATCCTTGACGTACAATTTCAGCTTTATTGCAGTTTACAAAAGGAGCGTATATTTTTACTTCTTTTCCTGTTCCTGTATATATAGCTTCATTCATAGCTTTTACAAATTCAGGTGAACAGTCTGGATATGCTTGTCCTGCTGCATCATCTGCATGAGCTCCATACCAAACTTCACTTGCTTTAAAGCTTTGAGCAACAGCAGCTGCGGTTGAAAGCATTAAACCATTACGAAATGGAACGTAAGTGGAAACAGTGCCTTCTCCAGATTCTGATATTTGTTCGGCATAACTTTTGTGAATAATTTCTTCACTAGAATGCTTTAATAAAGAACAGTTACTAAAAGCAAATATAGGGCTAAGATCTAGAACTTCATATTTAACGTTGTAATATTTAGCAATATTAGCAGCAGCTTTTAATTCTTTGTCATGTTTTTGACCATAACCAATATTTAAAGCAATAACTTCATTAGCTCCATATTTTGCAACAGCGAGTGCAAGACAGGTGGTACTATCTATGCCTCCGCTTAGTAACACAGCTACTTTCATATTTTCTCCAATAGTAAAAAAAAACAGTTTTACGGATATTTACAGATATCTAAAAAATGCTTATCTATATTTTTAAATAAATGATACTAAAACTTTTTTTGATATCTTTTAAGTCAAAAATACTAGTACTTTACGTCTAGTATTTTTGACTTTTATGTTGGCCTTAATTCGATAAACAGTCGAAAGTTCCAACAAGTTACACGTATTTTATCATATTTGAATTTTTTGTAAAAATTAAGCTTTTCGTTATGATTATTTCTAAGAATATAAGATTCTAAAGTGATTACATATTATGAAATGTATTTGGAATTTATTTTCAATATTTTTTTTATAATTTTATAAATATAAAAAAGGTTCTTCTTTTTAATTGAAGAACCTTTTCATAAGAGAAATTTTTTTAATAATAAAATTTTATATTTATTTTTATGCTTCTTTGTTTGCTTTAGTTTCTTTTTGTTTTTCTCTTTCGCTTACTGCAATAGTAAATAATGCGTCAGATGAACTATTTAAAGCTGTTTCACATGAATCTTGGATTACACCAATTACCATGCCAATTGCAACCATTTGCATTGCAATATCATTGCCAATGCCAAATAAAGAACATGCAAGAGGAATTAACATTAAAGAACCACCTGCCATGCCTGATGAACCACAAGCACCAACGGCAGAGATAAAGCAAAGTAATAGAGCGGTTGTAAAATCTAAATCAGAACCATAAAGTGTATTAGCAGCAGCTAAAGTTAAAATGCTTATAGTGATTGCTGCACCACTCATGTTTACAGTCGCACCCAATGGAATAGAGATAGAACTCATAGTATCAGGTACATTCATACGACGGCAAAGATTTAAATTTACCGGAATATTAGCAGCTGAACTTCTTGTAAAGAAAGCAAAGTAAGCACTTTCTTTTAAGGTAATCCACACAAGAGGGAATGGATTCTTTTTGGTAGTGATTGCAACGAGAATTGGGTTGGTAATTAAAGCAACAATAAACATTACAGCAACTAATAAAGCGATTAGTTTGCCGTATTGTACTAAGTTTCCAAAACCACCTTCCTGAGTACAAGAACTAAATACTAAGCCCATTACACCAAGAGGAGCTAATCTTATTACTAATTTAACAACTTCAGTTACAACATGTGATAAATCAAATAATACATTCTTGGTTGCTTGATTAGTCTTTTTGAACATTAAACCAAGCGCAATAGCCCAAACAAGAATAGAAATGTAGTTTGCTTCTGAAATTGCGGTAACAGGATTTGATACTGCACCTAAGAAGATGTTCTTTAATATATCAACTAAAGAACCAGAAGCTGCTGCAGAAGTTAAGTCTACAGTTTCTGGGAATTTTATGGTAATAGGGAACAAGAAACTTGCAAGAGTTGCAAGAGCTGCAGCAATAAGAGTTGATACCGCATATAGGAGAATTATACTCTTTAAACCTGTTTTGGTTCCTGAAACATGAGAGGCTATAGCAGATGTAACAAGAATAAATACAAGAAGTGGTGCGACACTCTTTAATGCTTTTACAAAAAATTCACCTAAAATACTTACACCAGATGCTTGTTCTGGAACTAACCATGCTAAAAGAATACCTATTATTAAACCCACTACAATTTGAGTCACAATAGAGGTCTTCTTATAAATTGAAATAAGACTTTTAAACATATTTTTTCTTCAAAGTTTTTATTATTTGAAAATTAATAGTATTAACTATTCTAGTTTTGTTCAAAGTTAAAAAAACACATTAGATATTATTTACTAAGTAATAAAACTAGAATAATAAATACCCGAGACACTTTAGTTAAAATTTAACTAAAAACTGAATATTTAAAGCAAAAAATATAATGAAATAATTATGACTAATAACTTTATTAGTAACTTAAATCTAAGAGTCTTAATGTTAATATAAAGTATTACTCATTGTATTTTTGCTTTTTTAAGTAAAATTCGCATGATTTTATAATGGTTTTAATGTTAATTTTTAATAAAAATCTTTTTTTGTGACCAAGGAATAAAAATAATGTTTTATAGCTTTATGAATTCATGTAATTCTTTTCATTAAAAAAAGTAGAATTTTATAAAACAGTTAAATCAAAAAAAAAATCTTCTCAAGTAATTTTTAAAACTTGAGAAGATTTGACTTATTTTTATCTTTTCGTTATATGCATATAACAAAAGTAAAAGATTATTTTATTTCTATGGTATCTGTATTAGAGTTTTTATCTGAATTTTTCTCATCATCGGTATAATCTATTTCAATTCCCATAGCAGTTGATATTCCCAAAATGTATCTTTCTGAAATGCTATCCATTTCTTTGGTTAAGAATATCATCAGTTTTTCTTCATCAATAGAGTTATCTGTTTGTTTGTTGGCATCTTCTTGATTATTGTCTTCTCCAAAAAGTGACTTTTCAAGCGCGTCATTTTCTTCTTGTTCTATGATGTTTAAAGCCGCAGGTTTAAACCAAAAAGATTTTGGATTATCTACAGTCTTTTCTAAGGCTTCTTGAATGTTTATTCTTGGAAGCTTCAAATCAAAGTTATGATAAATATTTACTTCTTTACCAAAATTTAAAGAAAGAATATTAATTAACTTATCAGCATCCTTGATTTCATTTACCTTTTCATTTGCCTTTGGAGTAACATTTTCAATAACATTTTGTGCAAGAATATTATTGATTTCGATGCCTAGTTCACTTAAGGTGTTATTAGCTGTTTCTTGAATATTTTGGTAAGAACGGCTAATTTTATTTTCAATGTTTTCAATATTTAAACCTGTGCGTAAAGCTTGTTTTAATTGCTTATTTTTAGGTGTAAAAGGATTGTTTTTATGTGAAGCAATGTACCATTTTGCAAAATAATCTGCATGGTTCATACTTTCATCAAAAATAGCATTAATTTCATTAGTAATAGTTGCCAAAGTGTTTTTTAAATTATTAAAAGCTGCAAGTTTAGCGTTGTTAATACTATTCTTGGTGCCGATTTTGTAATATTTGTTGTTGATTTTTTCAAAA
>GL995205.1:115402-119401 GCA_000222855.1 Succinivibrionaceae bacterium WG-1 | reverse complement strand
TTCTTTGGTGATTTTGAGTTTCTTTGGTTTGTTCAACATACTTTACATAGTATGGATAGCCATATTTATAGCCAGCAATAGCACAACATATTAAAAATATTGGGAGAGTTACTGTTTTCCAATAACGCTTAAATAAGGTGTTATCTGTTTTAACCCAATCCTGTTTGCCATATACAAATTTATATTCATTTTTAGGCAAAGATAAAAGACTTAAACATAAAGAAGTATGTAAAGCCATAATAGTGTATGGAAGAGCTATTAGTACAAAACGAATAATAGGTTCTAAAAATGAATGTTGTGATAAAGAATAGACATATGTTTGAAGGGCAGATGTTAATCTTAAAGTTTCTCCAAATAAACTAATTGCACTATTACTATTTTGAGATATTAAATTTTGTGCTACTTCTGTTAATGCCTGTTCTGAGGTAATGTTTATATCTATCCCAAAATATACCCATAAAAAAGCAAAAAATGCACTACCTAATATTGCGGTCCAACGTTTGTAATAGGGGTAGATTGTTGGAATTTGGGTTGCTCGCATTAGCTGAATTCCTTTTTCTGTACTTAGAAGAAAATTAAGTACTACGAAAGAAATTCCTGAAATAATCAAAGTGGTTAAACCATTACTTGAATTTGCAGAGAATGTATAAAGTACCATGAGTGCTGTCAAAAAAAGCACAACGGTATTTGCAAGGGTAACTCTTGTTGCAAAAATGGCACGACGAATAAAACCTTTTGGTTTAAATCCTGTTTTCAATTCTTCATTGAAGTAAACTTTTTGATAGCGAGAGTAGATAAAAAGTCTTGGAATAATTAAAAATATAGTTATAAAAACAATCCCTAGTACAATTCTAGTGTTATAGCTTTCTGGGAGTGTTACAAACCAAGCACCTACAAAAAATGCCAATAATACTAAAAGCAATCTAAAAGCTAAATGAGGTAGATTCTTTTCAGGAAACATTATTTTGTCTGCATCTTTAATGGTAGATACTTCTTCCCAATCTTCATTTTCGTTGTTTGTAGTATTTGAAAATTCAGTATTTGGGGCAATATTTTCTTCTAAATCATTAGTTGTAGGTTCGTTTGCTTGAGAATTTGCGATGCTTTCAAAACTAATATTGTTTTCGTTATTAGTAATAGCTTCATTTTCTGTAAAAGACTTAGCAAACGGGGTTGAATCTTGTGAAAATGAATTAGAAGAATCAAGGTTTGCGGAATTTACGTTATGCTCTTTAGCAATATCAGTAAATGTGGTGTTTTCATCTATATTTGGATTATTAGTCTTGTTATCAAAATTAAATTGATTATTGTTGTTATCCATGGCTATCTCACGTTTTTGATAAAGCATTTATCTCACGAGTTATTATAAAGAGGTTTAATTTTTTTTTCAAAAAAGCAAGTTAAAAACTTTATGTTATGCGAGAAAGTCTTGATTTTCCTTTTTTGTGAAAAGTAGCAACATGCTAGTTTTGTGTTATATATTGGTTTATATTTTTTCTTGATTTAAAAATTATACGCTCTGTTATTTATTTTATATATTTGGTAAAATACCGCATTAAATAAATTTCAAAGTTATCCCACATATTTGTTTGGCAATGTATTAGGTATCTGTAATGAGTAGTCTTATTGAACAAATCTTTTCTGAAAGAGGAGCTTTAGGTAAGCTCAAACAATATAGAAAGCGTGATGAACAGATTGAAATGGCTAAAGCCGTAGAAAATGCTATAGACTTACATGATAACTTAATAGTGGAAGCAGGAACTGGTACAGGTAAAACTTTCGCATATTTAGTTCCTATATTACAAAATCCTGATGCCAAAGCTGTTATTGCTACATTTTCATTAGCCTTACAAGACCAATTAATTAATAAAGATATTTCCGCTATTTCTAACATTTTAAATGCTAATTGTACTGCGGTAAAACTAAAGGGTATTAATAATTACGTTTGTCAAAAGAACTTTGAAAAATTGTTAAAGCCATTTCGCGAAAAAGAAAAGAAAGCTCAAGAAGATAGAGCTAATGGTGAACAACAAGATATGTTTGAGGATACCGAATATAGTGAAAAGAATGTTCGGGAAAAAATAGAAGAAACTGAAAATCCTTTTAAAAATGCAGGACATGGTAGTATTTCATTAAGTTCTTCTTCTGATACCCAAAAGAGACGTGAAGTATTTCGATTAACTGAAAAAGAAAGTGAAGTTTGTATTAAGTATTTAGAGCAATTTGAAATATTTCAGACATATATTGAACAAATGATTCGTGGTAGTAACAAAGCTACTCTTGCAACTTATGAACCTATGGATTTGCAATCTTTAGGAGATTTGGGGGAAGTTTCTTCCTTACGTAAGTTTTTATATGAAGCAAAAATTCCTAGTGATCGTATTAGAGAAATAGTAGATAAAGTTTATATTAAAATTGAAGAAGAAAAATGTAGTTCAGGTGGTAGTGGGTGTGATTACGAGAAAAGATGTCCTTATAAATGTAACCGTTTAGCTGCCAAAAATGCCAAAATATTAATTTTAAATCATAAACTACTTTGTTCTTTGGCATTAACTGCAAAATTAAATGAAGGTAGTTCTTTTTTAAGTAATTTTAATACTTTTGTGATTGATGAAGCTCATCAATTTCCAGGGGTGGTAAAAGAAACTTTTTCATTAGAATTAAGTAAGAAGTGGGTTTTTAATTTTCAGAATAGTTTAAGTTCTACTTTGAATAAAGTAAAAAATTTATAAAAGGAGAACAGTTATTTACAAAGAATTTTTTACTAAAATCTTCTTTAGTAAATGGAGAAATAGTAGAATATTCTCCTGAAGAGCGTGAACAAAAATTTATAGAACTAGGGGTAATAGACGAGAGCATTAAAGAGCTTTTTTTATGAAACAACCCAAAGATTAGAAGATATTGTAAGAAACTTTTTAGATTATTATCGCTACAATAGTGAAAAAGGCATCAATATAGATTCTCAAAAATATGAAAAGAAAGAACGTTTTATTGAGGCTGAAGGAATTGCTAATGATGAAATACTTAACTTATTAAGTGGTCATATAAAATTATTAGCTCAAACTTTTATTGCTTTTGAAAAAAAGGTTACTACATATTTTCAAATTTTTGCAGCTGCTAATGTTTTAACTTACCTAAATTTTTTAAAAGCACAACAAGTAAATAGTGATACGGCGTTAAAAACTAAAATTGTTATAGGTAATGACGAAAGTGGTAAAGATGTTGCAATTCTAAAAAAGAGTTTAGTAAACAATATGATGAATTTATGGTCATTCAAGATGGTTCTAAATTTGTTATGGAACTTCTTAGTAATGTAGGGCGTTTTATTGGGGAATATTTTTCTGATGTTTTAGGAATGGCGCCTTTTGATATAAATAAGCATTATCGTACATTAAGTATAAAAGAAGAGTCAAATGGTATAAGTGACTATGTATTTTTGATTAGTCCTTATATTGTAAGTGAAGAATTTAAAGAATATTTCTTAAATTCTAAAGCTTTTTCTAATGCAAGATACATTTTTGCTAGTGCCACTTTAGATACTTCAGAAAGTGCAATTTCTTCTTTTGAAAAACCTAAAATTTTACAAGATTATAGACGTATTATAGGGTTAGATGATAATGTAAACACTCAAACTCTATTGGTTCGTAGTCCTTTTGATTATAAAGAAAATGCTATGCTTTGTATTCCTGAGGAATTTGGCACCAAAAATAAACCTACAGATTTTAGAAAAAGTGAAATTTTAGATATTGTGGCTCCAATGCTTAATGCTGTTGATGGTGGTACATTTATATTATGTACTTCGCTTGCAGCGGTAAAGAGTTTTGCTAATGATATTCAATATAATCGTAAGATTAGTAATGTCAAAGGTAGAACTATTTTAGTTCAAGAACCTGATAGTGATAAAAATGAACTAATTAGAAAGTTTAAAGAAGGTCATAAATCTATTTTAATTGCGACCAAGTCATTTTGGGAAGGGGTTGATATACAAGGAAAAGCTTT
>GL995205.1:112317-115081 GCA_000222855.1 Succinivibrionaceae bacterium WG-1 | reverse complement strand
ATTAGTTATTATTGATAAATTACCTTTCCCGGCTCTAGATATTCATTTAAAGGCTGAAAAGAAGTATATTGGTGCCCGTGCTTTTGATTTAGTTGATGTCCCAAGAACCATTATTGATTTAAAGCAAGGTGTGGGAAGACTTATCAGAAGTGAAGGGGATAAAGGGGTTGTAGTTATCTGTGACCCAAGAATGTTATTGAAACAAAAAGCTCGCTATAGAACAAGAATTTTAAATTCTTTACCTGAATTTAATTACACTGAAGATGTTTCTGCTGCTGTAGCTTTTTTGAAAAAAATGTCATTAACAGTAATTTTAAAGTAGCAATTTAATAATATAGAACTTAAGATAGCAAACAATATTACTGAATATAAAAAGATAATAAAAATTGAGGATATAGTAATGAGCAAAATTTTAGCACTTGATGCTTCAACTGAAGGTTGTAGTGTTGCTCTTGGTATTGATGAAGATGTTGAAATGCTGATGGAGGTTGCGCCTCAAGCTCATACCAAACTAATGCTCCCTATGGTTGATAAATTATTAAAATCAAAAAATATAACTTTAAGAGATTTGGATTATATTGCATGTGGTAAAGGCCCGGGTTCTTTTACAGGGGTGAGAATAGGGGTTAGTTTTGCTCAAGGATTAGCTTTTGGTTCGGATTTAAAGGTAATAGGAATAGGTGACCTTGAAGCTATGAGTTGGCAAGCGATGCAAGATACCAATTTAAATGTTGCTCTTGCTGCTATTGATGCAAGAATGGGTGAAGTTTATTTAGGTATTTACGCTAATATTGATGGTAATATAAAAAAATTATCCGATGATGTAGTAAAAAAGCCTGAAGAAGCAAGAGCATTAATATTAGCTGTTTTAGAACAACACAATGTAACTTCTGATATTGCTGTTATAGGAACAGGTTTTGAAACATATCCAGAGATTATTCAAGGGTTTGATGCTAAAAAAGCAAATTCTAATTTACCAAATGCAAAAGCAATATTAGAACTTGCATCACAAAGAACTAGTGAAGCATTAGAACCAAAAAATGTATTGCCTTTATATGTTCGTGATACTGTTACATGGAAAAAAGTAAGCGAACAACATAAAAATTAAATAAAAAATAGAAATGCTAACATAAGTTTATTTTTGTGTGTCATACTTAAATTTGAAGTGATTAAAAATGATTTTTAATTGTTGATATTTAAAATGTTAGTGGAAATACAAATTTAAATTTATTTTATCTGTAATTACCTAATAGTAGCTTTAATTAAATGGATTTAATAAGCTACGCATGTACAAGATAAATTTATGCAATGGAGTGCGTTATATGTCGTTACGTGATGAAAATAGTTTACCTGTAGCTATTATTGGTGCAGGTGATATGGCACGTCAGATGATGATGGTTTATAAAAAGCTAAATCGTCCGATTACTGCTATCTATAGTCGTACTCCCTCAAAAGCCGCAGCTTTAGTTGAAGAACTAGGTCTTAAAAATCAAGTTACCGTATATGATAGTTTATTGAATTTGTGGGAACATGATATCGCGCGTTACGTATATATTGCAACTCCTAATAACACTCATACAAGATATGCTTTAGATGTAATGTATCATGGACGTGAAGTTCTCGTTGAAACATCAATGGTTTTGAGTGTTCAAGAACTTGCGGAAATTGATACCGCCATTAGAGTGGAAAAAAGAATCTTTATGGAAGCCAACACGGCTTTAACATCTCCGTTAATTAAACGATTAACTAAATCAATAAAAAACAATACAACTGATAAATTAGGTATCGGTAAGATTAGTATTGTAGATATTGATTATTGTATTGTACGTTACCGTGAAGGTGATGTTATAACACTAAATAAATTTTATAATAGAAATTTTGGTGGTGGCGCTCTGGGAGATGTTGCTTGTTATCCTTTAGCTGTTGCAGTAAGAATTTTAGGTTCTGATTTACAATTTAGATATTGTAATCTAACTGTAAATTCTAAATTTGATGTTGAAACAAATGGTGTGGCTTATTTTGAAGGTCCAAATAATGCTCATGTTTGTATAAAATTTTCTATTGATGATAGTTTACCTTGTAATCTTGCAATAGGTGGAAACAAAGGTCATATACTAGTAAATGATTTCCCTAGAAGTACAATTTACACTTGTCATCAACTTGAAACTCAACCCAAAGTAATAGACATAATTGATCAAATCAGAATGGAGTATGATTTATCTCCAGATGAGTTTAAAACATATAAAGATGTTGCTTTAGCTGTACAAATTTTAGAATTTGAGGAAGCTGTAGCTAGTGGTTATGTGAAATGCTATTTAGATAATCTTACTAATTATTATGAATCTACCACAATTGTAAGACTTGCAACAGAAATGCGAGCTCATGCTAAGCGTACTATCGAACATTAAAAATTAAAAGTGTAGATTTTTTGTACAAAATATAAAAAATAAGCAAATTTTTATTTATTATCCTTGACAAAATTTTATCTGTAATTATAATGCTCTACACAAAGTATGCGGGAATAGCTCAGTTGGTAGAGCATAACCTTGCCATGGTTAGGGTCGCGAGTTCGAGCCTCGTTTCCCGCTCCAGAACTTTGTACTAATTGGCGCGTTAGCAAAGCGGTTATGCAGCGGATTGCAAATTCGTCTAGTCCAGTCCGACTCTGGAACGCGCCTCCATCAAAAATTAGTATAGAGCAAGCTGAAGCGAATATTTTGTAAGTCATAATGGCGCGTTAGCAAAGCGGTTATGCAGCGGATTG
>GL995205.1:109849-111636 GCA_000222855.1 Succinivibrionaceae bacterium WG-1 | reverse complement strand
ATTCTGGCCTCGGGCACCATCCAAATTATTAAAAACAATGTTATCTTACTAAGAAGCAACAGATTATCTGTTTAGTTATTTTCTTTATCAAAAATTATTATCTAAGTATAAGCCACCAATTACCACTTAAGCATTAACAATTTTATTTTTGTCTTTTTATTAGTAATCAATACCTTTTAAAGCAGCAATGCCATTATCGAAAGCATGTTTGGTATTATTTAAAGTTGTTACTGTATCAGCAAAATCAATCAATTCTTGTGGAGCATATCGTCCTGTAATAATTATTGAAGTATTATTAGGGCGTTGTTTTAATATTTCAATAAAATCATATACATTTATAAAATTTGATGTTAAGAGATATGTTGCTTCATCTAAAACTATTAAATCATAAGAACTATTTTTAATAGTTTCCTGAACTTTGTTAAAAAATATTACGAGTTGTTGTTTTATTTGAGTTGGATTGTTTTCATTCCAAAAACAGCCACCTTGGTGATTAAAAACATCTACTCCGATATCTTTTAGAATATCTATTTCTTTGGGTAAAACTTGTCCTTTAAAAAATTGAAATAAACAACATTTAAGACCGTGACCTCGGGCTCTAATAATATTACCTATGGCAGAAGTAGTTTTACCTTTCCCTTCTCCTGTTATTACTAAAACTAAACTAGACACTTTTTTACAACTTTTAATTTTTTGAGTAAGAGCGTTTTTAAGTTCTTTTTGAGTTTTCACAAATGATTTATCATCTGACAAATCAAATTTTCGATAAGAATTATTTTTCATGTTTGAGATGTAAATTTAATTTTTAAAGTGTTTTATTTCTTTTTTTGATGTTGTAAATATTATTATATAAGCTTTTTATATAAAATAACAATATTGTAATTTTTATGAAAATAACAAGTGATATTTTAATATTGTGAATTTATGATATTGTAAATTAGTTTTTTTATTGTTATTTTTAGTAAATATGTTTTTTATTCGTATAATATATTTATCAAACGACGTTGTATTTTTATATTAAGTATTGAAATATTAAAACATGTGAATTGCCTTTTACTGTAATTTGGTAAATGTAAAATTTATAAATTCATGTGTTTGTTTTATACATTGCGATAAAGAGTAAGATTATGCCTAAAATTTCTGCTATTTTTTTGAGCGTTGCAATTCTTTGTGGAGTTTGCAATTTTGCCATCGCTGACGAGGTCTATCGTTGGTATGACAAGGAAGGAATTGTGCATTATTCGCCTATTAAGCCTTATGGGGTAAAGAGTGAAAAAATTAATACATCTTTCTCAAAAATTCAACGCCAAATGATTGAAGATTCAAATAGAGAAAAAGCTAATAAATTCTACGAAGAAAATAAAGAAAAGATTATTGCTCAAAAGAATAAAGAAAGAGCTGCTGCTGTACAGAGCATTTTAGTTTGTTTGGATATTGTCAAAGATAAACAGAAATATCAAAAACGTCGTATTCTTGATGAAGCTGCCAAAGAAAAGATAGAATGCGAATATAAATTTAATAAAGTTAAGCAGAAAGCTAAATATGACAGTTGTGTTCTTAGAATTGAAAATGAAAAGATTTCAGCGTTGTCTAAACTTTCTGAAAACAATAAAAATTGTTACGATAGTACTTATTCAGAAGATATTATTGAAGAAGCAAGACAAAAACATTTAGAAAAAGAAAAGGATAATACACCTGATAAAGGTACAGATATAATGAATCAATTCTTGAAGTAGAAATAATAAATAACTTTTAGGAATATTTATAAGGAAAAGAAGAGCTTTAGT
>GL995205.1:101322-107492 GCA_000222855.1 Succinivibrionaceae bacterium WG-1 | reverse complement strand
GTGTCTGTAGATTATGCTAATACAGCTCCTGTAGCTAAAATAAAAGTTTCAAGTACTAATGTTGAAGTTAATACTGAAATAACATTTGATGCCTCAGAATCAAGTGATGCGGAAAATGATAAATTAACCTATAAATGGTTTATTGGTGATGAAGAAGTATCAACAGCTCAGACTTTTAAAAATTCATTTAATGAGGCTGGTGTTTATGCGGTTTCTTTAGTCGTTAGTGACGGCAAATTATCATCTCAAAAGGTAACTCAAAATATAGTTGTTACAGCATCATCTGAAGATGACTATAAATATACCATTAGTTGTGATGCTACCTCTGAAGGTGAAATAATTTGCGAAAATAAGAATGATACTACCAAATATAGTAGCTATTATTGGTATGTTTCAGATGTTTCTGCAAGTTCTAAGTTAAATGAAAACGCTAAGCTATCTTATAAACCAAGCAAGAGTGGTGTATATAGGGTTACTTTATTTTTACTAGATGATAATAACAAAGTAATATCAAACGTAACAGAACAAGTATCTGTTGTAGTGCCAATTGTGTACGTAGAACCTAAATTAGATTTTAGCTGTACCGTAACTGATATTTGTAATTCTCAAGAGTTTGTTTGTAAGAATAAAACTGTTGTAGACAAAGATAATCCTATTGTAAGTTATAGTTGGCTTGTTGATGGTAATAATGTTGCGACTACTAAAGATTTAACTTATAAGTTAGATGATTCAAAAGAAGGAAAATTAGTAAGTAATGTTACTTTAACAGCTATAGCAACAGACTCAAAGAAATATGAAACTAATAGTAAGAGCGTAGAATATTCATTTGATGCTTGCCATGAAACACCTGATATAAATGTAGAATTTAATTGTA
Organism: Succinivibrionaceae bacterium WG-1; assembly: GCA_000222855.1. Lineage (GTDB taxonomy): Bacteria > Pseudomonadota > Gammaproteobacteria > Enterobacterales > Succinivibrionaceae > WG-1. The sequence goes on along the minus strand of GL995205.1, from coordinate 106,618 downwards.
AGGTAAGTGGTGAAAAATTAAATTGTTCTGCATCTGAAGATTTAGTTGCGAAAGCTTCAAGTTTTGCATGGACTTTAGCAAATGGTTCAGTTATTGGTAAAAATTCTGAATTATCATATACTCCAAGCAATTTAGTGGTTGGTAATAACGAAGTTTGTGTTAATTTAACAGCAACAGTTGATTCAAAAGATTATACAGGTAAGGAATCTTGTTCAACTATAGTTCACAGTGAAGTAATAAATGAATGTAAAGGTGATGAATGTTCATATTCAGAACTTAAAAATTCTTTTGAAGATATCCCACTTGCAAGCGATGGTTCAAATCCTTATAGAATTTATTTAAAAGCAAGTTCTTCTAATGCTCCATATGTTTATGCCTACGCTTCTAGTACTCAATTTTTAGGCGCTTGGCCTGGCACTGTAATGAAAGAAGTAAGTGGAATTTCTGATTTATGGTATATAGATTTACCTGAAACAGTTTCATCTTCTGCTAAAATTATTTTTAATACTATCAACGGAAATGTAAACAATAGATATCCTGCTGATGGCAAAGGTGGTGTTGCTTATACTTCAGATTTCTGCTTTGATTTTGCTAACACTAGTGTTTTAACTAAAAAAGCATGTGGTATTCAAAGTACTGATTCAAGCATTACTTTATCTTTCTCAAAAGGAAGTGCAGATTCTGTAACCGACATTAGAGAATTAGTTGATAATTCAGGAGAATATTTAGATACTGCTTTATTTATCTCTAATCCAAGTACAGTAGATAAGGAAGCAACAGGAACATATAGCATCAATGGCGTATATATTGGTAAATTTAAGAATGGCCAAGTATTACGTATTGGTGAAAATGTAGTTCCAACATTAGATAATCCTGTTGATATTAACGTTACTATTACAGCAGATTCAGACACTTCAAAGAGTGCTACTGCTAAATTCCGTAAACTAAAATATCAAAAGGTTGATAATCCATATCAAGAAGCTGCTTGTGTTTCTGAAATCACCAGTGGTGATAATCAATCAAGTAGTGGTGAAACTCTAACTATTTCAACTGCAAGTGGTTCTTACGGTAACAAACTTGCTTGTTACAAAGGTAATGGTGAAGAAAGTTGTAACCTACGTATTTACCAAGTAATGGTTGAGTCATTCCAAGATGGTGATCCTAGCCGTGGCTATGGTGTTGGTTATGGTACAAGTTCTCATAATGGTGACCTTCGCGGTATTATTAATGCAATTCCATATATTAAAGCATTAGGTGCTAATGCTATTTGGTTAACTCCAATCTTTAATAGCTGTGATGGCACAGGAAGTGGTTGTAGCAAGTTAGATGCAACAGGCTATTTCACCAAGGATTATTTTAAGATTGATGGACACTTTGGTTCTATTAAAGATTTTGAAGAACTTGTAGAAACTGTGCATAAGAATAATATGTACATCTTCTTAGATGGCGTATTTGGACATTTTAAAGCAGGAGTTAATACTCAATCTGACAATGGTTCAACTTTAATTACAACTTCAACTTGTTATGGTTCAGGAATGATTACATATAACTCAAATTGTGCTGACTGGACTAATTCTAATACAGAAAACTTCTATAAAGATGTTGCTACATATTGGATTAAAAAATACAAGATTGATGGTTGGCGTTTAGACCAAGCTTATCAAGTAAATCCTGTTGAAAAATGGGCAAATGTTCGTAAAGCTGTAGAAAGTGCTGCTGAAACTGTTACCTATACCAATGGTAATGGTGATACTGTACATCCGTTAGGTTATATGGTGGGTGAACTTTGGGAAGGTAACGCAAATATACAAAAATATGGTTTTGGTCCATCTTCAAATCCTGGTTTAAAATCTAATTTTGACTTTAATATGCGTTATGCTTTAGTTCAAGCTTTAGCCGTTGAAGAAAGTGGTAAAAAAGATCATTCAGGTACTCGTTTATTAACCCAGTACAGCGAAAATGAAAATGATTTTGCATCTCATGCAATGCCTAATTTAATGATTACCAATCACGACTTAGTTCGTTTTGGTGATTTATTACAACGTGGTAGTATTGCAGAGCCAAGTGCTGATAATTACTGGGCATTACACCGTTTAGCATTTGCTTTCCAAGCAGCTTATAGTGGACCAATAACTGTTTACTATGGTGATGAAATCGGTCAAGAAGTGCCAAACTTTAGTACTAAGAAAAATGCAGATGGATACTATGACGACCACGTATCACGTGACAATGGACGTATTAGTGGCTTCAATAGTAATGAACAAGCATTACATGATTATGTAGCTAAGTTATTAGCAATTCGTGCAGTTCATCCGGCATTACATAATGGTGCCATGACTCCAATCTACGCTGATACAGATCTTTTTGTGATTCGTAAGCACAATAGTGATGATAATGTTTTATTTGCTATGAATTTAAGTGGTAATAGTAAAACATTAAAAGTTTCTGCATCAATTATTAATGCTAAATCTACTTTAACCGATGCGGTAACAGGTAAACGATACACTGCTAATAATGGAGTATTTACTGTTCCGTTAAATGCATATTCATCAGGATTCTTGGTTGTAGATGCTAAAGATAGTGATTTATTATGTACTAAGTAGTGAATTGGTAATAAAAAATAGCTAGTAGCTAAATATTACTGAGTAATTTACATATACATTAAAAACGAAGCTTTGTTCAAAGCTTCGTTTTTTGTATGTAATCAATAAAGAATGGTGGTTTTATGGTGTTTTTTGATAAGATTTTAAATTAAATGAAAAGTTTTAATTGTTTGTAAATATTTAAAATTATAGAATTGTGACAATAAGAGTTTATTAAGCTATAAAATCAAATAGTATCTTGAAAAAGGTGAATCAAATGTTAAAAAAATTATTTGTGGCGCTTTATCAATTGTGGCTTTGGGAATGTTTAATATCGCAGTTGCCGATGATACCAATGATTTAAAGAAAAGTATTTTTGATATTTCTAATTATGAAGCTAAATTTTCCCAACAAGTAAAAAATGCTACAGGACAAGTTTTACAAGATGGTGAAGGTTCTATTAAGTTATTACGTCCAAATTATTTTCGTATGGATATCGAAACTCCAAGTGAAGCTTTAATTTTAGCTAATGGTAAAGAAATATATAACTATGATGAAATGTTAGAACAAGTGACTGTTTATAGCCAAGGTTCTCAAATGGTTAATTCTCCATTTTTATTATTGATTTCTCAAGATAATGAATTATGGAATAAATATACTGTAACAAGAAAAGACAACTCCAAACATCAAAAAACTTATGAAATAGTAAGTAATAATCAGGAAGGTTTAATAAAATCCTTTGTAGTTACTTTAAATAGACATAATTTATTACAAGAAATAGTTATCACTGAAAATGATGAACGTCAGAATATATATAAATTTTCAGATATAAAAACAAATAAATTAAGTTCAGATGATTTTAAGTATGCAATTCCTGAAAGAATTTCAATAGATGATCAACGACAAAAATAAACCTCAAAATTAAAAAGACCGCAAAAAACAAGAAGCAATAAAATAGAATATATGTATGGCAAAGATGAAAAGTTCTAGACCAACTACAGATATGTTTAGTGAAATAGAGCAAGTGGATTCCAATTTTTTAATGAATGTGCCACTTGCTAATAGAATGCGTCCTACATGTTTAGATGATTATGTAGGTCAAGAGCATATTTTAGGAAAAGATTCGCCTTTGCGTTCTGCTTTAGAACGTGGAACTTGTTCATCTATGATTCTATGGGGGCCTCCTGGGACTGGTAAAACAACCTTAGCGGAGATTATTGCTAAAGCAGTTGATGCAAGAGTCGAAAGAATTAGTGCCGTAACTTCTGGAATGCCAGAGATTAGAACTGCAATAGAACATGCCATTACGAATAGAGAGCTAGGTCAGCGTACTATTTTGTTTGTTGATGAAGTACATCGTTTTAATAAGAATCAACAAGATGCCTTTTTACCATATATTGAAGATGGTACTATCATCTTTATTGGTGCGACTACAGAAAATCCTTCTTTTGAGTTAAATAACGCAATTCTATCAAGAGCTCGAACTTATGTATTAAAGTCTCTTACTACTGACGACCTTCAAAAAATATTGTTACAAGCTGTAAAAAAGCGAAAAAGGCTTAAAAAGCTTTGGAGAATTTGTTTTTGAAGATGATGCGTTATTTATTTTGTCAGACTACGCAGGAGGGGATGCTAGAAGAGCTTTAAATTTATTAGAATTAGCTTCAGAATTAGCTGTTAAAAATGCTAATGGTCAATTGGTTATAACCAAAGAAATTAGTTCTAAAGTTTGTGGGGAGCGAGTTGCGCGTTATGATAAAAAAGGTGATATTTACTATGAACTAATAAGTGCATTCCATAAGTCCGTAAGAGGTTCTAGTGTCCAAGGAGCGTTGTATTGGTATGCTAGAATGCTTCATGTAGGGGCTGATCCTTTATATGTTGCTCGACGTTTAGCGGCAATTGCTTCAGAAGATATTGGTTGCGCGGATCCTAATGCCATGCAAGTTGTAATGTCGGCTTGGGAATGTTTTAAGTGTGTAGGACCTGCTGAAGGGGAAAGAGCTATTGCTGAAGCTATAGTATATTGTGCTACAGCCTCAAAAAGTAACGCAGTATATAATGCTTGGAATGCGGTGCAAGCTTTTGTGCGAGATAATCCTGATTATGAGGTACCTTTATATTTACGCAACGCTACTACTAAGCTTATGGAAAATTTAGGTTATCATGAAGGATATAGATATGCGCATGATGAACCTAATGCATATGCTGCAGGAGAATGTTTTTTACCACCTGAAGTTAGACATATGGAATGGTATAAACCAAATGATCGCGGTTATGAACAACAAATTCAAAAGAAAATGGCTTGGTTAAAAGAATGTGATAAGCGCAGTAATAATAAACGTTATCCGCAAGATTATATTGAAGACAATAATCACTCTAAAAATTAAAATATTACCTAATAAAAGCCCAAAGATGGTAATAATAACAAAAATAAAAATATTTATAAACATACAGAAGATTTGGAGATATATTTATGACTTTACAACAATTAAGATATGCTCTTGCTGTTGCTCAGTTTAAATCAATAAATGAAGCTTCTTCCAAACTTTTTGTTACTCAACCAACAATTTCAGTTTCAATTAAGGAACTAGAATCGGAATTAAATATTAAGATTTTTAGTCGTAGTTCGCATGGCATTGATATTACTGAAGAAGGTAAAGAATTTTTAGGTTACGCTCGTACAGTAATCGATCAAGCTCAGTTATTAAAAG
>GL995205.1:99314-100580 GCA_000222855.1 Succinivibrionaceae bacterium WG-1 | reverse complement strand
ATGTTAAAGACCGTCAAAATTCAATGGTTCGTTTTACTGTTAGTTCGCAACATTATTCTTTTTCTGTAAGTGCTTTTATTAAGCTCATAGAGCGCTATGGTATGGAAAAATATGACTTTTGTTTAAGAGAGGCTAGAACTCAAGATATTATCAATGATGTTGGTAGTTTATCTGCCAATGTAGGGGTTATTTTTCAGTCTGATTTTAATAGAGCTATAATAAACCGTTTATTAAAAGAGCAAGATATAGAATTTACTCCAATAAAAGAGTGTATGCCACATGTCTTTTTATCAAAAAATTGTGCTCTTGTGGAAAAAGAAATTTTAACTTTAGAAGATTTAAAAGAATTGCCATTTTTAAGTTTTGAACAAGGGTTATATAGTAATGATTATTTAGCTGAAGAAGTTATTCAAGACCAAGATGGTATGAAAACTATTAGAGTAAGCGATCGTGCTACTATCTTTAATTTAATTAGAGGTTTAAATGGCTATACTATATGTTCGGGAGTTATTTCTGGAAAATTAGATCCTGGGATTGTAGCAAGACCTTTAGATTCTGATAGAAAAATGACAATTGGGGTTATTACTAAGAAGAATATTGCTTTAAATATGCTTTCTGAAGAATATATTGCAAATCTGCGTGTAGAGTTAGAAGAGTAATAACAAAAGAAAAAAATTGGTGATAGCCAAAATAAAAGCTAGTTTATTAGCTATTGTTTATATAAGTAATTTTTGACAAAAAAAACGGCAATGAAATTCATTGCCGTAAAGGTTCAACATTTGAGGAAACTTCAATCATTATCTTGTACCTAGATACAAGATTAGGCAATTAAATTGACTATATGATTGTTCGTTTGGTCATAGATGAATTTACCAAAATCTATATGTTGTTATTGTATAAAAAATTAAAAAAAATTAACATATATGTGAATTTTAAACATTAAAATGTGATATATATCACTAAAAATGCTATTTTTTTATGAAAAAAGTGATTTATATTTCATTAAATTTATTTGATTAAACAAATAAATAACATCTGTGTAAAATTTGTTTAATGTTTAATATTAAAAATTATGTTATGTGGTTATAAACTTAGTAAATATAAGGTTTTTATAAAAAATAAATAATGTATAAAAAATAAAATTTTAATTTTGATTTATAATTTGATTCAAAAAAAGATTTAAAACTTTTAATTATTTACAAAAGAGAAACATTTATTAAACAAATTTACATTTGTGTAATTAATAAAATAAGGAGTTTTAAAATG
>GL995205.1:89202-98544 GCA_000222855.1 Succinivibrionaceae bacterium WG-1 | reverse complement strand
TCTCTAAAAATGAATAGCAATATAAGATTCAACGAAAATATTCTAAATGAATTGACTGCCGAAGTTGAAGATGAATGGTTTGAAATAACTAAGAAACATTAATATTCACTTATACCGTCTTTATGCACAGATACAAATTTTAAATAATTTGAGTCAAAATTAATGTTAATTGTATGTGTTTTCGGATCTTCCACTCCTCCAAATGAATTTCTTTTTTCTGTAGGAAATTGCATTTTAATGTAAATTTCTTTATTTTTGTTAGGTGTTGGAAATTCTTTTTGGAAAATAAATACATGCGCTTTACGAGCGCCAGATTCACTATTGTTACGTGCATTTTTGACAAAATCTATATTTTGTAACTGCCCGTTTAGAAAATCTCGCACAAATAAGTTTAGAATAGGTTGTTTAAAACAATTATCATCATTTAATAGTTTACAGCATGTTTTTATAATCTCATTGTATAATTTATGTCTTTCATTATTAAAATCGTAATTTATAAAAACTCTGTACATTACTATGTCAATATTTTTATTTGTACAGGCAGTATATTCTTTAAATTCGCTTTTTAATTTGCTACCTATATTATTACTATCATAACAATCTAAAATTTCAAAGACTTTTGAACCATATAGTGCAAGTGCTAACACAACAGAAGATTTTCTACATGCAATACATATTCGGCTTCTACTAGTATTTCGCAAATGATTTTTCATGAAAACTTTTATACAATCTAATACTTCATCAACTAACTCATATTTATTGTTTCTTTGATTTATTTGCGTTCTGATAGATGTATAAGATTGTTATTTTTTTTATAAAAATAATGAAAAGAAATAAATTTGCTAAAAAAAATAACTTCTTAAGTATTAGTAATTGAAAAATTTTATATCAGATTATAGTTATAATTTTTTTTTATATCTCAGTATAAAAAAATAGAATTTTTAATATTTATTTTTTTTATGTAGAATAACACTTGTCACAAGGTTTTGTGACCATAAAAATATAAGGGTGTTTTAGAGAACTAATTTCTTACTCTGTTAGTTCTCTAATAATTTAAGGTTTCCTTATAAAATAATTTACTATAAAAATAAAAATATCGTAACAACAAAATAAAGAGAATATATTATGCACGTTTCAGAATTATTTAAACAAAAGCGTCCTGTAATTTCATTTGAAATTTTTCCACCAAAAAGAGATACCGCATTAAAGAATATTGACGAGACATTGGATGTATTAGCTAATTTAAAGCCTGATGCTATTTCGGTAACTTTTGGGGCTGGTGGTTCTGTAACAAACTCTCTTACTGTAGAGTTAGCATCAAAGATAAAGAATAAATATAATATTGAATCTATCGCACACTTAACTTGTTTAAATTATGATAAACAAGAAATTGCCTCAATTATCAAAGATTTAGAAGCTAATAATATTGAGAATATTTTAGCTTTACGTGGTGACCATAATCCAAATTTCGAACCTAAAACAGATTTTACATATGCAAGTGATTTAATCAAATATGTAAAAAGTGTTAGTAACTTAGGAATTAGTGGAGCTTGTTATCCTGAATGCCATCCACAATCAAAAAATCGTGTTGATGATATTATTCATTTAAAAGAAAAAGTAGACGCAGGTGCAGAGCATCTTATTTCACAATTATTTTTTGATAATGATGTATTCTTTGATTTTGTTGAAAGATCTCGTATTGCAGGTATCAATGTTCCAATTGAAGCAGGTATCATGCCTGTAATTAATAAAGCTCAAATCGAAAGAATGGTTTCTTTATGTAATGCTACATTACCTAAGAAATTCCAAAGAATATTAGAACGTTATGCTGATAATAAAGAAGCATTATTTGATGCAGGACTTGCATATGCTATAAATCAAATTATTGATTTAATTGCTTCAGGAGTTGATGGAGTTCATATCTATACTATGAATAATCCAGTTGTTGCTAAACGTTTATGTGATGGTATTCAGAACTTAATTTATGCTAAATAATAATTAGTATTTCCATCATATTTTAAAAGAATTTATTTTGTTGTGTTTTTAAGCGGTTACTTTGTAACCGCTTTTTTTATTTTTTATAAGATATTCATTATTTATCACTTATGGTTCAAGATTCATTGGAGGTTATCATAAATAAAGAGTGCAGTTTTTACTTAAGTAGTTTAAACTCTAGGGTTGATTAGATTTTTTATTTTGTTTAGTTTAAGATTTTTTGTTATGAAAATTTATACTTTAGTTTTTTGCGTATTTTTTTCTATATTTGGTATAAATTCGGCAATATTGGCAGACGATGGTAGCACAGATAATAATAAAGCTACTTCAGATAATAACATTTTGCTTGAAAATTCTCATAATCTTGAAAATGAAGACTTCGCAGATCCTGCAAATATAGGTTTTTCTATTGGAAAATTAAAAGCAGAAATTGAAAAAATAAATAATAAAGGAACTGAAATTTCAGAAGTTGAAAAACAAAATAAAATAATTATCAAAAGATTATTGAATTAGATCAAGCTATTATTACATTTAACAATCAACGACAAAATATTGAAGATTTATTATCAGGAAAAAACATCCCCAAAAGAGTAAAGAACTTACTGATGAATTTTTAATAAAGGTAGCGCAATCTGAGATTGGTATAGATAAAAAATTATCAGAACAAAAATTAGAAGACCTTCGTATTTTAAAAAATGAAGCTAACGGCTATTACTCTGCAATAGAAAAAGAGATCACTAAATATAAAGGTTATTTAGAATCTGTAAATGCTATTCCGCAGAATTTTAAAAATAAATCAACATCTCTTAATGATAAAATTTTAGCAAATAAGAATGCTTTATACTCATTTAATCAATCATTAAGTACTGAATCAGGTAAGCTTTTGATGCAAGCTGAAAATGCTTACTATCAAGCTGATTTAGATTTTTATCAATTTTTATTAAACAATAGTAATTTACTATATGAGAAGGTTAGAACTCGTCTTACGACTTTAAAAAAAGCTTATGATGTTTTAACTAAAATTATTCCTAAAATTGATAATCATGTATCAGCTTTAATGAAGTCCCAAGTTTTAGTAGAAGAACGTCGTTTAAATAGTTTAATTTTAGTGAATTCGGCTGATTCTGTATTACTGCAGAAGATTGCAGAAAGTAATAATGATTTATTACTAAAATTAGATGATGTTTTTATTCATTCTGATGAATATAACAAACATTACGAAACTTTATTAAAGTTAATAGAAAATGCTAAGCAAGTTCAAAGCGATATGGATAATCAAACCAAATACTTTGAAAAATCAGTTTCATTATCGCAAATTCTTTTTAGTAAACGTCATATTATTCCTGATTATAATATTGATGAAAATATCAATGAAAATATTGGTGATTTAAGAATAGAGCTTTATAAATACTCTCAAATTTTAGAAAATATTTATGATGTTGATGGATTTGTAAAAGATTTTATTTCTACTAATAATTTACCAGAGTCTTTGTATTTATCATATTCTTCAAGTGCTAACACAAATTTATTACAAGCTCAAAGTGAAGAACCAGTATTAAAAGTTACTAATAAAAACTTAAAAACAGATAACAAAAATAATAGTAAAAACACCCAAAATTCGAAAAATATTAATCTAAAAACTAATAATTCTAAGGTTGTTTCTCAAACAAATAATAATGATAATTCTATAAATAGTGATTCTGATAGTGGTTTTATCACTATGATAGAAAATGTTGATACTTTTAATAATTCAGAAGATATTAAAGATGTTTCTCAATTAGAACTTTTATCGGAAAAAGAAAAGTAAAAATTCTTGTTAGAATCAGAGAAAAAATAATTACAAAACTTTACAGTGAAATTTCTGCGGAATTTAATACCGCTGTAAATTTAACAATGAGCTATGAAAATTATGAAAAATTAAAGAATAGTTTAAATGCTAAAATTTATGATTTAATGTTTTGGAGTCCTTCAAATAAAGCCATCAATTTAAATTGGTTTGAACAACTTCCTAATAATATTCAACAGCAAATACAAATAATCAGAAAAGCGACAGAGGGACTTAAACTGAAAGTTCCAAGTAAAGAAGCAATATGTTTTGGTTCATTTTTCTTTATTGTTGTAATTGTTCTTTGGACTGTAAAAAGAAAATCTGATGAACGTTTAAAAGTTATAAATGAAAAAGTTAAATCAAATTTAAAAGATAGTCATACCAATACTTATAAAGCTATAGGTTTTTGTATTGCTAATTCTATTGCAACTCCATTACTTATTTGGGTATTGTTATTTTTTACGGTAGAAAGCTTATCGATACAGGATACTAGTATTGGTAACGAATTGCGTAAAGTAATGCAAAATTTATTCTTTATACTGTGTTTTTACATCGGTTGTGGTAATGCTATTATCAAAATCTTAGGAAAAAGTCAGATAGCTGAAAAGCATTTTGGAATAAGTTTTTCAAATATTGTAATTTCGAGATATAAACGAATCTTCTTTGCTTTTTATTTCTTAATAGTTCTTTGTTTATGGAAAAAAGAAGAACCGCAAACAATTTCTTATGATGCAATAGGGCAATTGTCTTTTATTGTAATCAATATTTACCTAATTTATGAATTTATAATGTGGGAGTTTGATTTTAGAAAAAAACGTACCACAATGGGTAATATTTATGTTATTGCATTACCGATAGCGGTATTGCTTGTAACTCTTGGTTTAACATTGTTAGGTTATTATTATTCTAGTTCTAATGTAATGATTCATTTAATTGAATCTTTCTATGTTTGTATGGCTGGAGCCATTATTACCAATGTTATTGCAAGAAATTTACGTCTTGCTGCTAAACGTATTGCATATAAAAGATGGCAAGAAGAAAAAAGACGTAAGTATGCAGAATCGCTTGATAAACAAAAAGATGATTCTAATCAAATCACTTTAGGTGAGGATTTAGAAGCTTTAGATATTGTTGAGAAGGAAATGTCGGCAAAAGAAATTCAAGCTCAGACAATGTCTATTGTAAAATATTTAATGCTCACTGTTTTAGTAGTGATAATTTACGCAATTTGGAGTGAAGTAATTTCTCTTTCAAATTATTTAGATGTATTCACTCTTTATGAATTAAAGAGTGCAGATGGAGATATTGTTAGAGCTATAACTCTAAAGGATATGTTATTTATTATTTATGCGATAGTTATCGCATGGGTATTTTTACGTAATATGTCTGGGGTTTTAGAGGTTTTAATATTCAATAGATTTAAAGCAATAGGAGCTTATGCTTATTCTATAATTACTTTATGTAATTATGTATGTATTGCTGTAGCGTCTGTATTTTGTTTATCACATCTTGGAATTGCTTGGAGTGATTTGCAATGGATGGTGGCGGCTTTATCTGTGGGCTTAGGTTTTGGTTTACAAGAAATTTTTGCTAATTTTATATCTGGTATTATTTTACTTTTTGAACGCCCAATTAGAATAGGTGATATTGTTACTATAAATTCTTATAACGGTGTAGTTTCTAAAATACGAATTCGTGCTACAACTATTGTAGATTTTAATCATAAAGAATATGTGGCTCCTAATAAACTATTTATTACAACTCCTATAATCAATTGGTCTTTGAATGATACGATGACTCGTATTGTTATTGAAGTATCATGTGGTTATGGTAGTGATATAGCTTTAGTAAAAGAAACATTAAAACGATTAGCTTTAGCAAATCCTTATGTGTTAAAAGAGCCTGAACCTAGTATCTATTTCCTAAGTTTTGGAGATAGTAATTTAAACTTTGAACTAAGAGTTTATGTAGATAAGATTTCGGAACGAAATCCTTGTATCGATAGTTTAAATTCGCAAATTTATAATGAATTTAACAGACTAGGTATTGAAATCGCATTTAATCAATTGGATGTTTATATTAAAAATACTAAGAATGGTCAGGAAATTCAAATAGAAGAAAATAAAAAGAATGAAGAAGTTAAGAAGTTACAAAATAACTTAACTGATGATTTGATTAAGTAATAATTTTATTTTTTGAATTCATATTTTGAAGGCTTTACTATAATTAAATGGTAAAGCTTTTCTTTATTCATTTATAAACTTTGGCAAAAAGGATAATATTAAGAGTTCCCGTATTGTTTTTTAAGACAAAGAAAAGTATAATTTTTACCAATTAAAAAGAGTATATTTGATGCTCGAGGTGTACTTTCTTTGATGATGAAAAGTTGATAAAAAATAAAAGTATATAGTTTGAAAAATCTGAAATATTTTTTATCTATTTCTTGTGAAAGAAAGTATTCTTTTAAATAAGAAATGTTATTAGATTAAAGTGATTGTAATTGCAATAAATGTTGTATAGACAAATAGCTTTTATAATTACATCGAACATGAATTTTATAAAGTTGGATTTTTAAATGTTAGATTCAAAATATCTTCGCGCTGAAAGCGAATATGCTGCTAAGAAACTAGCAACAAGAAACTTTGTTTTAGATACTGAAAAACTTGCTAAGTTAGAAGAACAAAGAAAAGAACTTCAAGTAAAAACTCAAGATTTACAAGCAAAACGTAATAGTACTTCTAAATCAATTGGTGCTGCTATTGCTCGTGGTGAAGATGTTGAAGCTATTAAAGCTCAAGTTAAAGAATTAGGTAATGAATTAGACGCTGTTAAGACAGAACAAGATAAAATCTTAGATGAAATCAAAAACTACTCTTTAACAATTCCTAATTTACCAGATGACTCTGTTCCTGTAGGTAAAGATGATTCTGAAAATGTAGAAGTTCGCCGTGTAGGTACTCCAAAGACTTTTGATTTTGAAGTTAAAGATCACGTAGCTTTAGGTGAAAAGTTAGGTGGTTTAGACTTTGATAATGCTAGAAAGATTTCAGGTGCTCGTTTTGCATTTATGCGTGGTCCAATTGCTCGTTTACATCGTGCATTATCTCAATTTATGTTAGATTTACACGTGGAACAACAAGGCTATACAGAATGCTATGTTCCTTATCTTGTAAATAATGATTCTTTATACGGCACAGGTCAAATGCCTAAGTTCGCTGAAGATCTTTTCCATACTTCTTTAAATGGTAATGCAGATGGTGAAAATCTTGCAAATCGTCACTTCTGTTTAATTCCAACTGCAGAAGTACCTCTTACAAATATGGTAAGAGATGTAATGTTAAATGAAAAAGAACTTCCTATTAAGATTACAGCTCATACTCCATGTTTCCGTTCTGAAGCAGGTTCTGCAGGTCGTGATACTCGTGGTTTAATCAGAATGCATCAATTCGATAAAGTTGAAATGGTTCAAATTGTTCATCCAGATAAGTCTTTTGAAGCTTTAGAACAATTAACTAATGATGCAGAAGAAGTATTAAAACAATTAGAACTTCCATATCGCGTAGTTGCTTTATCTACAGGTGATATGGGCTTTAGTGCTGCAAAAACTTACGATTTAGAAGTTTGGATTCCTGCTCAAAATACTTACCGTGAAATTTCTTCATGTTCTAACTGTACAGATTTCCAAGCAAGACGTATGCAAGCTCGTTTTAAGGATTCAGAAGGTAAGACAAGATTAGTTCATACTTTGAATGGTTCTGGATTAGCTGTAGGTCGTTGTTTAGTTGCTGTTCTTGAAAACTATCAACAAGCAGACGGTTCTATAGTGGTTCCTACTGTATTACGTAAGTATATGAATGGCTTAGAAGTTATCAAAGCTGAATAATAATTAACAATGGAATAGTCAATTTAATTATATTGTATTATTCTAGAGAAAACGCTATAAGCAAGATTGTTTGTAGCGTTTTTTTGTTTGTTTCATTCTTAAAAATAAGCCTAGAAGATAGCGTAAAATTTAATATAATTTAGTCTTCCAATTTATTTAAAGTGTTAATAAGTTCTTGAAGTTTCTTTAAATTATCATCATTATGGTTAAAATCAAATTTTAATCCAAGTCCAAGGATTGCTTTATTTTTTCAGTCTTAGGAGCTTTTTCGGTTGGTAGGGGGGACTTTACCTTATTTAAGAATTTTTTTAAATCCGAAGGTATATTGTTTGTTATTTTTTCATTTAAAACATTAGTTATAAAAAAATCTATTAAGTATGCTTCGTTAGTTACTCTTTTGATTGATTCTTTTAAGGTTTTCTAACTCTTGTTCTTTTAACAATACAGCTTTCTTTAAGCTATTTATTTCATCATGTTTTTGTTTTACTACTGTATTGCGAGCATTTATTGAACTAATTGTTGCAGTAATATCTAATTGAGCTACTTTGGTATTTATGTTAGTGGTTATATTGTTGTTAGTTGCAATATTAAAATTTTCTAAATCATTATTATTTGGTAGTAATTCTTCTGTTAAATTTTCTTGAGCAGAATTTATTATTTTTAAGAAATTTTCAATTGAAGAATAGGAACCTGTATTCGTAATTTTACGAATATTTATAGTGGATATTTTTTTATTTTGCGATTTTAAAATTTCAATAGCTTTTTGAACATCAGAAATGGTAAGCTTGCTCATTATTTGATTGTCCTATTTTTTTGAGTTCATTTTCAAGCATCGCAATAATAGCATTTATGCTATTAGTATTGCCAATGTAATTATAAATATCTACTGAGTTTATAATATTTTTTGCAATATCTATAAAATTAGTTATTTCCTCAATTTGAACTTTAGAATAAGTTTTTTGGATTGAGTTTTGATGGCAAAAATCGACCAAATGTTTTATGCCACATTCTTTAAATGTCGCTATTAAATCAGGATTATTTGCTAAATGATTTAGTAAGATATTCTTAATAATTTCAAGATTATTTAAACATTTTAAATTATTAAGTTGTGATTCTTTTTCATGATTTAATTCATCTTCAAGAATAGAAAGTTTTATCCTTAATTTTTCTTGTTCATTATTAAGTTCTTCTAATATGAAATTTTCTTCTTCAAGTTTTTTGGAAAAGCTTGCTTCATTATTTTTAAATTTTTGTAATCTTGGAGTATAGATATTTAAGGCTTTTAGAGTTTTACTAATTGTGGTATAAGATCCATGACCGATAATAGCTCGAATTTTACTAACACTTACATCTTCTCCGCTTGCTAATATTTGGTGTACTGCATTATTTATTTCTGTTGCCGTAATATTGGTATTTTTGTTAGAACTTGAAGTTTGTTCTAAATCATTGCTAGATACAGATTTATTTTCAAAATTTTGATTTGAAAAGTTAGAATCTGTCATTGGTTTTCCTTGTTATTGGGTTATGCTTAAAAAGCGGAGTGATAATTTTGTTAAAAATTTTAGATAAAAGGAGTTGCATACTTTCATTATACATAATTGAATTTTATTATGTTTTGAATTGTATATAAAAAGTT
>GL995205.1:80863-88881 GCA_000222855.1 Succinivibrionaceae bacterium WG-1 | reverse complement strand
TGGTGTTTTTATAATTAAAAATTCTTTGATTTTTAATTTTGGGTATATTTAATTTTTTCTTGGTTATTTAATTTGGATATAAAAAACGAACCCCTTTTTGGATTTGCTCCTAATTTTGGGGTTCGCTACATTGAAAATATTGTTTTATTAACCTACTCTGTCGCCTGCTTGTACGCCAGTATCAGCACTTAAAAGGAATAATTTTCCATCATTGCTTGCAGCTGATAAAATCATGCCTTCTGACATACCAAATTTCATCTTGCGAGGAGCAAGGTTATAAATCATAATTACATATTTACCAACTAATGCGCTAGGATCTGGGTAAGCTGATTTAATTCCTGAGAATACTTGACGCTTTTCACCATTTCCTAAATCTAATTCAAATCTAAGAAGTTTCTTTGATTCTGGTACTTCTTCGCAAACTAAAACCTTAGCTGCACGAAGATCTAATTTAGCAAAATCATCAATGCTTACTTCTTTTGCAGGAAATTCTTCTTCAGAATCTTTTTTAGTTGCTTTCTTTTCTTCTTTTTTATTCTTTTGAGGGTTTTTGCGCAGCTAAATCCTTTAAAGAATCTTGTTGCATTGCTTCTACTGTCTTCATGTCAATACGAGCAAATAATGCTTTGAAAGGCTTTATTTCTGTATCTAATAATTGTTTTTCAATAGAATCCCAAGTCAATTCGATATTTAAGAAGTCAGCACTCTTTTTGGCAAGTTCAGGAAGAATAGGAAGCATGTAACTAATTAGAATACGATATAAATTCAAGCTTGCAGTACAAACTTTTTGTAATTCTTCACGTAAGCTTTCATCTTTAGCCATTACCCATGGAGCTTTTTCATCTACATATCTGTTAGCTTCATCAGCTAAAGCCATTACTTCACGAATAACTTTGCTAAACTCTCTCTTATTATATGATTCTTCTATTGATGCTTTTTTATCTAAGAATTTCTTAAATAATTCATCTTCACCAATATTTGAGGCGAGTTTGCCATTAAATAACTTGGTAATAAAGCCAGCTGTTCTTGATGCTAAGTTTACTAGTTTGTTTACAATGTCAGAGTTAACTTTGGCAACAAAATCTTCTAAGTTAAGATCTAAATCGTCAATTTTGCCATTCATCTTGGCTGCATAATAATAACGTAAACATTCAGGGTTGAAATGTTTTAAATATGTTGAAGCCTTGATAAATGTACCTTTTGATTTACTCATTTTGGCGCCATTTACTGTTACGTAGCCATGTACAAAAATTTTATCTGGAGTTTTTAGATCTACACCATGTAATACAGCAGGCCAAAATAGAGAATGGAAATAAAGAATGTCTTTACCAATGAAGTGGCAAAGTTCGGTATTAGCGTCTTTGTTCATCATTGACGCAAAATCAATACCTTTCTTATCGAAGTAATTCTTAAAAGAAGCTAAGTAGCCAACAGGAGCATCTAGCCATACATAGAAATATTTATTTTCAGTGCCTGGAATTTTAAAACCAAAGTATGGAGCATCACGAGAAATATCCCATTGCTGTAAACCTGATTCGAACCATTCTTGAAGTTTATTTACCATTTCAGTAGGGATAGTGTCGTTTTTTACCCAATCTTTAAGGAATTCTTGGAATTTTGGTAAATCAAAGAAATAATGTTCTGATTCTTTTAATACAGGAGTTGCGCCACTTATAGATGAATATGGGTTAATAAGTTCTGTTGGAGAATAAGTTGCACCGCATACTTCACAGTTATCGCCATATTGATCTTGTGCTTTACATTTTGGACAAGTTCCTTTTACAAAGCGATCTGGTAAAAACATTTGTTTTTCAGGATCAAATAATTGAGAAATTTTTCTAACTTGGATATAACCTTTATCTTTTAAATTGTTATAGATAAAATTAGAAATTTCTTGGTTTTCTGGAGAATTGGTACGGTAATAGTTATCATAACTAATTCCAAAACCTGCAAAATCGCGTTGGTGTTCTTGTTCTACTTCGGCAATCATTTCTTCAGGTGTTTTACCTAATTGCTGAGCTTTGATCATGATAGGGCTACCATGTTGGTCATCAGCACATACAAAAGTTACGTCTCTTCCTAACATTCTTTGAAAGCGTACAAAAATATCCGCTTGGATGTGTTCAAGAATATGACCTAAGTGAATAGAACCGTTAGCGTAAGGTAACGCAGTTGTAATTAATAATTTTTTATTAGAATTAGACATGGATATAAAACTCCGCCTTGTCCATACAGTTAATTTATTTTT
This sequence comes from Succinivibrionaceae bacterium WG-1, assembly GCA_000222855.1. Classification (GTDB taxonomy): domain Bacteria; phylum Pseudomonadota; class Gammaproteobacteria; order Enterobacterales; family Succinivibrionaceae; genus WG-1. The sequence goes on along the minus strand of GL995205.1, from coordinate 86,633 downwards.
GATTGTTAAAAAATTTTGGCTATTTTAGCAAAAATAGTTTTATCTTCAAAGTACACATAAATGTGTTATTTTGAAATATTATTCTGTTTGTTCTGTTGTTACTTGTTCTTCTGCAGATTTATTTTCGTTTTTATTTTTACAGTAGTTAATGTTAGTTTGAGCAATTTTAGTTCTTTCTTGTAGCTCTTGACTTAAAGGCCAACCACCTAAATTTTTATAGTTGTTTACAATCCAACAAAATAATTCAGCTTCTCTGTCTGTATCATAAGCTGCGCCATGAGCTTGGTTGTCATCAAAATCAATACCGACAATTTCACAAGAAAGTTTTAATACTGTTTGTCCTAAAAAAATAGCACATAAAGAAGCTGTATCTATAACACTAAAAGGATGAAAAGGAGAACGTTTATATCCTAAACGAGCAATGGCTGCATTTAGAAAACCTTGATCAAAATTAGCATTATGACCTACTAAAATAGCTCTTTTACATTTGTTTCTTTTAACTTCTTTAGCGATTTCTTTACAAAATGGGATGATTGAAAGTTTTTCGTCTAGAGCTTTGCGATTAGGATCAAAAGGATCTATACCAATGAAGTTAATATTAGCTTGTTCTATTTTTGCATTAGGAAATGGTTGGATTTCGTAATTAAAACTTTTATCTTTTACCAAAGTTCCATCTGGTAAAAATTTTAAGGTATAGCCACTTAATTGTAGTAGTGCATCAGTTTGAGCGTTAAAACCTGCTGTTTCAACATCTACTACAACAGGAAAAAAGCCACGAAATCTTTCGCTCATTTGTTTTATTGCTAGTTCTTCTTCTGTTAATTCAATGTTTTCCATGTTGTTTTATGCCAAAAACTAAAATCTATAACGTTAAAAATAATATTTAAATACTTTGTATTAATTAAATATTTAAAACCTTAAATGATTTCTAGAAAACTAGTACTAATTTTTTGTTTATTTATAAAAACGTCAAAAAATAAACTTTTAAAACTAAAAAGACGATATTTTGTTATTTTTTATTTACAAATTTTTATCTTAAAGTGATTGTTTTGATAACTCCAATAATTAAAGAGCAACTAATTGGGGCTCAATTTATTGGATATTTTGTGTGTTTAATCAGTATATTAATCTAGAAAATTTTGTGAATTATAGCATATTTTTTTAAGAGCTTTATTTAAAATAACTATTTAGAAACTAGTTTTTTATATGATTTGAAGATACGTTTCTAAAATTTAACTATTTTCATAGGTGATATAGGTTATTTGTTCTTGTATTTATAAAATAAAAAGTTTACGAATTATTATTAAATAGTTGGCATGTGTTTTGCTAATATTATTTTGCTTTTAATAAAAAGCAATAATAATTTTGAATAAGGCTTAAGATATGCTGAGGCGTATAAGCAATATAGAATTGTTATTTATAATTTATGTGTATCAGAATGCATTATAAAAATTGAACTATTTTATATGATTATTTTATAAAAAAAGTTCAATAATTTAGTGGCAAATCTTTGCCACTAAATTAACTATTATGTAATATATGAAATATATAATTGAGTTATAAAAGAGAGCATATAACAATAAGATTAAATAAAAAATAAATTAGTCATAGTATTTTGATATTTAATTTATTGTTACATGTTTTTAAATATAAATATTTTTATTAGTTAAGTAAGGAATGCCATATGAAAGTTTTAAAATTTAATACTTTAACATTAAGCATGTGCTTACTAACATCTTTGGGATTTAATCAAGCTCATGCTATTGAATATTTAAATGATAATATTCATAGTAATTGGACGTATTCTGGTTCTAATGTGCAATGTAAAATTTTACAAAACATAAATGAATGGGGAAGCATTGAGTTTTTTTTAATGCTGCAAGAATTCCAAAACTAGAAATATATTTAAAACCAGATTTATCTTTTTCGAGAAATATTGATATTCATACCAAATCATATGCTCCAAATTGGCAACCAGGTAAAGCTGATAAGGTACTTGGTAATTTTACAGCTTACAAGATGTTTGATGGCTATGTAACTGATGAATTGGCTTGGTCAATTTTAAAAGAATTACAAAGTGGTAGAGGAATTTCTTTTATTTATAAAGATGAATATTATTATAAAGATGATTTTGCGAATGTAAAAATTACTCCTTACAATTTTAGTAGCGTTTATGATGATTTCTTAAATTGTAGATTAGGATTATTGAATTACAGTTTTGATGATATAAAGTATGCTGTTATTCACTTTAATGGTAAAACAAAGGTTTAACAGACTATTCTTATAAACGTTTGACAGATATTGCTAATTATTTAAGTTCTGATACTAACTTCTCAGAGGTAGTAATAACTGTTCATACTGATTCTGTTGGTGAAACAGATGAAAATCAGAAACTTACAGAAGAACAAGGTAACTACATAAAAGAATTTTTCTTACGTAAAGGAATACCAAATAATAAAATTGTAGTGAAAGCTTATGGTGAAGAACAACAGGCTGTAACTAATGAATATTGGGATAAATTACCAATAAATAGACGTGTTATTATTGAAGTAAACACAGGTAATAAGCTTAGTGATTAAATTGAGTGCAAATGAAATAATTTGGTTATTTTAATTTTATTTAACAGTAAAAAACTAAAACTATGAGATGAATTTCTCATAGTTTTTTATATTCAATAATATTGCAAATTTAGGTATTTAAAAATCTAGCTTGTTAAACAAGCTGGATCAAAACAATATTCTCCATTTATAAAATCAAGCAATTCTTTTTTATAGGACAACTTGGTATAGTTGTTAATTTTTCTAACAATTGAGTTTTATAGTTGTCTGACCATTCTGATAGTGGAATACTTTCCCAAGTTAATCCTTCTTCTTTTATGAGGTTTGCGATTTGCTTATTATTTTCTAATTCAATGTTAGCGGAATTTATTGCTTTAGTTAAATACTCTTTTTTATCTTGTTCAGAATTTAATTCTATTGAAGAATCTAAATTATCATGTAGGCTTGCTAAAGGTATTTTACTAAAGTTTGCTTGTTTCATTGGATTTATAGCAATACCACTACAATAATTTTTTATGTTTTCTCTATTAGTGTAAGGGGAAAGGAACATAAAATCAGAAATCTTTTTACCATCATTAACAGGGTAATTATCCCAAATAAAAGGTTTTCTGCCTAATGTATTTATTGCTTCTAAAAGATGCTCTTTAGGATATTCGGTACTAATAACTTTAGGACCGGTCCAAAATATTTCAAAATTTTTTCTTGTTCAAAGGTTTTTACGAAATCTTTAAAATAAGTTGCAGGTTGCTTGCCAAAAACTTTTTCTAAAATTGGATCAAAACTATAAAAACTTGGGCAAGATATTAATTTTATATCTTTATTATTAGGTTGTTTTTGTATTAGTTCCATTACTTCTTGCAAAATAATGTTTTGTTTATAACCTTCGTTTTCGTTATCAATTTTTAAATCATCAAATAATATAGCTAAAATATCAATTTGGCTAGCATCTAGTATTTGAGTAATTTTTTGTTTGATAAGTGGTAAGGTGTTTTTTAAATCTTTGGTCGCATCATGGGGGGTAAAACCAATACCTGGTAAAATGGCATCATTTTTACAGGTTTCTGAAAAAAGTTTAAGTTTATTTAAATATTCTTTGGGGTATTGATTTTGCCACTTTGTTCTTAAAAAACTATCGTTTTTAGGAGCATAAATATAAAAGTCAAAATTATGTTCTTTGAGCCATTTAGGATATTGAAGACGATCTGTTTCTTTCCAAGGAGTTCCAAAGAATCCTTCAATGATCCCTGATAGGAATGTATTATTATTCATAAAATTTTAGTAATTAGTGAAAAATTTTTATTCTGTTATTCTTGTTTTATAAACTAGAGTTTTTTATTGTAAATTAAAAATACTCACAATAATAAACTTACAGTAATAAAATATTTATGTTTATATTCAAATTTTTATAAAAAAGCTTTAAATTTGAGAGTTTTTTGCCATTTTTGTGGTTTAAGTGGTTGTAATTTTATTCTTTTTTATTTACATGAGCATTGTTGGGTCTTATAATACACAAAATTTTAGTGAGCTGAATTGGGATGTTTTTTCTCAATATGCTCAATTTTTAACTTTTTTAATCCATGATTTTTATTAATTATTTTTTAAATCATGGATATGATAATTAACATTTATACGTTTGTGCCGATGCTTTTTGCATGTTTGATACTTTTTGAAAGATATAAATTCAACATGTGATTAGCCAAAAGGATCATCTAGAAGCTTTTTAGTGTGGTTGTTAGGGAGTCTTACGTTTAGATGTGTGAACTGCGATAAAGCAGACTCTCCATTAATTGAGGTGAAATAATGCAGGTTTCTATTGAATCTTCTGAAGGTTTAATTCGTACTCTTAAGGTTACTGTTCCAGCTGCTGATGCAAAAGATGCAAAGCAACGTGAAATTCGTAAAGTTGGTAAAAATAATCGTTTTGCTGGTTTCCGTCCAGGTCACGTTCCAACTAATGTTATTCTTCAACAGTATGGCGCTCAAATCGCATCAGAAACAATTAATCAGTTAATTAACAACAACTTATTTAAAGCTTTAGTTGAAGTTAAGTTAGATGATAAACTTACAAATGCTCTTCCTCAAATCGAAGAAGTTGGTAAATTAGAAGATGATGCAGATTTTGAATTCAAGTTCTCTGTAGAAGTAAATCCTGAAATCAATTTAGGTGATAACCTTTCTGCTGTAAAAGTAGAAAAGGAAGTTTCTTCTGTTACTGATGAAAATGTTGACAAGATGGTTGGCATTTTACGTCAACAACAAGGCAAGTGGATTGAAGTTGCTCAAAAAGAAGCTCAAAATGATGATCGTGTAGATTTAAACTTTGAAGGCTTCATTGATGGTAAAGCAATGGAACATGGTAAGGCTGATAACTACCCTGTAATCATTGGTAAGAAATCTATGATTCCTGGTTTTGAAGAACAAGTAATTGGTCACAAAGCTGGTGATGAATTCGAAATCAAAGTAACATTCCCAGAAGATTACCATGCAAAAGAAATTGCTGGTAAAGAAGCAACTTTCAATGTAAAGGTTAACAAAGTTTCTGAATTACAATTACCTGAATTAAATGAAGAATTCTTTAAGTTATTCGGTAACTATTCTGACGAAGCTGCTTTCCGTGCAGACATTAGAAAGAACATGGAAAACAATTTAGCAACTGCTCTTGAACAAAAGAACTATTCAAATGTAGTTTCTGCTGTTTCTAAGGCTTTTGATAGCTTCGAAGCTCCAGCTCGTCTTGTTGAAAGTCGCTTAAACGAAATCAAGAAGAATCAAAAGAACAATGTAAATGATGAAAATCTTGATAAAGTTAAAGAATACGTTACTGGCGAAGTTAAGACTGGTTTAATCATTGACGCTATTTGTGCTAAGTTTGGCTTTAAGTTTGACAATGCAAAGGTTGATGAATTAATTGAACGTTTTGCAAGCCAATACGATAATTCAGAAGAATTTAAGAAGAATATTAAGTCAAATCGTAACCACATCATGCAGATTTCTAATATGTCATTCACAACTCAGTTCGCTGATTTCGTATTAGGTCAAGCTGATGTTTCTGAAAAGCAAGTTGATTTCTTCGATATCGTAAATAACAACAGATAGTAACTTGTTGTACTACTATTTGATATTTTTATAACAAATAGTGTTTACAATTAGATGAATAAAAGGTCAATTATTGATGAAAATTAATAATTGACCTTTTTGTTTGGAATTTATTA
>GL995205.1:74936-80610 GCA_000222855.1 Succinivibrionaceae bacterium WG-1 | reverse complement strand
CAACTTAAAAAATTATATAAAAATCTTGATTTTAAAGAGTATGTATTTAAAATGTTTTATGACTTTTCAAGCAAATTTTCAAAGATAGTTAAGGATAGTGTTTTTATATTGTTAATACTTAAGTTAAAATACCATTTTATTTAAAGTAACTTAAATTCTTATGGCATGAATGAGATTTAATGTTATTTTGAATTTTTGTGGTTATTTTATCTAAAAATTTGCATTTGAATTTTTTAAGAGACTCAAGATAGGGTAAAACTAAAGTTTTTTTCAAATAAAGAAGAACTGGCACAAAAGGCAGCATTAGTTCCATACGTAATAGAACAAACTTCAAAAGGTGAACGTTCATACGATATCTACTCACGTTTGTTAAAGGAAAGAATTGTTTTTTTAACAGGTGAAGTTGAAGATAACATGGCGAATCTTATCGTGGCTCAGCTTTTATTTTTAGAGTCAGAAAGTCCTGATAAAGATATTTATTTATATATAAATTCTCCAGGTGGTGTGGTTACTGCTGGTATGAGCATTTACGATACAATGCAATTTATTCGTCCAGATGTGTGTACTTTATGTATGGGACAAGCTTGTTCAATGGGCTCTTTCTTATTAGCAGGTGGGGCTCCGGGTAAGCGTTTTGCATTACCAAGTTCTAGAATTATGATTCACCAACCTTTAGGTGGCTTTAAAGGACAAGCTTCAGATATTGAAATTCATGCTCGTGAAACTTTAAGAATAAAAGAAGAGTTAAATAGAAAATTAGCTTTACATACAGGAAAGAGTTACGAAGAAATTGTAAAAGCAACAGATCGTGATAATTTCTTATCTGCAGAAGAAGCTAAGGAATTTGGTTTAATTGACGAAGTTTTAACTAAACGACCTTTAAACGCGGAATAATTATTAAAAATACTTAGAAGATTGGTAAAAACATTGTTTTAAGTATTATATGAATTACAAGTTTATTTACTATATTTAGTTTTACTCTAAATATGTAGCAAATAATATTGTTTAAAATTTTTTAATTTAAGTACAAGGATTGTCCATGAGTGGAAATAATGAGGATGGAAACAACTCATCAAAAGGATTATGTTGTTCATTCTGCGGAAAGTCCCAACGAGAAGTTCGCAAACTCATAAAGGGTGGTAATGGAGTATACATCTGTAACGAGTGTGTTGATCTTTGTAATGACATTATCTCGAAAGATGAAAAACGAGTAGAAGGAAAAAGTGATGATTTAAGTTCTCTTCCTACTCCTCGTCAAATTAGAGAAGAACTTGATCAATACGTAATTGGTCAAGATAGAGCTAAGAAGATTTTATCTGTTGCTGTATATAATCACTACAAAAGACAGCTTGTTGGTGATGAATATGATGGCGTAGAATTAGGTAAATCAAATATTCTTCTTATTGGTCCAACAGGTTCTGGTAAAACTTTACTAGCGCAAACAATGGCTCGTTTTCTTGATGTACCTTTTGCGATGGCCGATGCTACTACTTTAACAGAAGCAGGTTACGTAGGTGAAGACGTTGAAAACATTATTCAAAAGTTACTTCAAAAATGCGATAACGATCCAAAGCGTGCAGAACGTGGTATCGTATTTATAGATGAAATAGATAAGATTTCAAGAAAGAGTGAAAATCCTTCTATTACTCGTGACGTAAGTGGTGAAGGGGTGCAACAGGCTTTATTGAAACTTATCGAAGGTACAATTGCCTCAGTTCCTCCGCAAGGAAGTAGAAAACATCCACAACAAGAATATATTCAAGTAGACACTTCGAAGATTTTATTCATCTGTGGTGGTGCTTTTGCTGGTATTGATAAGATTGTTGAAAAGCGTGTAGATAAGAATTCTGGTATCGGTTTTGGTGCTAAAGTTTATGGCGAGAATGATGATTTAACTTTAAGTCAAAAATTGGCAAAAGTAGAACCAACAGATCTTGCAAAATTTGGTTTAATTCCAGAATTTATTGGTCGTTTACCTGTTATTGCATGCTTGAATGAATTAGATAAGAATGCATTAGTAAGAATCTTAAAAGAACCAAAGAATGCTATTACTCGTCAATTCCAAGCAATGTTTAAACTAGGTGGAGTAGACTTAGAATTCGACGATGAAGCTTTAGAAGCTATTGCTGATAGAGCTATTGAACGTCATACTGGTGCTAGAGGTTTACGTTCTATTGTTGAAGGGTTGTTACTTGACACAATGTATGATCTTCCATCTCAAGAAGAAGTTGGACGAGTTGTTATAGATAAGAATGTTGTTGAAAAAGAAACAATTCCTAATTTATTTGATAAAGATGGATTAGCATTAGGAAAAATATCTCACTAATATTCAATACTCTTTAAAAATTAAAGATGTATTTTAGTTAGAAAAAGAGAATATTTTGTTTAAGGGTGATGCTTTGGCGTTGCCCTTATAATTTTAAAAATATAGTAAAAATATAAAATCAATAACCAACTTTAATTGTTTAATTTTTATACAAATTAAAAATAAAAGAAAAACTAAAATTTTATAATCCTTAAAAGGTTGAAATTTTAAATTTTGCCCATATTTTTATATTAAAGTTTATTTGACTGATATAACTATTTGATATTTGTCGTGTCTTAATAAAATATTATGGATACAAAAGTTTACATTTTAAGATATGAAATAATATTAAGTTTAATATCGAATTATTTTATATAAGTTTTATTTGAATTTATTTTTAGAATTTTTAGATTTTTATTATCAAATATGATTTGTCTCCGTAGCTTGCTAGGAGCAATACGAATAAAAGAGAATTACAAACATTTATGAATGCATTGCCTAAATTTATTCCTATTATCAATTTTGATGGAGCTTTTATTCCTCATGCGGAAAGTTTATTACTTCCGAATAAAAGAAATGAAAAGATCCTAAGCAAACTAGCTCGTAAAGTTGATAAATTTATTATTGTAGATGCAAAAGATGATAATTTTGCTTCTATGTCTGATGAAGATATAAAAAATTTACCTGCGGTTATCGCATCTGTTTCAGATCGTATTGAATTCCCTGATGGTTCGACTAGATATGTCGTGGTTATCGAAGAAAGAGCAAACATTATAGAATTAACTCGTAATGTTGATATGGTTTCTTCTTTATCAGAACCAGAACAAGGAACAGAACAATCTGTTTCTGCAATATGTATCCCTGCACCTGTTGTTGTTTTAGAACATGCATCAGAAGAAGATCTTGAAATAATGAAAGAACTTCGAGTTAAAGTAATAGATGCATTTGTAATGTATTCAAAAAGCAAGGATAGGGCTGGTAATTTTTCAGAAAAGCTTTCCGCTGTAAGAAGTGAAAAAGATTTTGGAACATGTTGCGATTTAATTGCTTGTTTAATGGATTTAAATGTTGAGCAACGCCGTGAATATTTAAAGATTAAGGATTATAAAGAACTTGCAACACAAATATTATCATTTGTGGAACACGTTATTTATAAAGATAAGATAATTGATGAAATAACATTAAAAGCTCGTCGTTCAATTGACCTAGGTCAAAAAGCATACTTCTTACGTGAACAGATGAAAGCTGTGCGTGATGAATTAGAAAAAACTAAGAAGTTAGCACAAAAGAATGAAAGTGGTAGTTCTGATTTAGTTTCTGCTGATGATGAAAGTGTTGATGAAGATGAATTAACAGAAATAGAAAAGCTTTACCGTGCTATTGATAAATCAAAAATGCCTAGTGCTATTGCTAAGTCTCTTAAAAAAGAAATTAAGAGATGTGACCCATTTGCAGGAGGTCCTGAAGCGCAGACAGTTCGTAACTATGTTGATACAGTTTTAGGATTGCCATGGGGAAAGCGTTCAAAGGTTAATAAGAATTTATCAAAAGCTAGTGAAATTCTAGAAGCAGACCATTATGGCTTAGAAAAAGTTAAGGAACGTATTTTAGAATATTTAGCAGTACAGACTCGTTCTGATAGATTAAATGCGCCAATTATTTGTTTAGTTGGACCTCCAGGTGTTGGTAAGACTTCTCTTGGTAGATCTATTGCTAAGGCTACAGGTCGTAATTATGTTCGTGTAGCACTTGGTGGTTTACACGACGAATCTGAAATAAGAGGTCATAGACGTACATATATTGGCTCAATGCCTGGTAGAATCATTGAAAAAATTTCTAAAGTAGGGGTGTTGAATCCTTTATTCTTATTAGATGAAATAGATAAGATTAGTTTTGATGGCATACATGGGGATCCTGCAGCTGCATTACTAGAAGTTTTAGATCCTGAACAAAATAATACATTTACAGATAACTATTTAGGATTTGAATTTGATTTGTCAGATGTTATGTTTATGGCAACATCAAATTCTCGTAATATTCCACCTGCTTTAGCAGATCGTATGGAAATTATAACTTTAAGTAGTTATACCGAAGATGAAAAACTTCATATCGCTAAGCGTCATTTAATTCCAAAAGAATTTGAAAAAATAACGTAGCAAAAGGTGAAGTTATTATCACAGATGATGCTTTACTTGGCTTAATAAGAACATACACTAGTGAAGCTGGGGTTCGTGGTTTAGAACGTATTATTGGTCGTTTATGTAGAAAGGCTGTAAAAGAAATCTTATTAAGTAAAGGAGAGGTAACATCTATAACCTTTAATAATGAAGATTTACCTAAATATTTAGGTCCGCGCATTTTTGATCATGATAAGGCTTCTGAAAAGAACCGTGTTGGTGTGGTTAATGGCTTAGCTTATACAACTGTTGGTGGAGAGATTTTAAATATAGAAGCTGTTACTATGATTGGTAATGGACAAAATTCTGCAACAGGTAAGCTTGGTACTGTAATGAAGGAATCTGTTCAAGCAGCGCTTGCTTTAGTTAGAGCTCGTTGTGAAGATTTAAGAATTGCGCCTGAATCTTTTAAGAATAGAGATTTGCATTTACATTTCCCTGAAGGTGCAGTTCCAAAAGATGGTCCAAGTGCTGGTATTGCTATTTGTACTGCAATTACTAGTGCTTTTACAGGAAATCCTGTGCGTTCCGATGTGGCTATGACAGGTGAAATCACTTTACGTGGAGAAGTGTTGCCAATCGGCGGATTAAAAGAAAAGTTGTTTGCAGCTCTTCGTGGTAAAATCAAGAAAGTTTTAATACCGAAAGATAATGTTAAAGACTTAGATGAAGTTCCTGATACTATCAAAAATGGATTAGAAATAGTTCCTGTAAGTACTATAGAAGAAGTTTTTGAACATGCTTTAGAATATCCAACAGATAAAGTAAAACTTCCAAAGAAAAAGAAGAAAACTACTAAAAACGCTGACTTGGAACATAAGATTGAATTACTTACCAAGTTATTATTAGGTCTTAATGAAGAAGTTCAAAAGACAAAAGAATCAGTAGAATAATCTATTTTGATTGGATAACAAAACTCTTGTTTTACTCAAAATAAAACAAGAGTTTTTTTTATAAAAAAAATATTCGCAAAGTTTTGCGAATATTTTTAGTTTTTAAATTCAAAGATAACAATAAGAGATAGTTAAATATTTAGATATTTTTAACTTGTGGAATTGTATTGTCATCTTGTTTTAAAACGTCATTGTCATTATTTATCTTAAATTGTAGGGTTGATTCCATCATCTTTAATGATAAATCTTCTATACCGCTAGCAGAAGATAAAGTTTCTTTGGCTTGCTCTGCCATATTT
>GL995205.1:71048-74497 GCA_000222855.1 Succinivibrionaceae bacterium WG-1 | reverse complement strand
TTTTGAGTAAATTCAGTAATTTTTTGCATATTTCCTGACATTTCTGAAGAAGTTGCTGATTGCTCTTCTGTTGCTGTTGCAATTTGACGGATTTGAGAGTTAAACATTTCAATTTTATTAGCAATATTGCTAAGTGTTTCTTTTACTTTTTCAGAGTCATGAGCAATAGTTTCCATTTGATTTACAGTATCTGTCATAGAAGAACTTGCTTTCTTTACATCTGCTTGTACAGTTGAAATCATTTCGCTTATAACTTTTGTTGATTCTCCTGTACGAGATGCTAAAGCGCGAACTTCATCGGCAACTACCGCAAAACCTCTACCATGTTCACCAGCTCGAGCAGCTTCAATTGCTGCATTCAAAGCAAGAAGGTTGGTTTGGTCGGCAATATCTTGAATTGTTGAAATAATGCCATCGATTTTTTCAGTTTGTTCACCTAGTTTATAAATGATTTGCGCATCTTCTAAGGTTTTATTACTGTGTTTTCTGATAGTATCTACAGTATTTATTACAAGTTCCATACTTTCTTGAGCAATGGTTCTTGTTTCATCTGAACTCATGGCTGCAATACTACAATTTTGTGCAATATCTCCTGATACTGTTACCATTTGTTCAGAAGCTGCGCTAACATTCATAACCTGAGACAACACATTTTCGCTAGCTTGAGAGATTGTAATATTGGCATCTTTTAATACAGTAGAACTTTCAGATAATTCACCTGCATCTTTAACCATGCTACGTACGGTAATTTTTAATCTATCTGCAAGTTTGGCAATATTTTTAGCAAGAATGCTTACTTCGTCTTTACCTTCTTGAGGAATTGTAGAACGTAAATCACCATCTGCAAGTAAAGTAGAGTGTTCACATAATTTATTCATTCGAGAAGTTAAAGAACTTTCTATAACTCTTAATAAAATGTAAGTAATTAATACAAATGTTAATGAAACTATAACTACTAAAATAGGAGAGGTTGCTTGTTTTAGATTGTCAGTGATTTCTAGTGAATAATTAGTTTCAATTTTTTCAATTTCTGTTAATTCTTTGTTTATGTCTTCAACAATAGGGTAAAGTTCTTCTTTTTGAATCACATTGATATCGCTGATCTTCATATCTCTTGCGAGAGGTACGATTTTATCTTCAAAAATTTTAGCATAACCTAAAACACTTGAAGAAATAACATCTAAATTCTTATTAGCTTCTGGAAGAACAGTTTTTAATGTGGAAATATCTTGAATTATTTTTTGAGTTGAAGATTTAAATTCTTGTTCTATGAGCTTCTTTTCACCAATTTGTGCGTTAGGAATTCTTAGTGAAGAAATTCGAAGCTCATTAATATTATCTTCTAATTTGCTTAGTTGATTTAGTATAGGAAGTAATGAATTTGTAACGTGTGCACTTTCTTCTTGAACTCGAGAACTTTGATGCCAAGCTATAACTCCAAGGCCTATAACTAGAGATAATACTATTACTAGTAGTAGGCGAAATTTTCCTGCTATAGAGATATTATTAAAGAATGACATTTTATAAATCCTTATTTTTTATGTATAGATTTGGTAAAAATAAAACCAATAAACGAATCTATTTAACCAAAGGTTGGTTATTTATTTTATTTTCTTTGGTAAATTTAAGTTTGATGAAAAGAAAATATGGAATAAACAATTCATCACCCATATATCATGATAGTTAAAACTTTGGCAAGGAACACTTTTTTTTATAAAAAATGTGATGGATTTTATTACTTTTAGTATTGTTTTGTGTGGCATATTTTAAATTTTATAAAATTTTATATTGTTTTTAAATTTTAAAAATTTAAGTGAGAGATTTAAAAAGTAAAGAGTTAGTCAAAAATATAATATAGAACATAAAAATGTATAAACTTTAGTTTATTTTTTGTTTTAGTTATATTGATAGTTTTTTATAAAATTAGTGATCATAATACTAAAAAATAATTAAATTATATTTATTTTATTGTTTATTGTTTTTTGTTGGCTAATAATTAAACAATATAAAGCAAACAATTAGAATGCTTTTTAAGTTTTTGGTTGCCAAAAGGGGTTTTGTTCTTTTTATAGAATAAAATTTTTTTTAACTCGGATACACCATTTCTGCATATTTATTTATTCTATTGATGTATGTGTATAGATGAATGTATATATCTATAGAAAATAACTATAATGATGGTAATTATTAGTAAAAAGTTTTTATCTTTACTTTGTTAATTTTTGTGGCAACGATATTTTATTGTTAGCCAAAATAAGATTGCAGAGCATGTAGCATTGTATCAGTGTTTAAATTTTTATTATTTTTTATAAAAATACCTGTTTTGCATAGCTACTATACTCTGTCAATTTGAAAAAAATTTATCGTAAAAAGTGATAAAAAACGACTGGGTTTTTTACCAAAACATCGAACTTAGATAGAACAATGTTTACAAAGGACTAAGACATATGACAAAAGGTGAATTAGTTGAACAAATTGCCGCAGAATCTGGATTAAGTAAAAAGGATGCAGAAGCTGCGTTAGTTGCTTTTACTAAAGTTGTAAGTGATAACTTAAGCAAAGGAGAAGAGATTCTTCTTGTTGGTTTTGGTGCGTTTTCTGTAAGACAACGTAATGCTCGCATTGGTCACAATCCAAAGACCGGTGTTAAGGTTTCTATTCCAGCTTCAAAAGTTCCTGCTTTCCGTCCGGGAAAACTTTTACGTGATGCAGTAAACGAAGCTAAGTAAATCCAATAATTAAAGACTTTCTTTTACAAATATATAAATGAAGGTCTTTGTTGTTCTAAAAAATGCGAACTTTTTTAGATATTTACTAGTTATTTAATGAAAAAGCGCACAATTTGTGCGCTTTTCATTTATAATTAGCACTGATTAAAACAATATAAGGAATTGCCTTATAAATATTGAATGTACTTACTCTTTAATATTAAACATATAGGGTAAAACGGAGCTTTTTTTAATGTTAACTGATAAGCTACGCGAAGGCGCAACAGGTCCTATCGCTAAGATATTATTTTTATTGATAATGATTTCATTTGCAATTGCAGGTATTGGTAGTTACATCATGCCAAAAACAAACTTAAATCCTGTAAAAGTAAATGGGGTTAGTATTCGTAATTCTGATTTAGAAAGTCAATTTAGATTAAAGCGTAATCAGCTTGAACGTCAGTACGGCGAGCAGTTTATGCAACAAGCTAAAGATAAGCAATTTTTAAATAATTTAAGAGCTGAAACTTTAGAACAAATGATTAATGAACAAGCTTTATCAGATCATATGTTCAAATCAGGTATTCAAGTTTCAAAGAGTACTGTAAAGTACAATATTTCAAAAATGCCAGAGTTTTCTGTTGATGGTAAGTTCAACAATGAACAATATCGCCGTGTTCTTTCTCGTGCAGGTTACACTCCAGAAATGTTTGGTGAAGCATTAAGAGGGGATATTGCTCG
>GL995205.1:67942-70491 GCA_000222855.1 Succinivibrionaceae bacterium WG-1 | reverse complement strand
ATGTTTGGTGAAGCATTAAGAGGGGATATTGCTCGTAATGTTTATTTAGGTTACATTATTTAAGAGCAATTTTGTGCTTCCATATGAATTAAAGATTTTTGGTGAAACTTTTGCTGAAACCAGAAATTTTCAACAGCTAACAATAAATTTAGATTCTTTCTCTAAAGATATCGCTGTATCTGATGATGAAGTTTCAGCGTACTATGATACTCACAAAGATAATTTCTTGTTACCTGAAAAGGTTAAATTGTCATATGTTTTTGTTAAAAGTGACGATTTAAAACCTTTAGTAAAATACACTGAAGAAGATTTACAAAAATATTTTAATCTTCATTCTGAAATGTTTACAGTTCCAGAAAAGCGTGTGATTGCTCATATTCTTTTAACAGGTGAAGACGCAGCAGAAAAGATTAAAGATATTGCTACAAAGTTAGCTAATGGTGGTGATTTTGCTGCACTTGCAAAAGAATTTTCAGAAGATACATCTTCTAATGCTAACGGTGGTAAGTTACCAGCTTTATCATTAGGTAAAATGGATTCATCTCTTGAAAAAGCTGCATTCGGTTTAGCTAATATTGGTGATATTTCAGAACCTGTAAATAGTAAGTTTGGTTGGCATATTGTTAAATTATTAGAAATTCAACCTTCATATTCAGAAGAATTTGATAAGGTTAAGAATACTGTAATTGAAAATTATACTAAAGAACGTGTAAATGAAGTTTATCTTGATAAGCGTCAAATCATGATTGATAAGAGTTTTGAAAATCCTGATTCTTTAGATGTTGCAGTAAATGAAGCTAATAATGGATTAGAAGCTGATAAAGCTGTTATTAAGATTCAAGAAAGTCAATTATTAGCAAATGATAACTCTGAATTACCTGTTCCATTCAATGTTGATAAAGTAAAAGCTACAATCTTTAACAAAGAAGTTATTGAAAGTGGTAACAATTCAGATGTAATTGATATTGGTAATTCAGCTTTTGTTGTTGTTCATATTGATGATTATGTTGCTCCTACTCCAAAAGCCTTAGCTGATGTTAAGGATGATATTGTTAAAGTTATTACTGCAAACAAGTCAATCGAAAAGAGCCACGAAATCTTAGTTGCTATTTTAGAAGATATAAAGAAAGGTAATAGCTTACAATCTTATATTACTGACAAGTTAGTTACATTAAGTCCAGAACAAAGTGTAAGCAGAAAAAATGCAGGTTCTCTTGATATCAATGTTGTAGAAAATCTTTTTGCTATGCCTAAAGCTACAAAAGAAGGAAATGTTTCAGTTGCTTCTTTCGAACCAAAAGGTCAAGCTCCTTACATTTTAGTTTTAAAGAATGTAATTACTGCAGAACAAGATTCATCTTTAAATAATTTAAGTAAAAATGTTCTAACTCAATACAACATGACTAGTGACAATTTACTTCTTTTAGATGCAGCACGTGCTGAATCTGTTATTGAATATAATACAGATCGTGATTATCAAAAGATGATTGAAGAACAACAAAACTAATAATTTGTTATAAAACTTTATTTTTAATAAAAAGGAACTTTCGTAATGAAGGTTCCTTTTTATTTTTAGATTGTTAATTTTGTGGAATATTGAGTGAACTATATTTTATCTATTGGTTATTTAGGTAATATCACATAATAAAAAACTAATGAGTACAAGCGTGATTTTTTTGTAAACAAAATTTATAAGAAGAAAACTTATCACTTTAAACTTTAGCAGAAGACAAACAACTTTCTAATCATAAAATTTATTTAGACTTATATAATTGTTAATGTTAGGTATGTATGACTGATATAAAAAAATCACAACAGAGCAATCTGTCGTGATTTTTTTTTTACTAACAGGATAATGTTGGGCTACAACATATTTAAATCATGTTTGGCACTTACATTACTTTATATTTTGGGTTCTTTGCCAAACTATAGTACCAGTAGAGACATCTATTATCTTTAGCATAATATTATTGTTGTTACCTGAAATTGTAGTTGTTCCAGATACAATATAGCTAATGTTTTGAGATTTCGCTACACGAATGCTATAGGCGTTAGAAGCATTCTTAATTTGGCTTTCAATTCGTGAAGCTAAATTTGAATTTACTAAATTAAACTTTTCACTTTTTGATAAAGTGTTTGTTATTGTCGAAGTAACATTAACAGTACACTTTTTGTTACCAACAGTATAAATATTTCTCACAAGTGTAAGATTTGGTTGTTTAGGTTGGTAAGTTCTTAATGCTTCACGGGCAATATTTTGAGCAGCTGTTTGGATGTCACCTTTATTAGGACATGAATCAGCTAAATCAACAGGCTGAATAGTAGGTTGTT
Organism: Succinivibrionaceae bacterium WG-1; assembly: GCA_000222855.1. GTDB lineage: Bacteria > Pseudomonadota > Gammaproteobacteria > Enterobacterales > Succinivibrionaceae > WG-1. The sequence goes on along the minus strand of GL995205.1, from coordinate 68,160 downwards.
CTACAATAATAGTATCATCATTAGAAGTAACGCCTACATTTGTACGATTATCCTCTTTTTTCTTATTGCCTTTTTTCTTCTTTTTGTTTGGTTTGGTTTGGGCGTTAGGGTTGGTGCCAACAGGTTTTTCTTGTTGTACAGTAGGTTGTGCTTGAACATCTTTTTTAGAAGAAGTCCATTGTTGAATTAAAGAACAACCATTTAATACAAAGCATGCA
>GL995205.1:65613-67164 GCA_000222855.1 Succinivibrionaceae bacterium WG-1 | reverse complement strand
CGAATTAACATTTCAAGTTTATCCCATTTACTTACGTTATAAAATTAAAACTTAAGTTTTCTCCACCTAAAAGATGCATGTGTAAGTGTGGAACTTCTTGCCCCCCATCTTCGTTACAATTAATTACTAAACGATAACCTGATTCATCAATATTTAATTCTTTTGCCATTTTTTGAGCAATTAAAAACATTTTGCTAACAATTCCAATTTCTTCTGCTGGAATATCATTTACTGTTGGATAAGGCTTGGTTGGAACAATTAAAAGATGAATCTTTGCTTTTGGAGCAATATCAGCGAAAACAATAACATCTTCGTCTTGATAACGAATGTCAGATTTTATTTCATGTTTAATTATTTTTGTAAAAATTGTTTCTTCTGTCATATTCCTTTCCTTAGTAAAAACTATAAAAATATAGTTAAAATATAGAGTTATATGGGTGTTTTTACTGATTTATAATTTTTATTTGCTATTTTACTTTGTATTTGTTTTATGTTCTACAATTTATTTTGGTATTTTTTTTTACTTAAGTTTAATTTTTTGTGATTAAAAGTTTATAATCACACATTATTTTGTGAATATGGAAAATATTATGTTTTTAGTTGATTCTCATTGTCATCTTGATAGTTTAGATTATGAAACAGTTCATAAAGATGTTGCTGAAGTAATTCAAAAAGCTCATGAGTTAGGTGTAACTCATATGTTAAGCGTAGGAGTTGAATTATCAGAATTTAAAGCTTTATATGAACTTATAAAACCATTTAAGGAAGTTTGGTGTGCGGCAGGTATTCATCCTGAAAATATCACTTTAGAAAATAAAGATTGGTCAGAAGATGAATTGCTAGATTATCTTTCTTGGGACAAGGTTATAGCTTTAGGTGAAACAGGGTTAGATTATGTTAATTCTCCTCACACCAAAGATATTCAAATTCCAAGTTTTGCAAAACAAGTAGCTATTGCAAAACATGCTAATAAGCCTTTGATTATCCATGGCAGAGGAGCTATGAAAGATTGCATTGATATTATAAAGTCAGAAGGAAATGGGGATAGCTGTGGGGTGATGCATTGCTATTGTGATGACATTGAAAATGCTCGAAAATCGTTAGATTTAGGTTTTTATATTTCCTTTTCAGGGATTGTAAGTTTTAAAAAGGCTTTAAATGTTCAAGAAGCTTGTCGTTATGTTCCACTAGATAGAATGCTTATAGAGACAGATTCTCCTTATTTAGCCCCTGTTCCTATGAGAGGAAAACCAAATCAGCCAGCATTTGTTTCATATACAGCAGAAGCTGTAGCCAATATCAAAGGAGTATCAAAGGAAGAAGTTTGTGATATCACATCACGAAATTTTTCAGATTGTTTTAAGGTTAATTTAGACTAGTGATAATAAAAAGAGACAAGTTATAAGTGCAATACTATTTGATAAACAAATTGCAGTTTATTTCTTAGCTATAGTTAGAGTTGGTAACAAATATATGTTGCAATTCTAATATTATATTTTTATATCAGAATCTGTTGTGCAACAACATGTTCTGATATAAATTGATAAATTT
>GL995205.1:61341-63664 GCA_000222855.1 Succinivibrionaceae bacterium WG-1 | reverse complement strand
TTATTTTTTTATATTATTTTATTGTTCATGTTATTTTTATTACTCATTTTTAATTATAATCATAATATTGATAAATATTTGCATAGATGTAAAGTTTTTATAGTTTTGGGTTTCAACAATATTGTTTCCAAATGTATTTTTATTATTGATAATAAAAATATTATAGAAAAAATATTCTTTAAATTATTGATTGATGCAATATAAAAAACTATAATTCCTTAAAAAGTAAGAATTTAATGGACAGTTTTTACTAAAAATCTACCTCGGATAATAGGTATTAGTTAACGGTGTAAAAATGATTGATTTATCTGATGAAAAATATAATTCAATTTGTGATTCTTTGAAAAAATGTACTTTTCTAACAACTGTTGGGTTTGAAAGAAGGGGATTAACAGTTGAAAGATTTTACTATACAACTCAAATTTGTGAAGGTAATAAAGAAGCTGTGTATTTAGTTATTGTTTTTAATAATACTAATGACAACTTTGATAAGCAACTTACAACTTTAAGCACTGAATTTTCTTTAAGTTGTTCTGATTACAGAAATTGTTCTTTTACTGTAGAGCAACCTTTTTATGTTGAAGATGGTAAAGTTCTAATTAAATTAGACGGAGATTACTTGGATGCATATAAAGATTTGCTTACAGATATATCTGTAGAAGTACAATTATTAAGACATTAAAATAAAAATTCTACATTATTAAAGCGAAAATTCTCTAGTATATTTAAATATGTTTGAATGTTTTTCGCTTTAATAATTTATTTTTAATTTATTATTGTTAATCTTTTACTTCTTCATTATCACTTTTCTTGGTTTTATCTGTTTTACTTATATAATTTCTTTGAGCTATAAAAATACCTAAAATTAAATATATAGAACAAATTAAACCATTGAGCCATTCTAAAGGTTGGCTAGAATAGGTGTGTAAATATTGGTATAAACTTTTTATTACTAACCTTGTTTCATTTTTATGAATGCGCCATCTAGATTTTAACCACGGGTTTTCCATTAAGAAATAATATAGATTTTTAAATGTGGTGAAGAATTTTTGTGGAGTTATTATTTCTTTTGTAAAGCCAATAGCGAGAGGGTTATATAATATTCTAAAACCTTTTTCTGCTAATTTAGCATTCATATATATTTCACCAAATTGTTCATAATCGACATCAGGTATTATTTCTATATTTCTTGTTTGTTTAATATTAATAGCCATCAAACGGTATGAACTGAAAATACTTAAAATATGCCAAATAGGCTCATCTCTTTTAGTTAAAGGATAATAGTAGTTAAACCAAAATCTTGTTAATAAGTTAGTATTGTCATAGCTTGCTATCTGTCTTCCATATACAACGGCAAGATTCTTATGTTTTAAAAATAATCTAAAGTGTTCGCTAATACATGAACGGGCTATTTCTATATTAGGATCTATAAGAATTAAAATATCTGTATTGCAATTATCTGCAATGATTTGGCTAAATTTAAATGTTTGATTGAGATTGCTATTTTTTAGTAACGGTAAAATTTCGCATTTTTTTCTTGTGCAATAATATTTTCTATATCTGTAGGAATATCGATGTCATAAATTTTAATTTTATCAGCATTTAGCACACGTTGATTTTTTATTGCTTTAATACAATTGGGTAAATTTTCATATGCATGGTCTGCTAAAATAGCGACAGTTATTTCCATAGATTTACTCTTTTTTTACAGTATTTAACAGATACTATTTTATATTCTATAAGTGAACTCTTATATACTTGCTAGTCTTACTTCTTATTATAAAATATGAAATCTTCATATTATGATTTTAGTACAAAGTTCTTAATATTTCTGAATTCTTTTTATTTATTTACTATTCTTCTTGTTTAGCATCACGAAAGTACTTATCTAACAATAATAATACTCAAAATAAAAGAGTTTCTCATGATAAGAAACTCTTTTAAGTTAAGGTGTAAATAGACTTTTAATTTGAAAACAAAACTATTAGTATCTTGTCTTCATAAAGTCCTTTTTCACAATTTCTTTAATTGCAATTTGGAAAGCTTTATTATGGTTCTTTTCAACTACTACACCAAAAGTATGACCATAGATTAAGAATTCTGTAGCAATAGGGTTACCTCTGTCAACTACAGAAGTTAATATTTCTATAGATTTATTATGATCTGGTTTAGTCATGGTCCAACCATATTTTTTCACAGCTGCGGCATTTATAGTAGCAACGTCATTACCACCACTTGATGCTTGAATAAAGTTACCAAATGCTTCTTTATTAAATTTAGTAGTACCTAAACCGAATAAATTAAAGACACCAAAATTATTTAA
>GL995205.1:57941-60563 GCA_000222855.1 Succinivibrionaceae bacterium WG-1 | reverse complement strand
CATCAAATAGAATGCGTGGGGTTGCATTTCCACAAACTTTCTTAGCATCAGATAACACGGTATCAAATGTTGCATCACCACCTAAGCTCATGTATTCATTTAAAGCAAATAAGTTATTTAATGCTACAAATGCAAACATGTTTTTATCCTTAGTTGCGGTTCCAGCTGCAAATGCATAAGTTGGGTTAGAACATGCATTTTTAATCATTTGAGCTGTATCGTTACGATAGATAGTAGCAATGTTTCTAGCTGTAGGTGAGTTAGATTTATCTAAGTTATCTAAGCCATCTTTTTCATTTTTAGCAATTGCTTGACCATATAACTGAATTAAACCTAAAGAACTTCTTGAAACAGAATCATTAGGATTTTGCGCAAGAACTTCAGTGAAATATTCTGTAGCTTCAGGGATATTTAAGTATCTAATTTCTGTTGCTTTTATAACACCTAAGGCTCTCTTACAGTTAGTGTCTCCAAGTTCTGCCCCACGAGTATAGTTACCAACTGCTGCACGAATATCTTTCTTAGCTCCTGGAACCTTGAAGAATAAATCTCCAAGAGCACAGAATGCTTTAGGATTATTTTGACTAATTCCTAAGCGGTATAATTCTTCTGCTTTCTTTAGGTTAACCTTGGTACCATTTATACCGTAAGCTAAGATTGTACCCATTTCAACAGGGTATTGATCTTGAACTTCTTTAGGAGCTATAGCTAAAAGTTTTATGATACCTTGTGAATCTTTCTTCTTTACATAGTAGTTAAGAAGAGCTTCATCAACTTCCTTATCTTTTTTATCCATATAAGGTTTTAGGTAATTAAGGGCATATTTGGTATTTTCATTGCGGTTTAATAATGCAATACCTGCTTTACGATATGCTTTCTTATAACCTTTTTGTGCTGCAAGGATATACATATCTTCTGCTAAAGATTCATCATGAGCTTGTGGAAGTTCATTACCTTCAACAAGTTCTGCTAAATCAAAACTTGCTTCAGGAACATATTTTGATGCAGATGTTAATAAGGTGTATGCTTTTCCTAAATCCTTATTTGCAGGAGCAATACCACGTAAATACATTGTTGCTAAATTGTATTGAGCATTACGGTCGTCGTTTTCAGCCGCAAGTTTTAAGTATTCAAATGCTTTTTTGGTATCTTTCTTTTCGTAAATACCATCAAGATAGAATTTACCTGCGTTACCATAAGCTTCTAACACGCCATCATTTGCTGATTCAATAATGTATTTAACACCCTGTTTCTTTTGAGCGTTGTTCTTTGGATATGTGAAGTATAAAGAACCAAGTAAGCTACGAGATGCTTGATGTTCATTAGCAACTGATTTTTCAAGCAATTCTTTGGCTTTGTTAACATTACGACGTACACCGTTTTTACCATTGATATATCTTTGTGCAAGTTCATAACGAGCATCGTTATTATCAAGAGTAATTTGTTTTTCTAAGTCTGCGACAGCAGCTTTTCTAAGTTCTGCAGGAGATAAAAGTTTTTTGTCAGACTGAACTTCTGTGTTGTCAGTATTATCGATTTGATTAATATCTGACGCTACTAATGTATCAATAGTTTCTACAGAAATATTATCTGTAGCAGAAGTATCTGTAATAACATTATCTGTAATAACATTTTCTGTAACAATGTTATTATCTGCTATATTTTCTTCGGTGCTGATAATAGTGTTATTATCACTATCGTTATTATCTGAAGAACTTGCTACAACAATAGTATTATTATCTTCGATGCTATCATTATTGCTTTCTAAAACGTTAGTTAATTGATTATCATCAATATTAGTTAAAACATTATTTAGATCATCAATAGAGTTATTTGGAGAAGCAACACTTTCTGTGTTTGCAGGACTATTATTTTCTGCAAGCATTGTTGTTTCTTCTGTAAAGTTGATATTATCTAAATCAATATTGTTATTTTTAATTAAATCACGATTCTTTTCATTTCTTGCTGCTACATATGTATATGCTTCTTTATTAAGCTTTTCAATATCTAGTGTGCTTAACTCATTTTCAATTTTTGAAAAATCATCAATGACATTTAATTTATATATTGCTTGTTTACGTTTTTGAACATTTTGAATATTGTCTGCAAATATTGGTTCAATATCTGGAGCAATATCTAATGATTTTAATAGGGCAAAGGAAGGTAGATTTACATTAAATAATAAACCACTAGTATTTTTATCTTTACCTATAAAGTAACCTTGTTCTGGATTTAATTCTAAATGATTTTCAACAGCAGCAACATTTGATGAACTAATATTTAAGCTCATACCTACACTGCCTTTATAAATATCATTTAAAATTTTAAGATCTTTTTCAACGCTTGCAGTTTCATCGTCACTCATTTTGAGTTTTGCTCTATTAAGCATTGCTGCATATTGGTTTGCATCAGGAATTAATAGATAAATTTTAGAAATGTCTGCGCATCCCTTAATAGGGTATGAAAGTGTAGTTTCTACAGCGTTTAATTGTAACCCACCTAAAGATGAAACATTTGGAATAATGCGATTGAATTTTCTAGTTTCAACTCCAAATGAGGTACTAGTGGTAGCTTGACATTCGTAATAAACTTTTGCTTTAAATAAAAAGTTTTGAGATGCTT
>GL995205.1:50161-57514 GCA_000222855.1 Succinivibrionaceae bacterium WG-1 | reverse complement strand
GCTTTTGTTTATCTAATACAGATACATCAGTGATATTTTTAAAGAATGTTAAATATCTTGGTATATTATTGTTTATATCATTGATGTCATACAAAGTACGTGCATTTATTTCGGTAAAATCAGCTGTTGAGTAGTGACGCGCTTTTTCGTTCATTTGAATTGGTATTTGACGAATAAGTTTGTTACTTTCTCTTACAATGTATTCCAAAATATCTGAAGCCGGAACTCGACTATAATCGTTTAAACCTATAAGGTAACGACAAACAGATAGAGCGGAAGCAGGCCCATAAAGAGCTCTTAAATCAGAGATAAGGTAATCGTTATGTTGATTGAATGCACGATAGGCAATCATATCTTTAACGATTTCTCGATGTTCTTTGGTTTTAGGAATATAGAACATCAAAATATTTGACAACGATCTTAAACTTGAACGATAACTTTCTTCATGTATATCTGAGTTTAAATTTGTGGTAATAGCTTCGATTCTGTTTTCTATAATTTGAATAGCATCAGGTGATAAATATTTTGTAATATCAACTTGTTTACGTTTATCATCACCAGACATTTGACCAATGTTATTTGGATTATTTTCATTAAACTCAAGTTCTCTTAGCTTATTAACCAAGAAGTCAACCCCCATGAAGTTATCCATGAGAATAGAATTATATAGAGCAGATGCTACAGAAAAAGATGAAGATAAATCAATTGTAGATATCAGTTCTTTGGTGTCCATATCCATATCTTCAGGAAGAACATCTTTTGATGAATTACTGAAGTAGTATGCTGCCCCAGCTCCTGCACCTGCTAGAACTACTGTTGAGATTATAGCTGATAATAAAAGAGGTTTTGCAATGCCTTTATTCTTTTTTATTTGCATAAATTCATCCAAATTTATTTTATTGACTTTTATTTTGAGAAAATAGTTTTAAATTTAAATTTCATGAATGTTTTTACTTTTCGCTCAAAATAGTCTTATTGTTTTAAGATTATGGTAATAATATATTCAACATTATTTTTTATTTTAATTGTTGAACCAAAATTTAGTTTATCTTTTTATTGTATAGCAAACGTTGTAAAAACTCTAAATAAATGTATAAATTGTTAGTAGAGTTAAAAAAAACTGTTATAAATTTCTTTTATGTGAATTCTATTGTGATTTTTAAATCTTTTTTGATTTATAAAAGCTTTAATTTTTAAATGTTTGTAATTGTTTTTGTAATGTAAAAAAGTTACATTTTTGATTGAATCTCATTGAGATGATTTTGAATATTGCAAAAGTTTTTTTGGTAAAAAATAGGAATGGTTGGGCTAATTTTTCCTGAATTGAGTAGTTCGATTATTGGTGCTTATATTTAAGTTTTTAACATTTATAATTTACAGCTATATTTATTTGCTTAATCAGTATATATGAATACATTTAGAGAAACAAAATGATGAAGTTTAAAAACTTCATCATCACAAATAAAAAGTTAAGGCTTAGTTTATTTAATTAATAAGTTTCTAGTTTTTCTAAACCTATTTTGCTAATTGAATCGCCTTCCATCCCATATACAACAAGTCTTGTATCTAATATAGTGATTCGGTCTCCAATTTGAGGAAAACCACCAATTTGATATGTTACAAATTCACTTAAATTTAATTCTTTTTCAGAATGAGTAATGGTAAGTCCGTACTTTTGAGATACTTCTTCCATATTTAAAGAACCATTTAGTATTATGTCACCTTGATATGGAACCGCTTTTTTAATAGGGGCTTTTCCACTAAAAATAGCATTCAAAAAAGGTTCATCATTAGTATGTCCAATGATTGATATAATATCTCCTTTTTTTAGTGTTCTATTTTGAGATGCTTTTATCATTTGTCCTTTTCGGAAAATACAAGAAATTAACGTTTTTCTTGGGAATTTTATTTCCTTTAATGTGATGTGTTCAAAATCATTATTTGAAATTTCATAATTAAAAATTTCAAAATCATCATCAATGGTTATGCCTATTTGGCCTTTACTAATAGGAGTCATGGAGCTTGGGGCATATACTCCAAAAAGTTTGGCAATAGGTTGAATTGTAACCCCTTGGAATATTAAGGAGAATATAACAATGATAAAGGCTACATTAAAATATAGTTCACCGTCACCAACGTTATACATGTAAGGGTACATGGCAAGAACAATAGGTACCGAACCTCTTAATCCCACCCAAGAAATATAAAGAATATCAATGTTTGTATATTTAAAGAATGGCTTTATGCATAAGAATACAGCAACTGGTCTAGCAATAAACGCCATAATAATTGCAAGAATTGATGCAGGTATTACGTAATTTAAAAGATGTGGTGGTTGTACTAATAATCCAAGCATTAAGAATAGGCCAATTTGTGATAGCCAAGTTAAACCTTCTTGAACAGGGCGAATATAGTTTAATTGTCTAGTGTTTTGATTACCAATAATCATCCCCATAATAAACACAGCCAAGAAACCTGAGCCATCTAAACTTGAGGTTATTGAGAAACCTGTGAATGCTATTCCTAATATTAGGAGAGAATACAGACCAGAAGGTATACTTATTACATTGATAATTTTTCTGCCAATGATTCCAAAAATAATCCCAAAACCAGTACCAAATGCAAATTGTTTTACAAAAAATAGAATCATTTCAAAAACAGTTTGGCTAACATTATCACCTTTTAGTAAAGTGCCATCAATTATATGAATTACTGTAATTGTTAAGAAGATGGCCATAGGGTCGTTGGTGGCTGATTCTATTTGTAAAGTATTACTAATTTTACTTTTTAAGGTGGTACCATTATTGCCTAGTAAACTAAATACAGCCCCTGCATCGGTAGAACCAACTAGAGCTCCAATAAGTAAAGCTTCCCAAAATGATACATGAAAAAGATAATAAGCTCCGGCTCCGATAATGGAACTAGTGATTATAACCCCAATGGTACTTAGTATAATTGATTGTTTGGCAACTGATTTAAAAGTTAAATAGCTAGTTTGACATCCGCCATCAAAAAGAATCACTGCTAATGCAATATTCGAAATAAAGAATGCTAAATGACGATCTGTTTCGTCGGTCATTTCAAAAGAGATATTAAAAAATAATCCGCTATCTCCGCAAAGCATACCTATTCCTAAGAATAATAACAATACAGGCATACCCATAATGGAAGATATACGGCTAGCAAAAATACTACTAGATAAAAGTAGTCCGATAATTAGAATACTGTAATTTAATTCTGCCATTTATTTTTTAGCTTATAAAACAAAAAATAATAGTTGCATATAAATAGCGTAACAATCAAATTAGCTATCAATAATAAGGCTTTTATAATATTTTATTGTTTTAAAAATAAATTTTTACAACGAATAAAAAAGGCAACTATATTTTAGGTTTGAAATTTATATTTAACTTTTCTTGGTTAATGTAATTATAAAAACAAAAAATTTTAAGTTAAATAAACTAGATATTTTTAAATTTTTCACTAAATTACTTAACTTTCAAATTATCTATAACCATTAAAAATACTCAAAACATATGGTTTAGTATATTATTTAAATAAAATTTTGCAAATAAAAATAAGTATTTTATTGAATAATTTTCATTATTTTTTTACAATAGGAATGCATTTTTTGATATTGGTATTATGCTATTTTTTTATTGATTTTTATTGCAAACGAAATGTGTTTTTTAAATTTTTGATTAGGTTTTAAAATTGCTTTTTGATACATTTTTTTACTAAATTTACCACTTAATATATTGGGATAGAATTCAGGTTCAAGCGCTATACCTTGATAATTTTCTAAAAATATACCATCTATTCTAGAAGGAATATGAGGAATATAATTTCCGGTATATACTTGCATTGCTTCATAATCACTATAGACTGTTAATGATATTTTATTATCAGAACTTTCTAGAAAAGCCTTTGCATATTTTGGATTGTTTTTAAATTTATATACATGGTCATAGCCTTCAGTCTTTCTTAAAAAGTCTGTTTTTATATTTTTAGATAGATTGGTGCAATTGGAGTTATTTTTTCTTAAATCATTTTCGGTATTTGAAATGTTTATAAATTTACCAGTTGGTAAGCGAGTATCATCACTTTCTAAAATGTAACTAGAATTTACTTGTAGTTTTTGTTTTAATGCTGAATTTAACTTATCAATACTTTCAGTACCATTTAGATTCCAATAGGTGTGATTAGTAATATTTATTGGGGTTTCTTCATCTGTTAATGCTTCATAGGTTATATCTAAAGTATTATTAGAGCGAAGCTTGTAACAAACAAAAAGATTTAAATTTCCAGGAAATCCCATTTCTCCATTTGGGCTTTTATATGATAAAGTTATAGTATTTTTTGTGTGTTCTAAAACTTGAAACACATGTTTATCAAAACCTTTAGTGCCACCATGTAAGGCGTGTTCTAACCCAAAAATATAGGTACTTCGTAATTTTTATTATTTAAAGTAAACTTACCATGGTCTATTCTATTTGCAAATCTGCCAATTGTTGCCCCTAAAAAAATTTTTTGATTTTCATAATTAGAAAGAGTTGTTCCTAGTACAATAGAACGAAATTCATAATTAGCACTTTTTTCAATAGAACTAGTAGTTGATGCTGTATTTTTAAGGAATCCATATTTAGGTATTTTTACAATAAAGTCTACGATGCTTGCGCCTAGATTTGATATTTTTACTATTGTTCCTTGGCGATTTTTTAATTCGTAGATATTTGGAATTTTCTCTAATTCGATACTATGTTGATTTTTAATTGAATTTTCTAGTTCCTTGTTACTAACAGTATTATTAGATAAATTTAGTGTAGTCTTTGGTAACATAATTATTATTCCAAATTGCTTTTTAAAAGTACATCGTAAATGTATCGGTTTTATTTATTAAAACTTTAGCTTTAATTTGAAAAAAAATTAAAATTTTGGATTTTTCTTAGACAATAAAAAGAGCTTAAATTTCAAAAATTTAAGCTCTATTCTAAATTTTGACTTTGTCTTATACATTTATACTTGCTGTTTAGTTCTAGCAAAAAATGTATTTATTAGTTAATTTTATTGATTATTTGTTTGTTTCTTCTGTTGCAGAAGTTGCAGTTTCAATAATTGCAGGAATTACAGCACCATCATACTTATTAGTAATGAAATCTCTAATTTCTTTAGAAGTTAAAGCTTTAACTAATGCTTGAATACGAGGATCGTTTTCATTGCCTTGTTTTACTACAATAACATTTTCGTATGTTTTAGCTGCTAAAGAATCTGCCTTTTCATAAGCGATAGCATCTTTGCTTACAGAGAAGCCTGCATCAATAGCATAGTTACCATTGATAACAGCTAAATCAACTTCGTTAATGAGTCTTGGAATTTGAGCTGCTTCTACTTCTAAAATTTCAATTTTATTTGGATTTTCTGCAATATCATTGATTGTTGCATCAATACCAGTATTTTCCTTTAATTTGATTAAATTATTTGCTTCTAATAAAAGAAGAGCACGAGCTTCATTTGTTGGATCGTTTGGTACTGCAACCTTAGCACCTTCTGATACTTCTGATAAAGTTTTTGTTTTTCCTGGGTAAATACCAAAAGGTTCATAATGGATGCTTGCCACATCTACAAGATGTAAATTACTTTTGGCATTTATATCTTTAAGAAATGGTCTATGTTCTACGAAATTTGCTAAAAAATCACCAGATTCAACTACAAAGTTAGGTTGAACATAGTCATTGAAAATTTGCACATCTAAAGTAAAACCTTCTTTTTCAAGAATTTTTTTGCTTCATTTAAAATTTCAGAGTGTGGGGTTACAGATGCTGCTATTTTAATTTCTTTATTAACAACTTCTGTTTTTATAGAGTTATTAGTATTGGTTGTAGTTGTATTTGCATCTGTTGGTGCAGAGTTATCACCGCCACATGCAACTACAAGTAATGAAGATAGTAAAGTTATAATTTTTTTCATATTTGTCTTCCTTTTTTTGAATTAAAAATATGTACTTGTTAGTACTTTTTATTATTTTGTTGTATATATTAAAAATTATTGTTTTTATTCTTTTTTATTTATTCTTTCTATGGTCTAATTTACGAGCAATATACATTCCTAAATATTGCATAATTTGTACTATTAATACTAAAAGAACCACAGTAATTATCATAATATTAAATTGATATCTATAGTAACCGTAATTTATAGCTATAGCCCCAAGACCACCACCTGCTACAGCACCTGCCATTGCTGAATAACCTAAAATGGTACAAGCACAGATTGTAGCTCCTGTAATAAGTGAAGTTTTAGCTTCTGGTAAGAGTACTTTCATTATGATTTGCGTTGTTGTGGCACCCATGCTTTGTGCTGCTTCTATTACACCTTTATTTACTTCGCTTAAAGACGATTCAACCATTCTTGCAATATATGGAGCAGCAGAAATTACTAGAGGAACAATTGTTGCTGTCGAACCATAACTTTTACCAACTATGAATTTAGTAATAGGGATTACTAAAATCAGTAAAATTAGGAAAGGTATACTTCTAGTAATGTTGGTAAAAACATCTAGAGCATGATACACACTTCTAGAAGGACGTAAACCTTGTTTGTCTGTTATTGCTAAAATAACTCCCATTGGTAAGCCAAATACATATCCTAAAAAAGTAGCTCCTAAGGTCATGTATAAAGTTTCTAATGAGCCAATCCAAATTTGATCAATAATACTAGCATCTAATTTCAAGTAACTAAGTATTTCAGTAATCATGTTATAAGTTCTCCACTCTTAGTCCTTGTTTTAATAAATGGTCAATTAATTTTTCACGGATTTGTGGTTCTTTTGGTAAATCTAAAACCATGTAACCATTAGTAATTCCATCAAATTCATTGGTGTTTGCATACATTATAGAAACAGGAGCGTTAAATTTTAGAATCATGTCTGCAATTAAATGTTCTTCAACCTGTACCTCATCAAAAATTAATTTGATAAAACCACGTTCCTTATAGCTAATAAAGTTTTGAATTTCTTCACCGTAAATAATTTTTTGACTTGTTAAATTCTTAGGGGTTGCAAATAAGTCTTTAACGAATCCTGCTTCTGCCAATTCCCCTTTTTCTAAAATAGCAACTTTGTTGCATATTTTTTTACTACGCTCATTTGATGCGTGATTAACACTATTGTAATGCCTAGTTTTTTGTTGATATCATGTAAGATATCTAGAATTGAACTTACAGATTGAGGATCCAAGGCACTAGTTGCTTCATCACAAAGCAAAATAGGTGGATTGGTAGTCAAAGCTCTTGCTATGGCAACTCTTTGTTGTTGTCCGCCAGAAAGTTGAGCAGGATAACTATTAGCTTTTTCTT
>GL995205.1:39925-49926 GCA_000222855.1 Succinivibrionaceae bacterium WG-1 | reverse complement strand
GAGCAGGATAACTATTAGCTTTTTCTTCTAGTCCCACCATTTTTAATAATTCTAAAGCTTTTTCTTTTGCTTCCTTTTTTGGGACTTTGGCTATTTCTAAAGGAAAGCACACATTATCTAAAACAGTTCTCTGCATTAACAAATTAAAACCTTGGAATATCATTCCAATTTGAGCACGAACTTTTAATAATTCTTTGTTAGATAGTTTGGATAAAGCAATATCATTGATAAAAACTTCACCACTAGTAGGTTGTTCTAAAAAATTGATGCAACGCACTAAGGTACTTTTACCTGCTCCTGACATACCAATAATACCGTATATATCTCCTTTATTTACAGTAATAGAGATATCTTTGAGGGCATGTACAGTATTCTTTTTGATTTTAAAAGACTTAGTGATATGTTCAAGTCTAATAATTGGTTTTGATGAGTTTTCAATTGTTTGTTCACTCATAGTTTTCACCACTTTGTTTCTTGGTCTATGTTGAGTTATAGAGTCTGATTTTCAAAGCTAAGAATTATATGCTTTTTTGCATCATTTTTCTTTAAAAAGTAATTTTTAGTTTTTTTTAGCTATTATTTTTATTTTATTTTTTTTATTATTTTATTTTATTATTTTATTTTATTTTCATATAATGCTATTTGCCATTAGTTATAGTTCATTTTTTTATTATTTGAAAATTACAAAAATATAGCTTACTTGTTTTATATTGTGAATATACTACATTTTTATATCATATTCAATCACTATGAATTAAAAGCTATGAATTAAATAATCTTGATTATTTTTATGTAAAATGTTTGATTTTTTGAACTAATGTCTTTAAATAGACTCTTACATTATGGAATGGCAAAATAGTGTTAAGAATATATTGTACAAGATGAAAGCTTTGTTTTTTACGGTTACAATTTCCTTGTTATGGTGTTTTTTTAGGATTAAAAATGCGTAAGATTATCATTGGTATACTAGTTGTGGCAATTATTTCTTTTACTGTATGGAGTAATCTCAATAGTGCAGAAAAAGACAATATTATTTATGGAAATGTTGATATTAGAGAAGCATCTCTTGCTTTTGAAATTCCTGGTAGAGTAAGTCAAATTTTTGTAAAAGAAGGGGCTTTGGTAAAAGAAGGAGATGTGCTTGCGCAATTAAATGTAGATACCTTGAAGTTAGAACGTCAAAAAGCTTTATCTAATATAGAACTTGCCAAAACAACATTGTTAAAATATGAAAATGGGAACAGAAAGGAAGAAATAGATGCTGCCAAAGCACTTGTTGATGCTGCCAAAGCTAACGTTACATTAGCAGAAGTGACCTATAACAGAAAAATAGGAGTATTTAAAAACACCAAAGGTACTGGAATTAGTAAAGCTGAAGTAGATGAAGCTAAAGCAAAATTAGATTCTTCTGTTGCAGAAAAGAATGCTAAAACAGAACAATATAATCTCTTAAAAAATGGTTCAAGATATGAAGATGTAAAAATTGCGCAACAAAATGTAATTATTGCAGAAAATAATTTAGCATTGATCGATGACAACATCAAAAAGGCAACATTGTTAGCTCCAAGTAATGGGGTTATTCGTAATCGTTATATTGAGTTAGGAGATATGACAAGTAGTGCTAAAAAAGCTTTTGCGTTAGCTTTAAATTCAGAAAAACGTGTAAGAGCCTATGCGACATATAATAAATTATCAAAAAATTCAATACGGTAATAAAGCAAAAGTAAAATTTGGCAACAACGAAGAAGTTGAAGGTGTGGTTTCTTTTATTTCTGATGTGGCTGAATTTACTCCTAAAAATGTGGAAACAGAAGAATTACGAACCAACTTAGTGTATGAAATTCAAATTACAGTTACTGATGAACAAAATAAATTACATATGGGGATGCCAGTAACTGTTGATTTTGAGGAATTATAAGATTTAAAGAATCTTCTTTTTGTAAAAAGATTTTAGGAAAAGAAATGTCAAACTTAATAGTTGCCAAAGGATTAAATAAAACATTTCATACCAAGCTAGGTGATGTAGTAGCTTTAGACGATATTAATATTGAAATAGAAGAATCTTGTATTAGTATGTTAGTAGGACCTGATGGGGCAGGAAAAACTACTTTTTTACGCATGTGTGCTGGTTTACTAAAACCTTCCAAGGGTTCTTTACAAGTATTTAATTTTGATGCAAGTATAGATAGTGAAGCAATTGAAGAAAATGTAAGTTACATGCCACAAAAGTTTGGTTTATATGAAGATTTAACAGTGATGGAAAACTTAAATCTTTATGGCAAACTTTATGGAGTTATTGGGGCGAATTTTAATTCAAAGTGCGAAGAGCTTTTACGCATGACTGACTTAAAACGTTTTACCAATAGATTAGCAGGAAAACTATCAGGAGGAATGAAACAAAAGCTTGGTCTTGCTTGTACCATGCTAAGTTCTCCTAAGCTTTTAATATTAGATGAGCCTTGTGTTGGTGTAGACCCATTGTCTCGAGTTGATTTATGGAAAATCATAAATCGCATGGTAGCTACTGAAAAAACTACAGTTCTTGTTAGTACTGCATATCTTGATGAAACTCAATTTGCTCATAAAGTATATGTTTTTGATCATGCAAAGATTTTGGTTGCATGTACTCCTAAAGAATTAGAAGAATTTGCCAAAGATAGAACTTATACTTATAAATTACCTTTAGGAAAACTTTCAAGAGATGAACAGTTAAAATTATTTGAACGTCAAGATTTAGTTACAGATGCGGTGCCGTTTGCAGGAAACATAAATGTTACTTTAAATAAAGGGGTATCGCCTGATAGCGTATTAGATAAGCAAATAATAGAAACCTCTCTTACAAGTAGAAATCCTAATGTTGAAGATGGTTTTATGTGTGTATTCCGGGAAAAACAAGAACAATCATCAAGTTTTGATTTTAATGCTACCCCTAATACTACTATTTCTGAATCATCAAATAGAATGCAATCCGCAACAAAAGATGTTTTGCCAACTAACAATATTAAAAATAATATTCAAGAACATCAAAAAATAATTTATCAACATCTTCTGAAACGATAATAGAAGTAAAAGATTTGTTAAAAACTTTTGGAACTTTTACTGCGGTTAATCATACCTCTTTTAAAGTAAATAAAGGGGAAATTTTTGGTTTGTTGGGACCTAATGGAGCAGGAAAGACAACAACATTTAGAATGCTTTGTGGCTTAATTCCTGCAACAGGTGGAGTGTTGAACGTATTAGGTTTTGACTTACATAAAACAAGAGATGAAGCTAGACGTTATATTGGATATGTGGCTCAAAAATTTTCTTTATATTCTGATTTGACAGTAAAGGAAAACTTGCAATTTTTTGGTGGAGTATATGGGTTACGTGGTAAAACGTTAAGTAATCGCATCAATGAGGTTGCTGAAGAATTTGATTTAACTGAAAAATTGCATCAAAAATCAGGTGAATTGCCTGGAGGCTTTAAACAACGTCTATCAATGGCAGTAGGAACGATTCATAAACCTGAGATTTTGTTTTTGGATGAACCAACATCAGGAACAGATCCGGTTGCGAGACGCTTATTTTGGCAAAGAATAACTAAAATTGCTCAAAATGGTACTACTATTATTATTACAACGCATTTTTTAGAAGAGTCAGAGTATTGTAATAGAATTATGATCCAAGATGCCGGGCGTATGATTGCCTTGGGGACTCCAAATGAAGTAAGAATACAAGGGGGAGAAACTCCTGATAATCCCCTTTCTATGGAACAAGTTTTTATCAATATAGTCTTAAATTCTCGAGGTAACGCTAATGGTTAACTTTTGGAGAAGATTAGTAGCTCTAACAACTAAAGAGTTTAAGCAATTATTTAGAGATATTTCAAATCTATTATTGGGGATTGGATTACCTATTATCTTAATTTTAATATTTGGGTATGGGATTTCTTTTGATATTACTTCTGTTGATATAGGGGGTAGTGGATGAAGAACATTCACAACTTTCTCGAGAAATTACCAATAAGATAAAAGGAACCCCTTATTTTAATTACCATGAATTTGTAAATGTTTCTCAAGCAGAACAAGCTTTAGTCGCCAAAAAAGTTGAAGCTTATATTAGTCTTGATAGTAATTTCTCTAAAATTTACAAGACGGAAATATTTCTTTAGGAATTATTACTGATGGTAAAGATGCCAATCGCTCTCAAACAGTTTATGCTTATTTAACTCAAATTGTAAGTAGTGCAATATCTGTAACTCAAGACTCCGTTAATCAGTCTAATAGTTTAGGAAGTGTTTCTGTAGAAAGTCGGATGTGGTTTAATCCAATAAATAATTCTACTTGGTACATAATTCCAGGATTGATAGTTTTGATTGTAACTTTGGTTGGTACTTTTTTAACTGCTCTTGTAATGGCAAGAGAATGGGAAAGAGGTACGCTAGAAGCTATATTTGTAAGCCCTGTACATCCATTAGAAATAATTTTAGGAAAAATTATTCCATATTTTTGTATTGGATTTTTAGGTTTACTAATATGCATGAGTGCAGGAAAGCTTCTTTTTGAAGTTCCTTTACATGGTAGTTTATTGCTGTTGTATGCTTTTTCAATGGTTTATTTGATAATAACTTTAGCAATTGGTTTATTAGTTTCTAGTATTACAAGAAACCAATTTATTGCGAGTCAAATATCTGTGCTTCTTTCATTTTTGCCATGTTTAATGTTTTCAGATTTTATTTTTGATTTAAGAAATGGTCCAGATTTTGTTTATTATGTTGGACATTTACTTCCTTCAACATATTATTTAGCAGCTATTAAAACTATTTATTTAGCAGGAGATTACTATCCACTCTTAATGAAAAATGGTTTAATTTTGCTTGGTTATATGTTTGTGCTTATTGGGATTACAGTTCGTAATACAAAGAAAACTTTAGATTAATAAAACAAAACAATAGAAAAGAAAAACAAATACATAGAAAACAATTTAAAGAAAACAAAATAAAATTAAGAATATAGTAATTTTGGTTTTTATAACAAAATAATTGAGTGTTCTTTTTCGAATATAAAAGAGAAATTTTATATGGTTACATACCTTTATATGATATTTTCTTTGTTAAAAAAAGAAGTATTAAGTATTTTAAAAGATCCTGCTTCAAGAGCTGTACTTATTGTTCCGCCAATAATTCAAGCATTTTTGTTTGGAGCTGTTGCTACCTATGATTTAAGAAGTGTTAATTATGTTTTTGAAGATAATGATCAAAGTTTTGAATCACGCGAATTAAAAAGAAAAATTGAAGGTTCAGGATTTTTCATTCCTAAAGAATATAACAGTCGTAAAGAAATAGAAGATGCTTTAATTTCCACAGATATCTTGATGATTGTGAGTGTTCAAGAGGATTTTGGCAAAAAATAAATAATGGCGAAAATGCTCAAGTATATGTTGTAACAGATGGTCGCAATAGCACTTCGTCTGGAGCTGCAACTAGTTATGTTAGCCAAATTGTTAAAAATTATAACGAAAAGGTTTTAGGTCACGTAAGTCCTAAAATTCAATATCGCTCATGGTTTAATGATGGCTTATTAACAAGATGGAACATTATGCCCGCATTGATTGTAACCATAAGTATGATTCAAACAATCATGATTGCAGCTTTAAGTGTGGCTAGAGAACGTGAAAAAGGAACTTTTGAACAATTATTGGTTACTCCTTTAAATATGAGTCAGCTCCTTATTGGAAAAGCAATACCTCCTATATTTATAGGGATTATGCAAAGTGGTTTTATTTTAGTAGTAACACTTCTTTACTATAAGATTCCAATTGTTGGTTCGTTATTCGAGTTAATCATTGGGTTGCTTTGTTTTATGAGTGCTTGTGTTGGTTTAGGATTGGCAATATCTTCCATTGCTAATAATATGCAACAAGCAATGTTATTTGCATTTGTAATATTGGTGCCACTAGCTTTGCTTTCAGGATTGATGAGTCCTATATCTAATATGCCAGAAGCTTGGCAATATGCTACGATGCTAAATCCTTTACGTTACGGTATTGATATTTCAAGACGAATATATCTAGAAGGGGCAACTTTGTGGGAATTAAAAGAAGATGTCATACCTTTAATTATATTTTCAATGATTACTTTACCATGGGCAGGATGGTTGTTTAGAAATCATGCAAGCTAAAATAAAGATACATAATTCAAAATATTACTTTCAATATAAATATCTATTTAGAAATTAGAAAAATTAACAATTAATACTTAGTGGTCGTTTAAATCATAAAAATGCGAGTGTATAAATACATTCGCATTTTTTGATAAATATTGAAATAAAAATTAGTAGATTATTATTACCATTTTTTCTTAGGCATAAATAAAGCATCAATTTCTTTTTCATCATCTGATTGAGCTTTTTTATTTTCCTCATTACGTTTTTTAGATAGTTGATTATCAATATCTGTAACAATCTTTTTTAACTCTTCATTAACGCTTAAAATCCATGAATCTTCTGTATTCATACGTTTGATACTTTGGATTGCGCCTGTACATAGTTCCTTTAAGGTTCCATACTGTTTTTCTGTTTGTAGTTCATAAACATGGGACATTAGATTATTAAATTGGATTTTATTAATCATTAATTCTAGTCTTTTGTTTTCAGAAATTAAATCCGCTTGAGAAAGACGTCCTCTGTTAAATTCAATTCTTATAATTTTGTGAATTCTTCTTAATGTTTTTAACATTTTTAACGAAGTATTGGTATCGTTAGGAGGTGTGAAATTAGGTTCTTGTGGTGTTTGAGCACGTAAATTTCTAATTTGTTCACTTAAACCGTTGATTCGCTGCACAATACTCATATTATTAGGAGTTACTGCGTTAATTTGTTTTAAAGCATCTAAAACTCGTTCTTGAAGTAAGATAATTAGTTTGGTGCTATAAGGAATTTGGGTAACATTTAATAGTAATTCATCAGCTTCTGAGATTATTTGCTTTTTCTTAGCTATAAGTGCTTTTTGATCAATATCTTGCTGTACCTTATAATCATTGTAGATCATATAGGCTATCATCAATACTACAGCTAGAACAATAAATAAAAATGTTATAGTTAGAATCATGCTAAAACCTTAAAAATTTTATTAAATTCTAATAAAATTTTATCTTTTTATTTTTTATATTTTCTGAATAATCTTCGTAAATGGAATTATAAACTAAATAAATCTCAAATAATAACTCAATAATAAGATTTTTAAATACATAAATAGTTATCGGTAAAAATTAAAAAAAATAATTTTTATTAGTAAAAAATACCTATTTATCAGATTTTATATGAGATATATCACGTTGTAGTATTGTTTTTAGAACTTCAATAGAATGCCTAATCAACGTGCGTAATATTTTGAGATTTTAAAGTAATAGATGATTTTTATCACTTTTTTAATAAATTTTTATGATGCTCTTGTGATTTTTGACATTGTTTAGAACATGTTTAAGATTATTTGGGGTTAAAATTTTACATTAAATTTAACTAAAATTTAATAAATGTGGAATTTTTAGTTATATTTTCGCTAAATTATAAATAAATCAATGTTGAATAGCTCACAATAAAAAGGATCTGTTGCGTTTCTATGTGAGATTTTTTTTCATTATGATATAATTTTGAAAGTTTATTTAAAGTATAAATATATGTTTTTCACAATTTATTTTTATGAACATTTTTAGATTTGATTGTTTTTGACAATGTTTAGATAAAGATTTGTTATTAGAAATAAATTCTAAAAAATGTAAAAAGGTACTATTACTAGCTATGTTTATATTAGAAATACAGTAATAATTTTTAGTATCAATATATGCTAATAATAAAGATGTTCTAATGTATGAAAGGAGTCTTCATGACTGTTATCAAGCAGCAAGATTTCATTGATTCTATCTTTGACGCTTTGCAATATATTTCTTATTATCATCCTTTAGATTTTGTTAGAGCTTTAAAAAAGCTTATGAACGTGAACAGAATCCTGCTGCCAAAGCAGCAATTGCTCAAATTCTTGTAAATTCAAAGATGTGTGCTATTGGTCATAGACCATTATGTCAAGACACTGGTATTGTAAGCTGTTTCGTTAAGGTTGGTATGAATGTTACTTTTGAAGGTGACATGACTATTGAAGAAATGGTTAACGAAGGTACTCGTCTTGCATACTGCTTTGCAGAAAATCCACTTCGTAAGAGTGTATTAAGAGATCCTATTGGTGCTCGTGTAAATACTAAGGATAATACTCCTGCTGTTACTTATATTGAAACAGTTCCAGGTGACAAAGTTCAAGTATTAATTGCTTCTAAGGGCGGTGGGTCTGAAAATAAATCAAAGCTTGTGATGTTAAACCCTTCTGATTCAATTGAAGATTGGATTCTTGAACAAATCCCTCATATGGGTGCTGGTTGGTGTCCTCCTGGTATTATTGGCGTTGGTGTTGGTGGTACTATGGATAAGGCTGGCGTTTTAGCAAAAGAAGCTTTAATGGATCCTATTGATATTGAAGAATTAATTGCTAAGGGCGCAGAAACTTCAGAAGAAAAGCTTCGTTTAAGCTTATATGACAAAATCAATAAATTAGGTATTGGGGCACAAGGTTTAGGTGGTTTAACTACAGTTCTTGATGTTAAAGTTAAGACTTACCCAACTCACGCTGTTGCAAAACCTGTAGCTATTATTCCTAACTGCGCAGCAAGCCGTCATATTGATTTTGAATTAGATGGTACAGGTCCTGTGAATTTAGTTCCTCCTTCATTAGATGAATGGCCTGATATTGAATTAGGTGGTTCTGATAATGTTCGTAGAGTAAACTTAAACAATATCACCAAGGAAGAAATGGCAACATGGAAGACTGGTGAAACTTTATTAATTTCTGGAACTATCTTAACTGGTAGAGATGCAGCTCACAAGCGTATTTGTGATTTAATAGCAGAAGGTAAGCCATTACCAGAAGGTGTAGATTTTAATGGCAAGTTCATTTACTACGTAGGTCCTGTTCCTGCTGTTGGTGATGAAGTTATTGGACCTGCAGGCCCAACTACATCAACTCGTATGGATAAGTTTGTTGAAACAATGCTTAGCAAGACAGGCTTATTTGGTATGATTGGTAAGTCTGAACGTGGTGCTCAAGCTGTAGAATCTATTAAGAAACATGGCGCTTGCTACTTAATGGCTGTAGGTGGTGCTGCTTACTTAGTATCAAAAGCTATAAAGAAGGCTCGTGTTCTTGCTTTCCCTGAATTAGGTATGGAAGCTATTTATGAATTTGAAGTTGTTGATATGCCTGTAACAGTTGCTGTTGATAGTCAAGGTAACAATATTCATGTGAATGGTCCTGCTGAATGGAAAGAAAAGATCCGTCAGATTGATTTTAAATATATTGAATAATATTTAAATTTTGGTAAAAAAGGGCTTTTATAGCCCTTTTTTATTGAATATTTAAAACAATAAATAATCATCTTAAGCAAGCTATATTTTAAATAAATATTGAATTTGTAATAAAGCTATAATTTGTAAAGCTTTTTATATTGTAATTTGTAGAATGAATTTTTTTTTAAATGTATAATAAACTCTAGAATAAAATAGAATTTAAATATATAAATATGCGCTATGTTCTTAAATATTTAGATAACGCATAATATTTTAAGTTTAGATACAAAGTTTAATTCAAACATATAATTGTCACCGTAAATCTAATTCTAGTATTTTTACCAATATTTAAAAAATAGAATAAAGAATGAAAGAGAGTTCTTTAATGCTAATAAGGTAACGGTGTTTAAATATTAGATTTGTCTAATCAAGGCAAATTTATAAAGTATAAGATATTACTAAAAAGTATGAGTGATTCTAGTTGCTAGCAAGTTAGGAATATAAAATATTTAGCAATTGCAGAATTACGTTGAAATTAGAAGAATTTTATTTCATAGTTCTAAAAGCAAAAATTTATTTTTGTATAAAACAAAATGCGGTGTTTTACAAGACTAAGGTACTATTAGTCAG
>GL995205.1:34767-39276 GCA_000222855.1 Succinivibrionaceae bacterium WG-1 | reverse complement strand
ATTTTGATTTTCTAAAAATGATAAATGCTTATTAAACTGTGAGAATGCGAGTTTGAAAGAATGTTCTAGAAATGAACTAAATTTAATAAGATTTTATTTATGAGAAAAAAGAACTGTAGCAGAATCATTTGATAACGAAAATGCTCAATTTATGGAAGATGTTGAGTTTGCCAATGAATTATCAAATGATGTTGATTGCGATAATAATAATTTGGAAAATGTAGAACCTTTAGAAAAAGACCTAAATATTTCTGAAGATTTTGATTCATTAGAAAATTTCAACAATCTGCAAGAAGCTGAAGAAGGTGAGTATAAACAGTATAAGTTCCGTACTGTGCCTAAAAGTTTTGTACCATATTACGAAAATGATTTTTTTGATGAAGAATTGGATACAGAATTAAATAAAATCTCACTATTTTCAGATGAAGTTATGCTTTTAGAAAATGGATATGAAGGTTGCATCGAAGGTGGTTTTTACCAAGAAGGTAGAGAACTCTTTGCTTCTAAAGATTTAGTTGTGACAGGTGCAGAATTCTGTGCTCATGAAGAACTTGGTGAGGCATTAATTGATAGTGAAAATTGTTTAATTGAAAATTCTATTTTTTCAATGCGTTCGCCTTTAACCAATGGTTATAAACTCATTATCTCAAATTGTGATTTTGATGAACTTACTCAAAATACATTATCTAATAGCAACAAAGTCTATATTCAAAATTCCATCTTAGAAGGAAATTATTCTTTAGAACATTGCTCCAAAATACATGTGCATAATACAGATGTTTTTGGGGAAAATTTCGCAGGTTGGACCAAAAAACTAAAAATAACTCAAGTAAGTATTGAAGGTAAAAACGCTTTTACTAGTTGTTCTAATATTGCTGCTTTTGATTTAAAAGTGGCAGGTGATAATGCCTTTGCTTATATAAAAGATGCTTTGTTTGTAGATTGTTTAATAAACTCTGATGATGCATTTAAATATGCTGAGAATGTTGAATTACGAAATTGTGTAATAGTAGGTAGTCGCATAGGTTGGTACGCAAATAATTTAACATTGATTGATTGTACTATTGTTGGTAATGAACCTTTATGTAGAGGAGATGATATTAATGTTATAGATTGTCGTATGTTACTTGCAGATCTTGCTTTTGAATATTCTGCGGTAAATGCTTCAATAAAAGGAAAAGTGCAATCTGTAATTAATCCACTATCAGGTTATATCATTGCAGATAGTATAGAAGATGTTTATTTAGGTAATGCTAAATGTGAATGTACGGGTTTAGTTTATGAAAGAATTTTAGAAGAACCTGTAAAACCTGAAGTTGTAAAAGTTAAGCGTAAAGAAAATAAGCAATCAAAAGAAGATAAAGTCGTTAAGTCAGAAAATGATTCTGTAAAAGAAAATGTAGAAGAAAAACTAAAAGAAAACAAAGAATTTGATATAGATGACTATTTAAGTCATAAATCAAATGTTTTTGATGAAATCGAAAACTTTACAGCTACTGATGTAGATAATGATGTAGAACAAGATGATAAGCTTGAAGAATTCTACAAAAATAATGCGGAAAGCTTTAACTTCTACAAACACAGAAATTGCAGATGTAGAAGGTAATGGTAAATTAGAGCTTGAAAAATCAACAGATAAGAAAGTTATCAAAAAACTCCTAAATATGAAGTAGAAGATTATACCGAGGAAGCTCAAAAAATTTGGGAGCAGATGCAACGAGAAAAAATGACGTTGTTGCCAAAGAAAACAAATTAAATAAAAAGAAAAAAACTCAAAAAGAAAGAATAAGAAATTGTTAGATAGTTCTATAGTAGAACCGATTTCTAAGGATGTTTTACCAACTGATGGTAGTAATATAACAGAGACTGAAACATCTATTCAAGAAAATACACTAAATATTGATTTAGTAGATAATGTGGATAATCTTGATCAAGAATCTAACAATGAACCAAGTAATAGTATTGATGAAGTAGAAGGAGTTCAAACTCTAATAAATTCAGTTCATGAAGCGGTAGAAAGAAATCGTCAAAGTCATGGTACTAAAGAACGCAAATACAAGGAACGTAAAAAATATGTTTCAAAAGACATACAACAAGCGTCAGAAACTGATTTAGAATCTAATAATGATACTGTTTTATTCACTGGGGATATTTTAGAAGCTCCTAATTTGAATGAACAAGTGGTTTTAGACGGTAATGAATTAGCAAAAGGATAATTCTGATTTAGATCCTAATACTAATTATGTTTTTGAACCAATTTTAGATGGCGAACCTATTGCGGTATCTTTAATTGATTTAATGAGTAATAGTGTAGATGATTCAGATTTTCCTTCATTTGGGGTATGGAATGAAAGTGAAGAGGAATTGTATACTTCTTCATCTCAAGATGAATCATTGGAAAATTCTGAAAATAGACGTCGCAATAATAATCGCAATAAGAATTATAAGAATCAAGACTTTAATTCAAAGAATAAGAACGTTTATCGTGATAAAAAGGATATTAATAACGATAAAAAGAATAATCAAAAGCGTAAGAATCGTTTTAATAAGAAAAATGGTAATAGCCTGAATAACAATTCTCAAATCGATAATTATTTAGCTAATAGTTATTATGCAACAGGATACACTAGAAGCAATACTAATGATGATTCTGAAAATAATTAACACTATAATTTAATTATTTTTGATTTTGAATATAACTACATGATTTATCTTATTGTGATAAGACTTGTAGTTATATTTTATGTTATGTTGTAACTATGAATAATGGAAATGAAAAATAATAACTGTTAGCTTGTTTTAGAAGAATTGGAATAAAAGTTTTGAGCTTTTGAGAAATGTAACTTTAAAGTTAATTTGGACTGGCGGTGAGAAAGGGATTTGAACCCTTGATACGCGTTAACGTATACACGCTTTCCAGGCGTGCTCCTTCAACCACTCGGACACCTCACCGTACGTACGCGAATAATTTTATATTATTTTGTTTTTATGCAAGTAATTAATACAAAAAAATCGTTTTTATGATTTTGGGGAATAATTGCTCATAATCTAAAAGTGAAGAATAATAGTATAATTTAGTAATTTATATTGTTTTTTTTTACTATTAGATTCACAGTTGTTAATATTTTTTCTAGATTATTTTGATAGAAAATATTCGTCTGTGAGATAATGAAGTTTTACGTTATTGCCAAGTAACCTTAAAGTTCGGGATTAAAAAAGAATAATTATTATTAAAGGATTAAGGGATTTTTAATGTCTAATTTTGTGGAAAGAGAGTCACTAGAAAATTATCTAGAAACAATTTATACACTAGAAATGCATAATAAAGAAAAAGGCGTTCGTTCAATTGATATTGTGAATCATTTAAACTTGTCTCGTGCGTCTGTCAGTAGAGCAATCAATACTTTAAAAAATAATAATTATATTACAGTTGAAAAATTTATAATTTCTTTAACAAGTGAAGGAAAAGTTAAAGCTGAAGAAATTTTTAAACGTCATTCAATCTTGATAAAATATTTAAAATTAATTGCTAAGGTTTCAGATGATGTTGCAAGTCGCAATGGTTGCAGAATGGAGCATGTAATAAGCAATGAAACTGTAAAAGGAATAACCGAATTTTTAATAAAAAATGGCATTAATATTTCGGAAGATGAGGAAGAGGTTGTTAGTCACGTTCCTATGGCTACAGAGTTAATGGAATCTTCTGAAGATTATTTAGAAAATATTTATTTATTACTTCAAGAAAATACTTCTATTCGTTCTGTTGATGTTGTTAATAAAATGGGAGTGTCTAGAGCTAGTACTAGTAGGGCACTTAGCATTTTAAAAGAAAAAGAATTAATAGAAATAGGACGTATAGGTCAAATAAATCTTTTACCTAAAGGTGAAGAAAAAGCTAAAAGTATTTATGAACGTCATCAAGTTATATCTCAGTTACTACAAATTACCGCAGCAATTTCTAATGAAGTTGCAGATGAAGAAGCTTGCAGAATAGAACATATGCTTAGTGATGATGTTTTTGAAGGAATTAAAACTTTTGTTCAAAGCAATTTTATACAGAATTAAAAACTAACAAGAATAAAAGTTTGGAACAAGTGCTGAGAGTAATAAAGTAATTTGAAATTCAGTCTTACAATTAGATGTAAGACTAATAATTTTAAAAGTTAATTATTCTTATTTATTCAGGGTCTGCTATTGCACCAACTAGGGCGTTTAATGATTTTACTAAGTCATTAGGATTTACGCCAACAGAAAAACCTCGTCTTCCACCACTTACAAGTATTTCAGGTAATTGCATCGCATCTTGGTCTAAAATAGTGATATTTTTTCTTTTTTGACCAAAAGGGCTAATACCACCACGAATAAAACCAGTTAAACGTTCCGCGTCTTCAGGTTTTACCATTTCTGCATTTTTAACACCTGCAATTTTAGCAGCGTTTTTTAAATTAAGAGTGCAGTTAACAGGAACTATAGCAGTGATATAAGTTTTATCATGATGAATTAATAAAG
>GL995205.1:31026-34554 GCA_000222855.1 Succinivibrionaceae bacterium WG-1 | reverse complement strand
TGCAATATGTCCAAAATCATGCAAAGCATTACATTCGTATTCATATTGATTGTATTTTATTTTTTGGCTATCAAGAAATTTTGTTGCCGGAGTCATCATAGTTGATTATCTCTAATTGGTCTTGTACTCATTTTATATTGACAATAATTTTCAAATAAAAAGAGTTGATTAAATATTTTAGACAAAACAAAACCTTTGACAAATATCATCCAACTTTTTAGTTAGATTATATGTATCAAAGGCGTTAAGAAAACAGTTTTTATTAA
The DNA here is from genome assembly GCA_000222855.1 of Succinivibrionaceae bacterium WG-1. Lineage (GTDB taxonomy): Bacteria > Pseudomonadota > Gammaproteobacteria > Enterobacterales > Succinivibrionaceae > WG-1. The sequence continues at coordinate 34,288 of GL995205.1, read as the reverse complement.
ACAGCGATATTTATATGTTGACCTAATCTGTCACCTGGATTTGCGCCTGCTGCGTTAGCGTTTACTTGTTGGGTACTTTGTACTGTATCTTGAACAAGCTTTAAAGCCATATCTGCATTAGCATCTTGGCTTTTTTTCATTACGGCAACTTGCAGTGCTTCGTTTCCATAACTATCATTACTGATTGCTGAAGCGTCCATAATATACTCCTCTTGTTTGATAATATACTACTTTCTTTTACTTTTCTTTAATTTGGACGTTTAAAGAGAACTTAAGTTAGTAGTACTTTATATGATAGCATTGCTAATATCACAACATCACCAAATTATCTTTATATATACATTAAATTTAAATAAAAAACTGTGATTAGGTGTAAATTATGAAAAATATATGAAAATAATAGTTTTTAAAAAGTGAGAATTGATGGATTGGAATTATATAGGAACTTTTGTTCCTATATGTTTAATATTGTTCTAACACATTTTTAATTTTAAATAGTTTTCATTGAGTGGAGAACAATTTAAAAATTTAATAAATTCTTCTATCATATATTTGGTAGAGTGTTTAAAACAAAACATTAGTTTTCCAAGATATAACTCTTGAGCGTATATAGAAAATTCTAGGATTTGAGCTTTTAATTCTTCATTTTCTGTAATATTTTCAAGGTCTGCATTGTCAAATCTAACATTGAATGCAATGTTGCTTTCCCAATGTCTATTGATATTGTTTAGGGTAAATACTTTACTGTATTTATCTCCTTTAGAACGAATGATATACTTATTTTCAACGATAACTGTATCACTATTTATGAATATGATATCTTGTTGTGAATCTTCTTCATTTAATGTGTTTTGATATATAAATTTATCCATTTTTGTGCTCTTTAATTTTTGTTATAATAATAGTGATAATAAAAATTTGAAAAACAAAAGGATTAACAGTTTTTCATAATTTCTTGTTAAAATTATCGTTTTATGATCAGTTTTATCTTAATTTGAAAATGATGTTCAACATATATTTTCTTATATTGTCATTTTACAATGTAAAAATAAAATGTTAAGCATTATATATGATTTTTTGTTAATAATTGATCTTGCATTATACATTACTGTATATATTGTGATTTATATACAATATATATAGAAATATAAATATGTTTGCTTTTACTCTCGGATATAACATGAGTTCTGATAAATCTTTTGATAAAAGTTTTAATAAAAAAGAATTTTTAAAACCTAAATATTGGGGAAGTTGGATCCTAATTGGGATATTGGGGATTATTAGTTTTATTCCAAGATTCTTAAGAGATTGGTTTGCTAATTTTCTTGCCTTTTTAGTTTATAAATTACCAATTCGCTTCAAATACTATGTGTTAGTTAATATAGTGTTATGCTTTCCTGAATTGAATTATCAAGAACGAGATAAAATTTATCATGAATTTTTACGAGTAGGTTTAAAAACAATTTTAGGTTATGGTGAATTGTTTTTTAGAAGTGATAAGTATATTGCGGATTCTTTTATTGTTACAGGTAAAGAGTTTTTAGATGAAGCTGTAGCTTTAAATAAGCCTATAGTATTTATGGCTCCACATGGATGGGCAATAGATCACTGTGGAATTTATTTATCTCAGATTGGATTACCAATGTGTACCATGATGCATACCTCTAAGAATGCTGTTTTTGACTGGTTTATGAATTCTATGCGTTTAAGATATGGTGGTAAAGTTTTTGAACGCAGTAGTGGTATAAAGAGTGTTATCAAAGCTTTAAAGGAAGGGTATCATTGTTATTTTTTACCTGATCAGGATTTAGGTCGAAATAAGAGTTCAATTTTTGTGAATCTTTTTGCTAGAAAAAAATCATCTTTAATAGTTCTTCCTAAGCTTGCTGAATTAGGGGATGCTATAATAGTACCTTTCTTTTCAACATATAATGAAGAAGCTCGTAAGTACGAAGTTATATTTGATAAATATTTAGAAAATTATCCGAGTGGTGATTTGGAAGCTGATGTACGCCGTATGAATGAAAGTATTGAAAAATATATTAAAGGCAGAGAAAAACAATATATGTGGTTCTTATCTATATTCAAAACATCTGAAGATCCAGAAGAAAAAGGCGTTTATGATATGGATAATTATGAAATGAAAAAGAGAGTTTGGAAAAAATAGAATTTTTATTGAAAAAAATAGAATGTAAAACTACTTACGATTATACCAAATTAAATAATTGTTTTTTACTACAGAGATTTTTATTTTTGCTTGATTTGTTATGTTAATAAATAGCCACTATGTTCCGAGATTTTTGTTAAGAAAATTTTCTAACGATAATAAACATATTGTGTATGTATTGTATCTAGTGTTTTATCAATCTATAGAAATTCTCATATAGCTTGAAGTATTAAAATATTAAGAAAATCAAGTTGCTCCATGTGGTAAATTGTTAAATTAAAAACTTGTCTAAAATACTTATATTAATGCCTTCTAAACAAGAATAGAGATTTTAATTTTTTCATTTAAGGCGCTTACATTTAAAATTAAAATATTTGTCAGCTTGTTTTATATAATGTTTTTCACGGTAATTAAGTAAATATCATAATATAATAATGGTGATATATTCAGAGGATTTTGGAGATAAGTTTTATGTTAAGAAAAAAAGCAATTGCTATTGGAACTGATGATTTTAGAGAACTGATAGAAAATAATTGCTATTATGTAGATAAAACTTTATTTATAAAAAAATTTTTTGAGGAAGAAATAGGAGTAAAGGTATCTTTATTAACAAGACCTCGTCGTTTTGGAAAAAGCTTAACGATGAGTATGCTAGCTAATTTCTTAGCCATAACTAACTATGATAATCCAAGTGATATATCAAAAAATCAAAAGCTATTTGAAGGTTTAGAAATCTCTAAAGATACAGAATTTTGCCAACAATACATGGGTAAATATCCCGTAATATTTTTATCTTTAAAGAAAGTAACTGGCAGTGATATTTTTGAGGCAGTTGCTAAATTAGCCACCTTGTTGCTTAGTGTTTATGATGAATATAGTTTTATATTAGAAGATTCTAAAATTTCGCCATTTTTAAAAAAATCATTTAATAATACCATGGATGTATTATGGAATTTAAAAACTAATAAGAACCAATCATTTATAAGTACCGATATTTCTACATTAGAAGATTCTCTTTATTTTTTAACAGAACTACTGAATAAGTATTTTGGTAAGAATGCTATAGTAATAATTGATGAGTACGATGTTCCAGTC
>GL995205.1:25291-29037 GCA_000222855.1 Succinivibrionaceae bacterium WG-1 | reverse complement strand
TTTTTAAACCAACCTAAAATTAAACCTAATAACACCCCAAGTAGTACAGCAGATATAAAACCAACTGCAAATCTTGCCATACTTGTTGCAATATGAGAAATTAAAGTTCCATCAAGAGTTATTTCCCATAATGCTAAAAGAGAATCGTATGGAGAAGGGAATAGGGCTTTATTAAAATTCCCCAAACTAACAGCTAGTTGCCATACAAGGATTAATAACCCAAATGACACAAATATACGCCAAAATATAATGGCACTTCTTTTTGATATAACGTTAGTCATTTACTACAAAATCCTTATATTCTGGAACTTTATCAGAAAGTTTTGCATTGATAATTCTTTCTGATAACTTTTGATAGTTTTCTTCAGTAATCTGTAAATTATCAAATGAAATCCATGCAAGAGATTGTTCTAATGTTGCTTTATCTTGCTTAAATTTCTTTGAAGCTACTTCTAAAGCATGTTCTTTATTTTCAAGAGCATGAGCAGATTCATGGTATTTTCTTATGAATTCTTTTGCTAATTCAGGGTGATTCTTTAGGAATAGATTATTAAATACTAGTGCACAGCAAATAGAATGAGGCCATAATTCCTGAGAAGTAAATAAAACCTTACCAATATTTAAAGAAACACTTTTTGCTCCAAAAGGTTCTGCTACGCAATATGCTGATATTTGTTTGCTTGCAAGAGCTGAAGGCATTTCAGTTGGAGCAATTTCTACAATATTTACATCATCAATTGTAAGATTTGCGCGAGCTAAAGCTTCAATAACTAATAGATAGTGTGAAGATTGACGATGCGGTATAGCAATAGTTTTTCCTTTTAGTTGAGATGCATCTTGAATTTCATTATCAACAACCAAAACATTACCATCTGTATGACCTAAAGCAAGAGCTTTTAAATCAATACCTTGTTCTTTTGCTTTAATTGCAAGTTCTACTAATACAGATGCAGCATCTACATTACCAGTATTTAGAGCGTCTAGTAATTCAGGCCATGAACCATAACGAATTAATTCAACTTTTACATTGGAATTAGGATCGTTATTGATTAAATCAGCTTCTTCAAGTACAGGTAACGCATGAGTAATAGGTAGGTATGCTACTTTTATTACTGTTTTATTATTTTCTGTAGAACTTTGAGTTTCTACATTTGGGGTTGTTGCTTGAGCATCTGTTTTTGTATTGTCATTACAACCGAACATAGCCATAGACATTACAAGTGCGACAAGTGGAAGATTAAAGAAGTTTATTTTTTTATTGTATTTTTCATATTGTCTCCTTCTTGTAAAAGCAAGGCTTTTAGTTCCAACCTAATGCTTTACGTTTTTTCTTTAGGTCTTCAACAATTTGTTCGCCAAGTTTGATTGGATCAACGTTAACGTTCATTTGTGAGCCTAACATTTCTTTTGTACCAAGTTTTAAAAATTCAATAATATTTTTAGAGCCATGAATTTGAGCTTCTACGCAGTGGTATGAATCAACCCCCATGAGTCTAAAACCAAGAGCTGCATCAATGCCTTTTTCATTACCCCATTCAGGAGATGTAAATGCATAAGGCATATCTTTTATTGCTTTACCAAAGTATCCGGCAACTCCACCTAATATTGCAGAAGAACGAGCATTGTCAATACATTCACCAACGTGCCATACAGGAGGTAAATCAGGTGCTAAGAAAGATTTTAATGAGTCACCTGCTTTTTCAAATGCATTTCGTTCACATAACCCTAATTTCATCAATGGGAATGATGCACAACCATTAGTAAGAACGAGAACATTGTTCTTGATTAATACTTCTGCTACATCGATAATAGGTCTTTCATAAACAACTTTAGTGTTGTTGCAACCAACCATGTTTACGATACCTAAAATTTTCCCTTCTTTTAAAGCTTCAGCAAATGGAGCTATAGAGCCAAATCTTTTAGCTATATATTCAATTGAAAAACCAACTTCTGCTTCAACTTCATATTGTGGAATATGTACAGGTATTCCACGACGTTGAGTAAAACTTTCAATACCACGCATTACAATCTTTTCAGCAAGTTCATGTGTTTCTGATAGATTTGCATGATGGTGATCGTATTCATAACGTTCTGCACCAGGAAGTCTTGCAGATTCACTTGTTGTTACTACTGTTGTCTTAAAGCATTTAGCAACATCCATAATTGCTGGGAATACGTCTTGAACGTCTGCAACCCATAAATCTAATGCGCCAGTACTTAAAACTAATTCAGCTGTTACTGCGTTGGATAGAGGAATAACTCCACCATATCTATACATAGCTGCTAAACCTGAGCAACAAATACCGTAGAATCTAATGCCTTTAGCGCCATTTTGTTTAGCAAGTTCAATAAATTTTTCAGAACTACCAACTTTTACTATTTCACTTACTAATAAAGGTAAGTGACCATGCACTGCGATATTTACATATCCTTCTTTTAAAGCTCCAACGTTTACTTTTGAAGTAACTCTATCACCAACCCCAAATAAACAATCTGTTGCGATAGAAGCAGCTAAAACACCTGTAAATGTAAATACTAAGCCACAACGTAAAAATTGTTGCATGATACTCTTCCAATCGCCGTCTGTACCTAAAGCACTCTTATGATATGCTTCGAATACTTCGTGATAAGCACTTATTGGAAGGATATCTAGTTTTTTCCAAACTTCTTTTCTTTCTTCTGGTGCAAAAGCTTCAATTGTTCTATAGTTATTCGGTTCTGGTCTTGATAAATCTTCAAGTAGTATATCAGCAACTTCGATTGCAAGTTCTGCGACAGTTTTTTGTTCGATATTAGGAATCTTAAAAGCCTTTGCTACTTGTTTTACTTTGTCTTGACCAATAATAGGTACATCTATTTTTCCTTGAGCAGCCCACTTTAATGCAAGAATTACTTCTCTTGCATGCATGCCATGTTGTGAAGCACCAGCAGCTCCTGCTCTTAATAAGTTTCTTGATACTATTAAGTCAGCGTCCGCACCGCATGTCCCACGTGGAGCTTTTGGAGTTATACGACAAGGTCCCATGTTACATATTTTGCAACAAATACCTGCTAAACCAAAGTTACAGTGAGGTTTTTGTTTGTCAAATCTGTCAAAAGTTGTTTCTAACTTTATATCTTCTGCATGAATAATTAATTCTTTTACAGCAGGATCTGGGGTTCCTTCTCTAACATCATCTTTAGTAGGGAAGGTTTTTCTATAGTCGTTTACAGCCTTTGTATAGTCTTTTATAAAAGATAAAGGATCGTCAGCATCTTCTTCATGATCTGATTTTAATATAACCTTAGGTATACCATGTTCATCAAAACCGATAATATTTCTATGAGAATGAAAATGTTCTAAACCATGTGAATGAGTATGAGAAGTAGAATGATGTTCATGGTTATGAGAATGTTCATGACTATGGTTGTGTTCGTGTTCATGCTCGTGGTTATGTTCATGTTCTAAATGCTGTTCGCTCATATCTATCTCTTTATTTAACATTGCTTAAGTAATAAATACTGTTTTAATTCCTACTATTATACTATGATTTTATAGGATGTCAAAACATATATATATGCTATGAATTAAAAAAAATTATTTAATTTTTTTTGGGGAGGCCGTATACCGATATACCGCTATATATCAAGCTTTTTAAGCTGTTTTACAAAATAAAAATTTAACATTATTCTTGATAATAAATATTAAAATTAAAAAGAATTTTTGTTAAAAATTATTTCATACTTAATTCATAGGATTTTATGAG
>GL995205.1:19763-24919 GCA_000222855.1 Succinivibrionaceae bacterium WG-1 | reverse complement strand
TCCTCTTAGATTTTTAATCTTTTCTTTCTAATCAATCTGTTAAAGTTTTATTGTCTTTCTGTTTTATTTGTTTAAATTAAGCAAATATCATGAATTTTTGTTGTCATAATTAAAATTTGAATAAATTTATAGCAATTGCTATGAATAGTTTTACATTTATAAGCTAAATATTCTTTAAAATTTACTTTTTTCTAGAATTATTTTTAATAAATCTTTGTTTTAGATGTCTTTTTGATCAAATTTTTAAAAAATCCTTATATATGAATTATTTAAATAAGTGTTTTGTCACAAAAATAAATTTTCCATTCTCTAAAATGGTATGTATGGACATGGAACTTTTGTTCAAGTTGTTAAAATACTTTAAGCAATGTAATGTTTAAGACATAAACAATTCATAAATATTGGCATTGCCAAGTGAAGACATTAAGTGAAGACAATTATTATTGTCAAATATCGATATAACTTTTCATATTATATTTTATAACTCTATTATCATTGTGCATGAGTAAGTATAGGAAACAGTTATTTATATTTGAGATAAATTGTGGCTGCTAATATTTTGGTAAAAAGTTTCGTAAAAATACGGTTTATGTTTTATATGCTATCTGCAATTATTAGAAAAACAAACTATTAAAATGTTGCCTATCGTTAGAATAATTTGTTTGGAATTATCTATGATGGTAAAACAATAAAGGAGTTAATTTCTAATACTCAAGATGGTGTTAATGCTAGTTAAAGCAATAAGGTGAATCTAATGAGTCTTTTTAATAATAAATCAGTTAAGCTTGTAGAACAGTATAAAGGTTTAGTAGGTGAAGGCAAGAAAGTTTCTGATACTGTAGTTGCTTCTTTTAAAAAGGGTGACGATGCATTCGCAGCAATAAAGGAAAATTTTAATCAATTTTCAGAAGCTCTTCAAAATTTAAAAAATTGCATTAAAGGTGATGCCAACAACTTTTTACAAGAAAATAATGTTGCTGATTCAACAGATAAAATTACTACAGCGTTATCTAGTGAATTGGATTTTATTGAACAACTCAATAATGTAATTGGCGATATTCGCAAGCATGTTGAAACATTACGTGATAACCAATCTGCAATGGTTAATTCATTCTCTGCATTAAGAGAACAAATGGATTCTATTCGTGAATGTACAAGTATGATTTCATCTTTATCAAGTCAAACAAACTTACTAGCTTTGAATGCAACAATTGAAGCAGCTCGTGCTGGTGAACATGGTAGAGGTTTCGCAGTGGTTGCTGGTGAAGTTAAGAAGTTGTCTTTAGATACAGCTGAAGCATCATCAAAGATTGATACAAGCGTTGATACTTTCACAAATCAAATCAACTTCATTATTGAAGAAGCAAATAAGAATAATGAAAAGATTGATGTTGTTAATAATGCGGCAAGTTCTGCTATGAATATTTTAGGCGAAACTATCAAGATTCACCAAAATAATATTCAAGAAATTAATGGAGTTGTTGATGATATTAACCAACATGTTCAGTTAGTTTCTTCAATGAATGACAATTCTGCAAGTGAACAAGCATTAGATTCTTTAGAACAGACTTATTCTGATATCGTTGCAAAACAAGATGATGTTGAAAATAAAATTTCTGGTATTAAGAATGAATTTAATAAAGTTACAGAAGTTATGGATAAGCTTTTAACTGTAGCTTAATATTATTTGCAATAGAAATTATAACTTCTATAAAAAGATAAAAGTTTAGATATTGTTATAATTTTGTTGACAAAACTATAGAAAAGAGAACTTGTTTAAAACGAGTTCTCTTTTTTATTTTATATGATTTTTATATTTGAACTTAAAAACTTGAAGTGAAAAATTTTAATATTAGAGATACTATTTGATAAATATTGTGAATATTATTTAACAATATGTAAATTTATAATAAAAAGCAAAAAAAAAACAGATCTTCAAAAATCCATGTAGAAGATCTGTGTAACAAACAATAAGGAGACAATAAAAACGGAAAACTTCATTTCCGCTATGAGTAATTCTACTACTCTATAATTTTAGATTCAAAATAATTAACTTTTGTTATTAAATTTTAGTAAAGGATGTCACAAAAAATTTATATAACTTTTAAAAAGGCATTTTTTTATAACTTAATTTTTTCTTTTGAGGTAGTCACTTTATCTACAGTTGAATATACTTTATAGTTTTCTGCAAAGATTGTGATTATCTTGTCACCTGGTTTTAAAGTTTGGGGTGCTTTTATAATATTACTATTTATATCTTGGGTAAAAGTGTAGCCTTTTGAAAGTACATTGTGGTAGTTATAGGCGTTAAGTAATTGTTTGATACTTAAAATTTTAACACTATATTCTTTGTGCTTTTGGTTTAAAGCGCTATCCAAACGTTTTTTATTTCCTGTAATTTTTGTTTATGTAATCTGATATTGTCATTAATGGATACCAAATACATTTTTATAAAATTATCTTTGGTTTGATTAAATTTATTTATCTTTTGGTTTAAACTACTAGTTTCTCTAGTATTTAAACGAATACTTTGGTTTTGTAGTATTTGACTTTTATTATTTAAATTAAAAAACATTTGTTTTTTAATATTGTTTAAATTTAGAGTTTGTTTTTCTAAAAGGTTGGTTCTTTTACTTATAAAAGAATTGTTTAATTCTTGTATTCTAAATTTAATTTGATTTAATTGTTTTTCTCTATTATGTAGTTTATTTAATGGTGATACATTATCTAAACGTGCTTTTAGATTGTTTAAGTTATTTTTTTGTTATCAAGAATAGCTAAATTTGCTGTTTTTAGTTTATTTTTATTTTCTGATAATCTTTGATAATTTGATAATAATAATTTATTAGGAGAATTTAAGGTTAATTTATTTTTTCGTTGGTTGAGATTATTCTTTTGATTATGAATACAATTATTCATTACTTGTTGTAATGACAATTTATACTTTTGTATTTCAATTGCTAAATTATTACATCTAATACCTGGATTAAAAGTGTTAAAACGAATATTTAATAAATAAAGGTTCTGATACTTTCTAACCAAATAATTTTGCATGTTGTTTTGTATAAGTTTTGGTAACTCATAAAATCTCTTTATTTTATGAGCCATGTTACTTGATACAAATATACCTGTTGCAGTAGGTGTTATCAACACATGATCTGCAACTTGTTCAATTAGAGTATGGTCACCTTCATGACCTACACCACACAATAGTGGAATTTGATTATTTTGAGCAATGGCTCTTATCAAGCCTTCATCATTAAAACAATTTAAATCTTCAAGAGAACCGCCACCGCGAACCACCAATATAGCATCAAAAGGTGTAGTTAAATGGTCTTGGTTAATAATGTTTAATGTTGTTATGAGTGATTTGGGAGCATCTTTACCTTGAACTAAGCAAGGATACAATTTAACTTCCATAAAAGGGTCATTTAAGAGTATTTGACTCATAACATCGCGATAAGCTTGACCTTGAGGTGCAGTCATTAGTGCAACTCGTTTGTATGATGTTGGTAGTGGCTTTTTTCGTCTTGCATCAAAAAGTCCTTCAGCCTTTAAACGGTTAAAGAGCTCAATATATTGCTGCATGATTAAGCCTTCACCTGCTAGCGATATATTCGTAGCAACAAGACTAATTCTGCCATATGGACTGTAATAATCCACTTTACCAGTTATTATTACTTTGGCGCCTTGCTTTAATTGGGATACTACATTGTTGGGGATACTTCTAAATATACTGTTAAAAATAGTAACATTTATAACAAATACATTTTCTTTTTGAGTTCTTCCATCAAGAGCAATTTCTTTTAAGGAAAAAACAAACCACTGCTAGTAGGTCCTTTATATTCTGAAATTTCTCCAACAACAGAAAAATTTCCTAACCCTTGTAATGAATTTTGAATGTTCTTACATAACTGTGAAACTGTAAAAACAATTTTAGTGTCATTGGGATTTACGAGAGATGTGCTATTTGAAGTTTTTACAGGGGCATTGATAGCTTGTTTATCATTTAATATTAAATTTTTAATGTTAGCTAGTGTAGTTTGTTTTTGGGGTATTGTTGTTGCTACATTATTTTGCGGAACTGAATTGTTTGTAAAAACATTGGCTGATTTTGTTGATTGAATAGAATTGTGAGTATTTTGAATACCATTAGCAACAAAGTTACTATTTTGATTATTATTTATATTCTGGGGATTTTGGGAGTTAAAATTAGCCTTGTAAGAGTTTGGGTTAACAACATTTGAGGTGATTTTATTATTAGATAAGTTGTTTGACTCATTTATATAGTTATCAATTGGACTAATATTATTATTAGTTGTTGTTGCTAGGTACTCAAAATCATCAATTACAGGTTTTAAGTTATTTAATTGATTTAAATTACTAATAATCTCTTGTTCTGTTACTGTTGTTGTATTGTAGTAGTTTTCAAAATCTCTTGCTGATACATCGTATCGTTCAATATCACTATTATTGTTGTTTATTGCTGAATTAGTAAAAAAAGTAATATCTTGGGAATTGTATTCAAAATCAGTGCTTTGATTAGTTTGAATATTGGTTTTTAGATAAGATTGATTTTGTATGTTTTGATTAGAATTTTGTTGGTGATACTGATTAGGAAGAACTTTGGGACTTCTATTTTGATTATTAGAATAGAAAGCAGTACTTGATTTAGTGGCATAAGAGTTCTTTTTTAAATTATTCTGATTTGATGGAGCATTTTCGTCAAAATCATCAAGTAAATCATTTAAAAAATCTCTTTTCATAAAATAAGTACTCTTTTCCTAATTTTTTTACCTTTGGTATTATTTGTTTTTCTTGCTATATTTTTTCTTAGCTCTGTTGTTTATAGAGCATCCATTAGTAACTCTCTATCGAAGAACATAATGTCATCTTCTTCAAGTAAAGAACAATCAAAGTGAGCATATGCCCAATCATTAATTTGTTCAATTGTTGCATTTGGCATAAGCTTTTCTTCTTTGCATAATTTATGAAAATCTTCTTTTGTAAATTCTGGTAATTGTAATAGTCTCTTTAATAGTTTTTGACAGGCTAAAGGTAATTCTGCGAATATTGATTCTGAGTCATTATTATTTTCTGAAGCAATAGAAGAATTATCTGCACTCTTTGTCACAGACTCTACTGTTGTTGTATCT
>GL995205.1:16853-19303 GCA_000222855.1 Succinivibrionaceae bacterium WG-1 | reverse complement strand
CTACGTTCATTTGGAGTAACTGTTTTATCAGAAATAAAAATATCTAAATTCTTTTGATTTAGCTTGGCATTTATGGCTTTGATGTTTCTATTAACCCAAGATTTATCAATAGATGACGAAACAATTGCAAAGTATGCATATAATTCTTTTAATTCTTGTTCGTTGAAAGTTACTTGTTTTAATCCTAAACCTACACGACAATTTCCGCCTTTTTGTTGTTTTATAGCGGTAATTAGTTGTGCGTATGTGGCAATGTTCTCTTTTTCTGTTGTGGAACATTGGGTATTGCTATTGATGTTGTCAACAAAAACTCTATATAGTTGTTCTTGTATACTATATGAGGTTGCCGCATCTATTGCTAGTCGATATGGTAAGATAATTCTGTTTATTTCTTTTGGATAAGTAAAAACTTCATTGTTATTATCGGTGTCTTTTTCTATTAAAGTTTGTGGTTTAAAAGAAATAAAATCAAATGCAGAAACTGTATAATCATAGTTTTCAACATTTGGATCTGGATACATATTAAGCTTTAATATTTGAGCACATTTTAAAATAATTTGTAATACTTGCTTACGACTATTTATATTAATGTTAAATAGGTGTTTTAATTCATCATATGCAAAAATTTCTGTAGCAAGCAACATTTGTCTAAAGTTTGTAATGCTTGCAGAAAAATTGTTTTTACCTTGTAGATTGTGCTCTAAGATTCGATATACAAGTTCGTTACGAACATTGTTTCCACCACCTTGAATATAACTAAGAAGTGGGGCTAATTCATTTTTAATATTATCAATTATTGCTGTAATTTGAGGAATTGATGGGATTTTTATAATTTCGCCAACAAAACAATTAAAAATTGTATTTTTGTAATATTTAAGTGCACTAAATGGTGAATTAAATTCAAACTTTTGCGAAATAGTTAAATGCTTTTCAATTTTTTTATTAAATCAGGTGTTTCTTTTATTTTGTTTTTAAATAGTTTAAAAGCTTCTTCTCTGAGTAAGATGGCATTTAAACTATTAACTCTCATATTTAAATTAAAAGTAGAACTGCTATTTATAAAAATATTGAAATAGTAATTTATTTTTGTGTTTAAATCTAAATCATTAAGAGTATTAGTTTTTAAAGCTTGGCTTATTTGTAATAGAGCATAGTCAGTTGTAAAAGGATGAAATTTTAAAATTTGTTCTAAATTAGGGGTAATTTCATCTTTAAAAAGAAAACAGTAGATTGCAATGATATTACCCATGTATGTTAATGTTTTTGAAAAGTCATACATCACTTTATCATTAGCAATAAAAAACTGATTATACCATTGAACTAACCACATAAAGGCATTAGATTTTTCTTGTTGTGAAATAGTACCAATTACACCTTCAAATAGTAGACGGTATTCCAAATTAGCCGCAAGAGACATTCCCATAACGTCGCTTAGATGAAAATAACTGCTTGGATTATTCAATGCTATTGCAAATTTTTTGCGAGCATCATTATCAAGTTCTAAGAATGTTTTACATCCTTCGGCAGGATATAAATAAGGTATATGATTGTTATTTAACGCAAAACGCCAAAATACATTTTCCTTATTAGTTGTTGAGTACATATTAGCATTGGTAACTGCTACATCATTTATGTAAATAGTAGAATTATTGGCTTTAAATACTAGTTCCTTAGGATTATAGAATTCTCTATTTTTGGTTAAATAAAGAATATATTTACGATAGTTTTGAACAAAAAATTCTTTATCAGAGATATCTTTACTTTGTGTTATATTGTTTGTTATTACGTCTGATTCTTTGGTTTGTGGTTCAAAATTGATACTATTTAATAAATCTTTACTTTGTAATAGTTCTTCGTATGCTTTTTCAAAAGAATGAGAAAATTCTTCTAGAAAGTAGAATTTGGTTTCTTGATTTGATTTGTTTTTGGTTGATTGTGGTACAGATATTGTAAAATTGTTTTTTATCTTATTATTACTTTGATAAATGTTGTAATATTCATTTAATTTATCAGCATTGGTAAAACTTGTAAAATCAGGTTTTTGGTAGGCGGCAGCTGCAATTTCAGCAAGAAGTTTTATATATCTATCAAGGACCGCTTCATTTTGAATAGGTTTTATAAAGCATTTAGGTTCAAGTAATTCATTTTCAAGAATATTGCTTTCCATTGCTTGAGTAAAACAAGCTTGTAAATATGCTTTACCTTCTGCAGGAAATATATTATTTTCAATAAATGAATTAATAATACTTCCTTGTTCTCCTGTAAGACGAGATTCGTTTACGACTAAATGAATAGATTGAAAAACATGCAATAATATCAAGAAATTATTTATTTTTAATTGAGCTTGTTGCATGCGATGTAATAAGAATTTAGTCATTTTTTGAGAATTATTAAATTCTTTTGCTGTAACAATATCAGGGTCTTTATTAAGATTGTAACATGGGGTTATT
>GL995205.1:12745-16435 GCA_000222855.1 Succinivibrionaceae bacterium WG-1 | reverse complement strand
AATTTTACGAATTTGTTTAAATAATGTAAGTGGCTCTGTATTGGTTATATCATTTGGGGTAATGCATAAAATTTTGCACAAAGATTGTAAATTTGTGCAAACTGTACGAGCAGTTTCAACGTCTTGTTTTACTCGTTGCAGACGTTCATTGAAAAATCTAGAAACGTTAGTTTTTCAGATGCTAAAGAAAATAAAGATATTGTGTTATTAAGGGAATCGTTTAATTTATTTGCTGTGCTAAGTAAAATATTGAGCTAGTTCTTGCCATAAAATTCCCTCATAAATTAACAACTACAGTGTGCTCATAACAACTTCTTTATTTTTTAGAGTGTTCTATGATTATATAACAGTTAGCTATTTTATGTAAAAAACATTAAAAAGCTTTATCATAAAATATTATGTAACGCTAAAAGTTGTTTAGGAATTATTTGATTTTATATTTTTAAATAATTGAAATGAAAGTGATTATTAAGGAATTGTAAAGAAAAATACAGAATTGTTATATCTAAATTTTATATAGTAAAAATTACCATGACGCTATTACCAAAATATTAAATTATTTTGATTTAACCATTACAGAGTACTAAAAGTTTTCTAAGAGTTGTTTTATTTTTGAGATTTTTATAAGTTATTCTATCTTTAGCAAGATAGAATAACTTTAAATTTTATTGAATTTTTAGAGATAGAATCTTATTTAAATTTTAATTTTTCCAAACTTCTTCTGCAATTTCTTTTACTAATGCTACTTTAGCCCATTGTTCTTCTTCGGTAAGTTTATTACCAATTTCATTAGAAGAAAATCCGCATTGTTGACTTAAATATAAGTTTTCAAGAGGCACAATTTTCGCGGCTTCGTAAATTCTTGCTTTGATTTTTTCTTTATCTTCAAGGGCTGCTTTTTTGGTTGTTATAAGTCCTAGTACTACTTTTTTATCTTTTGGAACTTGTTTTAATGCTTCAAAATTGCCAGATCTTTCATCATCATATTCAAGATAAAATGCATCAACGTTTTCTTTGGGAAATAAGAAAGATGCAATTCTGTCATATGGTCCTGTTGCCGCAAATGCTGATTGATAGTTACCACGACAAACGTGAGTAGTAATAACTAAATCATCAGGTTTATCAGCAATAGCAAGATTATTGATACGAAGATATTTTTCTGCTTCACTATCAACTTTTACATTAGTGCCAACTTTCTTGGTCCAATAATTAACATCGACAATCATGCCCCAAGTACAATCATCTAATTGTATATTTCTGCAACCTGCATCATATAGTTCTTTGATAACAGTTTTATAAGCGTTAGCTATATCTGTAATTAAATCATCAAGGTTGGGATACATTTTTTGAGTATTTTCAATGTTATCTTTTCTAAATAGTTCTGATAACATTTGAGCAGGAGCTGGTATAGTTTGCTTGGCAACCACATTTTTATCTTCAAATTGTTTTACGAATTTAAAGTGTTCTACAAATGGATGATTTTCGCCTGTAATCTTTCCGACAATTTTTATTGATGTAGGATAGGTTTCTAAACCATTGAAATAGTAACCATGGCTTAATTCAATACGTTCAACACCATTTAATTGCCACATAAAATCAAGATGCCAACTCTTTCTACGAAATTCGCCATCTGTAATAACTTGTAAGCCTGCTTTCTTTTGGTTATTGATTAAATCAATAATAGCTTTGTCTTCAAGTTCTTTTAAGTTTTGAGCTGTAATTTCATTTTTTTCAAATTGTTTTCTTGCTTGTATTAAATACTCAGGTCTTAAAAAACTGCCAACAACATCATATCTAAAAGGTGTCTTCAGATTTTTACTCATAATACTGTTCTCCTAAAATCATTTTTTTTAAAGTATAGTAATTAAGTATGATATTGTCTAATTGTTATAATACATATCTAGATATAGAAAAAATATATAACTATAAGCATTTTTTTTAGAATAGATATTTTTATACTTGATGATAAAAATATTGTTTTATTTAGAGTTAATATGTTTAAATAAATATATTTAGAAAAATAAAACGAATAAATACCTTATATCTGAATTATATATTAGGAAATTTTATGAAAACAATAAACGTGGTAGCTGCGGTTATTTGTAATGATTTAAAAGATAAGAAACAAATTCTTGCAACCGCTAGAGGATATGGTGAGTTTAAGGGAATGTGGGAATTTCCTGGTGGTAAAGTTGAATTAAACGAGGATTTAGAGTCAGCTTTAAAACGTGAAATTTTTGAAGAATTAAAGGCGCAAGTAAGAGTAGGTCATTTAATTGATACTATTGAATATGATTATCCCAATTTTCATTTAAGTATGAAATGTTTTTGGTGTGAATTTGATAATTGTTCTTTTGAACTTCTTGAACATTTAGATGCCAAATGGTTAACCAAAGATACGATTGAACGTGTAAATTGGTTACCTGCAATTTGGATTTAATAAAGAAGATAAAATTGTCATTAAAATAGTTTATTTTATATAAAGCCTTCTGATGTTGCTTTTTATTTGGTGAAGGCTTTATTTGTATCTGTCAGCAGTATAATTTAATACTTATAAAATCCTACATAAGCATGTATAAGTATATTTTTAGATGCTTAAAAATTATTTCTTAAACAATTTTTGTTTTATATCTTTTATTGAGAAGTTTTGAGAGAGTACTAGTCCAAGCATAATTAATACGCATCCTAGATATCCTAATATTGTGAGTTGTTCTCCTAATATAAGATACGCAAATGTAAGGGTAATGATAGGGGTTGCATAAAGATATACAATTGTGGTTACAGGACCGATTACCTTTACGGCTTGATTCCAACTTCCAAAACATAAAGCTGATGCAATAATCCCTAAAAATAGGATGTTAAATGCATTTGCAGGCTTTAAAAATTTAGCAAGATGCTCTACGGTATAAGGTTCTATTTCTACAAAAAATAGGGTAGGTATTATAAATAACACCCCATAAAAGAAAGTTTTTCTAGTGTCATCTAAAGTGTTATGAGCAAAATAGCCAATTTTACGACATACCACTGAATATACAGCAAAAACAGCACCCGCAAGAACAGCTAAACTATCTCCCATTGGATTAAATTGAAAACCGTTGTTTTGAGCAGCTCCTGTGCCTTTTAAGCTAAGAATAATAATACCTATAAATGCAAGCAAAAATCCGATAACAAATTTTAATGTAATTGGTTCTGATTTGGGATAACAGATTTTATTTGCAATTGCTGTGAGCATTGGGGTTATTACCAAAATGATCCCAACGTTTGTGGCTGTAGTCATGGTAACTGCATAATTTTCAATAAGAAAGTATAAGCATCCACCTGTAAGACCAGCTAATACATAAAAAGGTTCTTCTGATTTTTGAAATTTAGGTAGATGTGGGTATAGTATTGATAAAACGAGCATACCTATTATAAAACGAATAATCAATATCTCTACAGGATGAAAATCTGCAACCAAAATTTTAGTAGATATATAGGTGATACTCCATACGAAGATGGTGAAAATTGCAAGTAAATGACCTATGGGCTTGGCAGAAAACAACATTGCTTTTATCTCTTGTCTTGTTTTTTATAAAAGTTTTAATGTTATAAAATTATACGGTACATATAAGTATTTAGTATTTTGTGTTCTTCTAGAACTCTTTATACTTAAAATTACCTTTGATGTAAAGCAAAGAAAGCAGAACTGAG
>GL995205.1:9179-11698 GCA_000222855.1 Succinivibrionaceae bacterium WG-1 | reverse complement strand
ATTTGTGCATTTGAAAAAATAATTTTGGGAAATTAATTTTGTCGAATTTAATTTTCAGTTCGTTGGAATCTTTTAAATTAAAAAATATATAAAAGAAGTTTTTTCAGGTTCTGAATTATCAATAAAATTAATATTATAATCTTGCTTCAAGCCTTCAGGGGTTATAACTTCTAATGTTGGGGTGATATTTTCATTAGAATAATTTTCAAATGTAATTCTAATATACTGCATTCTATATTGAGTTGATACAATAAGGAATAACCCAAATAATAATACACTTGTTAGAATTGAAGATATAAGAGCAAAAGAAAGATACTTCGCTAAATTTTTTAAAAATCTTTTCATATGTTTAAATGCCCTTTATTTTATTCATTTGTAGCTTTTTCTAAATTGAATTGAGATTTATAAAGAGAAGCATAAGGACCATCTTTAGCTAAAAGGGTATTGTGATCACCTTCTTCTACTATTTGACCATCATTTATGACTATTATCTTGTTAGCATCCATTACTGTTGATAAACGGTGCGCTATTACAATAGTTGTTCTTCCTTCCATTAGTTTGTCCAATGCTTGTTGAACAACTTTTTCGCTTTTATTATCTAACGCTGAAGTTGCTTCATCTAAAATAACAAGAGGTGCATTTTTGAGAATTGCTCTAGCAATAGCTACACGTTGTTTTTGTCCTCCGGACAACAATAAGCCTCTTTCACCGATGACAGTATCAATACCAGCAGGTAATTTATTTACAAATTCATCTAAGAAGGCACTTTTTATAGCAAGTTGTATTTCTTCTTCGGTGGCATTTTCTTTACCATATAGTAAATTTTCTTTTATAGTTCCATCAAATAAAAAGTTATCCTGAAAAACCATAGCAATGTTGTTTCGTAGTGATGATAATGAATATTTTTTATATTTATTCCATCTATAAGAATTTCTCCCTCATCTATTTCATAAAGTCGAGGAATTAAAGAGGTTACTGTAGATTTTCCTCCTCCTGAGTTGCCAACTAATGCTATTTTTTGACCAATTGGAACTTCGAAATTAATATTTTTTAGGACTGTTCTTTCATTGTCATATGAAAATGAAACATTCTTAAATTCTATTAAGTTATTGATGGATGATAAAGTTTCAGTTCCTTCTCCATCATTATTTTCATAAGAATCTGCTTCTAAAATTTGTGTTATACGATCGATAGCGAGCAATGATAACTGAACAGCAATGTAGTTATTTCCAATACTTTTTAATGGGGTGTATAGCATTATTAAAGCTGCTAAAAAGGCAACAAATCCCCCTGGAGTGATATGTTCTATTTCAATTAAATGTAAACCAAAATATAAAACCCCGGCGACACCAAATGCTGAAATTAAATGCATAACCGGGCTAAGCCAATTAGTGTCTCTTATAATTTTCATTCCCAACATAAAAACAGTAGAGGCATTATAATGGTATTTTTTAAATAAGATTCTTTGTAAGTTAAAGGATTTTATAATTTTTATACCACCGTATGTTTCTACATATGCTGAATTTACTTTGGCAATATTTGCTAAACTTTTTGTAGTAATATTTTTAATTTTTTTTCTAACTATTCGCATAGGAAATACAATTATTGCTAGAACTCCAACTGCAATAATTGATAATTCCCAAGAGTTCCAAATAAGAACACATATTAAAGATAATGTAGAAAAAACTTTTGTAAGAAAGATTTTAAATTGCTTATCAAGCCTCCTGTTGCATTATCTGCATCAGAACAAAATCTCATAATTACATTGCCTGAACTATTTTTATCAAAGAAAGTAGAATCAAAGTCTAATAGTTTTTTATATAAAGCAAGCTTGATATCTAGAGAAACTTTTGAAGCTACAAAAGAATTTACAACGTTTGAAGCGTAAATACATAATCCTTGTACTGTTGTAAAACCAATTATAAATAATGGAACATAATAAGCAAAGTTTGAGTCTTGCTCAATCATTACATTATCCATAAAAGGTTTTAAGAAAGAAGCTACCACAGCTTCTAATGCTCCAACAGGAATAGTTAGTAGTAACCCAATAATAGCCCAAATAATGTATGGTTTTAAGAAAGGCCAAAATTCTTTATATCCGCGGTAAAAATTAGTTTCACCGTTGGATACATATTGGTCAAGCTTTATTGTTTGTTTATTTTTAGTCATATTTGTAATTGTTTTACATTTTATTTTTATAAAAAATAATGAGTATTATGAACTCATAAGTTATAAAAGATAATTTGTTATATTTATAAAATTGCGTAAGGTATTGAGAATAGTTTTTTATTAATAATAAAATATATCTATTCTTTCATTCTTCTAGAACCTATATTTTTATAAGAGTACATAAAAATGAAGGTTCTTATTTTTCAGTAATTTGTTTTTTACTTACAGAACCTTCATTTAGTTTTTTTTATTTTTTATCTAGTTATCCAACTAGATGCACCTTCTTTTTCAAAGGCAAATATTCTAACTTGTCCACCAAATTTATTAAGTTGTTCAATAACAGGGTATCG
>GL995205.1:5702-8802 GCA_000222855.1 Succinivibrionaceae bacterium WG-1 | reverse complement strand
CCACCGCCACCGGCTCCTGAAATTTTTCCACCTGTTGCTCCAGCTTTTTGGCTACTTCGTAAAGTTCATCTATTTTGGCATTAGATATTGATGATGATGTCTTTTTTGTTCTGCCATGCGTCATCTAAAATTTCACCTATTTCATTTATCTTTCCTGTTAATAAGGCGTTTTTCATATTAGTTGCAGATTCTTTTATTCTATGAAGTGCTTCTATGGTGGTATTAGATTGCTTAGAATTATTGGAATTCATTTCCTTTATCTGAGAATCTATAATTTGTGCTGATAATCTGCTTGTTCCTGTATAGTATAAAACAAGATTATTTTCCAATTCATAAATATATGATTTTTTTATTCTTAAAGGATTAACTATAACTTTATGGTTGTTTTGAAATTCCATGTAGTTAAATCCACCGAAAGCAGTTGCGTATTGATCTTGAAGTCCTCCAGACATATTCATGTCTTCTCTTTCAATTGACCAAGCTAACTTTGCAATATCATATTCTGTTAATGGCAGTTTCAACCATTCAACAAAAGCTTTGAGTACTGTAACTACTAGAGTAGAACTAGAACCCAACCCTGAACCTGCTGGTGCATCAACATATGTTGTTATTTTAAATGATAGCGGCTTATTTATAAAATCTTTAACAATTCTGTTATATACAGCTTTTATTAAATCTAATTTTTGATTATAAATTAAAGATAAAGATGAGTCTTGTTCGTCAAACTCGTTTCTGTCTGCACTAAATAGAACAATTTTATTATTTGTAGTAGGTTCTATTGTTGCGTATGCAAACATATTTATGCATGCATTTAAAATTTGGCCTCCATACATATCACAATATGGACTAACATCGGTTCCTCCTCCTGCTAAGCCAATTCTTAATGGTGATTTTGCACGAATTAACATATTTTATTTTCTCCAAATATTTTATCTTCTACAATTGCACAAATCATATGTTCAATCATAAGTTGGGCTTCTTGAATATTAGGTGTTGAGTTTGAAGGTACCTTTAAAATAGTTTTACAAATATCATCCATTACACATTTTTGAGAACCTACAAGACCAACTGTGTCTATTCCTAATTCATTGGCCATATTTACTGCTTTTACAATGTTTTTGGAATTTCCTGATGTTGATATTCCTAAAAATATATCGCCTTTTTTTCCAATAGCTTGAATTTGTCGAGAAAATGAATTTTCATATCCATAATCATTTCCAATTGCAGTTAAGATAGATGTATCTGTGGTAAGTGCAATTGCTGGTAATCCTGGTCTATCAAAGAAAAATTTAGATACTAATTCAGCTGCAAAATGTTGAGAATCAGCTGCAGAACCACCATTTCCTGCAATTAAAATTTTATTTCCATTTTTAAAAGCTGCAACGATTTTTTGAGAAACTTCTGTAATTTGATTTTTAATGTTTGTATCATTCAAAATCTGGGTTTTTACATTTATACTTTTTGATATATAGTCATCTATATTAAACATTAAATTTTTCTCCCGTTTTATTTTATTTTTATCTAATAATCGATTTTAAATAGGGTAAATTTATATTATCGATTTTTTTATTGTCGCCAAAAAAAATAGAAGAAGCAAAATCTATTTTTATTTTTTCAGATGCTTTTAAAAGCATTCCAGGTTCTGGTTTTCTTAAAAGTGAAATATATTTATATTCTTTTATTTCAGCCTGAGGATGATATAGACAGTATTCTATATCATCAAATATCACTCCTTCTTTTTTATAATAATTTACAATTGAATCGATATTGTCAGTCATATCTTGAATAGTAAATTTGTTTTTAGCTATGCCCGCTTGATTGGTGATCATTATTATGTGGTATCCTTTTTGAGAATACTTTTTTAACACTTCTGTTGTTTCTTTTATAATTGTAATTTTTGGACCATGCGTATAACCGGTATCTTCAATTATTGTTCCATCTTTATCGATAAACAAAGCAGGCTTTTTTTCTTTTTTTATCCATTCTGGGATGCTATGCTGAGCTGTTTTATAATCTTCTGGGATTCCTATGTCTATAAACATACCACCCATTGGTAAAGCATATAATTTTTTTCTTTTAGAAAATATGGAATTATTTCTTGTTCAAACGAAACAAAATTTTGTTTAAATGTATCGTAAAATTGATCTAGATTTCTTTTCTTTAAAAAATAGATTCCACCATTTATATATCCATCTTTGTATTCAGGTGATAAATTTCCTTTTTCTATAAAATTTTTTACTAAATAACTATTAGAACCTTGTCTATCGTTATCTAAAGACACAAAACCATAACGTTCAATATTACTAGAAAATCTTAAAGCTAGTGTTAATGGATTATCTTTTGAATATTTGATAAATAAATTTAAATCAATATCAAAGAATGTATCTCCATTAAATAACAGAAATTCATCATCTAAAAACTTATATGCATTTAGTAAAGCGCCTCCAGTTCCTAGTGGAGTTTGTTCTTTTATAATTGTTATATTTTTATAATCTTTGAAATATTCTTCAATAATTTCAGATTTATATCCGGTCAAAAAAATGAATCGGTTAATCCCTTGATTTGATAATTGATCAAATAATATTTTCAAAAATGGTATGTTGTTTATTGGTGCCATTGGTTTGGGAACATCTTTTACAACATGGGCTAATCTAGTTCCGAAACCACCTGCTAAAATTACTGCTTGCATTTTTCCTAAAATTTAATATCTATTAAAAATTTTCTAAATTTAAACCTTGTTTAATATGACTTGGTAAATAATTTGAAATTGAAGTAACAGCTGATTTTTCAGTGTAATGTTCAGTAATAAAACTTGTTGACATGTTTGATAATTCATTTAATTTCTTAAAATCATCATATAAGTTACAGATTGCCTTTGACATATCTTTTGCTGAATCAGCTATTTGCATAATGTTTGATGAATTATCAATACCTTCTGCTCCAATTGAAGTAGTAACAACAGGAACTTTGTTATATAAAGCTTCAATTACTTTGCCTTTTACACCTGCTCCATATCTAAGTGGAACGACCACTAGTCTTATTTTTTGAGTAGTCTTCTAATTCTTCATCTGTAACATATCCTGTAACAATTACAGATGGA
>GL995205.1:2194-5265 GCA_000222855.1 Succinivibrionaceae bacterium WG-1 | reverse complement strand
GGATTTTTTCCTAATTTTTTTACTTTTTCGTCTGGATGGGAACCAATTATATAAATTTTTATACTTGGAAATTTTGCTTGTACCGAAGGCAAAATTTCATTTACAAAATAAACTGCAGCATCAATATTTGGATTATGTTTAAATCCTGCAACAAATGCAATATCTGTTCTAGTTTTTGCATCATAACTAAAGTTATTCATCTTTAGAGGATCTAATAAAAATATTGGTATTGAAGTTAAAAAGGTTCTTGGAAGTTCTTTTTGTATTAATTCTTTTTCGGAATTTGATACAAAAACAGATAAATCCATTTTTTTATAAACATCTAGTTCTTTTGCTTTTTCTTGGTTTAGAATATTTTCTGCTAATGTTTTGGACATTCCGTTAGAAATATTTTCTCTATATTTTCTTAAATAATGTAGATCGTGCCCATGGTATATAATATATGCATCAGTATGCTTCTTTATAATAGGTAAAGCTCTAGAAGCAATATCTGGTCTATTTAAAAATATTGCATCGATTATTGTTTTATTTTGTTCTAGATAATAATCTAAAGGTTCAAAAATTACTTCTATACCTAATTGTTGAATATCTGTAAGAAATTCATCTTTTTCCTTATATAGATCGAAAGGATAATATTTAACAACAAACCCCATTTTTTGAAATAATTGCATATATTGAAGTGTAACTCTTGATCCTGTATCAAAAGAAGGGGAAAGAATTTTCCAATCTATTACCAATATATATTTTTTATTTAGGGATGCATCAAAAGATTTAATTGAGGGAGTTTGGTATTCAGGCATTTCATGATTGCATGAAAGTTGAACAGAAAATCTGTCATAAAGTTTTTGAACATTTCTTTCTATAAGAGCATTTTTCTTTTTATCTGAAAATGAAGCTCCTTCGAAATGAACAATTTTAGACAGAGGTTGGTATACTACTCTTTGTTTTTTCCAATATCTAATTCTTAAAGCTAAATCAGAATCTTCACAATATGCAGGACAGTATACTGTGTCAAAGCCGTTTAATTCTTTGAACAAGTCTTTTGGTACTAGAATTGCTGCACCAGATATATAAAAAATATCTCTAACATAATTTATTTTAGGATTATTTATATCTTTTTGACATCTAAAGAAATTAATACCACTTGCATTTTTAAAAATCCCTCCACCTGCTTCTTGAACAGTTCCGTCCGGATATAATAACATAGAACCTATAAGACCAATATTTGGCTCTCTTTCTATTGTATCAACTAGAGGTTTTAAGTAATTTGGCTGTACTTGGGTATCATTATTTAAGAAGAAAATATATTTACCTCTAGCTATGCTTGCTCCTGAATTACAGTTGTTTATAAAACCATTATCTTTTTGATTTACAATTCTAATGACATTTTCTGTGAAGTCTTCTATATGACTAATATTATCTTTTGATTTATCATCAGCTATAATTACTTCATATTTTACGTTATTTGTATTTTTTAGAATAGAACGTAGACATTTCATTGTAATGTCAAAATTGTTGTAACACGGTATAACAATAGAAACAGTGATTTCGTCAAACTTAGGAAAAAGTAATTTTTCTGTTACAGGGGTATTATCAATATCTATATTAAATTTTGAAAATTCATAAGGTCTAGCTATTGATTGTTCCTTGTTATTATTACCATTGCTATTATTACGTAATAAGGCTTGTTCTATAAAAGTGGATAGTTTATTCCTATTTTGTTGTTTTTTTGTTCTAAAATATTTAAAAATTCCTAAGGTTAAACTATTTAAGTATTTGAATTTATGAACATTGTCATCTAAATACTTGTAGTAATCATAATCAACATTAGAGTCTAAAAAATTTTGAAAATATTCTTTTTTATGATTTTTTAATGAATCAATTTTTCCTAAAGTTAAACCATTTAGGAAACGATAGTATTTAAATTTTTATTATTTTTTGGATATCTTTTAAAGAATAAAGTTTAGTCATAATTGGCTTTTTTACCCATAATTTAATTTATTATGCATAGAATAATAAATTGCGTAATTAAAATTTTTCGTTATATAATCAACTAACTTATTTTGATTTTAAGTACCAATCTATTGTTTTTATAATTCCTGTATCAAATGTTTCATCCGCAAACCATTTTAGGTCTGTCTGAATCTTTGTTGGATCTATAGCATATCTAAAATCGTGTCCAGGGCGATCTGTTACGTAGGTAATTAAATCAGCGTATTTTTGACCATTTTTTCTTGGTACTTTTTGATCTAATATTTCACAAATCTTAGTAACAATTTCAACATTAGTGCGTTCGTTATGACCGCCAATGTTATATGTTTCACCTGTTTTGGCGTTGTGATAAATTAAATCTATTGCTTTGCAGTGGTCTAACACATAAAGCCAATCTCTAATATTTTTACCATTACCATACACTGGAATACTCTTTTCTTGTAAGCATTGAGAGATAACATGAGGAATTAACTTTTCTTGATGCTGACAAGGACCATAGTTATTAGAGCAATTTGAAATAGTAATATTTAAACCATAAGTTTTATTAAAAGCTCTAACTAAATGGTCAGAAGAAGCTTTGCTTGCAGAATATGGGCTGCTTGGGGCATATGGAGTTTTTTCAGTAAAATATCCAGTATCTCCTAAAGCTCCAAATACTTCATCTGTTGAGATATGATGAAATCTAGCATTTTCATAGCCTGGTTTTACTTTATGAGGCGCTTCAAGCCAATGAAGGCGAGCATTTTCTAGTAATGTAAATGTTCCATTTACATTTGTTTCTATAAATGCTCTAGGGTTTGAAATTGAATTATCTACATGGCTTTCAGCAGCAAAATGAATTACACCTTTTAAGTCATATTCTTTAAAAAGTTTAGCAACTAATTCATTATCGCAGATATCACCTTTGATAAAAGTATAGTTTGGCTTATTGGCAGATTCTTGAACATTGTCTAGATTAGCTGCATATGTAAGTTTATCAAGCATAACTACATGATAATTGGGATATTTGTTGACAAAATAATTTACAAAATTGGCTCCAATAAATCCTGCGCCACCAGTTACTAAAATTGCTTGCATAT
>GL995205.1:0-1622 GCA_000222855.1 Succinivibrionaceae bacterium WG-1 | reverse complement strand
GATAAATTTCATTCATTTCTGCTGTGGTTTTAAATTTATCACTTTCCAAAATACTAACGATGGCTTTTGCTAAATCCTTAGCGTAAGTTGGCGTACCAGATTGATCAAATATAACCTTTAATTCATCTCTAGTTTTTCCAAGCTTTATCATTGTTTTTACAAAGTTATTTCCGTAAGGGGAATATAACCATGCAGTTCTAATTATTATTGATTTTTTAGCATGTTCCTTGATAGCAGATTCACCTTTTAATTTTGTTTTTCCATAGACAGAAATAGGATTTACTTTGTCAGTTTCTATATAAGGAACATTTTTAGAACCATCAAAAACATAATCTGTAGATACATGAATTAAGCTTTTGGCATATTTAGCTAAATTTGCTACGCCTTGATAATTCACTAGTTCACATTTTTCAGGTTCATCTTCAGCTTTATCTACTGCAGTATAGGCTGAACAATTTATAACTACTTCAAAGTCATTATCAGTAAGATATTTTTTTACAGCTTCTTCATTAGTTATGTCTAGTTCATTTATATCTACATATGTAGCTTTATCTTGTAGAATATTATGGATTTCAGTACCTAATTGTCCTAATGCGCCTACAACTAAAAACATGATTCAAAATCCTTAAAGAATGGATGTTCTTTATCTTTTGGTGAAAGATTAGCTTTAGATAAATCAATTTGCCAATCAATATTTAGAGTAGGGTCATCAAATCTAATCCCACCTTCTGATTCTTTACAATAAAAGTTGTCACATTTATATGTAAAAATAGCTTCTTCACTTAAAACTGAAAAGCCATGTGCAAACCCTCTTGGTATTAGGAGTTGACGATTATTTTCTGCGCTTAATTCTACTGCTACATGTTGACCAAATGTAGGAGAATTCTTTCTTAAATCTACCGCAACATCTAGCACTTTTCCTACTAGAACTCTTACTAGCTTAGCTTGAGAATGTTCACCTTTTTGAAAGTGAAGGCCACGAACTGTACCATATGAAGATTTTGATTGGTTATCTTGTACAAAATTATATTTTAAACCAAAATCTTCAAAATTCTTTTGATTAAAGCTCTCAAAAAAATAACCACGATTATCCTCAAATACTTTGGGTTCTATAATATAAACATCTTTAATTTTGGTATTAATAAAGTTCATGTTGTTCTTCTATAATTCTCTTTAAATATTTACAATAAGTTGAATTTTGATTCATTGATGCAATTAAATCTAGCATCTGTTCTTTTGTTATAAAACCTTTTCTATAAGCGATTTCTTCAATACATGCGATATTAAGATCTTGACGTTCTTCGACAATTTTCATAAAAGAAGATGCTTCGAATAGGCTTTTAGGAGTTCCTGCGTCTATCCAAAAGATTCCTCGTCCCATTGGAATAGCTTTCAATAAATTATCTCTTAGATATAAGTTATTTAAATCACTTATTTCTAATTCGTTACGTTTGGATTTTGTTAATGTTTTAGCTCTCTTGACAACATCTTTGGGATATATATAAAGACCTACAGAAACATAATTTGATTTTGGATGTTCAGGTTTTTCTTCAATACTTTTTATTGCAAATTCGTTATCAAATTCAACTACACCAAATCTTTCTGGATCTGATACATGATAT
>GL995204.1:52270-54914 GCA_000222855.1 Succinivibrionaceae bacterium WG-1 | reverse complement strand
CTTACGTTATAAAACAGCTACTTTATATTTACACTTAGAAAATGGGGAGTTAGTCGTTACTACTTACCCATGGTCTAAGTATCAGGAGAAAGTTGACCTATGGGGAATTACTCAAAAAGATGTAGCTATATCTATCGGTGCTAGACGTTTACGTTATCTAACCTATACCAATACAACATATGAACTTAAGACTGAATTAGATGGTCTTAACTGTAATTTTAATGATTTAATTGGAATAGTCTTAGATCATAACATGAGTAATATCACAGGTCGTATTGTTGGTTACTCTGATAACGTGATTACAGTTGACAGAGAAATCGGCAAAGAACTTAAAGAAGGAATTGTATTTATTCGTAAATTGGACGGTTCAATGTTAGAAACATGGTTTACTAGAATAACAAGTAGAACACTTCAAGTATCAGATATGATTGAATGGTTACCTGATTACGGAACTAACTTAGATTATCCATATTTTGCAATAGGTGAACTTGTGAAAGCGTGGGTTACAGATGTATCACCATCTCAAAAGACCTGTACAATTAAAGCAATAAACTATGATGAACGTGTATTCACTAATGATTTATAGGAGTTAATAATGAATATCTGTATGAGTTGTGTAATAGACACTAATTACGTAAATCAGTCACTTATTGCTATTAAATCATTCCATGAATGTAATTCAGAGATACCAATTATTGCGTATATTGAGAAAGATGTAAGTATAGATATCTTTGATTATGTTGAAGTTAGACGTTACGAACGTAATTATAATGATGTATTCGAGTATGTTGGTGGTGACTTGTTACTAGTTCCTAGAGATGCAATGAGTAGCATCTCACAGAGAATTAAAGCACTTGAAAAATTACGTAATGAATACGATTACGTAATTAATCTTGATATGGATACTCTAACAGTTAGGTCTATCGCTCCAATAATTAGCAAGTTAGATAACTCAACACTTGAATACTTCTCTGGGGTTGATGAACGTGAAAATCGTAATAAGTGGGTTAAATCTTTAGGAATTAAAGAACCTGTAAAGACAGAAAACTACTTTAATACAGGTTTCTGTATCTACGGTTCTCAAGCTTTAAAGGCTATTAGCTATGATGATTACATCAAAGTATTAAAGTCTGATGCTAGTAACTTCTTATGTCCTGAACAAGATTATCTCAACTTAAGACTTCAATTAAAAAATATTAAGTTAAATCCAACATATAACATGATGATAAGTGATAACAGATATCAGGAAAGAATACCTACAATTATTCACTATTTAGGTATTTATAAGCCGTGGGCGACGACTAGACCGATAAATAAACATGTTAGTTATTACTTTGCTAATTACGCAAATTACGTAAATAATAACATTTCTATCTTAGATACTGAATTTGTTAAACAAGTAAATATTAACTACGAATTTTCGAAAAATCTCGGATAATAATATGGTATAATTCTCCTACAAGTAAATTTTCTATATTTGTGGACATTGCATTAAAATTGAATTAGTTAGGTAATGTTTATACGTTTATAAGAATATGGACACTTGTGGCAAAAGATTCAATGAATACCCTAGCTGAACTACCTCAATCAGCTAGGGTGTTTTTTTGGTTTAATAGAATTAAATACTATTGATAACGTAATTTTTTACTAATTCAATAGTTTCTTTATTTTTTTTGATTGTTTGCTCGTCTATTTCTAATTCTTCAATACTCATCCACTTGTAGTCATTACTTAGCGCAATTCTTGAAATATCTGCATCTTTAATTTTCCATAAGAAAAATCTTGTATCATATATTTTGTTAATTTTATCTGATACAGAGTATTTTTTTATATCTGTTCTATATGCTAGTTTTATGTTTTCTGGAGTAACTTTTAAAGAATCTTGGATAAAATTTATTGTTCTGTTTAATTCTTCTTTGTCTCCTAATGTGCCATTTAAGGTTGTAATAGCTTTAACGTAAGGTAAAAGATAACACTCCCATCTTGGGTCATACTTCATTAAGATTTTGTTGTCAGTTTTGACTATAACTAAATTAGAAAAAGCATGTTTTTCACTTGAAATAGCACAAATTTCATTAAAAAGAGTTTTGTCTGTATAACGAAGTTTTAAAACAAAAGATACTAAAGCAATAACTGTTATTGCTAACAGTATTAAAAGAGTTGTTTTTAGCCAAGTATCCATATTTTCAACATAGTATAAACATAAAATACTAGTAAGAATGGAACTAAAATTTATTAATAATTCTGTATAATTTCTACCCCAACAATATTTATCCCTATTATTTAATAATAAATTTTCTAAATCTTTTTCGTTAATTTGCATAGTTACAACCTTTTACTTTTCGTTATGACTAATGATTAAATCGCGTAAATAAGTACTTACAGGCTTGCCTAATTCGTCAGCTTTAGCTTTAAGTATAGTGTATTCTTCTTCACTAAAACGTATCATTACTCTGTTATTTTTAGCGTTTTCTTTGCGGTAGCCAACTTTACGCCCCGAACCTTCACGAAATCCACCCTTTGGCATGATAAACCTCCAATTAAAAAAATCGTTCTATAATACTGTTAGTTAAATTGTAGACGTTGTAACACATAATAAATACCAATAATAGGAATGTAAAAAACTCTTCATATTTGAGGCTTC
>GL995204.1:42988-51180 GCA_000222855.1 Succinivibrionaceae bacterium WG-1 | reverse complement strand
AATATGAACGAAGAGCCTCATATTTAGATATTTTTTTATGATTTCTAGCACGTATCAACAATGTGATACATAGTAAATATATTACATCCATAGTTGCACCTTATTTTTAATGTGATATAGTATTACATGACACTTTTTAAACTCCTATAGGGTGTCAGCCTATAGGAGATTTAAAAGTTAAATTAGCTTGCTAACTAATTCGATAATTGCTGTAAGTAAGCCAATAATTGCTGTAATCAAGTATATAAAGGCTACTTCATCAATTTTACGCTCGGGGATTGCTTGCGTTTCTTATTTTTACGAAGTGTCATGTTCATCACCTCCTTATGTTTGTTATTATACTCTTTTAAGGTTAAATGTCAAGCAAATAATCAATAAAATATGATAAAAATATAAGAAGGTGATTCAATTTATTTCCAAGATTAACAAATTTGTCAAAACAAAAAAATGTAAAAGTCTTTGCCACTATTTTGCCAACATTTTGCTATCATTTTATGTGGTTCAAATTGGTTCAAATTGGTTCAAATTGGTTCAAA
Source organism: Succinivibrionaceae bacterium WG-1 (assembly GCA_000222855.1). Taxonomy (GTDB): domain Bacteria; phylum Pseudomonadota; class Gammaproteobacteria; order Enterobacterales; family Succinivibrionaceae; genus WG-1. Next base: position 50,644 of record GL995204.1, on the reverse strand, counting down.
ATAAAAAAGGGGGTAAATTGGGGGTAAAAAAATGATAATATTTGTTTTAAAGCTTTATTTTATAAGAGTTTTAAAAAATATGCTTAACTCTTAGACATTGTTAAATAGGCTGAAAAGTCAATTTTAGCATAAGCTAACTATATTTGATTTTGTGATAAAAACCTAGACGCTGTCTAGGTTTTTTGTATTATTTATCTAGCTTTTGGAAAAAATAAAAACATTTGTGAATACTATGTTTTTAATTTTTTGGGAAAAATGGGGGCGATTATGTTTTATGATGCTATTCAAAATTATTCAATGATTTAAAAATAAAAGGCCTAGACATGAAATCTAGGCTAAACAATTTAAATACTATTGAGAACGTAATTTTTTACCACTTCAATAGTTTCTTTATTTTTTTGATTGTTTGCTCGTCTGTTTCTAATTCTTCAATACTCATCCATTTGTAGTCATTTCTTAGCACAATTCTTGAAATGTCTGCATCTTTAATTTTCCATAAGAAAAATCTTGTATCATATATTTTGTTAATTTTATCTGATACTGAGTATTTTTTTATATCTGTTCTATATGCTAGCTTTACGTTGTCTAGAGTAACTTTTAAAGAATCTTGAATAAAATTAATTGTTCTATTTAATTCTTCTTTGTCTCCTAATGTGCCATTTAAGGTTGTAATAGCTTTAACGTAAGGTAAAAGATAACACTTCCAGCTTGGGTCGTACTTCATTAAGATTTTGTTGTCAGGTTTTACTATAACAAAATTAGAAAAAGCATGTTTTTCACTTGAAATAGCACAAATTTCATTAAAAAGAGTTTTGTCTGTATAACGAAGTTTTAAAATAAAAGATACTAAAGCAATAACAGTTATTGCTAGCAATATTAAAAGAGTTGTTTTTAGCCAAGTATCCATATTTTCAACATAGTATAAACATAAAATACTAGTAAGAATGGAACTGAAATTTATTAATAATTCTGTATAATTTTTGCTTCAACAATATTTATCCTTATTATTTAATAATAAATTTTCTAAATCTTTTTCATTAATTTGCATAGTTACAACCTTTTAATTTTTATTATGAGTAATGATTAAATTGAGTAAATAAGTACTTACAGGCTTGCATAATTCGTCAGCTTTAGCTTTAAGTATAGTGTATTCTTCTTCGCTAAAACGTATCATTACTCTATTGTTTTTAGAGTTTTCTTTACGGTAACCAACTTTGCGCCCCGAACCTTCACGAACTCCCACTTTTGGCATGGTAAACATCCAATTAAAAAAGCATTCTATAGTACTGTTAGTTAAATTGTAAACGTAGTAAAACATAATAAATACCAATAATAGGAATGTAAAAAAATCTTCATATTATGATAAACTTATATAAAAAAGTTACTATTAACAACAAGATTAAAATTATAAGAAGCTTGGCTTATGCTTTTATAGATGTTGAGTTTTTTGAAATATTATAGACTCTAGCTACAATCAAAAGAAGTTAAATGCAAAGTTTTTCTGACAAGATTTTTTTACATCCGTTTTTATATCACTTTTTTTGTGAGTTTAAATTTAATTAGTATATAATATTTGCGGTTTTTATTTTTGTTGAATCGAAACAAATAAATAAGTTAAAAACATGAAGTTGATTGAAGGAATAAACAACATGGCAGATATCAAGATTGCTATTGCAGGTGCAAATGGCCGTATGGGACATTGCTTAATTCAAAGCGTATGTGCAGAAAATTCAGGTTGCGTATTAGTAGGGGCTACTGAACATTCTGCTTCAACTGTATTAGGTGCAGATGCAGGAGAACTTGCTGGAGTTGGTAAGAAAGGTGTTTTAATTGTAGACTCTTTAGAAAAAGTTGCAGATTTTGATGTTTTAATTGATTTTACTCGTCCTCAATGTTCTTTAGATAATTTAGCAATTTGCGCTAAACGTAATGCTCGTGTTGTTCTTGGTACCACAGGTTTTTCAGCTGAAGAAAAAGAAAAGATTGCAGAATACTCAAAAGTTATTCCTTTAGTATTTGCTGCTAATTATAGTGTGGGTGTAAATCTTCTTTGTAAGCTTTTAGAAACTGCAACTAAAGTAATGGGTGATTATGCTGATATTGAAGTAATTGAAGCTCACCACCGTCATAAAGTAGATGCTCCATCTGGTACAGCTTTAACTTTAGGTGAAGTTGTTGCTAATACTTTAGGTAAAAATTTAGATGATATCGCTGTAAAATCAAGAGACGGTATTATTGGTGAAAGAAAACCTGGCACAATTGGTTTTTCAATAATTAGAGCAGGTGATATTGTTGGTGAACATACTGTAATGTTTGCAGACATTGGTGAAAGAGTTGAAATTACCCATAAAGCATCAAGTCGTATGACCTTTGCAAATGGTGCAGTACGTGCTGCATCTTGGTTAAAAACTCAGAATGCCGGCCTTTACAATATGCGTGATGTTTTAGGTTTATAATTTTTTTATTTTATTATGAAGTTTTGTTAAAGATGACCTTATTTTAGGTCATCTTTTTTTATGTTTTTTTTATGGTTTATGGAATGGCTTGAATTTTATTTTTTAAATGTACTTTTCCAAAAGTAACAATGAATATCAAAGTTAAGATTTCTGAAAATGTAATTGCAAGCCATGCACCTTTTTCTCCAAATAATATTGGAGCTAATATAAATGACGGTATAATAAATATTGCCCCTCTAAGAATCGAAAATAGAAATGCTTTTTTATCATATTCAATGCTTTGATAGAATCCGATAAGGCTAACATTTATTATAAATGGTATAGCACATGTCGCAAAATAAGGTAAACCTTCAACAGACATATCAAATACAGGAGTATCTCTATTTAAAAATATTTCTGTAACTGCGGTTGCTCCAAAAGCTGTTATTACTGTTAAAATTATTCCCATAACTATTGCAGACATAGTTGCAATTTTCTTGGCTTCAAAAACTCTATCATTTTGATGTAAGCCATAGTTAAAACTTACAATTGGTTGTGAAGATTGTGCAATAGCATTAGCTATCATAAATAAGAATGGTAGTAGGTAGCAAGCTACGGAAAATGCTGCCACACCATCTTCTCCCATATATTTTAGGAACACTAAATTTCCTATAAAAAACATTAAGGCTCCTGCTATCTCTCCAATTAGAATAGCAAATCCTAGTCTACAATGATGGCTAATGTTCTTAATAGTCATATGACATAGTTTTTTAGTAAGAGCTATTGGTAAAACATGAATATTTTTGGTTAAAAAGACTAAATAAACAATAGTCATTATGCCACCAACTCCAGCCCCAATACTTGTAGCGATAGCAGCTCCAGATATCCCAAAATGTAATTCTTTTATAAAAACATAATCAAGGATTACGTTAAGAATAGAAGGAATAGAAGATGTTACCATGGCGTATTTGGGGGAACCGTCTAAGCGTATGATAAGTGTGCCTATAGCTTCTAAAAATAAAGCAACAGCCGCTAAGCAAATATATTTTTCATAGTCTAAAACATAAGGTAAAAGTCTATCAGAGGCACCTAATGTTCTTGCGGTGATTTCCGGACATAGCAGTATCCAAAAAGTAATTAGTAAAGAGCAAAAAGAACCTACATATATTGCTTGAGTAATATTAAGGTTGGCAGCCAATTGTTTTTTATGAGAAAGATGAATTGTGGCAACAACAGAACAACCTAGACCTAACATAAGTCCTAATCCTGTTATTATTTGCCAAAAAGGGGTAAATATATTGATCGCTGCTAAGGCGTCACTTCCAACTAAATGTCCTACAAACGCTCCGTCAATCACGATCATTACTGATTGACATATCATTGCTAATAAAGTAGGTATGAGAATTTTGCAAAATAATGAAGGAATCGAGTCTTTCCCAAAATTTATTTGTTTTTTTATAGTCATTTTTTTTATTTTCTTTCAATTCTTAGCGAATTTACAAAATTTTCTGTAAGCATAATAGCATATTTATCGTTATTTTTTATCAATTTAGAATAATCCTAAGAATAACAATAGCATATATAACTACTTAATTATCTATTTATTGAAGTATTTAGCTAGAAAAATTGTTTAATTTAAAATAATAAACTTTTTGTAAAAAAAATGTTGTTAAATCATAATTAAAAACATACTATATTAATCATATCAAATTAGTAGGAATTAAAGAAAAACGTTATAGTATAAGAGGTTATATGGCTGTAGTTAAATTGATTGTGCCCACTACCTTAAGAAATTATACAGGTAGAAATTCTGAACTTTCTTTAACAGGAAATACTGTTTTAGATGTTTTTAAAGCACTAGCGGAACAATACCCTGATACTAAAAATATAATTTTTGATGCTAATGAAAAACCAATGGTTTTTATAAATGTTTTTATTGGCACTACTAATATCAAACAAATAAATTGTTTTGATACAGTTTTAAAAGATGGTGACACTTTAACTTTAATACCTGCAATAGCAGGTGGCGCTATAACAGAAAGCGTAATAAGCAAAGAAAGAGAAAAAGAAAACAAACTTGATAATGACGAAATCTTACGTTATAGCCGTCACTTACTATTAAGAGAAGTAGGCGTAAAAGGACAAAAAAAGTTAAAGTCTGCAAAAGTGTTGATAGCAGGGCTTGGAGGACTTGGTGCTCCTCTTGCTCAATATTTAGCAGCTGCAGGGGTTGGTACTATAGGTTTAGTTGATTTTGATAAGGTTGATACAACAAATTTACAACGTCAAGTTATTCATGGTACTAGAGATGTAAATCGTCCTAAAGTTGCCTCAGCAAAGGATTCAATCAGAGCAATAAATCCAAAAGTAAAAGTTGAAGTTTTCAACGAAATGCTTACATCTGACAATGTGTTAGATATTTTGTCGGGATGGGATATTGTAGCTGATGCAACAGATAATTACGTGGCGCGTTATTTAATAAATGATGCTTGTAGCATTTTAGGTATTCCAGATGTATTTGGTGCGATGTATCAGTTTGAAGGTCAGGTAAGTGTATTTTACGCTAAATATGGACCTTGCTACAGATGTGTTTATCCAGCTCCGCCACCAGCAGGACTTGTACCAACATGTTCTCAGGGTGGGGTACTTGGGGTATTAGCTGGAATTATAGGATCTTTTCAAGCTAACGAAGTTATAAAACTTATAGTTGGTGGTGGCGAAAGCTTAATCGGAAAGATTTTATCAATAGATGCATGGAACAATCGTTATCAAGTATTTGATGTTGCCAAAGACAAAGAATGTCATATATGTGGAGAAAGAGCAGATATAAAAAATATAGAAGAAATTGATTACCAAGAATTATGTGGTTTAAAAGTAGAGGAGGAAGAACCAATTCTTGCCATTGAAGCTATCGAATTAAAAAAACGTTTAGATAGTGGAGAGGAAATAAATTTAATCGATGTGCGTGAACCCCATGAACAAGCCATAGTGCAGTTTCCTGGTGCTAAATACATACCGATTGGACAATTGGCTCGTCGTCAAGAAGAGCTGAATCCGAATGTCGATACGATATTCATTTGTAAAGAAGGAAAACGCAGTATTTTAGCGATTAAAACTTTAAAGGAAGCGGGATATAAAGGAGCTTGCTATAACTTAAAGGATGGACTTAATACTTGGGCACGTGATGTAGATAAATCATTCCCACAATATTAACCTTAAAATTTCTCAAAAAAATACTGATTACATTTAACTAAAAATAAAAAGGAGAGTTAAAAATGGCTCAAGAATCAACCAATGGTCTTAATGCTTTAAGCATTAATGCTGCTTATAATTTAGCGAACGTTCACAAGACAAGACCACAGTATCGTGCAATTACTCCAAAGTGGATTACTCGTTTACTTGAATTCAAGGGTTTAGAAACTGGTTTATACCGTGTTAATAAAGTAGTTGAAGATGGCACTAACCCATTAGATGTTTTATGCAGCCAAACTAAGAAGAGTGACATCGTTCCTCAAGGTTTTATTGAATATGAAACCAAGCCTCGTGAATATCGTTTAAATTCAATTTCTACAATTGTAAATGTTAATACAGTAGTAGATGATGTTTATGGTTCACCATATGACCAAACTAAAGAACAGTTAGCTTTAGCAATTGAAAGTTTAAGAGAAAGACAAGAAAGTCAGTTAATTAACAATGACGATTATGGTTTACTTAAAAATGTTCCAGAAAGTCAACGTCTTCAACCTGTTAGCCCAAGTGGTGCTCCGACTCCTGATGACTTTGATGAATTAATTTCAAAGGTTTGGAAAGAACCTTCTTTCTTCTTAGCTCATCCACGTGCTATTGCTGCATTTGGACGTGAATGCACTAAGCGTGGTGTTCCTCCTGCAACTGTAAATATTCAAGGTGGTACATTCTTAACATGGCGTGGTATTCCAATTATTCCATCAAATAAATTATTAGTTGATGGCTTAAAAGAACCAACTTCACAAGGTGGTAAGACTAATATTTTATTAATTCGTACAGGTGAAGCAAAGCGTGGTGTTGTGGGCTTATTCTTACAAGGATTAAAGAACGAACAATCTCGTGGTTTATCAGTAAGATTCCGTGGCGTTGATGATAAAGGTGTTGCTTCATATTTACTATCATTATACTGCTCTGCTGCTATTCTTGCGGATGATGCTATTGCAGTTTTAGAAAATGTTGAAGTAGGTGAATACCATGACTACGATTAATGATCCAGAGTCCTTTGGTTTGCCATCAGAGGCAGAACTAGGGAAATTGGCTTCGGAATACTTTCCTGAGTTTGATGCTCAAACATGCGCGTCTGGTATTGAAGGTTTAGCACATGGTGATACTTCGATATTTAATGTTGCATCTAATAAGGCTCAAAACAGTTTTTTTAACAATACTCAGCAAGCAGAAAGTTTTAGTACCCAAAGTTTACTTAATAGTCAGAGTGATCTAAATGCTACTAATTCTTATGATGCTCTTATTGGAGAAGTGTTACAAGAAACTGCTTACCAAAATATATTTGATGTAGTAGAACAACAAGAGGTGGGGAATATTCCCCCAACTCAAACTTCAAATAGTGTGGTAACAGGTTTTTCTCCTAAAGTTTTATCTGCAAGCGAAGCTGAAAGTTTGGTTTATACCGAAAAAATAAGGTAGAACCAAATACAATAGGTGGTAGCAATACTCGCTTATCAAGTATTATTGTTGGAACCAAAAGTATTGAAGAAATTCGCGCTGATTTCCCAATTTTACAAGAACAAGTAAATGGTAATCAATTAGTATGGTTTGATAATGGTGCAACAACTCAAAGACCAAAAGTTGTTATAGATAGAATATCTGAGTACTATACTCATGAAAATTCTAACGTGCATCGTGGTGCGCATGCATTAGCGGCTCGTTCTACAGATGCTTATGAAGCTGCACGCCAAACTGTTGCTAATTTTATAGGTTCTCCATCAAAAGATAATATTGTTTGGGTAAGAGGTACAACAGAAGGTATTAATTTGGTTGCTCAAGCTTTTGTGCGTCCACGTTTATCTCCTGGTGATGAAATTATAGTTTCATTACTTGAACACCACGCAAACATAGTACCATGGCAATTAGTAGCTCAAGCTACAGGTGCTGTTATAAAAGTAATACCTATTGATAATAATGGTAATTTACTAATAAGTGAATATGAAAAATTATTTACCAAACGTACTAAGTT
>GL995204.1:39995-42657 GCA_000222855.1 Succinivibrionaceae bacterium WG-1 | reverse complement strand
TAGATTTTATGTTTTTCAGGACATAAGGTTTATGGTCCGAACGGCATTGGTGCAGTTTACGGTAAGAAAGAGCTTTGGGAACAGGCTATTCCTTATCAAGGAGGAGGTAATATGATTAAAGATGTTACCTTTGAAAGGACTATTTATAATCCTGCTCCTAATAAGTTTGAGGCGGGAACTGGTAGTATAGCTGATGCTGTAGGCTTAGGTGCTGCTTTAGATTACTTAACAGAGATTGGTATGGCAAATGTTGCTAAATACGAACATGAGTTAACCCAATATGCTGTTGCTGAACTTAAAAAAGTAAAAGGTCTACATTTGATAGGTTTACCAGCTCAAAAATCAGGGGTATTGTCTTTTGCAGTCGATGGATATCCTGTGGAAGCAATCGGTGAATATTTAAATAAATTCGGTATTGCTATTAGAGCGGGCCATCACTGTGCGCAACCTGTTTTAAGACATCTAGGATATGAAGGAACAGCACGTGCAGTGTTAGGTCTTTATAACACACCTGAAGAAGTAGATAAGTTAGTAAGAACTTTATATTCTTTACACTAATAACGTGCCGATATTTCTAGTTAGTAAAATTAAGTGATAATTTATTTTACTAGCTAGATTTTTTAGATGGAGATATAAAAATTTAAGTATAATCAAAACGTATTTTTATTAATCCACACCAAATTATAATAATTACAAACATACGGAGATGAACTGTTATGAGCCCAATTCCTAAAATATCTCCTGGTATTAGCGACGAAATTCTACGTGTTGCTAATAGTATCATAGATGACTATGATAAAGATCGTGCAATAGACAATATGGATGGCATGTTTTGTCAACCTGATCGTGAAATTATTTTTGAAAGTATACGTAATTTATTACGCATTATTTATCCTGGATTTTTTAGCTCAAAGACTTACAAAATATATAATGCAAGTAGTCGTGTTTATGTATTGTTAGAAGATGTGCAATTTCATTTAAGTAAGCAAATAGCGATAGCTCTTTCTTATGGTAAGAATTTAGATGAACAATCAAGGGAGCAAAATCAACAATACGCTGAAAAAATTACTTTAAAATTTTTGGGGCAAATTCCTAAAATTAGAGCGTACTTAGAAGAAGATTTACATACAGCTTTTGATAGTGACCCTGCTGCTTTAAATATTGGAGAAATCATAATTTCTTATCCTGGTATTTTTGCAATATCTATACATCGTTTAGCACATGAATTAAGTGTTTTAGGAGTACCTTTAATTCCTCGAGTAATGAGTGAATATGCTCATAGTCGTACAGGGATAGATATTCATCCTAATGCTCAAATTGGTCATAACTTTTTTATTGATCATGGTACGGGCATAGTTATTGGTGAATCTACCATAATAGGTAATAACGTTAAGATTTATCAAGGCGTAACTTTAGGGGCATTATCTACTCATGGAGGCCAAGCGTTACGCAATAAAAAACGTCATCCAACTATTGAAGATAATGTTATTATTTATTCTAATGCTTCGATTTTAGGTGGTGAAACAGTGGTTGGACATGATTCTGTAATAGGTGGTAATGCATTTGTTACTAAATCTGTAAAACCAGGAAGCAGAGTAAGTGTTCGGACTCATGAACAACAACTTGTTGATATCAGAGAAAAAGCTAAAGCTGCAGATCCTAAAGACGAATGTTGGTATTACCAAATTTAATTTTATAGCTCTATGTTCAAATTAATATTTTGAATTTTTGATTTATTAATTTTTATAACATGGAGCTTTTTATTTTTTATGTTTAAAGTATTTTTTTATATTGGAGATTTATGGAATTTGATACTCGTTTACTTCATGGCGTAGAAGTTAATAAATATGCTTTTGGGAGTACGCAACCTGTATTGAGTCAAGCAAATAGTTATGCTTATTCTTCAATGGAAGAACTTGAAAAAGTTTTTAATCATTTAGCTCCAGGGGTTACGTATAGTAGAGTTAATAATCCTACAGTGCATGCTTTTGAAAAACGAATTATGGAGTTAGAAGGAGGTGTTTCTGCTGTTGCTTGTGCTTCAGGGATGTCTGCAATATCTATCTCTTTAGCAAATTTATTATTACCAGGAGATGAAATTATAGTTTCATCTTCGTTATTTGGTGGTTCAATTGAATTTTTCTGAATTAAAAAATACAGGAATAACCGTAAATTTTGTAAAAAATTTAACGGTTGCTAATATAAAAAATTTAATAAATAAAAATACCAAATTATTATTTAGTGAAATTATTGCTAATACAAGCTTAGATGTTTTAGATGTAGAGAGTGTTGCTAATCTTGCACATGAATATAATATCCCATTAATTGTTGATGCTACAACTTGCAGTCCATATCTATGTCGAGCGATAGAAAAAGGCGCAGATGTCGTAATTCACTCTACTTCCAAATATATTAATGGTATGGGTAATGCCATTGGTGGCATTATTATAGATTCAGGTAAATTTGCTTGGGATTTTGATAAATTTAAATCTCTAAAAAGATACGAAGAATATAAAAATTTTGCATATACAGCAAAACTTTTTCAAGAAACTTGGCGTAATGCAGGAGCTTGTATGGCACCTTTTAATGCATATCTAAGTATTCTTGGTTTAGAAACATTAGCAATACGTATGGAACGTATTTGTGCCAATGCTTTAAAAAT
>GL995204.1:31751-39195 GCA_000222855.1 Succinivibrionaceae bacterium WG-1 | reverse complement strand
GCTGATAAATCTCATCCTGTTCTTAAATCATTTTCAATAGTTGATAACAAGGTTTCTGAAAATAATTTAGAAATCAATGATTAGGTCTTCTGTTATTTAAATACCTGATAACAAAAATAATGACCAAGAGAATTACTCTCTTGGTCATTATTATTTTAAATTCTAAAAAATCATTAGATATTTTTGATTATTAGATTGCTTTTAATGCATTGTCTAAATCTTCAATAATATCATTGATGTTTTCAGTACCAATTGATAAACGAATAGTATTTGGCTTAATACCGTGTTCTAACAATTGTTCTGGTGATAATTGAGAGTGAGTTGTAGAAGCTGGGTGAATAGCTAAAGACTTAGAGTCACCAACGTTTGCAAGTAATGAGAATAACTTCAAGTTATCGATTACGCGACGAGCTGCTAAAATATCACCATCAATTTCAAATGTGAAGATAGAACCAGCACCATTTGGATAGTACTTGTTGTATAAATCACGTTGTGACTTATCATCACTTACAGAAGGGTGGTTAACCTTTACAACTTTTGGATGATTGTTAAGGAATTCAATTACTTTCTTAGCATTTTCAATGTGACGTTCTACACGTAAAGAAAGAGTTTCAGTACCTAAAAGAAGGATAAATGCATTGAAAGGAGAAAGTGTTGCGCCCATGTTACGTAAGAATATAGCACGTGCTTTTACAATGAATGCAGCTTTGCCTGCAAGATCTGAGAAAACAGCACCGTGATATGCAGGATTTGGCTTAGTAATAGTTGGGTATTTATCTGTTGCAGTCCAATCGAAATTACCAGAGTCAACAATCACACCGCCTAATGCAGTACCGTGACCACCAATAAATTTAGTAGCAGAGTGAACAACAATGTCAGCACCATGTTCAATTGGGCGGAATACTGTTGGAGGAGTGAAAGTACTATCTACTACTAATGGTAACTTATGCTTATGAGCAATTTCTGCTAATTTTTCAATATCTGCAACATCAGAATTTGGGTTACCTAAAGTTTCTGTATAGATTGCACGAGTGTTTTCATTAATTGCTTTTTCAATAGCATCAAAATCATTAGTATCAACGAATTTTGCAGTAATACCGTATTCTTTTAAAGTATTGCTAAATAGATTAAAAGTACCACCATAAATATTCTTAGTTGAAATAATTTCTGCGCCACTTGTTGCAAGAGAAAGGATTGTATAAGTAATAGCAGCTAAACCAGATGCTACTGCTAAAGCACCAATACCACCATCAAGAGCAGCCATACGAGTTTCAAATACTTCTTGAGTTGGATTAGTTAAACGACCATAGATATTGCCTGGATCTGATAAGTTAAAACGATTTGCAGCGTGTTCTGAATTGTTAAATACATAAGAAGATGTTAAATAGATAGGTACAGCACGTGCGCCAGTATCTGATTCAGGTTTTTCTTGACCTGCGTGAAGTTGTAGAGTTTCAATTCTATAAGCCATGTTTTTAATCCTCTAAATTAAAATTAAAAATTATTTTATTGGGTGCCAAAATGATTCAAGTTTTTTGAGCTACCCTTACTAGTTAATAAGTAAAAAACTGTCGTTATTATTTTGTTTTCTTGCTTATAACTAATTTTAGTGTTCTTTGTGTTATTTATAATGTTGTATTTTGTTTGGTATCGTACATTTTTTCATTCTTAATATCAATGTTATTTTTATTCAAATGATTATTTAGATAGTAGTTTAAATCCCTTTGAATCGATATCATATCAATTAAGTATGAATTGATTATATTTTATTTTTTTACTTTTGCAAGTATTTCATACTAAGATAGTATGAAATTAATTTTTTATATAAATGTTAGATATAATAATCAGGTAAGTCAGCGCATTTTGGACTGCATAAACCAGGTTCGATATTAATGTCAGGAATAGGGCAACCATTTACCAAATCGGCTAAAGTTACTTGATTTAGTAATTCTTTTACAGTGTCATTAAGTTTTTTCCAAAATTTAATGGTTGGGCATTTGTCTCTAAATTCACAACCGTCTTGGCCATTTTCAAGGCATGATACAGGAGCTATATCTCCTTCAGTACATTGAATAATTTCTCCAATTGTAATATCTTCTGGAGCTCTAGTTAAAATATAACCACCTTGAGCGCCTCTGACAGACTTTACAATACTACCACGTCTTAACAAGCCGAAAATCTGTTCTGAATATTTTTCTGAAACATTTTGCTTATTTGCGAGCTCTTTTAAGCTTGCAGGCTGAGAAGTTACTTTTGTGGTAATTGCAAGTTCAATTGTGAGACGTAAAGCATAACGAGTTTTGGTTGAAAATTTCATTTGAGTTCTCTATTGGCGTTTTTTAGTCTTGTTTTAAACGTTTAACTACTTAAATGTTGTTTTTAACTTAAACATTTTCTATCATTCCCTATATCTAATTAGTATTATTTAATTCATACTAAAATATAGGTAGTAATTCCTATATGTTTACTAGGTGATAAAGTATTATAATGATATTCCAATTTTTTTCAAATAAGAAATTTAGATGAATTATAATAATTTGATTTTGTTCGAGTTATAAATTTAAGATATTAGGATAATATAACGCAGATTTTTTTATTTACAAAAAGGTCTACTTTTAGAAGTAAACCTTAAATTTGTAAATTTGATAGTTACCTAAATTAAAGATAACACTTTAATTTTATTGAAGTGTTATTAGCTAGTTTTAGGAAGAAGAAAAAATATAAAGTATAGTTCTTTATTTTATTTTTGTTGCTACAAATTCTATTGCTTTATTTACAACTTCTTCGATAGATAGAGTGGTAGAGTCAAGTTCTAAAGCATCTGCAGCAGGTTTTAATGGGGCAACAGGACGATTGCGATCTCTTTGGTCTCTTTCGGCAATTTCTTTATAAATTGCGTCATAATCCGCTTCAAGTCCTTTTGCTTGTAATTGTTTTACACGTCTGCGAGCTCGTTCTTCAGCACTTGCATCTAAAAATATTTTTGCGGTAGCGTTTGGAAATACAACTGTTCCCATATCTCTACCATCGGCAACTAAACCTGGTAGCTTTTGGAAATCTCGTTGTCTCTGTAGAAGGGCTGCGCGAACTTTTGGCAATACTGCAACTTTTGAAGCAGCGTTTCCTGCTTGTTCGTTTCTAATATGACTAGATACATTTTCACCGTCTAACAACACCGCAACCTGGTTGTCTATTTCTTTAAATTCTAAATTTAAATTTGCAGCAAGGTTTGCTAATTCATCTTCATTATCTAGGGCGATATCTTTTACTATTGCTGCATATGCAAGCACGCGGTAAATAGCGCCAGAATCTAAAATTGCAAAACCATATTTACGGCTTAAACGTAAACATAATTCGCCTTTTCCTGCACCACCTGGTCCATCTACTGCAATAACAGGGATATTAGTTGTCATATCAAGAATCCTTTGTTGTTTTTATTTTTAGTGAAGATATATACAAATTTATATCTTCTATTTACTTAGCTTAAAAACTATTTAAGTTTTTCTAACTTTAAGAAATTTTCTATATTATTCAATATGATTTCTAAAATCAAATAATTAGAGATAAGAATAATAAAAGATAATAAATTATAGCTTGTTCTAATGTTAGTAGAGTAATTTAAATAAAATTCATCAAAACTATAGGTAAGACTTTAAGATAATGCATGTGTTAATTAAAGATATTAAGTTATTGCTATTTTTTGCATATAAAGAATATTATCTTATTTCTTGCTTAATAATGTGTGATAATAAAATGTGATTTAGATTAGGATATTTTACGAAATAGTACAAAAAAATATCATTTGTTTTAAAAATGTTCATAATAGTGAACATATAATTTTATTTAGTAAAAATCAAATCATAGAAGTGTAAATATAGAGGTACATTTATATATGAATTATAGATGTACAAGTATTTGATAATAAATATATAGACATACTTATATATTAGGAAAATTTACCAATGTTTAATAAAGAATTTAAAATATCTAAAATTTCAAAATTTGTATCAGCTTTTTGTTTTATGGGAATGTTTGTTTCCAATGTGGCTTTGGCAAATTGTAGAGATGATTTAAAAGTTTATAATTTAGATGCAGATCTTTATGAACAGTGTGTGAAAGAAGCAACTTCAAACAATGATTCAGACTTGATTTATTTAGTAGCTTTATGGAATTTTTCAGGCGTTCATAATAAAGTTTTTGATAAGGATGCAAATTATAAATTCTATAAAAAACTAATGCAAAAAGCGGCAGATTTAGGAAATCCTGATGCGCAATCATTTTATGTAATGTCTGAAAAATTAAATAAGGATGATCCTAAGGTTGCTGAATATAGAAAAGCTTTAGCTACTTCCCAAAATGTAAAAAGTAAGATTTATAATGTGCAGTTAAAAGCAATGGATGGAGAGCTTGAAAACTCTGATTTAGATGTTTTAAAAGATATAGCTCAAAAAGAAAAAAATCCGTATGCTATTCTACTATATACCCAAATTATTTTAAATGTAATGGATCCGAAACATCCGGAAAGAGCAGAAAAAGAGTTAGCTCAATTAGAAACAATTTTATCTCTTCCTGATAATATGGAAAATAGTTCCTTAAAAGGACAGGCATTATGGACTTTATATAATGCATATTCTAGAGCTGAAAAAGCAGAAGTATCATCAAAGAGTAAAAAATACTTAGAATTACTAATAAATAAAGGTGATGTTTTAGCAATGCAAAAAATGGCAGAAAGTTACCAAAATACTCAATATGGAGAATTAAGTGATTCTAAGGCGCTTGCTTATTTAAATCAGGCAGTATTATGTTCTAAAGATATTGAAAATCCTTCTTTAATTCAATTTGTAACTCAAAAAAGAGATGCATTGAAAAAAACTATTTCAAATGCTGATTTAATAAAATCTGAAGAATTTGCCAAAACTTTAGATATAAAGTGTTTTAATAGTAATTTGATTACACGTGAACAGAAAAAACAAAATATAGAACAAAGTGTGGATGTGGAAGAACAAGTTATACCTTTAACACCTATAGCTAAATAATGTTTTTAAACAAGTTTCTACAAAATTTTGTAAAATATGGAATTTTTAGAAAAATTTAAATTTTGTTTTTAATTTTGTAAAAGTATAAACGAAAGAGATATAAAAGATAAACCATAAACCATTTAAAGGCATACATTTTATTTTATTATTTTTAATATAAAAAACTCTAAGCTTGTCGAAATAAGCAAGTAAAATTGAGCATACGTAATAATTATATTTTTAGTAATGTTCATAGTGCATTTTATAAGTTTTAAATTGTTGATTCTTTATTAATATATATGCTTAAAATTAGTAAAAAATGCACTAAAAATATAAGAGAGTTAGATTTTATACATGCTTAATTAAGAATTTTAAAGTATGTCGAGGAGAATATATGAAACTGTCTTTTACCCCCTTATTTAGTGCGGTGGTTTTGGCTACAGTAAGTTTTAATAATGTAAATGCACAAGATAATCTTAGTACAAATGTAACTAATGTAGAAGTTAACAATGTTAATATTAAAGATTCAGTTTCAAATAGTCAGTCTAAAGCAACTTCTAATGAAGTTAATTCTCTCGCAGAAAACAAAGATGCTAAGCCTGAAACTTCTCAATCAGTATCCGTACAAGAAATTGTAAGAGTATCACAGAGAGTAGAAGACTTTTCTGTTGAAATCTTGGAACCAAATGTTCGAAAACATAAAAGTGATCCTAATGAATACACAGTTCTTCATGCTCAAGCTCAATATAATATTGAAGTTCCTGATTCAGAGGTTTCTGCAACAGAAGATCCTAGTTTAAAGACATCTTCGGATTCTAATCCTATAGTTGTTACATCAGATGAACATACCATTGTAACTGCTGATTTTAATACTTCAGAAGACAACTCTAAAACTGAAGATTTAACAATAACAGATAGCAAAGATAAAATGGCTCAAGTTATTGCTGCTGCCAAAGAGAAATCTGCCCCTCAAGGAGAAACAGATGTGGTAGTTGCAAATATTTATAATGATGTTTTAGCTTCAGATATTGAGGTAAAAGATACTAATAATAAAGAAGTTACCCAAAAAGAAAGCACTTCCAAAGAAAGTGTAGAGTCAAAAGAAAATATAGCTAATAACGCAGAAAATTTAGAATTAAAACAAGAACTTAAAAATAAAGAAACAGATGCTAATAAACTTGAAACTAATGATAACGTTTCTGAACAATTGATTTCTCAAAATGATATCCAATCAGAACATAGTAATAATTCTGATGAAGTTGTTGCTACTTTAGATAAAGACAAACAAATATCTGAAAATAAACCTGAAGATGTTACTATAAAGACTCAAAAAAATAATGAAGTTATTGTAACTAGACAAGATACTAAAGAAGATACTAAACAAGTCATTGCTGATAATAAAATTATTAAAAATGAGTCAAAGCAAGAAGATACTTCAAAAGAGTGTAATTGATGAAACTAATGATACAGTAGTTGAATTCAGTAAGGCGTCTGCAAAGGTTGTTCAGACCACTAATGAAAAAACTATAGAGTATAGTGCTTTAGCTGAAATGTTCCCATTTCCAAGAATGAGAATAACTAAACAAAACTATGTTGCTCCAGATGTTGACATGCATGCTTCAAATGGTACATTTTTAGTTCCTGAAGGAATTGGAGTTTATAGATTAAACTTACAATTGTTCAAGGAAGGACAAGGTTATTCTAGAGATCAATTTTTCACAGCCTTATATAGAAGAAATGCTCATAAATTTGGTCGAGTAGGTCCGATGTTTCCTCTAAAAGATACAGAATTGGTAATTCCAACCAAAGAGCAAATTTTATTGGAAGTTGACGGAGTATATAGCATTTACTTAAATGTAAAAGGTGCGTATTTGTCAGCTGAAAATCTACCACCTCTTAAGATTACAGAAAAAGAACGTAAAGTTTATATCGATGCCTTAAAGCAATATCAAACATTTTGTAAAGAGGTAGAGGAAAAGAGACAAGATTATTTGAAAAAGAATAATCTTAAAGTGGTTAGATAAGAGAAAACAACGTCTTATTGTTATCTGAAAAATATAGATATCAGAATAATAAATTAAGATGGTAAATTAGAATAATAAGTTTAAATATAAATGATGATTGGTAACGGAGTTTAAAACATGCGTTTAAAACATTTATCTATGGTTATTGCATTGGTCTTATGCCAAAACTTATATGCAGCAAGCGTAGAAGTTTTTGATGGTGTTGATATCGATATTCAGTCAGGAAATCATCATAATCAAGTAAAAAAGGCTCCTGAACAAACTCATAATATTGCTAATAAAACTATAAAAACTATTGTTGAAGTTGATAGTGCCGAGAATGAAGCCAAGAAACAACAAGAACAAGAACTAAAAAGTGAACAAAATGCAGTACTTACTAGTGCAGAATGTCCAAAAACCTTCTTA
>GL995204.1:28449-31442 GCA_000222855.1 Succinivibrionaceae bacterium WG-1 | reverse complement strand
TGTGTGCCTTGGCAGTCCCAGAAAACCTTCTTATCCGAGTGAAGTTATTGTTCCAACAGCTGAAGTTGAAAGATTTGATTTGACCGAAAATTATGGAACTTATACCGTAAAATCAGGAGAAAATTTATCAGTAATTATTTCCAAACTTCGCCCTCATAATGCTGAAAATTTAACAGATGAACAAATTTTAGCTGCAGTTGTAAGAGCTAATCCTAAAACATATAACAATAATGGCTTTTTTGCGGATAAGGTTTTAAATATTCCAAGTATCGAACGCATTGCATTAGAAGAAACTAAAACAGGAAACGATATTAAAGCTCGAGCAAATTCTAATTCTTTATTGGGATATAAACTACCTAGTCTTACCTATCCTTGGAGTGCTGAAGACGAAGCTATTCGTAAAGCAATTATTGCTCAAAAAGATAGAGAGCAACAAGTTAAGGATTTAGATATTGCATATCAAAAATGTGTCGATAAAGTAGTTGCAGAAAAGGAAGCTAAAAAGAAACTTGAAGAACAAAAACGTTTAGATGCAGAGACTCCGTTAGATATTGGTGATGATTCATTAATGATTCAGGATGAGCCTGAAGAAAATACCAATAATACTATGATAACTTATAATGAAAGTGGTAAACGAGTTATTACTTTAAAAGCTAATAATAATACCAAGAGTAGTGGAAATGAAAATGGAAGGATTGTTATTGGGAATAGTAATAATGGTAGTGTAAAAGGTACTACTTTAGTTTTAGGTAAGAATGGGGCTCAAGGGTTCAATTCTAAAGGTGAATTACAAAATATTAGAAATAGTAATAGTAATGTGAATACCACTACCACTTCAAATGAAGTTGGAGAGTTAAAAGCAGAAATTCAAAAATTACATGAACAATTAAAGCAAAAAGAACAAAAAGAAAATAGTACTCAAAGTGAATTACAAGAAATTAAAAATTTACTAGTACAAATGCAACAACAATCAAATGAAAAATCAAAATCTCAAAAAGCAGAAGAAACTGATACTTCTGTTGTTGCAATCGGAGTTTCAATAATTTCATTGATTGTTTTATTTGCTTTAGGATTGTTGATTTTTATGCGTTTGCAAAGAACTAAAATGCGCCAAGCATTAAATGATGATGCTGAAAATATTGACGATGATGATGTTGAAAAAGGCTTAGTAAGTGAAGTTACCTCTGTAATTGAAAACAATGAGAACAATAGTTCAAAATAAGACTTTCACAACAATAAAAATTAAATATTGATATGAAAAGCTTCAAGGTTGATTATAAAAATCTTGAAGCTTTTTGTTATGTATGGTGTTATTTGTTTAAGAAAAATATTTTATATGACAATTATTATTGGCTTGAAATTTGCATTGTTTAAAAAAAAGAGTTTTAAAATTTATTAAATTCATCTAAATAAAAGGTTAATGTGTCAAAATAAAGATAAAACTAGGATATTTTGGCGAATTACAAAGGATAATTGGCATTTTTTTGCCATTCTTCGTTAGGAGACTTCATATGCGATTTTCATGTTTAACAATAGCAATTGCTTGTATTACAGGTCAAATATTATTGACTAGTGCTAGCGCCTATGAACTTGATAATAATGAAGGAATAGATATTCGTGGACCTGGTGGGGTTTATAGACCTTCTGTGGTAAGCACTTCCCATGTTAATAAGAAAAAGTTGTCAATAAGAATCAGGGAACTAAAAGTCAGGGAACTAAAAATAGTAAACCTAAATCAACTGAGCAAATTTTAACTTTGCAAAATTGCGAAAAGGCTCCATATCCGCCAGAAGTTATAATTCCTGCAAGAACTATAAAAACTTTCGATTTAACAGAAAATTTTGGTACATATACTGTTACTAATAAAGATAATTTAGCGAATGTTATTCAGAATCTACATCCTAATGATGATGATAACATTCAAGAAAGCCAAATTATAGCTGCGGTAATCAGAGCAAATCCTAATTCTTATACTGATAATGGCTTTAAGGCTGGGGCGGTTTTACGAATTCCTAGTGTGGATCGAATTAGTTTAGAAGATCCTAAAACAGGTGACGCTATTTTTAAAAAAGCAGGAGCTAATAGTTTAAGAAGTTATAAACTTCCAGAACTAATTATTCCATGGGCTGAAGAAGATAAAATTATAAATAATGCTCAACTTGCTAAGCAAAATCGAGATTATCAAGTTGAGATTATAGATAGAGAATATCAATTATGTTTAACTAAAAATAATGAAATAATTGAACATAATCGTAAGATTAACGTTTCTAATGACAATCTTGCCATTGCTACTGATCTAGATGTAAATTCTCATGCTAATAATCAAAATTCACAAATTGTAAAAGATACTAAAGGAACAGATGGCAACACTTTAGTATCAAATGATAATTCATTTAAAAACCAAGATAATAGTAATTTAAAATCACAAGACTTAAGTCAAATTGAAGAACTTATTTCTAAAAAGGATGCTGAAAGAGTCGCAGAAAATAATGCTATAGTCAGTGATTTAAAAGCTCAAATTGAGGAAATTAAAAAATCTCAAGAAGAAAGTAATAAAATTTTAAAAGAAAAAGAAGATAAAATTGATCAACTGATACAAATTATAAAAGAAAGTAAAGTTTCAGATTCCAATCAAGATCTAGATATTGCCAAACAATTAGCATCAGATACGAGTGGGAATCAAGAAGAAGATTCAGCCCTTGTGATTGGAGCAAGCGTTGGGGGGTCGCTATTAGTTTTGGTAATTTTAAGTTTGATCTTGGTAATGCGAATTAAACGCTCGAAGATGCGTAAAGCTTTAAGTGACGACGAAGATGCTGATATTGATGACATTTTAGCAAGTGATACTTTAACTAATGTTATGCCTAATGTGCAAAATTTAAATGTGGTAAATGACATAACTAGTGATACAAATGCAAAAAATTCCAATATAAATATCAATATTCCTAATGCTGATGCGAATGGAAGTGTTCCTTCTGATTTACCTAATTTAG
>GL995204.1:25591-27860 GCA_000222855.1 Succinivibrionaceae bacterium WG-1 | reverse complement strand
GACAAAGATACAGAAAAGAGGTCTGATAAGGATGTAATGGATGAGTGGGCGGCAGCATTAAATGAATCCAAAAAATAATTCAAATATATATTAAAAATTATAGAAGGAATCGTTCAGATTCCTTTTTTATATGTATTTATATGTAAGTTTAAAAAATTATCAGCTATGTAAAAAGTTCTACTATTTTAAATAAAAATAATTTAAAAATTTGATCTATATCTTATTTTTAACAAAATGTTATACAATATTGTTTCGTAAAACAAGAATAGTTAAAAATAAAAATGTTTAGCATGACATATTATTGCTTGAGAACTTTTAAGTTACGCTATTGAATATAATAAGCATCAAGTATAAAGTTAAAAACAATTAAGTAGGGTTCAAAATAAAAATGAAAGTAGCTCAAATCATAAAAAAGATGGTGGAATTTTCTAATGGAAATTTACATGATATCAAACATTTTTTAAAAGTTTGGTCTTACGCAAAAACTATTGCTGAACTTGAAAATATAGATGAACACACTCTTTATGTTTTAGAATTAGCTTGCGTGGTACATGATATTGCATGTCCATTATGTCGTGAAAAGTATGGCAATACCAATGGAGCTAATCAAGAATTAGAAAGTCCAGCTTTATTAGAAAGCTTTTTTAAAGATACAGATTTAAGTGCTACAGATTTAGACAGAATTATTTATTTAGTTTCTCATCATCATACATATACTAATGTTGAAGGTTTAGACTATCAAATACTTTTAGAAGCTGATTTTTTAGTTAATGCAGATGAGAGTTCCTTGCCTACTAAATCAATACTTTCATTTAGAGATAAAGTTTTTAAAACTCAAGCAGGAACTGAGTTATTGAATGAAATTTATAAATTAGATTCAGATAACTAACAATTTTTTATTTACGGCTATTTTTAGCATATTTTTTTTACTATGCTATACTTATGTAGTAGTACAAATATTAAGATAATTGTAGTTAGGAAAAAAGATGTTAAAAGCTATTGGTTGTGAAAAAAAGGTTTTTGACTTTATTGAAAATGCTAAAGCTTCTGCAAACAGATTACATACTTATGTTACAAGCAACCAAGATTATGTAATTACTCCTGCTTTTGTTGATTTACAAGTTAACGGATATGCAGGAGTGTCTTTAGATTCAGATTATTCTATTGAAAGTTTAATAAAAATTAGTGATGCATTAAAGCGTGATGGGGTATGTTTATTTGCTCCTACTGTTATAACTTGTGATTATGAGTATATGAGTCATGTTTTAAATGTTACTCGAGAATTTCAAAAAAAATATCCTAATAAGATTTTAGGGGTTCATTTAGAAGGCCCTTTTATTAGTTTAAAAAAATCAGGAATTCATCCTAAAAACTTAGTTAGAAAATTATCACCAAAAGATTTAGAATTATTGCTTTCTTACAAAGATGCCATTTCATATCTTACTTGTGCCCCTAATGCCGTATCTTTAGCGGATTTAAAAGTATTGATTGATTCTGGGATAAAAATTTCCTTAGGCCATGCAGATGCTACTTATGATGAAGCAACAGAATTTATAAAAAATGGAGCTTCGTTAGGAACGCATTTATATAATGCAATGAGTAAAGCTCCAAATGGTAGAAATTTAGGAGTTGCAGAAAGCTTATTAGCAAATAAAGTATATACAGGGGTTATTGTTGACGGAGTGCATGTCGCTTTACCACTTGTGAAGCTTGCTTATGAAATCTTAAAAGAAAAATTTATTTTAGTGACTGATGCATTAGCGGCAGCAGGAATAAGTGCAAAAGAATTTAAAACATTTAAGTTTGCCAATACAGAAATTATTAATAGTGAACTTGAAGGATGTATAAATAAAGACGGTACGTTAGCAGGTTCTCGATTAACAATGATTGATGGTTTTAAAAATCTTTTAAAACTAGATATTGGGGTAAAAGATGCAATTTATGCTGCGACTATAGCTCCATTAAAAGCTTTAGATAAAACAAATAATAGATTTTATAATATTTTTGATAAAGATTTTAACTTAATAGAAGGTTGTATTGAGTTAGAAGGTTAAATTAAAAATTATATATAAATATAAACATTGATTAGAGATATTTATGGTATTAGTAGATACATTACGTTCTTATGTTTGTGATGGAATTCCAGGAAAAAGATTAAAAAAATCAGAAGCGGTTGATAGTTCTTTTGAAATTCCTAATTTAGTAAATGATGTAAATCATTTTATTACCGCTATTACTAAAGATGGCGCTCCAAATGCATTTGTGGAAT
>GL995204.1:22530-24747 GCA_000222855.1 Succinivibrionaceae bacterium WG-1 | reverse complement strand
AATGAAGTATTTTCTTTAGAATTTTTTAAGAATATTTCAAATGAAGCAAAAGTTGCAATTGTAAATGAAAAAACAATTAGTTCTCAAACTTCATTATTGGGTGAGCATTTTAATAATAGTTTTTTAAATTTATCTAGTAGAGTTGTGCTTAATTTAGTTCCTTATGCAGAAAAGCAAGTGCCTACTAATTTTTATTTTAACTTTGAAGCTCCATCTCAAAGAATAATTCCCAATAAGTATTACTTTAATGCTTTATTAAATTTAACAGCAGAAGAATTATCTCAAGCTTCAGATTCATTAAGATTACTTGTTGATATTGTAAAAACAGCAGTAGAAATTGTTAAAACTATGAACGTACGAGTAAGAGCTTTAGCAATTCAAGATGCGGTAAGTGCAAGTATTATGAAGTTTGGCTACTATTGGGAACCTAATTTTGCAAATGAAGAGATTGCTAAAACTATTTTTAAATTAGAAAATAGAAATAACGATTTAAGAATGATTGGAGCCTCTTCTGCAGAGAAGTGGATTAGATTACGTTATAGAGATGGCGCTGTATCTTCCGCATTAATGATAATGATTTCAGCTATTATTTCTGAGATTGCAAATGACTTAGATTTAAAATTTAATGGTCAAGAAAATTTACTATTTAAGGGTAATAAATTATTTACTCAAAATGAAGTAGCTATTGCGAAATTCGTAGAAAGAGCAGATTGGCTAAATTCATAAATATACATATAAATAAAGTATAACAATTAAGAATTTAATTAGAGCATATTCTTTAAAATAAAAAATCAGAGATGTAAAAGTCTTTGATTTTTTTTATTTTTAAGAAATTTTTATGATTATAAATTTTAAATCTTTGAATGAATTTTTATAAAAAAATTGAGATGGAATAAAATAATTATTATAAATAAAAAAAAGGGGCTAAGAAAACTTAGCCCAAAACTTCAACAAGGAATAATGATGAATACTTTTACTTTTTGCTTAGAGTGAATTTAACACTGATTGAGCGTCTTTATTTCCAGCATCTACAGCCATTTGTAACCACTTTTTAGCTTCAGCTTTATTAGCTGCAACTTTTTCACCGAAAGCATACATACAACCAATATTAAATGCTGCATTTGGATGGCCTGCGCGAGCAGCTTTTTTGTACCATTGGATTGCTAATTTTGTATTTTGAGCTACGCCATTTTCACCAAAGTAATAGGTGTTGCCAGCTTTATTAAAAGCTTCTGCTGAAATTGCTTTTGCTTCTGCACTTCCTCTTGAAATTGCTTTATCTAAAAAGTCAACTGCAGAAATAACGTCTTGTTTAACATTATTTGAACCATCTAATAATGATTTAGCTACTTGATATAAAGCTTCAGCATCACCTGAATTTGCTTTTTGACATAATTCAGCGTTTACATTTTTTGATTCGCATTCTGCTGCAAGAGTAGTAGTTGAGATAGCAATACCTAGCATGCTAGATAATATTACTGATGAAAATTTCATTGATGTGCCTTTATTTTTATATAGATTATGGTTTTATTATTACAACTTAAATGTTTTTGTTATGTTTTAAAATTTATGAAAGTTTCAAAGAAATGAAAATTACATAATTTGTGTTAGGCGTTGTAATTTTATGTGAGATATTATGAACAAAAATGAGACACATGTCAAAAATGTTTTTAATAAAATTTAATTAAAAAAGTAGTTAAATTAAGGGATTGTGTAAATGTAAAATCGTTTCATTTTTAATTGTAAAATAATAAACATTGGTTACAAAACAACTATAAAAATGTTACAAAGTTGTAAATTATATTTAAATTAATAATAAAAAATAATAATAAATGTTTCTAGTAAACACTTTAACATATGTAAAAAATGTAATTATTTTGTAAATAATATTGGTTGTAGAATTTATATATTTAAATTTCTTTTATTAGTTCGATGATGTTTTCTTAAATTTTAACAATTATAGAAAAAATGATGTGATGTAAAATCTTAAATTTATTTTTTTCTTAAATTTTTTAGGATAATTTTTATATTTTTCATTTTAATCTTACTAAAATTTTTAATTTGTTAGAAAAATTTAAAATAATAATGTAGATGTCTAGCTGAATGCTTGTATATATGTAGTAAAATCACTTAAAAAATAATATATTCAGCAGAATTAAGGTTTAATCTTTATTATGAAGAAAAAGGTGCTATTAGGTTTTTTAACTAGTTTTATAT
>GL995204.1:20544-21982 GCA_000222855.1 Succinivibrionaceae bacterium WG-1 | reverse complement strand
CTTTAATTTATTAAATGGAAATGGCTTAAAAGCTAATACTGAATTGGGATACCAATATATTCTTAAAGCTGCTAATAAAAACAATGTTAATGCAAAAGTTTTAATTGCATACATTAATGATAATAACCTTATAAAAAATGCCAATGTTTCAGAAGCTGAAAAATGGTATCGTGATGCTTATGAAAATAATAAATCATCTGATGCGGCCTTGGGACTTGGGTTAATGTATTATAAAGGTATAATTGGTAATAAATCTCCTTTGGATCTGCAAACAGCGTATAACCTTATTACTGATGCAACCAATTTAGATAATGCAGAAGCTAAAAATTTCATGGGGACATCTTATATGATGGGCCAATTTATCCAAAAAGATGAAAATAAAGCTTTTGAATTTTTTAAAGAAGCTGCAGAACAAGGTTTAGGGGCTGCTCAATATAATTTAGGGGTTGCTTATTATTTTGGTAAAGGGGTTACTAAAGACATTATTACTGGCATCTCTTGGTTAAAAGCTGCTAGTGTTTGTAATAAAGAAGCTGCAGAAACTATAAAGTCTATTATGACTGAACAAGTTATAAATTTGGATGCTGAAGCCAAAACTCAAATAGAAGCAGAACAATTAAATAAAGAATATGGATGTATAAAAAGTAAATTTAGATAAAACATGCTTGTTTGGTATAATTTCTGAATTTTGATTTAATTTCTGTTTTAAATTTATCTTGTTTTGTTAAAAAGTTGTCACTTTATTTAAAATATAAAGCACTTGTAAAAAATCAAACTCCTGTGACAACTTTTTAACTATCTCTAATAATAAAATATACTTGGAATCGGTATTAAATAGGGCATTTACCGTTGAAGACTTCACATTTGCCACATGTCTTATTTGGGTTAAATAAAGGTTTTATATTTAATTGAGTAATTGCCTAATGGGTTAGTAACTGTTGTAATTTCTAAGTACGCTACTCAGCAACCATTTATCAATTTAGGTAAAGCTTTAAAGGTCTATTTTAAACATAAGAAAGATCAAACAACATTCACGAAGACAGGCTTTCCTAAGTTTAAGAAGAAATCATATTCAAGGGGTTCATTCTATATAGGAGGAGATCAAGTTGTATTAGGAAATCCCAAAGTTGTTAGTAAAAATAAAGAGTCGAATAAAGAAAATATTTCCTCATACCTAAAAATTACTTTATTTGGTTGGGTAAAATTAAGAGAAAATCCAAGATTTCAAGGCAAAATAAATAACGTAAGAATTTCGTAACAAGGTGATAAATTTTATGCGTATTTTAGGTACGAAATAACAAAAGAAGAATACCAACGAACTCATATAAAAAAGAGCAACATATTTTCAACAACAAACAATAATCAACCCAAAGCTCTAGTTGTTGCAATGAATTGAATTAGTCAAATTTTATAAATATTTCTTTTTATTTTAGTATAA
>GL995204.1:15522-18434 GCA_000222855.1 Succinivibrionaceae bacterium WG-1 | reverse complement strand
AAAAATTTTATAGATAGGTTTTGACTATAATCAAAGATTTATCTCTCCATCATAAAAAGATATTCAAAACTATTGAGTTTTGAATATCTTATCAAGTACTTTTCCTCCAATATCATATATAATGCCAATGGGGCATGCGGACAATTTTCTGAAGTTTTTAACTGTCTAGTAAATCGTCCGCACGCTAGGTTTTTCAAAAACTCAAAATGGTCAAAAGTATTAAATCAGTTATCCTGTCTAGATGAATTTTCAGATAGAATAACTAAATATATTAGATAAGTTGAGAGTTGCGAAAAATGACAATTATACGAAATTTATTTCACTCTCGAAGAGGCACGAAAAATGCAACCTTACCTTACCTTACCTTATTAACTAACATTAATCGTGGAGGTAAGCTCCATGGCTAGTTGTGAAGAAAAAGTTGAACGTTTATTTAAAAATCAACTAGAAGGATATGGAGTAAAATTCTTCTTTAAAACAGAATCTATAAATTCTACTATTGATGAAGCTTTAAGAACTTCTGAATCAAAGTCAGGAGGTAAAGGCAACAATTATCCTGATATTAAAGTTTTACTGCAAACTTCAAATAAAACAATACCTGTAATGATTGAGGCAAAAGGTACTAAGGGAGCTTTAATTAAACTTGATAAAAATAATGCTGTAGAATTAGTAACAACTTATACAAGTGACTCCAAAAATAAAGCAGGTGAAATAATACATCAAAAAGGAGATCCTAATTATTCAACTATAACAAAATATGCTCTCAATGGAGCTGTACATTATGCTAACGCAATAATTAAATATAAAGACAAACTATATGACGATGTTCTTGCTATTGGTATTAATGGTTTTGAAGAAGATGGAACACAAGACTTTGTTACAGAAATAGAAGTTTATTTAATATCTGCAAGAAACTATTTTGAGCCTAAAAGAGTAGGTGATTTTAAAGATTTATCATTTTTAAAAGATAGTAACAAAGAACAATTTATAAAAAATCTTGAAACACTCTTTTTAACTGAAGAAGAAAAAGAAAACTTAAAGTTAAGAAAAGAAATAGATTTAGAAAAAATTGTAAAAGAAATACATCAGTCTTTATATGACGATAGAGATTTTAAAACAACTCTACAAACTAATGACAAGCTTTATTTATTTACAGGTTTAATCATGGCTTGCTTAGATATTGAAGGTGTTGCATCTCTTGAACTATCTGCATTAAAAGGAGAAATTGACGATCCTGAAAATACCGATGGTGCAATAATTTTAAAACGTATAAAAAGATTCTTAAAATCAAAAAATCATATAAATACAGAAAAAACTGATATGGTTTTACGTAATCTAACAGGAGCTTTTTCTACAATTGTTTTAAATACTCCTCACAATGGTGAGAGTTATTTAAAGAAACTATTTAAAAAAGTAAAAAATGATGTAATGCCATGTTTAATTCCTGAATTACACGTTGACTTTACAGGTAAAATTTTCAATTCTCTTAATGATTGGGTACAAATTGAAAATGATAAATATAATGATGTTGTTTTAACTCCACATTATATTACAAAGTTTATGGCAAAATTAGCACGTACAAATAAAGATTCTTTTGTATGGGATAGTGCTATGGGTTCTGCAGGTTTTTTGATATCTGCAATGGAACTAATGATTCAAGATGCAAAAGATAAAATAAAAAAATTCTGAAGAGTTAGAACAAAAGATAAAAAATATAAAACAGAATCAATTACTAGGTGTTGAAATACTTCCAAATATCTATAATTTAGCTGTTTTAAATATGATTTTAATGGGAGACGGTTCGTCAAGAGTTATAAATGATAACAGTCTTCAATATGAGCCAAAAGACTTTAGAGCTAATGTTTTTTTATTAAATCCCCCATACAGTGCAGAAGGTAAAGGTTTTAACTTTGTAAAAAAAGCATTCTCATCAATGTTAAACGGCTACGGCTGTATTTTAATTCAAGAGAATGCAGGCAGTGGTCAAGGATTAGATTATACCAAAGACATTCTTAAAAATAATACTTTAGTTGCAAGTATTCATATGCCTGCTGATATATTTATAGGTAAAGCAGGAGTACAAGTTGCTATATATCTATTTGAAGTAGGCAAACCTCATGATATAGATTCTTTAGTTACTTTTATTGATTTTTCTAACGATGGATATACAAGGTTAGCAAGAAAGAAATCTTCTCAAGATGTAAATTTGAGAAATACCGATCATGCAAAAGAAAGATATGAAGAAGTACTTAGTTTTGTTCTTAATAAAAAGCCAAAAACAAACTATTATAATGAAGAAAATGGACTTGTAATCAGAGATACAATCACTTTAAATGGTGATGATTGGACTTTTGCACAACATAAAAAAGTTGATTTAAATCCTACAATTGCAGATTTTAAAAAGACAGTAGGAGATTTTTTAACATTTAAAGTATCACAAATTTTACAATCAGAAGGTAATACTGAAAATTTTCAGTAAACCCTCGCTTGCAAGAACTTGAAGAAAAGTTTAAGCAAAGTGGGGGAGAATTTAAGGAAGTAAAATTAACATCCTTATTTGGTGATGCTGATAGGGGACAACGTTTAGTAAGAGCAAAAAGAATTTCAGGAAACATTCCTCTTGCAACTGCAGGCGAGCAAAATCAAGGTATAGCAGAAAATATTAACCCAATAAATAGCATTACTTATGAAAATAGTATTACTATAGATATGTTTGGAAATGCTTTTTGTAGAGATTATACATTTTGTGCAGACGATAATATTTTGATTGTAAATAATAGTTCTTATACAACTAAAGCGTATTTATATATTACAAGTTGTATAAACAAAAATAAAATTAAATATTCCTATATTAGACAATATAGACAAAAAATATATGCATGTGAAACAGTAATTTTACCATTCTTGAATAA
>GL995204.1:12549-15022 GCA_000222855.1 Succinivibrionaceae bacterium WG-1 | reverse complement strand
GGTTATTCTGATACATATGATTTTAAGGTAGAAGGTAATGATAAATTTGTTTTATTTGGAGATCATACAAGAACATTAAGTATTGCTGATTATAATTTTTCTGTTCTTGATAATGTGAAAGTTTTGAAACCTTTATTTAAAGATAACAATGTTTTATTATATATTTTTACTTATTGGAAAAAAGCTATTCCAGAGCTAGGATATGCAAGGCATTGGAAAGTTGCTTTTAAGAATAATATAACAATTCCTTTTATAAATGATTCAATTGCACTTGATTATATGCATGAATATATTCAAGAAATTGAAAAGTTTGTTGTAAGAGATTTAATTTTGTTTAAAATAAAAATTAAAAGCTTATAAGCAAGCAATTAAGGAGTAATAATAAAAAGACTCTAAATTTATTTCACTCTCCTATTAAAAAAGAAAAATTGTAGTTTTAAATATTCTAATCTTTATTAAAATTTAATCACCGATTTATTCACAAATTTAGTGGATAACTAATAAAAAAGCCGTGTCTAGCGAAACACGGCTTATTTGTTATGGCAATTTTACATTTACTGTTGATTCTCTAAGCTATGGCTACCTTTGATTAAGAATTTCTTCCAATCAAAGTAGCGTACATTGGTATCTTTGGATGCTATACGATGTTAAGTACGCTTAGCTTTAGTATTAAATAGGGCATTTACCGTTGCAGACATCACATTTGCCACATGTCTTATTTTTGTCAAATATAGGTTTTGTATATTTTTGGTCTCTTACTACAATACGAATTTCTTTATTGTTTTCTGTATTGTTTACTGATGATGAATAATCATTTCTGAATAGTGGAGCTGGTTTGCGAACTTTTCTCATTGTTAAAATTATCCATTCATAATTATCTTTTATATTTGTTGAACAACATGATAATTACTTGTATGTTTTTGATAAAAAATAAAAGCATAAAATGTTTTTAGGTCAACAATAAGATGCTTGATAAAACAATTAAATTTAAACAAAATTAGCGTAAGCTAATTTCAATCCTGTGTTATAATCATAATCTTGTATTACATATGTGTTATACATGAAATTATTATTTAAAAAATAAAATACCAAATCTATAAAATAACAAAAATTTAAATAGTAATTTAATAATAACAATATTTAGTATTGTATGTAAAGCATATGACATGATTCTTTTATTTTTCTTATTAAAAGAATGTAATACGATTACTTCAATAACGGAATACATAGGGCATAAAAATAAAACTTATTATTTTTTATGCATAAAAGATAAACGGAATAGATAACCATGAAATGGGCTGAGATTTGGCAGAAAGTTTTCGATAATATAAAAGATTGGAATGGTAGAGTTGCAACAGATCATGAAAATTTAGTAGCAACTAAAAATGGCAGAAAACTATTTTACTTTGGCCTATGCGGAATATCGGTATTGGTTATTGGTACTTTAATTGGTTATCCGTTTTATAAAGAAAGAGAATATTATTTACGTGCCGAAACCGCTTATCGTGGTGGTTTTTACAAAGAAGCTTTTAAGAACTATAAAATACTTGCAGAAAAAGGCAATGTTGATGCAATGATTGCAGTTGCCAATATGTATCTAGAAGGGCAGGGAACTAAAAAGAACCAAGAAAAAGCTATTGATTTTTTGAAACAGGCCGCTACTGAAAATAATTCAGAAGCTCAAACAAAACTTGGTATGCTCTATTTTGATTCAAGCTATATAAACAGAACATGTTTAGGCCATGATTATAAACTTGCTTTGGAATGGTTTTTAAAGAGTGGTAAAAATCCTCAAGCATTAGAAGCTATAGGGACCATGTATAGTTTAGGGTTAGGTGTTCCTGTAAATCCGCGTTTAGCTGAATCCTATTTTGATCAATGGATAAATACTTATCTTGAAAAGGCAAATAATGGAGATGCTAATGCTCAATACAAAATGGGGTTGTATTTTATTGATGGACAAAGACATTCTATCGATGAAGAAAAAGCAATTGCATGGTTTGAAAAAAGTGCAGCTCAAAATTATGTCAAAGCTTTAGAAAGTTTAGGATTTTTATATTTAATTGGTGGTGAAAAAACTGAACCCAATACAGAAAAAGCAAAAGTTTATTTCCAAAAATTAAAAGATATCTACGAAAAAAGAGCAGCCAATAATGATGTAGATGCAATGATATATCTTGCTCAAATGTATCATAATGGCGATGGTATCGATGCAGATCAAAACAAAGCCGCAGAATATTATATTCAAGCTGCAGAATCTGATAGCATTGTTGCTAAAGAAACCTTAGCTGATTTGATTGAAAAAAAAGATATAGAAGTTCCTTCATATATTACAGCAGAACGTTTGCGTGCAGAAGCTATGAATTTACGTAGGGATAAAGCTTTGGAAGGCGATATTACTATGATGAAGGATTTAGGTTTTAAAGCTTTAAATGCGATTTCATCTACAGATGGGGTATACAACGATGAAGAA
>GL995204.1:8618-12157 GCA_000222855.1 Succinivibrionaceae bacterium WG-1 | reverse complement strand
CTTCTGATTCAACGAAAAAACTAGTTTAGATTCTGCTGAAAAAGTTAATCATGAACTAGCAGATAAAATGGCAGATGCAGCACTTGCTCAAATAGATAAACTTGCAAGTGTTCCTGTAAGTGATAATGAAATTGTAACAGTAACTGAAAATACCACTACAGATAATACAATCATAACTACTGAAAATATAATTGCATCAACTGAAGATTTGTCAAATAAAAATATTAAAAAACAAGGGATAAAATCTGCTGAAAGTGAAAATAAGGAAGAATTAACTCAAACTTCTAGTAATGATGTAGATACTAATGACAAGCTTTATAAATCGCAATATGCTGAAGAATTAAAAGCTCAATATGACGAAGCTATTAGATGGTTCAGTTTAGCTGCAGAAGCAGGTGATGCTATGGCAATGCTTGAATTAGGTAGAATTTATAAAGAAAGTCCATTAGCAGAAATTCAAAATGAATCTCAAGCAATTAATTGGTTTAAAGAAAGCTCCAAGCAATGTTATGAACCTGCTTATTTAGAGTTGGGAGCGGAATATGCAAAACCTAAATCCCAATATGAAGATACTAAGGAAGCGTTGAATCTATATGAAGCTGCAGCAATGCAAGGAAGTATTGAAGCACAATTCTTATTAGCTAAGCTTTTAGCTAGAGGTGGTAAAGGAGTTCAACCTAATTACGTTTCTGCTCTTACATGGTTGTTAGTTGTAAAGCAAGGAATCGAAACAAGAGGTAATACAGACGATAGTTTCTATGAAAATATTGTTTCGTTAGAAGAAAAATACGCTAGATTTTTAACAGATGAAGAATTAAATCAAGTTCATCTAAATGTTCAAGATATGGTAGCAAAATATGGTACAAATTGGTAATAACACAATATTTTTATTATAACTTGAATTTTTATATAAACTCCTTAGACTTGGTTTAAGGAGTTTTTTTATAAATTATAAGAAAGATGTAAAACTTTAAAAATATATTTTGCAACTATAATAATTATATGTATAATATATTTGAGTTTTGATAATTATTCCTTTTAATATAAATCATTCAATTTGAAAAATGATTTAAATATGTGTAAGGAGTCTAAATGACATTTCCTATTCAGAATAAAGATGAAATTTTTGCTCATCCTGAAAATTATAGATTAGCAGTTAGAGTGCCATATACTACACTAATTAATGCTAATACTATATATCCTATAGAACTTTTTCCTCATGAAGCAGATGAAAAGGTTGCTGTAGTTTTATCAATGTTAACTACAAATAAATATACAGTTAGTGATGTATATGAAATTGCTTTAGTTAGAGTTTTATATTCTCCAAGTCAAAATAGAATCAATTCTATTTTAGATGTTTATACAGGATTGGATACTAGCACTTTAAGTGAATCACAATTATTGAGTTTAGGATTTAAAGATAATTATGGTAATTATCGTTTTGATGAAATAAAAATGTCAATGATGCTTGATTCTAAACCTTTAATATTATGTGCCAATGCAACTCATCGCAGACCTATTTTTGATAAAAGATTTAAAGGAAAATTTGATGAATTACCTTGGGGTGAATGTTTAGATTCTGTAAATTGGAGTGAGGCTACCAATGGCATGTTAAATATAAAATCTCCAATTTATCAACCATCTTTACTAACTGAAAAATTGTATTCCTTCTATAACAGAAATAGTTCATTAGAAGAAGCTTTAACAATGATTTGGTTGTTAAATAAATACCAGTATGCATTTGATAGTATTTTATCAAAATTAGACCAAATTTCTTGGGACGTGGCTGCAACCCAATTACCTTTCGATTTGAAGGATGTTGTTAAACAAAGACAATATCTTTGGGACGGTGAGCATCGTTGTTGGCATAAATATGTAACAAGTGAAGAAGCTCTACAAAAAGAACTAGTATTTTTAACTGATTTATATGATTTTGAAAGAAATCGTGTTCTAGTAAAGGAAATAAAAAAGAGTCCTTTCCAGGCTTTTAAGCTTGAAGAATATAAACGTTAGTTGTTATAGAGCTTTTTAACAAAGTTATAAGCTTTATTTAAAGTTTTAGGTATTATAAAGTTATGGCAGAACTAAAAAGAATTTCCCACTTGAATTATGGGATGCAATTGAGAATGAACCTGAAAATTATAGATTAATTTCTAGAATTCCATTTTCGGTGTTTAATGCAGTTGACTATGCTTTACCTATTCAAGTAGCTCCAACTGTTGGTGATGAATTATCTATTGTGGTATTAGATACTGAAACTACTGGGTTAGATTTTAGAAATTGCAAAATTATAGAACTAGGATTAGTTAAAGCAAAATATTCCCCAAGTAAGTGTTGTATCACTTCTATAACTGATATTTATGATGAATTTGAAGACCCGCATGAAGAAATAGATCCTATTATTACCAAAATAACAGGTATTACTACTGATGATGTTCGTGGTAAGTTTTTTGATGTAGATAAAATTAGTCGAATTTTTAGTGATGACCCATTAGTTATTGCCCATAATGCTGCATTTGATAGACCATTTTTTGATAAAAGATTTTCAGTAGATCCTGTATTACAGAATTTACAGTGGACTTGTAGTTTAAGAAATGTTAACTGGGGTGCTGTAAATAAAGATTTGATTTTCTCAAGATCTTTAGAAAGTTTAGCTTTTAATAGCGGTTTTTTCTATGATGCTCATAGAGCTATAAATGACGTTTTAAGTACATTATGGTTATTAAACTATTATCCTTTAGCTTTTAAGAATTTAATGGATACTACTTTTAGTGGTAATATCATTACAATCTGGGCATTTGGTTTAGATAAATCTTTAAAAGATGAAGTAAAGAAACGTGGTTATAGATGGAATTCTTTTGAAAGAGTTTGGAATAAAGTATGTATAAATGAGCTTCAATTAAATGAAGAAGCTAATTTCTTGCGTCAATTATATGATCCGCAAGGAATGTATTTCAAAGTTTCTAATATGCCTAAAAATCCAAGAGCAAGCTTTAAAGCTGTGTAATTTTCTAATATCTTCTTGCTAAAATACTTGCAAGAAAGGCTATTAAAGAGTAGTAAAAAGCCTCTAAATATATTAGGGGCTTGTAAAAAATGTAGTATGTACAATGAGTTTGTTTTTACTAATTTTTTGGTAAAACTTAATCAAGTGTTTGCAGTAGTAAACAAAGAACTCAAGCCATTAAATATATTATTTAAACAGCTTGAATTAATATTTTCTTTACTTGTTAATAAAAGGGGCATTGCCTGCTAAATGTTTAACACGGCTTTGAACTTCTGCCTGTTTGAAAATGCCAAAATAGAAATGTCTTAAAACGCCAAAGTGAAAATGCGGTTTTTGTTTATAATGTTCTCCATTTTATGGAGACATTATGAGAATAGATACTGCAGAAAGAAGTAAGGACATTAACAATGCAAGGACTTAAACTTAATAAGGATATTTATATGTTATATTTTTATGAAATAAAAGAAACAGAACAAGGTTTTATTGGAGATGTGCCTGACCTTGAAATGGAAACAATTGAATTTAAAACAAA
>GL995204.1:5021-8292 GCA_000222855.1 Succinivibrionaceae bacterium WG-1 | reverse complement strand
AAATGGCTTATAGACAAAACAATAAGCGTATCCCTTTACCAACAACAAGAGAATTTAAAAAAGGTGACCATTATTTATATATACCTATTAAGTATCAATTAAGAATTAGTTTATGGAATACAATGTATGATAAACATATTCGTTTAATAGATCTTGCAAAAATGCTTAATGTATCAAGAGCACAAGTTCAAAAGTTTTTTGGAGATAAAATAACTTGTAGTGTTGAATTTTATGAAGAAGCTTTAAAAGTTTTAAATACTTATCCAACAGTAAAATGTATTAGTAGATAATAATTCACATTTAGGATCTTATATTAAGAGTAAAAAATTAACTTTTGAGATTTTGTTTTATTTTTGTGCTAAAAATTTATTATTTGGAGTGTAGTTTTCTAAATGATAAATATCATATGTTACAGATAATAGCTAAATTAAATCAAGACTATTACATGTAGAAAGCTTGCATAATTCTTTTACACCTTGTCCGAGTTTTTCAACCCAAACTGTGCAATCAGGATTAAGCATAAGTTCAACAGTGTCATTTTCTGATAAAGCTTTAAGAATAGTACTACCTAATTGACGCTGTATTTTTTCAATTGTACGTGATTTTAAAATGTTATCTGTAATCATAAGTATAATATAGAATTAATCATATATATCTATATTATACATAAAATCAACAAAAAAATAAAGATATTACAAATATGTAACATCTTTATTTTTTTTGGTTTATTTTATTTTATTTCTTTTCGTTATACATTCCTTCATAGTAATCACAATTACCTTTTGCGTCAACATCTAAACATTTACCTTTTAATGTTTTATTATCGCCACTATCCAATGATTGATTGATTTCTGCAAGAGATTTATTGAACTCTGCTAATTGTGCAGAACAACCACTAAAAAAAATACCAATCACTAGAAAAAATATAATATTACGCATGTTGTTTATCCTCTAATCGTCTAATATTTCTATTAATGATTTTACATCATTTGGAATTTGTTTACAAATTTTTATGTAATTTTTAGGAATATTTATTTTTTCTAATTTTGGTAACTTAAAAATTATAGGGGGGTAAAATGGGACTTTGTTTAGTATTCTTTCTATAACTTTGAGTGTCGGTTTTCTAATTTTTTTTCTCATAGAATACAAATATTGATTATTTAAATTGCATTCAGATAAAAAATCAGTAAGAAGTATGTTTTTTTCTTTAGTTGCTCAGACAGTTTGATTAGCATAAAATCAATGCATTCATCTATAGTATCTAAAACTTGTTCGTTTGTGATTTTTATTAAATCAAAATTATTTTCATTATAATTTCTTTTTAAATCTAAAGAGAAAAAGCATCCAAAGTACAATCTTCAGGAATGAAAGTATAAACTCTTGTGAATTTTTTATTGCTTGTATCATACTCCTTTAATCTAAAGAAATCAGACAAAGGTATTCTTAAGCAAAGCGATGCACGCACCAAGAAATCAAGTCCAATATAGCTCTCCATTCTTTTGGCAACATAAAAAAAAGCTTTTTTATTCCTGAATATTCACAAAATTTGACAATAGAACAGTTTCTTTTTTTCAGTTCTGTTTCAATTATTTCAAAAATATGAGCTTGCAATTTAGAATTGATTTTTTCTTTCATAAATATTTTTTAGTTGCACACATCTAAAAAAAAATGTAACATGCTATCTGTATGTTTTTGCTAAAAATTTTTTTTAGCAACCAAAACGGCGACACAAAGAAAAGAACTCAAGCCATTAAATATTATTTAACAGCTTGAATTAATATGTTCTTTACTTATTAATAAACGGGTCATTGCCTGCTAAATGTTTAACACGGCTTTGAACTTCTGCCTGTTTACCTGCGTTAAACGGTCTATTTTCAGGAGAACCTAAATAGCCACACACACGACGAATTAAAGAAGCTTTTAGCATATCTTTATTGCCACAGTTAGGGCATTCAAATCCAGAAGATAAAGTTCTAAATTCACCTTTGTAACCACATTCGTAACATTCATCGATAGGGGTGTTAGTTCCATAATATGGAACTCTATCATAAGTGTAATCCCAAATGTCTTCAATTGCTGTTGGATTTGATTCTAGGTTAGGGAATTCACCGTAACAAATGAAGCCACCTGATGCAAGTTTTGGATAAGGCATTTCAAAATCAACCTTATCATAAGGATTGGTCTTATATCTTACGTCGAGGTGGAAACTATTGGTGTAGTACTTATGGTCTGTAACACCTTCAATAGCTCCAAATTCCTTGTTATCTAATTCGCAGAAACGCTTACATAAGTTTTCTGCAGGTGTACTATATAAGCTGAAACCATATCCAGTTTCTTGTTTCCATCTTTCTGTTGCGTCATGTAATGTTTTTACAATCTTAATGCCTTTTTGACGTAATTCTTCACTATCAAAGATATGTGTCTTGTTGCCATAAAGTGCGGTGATTGTTTCATGAATACCAATATAACCAAGAGATACTGAAGCTCTGCCATTCTTAAATATTTCAGAAATATCATCTTCAGCATTTAATCTTACACCACAAGCACCTTCCATATATAAAATTGGAGCCACTTTAGCTTTAACACCATCTAAACGTCTAATACGAATCATTAAAGCTTCTTTACATATTTCAAGGCGTTCATTTAGTATTTCGAAGAACTTGTTTTCATCATGATTTGCTTCAATAGCGATACGAGGTAAATTTAAGCTCACTACACCTAAATTATTACGACCATCATGTTCTTCTAAACCTGTATTTGGATCTGTATATGGAGCTAAGAAACTACGGCATCCCATAGGTGCTTTGAAT
This sequence comes from Succinivibrionaceae bacterium WG-1, assembly GCA_000222855.1. Taxonomy (GTDB): domain Bacteria; phylum Pseudomonadota; class Gammaproteobacteria; order Enterobacterales; family Succinivibrionaceae; genus WG-1. The sequence goes on along the minus strand of GL995204.1, from coordinate 5,482 downwards.
GAACCTGTTACTTTTACTACTTGGTCGTAGTTTACAATATCAGGATACATACGTTTAGAAGCACATTCTATAGCAAGCTTCTTAATGTCATAGTTAGGATCCGCTTTATTTAAATTTAAACCACGTTTGATTGTAAATACAAGTTTAGGGAATACTGGAACCTTATGATTCTTTCCTAATCCTACAATTCTATTTTTAAGAATAGATATTTGAATTAAACGTTCTTCCCAAGAAGTACCTAAACCAAATCCTAAGGTTACAAATGGAGTTTGACCATTTGCAGTATGAAGAGTATTAACTTCGTATTCAAGAGATTGGAAAGCGTCATAACATTCTTTTTCAGTACGAGCTCTTGCAAAGCTTTCCTTTTCACTAATATTCCATTCTTCTGCAATCTTTAAGTTTTTATTATAGCTTGCTGTAACATATGGAGCTAAAACTTCATCAATACGGTTGATGGT
>GL995204.1:2468-4062 GCA_000222855.1 Succinivibrionaceae bacterium WG-1 | reverse complement strand
ATTCGTTTACAATTTTTAACCTAGCAATTGGTAATACAATTCATGCTTCTTAGTTTTATATGAATAAATTCTTAGATGTTTTATAAAACTAAAATTTATTAGTCTAATCTGTTTTTATATTTGCACTTAAATTTTAAAATAAAGCACACAACGATTATTCTTCGTTATTTTCATTTAAGAGTTGTGTTTTTATTTTGATTGGCTTCATTACTGTTGCAAAAGAAATACAAAAAAAATAAAAAAATTTGTAGCAAAACAATTTTTCATAAGCCAAAATAATTGATCTCTTAAAATTATAAAAATCTTTTAATCTTTTTTATAATTTTTCCAGTGCAATCTATTTATGCTTTGCAATTTACATGAATTTAAAAGTAATTTCAAGCAATAAAATTTATTATTTTTTTATTGATTTAAATCAAAGAAATTTTAAAAATATAGTTGAAAACTAGATTTCAAGGGGAATTGTGTTAAATCCATATATAGTGTAAAAAATAGTATTATAAAATAAAAACACCACTATATATAGTGATAGTATATTTATTTTATTATCGAATATTGTTTTGTAATTAATAATAAAATCATAATTCTTTTGATGATTTTTTGTTCAATTGCACAGTTAAAAGACACTTATTCATATATAGTAAAACATAAAATATAATAAATATATATTTGATTATATAATTGTTATAAAAATCATTTTTTCTATAAATTGTGTCAAGCACTTTTTTTTCTACTTTTTTACAAGAAAAAATTATTTTTATGTTTTACTTCAAATTTTTCTTTTTGAAAAATTTTTCTTGATAATTTTAAAGGTTACTTTTGTAAATTGTAAAACTGATTATCAAAAGAAATAATAAATTAGATGCTAAATCTTATTCATGACTTGGTAAGTAAAAATGAAAGAGGAAAGCTCTGGGCTTTCCTCTTTGATTAGTAATACAATATAACTTTTTAGATTATTGTAAGTTAATTATTACTTGTTTTCTAATTTGGCAACAATCGCTCTTACTTTTTCTAGATCTTCTAAGGTATCAACACCAACAAGAGGATCCTTTTGAGCGTAATCTACGATAATTTTTTCACCGTAATAGAGCACTCGTAGCTGTTCTAAGGATTCAATATCTTCAAGGGCACATGGTGGCATATTGATATATTGATTAATGAATCCTGCGCGATATGCGTAGATACCAATGTGTCTAGCATGACCTTCTTTGGCATCATTAATACCTGCTCTAAAGTTGTTTCTTTCAAAAGGAATAGGGGCTCTACTAAAGTAGATAGCTTCCTTCTTGGCATTCATTATTACTTTTACACAATTTAAGTCAAAAACATCTTTGCCTTCAACGTGTGCACATAATGTTGCCATTGGAGCTTCAGAATCATTTAGTAAGGTTGCAACTTGTTTAATGTTTTCAGGAGGAATTAACGGTTCATCACCTTGAACATTTACAATAATTTCATCATCAGCTATACCAAGTTTGCTTACTACTTCTGCGATACGTTCAGTACCTGAATTATGGTCCTTTGAAGTCAAACATATTTCAGCTTTAGAATTTTTACAAGCTGTAGCAATTCGTTCATCATCTGTTGCTAC
>GL995204.1:0-2042 GCA_000222855.1 Succinivibrionaceae bacterium WG-1 | reverse complement strand
CAACTCTTAGTACCATCGGTTTGCCACAAATATCCATAAGTGGCTTTCCTGGGAGGCGAGAAGATGAGTATCTAGCAGGAATTACAACTGTAAATTTCATATTTAGTCCTAGATTATTAAAATAATTTATAAACTTTACAATTTTAGTCAATATTTAAAGGAGGTAGTGCTTTAACTACGTCATCTATAGCTTTAATTTGAGTTAAGAAGTCTTTTAATAAAGCTAATGGTAAAGCGCTTGGACCATCACATTTTGCTTCATTTGGATTTGGATGAGCTTCTAGGAATAATCCTGCTATACCTACTGCGATACCAGCTCTTGCAAGTTCTGCTTCTTGTTTTCTTCTACCGCCACTTGCTGCACCATTTGGATCTCTACATTGTAAAGAATGGGTTACGTCGAAAATAATAGGAGCACCTTTTGAACTTTCTTTCATAACACCGAAGCCTAACATATCTACGACTAGGTTGTCATAACCAAAGTTAGAACCTCTTTCGCAAAGCATAATTTGATTATTACCGCATTCTTCAAATTTTTCGCAGATATTGCCTACTTGTGAAGGACTGATAAATTGTGGTTTTTTAACATTTATTACTTTACCACTTTCAGCCATAGCTCTAACTAAATCAGTTTGACGTGCGAGAAAAGCTGGTAATTGTAAAACATCTACTACTTCGGCAAGAGGAGCTACTTGATCGATTTCATGAACGTCAGTAATTATTTTTACCCCAAAATTTTGTTTTAATTTTTCAAAAATTTTAATGCCTTTTTCAAGACCTGGACCTCTAAAAGAATGAATAGAAGAACGATTGGCTTTATCCCAACTTGCCTTAAAAACATAAGGAATATTTAATTCTTCTGTTACTTTTACATAAGTTTCACAAGCACGCATTGCAAGATCTTCTGATTCAAGCACATTTATACCACCAAAAAGTACAAATGGAAGGTCATTGCTTACTTTTATATCCCCAATGGTTACAACTTTATTTGTCATATATATCTCCGACTCTTCTTTATAAATGGTTTAATAAAATAAAAAATGTTAAATCTTTATATAAAAGAGTTTTTTGTTTAAAAGAAAATTCTTTAATAGGATTTATTTTTGTGCAGTTTGTTGTTGCTTAAAATAAGAATATCCATCAAATTTTTATTATTGATAATACACTGCAATTGTTTTACTTTTAAATATAAATCTTTATTTATATTTTCATCTATATATAAAGAAGAAAATGATAAATAAAAATATTACTATTACTAAAAGTAACAAAGGAATTTTTATTATCTTAACTTAAGCATTAATGCAATTGTAAACATAAGTTGTTTTGAGCATTATTTATGGCGTGGCATGGCACAAATAAATATCTTGCATAAGATATTCTTTATTTAATTAAAAGTATACTAAAAATTATAAAAAATTTAAATCGGTAGTTTTTTTATTTGGTTTTTGTGTTATTTTGATTTATTTGCTTTGTAAGCTACATAAAACTTAAAATTTTATATGCTAAAAAATACCAATATAAATTAACAATATAGAACTTTTCACATATTTAATATGAATTTTAAAAATTTGCAGACAATGTAAAATGTGACTTTGTATACTTAAATAAAGATAAACATATCTGTAAATATGAAAAATAAATAAAAATTTTATATAAGTGATTCTCAAAAAAATAATACAAATAATAATAAAGTAAGAGGAAACGAAATATTATGGGAGCTCTAATTACATTTGTAGATGGGGATGTAAGGTTTATATCAAAATCTATTTGGGTTTTAAAAAGCAATGCTGAAAAAGTGCAATCTCAAGGTATAACTTTTGAAGAATCTGCTTTAAATAGTGTTAAGATTTTTGCTACCCAAAATGGTAAAAAAGCCATTATAGAAAATTACTTTAATCAAAAATCCCCAATTGATGCTATGTGTGCAGAATTTGGTTGGTCTAATGTTAAATTTAGTATTGATGACATTATTGAGATTTCGGGATTAGAAAAATTTGATGATTCTAAGGATTGCGAGTTAGTCTGTTCTTATATCGCTCGTG
>AFAK01000102.1 GCA_000222855.1 Succinivibrionaceae bacterium WG-1 | reverse complement strand
TTAAATTTAAAACAAGAAAGCACCTTTATTAGGTGCTTTTTTCGTTTATGAATGAAATAATTTAAGAATAATACATTATTTTAAAAATTTATTTCACATCAATGAAATACTATGTAATAAGCATTTTTTTGTGTGATACCCAATCATTATAAATAATCTACATATAAAATTAATGACAAACTGTAATTTTTAGTTTAGAATGCAAACAATCGATTGAAACTTATGTTTCAATAATTTTTATGTTTGATATTAAATATTGTGCTTTTTGGAGACAATAATGAATAAGTTACAAGTTGTTTTAGGTACTATCGTTTTAGGTGCTGCATTAGTTGGTTGTTCAAACACTGACGCTTTACAAAAGCAAGTTGACGCTTTATCTGCAAAGGTTGACACTTTAGCTTCTGACGTTGAAGGCTTAAAGGCTGATCACGCTAAGTTAGCTAACGACGTTGCTGTTGCTAAGTCAGAAGCTGACCGTGCTAACCAACGTTTAGACAACTTATCTGTTAAGTACAAGAAGTAATTTTTGTATTAACTAGTGGTTTTTCCACAATAAGTTAAAACACAAGGGAGAGTTATTTATAACTCTCCCTTGTGGCGTTTTAGATACTTTTAGTTTCAAAAATGCTTAGAAAATTTGACTTAATATAAGTCATTACTAATTTGTAGAATAAAATATACAAACATTTATATTATTTGATAATTAAAAAAATAGCAAAATTTATTTAAAAATATAAAAATTGAATTAAATATATTATGAATAAACTTTGCTAAATCAAATTATGCTTATTTAAGTTATGACATTTTGGTTATTGCAGTAGCTTCATTTGTATTTTTTACCACTTTTATATTAAATATTCCAAACAAGATACCAATGATTGGTCCTACTATATTGAAAAAACAATATGGTAAATATTCTAAAGTTGATACTCCAATTACTCCAGAAACGAATACTGCACATGTATTCCATGGAACTAAAACAGATGTAATGGTTCCACCATCTTCAATACTTCTACTTAATGCTAAGCCATTTAAATTTAGTTTTTTAAAGTGAGACTGGTACATTCTTCCTGGCATGATAATGGCCATATATTGGTCACCAGTAACTACGTTAAAGAAAACACTAGAAAGAATAGTTGTTGATATCAGGCGACCTACAGTACTTGTAAATTTTAAGAAAAATTCAATAAGATATTTGATGCTTCCTGTTGCTTCCATAGCAGAACCAAAAGATAGTGCGGCAATAAAAAGGTATACTGTGTTTAGCATACCATTCATACCGCCACCACTTAATAACTCATTAAGATTTTCATTATTAGTATGAACTGTAATACCATCATAGCAAGCAGTCCAAATTGAAACTAAATTTTGTGTAATAGTATTATCATGTACAAAAGTAGTAGCAATTGTTGCATCTTGATAAAATAAGGCAATAAGAGCTCCAATAACAGTGCTTATAAATATTACTATTAGCACTGGAACTCGCATTAAAGTTAAGGCTATTAATACTATTAACGGAATAAGATTTATTATTGAGATGTGATAGTAGTTTTCAATATCAGAAAGTAATTGATTTGTGGAAACTAATTCTAGTTGATTATCAGGAATCTGAGTAAAACCAATAACTGTGAATATCAAAGCAGCAATAATAATAGCAGGTATTGTGGTCCATAACATATTTTTAATATGTGAAAATAGATTAACTTCACCTACTGCAGCAGCAAGATTAGTGGTTTCTGATAATGGAGATAATTTATCTCCAAAATATGCTCCTGAAATTATAGCTCCTGCTGTAAGTGCAGGAGGTAAACCTAAAGATGCTCCAATCCCAATAAAGGCGACACCAATAGTAGCGCATGTACTCCATGAACTTCCAATACTTACAGAAACTAAGGCGCAAACTATAACTGCACTAGCATAAAACCAATGAGGATTTATAATTTGTACGCCATAATATATAAGAGCTGGTACTGTTCCTGATAATAGCCATACTCCAATTAGTGAGCCGATAAATAATAATATTAAAGCAGCTCCTAATCCTTTGCTGATACCTGAAACTATATTTTTTCAATATCAATGTAATCGAATCCTTTAGCAAGTCCGATTATTGTGGCAATAATCGTGCATATAAATAGCACAATTTGATTAGGTCCATGGGATGCGTCTTCTCCAAATATTTGTACGCTAATGCACATCATTGACATTAAACAAATAAGAGGTAGAGATGCAGTAATAAAATTATGTGGTTTTGTGTTTTGTAATTTATTATTCATAACAGTACTTTGTATTTTTAGTATTAGTTATAGATTTAGAATGCTGTATCATATATTTTTTTAGGATATTTTTGTAATTATTCTTATATAAATAGATATTTGACAATTTTGTTGGTAATTAGAATTTAAATAATTGTAAAAATTACAAACAAAAATGTATTTGGAAATTTTTATAAGTTGATAATGAGTAAAATTATAGTAATCAAATTCTTATTAATTTTATAATATAAATACATATATAGATAAGAGTTTATGAATTTTTGAGCTTAATTATTTTGTATAGTCAATATTAAGATAAATATTTTGTTAAAAATGCTTAAAAATAACACATTTTTAAATAATTTTAAAAAATATTAAAAAAAGTATTGACGAATAAAATAAAAGTTTTATAATGCATATCACTTACAGCGAAACGCTGAAGTAAA
>AFAK01000101.1 GCA_000222855.1 Succinivibrionaceae bacterium WG-1 | reverse complement strand
ACCTTCAGACATTCCATTCTGCCCATGCACAGCAACTTCTCTGCCTAACCAATTAATATCTTACGATGACGCTAAAAGCCTTTACAAAAAGGAAATTAGAGTTAATCCCGATTTTCATATTAATGCGTACATACATTTTTTTATCGACGATCAAAAATTTGATGGTAAACGGGATGGTATATGGTATAACAGCGAGAAAGCTTTAAATATATTCAGACATTTTGATGGTATCATCACCCCAGACTTTTCTACCTACGCCGATTTTCCTGACCCATTAAAAAGGTATAATACATATCGTATGAGAGCTTTTGGTAACTGGGTCTCCGAACACAATATTTCTGTAATAAACAATGTTCGTTGGGGAACAAGAGAAACATGGAATTATTGTTTCGATGGAATCCCTAAAAATAGCGTTGTTGCCATAGGAACTGTAGCAAGTGGTTTAAAAAAATCTTTATATAGGCGACAATTTGAGACAGGGTTGCGTAAAATGATTGAGATTATAAAACCAAAAGCAATAATTGTTTTCGGTTCTGTGCACTATGATTTTTTTAACGATTTAAAAAACAGGGATTAGAAATAATCAATTTTCCAAGCAAAACAAGTGAAGTGTTCGCCAGGAGAAAAAATCATGAGTAAGCAATTCAGTGGCCTTTTTAACAGGACATCCGGAACCAAGGTTTGGAATACTTCAGAAGTTTGGACACATGTTTATCCTACTCAAAGTAATTATGAAGGTACGGATCTTCCAAGATCTTTCAGTGTAGATACTCCGCAAGGACAAATGTGGACCCATAACAATGCTACAGAGCATATGTACGAAGCCATTATTTCAATTAAGGATACTCCAAGTCTTAAAAATAGTGAACCAAAACTTTATACCCAGTTTATTCTTTATGATTATTGGAAATCTCTTGGCGTGGCTGTTCGTGATGGAATTTTATACAACAAATTAATTCACATCGGTAGCTGGGAATTTATGTTTTCGAAACCAAGGAATAGCAGTAGTAATCCTGTAATCAAACACGCAAAATTTACGGGATTAAAATAAGGAGGTTTTATTATGAAATATAAATTTGATTCAACTATAAAAATGAAATCGAAATTTATTGCTGAAGAATATTTTTCTGCAATTATCAAGTTTTCTTCTGAGGAACTAAATAATCATTTTATTGAGTTTAATTATAAAGATACGGATATGTTTGAGTTCTCGGTTCATCCGGAAACTCACGTAATTAAAAAATTTACATTGACTCTGTGCAATCACTTTCAAATATTCGACAAGGATATATCTATTCCAAATTATATTGATGGAACAATAATGATTGAGGGACCAGATATTACAGAGTGTGAAACCTTTATGGTCAATATTTACAGTAATGGCATGATAATTAAGTTATCTGATCAGAAAACAAAAGTTTGTTACAAATCAGGAAATCTAATATTTGCTATAGGTGATAACGATGAGTTGATAGAACTGTATGTAATAAACCTATCTGAAACAGATGTAAATCACGCAAAAAATGAACTTCTCCTTGGAATAGAATAAAATATTTTTTATTCACCTAATCATGATCGGTAGATTTATTGTTACTACCGATCTTTTTTTATATTAATACAGTTTGCCATTAACGTCGTCCGCCAAACTGCCTAATCGTTCCATTAGCCAGTTTCCCGGACAGGATTTTCTGGCAAACCACCGGTGAACGGTCAGAAGCATTTCGTCAGGTTTAACCTCATAGCTTAAAGCCTTATCTCGATCTGCAATCCACACCAGTTTTCGTTTGCTGTTCCGTCTGCAGATGTCAGCGCAGAGCTCTACCAATGCTGAATACACCTCCGGCTTCATGGCATAGGGCTCGGTAAGATCAGATGCGCACTCGATGGTGACGGCACGCTGGTCATTATCCCTTGATGAAGAGCACCAGGAGCGGTTCTGCTCATCAACGCAGAGGCCGATCCTGCCGTCAGCACCTATGGCATAATTGCAGCTTGCCTGTCTGCTTCTATCCTTAAAGCAGTTGCAGATGCTCTCAACACTAAGCTGACCGACAACCGCATGAGGGGTGATGCGGTCAATGGTGTTAGTCCTTTTCCCGGAATGGTTCGGACTCAATTTGGTATAACTCACTAATGGACTATTTGCCATTTTCATTCTCCTTATTTTCTGATTTATCATGTAACTGGTTTAATGCCTTTTTGACTACAGTCGGTATCGGCAGACCAAGGTGTGATGCGTTCTCAAGAAGACTGATGCCTTCGTTGGAGAGGTAAAAGAAAATCACCGCAGTCCGCAGAACGCTTCCGGTCTGAAAAATCCTCGTATCCAGAATGGTGGCAACGCCAACAAGCATGAACACGATTACCTTTCTGCAGATGCCTTTAAAACCGACGGAGCTTGATAGTTTCCCGTCGACTATCCCGCACATAACGCCACTTATGTAGTCGATAACCGTAAAGGTAATCAGGGCATACAGTAGTCCGTCACATCCACCGAGAAAGTAACCCAGCCATCCGCCGATTCCGGTAAACACCGCCTGAAGCATATTCCAAAGCTCTCTCATTTTGTTTCTCCCAATAAAAAAGGCGACCATCCAGCCGCCCG
>GL995203.1:99409-101298 GCA_000222855.1 Succinivibrionaceae bacterium WG-1 | reverse complement strand
CAGTCCATTTATCATATATCCAAGTATCTTTAAAATAAGGTTCAACCCCTCTTTCAAAAAGAGTTGCTATTGTGTCTAGTACAGTTGATTTACCAAAGCGACGTGGACGTGTAAATAAAGCTCGACCATAATTTATGAGCGCATAAATTTCTTTGGTTTTATCAATATAAATAAAATTATCTTTATAGAAATTTTTAAAGCTTTGACCTTGAGCTATCTTTCTCATCAACAAACTCCAAATTTATTCTAAATATATCAATACTTAAACACTAACATTGATATGTTTACTGTAATATAAATAACATTAAATTTAAAATATTAGATATTCAAAACTCGATCTTTATATATGAGATAGATTTCGTTCACATCACGAAAAAGTAAACATCAAAATACTATAAAATAAAAAAATATAAAAATTTTTCTTAAGAAAAATTAAAACCTGACGATATATAACATGTACCAAACAGATAAACTAAAAATTAACAATTGATGATATGAGTATCGCATTGTTTGATTTTAGTAAACAAAGCAAATTCCTATTTTTTATCAAAAATCTTTTGATAGTATTATTAAAAATAGGTCTCTCAATAGATTAAAACTCAAGAGAGCAAATAGAAAACTAAAATTATCCGATTGATTAGTTTTCAGTAGTTTTATAAGAAGGTAAACCTTCACTAATTACGTTAGGCCGAGGTCTTGTAATAGTAAAAAATCGGGAAAAATAAAAGAGAACGGAAGTTCTCTTTTATTTTTTTACCTAAAACAAATTTTAAGCTAGATGAACTACTTTGGGCAAACAAATATAGCCATCCTAATTTGAATCATAGAAATTAAAACTTTAATCTTCCCACAGGAGAAAAGCCTTTTAATTTTTGAAAATCCATTTCATGATTAAAATTTTCAATAGCATCAGAAGGATCTATGTTATTGAAATTAATACTTAAGAATTCTCTACGTCCAAATTTTACAGATACTACTGTGTCATCGTAATTATGACCTGTAGCAGAATCAACAAAATCATCACAAGCATGAACTATTAGCGAGTCAATTGGTAGTAGAGCAAATAATTCTCTTGCCACACGAATAATGCAACTACATGTATAATCTTGATATAAATCATTGTACATAGTTTTTGTGATAGCTTTTTTAGATATTTTATTTGTACTTGTCAAACTTAAAATTTCTTGCGGAATAGCATCATGAGAATTAACTTTAAATTCTACTTCCATAGTTTTTAGGAATTTCAGAACCTACTTCAAAATTACTACCAATATCAACCATATCAGCAAACGGTTCCATATTTGAAACCACCGCAAGATACGCTTCAGGATTTCCCTTATTCACCTCTATTGCTAAATCATGCAGATTTTGCCATTCTTCATAATTTTCAACATCCTCATCATGTGCTTTGATGATATCTTGTTCTAATTCTGCCTTTACTTTTTCTGCTTTACCAAAAAGCTTAGCAAAAAATCCTGGTTCATAATTATTTAATGCCTCAATGGCTTGTTGCTCCTTAGGACCTACAACATTTGTATCTAATTTATTAAAAGGAGCCGGATTTTTTTCTAATTCAACCCAATCAATCTTGGTAGATTCATCAAAAAAAGTATGAACTTTTTTTAAGAAGTCCAGGTTTTCATTAAACTTGGCAACTTCATATTTATTTTGTTCAATTTCTGATATTTTTTTCTGTGCGGCTTCTGCGCGTTTCTGACTTGCTGTTGAAGTAGAACGTCCTCTACTAGTATATCCTCCACTTCTACTAGATGTTGAAGATGACTTTGATTTAGAAGATGTTCTATAAGAAATACCTGTTCCTGGAATACTATAAGTAGATGTTACTGAACCATCCATATGAATAGTTTTACGAAGTCCTTTAACTCCAA
>GL995203.1:89630-97831 GCA_000222855.1 Succinivibrionaceae bacterium WG-1 | reverse complement strand
CCACCTAGGTAAATCTTGAGCAACAAATGTAACTTTATTTTCTATCTTTCGGAAAATTGCTTTTGTTTCTTTTTGAATTATCAACTATAGTTGTACTATCAAATACAACTTTTATATTCTATTTAACAATTAAGTTATCTTATAGACAAAATTTATTATAATTAGTTCATTAAAAACAATACACTTAATAAAAATCTCAAAGTTATTTTGGAGTTTTTTGATAAAAATTAGACAAATAATTAGACAAACCTTTCCAAACTAGATCTCATTCTTTTCTTTAAATTCATTAAACGAACTTATTGCCTCTTCATCTTTACTTAATCTTAAAGTTCTTTCTAAAATTTGAGTATATATAGGAGTACCTTTTAATACTCCAGATACAAAGTATGAAGTACCAACAGATATAAGCATCGGTAATATAAAATAGAAATTTCCTGTCATTTCACACACTAAAATAATTCCAGTAACAGGCGCTCTTACTGATGCAGCAAAAAAAGTTCCCATACCCACTATTGCAAGAATTCCAGGATCAAAATTTATCAAGTTTAATTGTAATAATAAAGTCCCTATTACACTTCCAGACAATGCCCCAATTGAAAGAGATGGTGCAAAAATACCTCCAGGAATTCCTGAGCAGAAACATAAAAATATAGCAAAAATTCTACCTATTAGTAAGAGTAATAAAATAGATAGACTTAAATCAGTAATTACCCATGATGAAATAAAGGTCATTCCAGAACTTGATAACATTGGAACCACAATAGATATAATTCCAAAACATCCCGCAACAAAACCAATTAAAGGAACAACTCGAGATAATTTACCTTGATGTAAACGCTGATAAAAATCTTGTCCGAAATTAACACCTTTATTAAATAAAACTCCAAGTACTCCAATAACAACACCAAACAATAAAAATAAATCAAATCAACAATATCAACCATTGCAAAGTGAGGTAATGTAAAAACAGGGTCTGTACCACTAATTAGATCTCTTGCAATTACAGCGCAAATTACTGTAATAGTTACAGCTTGAATGGAAGTGCTACTAAATTTAAATTGTGGACGTAATTCTTCTAATACAAATAATACCCCTGCAAGTGGTGCATTAAAAGCACTAGCAAGCCCAGCTGCTGCACCTGATGCTAACAAAGTATTAGCATCAAAATTTGAACTTTTAAAAATTTTGGCAATAAAAGCTCCAAGATTTCCACCTAATTGTATAGAAGGTCCTTCTCGCCCTAAAACCATTCCAGAGCTTAATGATAAAATCCCACCAAAAAATTTTACAGGAAGCACACGCCAATATCTTACAGGTCTTAAACCTATTAAAGCACCTTCTATTTCAGGAATCCCCGAACCACCTGCTTCAGGAGCATACTTTTTAGTAAAGTAGATAGCAATAGCACCTAAAATAAAGCTAAAAATAAAAGCTAAAATAAACTTCAAAACAGAATTATCTATGCTCGTTAAGAAAGTTATTCTCTGTTCATTGATATAGCTAGGAACTATATCAAAGACAGTACATACAGTACCTGTAATAGCTCCAACCACTACAGCACAAATCAATAGTTTAAAATTTAAAAATCTAGAATTTACTAATTTACCAATTAAGGCCTTATAGGCTTTTTTATTCTTAACTTTATTTGACATTTTTAAACAGATAAGAGAAATAAATTCAAAAGTAGATCTTTTGAATACTAATAAAACAAAAAACCTCATATTATTATTTAATAATATTATGCGGTCTTATTTTATACTATTTGAGTAGATAGTAATAAATTCATAGTTAATTATAGAAATAAACTATGCCTAATTTATTTTAATTATCACTATTTTCTGTTGAAACATTTACATTATTATTTGCTTCATTAGCAAAACCAGAATGTAAATAATCAATCATTGACCAAATGGTTAAACATGTAGCTATCAATAATACACCTGATGCACAATAAACCATCCAATTTGGGAATAAATCAGGGATACTATTATCACGCCATATTAAACCTGTAATACCAACCATTTGAATTGCAGTTTTCCATTTACCGATCCAACTTACAGCAACTTTACTACGACTGCCAATTTCTGCCATCCATTCTCTAAGGGCACTAATAACAATTTCACGAGAAATAATAACAGTTGCCGAAAATAGCACAATGTAGCTAACAACATTTCGACCTAATGCACTCATTTGAACAGCTACAATACCAGAAGATGCTGTAGCATAAGCTGTAAAAAAATGCACCAATAATACTAATGCTGTACATACCATAATTTTATCAGCTACAGGATCTAAAAAAGCACCAAAACGTGAACAAACTTGTAGCTTACGAGCTAAATAACCATCCAACCAATCTGTAATGCAAGCAATAACAAAAATAATTGCAGCAACCAAGTTGCTCCAAGATGTTGGAATAAAGAAAAATATTACAAAAAAAGGAATCAAGAAGATTCGCAACATTGTTAAGATATTTGGTAATTTTTTTAGCATGATCTAGTAATTCATTATTATTTAATACTTTACTTAAACGGTGTAGCTATTATAAAACAAAGTTTTGTGATCGTGTAGAGACTTTATAAAAAAAATTTAAATTTTAAGGCAATAATTAAAGTTAATATTAGCCTTTAACAGAATATAAATAACATAGAATCACTAGTTTGCCTGTAAAATTAAAACAAATACAGGCAATATAAAAATAAAAATCCTAGTTAAAAATTTAACTAGGATTTTATAAACTATAATTTAAAAGTTAATGTAAATTACTTAACCCAAATTGAAAGTGATTGAGCTTCAGCCTTGTCAGCATTATCAACACCAGCTTCATCAACATTGAATCCACCTGCAACCTTGGTCATGCCTTCAACACCTAACTTGCTTGCGTCAAAGTCTGTAGTATCACTGTTCATAACAAGCTTGATAGAAGTCCAAGAATCACTTGCTGCAGAACCATCAATATCAATAATTACAACCTTTTCAGTACTGTTTTCTTTATCTAAAGCAACAGCCTTAAGGATTGTTTCATTATCTGTCATATGGAATGCAGGGTGAGCCTTACTTAATGCAATCATAGCTTTGTAGTATTCATTTACTTGTGCCCATTCACCAGCCTTTAAAGTCCAGTCAAAGTCATTACCCTTGAAGCAGTTATAACTGTTATGAGCGCTACCATCCTTACCACAGTTAGAAGCTGTATCAGCAAGAATCTTAGTTCTACCAAATTCTTCACCACCGTGGATGAACTTAACACCTTGGCTCACAAGAATAATACCGTTAGCATACGCTTGAATCTTCTTAACAGAATCATCAGTCATATCTGTAATAACAGTCTTAGCGCGTTCAATCTTATCACGTAAAGCTAAGTTATCGTGAGCTGTTACATATGAAACAGATTGTTCTGGATTCATGAAGCCTTGAGCAGTCCATTCGTCTTTACCTGTAGCATCAGCAGGACGAACACCACCTTGGAGACTTACAAGAACACATGACTTATTATCTGGTAATGATACATCATAAGCATCTTTACCATTACTATCCCAGTCAGTATTTTGATAACCAAATACGAAACCTAACTTCTTAGCTTCATTACTTGAATCTGAAGCACCCTTTAAGCAGTTACGAATTCTGTTATTGAATGCACCAACGTGAGCGTCTTGACTAATATACTTCATGTTACCTGTTCTTACAGGATTTACAAGCACTTCTGAGTTACCGCCACCTGTCCATGGTTCACCATAAATCACTAAATTATGATCACTGTAGTTTGTATTTAAGTATTCACCCCAGTCAGAGTAGTCTGCAGAGTTAAATACACCAACTAAGTCAAAACGGAAACCGTCAATATGATATTCAGAAACCCAATAATCTAAAGAGTCTCTAATCATCATCCAAACCATGTTTTGATCTGCATCAATAGCATTACCACAACCTGATAAGTCATTATTCTTGAAGTAGTACTTAGAAGTAATCTTATCAAATACTGAACTATCCCAAGTATGGTTATAAACTACGTCCATAATTACACGAATACCATTTTTGTGGAATTCGTTAATCATAGTCTTAACTTCTTGTACACGAGTGTTGTAGTCTGCAAGAGTAGAAGCCTTAAATGCAGAGCTATAACGTTCTTCAGGAACATTGTAGTTAATTGGGTCATAACCCCAGTTATAACATGTACCATTTTGAGAATCTACATCAGAACAAGTACCATAGTCATAGAAAGGTTGAATCTGAACGTGAGTTACACCTAATTCTTTTAAGTGGTCAATACCAGTCTTAACAGCTGTAGCTTTACCATCTACAACTGCAGTAGTACCAGTTTGAACCATACCTAAATAACGACCTTTCTTATCGCTATCAACACCAGATGATTCATCAATTGTGAAGTCTCTTACGTGAACTTCGTATACAATTGAATCTACGCGTTGATTTAATGCAGGAGCATCAACCCAACCACCTTCTGGTTCAGTTTGAGACATATCCATAACAATGCCAACAATACCATTGTTACCAGATTTTGCCATCTTCGCATAAGGGTCGCGAACTTGAGTTCCACCAACATAGAAACTATATTCTTCACCAGCTAAATCACCAGCTACTGTTGCTTCATAAACATTAGTATAACCGTTTAATGTAGCAGGTTTCATATCATAATATTTGCCAGCAACTTCAACCTTAACATCAGAAGAATCAGGAGACCAAATACGGAATACAGTTTGATCTTTTGAGTAGTTTGCACCTAAAGTATTTGAAGCATCTTTTTGAGCTAAGCGAGCTTCTTTATTCTTAACAGAGTAACTCTTTTTAATGAGGAAGGTGTTTTCAGTATCTTTGTATGCAACGTGAAGAATCCTAGTCTGAGTTTCACCATCTTTTAGACTAATTTTTTCACCAATAGTGATTTTTTCACCATTCTTAAACTTAGTGTGATTTGCATGCTTGGTGTCTTCTTCTGTTGCGTCAGCATCAGCGTCAGCATCAGCATCATCAGCATTAGAAGTAATAGAACCATCATCATCAGTAATCCAATAGTAACCTGTTGAATCTTTATTTACGCCTTCACCAGACATTACTAAAGTAATAGTCTTGGTTTCAGATTCTGCATTTCCTGCTAAAGCGTTAATTTCAATCTTATCGCCACTTACTAACTTGGTATCGCCATTAAAGATATAAGTTTTATCACTAATAGTTTCACCTTCAATTGTAACACCGCAAGCACGAGCAGAAGTTAAAGATGCTGCATCTTTATCACCATCTTTGGTTCCTGTAAAAGAAATACAAGGTTCTTCTATTGTAAAGTTTGCAAGATCTGGAGTTTGTAAACCATTACCATTGTTGTTTGCAATAATACTACTACCAACAATATCTTTGTCAGGGGTAAGTCTAAAGACAGGTTCAGAACAACCATCTAACTTTTCTGCTTGAACACCAGGCCAATCACCTAATTCAGCTTTACCAAAGGTATAGATTGCTACTTCATCATATGGAGCCCCTTTTACAAGAACATCACCACTTTGAGCGATACATGTTGCTTCTGGAGCTACGTCCACATAAACGTGAGCAGTATCAATTTCACCAGTTGATTGTGCCCAATCTGCATTGTTACTAGAAGGATTTGAAGAGCCACCTGATGAAGAACCACCGCCACCACAAGCTGTTACTAATAATGCTGCAGTAGCAGAAGCAATTGCTAAGCTAAGTTTTGTATTTTTCATGTTTTTCATTGGTCCTAAATTATTAAGGATAATTATTCTCATTTATTTTCATTTGTAAGAAACAAATAAAAATAAACACTTTATTTATTATTTTGATTATCCATAAGTTAACGGTAAAACACAGTTAACTAATAAATACTGAATAATTTTATACATTAAAACTTGATAAGTAATTGATTAGTTATATATAACTAATAAAATTCGTGATAAGCTTCAAAACAAATAAAAAAACATTCTGATTTACATATTTGTAAATATTATAAAATGTATAAATTTTGAGATATTGTTCTAAAAATATATATAAAAGAAAGATTTTGAAGACTTTTATGCGTTGATTATTTTTTAGACAGATGTTGTATCTAAAAACTAACATAAATTTAAAACGTCCTTAACAACAATTAAATATTTTTTAATTTTACATTTGTTCTTAAAGACGTTTGCAAAATTTGAAAATAGACTATTTTTAGTTTTCAAATGTAGTCAATATATTAGTTTTACTAAAGACTATTTTTCAAAATTTGAATAATATCATTACGATCTAATGGTTTAATTGCATATTTAAGATCTGCAAACCAATGAGCCTTTATATGATCAGCCATTTCTTCAAAATGTTCATCTGAAGTAATACCAGTTTCTCTCAGAGTACTTGGTAAACCTATACTCTTAAAAAATTCTGCAGTCTTTTCTATTGCGAGTTTAGCGTTTTCCATCACATCTGCATTAGCATCAAGTCCCCATACATTGACGCCATATTGTGCAAAACGTGGTGCAGTTTCTTCATTTAAACTATATCTCATTCATACAGGAGTAATGATAGCAAGTCCTGCCCCATGAGTTATATCGTAATAAGCTGAAACTTCATGTTCGATACCATGACATACCCAAGGAGAAGGCGTGCGTCCAATAGCTGGTAATCCGCAACAACCAAAAGAACTAACCATCATAAGTTCAGCTCTTGCATCAAAGTCATTAGGATCTTTTAATACTTTTGGCACACATGAAATAATTGTTCTTAACATGCCTTCACATACAGCATCTGTAAAAATATTACCTTCTTTTACAATATATGATTCAAAGACATGTGACATTATATCTGCAGAACCTGCAGCTGTTTGCCAAGGAGAAACTGAAAAAGTATATTCAGGATCCATTATTGATGCAATAGGAAACAAATCACCAAATAATGATAGTTTTTCATTAGTTTCTGCATTAGAAATAACAGCGGCATTATCATATTCAGAACCAGTGGCAGCCAAAGTAAGAATAGTAAAAAAAGGTAGAGTTTTACCAACTTTTGAATTATCTAAAACTAGATCCCATGGATCTCCATCATAAAAAACACCTGCTGCAATATTTTTGGTGCAATCAATAACACTACCGCCACCAATTGCAATAATGAAATCAATTTTTTCTTTTCTGATAAGTTCAACGCCAGCTCTCACTGATGAAATTTTTGGATTAGGTTCAATACCACTTAATTCAAAGATCTCGTAACCTGCTAAAAGTTCTTTTACTTTGTCATAAATGCCAATCTTTTTAATACTGCCACCGCCGTATGTAAGAAGGACTTTTTTACCAAAATTAGCAACCAATTTAGGAAGTTCAGCAATTTTACCTTTACCAAACACGAGTTTTGTTGGTACAAAATATTCATAACTTTGCATCTGTTCACCTCTTCTTGTCATTATGTAAATTACGTTTAATATTCAATATAAACAAATAAAAGTGTTTAAACTCATAAAACATTAAAGACCAAGAATTCAATAACAAAACATCTTATGAGAAGATAATTTGAATTTGCTCATTTGCATATTTATTATTGATACAACTTTTTATCTATAAATAATTTTGGTCTTTACATATTTAAGATTAAACCTAAGAAATAGGAAATTGAAAAAAGATAGATTATTTTTAATTGATATTTTTAACTAAATCAAAAAGATTAAACCTATTTAAAATTAGGCATTTTTTCTTCAATTTTGATACATCGGTATTTATACTTCAATACTACTTATTTTTTTCAATAATAACCAAGAAGTTAAAATAATTATACATTTTGTATAAATCATTTTTTGCAAGTAACTAACAACCTACTATTTTATAATGACTCTATATATGTGATAGTTCCTTCTATATCGAAATTCTTTTCAATATATTCTCTAGTTACTATATACAAAGGCAACAAATAATCATATTTATTAGTTCTCAATAAGTTAGGTTGCATTTCAGACAAGTATCTTTTTAAATATAGTTCTGACAAATCTAAGGCTTTTAAATTAGAGATTATAAATTCTCTATCAGAAAGATCTGAGTTATTATTTTGTACCGCAATCATGAAATCTTTTACTATAAATTCATAATCACATCTTTGTTCTTTTAAAAATAGTTTTAAGGTATTAACTATTTTAGCGTTAGCCCAAACCAATAAAATCTGTTCATTACAATTAAGTTCACGAACAAGATTTATTTGATGTTTTATTAGACTCTTAG
>GL995203.1:85158-87909 GCA_000222855.1 Succinivibrionaceae bacterium WG-1 | reverse complement strand
TTTTAATAAACTTTATCTTTTTAATCATACAATCAAGTGTATTGCTAATTCATGATATCAGAATTTAAAACAAATTGGATGATACCAATTACGAAAAAAGAGTTCTTTATATAAAGAACTCCTTTTTAATCATATTAATAAATTTTTAATATTTTATAAATTAATCATCAATACTATAAGTTACATTAACAGTATCACTAAAATTCAAATCATCTGGAGCATAAACTCCATCACTACTCATAGCTTCCGCTCCAACCATATTCGCCTTATACATTCTATATGAATGAGAGTGATAATCTGCAGTGTTGTAATTTACAGTATTAACCTTACCTAATTTGATATTAAAGCCTTCTGCTAATGACTTAGCCTTCTTTTGAGCATCTTTTACTGCTAATAATCTAACTTCGTCACGAGCTTTTGTAGAATCTTTTAGTTTATAAGAAATATCATCTATCCCATTAAATCCCTTACTCATAGCGTAATCTATTACTTTTGAAATTTTAGAAAAGTCAGAAACAGTAATTTCAATAGTTCTTCTTGCTTGATATCCAATTAACACACGCTTTTTATCAATATATTGATATTGCGGATAAAGAGTTAAATTACTTGCTTTAATTTCATCTTTCTTGATGCCATTTTTTCAGCATCGGCAAAGAAACTTGTTACAGGTTTTTCTGCATTTTGTCTAGCAACAGCAGGAACTGGATCCATTGCTTCAATTGTAAGACTAATAACCGCACTATCAGGAGGAACTGTAATATTTGCACTACCAACTACAGATAATGTTTCATTAGAAGCTAAAGCTTTATCAGAAGAAAATACTGCAACACATCCTGCAGCCATCATAACTAAAGAAGCAACTGTTTTCTTTGATGGTAATAAATTCATAGTGACAAATCTCCTATATTATAAATCGTTAGATTTCACTAATACTTTTGATAAAATCTTAATCAAATCTGTACATTTTTTACTTCAGATTAAATTTTGTAATTCATGTCTTATCTATTTGAGTAAGACCTAAACAATCACAAAAGTTCAAAGCTAAAAAAATTACTAAACAGACATTATTAAATCAATTATTTGTATTGCTTACATCTTTAATATAGGCTCTATTTTTTTTAATTCAAGGGGAACAAAAATAAATTTTATGTAAAATCTCACAATTTTTCACAAAAAATTTATATTTACATAAAATTACACATATTTGTGTAAATTTACTATTTGAGATACATGTTTTCATACAGTTTTAAATTCATTTTGATTCGATACAAAATGTGTAGAAATTTCTTAATTTCCTTGAATATTTCTTTGGCAAAATGAAGAATGAAATGTTTTATGGCAATGAAAAAGAAGTTAAATCTTTAGTTTAGAAGCATTAGAACTCACAATGATAGAATATGTTCATTATTACAACCAAGTTAAAAGGATTAACTCCAGTAGCTTACATAAATAAATCTTTTACATGTATTTTATGTAGTTAAACTTAGTAGCCAATAACTGAACTCAAATTAAGTTTTAGTTACAAGTATTTATTACAAAAAAAATAAATCATTTTCAGTGTAGGCAACATTTAAAATATAAAACGAACACAAATTTAAAACTTGTTTCATTGCGTCTCAAAAACTTATAACAGCAAACTAGATAAAATCATACATCTCATCAATCATTTGGTAGATTCCGAACAATTCTTCATTATTTTTATATCAATAAATTCCATTTGATATTTATTTTTTTCCACTAACCACCATCTAAACTCACAATATGAGTACTTAGCAAAAGCAAGCATTTCAGTATAATTGATTGCTAAAGGATTATTAGTAAAAGTAATCTTGCCAATATTAGAAGCTGTAGCCACACTGTGTGCTAAAAATAACATGGTTGCTAACTTATGATTTTTTCTTCTATCTGTTGAAAAAGCCAAAGCTTTTTTCAAAGATTGACCTTCCTTTAAACGTTTTATGGTGTAACAAGTTCTTACCATTACTTCTATCATCAAAGTAGGAATGGACATAGCACAATAATGACTTAAATCATATCCTTCTTGATACATTTCTTGAACAATTTCTGCGATAGTAAGTTTTTGTTCTCCGATATTGCCAATATGTAATAAATTAAACACTTCCATAAATGGAGCAGGAAGCCTTGAAACAGAAAACTCATCAGCATTAAAAGAAGATAATTGCAATGCAATTTCCTTAAAAAGGTCCGAATCAGGAGTTAATTTTTCTGTATTTGTAAGAACATCAAATACATTTCCATATTTTTCCATTGCAGACATTTTACCTGATATTGCATCACAAATTCCAGAAACAATCCCAATAATCGGAGCTTTGGCTACTTTATATAGTCGCTGATAAAAAGTAGTAACACTAGAAAAAGAAGTATTCTCAAAAGAAGAAGATATATTAGAAGATTCAGACGCAGAACTTAAATTCTCCCCCAAAGAAGCTCCTTCATTGGTTCCAACATCTGATTCACTTACTGTATCGTGTATGCTCTTAAATAAATTATTTAAATCATCTTTAGGGACAATTTCGTCTAAATATTTTCTAATATAATTAGATAAGGTTCCAGCTTTTAAACCTAAGTTTGTTTTTTGAGGTATTCCAACTAAGAAAATATCTATAGCCGAGGCAATAATTCCTGCTATAGAACTTATTGCCAAGTCAATTTTATCTAGTTTGTATAATTGTTTAAATTCTTCATTAATTTCTTGAATTATGCGCGAATTTGAGGCAAGTTCTTCCGCAG
>GL995203.1:77935-84753 GCA_000222855.1 Succinivibrionaceae bacterium WG-1 | reverse complement strand
AAGTATTGTTACTTCCTACAGCTGTTACCGCCTCTTCATGAATTTCCTGCCAATTAACAGTTTGTGAAGCAATATTAATTTTTGAATTTAATTGTTTACTTGTCGCAACATTTTGAAAAGTAATATCTTGTTTTGGTAATTGACCGTCTTCTTTAGAATATTTTGTTTCAAATTCATTATTTTCTTTTAGACATTTCTTTTCATCTTTTTCAATTTGAGTAGTATTTTTCTCTAATGATAAAGTATCAAATTTTAACTCTTCTAAAAGTTCTTCAGATTTTCTTATAGCATCTTCTAAAATATTTCTATCTAATTGCTTTATATTACTTAACTCAGTACTATGATATTTCAGTACATCATTAAATTCTTTTTCAATTTCAGAATAATCAAATTTTGACATTTAAAACAACCAAACTCTATTCTTTTTAATTTGCAATTTAAAAGCAATTAGAACTCGCAAATTCTAACATCATTTTCTTATCACTATAGAATAGTCATAGAGCTAATTACTATAAATATACTTATCAATACAACGCTTATTTTATAATTGTTTTACAGATTCTACCTAGAAAAACTATAAAAGATAATTTCGACATACAATATATTTTTTATATCAAAAAATTTTTATATAAACAATCTAATGCAAAACAAATAATCAAATAAAGAAAATATTATTGTTATTCTTTACCTTTTAAATCATTTTTTAAATCGTGAATAGCTTGTCGTAGTAAAACATTTAATCTATTTAGTTCTTCAAGTCTATCTTTATCAAGTTCAGCATCATGTTTTAGAACTTTAATAATAGCATGATGTTTCTCTAGTGCAGATTTGTACAATCTTTCCTTTTCACATCTTAAAATAGTATTCTTTTTATGACTTGTTGCGCCTACACCACAAGCTGCCAATATCACTATTGGAGAAGCTAAAACAAAAACTCCTACTAGCATTCCTCCACCAACAATACTTCCTGCTTTAGCAAGACCTGAAGTTATTCCAGATGCAGAAAAACCAACCCTTCCCAAACAATATAAAGCCACTAAAGAAAAACACGCTCCGATACTTGCGCATATAGCACCCACTATCACTTCTGGAATGGTACTACTTTTAAAAATAGCTTTTGGTTCATGAATAGCTTCAGAAGCATCGTTTACAACTTTGACAACAGGTTTTAAAGAATCAACACTTTGATATACCATGTCTTGCTTTTTTGTTGGTAAAGATTCTTTTGATTTGGTCAACAACGAATATAGCTTCATTTTTTTCTTATTTTTTTCTTTATATTCAAAGCCAAGTTGACATTCCTTTTTAGTCATAGTTTTCAGATTATTCCAGTACCCAAAATCCTTGAATATATCTGTATCTTTAGATATATTCAAATTATACTTATTCTTATAGAGATCTTTTATCAAATAGATCAAACGGATAAATTTTATTAAATCTATCAAATAAATAAAAGTTAATCATCATTTAAAAATGGATTATATTTTTTCTCATATTTTATAGTGGTTTCTCCCCCATGCCCTGTAAGAACTTGAGTATCATCAGGAAGAACTAAAAGTTTGTTTTTTATGCTATCAATTAAATCATGATGATTCCCCATAGGAAAATCACTTCTTCCTACACTTCCTGCAAATAAAACATCTCCAGATAAAAGCATATTACTATCTTTAAAATAGTAGCATGCATGTCCTGGAGTATGACCAGGACATGCTAATACTTTAATTTTTTCTCCTAAATCTAAATCCAACTCTTCGTTATCAGTCACAAAACGATTATTAGTTACATTAGGAGCTTCATTTAAATGGAACATCTGACTTTGTTCCTTCAAATGCAATAACCATGCACTATCTTCTATGCAAGGACCAACAATTTCCACATTTAATAATTCACTTAATTCTGTTGCTGCCCCACAGTGGTCATGATGTCCATGTGTTAATAAAATTGCCTTAACATTTAAATTTAAACTTATAATTTTTTTATATAAGTATACAGCTTCTGCTCCAGGATCTACCACAATAGCGTTAAGAGTAGAAGGATTAAAAATAACACGACAATTTTGAGCAAAATCTGATACAACAAATTTTAAAACAGTAAGCATACATACCAACAAATATAAAAAACTGAGAATTTTAGTTTTAGTTTTAGTTTTAGTTTTAGTTTTAGTTTTAGTTTTAGTTTTAAAATTAACTAATTTTGCGTTATGAACAGCATCTAAACCACGATTTTTCTATCTTTATTAAGATAATTATCTTCTTCATTAGTTGAATCAATTCGCAAAAAATATCCTTGTTTTTCCAATGCTGAAATAACATCTTGAGCTTTTACTCTTGCAATTTTGCGTTCTGGAAACAAATCAAACTTAAGCATAAAACGAGCTTTGCCAAAACTATCTTTTAATTCTTGAGGAATTGAATCAAAATCTTTTGGATCTTTTAAATAAATATAAGCCCCATCTTTCTTTAAAGATGCATAAACATAACATTCCATTGATGACAATTATCCTCCTTTGATTTTTGGCCAATAATATATATTATACAACAACTTTTATTATAAAAATTTACATCTATATCTAGATTGAAAGATAAGATTTTTCTTTTTAAGTTTTTCTATCTTCACAATAAAAAAACAACCTATATATTCAATAATTTTTTCTTCCGGAAATTTTTTAAAAGTTATATAAATAGACTTCACAAAAACACTTGTAATTTAAGCAAATAGCAAAAATTGTGATAAAATAAGCACCAATTTAAATAACAAAAAAAGAGTTTGTTTGGTATTGCGATACAACACATAAATAAGCCAATCATAAATATAGAAAAAGCTTACTTATATACAAGATAATAAAATACCAAAGCAAAAGAAATTTAAGTTTTAGATACAGTCTAAAAGTTGTAGACCTTATTATAAATTTTTAATCTAAAACTCAAATTACTTACTTCTCAAAATTTTACTTTTATTTGTAAAACTTTAATATATTAAAACAACAATATGCCTAGCAATAACATTAAATTTCAAAAACTCAATATAGCCACACTCTTTCTTGAAACCACAGATTCTGTAGAAATTGAAAACATCATAAAAGAAAAAGTAAAATCAGGTGGCGTATTATTTACCCAGTACCCTATAGCCATTGATTTATCAATGTGTAGCACTGCAGAATTAGAAAAATTTAATTTTGAAAAAATTTCAGCTATTGCTCAATCTCATGGGGTGTTAATTATTGGCGTTACTTCTGAAAAAATAAAAGAAAGAATTGATATTCTAAATAAAACCAAAACTCGTTTTATTATGACTTCAGGTTCAGATGATAATGAAAAATCTTTAGCAACCTCCTCAAAAGAAAGCCAAGAAGTAAAGGATGTAGTAAAAACATCAACATCTGAAAATACTCAAGAAAAAACTACAGATGTAAAAGAAGACGATAAAAACCAAGAACACATTACTAACGAATCTAGCGATTTAGATACCGACCTTGCAGCCAATATAGATCCTAAAGCAACTTATATTCATTATGGCAATGTAAGAAGTGGCACCCAAATATACGCAGAAAATAAATCTTTAATTATTTTTGGAAATGTGGGAGATGGAGCAGAAATAGTTGCAGATGATTGTATATTTGTTTTTGGCAAAGCAATGGGACGAATTATTGCTGGAGCTAAAAACAGTGATAGCGTTGTATATTGTACAAATTTTGATCCGCAGCTTATATCTATCAATGGCACCTATTTTACTGCTGATGATATAGAACCAAAGCTAATTGGAAGTAAAGTACTAGTATCACTAGAAAATGATAAACTAAAATTCAATAATAATTTATAATATCGAGTAATCATTTTCGGATAAAGAATAACTAAGTATAAATATAAAATACAACAAAAACATTAGATTTTTACCAAATCAAAAATTGCGATGTGAGCCAAAGAAAAATCAGTGGCAAGAACATTGAAATAAACAATTTTATAACACAGGAATTTGCGTTAAATGGCAACTGAAAATAACAATATTGAAAATACTCCAGATGTGGTAGCTGAAGCACCAGAAACAAACAACGAACAACAAGCAGAAACCAAAGACATGTTCAAAGATAGTTTCAATGCAAAAATTATCGTTGTTACTTCTGGTAAAGGTGGTGTAGGTAAAACAACTTCAAGTGCAGCAATAAGTTCAGGTTTAGCAATGAAAGGCTTTAAAACTGTAGTTATTGACTTTGACGTTGGTTTACGTAACCTTGATTTGGTTATGGGATGCGAACGTCGTGTTGTTTATGATTTCGTAAACGTAATCAAAGGCGAAGCAAACCTTCATCAAGCATTAATCAAAGACAAAAATAATGAAAATTTATTCATTCTTCCTGCATCTCAAACAAGAGATAAAGATGCTCTTAACAAGGAAGGTGTTTGCCAAGTTTTCCGTGAACTCGACAAAATGAATTTTGAATATATTATCTGCGACTCACCAGCTGGTATTGAAGCAGGTGCCTTAATGTCTTTATATTTTGCAGATATTGCAATTGTAACAACTAACCCAGAAGTATCATCAGTTCGTGACTCTGATAGAATTATCGGTATTTTAGATTCTAAGAGCAGACGTGCTGAATACGGCTTAGAACCAATCAAACCTTACTTACTTTTAACACGTTATAACCCACAACGTGTAGAAGCTCAAGAAATGTTAAGTAAAGATGATGTAGTTGATTTATTAAGCATTGAACTTATTGGTGTTATTCCTGAATCAGAATCTGTATTAAAGGCTTCTAACTCAGGTAAACCAATCATCTATGATAAAGAATCAGAAGCAGGCCAAGCTTACCAAGACACAATTGATCGTCTCTTAGGTGAAGAAAAGCCTTTTAGATTCATTGAACTCCCTAAGAAGGGTCTTTTTGCACGTTTATTTGGGAAGAAGTAAAAATGTCTTGGTTAAGTAGTTTAATTTTTAATAAAAAGAAAGAAGAACAAACAACTCGTGAAAGTGCTAAAAGTCGCTTACAGTTAGTTCTTATTCACGATCGTGAAAATAGAGAAGGTCCTGATTTTTTACCACAATTAAAATCAGATATTATCAATGCAATTAAAAAGTACATTCCTATTTCTGACGAACAAGTGCAAGTTGCGGTATCACAAAAAGACGATACTTCAATGATGGAAGTTTCTGTATCATTAGATCCTAAATATGATGAACACATTCCATCTGCAACAACTAAGTACTCAACCGAAGAAGAAATTGATAAAATCAATACTTTGGATTAAAACTTTAAAATAGAATAAAAATATACAAAAATTACAGATATGCAATTTTTATGTTTTTATTTCTTATTAAATTTAAGCGTAGAGCTATATGTAATAACACATATTTTTCTACGCTTAATTTTTTTTCAAAACAACAACAAATTCATATCTTTGACGTAGCTTATTATACTATCTTTACGGAAAACTCTGACCAAATTCACCTAATATCTAAAAAAATAAGGTTAATATTTTATTTTTGAAAAATTCTTCAAATTTTACTTACGATATTCATATAAAATAGCACCATGGATTACCATATATCTATAAGGATTATTTGTATTATGAAGATTTTCTTAAAAATTATCTCCCTCATAACTTTTGTCTTTTGTGCATCAACCGTTGTTGCTAATAATACTGAAAATACCCCATCTGAACCAACAGAAGTAGTACCACAAGCTAATAAGACCTTAGTAGTTTATTTTTCTCGCGCAGGAGAAAACTATCAAGTTGGCAATATTACCGTTGGAAATACTCAAAAAGTTGCAGAATATATCGCAGAACAAACTGGCGCAGATATTTATGTTATTACCCCCACAAATTCCATATCCTGATAAATATGACGAATGTAGAAGACGTGGTTCAGAAGAAAAACAAGCAAATGCTAGACCTGAAATAAAAGATAAGATTTCAAATTTAGATCAATACAATAATATCATCGTTGGTTACCCAATATGGCATGGCGACCTACCAATGATCATGTATACATTCTTTGAATCAAATAATTTTGATGGTAAAAATATTTATCCTTTTGTAACTCACGAAGGTAGTGGTATAGCTCATACAGACGAAAAGATTCAAAATACAGTACCTAATGCCAAAGTTGCAGATGGCTTAGAAGTTAGAGGTATTAAAGCTCAAGCTTTAGAAAAAACAACTAAAGCAAAAATTAGCACTTGGTTAGATCTTAATAAGCTAATTAAATAATTTATCTATATCAAAAACATTTCAAAATAGCGATTTATAAATTTTTTATGTAGTGGACAAACTTATCATTACCTTAAATAAGAAAATGATGAATTTGTCCACTTCTTCTTGTTATGAGCTGACATTAAAATGTACTTAAATTAAACACCTTAATAATTAATAACAACTATCTACGTTTACCTGTTTTTCTTTCTGTGCGTCGCAAATGACTGCAAAATCTAGAGTCACTATCACAAGCTCTCTTATAATAGTTCTGAGCTTTATTTACATCTTTTGGCACCCCATCTCCAAATTCATAATATTCTCCCAAGTAAATACAAGAACGCGCTTCACGTTGAGTACAACCTTTATCAAAAAAGTTTCGAGCTTTAATTAGGTTTTTAGAGGTTCCAATACCTCTTCTATAGTGATCTGCTAATCTAGTACAAGCATCATATGCTGATTTGTTGCATGCTTTTTCATAAAACTTGTTAGCAAGTCTGTCATTTCTTGCAACATCATAGCCTCCGTCAAATAATGAAGCTATAGAAAAACATGCTATACCATTTCCTAAGTCACAAGACTTTTTATAATATGAAAGAGCACTTCTGGTATTACCTGAATTTC
>GL995203.1:70352-77086 GCA_000222855.1 Succinivibrionaceae bacterium WG-1 | reverse complement strand
TCATTATTAATTTGATAATCATTTATGAACAATTTGTTTAAGTTAAAATCTTTGTTTTAAAATAACTATCAGCAACTTCAACAAATTTTCTTTCATCTGCATTCAATATTTTATCTTTTAAAGCAACATAGTTTTTCTATTTTTTATAAACTCAATATCAATCGCACAATTAGTATCTGCTATTGCTACTACTATAAAATCTTTTGAATGTGAAATATTAAAAAATATATTTAAATCTTTTAAGTACGGCTTTCCATGTTCCAGGTAATCCAACTTTTCTTTTATGAGTTGCACCACTTCTTTAAAATCTAATTCTAGAATATCTTGTAATGCATAAACAAGCATTAAACGTCCAGTAAGCCAGGAAGTTTTTCTATGAATAGAAGCTGTTTGTATATGTGAAGGCATTAGCTCTAATATAGAAATATTGGAACTATTACAGCAAATGTCATCATTTAAGTAACTTTGTAAAATTACAACTTCATGCTTTTCAAAAGCTTCTTTTATTGAATTCATGGAAATAAAAATAAAGTAAACAGGAAAGAACCTAAGATTATAATATATAAAAAAGTAAATTTTAACAATAAAAAATTCGTTCTAAAGTACTATAAATAGAACTAAGTAGAACGAATTTTCAAGCACTATCATTGAATATAATAAAATTTCAATGATGTTATATGTAAGTTTAAATTACTTAATTACAGCCATAAGTTTAGGCACAACTTCTTTCTTACGGCTAGCAATTGAGTTAATAAAGTAATTACCATTTTCAACAATGAAAGATGCTTCACAAGCTTCCTTGGCACCGTTACCGAAACAAAGCATTTGTGTTCTTTGAGTATCTCTATTTGTAGCCATTACAAATAACATATCGATACCCTTCTTTTCATACATCTTAGGAAGAACATCAAGCATACGCTTAGTTAATTCTTCAGAAGTTGTAGCAAGCATATTCACTTGAGTAATACCAACTTTCTTTGAACCCATTTCAAATTCTTTAAAGTCAGCATTAAAGATTTCTTCATCAGATAAACCATCATATGAAGCAGCAGCTTCAGACATCTTATCAAAGTAAGAAGCAACATCTGTAATACCAGCAATTGGTAATAACTTAGCAGCAACTTCTTTATCAATACTTGTAGTTGTAGCAGATGTTAAATTAACAGTATCAGAAAGTAATGCTGAAACTAAAAGACCAGCAATTTCCTTTGTAAGAGTGATATTGTTGTTTACATATTCAAAATAAACAATTGTTGCTGAAGAACCAACTGGTAAAGCCTTAATTACAAGTGGAGCACCTGTAACCATATTACCTAAAGCATGGTGATCAAGAATTTCAATAATATTAGCTTCTTCCATACCTTGAATAGCTTGACCAAAAGTTGAATGGTCAACAATTGCAACAGTCTTACCACTTGCATTTTCTAAAACATTAGGAACTTGCACACCAAAGCTCTTTAAGATAAATACTGTTTCATTGTTAATCTTACCACTAACAGCAGCTTCAGCTTTAACGCCAATTGCATTTAAGAAATTAGCTAATGCAATTGCAGAACATACTGTATCAGAATCAGGATTCTTATGACCAACAACTGTAACAACCTTACCATCTAAGCCTAAGCTTTCGTAAATCTGTTTGTATTCCATTATTTTGCTCTCAATTATAAGTACTAACATTATTATTTTTAACCCAAATAATAATGCAAAGTTTGATTGTTTTATCGATTACGATTAAAAATAAATTTGTTTAATCAAGTCGGTGCTTATTTTACTTTTAAATTAAATAATAGTCTAGTATTTACGAATATAACACCGCAATATACTAAAAAAATAAAAGACAAAAGAAAAAGCCATGATTTTATTCATGGCTCTTAAGAGTTATTGATAAGATAAAAAACTCTATTAGCTTTGATTTATCTAACTAATAAAGATAAATATTTATTTTAGTACTACGTTAATAGTCAAAACTATTCAATATAGAAAGTTAATGTAGAAACCACGCGCACTTGCTTCATTCCTAAACCACTTAATGCAGAATCTTCAATGGTGAATTGACCTTGACGTGCATTCTTAATACCACCAATTTTTGCCCCTGAGTCTGCAGCAAATTTATCAGCAACTTCACGCGCATTCTTGGTTGCTTCTTCCACCATTACAGGTTTTAATTCATTTAATTTATTAAAATAGAATGTTACAGAATATTTTCCAATATTTAGATCTACACCTTGATCAATCAACTTTTGACAATTATTAAATATTTTTTGAATATTACTAATATTAGTAGTATCAATTATAAATGAATTGTTAGTTTCATAACGGCAAGAAAAATCTGAAAATTCACGATTATATTCTGCTTTATCATTGATTGAAGAAGGTAAATCAGGGGCATATTCATCGTTTGCTAAACCTAAATCCACTAAGAATGCTTTAACTATTTCAGCTTGTTGTTTTGATTTTTTCTAACTTCGTTAGGATTTACTCCACATGTATTATAAGTTAGATTCATAACTGCACGATTAGATTGCACAATTCGTTCAGAAACACCTTTCACTTCTACTGTACGTTCTTTATTTACAACTGTTTTTAAAGCCTTATCAATTGAAGGCTGAACTAAAATATAAGCACCTGTAATTAAAGACGCGCCTAAAATAATACTACTTGCAATCAGAGATTTTCCTGTCATATAAATTCCTTTTTATTTTAATACTGTTTTCTATGTATATAACATCCTAACTTTTCATTATCATATTTACTTTAAAAGTTAAGAATTATTATGTTTTTAAGGTAAAAAAATGAATATGCTTTTATTTTATAGGAAGATAACAGCTAAAAATGTTCGATAAGCCATACTTTTAAAATTATGTTTAACCACCAAACACATTACAAAAATTTTAAGACCAAATGATTTTTTAATATTGAAATTTTTATAGATTTTCAAATCTAAGTAAGAAATAAAAACCTTCATATAAAATGAGATGAATCAAAATTTCTACATCAAGTTATATGAAGGTTTTATTTTAAGATTTTAATGTAAACTCATTAAATACAAATAGATAAAACAAATCTAAAGTAGCTATATTGCTATTATTCTCCACAATCTCCTTCAAGAGTTTGAGCTGGAATATCTTTTATTATTTCCTGTTCTTGGTTTAATTCATTTACAAGATATATAATTTCTAATCCTTCTCTTGCTCTAGTCATTCCAACATAGTAAAGATTACGTTCATTATCTTCTGATTTAAATTTATCATCATTTACAACCACACCGTTGCAATCAATGATAAATACATATTTGAACTCTAAACCTTTACTTCTGTGAAGAGATAGAAGTGAAACACCATTTTCATCTGAAATTTCACTAACACTAAATTCACAACCACTCTTTTGAGTACGGAAGTTTGGATTTAACCAAATGTTTACTGGAATATTTCTATTTAATAAAACTCGAGGCATTATCTTTTGAGCATTCATAGAACATCTAAAAAAGACCGCCATTTGGGTATAGCAAACCCCTGCTTCATGTAACTCTTCAATTCTCGTAGCTACATAATTAGCCTCTTCATCAACACTACTTACTTTTACCAAGCGAACATCTTTTACTTGCTCCAAAGCTCGATAAAACTGATTATGAGAATTGCCTCCTTCATTAAATATGCGAGCACAATTTATAATATCTGCAGAATTTCGGTAATTCTTTGTTAATTCGTAAGATACAGCATTGTATTGATGTTTCAAATAATCAAAATTTCTATTTGGATTACATTGCCATTCATAAAGATTTTGAGCCGGATCCCCTACCACAAACATCTTAGAATTTTCACTTAACAAATTGGAAAAAAATACTAATTGTAATGGATCGCTATCTTGGAATTCATCTATAAATATCCATTTTGCTTGAGAACTTATATTTGAAACTAATTTTACCGCCAAATTACGAGCATCACACATACTCATAAAATTGTTGTCTTTCTTAAAACGTAAAAATTGATCATGAAATTGGCGATAAATTTCATTATTAACTACACTTGAAATATCTTCAGATGTTAGATTAGCAGTTTGAATATCACATTGTTGATATATTTTTATATCATCTTCAAAATTTAAAGTCTTTAGGACTTGTTCTGTACATTCTGAAGAACATTTTGCA
Organism: Succinivibrionaceae bacterium WG-1; assembly: GCA_000222855.1. Lineage (GTDB taxonomy): Bacteria > Pseudomonadota > Gammaproteobacteria > Enterobacterales > Succinivibrionaceae > WG-1. Next base: position 72,939 of record GL995203.1, on the reverse strand, counting down.
AACATTGGATCAAAGAATGATTCATGTTGGATAGAATAAATTTTCTTATAACAATCTTCATAAAGTTCATGATAATAAACTTTTAAGAAGTTATTAGCGGTAGCTCTTAATTCAGCTTCCTCTATTTCAGGAATTAAATCACCTAAAATTCTAAGGGCACCTCTAAATTCAGCTTCTTCTTTTTGTATTTTAAATCCGCGTCCATAGCCATAATCAGAAATTCTTAATTTTTTATTAAGAAGTTTTACGCATAGTGCTTCAAAAGTACAAAAATAAGGAAAGTCAAATATGGTATTCAAATTTTGATTACCATCAATACTCATTATTTTTTGTATAAATTTATTCACTGCTTGCTTAGAGAAAAATGTAACAAACATTTCTCTAAAAGGAACTCCGTGTTCATGATGCAAATATAACACCTTAGCAAGCAATAATTGTGTTTTACCAGTTCCTACTGGTGCCTTTAAGAAACTTACTTGAGAAGAAGTATCTTTTATTATTTTTAATTGTTCTTCATCAAAACATTTCATAAAATCTTCATATGATATTATTTCTTGTTTTTCCTGCTCACAAGAACATTCATCTAAAGACTTTATAGCATTTTCGTCCCCTGTGCGAATTGCGTTTGGAATAAGTTTTAGTAAAGGACTTGGTTTTACTTGATGAATTACGCCATTTTTAGCTTTATGTTTTCTCATATAAGACATGTGCAATTCAAAACTACAACGTTTTACGGCTGTATATAAATAATATCTATCACGTTTTTGTTCTAAATCACAACCATCAATGAGTGAAATCTTTCCATCATTACAGTCTGTTATAAATAAGAAAGGGAAATTATAAGGTATATCTACTTTATAGTGAGTAATATGCACGCAATTTGGGAAATAAGGTCGAATTAACGCATATCTACCACGAACATTATAATTACTCAAAAATTGCGCAATTGCTTGTAATATAGAACGTTTATTATGTTTATGTATTGCATCTATTGTTTCTAAAACAGAAGAAATATATTTAACGTTATTTTCGTAATTGTCACGTTGTTTCTTTAATCGTTCATCTAGATTAAAATATTCTGCAACCCATGAAGTATCTGCGTTTGGATTTTTTAAGGCAACAGCAATGAAATTACGCATCAAAACGTATAATTTTGATGATTGAAAATCAGCTTCAGTATAAAAAGTATCAGCATAATGATTTTCAAATCTTCTTGGCGATAAATCTCCAAAATTTCTGTCAAAAATGGCGTCACCTGCACTAGTTGGATTTAGAGGATTTAAAGAGAACTTTAACACTCTAATCAACCAAGTTGCACTTGTACAAGATCCCAAGAAGTCACCAAAACCACTTTCAAATGGAATATTCTGTTCTTTAAATACTGAGGCAAAATTCTTTTGCATAAAACCATCAGCATACAAAATACCTATTTCAGAATAGTTTGCTCCACGAATTCTTAATTCTTGTATTTGCTTAGCAATATTTACGGCTGTTTCACGGCAGTCATTATATGCATTGATATTAATAGAACCTTGAATTGTAGAATTATTTTCTACTTCCTTAGAAGTTGCTAAAACATTAGCATAAACAAGAGGAGCTTGGGACTTACGGTAATTATGTTCTAAAATATGAACCTTCGCTTGATACTTATCTTTTAATAATGAAACATAATCTTGATTATCTTCTGTTTCATCTCTAAAACAACATTCTGAGAAATATTCATCAGTGGTAAAAGTAGTTTCTTCACATCTTTCAAGAAACATCTTAGCCATATTCCATTCAGATGTATTTAAACGATGCACATTATCAATTAAAACATATTTTGGTAACTTTGTATCTGATTGTTGTCCTATATAAATGCACCATTCCGGAAGCTTTTCACGTACAATAATCCGATTATCACTTAAGTATTTTTTAAAATCATCATGTAATCTTTGTAAGCCTACATTTTCTTGCTCGCACCCTGAAAATATGCCATGCAAAGCTTTGCTTATTTTTATTCGTAAATTATTCTTGAAAATTCCATAATCTTTATTATGTTTCATTAACTCCATTGCAATATCAAATTCCTGCTCGGAATCCATTATGGTAAATCCTTTATTAAAAAGACTTAAACAAGGAGCTCTTAAATTATTTCGAATTATCTCATAACTAACGGATAAGAAAGTACCAAAATATCGTAAATCATTAGGTCTTACATTTGAATCATTAGCAAAATTTTCAAGAAGAGAATTTCTTGCAATTGCAGCATCCCTTTCACTTGGATAAATCACCGCAATTTCGCTATAGGGCACGCCTCTCACTTCATGTAAATATCTAGCCTTTTCAGTAAGTAAAACAGTTTTTCCTGTTCCACTTCCACCTAAAATTAAGCAACATTTAGTTTGTTCTTCTATAGCTGGTTTTTGTTTTGCATTTAATACTAACGGCATACTATAATTTCCTAATATTTTCTTATTCCATCATGGACTATGCATGCATTACGTTTTTAGTTTGCACAGGATTTTGGGCGTTAAAACTTTTGATTTTAATAAATGTAAAAATGTAAAAAAGATAATAAAATTTTATAACTTGCTTCAATTTTAAA
>GL995203.1:61512-69763 GCA_000222855.1 Succinivibrionaceae bacterium WG-1 | reverse complement strand
AATTACCTCTTCAAGCAATGTAAAAAAGAATTTTTCTGGATACTATTTACCATACGCTAATAGTGCCATTATTTTTGAGTACTATAATCATGCAGGCAAACTTGTTCATGTAATTATTACCAATGCCGGTAATAATGCTAATAATAAATCATTAGTATATCGTTTTGTACCAAGCGAATTTAGAACTAAAGATTTTATAACATATAATGAAGAAACCAAGAAATATAGCACCAAAGATTGGGCTGAATATAAACAAACTCTTCGCGCTCGTGGTATTAAAAGCGAAGCTCTTTTATACTCTGTGGACGCTTATCGTTCAGTAATACAAAACATAGCAACAGCTGATAATGCAAGACTTCGCGCCGAATATGGTATATGTAGAGGGCGCAAGGAATTAAGATTTATTGATGGTATAACTCATAGTTTAATAACAGGACACATAAATTTTGAAAATATCAAAGCCCTATTAACTGAAATACTACGTCAAAACCATCAAGAAATAAAATTAGAATTAAGAGAATCAGATATAATTGAATGGTGCTCCGATGTTGACGCTTATAATGCGATATATGCTCACGTTGATAAATTAAAAGAAGTTGTTAATGCCGACGACGAATATCGTTCTTGTTATGAATTGCTTCGTAACTACAATGCTATTATTTTAGATAAACAAAGTGAATTACGTTCAGTTCTTGAGGTTCAAGCTGAAAACATTGCCAAATTAGAAAAAGAACGTGAAGATTTTAAAGAAAAATCAGAAGAAAATCATAGTTCTATGAGTGCTTACGTGGCAACCGCAGCTTCTAAATTAAAAGAGCAAGAAATAAAAGTTAAAGCTTTAGAAGACATGCAAGCAAATTTTGAAGAAAAAAATGCTGCAGTATGGGCTCATGAATTAGAAAATCGTGCTGAAGTTTTAGAAGAACTAAACAAAAATCAAGAAATGCTCAAAGCAGCAACTTCAAAAGTTGCAGATTTAAAACATAGTTTTGAATTAAAGAAAGCTGATACAGACAAAAAATTCATCATTAGAAAATCCAAATTAGAAGCACAAATAAATAATCTTCAAATGCAAAAAAAAGAAGAATTATTAGCTAATGAACAAAACTATAAGCAACAAGAATTAGAAGCAAAATCTAACTATCAAACTCGTTTAACCAAATACAAAGATAAAATTAATGAACTCCAAGCAAAACAGAAAAATCTTAATTTCATAAAAGACCATATTGAAATTGATCCTGCATTGCTACAACGTTTATCTGAAGCCAATCAAAATGAAAAAAATTATCTAAGTGAATTAAGAACCCTTGAAAAGGAACTTAGAGCAAATAATAAAGAACTAACAGAACATACAAAAGTTCATCAAAACATCACTCAAAAAATAGAGAAAGAAGCTAATAATCGTACATCATTAAAAAATAAGTTAAATGAAAAAGAACGTATAGCATCACAAAACACCAATATGCTTGCAGGCTTCTTAAATGAAAATATTAACTCATGGCAAGATAGTATTGGAAAGATAATTAATAATGATTTACTGTCGCGTACTGATTTACATCCTGAAATTATACAAAACGACGAAGTTGTATCACAAAGTAAAGAGAATGATAGTAATGTGCAACGCATTCAAATTGCAAATGTATCTTTAGATATTTCAGCTTTGCCATGCATCGCTACAACAGAAGATGAACTAGCAAAAGAAATCGTTGATTTAAAACATAAAATTGAAGAATCCAATAATAAAATATCTTCTTTAGAAAAAGATTTACTCACAGAGGATGATAAAATAGCTTCGATTACAGCAAAGATTCAACTCTTAGAAAGTAAAGTTAATGCGGATGATAACATTCAATTACTAAGAAATCGCATTGAAATGTGTGAGCATGACATTGCAGAATTCAAAGGTAAGCAAACCATAGAAATTAATGCAGAATTGAATGAAATCACTAAAGAATTAAAACAAACATCTAATACTCTTACAGAAACAGAAAATGAATTAAGAGATATCTTAAAGAATTTCAATGATGCATTCTTACTCAACAATAGTGACATTGAAATTAAGTATCAAGAAAATATCGAAGCATTGACAACAGAATTAAAAGAAATATCTTCAAAGAACAAAGATGATATTGCACATTACAATCAAATAATGCGCGAAAAGATGGCTGAAGGTCATATCGATGACAATTTACTTGCAGAACTTGAAACTCTAATAAAAAGAAATCAAGAACGCTTAATTGCCATGGATAAAAATGTTTCTCTTGTTAATGAATATAAAACTTGGCTAAATACAGGTGGTCTCGCTTTAAATGATGAAAGAAACAAACTTAATAGTTTAAATCATATGTTGCTAGACGCTAAGAGCAATTTAAAAGATCTTGAAGATGAGATTAAATACACATTAGCGAACTACAAATCTGAAATTGAAAAACTACATTCAGATAATAAGCAAGCAATTACTTTATCTCAAAAAATAAAGAGTATTTTAGAAAGTTTTTCTAATAAAAATATTAGTCCTTTAAAGAAGGCAGATACAGATAACTCTTTACATATTGAGACAGTATTGCAATCAAGCATTGATGCTTTAAATAAATTTACGCAATTACAAAAATCACTAAAAAATAATTTAGCAGATATTTCTGGTACTTTGTCTCGTTACCAAGGAAATGTTATTTGCTCATATTGGGAACAAGCAAGAGACCCTGAAAAAGTGACTTATGAATTTTCAGGTAATGAAGATTTTGAACAACGTCATTTAATCATTGACGCTGGAGCCGCAAAAATTCTCTTAAATAATATTTTGCCAACTCAAAAAAGAAGTCTCATTGATAATGCTAGAAATATTAGTCATATGATTTCTGAATACTATTATCATTTGACAGAATTTGATAATAGAATCAAAGGCTTTAGTAGTAGAATCTCACAAATTGTTCAAGCTAACCTACAGTTTGGAGCTTTTGATAATTTCAACATATGTTTGGAACCAAGAATCACCAAACTTACAGGTTGGGAATATATGAAGGAAATCACTGAATACTATACTTCTTGGGAAAGTAATGGTGGTTTAATTGGTGAATTACCAAATGCTAACTTTATTCAAAAGATGTTAGGATTTGCTCAAAAATTCGTAAATGGTCAGCTCAAAAATGAAATGAGTGATTACTTTGATGTGGTTTTTGAAGTAGTAGAAAATGGCAAATTTAAACGTGCAACATCTGCAAAAGAATTAGAAGATTTAAGTTCTAACGGTTTAACTTTCCTACTCATTTGCGCTTTATATATAAGCTTAATTAATGAAACAAGAGATGAACGCAATATTGTGATTCATTGGCCAGTTGACGAAATGAGTAAACTATCCAATAAAAACATTCATTTATTATTGGACGTAATGGATAAAAATAAAATTGTAATGGTTTCTGCTGCTCCTGATTTAAGTTCTGCTGTAGCATTAAAATTCAAGAATATTTATCGTATTGCTAAAGATGGCGTATATATGAATGCCGAAGCCTTAAATCCAATTGGGTCAGCAATTTCTAAAATGTTAGGAGTTAATGCAAATGATTAAAGAAACTATCGAAAAACTATTACAAGGTGAATTTATTTGCGCTGTAACAGCTCCTGCTTCTGTTGTAGATTTAGAAACCCCAGAAACTCGAGCTACAATTGATGAAACCTTAGGCAATCTTAATAGAAAAGTAGCTCAAACAAGAAATGGTTCTGTTTACTACTGTGCTTGGATTGACATTGATAAAAACGAAAGAAATGGTATCAGACGTGAATACGAAATAATCCGTGAAGAATTGCGCCCTATTATTGAATTCATATTATTAGTTATGGATGCTAATATGCGTGATACCCCCACTCTTAAGTGGCGAAAAAATATCTGAAGCAGAAATAATCAGTAAAATAGAAAGTAATGTATTTTTATCTGAACGTGTAATAAACCTAATGCAAATTCATAATTTAAGAAAAAGTTCCGAGCCTATACCGCAACAAGTAAAAACCATGCTTGATATTATGCAAAAAATGGGAATTATAATGGAACAAAATTTAGGTTCTAGAATTTTTATTACTACAGGTAAAATAGAATACATTTATGAGGTACTTGAATTTATAAATCAACACGAAAATATCTATGATGCTCAAAACGTTGATTCAGGATTACAAGGAGACTTGTTCTAATGTCTAAAATTACGCGCACCGGAACAAGTGAAATTATCTCTAGATTTATCAAAGACTTAAAACTTGGAGAAAATTTAATACTTGAAGCCTTTAGTGAAGATTTATATCAAAATGTTGATAATGAAGATATTAAAGTTTTACAAACTTTAATCAAACAACGCATTTTAGTACCATCTTTTAATGGCTTTAGATTAAATCCCCACTTACAAAAACTTTTTAACTCTGTTATTGATATTGATAGATCAAGATATATAAATGTTAATATTAAGGCGAGAATTCCTGCACTTGAATTAGTAATCAAAGCCTATATAACATACTTAAATGAGCATAACGAAGAATATGCCAAAGAATCTTTAATTGATATAGAACAACAAGTTTTTGAAATTATTTTTGAAGCTCAAGGTGCAGTTAAAAGTTTAGCAAACCGCTTACAAACCAAATTTGGTTTCGTAAACTCGTTAAAAGAAAAGATTTTAGAAAATGAATCCGCAATTGAAACTGCGGGATTATTAGTTGAAAATCTAACCTCTTTTTCTTTCATAATATGGTGGAATACGTTCATCAAGCCAATAATGACAACAATTTATACAATCTAATATGCGTACACTTACTTGGCGAACTGGCAAAAGTTCAAGCAAGTTTAAACTCTATCATGATTCAATTAAGAAACATGTTGTCAGTGTTTAGAAAGCAGCGTCGTCAAACAAATTTATTAAAAGCATTTAGTGAAAAACATTATAAAGAACCTAATTTTAAGCCACAAGATAGTTATGTTCTAGATAATAATATTCCCACAATATTCAATAGAGCTAGTAGCTTAAAGCTTGAAACAAGAGCAGATATTCATAGTGATACCACCTTAAAAACTCTAACAGAAATAGTTCAAGCGATGAAAAAGAACAACAAAGTTGAATCTGTTGTTGCTCTTATTCCAAAAGCAGAAGAATTTGATTCGGTTCCTACTATTGAAACTGAAAACTATACATTCACAGAAAGTGAAGATGATATCGTTGCTTATTTTAGGGAAGTAATCAATAGTGATACTCCTGTTAGTGCACTTAGCTTTTTAACCAAACATAATTTAAATTATAAAAAAGACCATTGGTTATTTGCCATATATGCATACTATGAAGATTTATCACAAGATAATAAAAAATACTTCAACGAACCTGAATTAAAATTAGGATATATGTATGATTCAGAAGATTTAAAGGCTAATGTTGATGATTTGCTAAACTCAAATACCCAATCAGAAAGTAATTCAACTAAAAACTATCAAAACTCAAAAACTACCGATACCGAAGATTCTTTAAATATTCATAGAAAAATAAATGGTTTTGGTAATAAAGTGATTTTTGACTTTTCACTAAGTACCAATTTTCGAAAAAATTAAATTTCTCATTACTTAAAACTTGACCGCCCCCTCTCCCAAAAGTGAGAGGAGGCCTAGCTATTTCTGATTTATTTTTTTTAACTTAAAAGTATTTCATCTAAGATTGTTATTCGCTTTAGAAACTAGAGAGCCTTTACAAAAGACTCTTTGGAGTAAGACATTATTTATTGCTTCATCTTGTGATGGTGCTCCTATTTCTATTATTAGAAAATACCAAGAACCACCAAACCAAATACACCTGATTAATTAGCGCCATATATCCTTAAACTAAAGTCCGAGAGGATATATGGCGCTTTTTTTATAAATCTTAAAGCAAAAGCATCACTATTCTATTCATTAAATCCAAATACTTTAATGCTTAAAAAGTTCTTGTTCAGATCTAAATTATAGCTATTTGTAGGAAGTTCCAAAGGACAATCTGAATATATAGTTGCAGTAAATCCTGAATCATCACTTGTAATACTTTCTCCATAAAAAGTATTATCTTTTAATATTAATTTAGAACTCACAGTTCCTAATTCTTGAAACATATTTTTTACAATGCTCTTAGTATTCTTAGGAGAAGTTAATTCAATTTGTAAATGTCTTTTAATATCAGCATAATTTGATTTACCATCTGCTGAAAATAAGAAATTTGAACTTATCTGAGAACATTTTGGGTTTATTCTTAAATTTGAATCATTTCTAGTATTATCAAATCTAAAACCTGAATCTAATTTTAGTTGAACAGAATCTATATCATTAAAATAACCAGCATTAGCATCTGAAAAATATTCTTCATTATTTTTTCAGATAACAATCGATCTAACTTACATGTATATTTGAATCCATTATAATTAACATTAAAACTGTTTGTATTTCTTACAAGGTAAGTTTCTTCAACACATGGAGTATCATTAGAAGATACAAATGTAGCATATCCTTGCTTATTGATAGCGTGAGCTGCACACTTTGAAGTAGAATCAGCACATTCTTGTGCTAAATCTATTGCTTTTTGAGTATCAGGAAAACCAAACCCGAACATGGGATTATAACGATATCCTGCCGCATTTTTAATCCATCCTAAATATATATCTAAATCAAAATTATTGATATTATTTCCATATGTTGAAAGTGATATTGGCTTAACGCTATTTACCATATTAGAGTTTAAACTTTCGTAATAAATAGCATTTGAATCATCTATCGCATAATTAGCTGCGTTCGCTAAAATATAACGTATCTGAGAAGCATCTAAAGAGTTATTTTTTTCAAGAAGCAAGCTAATTATTGCCGAAATACCAGGAGCAGCAGCAGATGTTCCGTTCATTCTTACTGAATAATTACAATCACTGTTTTCATTATACTTTGTTTTTCAGCGGAAGACCATTGTCTATCAAAAGCAAAATTAGTATTTAAGTATCGTGAAGATGAATAACCACTAGAACATCCCATAAGGTCTGTTGCAAGAACTAAAGGACCTGTATTTTGTTCATTATATTTGCCACCTCCAAGTCCTGAAACCCAAACATGAGTTCCTGCATCTGAATATGGTGCATGAGCTCCATTAGCAAGTAAAGATGATACTGTTATTGTTTGTGGATGAACAGATAAGCTAACATTTTGTACAAAGCTACATTCAACTCCCAAAGTATAGCAAGTGTTATAATTAGAAACATCAGTGTCTATAAAATAATTACCTGCAGATTGCACTAAAATTGTTTTATAATCTTTTGTTAAAGTATCTAAATATTGAGTTGTAGCATCTTCTAGTTTCTGAGAATCATTGTCAACGCCCCAACTATTATTTACTATTCTAAATGGAGATGAACTATCATAAGTAGATATTAAAATCTTATTTAAAATATCTTCACCATAATTTATAGAGTCAGAATTTTTTTCACCTAAATATGAAATCTCAGAAATTTTAGTATTATAGGCAATACCTCTAGAACCAATATAATTATTAGCAACTGCAGCAATTATCCCTGCAACAGCGGTACCATGTCCTGTTTTTCCATCTTTTGAGACGAAACTAGGATCTTGTGAATCGTAACCGTCGCCTAGACTGCTTCTATAAAAATTATAGGAATATTTTTTATTAAAATTATCTTTTAAATCTTCGTGATCTTTTTCAAGTTCAGAATCCACAAGAACGATATTAATATTTTTTCCTGTTAACCCCATTGCCCAAAATTTAGCAACATCATAATCTATATAACCAGATAAAGAACGGCCATCTGCATATTTATATGAACCATTATTACTTAAATGCCACGCTCCCGGTAACAAATAATCAGAATATAGATAAATAGTCTTTGTTACGGTATCACCTGATTTATTTTTAAAAACTATAGTATCACTATCAGTAATTAACTTATTTTTATTTTCATCTAAAAGATGATAATAATAAATAGTTTTTGAAGCGTCTGTTGAATCTGTAACTGTTTTGATTTCACCATATTTAAAATGAGAAGCGGTATAATCAATAGAGTCTATATCTTCATCAAGTTTAACACCAAGGGATTCATCTGTAATATCAGCAAAAAAATAATCAACTACCAAATTATTTGAATATATATTTTTTACATATGTAGCACTATTGGTTGTAGAAGTTGTCTCTTCATCTTTTTGGGTTAATTCATTTGCAGATTTATCACTACCAGCTCCTCCACAACCAACTGTAATATTCATTAT
>GL995203.1:57617-61080 GCA_000222855.1 Succinivibrionaceae bacterium WG-1 | reverse complement strand
AATACAAACACTAAGCGCTTTTGGTTTAAACATATATACTCCATAATATATTTTACGTGGCACAATAAGATAAATAAGCAGTTTGAAATAACAACATACTAAAAATAAAACATCGGGTTCAATTCTTACATTTCTCTAAAGCAAAATAAAAATCAAAAGTATGTTAATTTTTTAATAAGAAATAACTCGTGTAAACCATTATTCTAAATGAACTAAGAATAATGGCTTTAGGATTACATTCTATATCACAACGACATTTTAAAAGAATATTTTATGGAATATATAGACGATAAATCACAAAAATAAAGATTTATGACAATTGAGCCAAACATAAAAATCTCAAACTCTAACAATAATTACTTATCGTACTTATTATCATGATTAGCTGAGTATTTTACTTCGGTATTTACATCTTCATGTTTTGGTAAATTAAAATCAAAAACAGGAGTTACTTTTTCAACATTTGAATCCTTATTTAAACGTTCATATGTTTGTTTCCATGATTTATAATCACTTACAAAAACATATCCTGAAAATCTATCTTCTGCTTGATAACTTTGCGCATATCTTCTTGTAATACATTCAGGTCGTGAAGATGAACATTGAATATGGATTTTATTTAGCAACATTAAACCTAAATCCATTTTATGATGAATAATAAAGGCAATTGCCTTCGTATCTTTTATTTCTGAAATATCTAAATTTTTATTATCTTTAGAACCGCTATTAGAAAAAATAGGTAAATGTCCCCATAAACCTAACGAATTTGATGGTTGCTCATGAAAATTAGAACATTGTTCGCCAATTGAAAAATCATCGATAACATTGTACATATTACCGTTAATTTCTATAAAATCATCAGCGTTAGAAGTGTTATTTATAACTAAACTTAGAAATAATGCCCATGGTAGCAAAGATTTTAATAATAATTCTTTCATTTTTATTTATTACCAAAACTCTTTTTCTGAATAAAACAGCAATTAATTGAATAATATAATTCTCCAATCTAAATGTTTTATATAAAAAGAAAAATAAATTTATGGTTTTTGTATAAGCTATTTAATTTTATATAATGTCTCCAATTGCCTAAAATATATACAAACATCTCATTTTAGTAAAACTTATAATCTAAACAAGTAGTATTTTTGTTAAATACATCAAACTTTTGTTAACAAGTGTTATTTGTTTTTAAATATATATTTTTTTATATAAAATAATGATTAAAAAGAATATTAAGAATCAAAGTAATGAACATAGGAGAAATATCATTACCTTAAATTAAAAATTCCAAGGTAATGATAAGAAAAAGATAAAAATTATTTTGTAAAAATTTAGACTTGATTGTTTAACTGGTTAGCTCTAATTTTATCAATATCAGGAACAAAAATAGCAATTATAGCAGTTAAAAGAGCTGCCACAACAATTGTCCAAAACACTGTTCTATAATCACCTGTTGCATCTGCAATATATCCGTATATTGGTGAGGTAATACCTCCAAATGTAATACCTAAACCTATGGTCACCCCTGATGCAAATCCTACATGGTTACATAAAAATTTTTGTCCTAAAACCATAGAAACACTTAAAGTTCCATAAATAGCAATTGCGGAAGGAACTAACATCAAAGTAGCTAAAACATGATTATTCATGATATTAAAAAGAAATAAAGCAGGAACTGATGCAATTGCCGCCCACATTTGTACATTTTTAAAACCATATTTATCAGCTAAAATTCCACCAAACAAACTCGCTATAGCAGAACAAACAGCAATCATAGTTAAATTTAGATTTGCCATTCCTACATCAAGATGGTAAACGTTCATAAAATATAAAGGAGTAAAAGTAGTTAAACCAAATAACACACTTGAACGAAAGAATATCATACATGTCAAAATAGCAAAGCCCCAATAATCTTCTTGGAACTTAGGTCCACTCTTATTACGATTAATCTCAGCAATAGAAATATTTTTATAGTAGTTATTTCTGTATAGGAAAAACGAAGCTACAATAATTGCAGGAATACCAATTGCCATAATACCCGGTAAACCAAAAGCAAAAGTTGATGCGGAAATAATTGCAGGTCCTACAGCAAATCCTAAATTTCCCCCAACAGAAAAGATACTCATCCCTTTTCCTTTGTGTTCTTTTGATACCGCATTGGCCATTTTTCCGCCTTCAGGATGGAATATTGCAACTCCAACCCACCCAAGGCAATTAATACAAACATTTGATAAAAATTATCAAGTAAACCAATAAACATCATGCCAGAAGCAGCAACTAGCATACCTAAAGCCATCAAATAAGGACGTGGTTTTCGATCACTAATAATACCCACTATAGGTTGCACAATTGAAGAAATTAAAGTAGCTGCTAATACCAACAAAGATATTTGCATATTATCCTTTAATACACCGTGAGAAAATAATACTGCAAGAGCTGCACTTAAAGATCCCTGACAAAGATCTGTTGCAAAATGACCACACATTAGAAAATAGTTTTCTTTATAACGACTCCAATGTGTTGAAAAAGAAGAAATTTCAGAACTCACAAAAAATCCTAATATTAGCTTTACATGTTTATTTTATATAGATAACTTCACCTATATAACAATAAAAAACAAAAAATTTTCTATAATAAATTATTTAATTTTATAATTATAAATTTAAATCTTTAACGCTTGGCAATTTAGGAGTTGCAACTTTAAGAATAAATTCAGAATTTTTAGCAAAAACATTTTTAATATCATTTTCTGATGGATTTAACACTGTAATCTTCGCAGAAGCTATAATTTCATCATCAACATAGCTCTCGGCATTAATAGAAATTATATTTTCCATATTTTCCTGTAAATATACTTTAGATATAATTACAGTCCCTTTCGGAATAAAACCATTATCATATCTTTTTAGTACTTTAAAATTTCTCATTGCTAAAAAAAGCCCCATTTTCATGACGTCATCACCTTCTTTAACAATGTTTCTGAGACCTATTACAGCTGCAACAGCTTGAGCCATAACTTCCATCAATGCGATAAACGGCAATCCTTGTGCTGTTTCTGCAACATTTCGACGTTTTCCTACGGTATATTGAGCTTTATATTCTTTATTAACAAAACCTTCCTTAAAAACCCCGTCACATAAAAGCATCGGTTCTTTTTGAGGCATTATTATTTTTAAAATATCATCATTACAAACAAACATAAAGCTAATACCAAAGAAGTTATTTTTATACTCAAAAAATTAAATTTAAAATATAAAAGACTCTTGGATAAACATCTATCAAAATATCACAAGAGTCTAAATTACTATACTTACCAACAAAATAGTATTTCAATAAAATTTACATCTTATATGTTGATACCACAAGTTGATCATAAACACGAGTTGGTATAAAACAACAAAAGAACAAAAAGACACAGCCACAACAGTATACACCAAATATTAGTTACAATCCATTGCACCAT
>GL995203.1:53675-56758 GCA_000222855.1 Succinivibrionaceae bacterium WG-1 | reverse complement strand
TTGTTTTTAATATTACAATTCCGTTTTTATTTTATTCGCGGTTTTTATTGCTAAACTTATTAGACTAAGTATCGTCATCTGAATTATAAACCAATATTATAATTATTGAAAATTGCATTTTATTTCAATTTAAAATTAACTCTAAGATTAACATAAATACCATTAGGATATTGTTTTTTTTCTAAAACATATTGCCGTGATTTAGCAAATCTTATAGCTTCATTATTAAAATCATCACATACTTCATTTTTTTGTTTTATTTCAACATTAGAAACCAAACCTTGGTTATCTATATCCAATAATAGATAAACTGAACCTTCTTTACCTAGTCTTTGACATTTTTTGGGATATTTTAGTTTATCTGTTCTTTTTAAATGTAATTTTCCAGCTTCTATTACTGGTTTGCCTATCAAATTATCAGAAATATTTGCTCCTTGTGAATCTTTAGAGTCTCCATCTTCGCCCGTAATCACACTGCCTAATTCATTATTGGAATTGGATTTGGATTTTAATTGTTCTTTTACAAGATTACTTTGAGAAGATACTTCTGTATTTTTTGATGAATTTTTATTTAATTCTTTCTTATTAACTTTCTTGTTTTCTTTTGACTTTAATTCGTTTTTATTTTTAACTAATTTTTCTTTAGGAGATATCTCCTTTTTGGTAGTTAAAACTTTATTTTTATTAGTAATTTTTTTCAACTTCTACTTTTGATGGTAAAACTAAATCTAGTTTCTCCTGGGTTATATTTTCTGATTGAGTGGGGACAACATTATTTTCTAACTTTGGCTCTTGCTTGAAATTATTTTTATCTACCAAAACTTCTGCTTGATTAAGATTGTTAGAAAAATCACTTAAATTATTTTTACTTTGTTTTCTCAAACTACTTTTACCTACCATTTTAGCATGAATTAATGATGTTCCATTCATACCTCTATCATTAGCAGTCATATAATCCTTTTGAGCTTGAAACTCAAATAAGAATACAAATATTCCACATATAATCAAATGTAAAAGAATAGATAAAACAATATAACCAAAATGAACAAACATTTAAATTTCAAGCAAATATATTCTTAATCAATTTTTTGATAAAATAACTGAAAGCTTTTTAAAATACAATCATAATAAAATTCTTCGTAATTTTAAAACATATTATCCTTATTCATAATAATTTACTTTACAAAGTAAATTAGAATACTTAACAAATTTATTTTAAACAAGATTCAACAATAATGTAACAACTAAAAATCTAAATAGCCTATATCTGATGTATTTTGAAACATTTTTCTTAAAATAAACTTAACTAAAATAAAAAACTTTATTTACTAATAATTTTTAATAAAAATATTCTTTATCGTATTATAATATTGCTAATTTTTTATCTATCAATTTATATTCATTAACCTTGAAGGAAATGCAAAATGGATAATAACAAAATGAGCCTACCACAGAACCATACGGTGGTTGGGGCTCTTGCTCTTAATTTTATGGGCGACGCTCCCAAATGGTATAAATGGTTTATACTTTGTTGTTTAATTATTAACCCAATTCTTTTCCACACTATTCCTTTTATTAGTGGTTGGGCTTTAGTAGCTGAATTTATTTTCACTCTTTCTATGGCTTTAAAATGCTATCCTCTTATTCCAGGTGGTTTATTAGCAATTGAAGCTTTAGCTTTAGGTATGACAACTCCTGAAGTTGTAAAAGAAGAAATTGAAAATAACTTAGAAGTAATTTTACTTTTAATGTTCATGGTTGCAGGTATTCACTTTGTAAGACAATTACTT
This sequence comes from Succinivibrionaceae bacterium WG-1, assembly GCA_000222855.1. Classification (GTDB taxonomy): domain Bacteria; phylum Pseudomonadota; class Gammaproteobacteria; order Enterobacterales; family Succinivibrionaceae; genus WG-1. The sequence continues at coordinate 54,968 of GL995203.1, read as the reverse complement.
CTTTTAATCTTTACTCAAATCTTAGTAAAAGTTAGAGTAAAATGGAAATTATCTTTAATTTTCTGTGCCTTATCTGCATTCCTTTCTGCTTTCCTTGATGCTTTAACAGTTCTTGCAATTATCATAGCTGTATGTACAGGTTTCTATACTGTATACCACCAAGTAATTACAACTAAAAACACTCCATTAAATGACAATAGCAACATTACTGAAGCAGACCGTACAGACTTAGATAACTTCCGTACTTTCTTACGTTCTCTATTAATGCATGCTGGCGTTGGTACTGCATTAGGTGGTATTTGTACTATTGTTGGTGAACCTCAAAACTTAATTATCGGTGAATCTGCAGGTTGGCATTTTGCTGAATTTGCCATTCGTGTAGCACCTGTATCATTACCTGTTGTTATTTGCGGTTTCTTAACTTGTATTGCCGTTGAAAAGCTAAAAATCTTTGATTTTGGGGTAAATATTCCTGAAAAAGTATTCCAAATCTTAAAGGAAACAAGTGAAAAACAAAGTAAAGAATATACCCTTCAAGATAAAGTTTCACTTGCATTCCAAGGTTTGGTTTGTATTTGGTTAATCATTGCTTTAGCTTTCCACTTAGCTGCTGTTGGTTTAGTAGGCTTATCTGTAATTATTCTTGCTACTACATTTACAGGTGTAAACAAGGAAAGTGAAATTGGTCATGCATTCACAGAAAGCTTACCATTTACAGCTTTACTCTGCGTATTCTTTACAGTTGTTGCCGTAATTAGTGGTTTACACTTATTCGACCCTATTATCGAATTAGTATTTAGTGCTGATAAAGAACACCAATTACCAATTTTATTTATGGCTAATGGTATCTTATCTGCAGTATCTGATAACGTATTCGTAGCAACTGTATATATTACAAATATTAAGCAAGCATTTGCTGATGGTACAATTTCTCACGAACACTTTAACCATTTAGCTATTGCTGTGAACGCTGGTACTAACCTACCATCTGTAGCAACACCAAATGGTCAAGCAGCTTTCTTATTCTTATTAACTTCTGCATTATCACCTTTAATCAGATTGTCATATGGCAGAATGCTCTTCATGGCAATTCCATACGCTATAGTACTTACAATTGTAGGTTTATTATGCACTTGGTTTGTATTACCTCCACTTACAGATCATTTAATTGCATGGGGCGTGATAGATGCAGTTCCTACAGAAGCAATTGCTCCTCTTGTGAAGTAAATAAGAACCTAGTATTAAATTAAACTTAATTTATAACAAAGTAAAAAATCTACGTAGTTAAACACT
>GL995203.1:47201-53227 GCA_000222855.1 Succinivibrionaceae bacterium WG-1 | reverse complement strand
TCAATTCCATATTCAAATCAAGTAGCAATAGTATCTAAAACTATTGATTTTCCAAAACGATGTGAACATGAAAAAATGCTCATTTGTACTTTATTTTACAAAAAATCAGTAAAAACAAGCATAAAAATATTGTAAACATAAGTAAAACAAATCTTATAATTATCAAATAATTTTAGATCAATTATATATATCTGAAGAGTATTCTGAAGGTTCTACAATCATGCCGTCCTTTCTTGCTTGTTTTATTACCTTTGGAATTGACATAAATACAGATTTTAAGCCACTAACATCTTTTCCTAAAGCAATTAACTGTTCAAAAGGATTTTTCTTCATAAAATCTTTTTGACAATTATATGATGTTGGAATTCTTATATTTAAATCGCAATCCATTTCAGGAATAAAGAAAGGCAGAATAAGCTTACCGTAATCACTATGTATTGGTAAACTTTCTTCAAAAGAGATACTATCAGGCCATTCTTTAAAATTTGTTTCCATATACGGGCCAAAACTCCAAACTCCTCGAGTTGTGAACATGGCATATTTCATTATAAAGAATGGTAACTCACCAGCTTTTAATGGTAAATGTATTGCTTCAAAGTATATTCTAAAGTCACTACCACTTGAGATAGGAATGAATTCATCAACTTTAGAGTATTCTTGAAAATATTCTTCAACTTCAAAACGATGAATTAATGGTAAAAAATACTGTTTATAGAATAAAAAGCTCTTAGTTAGCAATTCTACTCTACCTAAATTCTTACTATCTTGATTTTGCCAAATATGATCAAGCTTTGGAGCATTAACTAATGGGCGCAGAGCTTCTTGTAATTCTTTTAATGACGCTTCGTCTCTAGCTTCATCCCAACCTGGGAGTAATAAAAACTTTTGTATATCGTTATAACATACTAAATATGTTATATCTAAAAGTTGTTGAGCCGCTCTAGGTAGATAACGAACTTCTGCGGAAGAAAGACAAATATCATAGATACATGCTAGCAAATAACTTGCTATGAATTTACCCCATGAACCGTACATTTTAACGATTCTACCACCGCATTTTTCTAATAGTTCATTTCTTTCATTTTGGCTTATGATTCCTAAACCAAAAGCAGATTCTACAAGATCTAATTGGTTAACTAAATCTTTAGTAATAATTCCTGTGTCATATGCGATATCAAGCATTGGAGCGAATTTAGCACAAAATGTATTCATCCAATTGATACGTTTTTCATCACAAATTATTTTTGAAACAGAATATTTAGTTGCAAAATATGGATCATGACCACATTCTTGATAAAAATCATTTAAAGCATCATCAAAATGCAAACTATCAATGATCTTTTCCATATTATCAGAATCATGACGTAACGATAAATCTTTAATTAAACCTTCTGTTCCCAACTTGTAGTAAGAGTAGAAGAACTTAAACACCCCTAATTTCCAAGCATTTACGTCACGATTACTTATCAAATATTCATTAAGTTTTTCGTAATTATCGACATGCTCTTGCATAAACAAACGTCCTGTGTATGCTAAAGCTTCGGTTTGACGTCCTTGAGCAGCACTAAAGATTTCTGCAGCGCAAAGTTTGGTAGGTAATAGAGAATGAAAAACATTCACAAATCTAAGGTTCAAATATGAGTTTAAAGACAATCAGTTACTCCAATAGTTTTCATTTTAAAGTCTTATTAAAGGCATGAATTTAATTATATTATAAATAGTAGTAAAAGTTTCGCAACATTAAAAATGCCATTTTGAATTGTTATAACATTTTTTTGTCATGAATAAAAAATAAAGATAAAAAAAATCTCCAATAAACTTTTCTAAAAAAGCAAATTGGAGATTTTATTGGTAATTTTTTATTAATCTTTAGTTATTCAGCAGTAGTTGTAGTTTTATTACCACCTACAGCTTTAGATAAAGTAACGATACTATTTAAAAGATCTTTTTTATCACTAATTAAAGTATTTTGACTAGAACGACGTAAAGATTTGGCATCTAAATAGTCTTTTAAAGCAACCTTACCAGCTTCATATTGATTTTTATACAACTCTTCAGCTTCTAGTGATAAATCAAAACGTTCTTTATTATTTACAAGTCTTGCTTTATAAAGAGATACATCTTCATTGCTTTGATATATTTCTGCTAAAGCCTTGTAATAAGTATTAACAAAACCTATTTCAGCACTGTCTTTAGAAAGTTTAGCAACATCTATTTTTAATGAATTTTGATAGTAATTTAAGAATGGAAACGATAATAATCCACTGATACCAGCAACTGGATTGGTAAAAAACTTATAGAATTCACTCGCGCTTCCTGCTGAAATTTCACCACTTAAGGTAAGTTTTGGAAACATATCTAATTTTGCCACATCAATATTTGCAACCGAAGCTTTTAGCTTTTCTTCTGCAGCTCTTACATCTGGTCTATTTAGTAATACATCACTTCCTATTCCAAGATCAACTTCTGGAACAAAAGCTTCTCTTAATGAATCAATAGTATCAATTTCAGCATCAGGAACTCTATTTAATAACACATTTAAAGCACTAATCTTTTGCTTTAGTTTAATTTCATCATTGATTTTAGTAGTCTCCATATCAACTGTGTCACGTTCTGATTGCACGAGCTCTAGTCTTGATACATCACCAACATCAAATCTATTTTTCATGATTTTGTAACTAACAATAGCATCTTCTAAATTAGCATTACTTAGCTTTACAATGTCTTTATAGTAAACAATATCCCAATATAATTGGGTTACAGTAGCTGCAACTGTAAATCTCGCAGTTTCTGCATCATAAATACTTGCAGAAGCCTCATAATTTGAAGCCTTACGATTTGCAGCAAGTCTTCCAAAAAGATCTATTTCATAACTCACATTTAAAGCACTATTTGAATTTTTGCTACTTGTGCCTGATGTCAAATTTTTTCTTAAACCGCTACCTATAGAACCGCCTAAATCTGGTATTAAATTAGTAGCAGTAATATCAGCTTCTTTTAATGCTTTTTGCGCATTAATAACAGCTTGAATATAGTCAACATTAACACTTAGAGCAACTTCAACTAAATAATTTAGTTTAGGATCATTAAAAATTTCCCAAAAATCTTTATTAAGATTATGAAAACTTGTTGAACCTTCCTTAAAACTATACTCTGCAAGTTCTGGTCTATTATATTCAGAATGAGTTAAAGCACATCCTGACATAGCTAAAGCAATAAAGCTTACTAATAATGTTTTTTAACTATTTTCATAATAAAATTATTTCTCCGTTTTTACTCTCTTGCTAAAGCATCAATAGGATTTAATTTTGCAGCATTCTTGGCAGGTAAATAACCAAATATTACCCCTATCAAAGAAGAACAAATAACTGCAGCTACAATAGAAAATACCGAAAATTCCATAGTAATACTTTGTACAAACAGACTAAAAATATATCCTACAGCATACGAACAAATAACACCTAAGCTACCACCTAGTAAACATACTAATATTGCTTCAATTAAAAATTGTTGCAAAATATCACTTTGTCTTGCCCCAACTGCCATACGAATACCAATTTCTTTGGTTCTTTCTGTAACAGATACAAGCATGATATTCATAACCCCAATACCACCAACAATTAAAGATATTACCGCTATAGCACTAATCAAATAAGTAAATGTAGCGGTAGTTTTGGTGATTGTTTTAAAATAGTATCTGAACTATTAGTAAAGAAATCCTTTGTGCCATGACGCAACAATAATAATTTTTCAATTGACTCTTGAGCTACAGCATTTGAAATCTTATCCTTAACACGCACTGTAAGAGAACCTAAATAATTTTCATGCACCACACGGAACATCATTGAAGTATACGGCATATACACATGTAAAGATTCTTGATCTTCAAATGGAGAATTAGAAGGTTTTAAAACACCTACTACTTTACAAGGCACTTTGCCTACAATAATAAATTTACCAATAGGATCTTCATTTTCAAAGAATTTAGCTTTAGTATTAGGATCAATTACAATTACTTGAGCAATTGATTTGATTTCATTTTCATCAAGAAAACGCCCCTTATCAATTTCTAAACCTTTTACTCTAAAGTATTGTTCACTCACCCCATGAACTTTGACATTAGCAGAAAAATCACGATACAAACCCACCGCTTGATTTTGACGATCAGGTGTTATCCCATCTGTATAAATCTGGTGAGATATTGCTTCCATATCAGAAATTGTTAAAGTTTGAATACTTCCAGAACGTAGATCACCAAAACTTTTCCCTGGGTAAATACTAATAGTATTAGTACCTATGGCACTAATATCATTTACAACTTTCTGAGACGCACCTTGACCGAGAGCAACAACACTCACCACCGCCATAATACCTATAATAATACCTAGCATTGTAAGCATGGTACGCATTTTGTGTGAAATCATGGCAAGATAAGCCATCTTAAAAGCTTCTTGGAAACGATCGTAATATGCACGAATTTCATGCCATAAAGTTTTTCTGAATATTACAACTTGTTCATCTTTAAAAGGAACTCTAACATTACCAACCTTTTCGTTTATTTCATCACGAATTATATTACCATCTCGAATCTCAACAATTCTACCTGCATGGGCTGCAATATTAGGATCATGAGTAACAATTATTACAGTATGCCCTTGCATATGAAGTTCTTCAAGAATTTGCATTACTTCTTGACCGCTTTTAGTATCAAGTGCTCCTGTTGGTTCGTCAGCTAATATTACTTGTCCCCCATTCATGAGAGCTCTTGCAATACTTACGCGTTGTTGTTGCCCACCAGACAATTCTCCTGGCTTATGAGTAGATCTATCACCTAAACCTAATCTTTCTAATAATAATTTAGCTCTTTCTTCACGCTTATTTGACTTTATACCTGCATAAATAGCTGGAATCTCAGCATTTGCTACAGCATTTAAATGTCCTAATAAATGATAACGCTGAAATATAAAACCAAAATATTCACGACGTAATCTTGCTAAATCATCATTTGCAAGCTTGGCAACATTCTCGCCTGCAATAACATATTCACCTTTAGTTGGTTTATCTAAACAACCTAAAATATTCATTAATGTTGATTTACCAGAACCTGACTGACCAATAATAGCCACCATTTCTCCTGCGTAAATCTTTAAATCTATACCGTGTAAAATTTCTGTTTCTTCAGTGCCTAAACTAAAGCTACGAGTTATACCTTTTACCTCTAATAGAGGTTGCTCTACCTGTTCACTCATTAAAAGAAACTCCTTGAATAAGTAATCTATAATAAAGACCTAGAAAAAGTTTTATAAATGCTAGTTTCATTGAATTATTTGTTAATTTGCGAGCTTATATTTGCTATCACGACATAAAAATAAACAATGAAATCATTAAAAGATTCAAACTAGAAATTTAGAATCTTGGACCTCTTCTACGATTTTGTTCTTTATCCATAGCACTATTCTCTGCAGATTCTACATCTGAACCTAAAATTACTTTATCATCTAAAGATAAACCACTCTTAACTTCATAATTAATATTGTCATTGCGACCAACTTCTATTACTTGTTCATGAGGTAACTTATCTTTTCCTAAAACTAATACGGTATATTTATTTTGATCAACTTTATCACGCAAAGCACTAATAGGAAGAGTAATAACATCCTTGCTTTCTCCAAGGATAATAGTTACTTCTGCAGTCATGCTTACTCTTAATACTCCATCTTCATTTGGAACATCAAGTAACGCATTGTAGTAAATAGCTGAAGAACTTGAAGATGATGAAGTAGAAGATTCAGAACTTACTGATTCAGGAGCTGGTTCTATTTGTCTAAAAGTTGCCTCAAATTTTTTATCTGGTAAACCTAAAATTGTAAAATAGCTTTTCATGCCAGGCTTTACTTTTACCACGTCAGCTTCTGAAATTTCAGCTTCAACAGTCATTACGTCTAAATCTGCAAGTTTTACAATTGTTGGAGCGCTTTGATTAGAAACAACTGTTTGACCTTCATCGGTTACAATACTGATAATCA
>GL995203.1:41698-46381 GCA_000222855.1 Succinivibrionaceae bacterium WG-1 | reverse complement strand
TTATATTTTAGCTTTGAAAATTCTTACCATGAGGTAATTCTTTTCATTACTAAGCTTCTAGAAATAGAGAATTTATTTAAAAGCTAGTTGCAAAATATCTTACAATACATAATTAACATTTTAAACATTTAAAGAACTTTAAGAATTATGAGTAAAATTATCACTCCTGTTAACTATAAGAACGAATTATCTCGTAACCAAACTGAACATGGTATTAAGTTAGTTAAAGATTTCTTCCAAATGAATCTTGCAACTGAACTTCATCTACAACGTGTTACAGCTCCATTATTTGTATTAAAAGGTTTAGGTATCAACGATGACTTAAACGGTGTTGAAAGAGCTGTTTCATTCCCAATCAAAGACTTAGACGAAGCCAAAGCTGAAGTTGTTCATTCGTTAGCAAAATGGAAACGTTTATCTCTTGCTGAACATGATATTCAACCAGGAAATGGTTTATATACAGATATGAACGCTATTCGTGCTGATGAAGAGTTAGATAATCTTCATTCTCTATATGTAGACCAATGGGACTGGGAAGCAACAATCACAGCTGAACAACGTACTATTCCATATTTACAAAAGGTAGTTAGAGGTATTTACTCTGCAATTCGTAGAACAGAATATTTAGCATGTGAATATTTTCCTCAATTAAAGGCATTTCTTCCTGAAGAAATTACTTTTATCCATAGTGAAGATCTATTACAAATGTACCCTAACCTCTCTCCAAAAGAAAGAGAAGACGAAATCTGCAAAAAATATGGTGCAGTATTCTTAATGGGTATAGGTTGCAAACTATCAAATGGTGAAAAACACGATGGTCGTGCAGCAGACTATGATGACTGGTCAACTGTTTACGATGGTAAACCAGGTTTAAATGGTGACATTTTAATTTGGTATCCTTGGTTAAATCGTTCTGTAGAATTATCTTCTATGGGTATTCGTGTTAATAAGGAATCTTTACTTCGTCAATTAAAGCTTGAAGGTCAAGAAGAACGTGAAAACTTATACTTCCACAAGCGTTTATTAAATGATGAATTACCTTTAAGTATCGGTGGTGGTATTGGTCAGAGCCGTCTCTGTACAGTACTTCTTCACAAAGCACACGTTGGCGAAATTCAAGCAAGTATTTGGCCAGATGACATGAGAGAAGAATGTAAGAAGTTAGGTATTGACCTAATTTAATCATTACGATTGAATTAAATTTTTCGTATTTCGTAAAAATTTAAATTTACCCAAAAGTGAACCTTTAAAGTGTTAAAACTTTAGGTTCACTTTTTTATATATACGCTTTTACCTAAAAAGATTTCCTTTGAAAAACTCTTGGCAGAAAAAATTGCTACTAAATACAATCAACTAAGCGCACACGTCCCAAAAAAATTTAATCTTATTTACATAAAACTGCTATTTTATTTAGATTTGACAATTTAAAATTATCTAAAAAAGAATTATTTTCAAAAGTTTATAATTTTATGTTAGAACTATTTTATATGGATTTTCTAAAGCAAGAAAAATAAATTTTTAAAGGTGCATTACAAATATCTGATAAAAAAAAACCTCAATGCTATATAAACATTGAGGTTTCTTAAAAAATTATATAACTAAATTAACAACCAGATGTTACAAGAGTTGTCTTTGGTTGAGCATTTGCACTGTCTACTTCATCATACTGAACATAGCATTCAGGGGCAGCATCAGCTAAAGATGCAGGATAGAATTTAATCACTTTATTTTCTAATACATAAACCCAATCTGCACCAGCTTTATCTGTTACTGTGCTTGCTACAATAGAAGAACCATTTCCTTGAAGTGATAATGCAATACCTGAATCTGCAGCAGGGTGACCATATACTAAAGCAATTTTATCACTTGCATTCTGACAACCTGTACCATCTGAACTATAAGCGCTTGCACAAATAAAGCCACTTGCTACTTTATCTTGACCTTTTAAAATAGCCTTACTGAAAGACATGCTATCTGCACTCTTGATAGCACCAACTAAACCGTTAAGAGCACTGATTCTCGCATCTGTCTGTAAATCCATAAACTTAGGAGCTGCAGTTGCTGCTAATATACCTAAAATAACAATTACAACAACTAATTCAATAAGTGTAAAACCTGAATTCCTTTTCATATTTGTTCTCCATATTATCTGAAAAGTGTATTTTAAATTTAAAATTATTAACTATAAATAACAGTTAAAACTCTTAAATATATAAATAAAACCCACTTTCTTATAGCTTGTTAAAATTTTATTACTTATACAAAATTTATTTTTCACTAAACACATGCGAAAAAAAAATTGAATAAGTTTATTCTATACACCTCAAAAATAATTTTTGTTAGCTATATTTGATTTTTTCAAGAATAGTTAATCTCATTTTTTATTTTTTGGACAATATCTCATTTTGTTTAGCATTTTCACGTTCTTTTAACTTACGTCTTAAAATTTTTCCAACATTTGTTTTGGGCATTTCAGAAGGTTCTAAGAATTCTACATGCTTTGGAACTTTATAGGCGGTTAGACGTCTGCGACATAACTCAATCACTTTATCTTCTGTTAAGGTTTTATTGCTTCTCACAATAAATACTTTCACAGCTTCACCACTTTTCTTATCAGGAACCCCTATAGCACAAACTTCAAGTACTAATGGATGCATTTGAATTACATCTTCAATTTCATTTGGAAAAACGTTAAAACCAGATACCAAAATCATATCTTTTTACGGTCTACTATGCGAATAAATCCTTTATCGTTAGCCCAACAAGCAATATCTCCAGTTCTTAAATAGTCACCATCAAACATTTTTTTTGTTGCGACATCTCGACCATAATACCCTTTCATTACTTGAGGGCCTTTTACTAATAATTCTCCAGGAACATCTATATCAGTAATAACATTACCATGTTCATCTTTAATAAGTACTTCGGTTGATGGTAAAGGAACACCAATGGTGCCATTATATTCTTCAATATTGTAAGGATTTACAGCAACAAGTGGAGAACATTCTGTTAAACCATATCCTTCTAAAATATGTAAACCTGTTACTGACTCCCATCTATTAGCTATACCTTTTTTTACAGAGGTTCCACCACCAATACATAACTTTAATTTAGAAAGATAAAGATTTAAAAATTTTTCATTATTAACTAAAGCACCAAATAGTGTATTAACCCCTGTAATACACGTAATATCGTATCTTGCTATTTCTTCCACTAAATTTTTAATACGTCTAGGATCTACGATTAAAAGAGAGGTTCCACCTATACGCATAAATATTAAACAATTAACAGTTAATGCAAAAACATGATATAAAGGGATTGCTGTAAGAACAAATTCTTCACCTTCTTTTAAAACATGACCATACATTCCCAATGCTTGCTCAATATTAGCAAGCAAATTATGGTGTGTAAGCATTGCCCCTTTTGCAACCCCTGTAGTTCCACCTGTATATTGTAAAAAGGCAATTTCATCTCTATTTACAATAACTCTTGAATAAGGATAAGTCCCACCAATCTTTAAAACTTCACGATAAGTAACAGCTTCTTCTATATTAAAACGAGGAACCAATCTCTTTAAGTACTTCACGGCAAAATTAATAGTTTTACGTTTTACAAAACCAAATTCATCACCAATCGAAGAAACAATCACATGTTTTATAGTAGCATTATCATGCATAACACTCTGAATTACACTTGCATAATTAGATAACACTACAACAATTTCTGCTCCAGAATCAGCCAATTGATGGGATACTTCACGGGCAGTATATAAAGGATTACAATTAACAATTACACATCCAGCAAGTAAAGAACCAAATAAAGCAACAGGATATTGAATAATATTTGGTAACATTAAAGCTACACGAGTACCTTTTTTACTTTTAAAACATTTTGCAGATATGCTGCAAAACAACGAGCCTTTTTATCTAATTGAGAATAAGTTATAGTTCTTCCCATGCTTATATATGCCACTTTATCAGCATACTTTTCACATGAAAATTCAAACATATCTAATAAAGAATTAAACTTATCTGTTTCTACTTCAGGGGGAACATCTTCAGGATATGCTTTTAACCAAATCTTTGAATTACTTGCAATGTCTGTCATTTCTCACCTCAAAACACTGATAATCTAATATTCTTTAACTTCTTTATGAAATGAAACTTTTAGTGTTTAATGTATATAAAGGAATTTAAAAAAACGTTTTATGACTCACGCTTCAAAACTTTTTTGATTTTTTTGAAAATTGCGAAGAAATACAGACTAATAGACTATGAATTACGTACTTATAACGAAGAAATTTAACTAATGCTTACGAATTACGGTAATTTATCTTTTAAAATTTTTAATAAATCACCAATAAACAAAATAAAGAAATAGATCATATTAATAACATTGGTTATTTACGCTTTCATATAACTTTTCCCAAGCATTACGAACTAAGTTTACATAACGATTATGAATTTCTTGATTTACAGAATAATGATAGTGATAATTACCAACTCCACGCCAAATATTACCATTGGCTTTTTCGATTTCTCTACGAATTAAATATCCCATAACCCAAATATTGCGACAAGGATTTGTTCGCATATCGCCTTTATTTAAATTAAACTTTTTTATTTCATCTAAACGAACATCATTAATCTGAGCAGGTCCACAATCCTCAGTGCCATTCTTATT
>GL995203.1:35351-40563 GCA_000222855.1 Succinivibrionaceae bacterium WG-1 | reverse complement strand
GCTAAGGATAGTAAAACATTGACTGATAATACCCAAGCGAATAATACCAAGAAGTGCTACGTTGGGTAACATTTCATTTAGATAATGAAGTTTATGGCGTAAACGTAATGCAGGTAAAAGAAGTTTTAAGATACACAGAAATAGCTCCAGTACCAGGTGCACCTGATTACGTATTAGGTATTATTAATTTAAGAGGTAATGTAGTAACTGTTATCGATACTAGAATGCGTTTTGGTTTGTCTCCATGTGATGTATCAGAAAATTCTCGTATTGTTATTATTGAAGCTGAAAATCAAATCGTTGGTATCTTAGTTGATAGCGTTGCCGAAGTTGTAGATTTAAATTCAGATGATATAGATCCAGCTCCAAACATTGGTACAGAAGAAAGCGCTGAATTTATCAGAGGTGTAAGTAATAGAAATGACGAATTACTTATTCTTATTGATTTAAATAAACTATTAAATGATGAAGAATGGAATGAAATTAGCCGTATCTAGTTCCTAACTTCTAATCAAACAAACTTAAAATCCAATTTGAAAAACTGAAATTATATTTGATAACACAATCAGAAATTTCAGTTTTTTTTTGGCTTAAAATGAAATGCCACATTACTCTAATCAAGATAAATTAAATTAGTTAAATAGCTACTCTTTTATGACTTGATTCCAATTCTCCAATAAATGTAAAAAGTTATTTCAACAGATTATCTTACGATAACATTTTCTGTAATACGTAAATCATATTTATTATTTTGATAATTTAATGAAAAAACAAAAGGTCTATTCGGATTTTGGATAGTATAAATTACTAGTTTGGAATACTTATTTAGTCCTGTTGGTATAACTGTAACCTTGTTATCTTGAAAAGACAATACTTTAAATCCAGACCCTACTTTTACATCTTTTACTGTATATTGAGATTTGGATTCATGAGAAACTAATTTAACAATACTCTCTCCATTTCTACTTACCACGACTTGCATATTAGGAACATATTTATACGTATATTCCAAATCATTTAGTAATTTGTTACTTCCCAAATTAGAGTCAGCTTGCTTTTTAGAGGTTAAATGACTCTCTTTTTTTAGATTTGAAGTAACTTTAGATTGTTGATTATCTTGTCTTTGTAATTTTTGTTGCTCTGTTAAATAATCAGTCAAGTTGGAGCCAAGTTCTGGCGGAGGAACCGGAGCCGAAAAGTCACTAGCAATACCAAATTGCATTCCCCCAAAAAACATTCCAATGAAAGTAAATCTTATTAGGTTAATTTTTATTGTATTTAGACTAAACACTTTCATTTTTTTTAACCTTAAAAAGTTCATACTAACAAACTTTACCAATTCTGAGATTTTTATAATAACAACATTTTTTGGCATATTATAAACATCAATGAGTTACAATCAAAATTATAATATTATCATAAAAAACACATAAAAATTTACACAACAATATTATAAAGAATTATGTAAACAATTTCATAATGCTTGGTAATATACAAACATCACAAATTAAAAGATCTTTTTTGACAATAAATACGTATTTCTTATAATGTACTCAAGTATTTACACATAAAATTTATTTTTAACAAAAGATATAAAGTTTCTATATCTTTATTAGTGATAATTTTTATAAAATAAAAAAATAATAATAAAATTTCATATTCGCAAACTAAAAATAACGAATTTTTTTCTAAATATTTAGAATTAAGAGCTGAACAATAAGAGTGATAAAATGTTAATTAACGTAGCATGTCTTGAAAGTAATAAAGATGATATAGCTCATGCAAATTTATTAGCATTACTTGAGAAACAAGAAGTTTCCAGTCTTGACGATATTGCCGCAATACTTGGACAAATTTACGAAGACCCTAATTGTCCATATCCGATGCTTGGTACAGTAAAAGCAAACTCATCTGGGATCATTCATCCTAAATTATCTAACAAATTGTTTTTTATAACAATTGTACAAGGTGGTCCTATTATTCTTGAAGATTTTGGGGCAGGGAAAAATCGTTTAGATAATTTAAAACGTTTCTGCGCCCTATGTGCTCAAAAAAAATATAGCATTTGGGACTTCGCAAGCGAATGGAAACGCACCCATCATAAAACTTCAATTGAAGCTTTAGTATACAAATATGTTGATTATGTATGTTCTGCATATCCAGAATCAAGCTATAAACAATGGTTAGGTGCTGAAGAATATATTGAACAAATCCCCTTTTTAAATAATAAAACATCATTACATATTGTGGTAGACTTATCTTCTTTTGATACATCGATCTACTTACAACCTACACTTGAAGATTACTTTTTTAAGCAAGTTGTAAAGAAACATAATCGAGAACTTGAAGCAAAAGCTCAAATGGTTGTTCGTAATTTTATGGAATTTAGAGGTCTAACAGAAGATCTTATTATCGGAGAAAGTCCTGAAAACAATTATGTTTCTCATGATAAATTGGATTCTAATTAAAAAAAGTTTAATGGCACACTATTCAAAAATGACTGCTATTATTTAAATAAATATAATTTTAAAAAATCCAAACCTCACTATAACAAAGAGTGAGGTTTTTTAGTTTTAAATACTCGTAATATCCTTGTTTTATATTTTTGCCAAGCTTTTTATTATTTATTTTGTTTGAGTTTCTGTCACTTTATTTGTAGCACAATTACTAATACGTACGTTTATTTTTCGAATATTCTTCTTATAACTATCTACGTATACATATGATAACGCATCTACATATGGTAAAACTTTATCGGCATAAATGCTGTTTTCACATGTGCGTTTTATTCTTGATTCTTTAAATGAACTACTCTTTACAGTATTAATATCTTTAGTACTAACAACAAAGCTAAATATAATATTAGAATTATTTTCTAAAGAGATTACAGGCTTTTGTTCTTCAGGCACAAAATTCTGTTTAATAGCATCTAAGGTATATGGCACAAAATATTGCTCTAAATATTTTTGAGACAATCTATTCGAATTACTAATAGTTTCCTTATTTTCTTTATTATAAAAATACAACCATTCTCGCTTCATACGTTTCATTTCTGGAGTGGTATATTTCTTTTCTAATAGAATAGGATCTTTGTTAGTACATTTCTTAAAAGTTAATTCCTTAGTAAAAAATAAATCATTACCATGGTAAATTTCTAATACCACGTGATTTAAATGATGCAAAATGCCTTCACCTAAAGCAATTTGACAAAAACTATTTAATATAGAATTTTCCATTGGATTGCCATCAAAATCCATAGGCCCCATAGAATCATCTACATTTACTTCAAAAACAACTCCTGATGAATCTTTTTCAATTTTTATCTTTCTTAAAACAATCTTTGGCCCCAAATCTTGCGGTAAAGATATCTCATTATTAAAATTTGGTAGAAAGATATTCTTTAAATAATTATAGGTGTAAAATTTAGAAGTTTCATTATCACTATTTACATAGTAAAAATAAGTAGAATTCTGATTTAAACTCGTAATAAAATTTTTAAAACCAGATTCTTCAGGATTACTATTTGATTTTAAAACCGTAGTAACCACTTCTTCATCTTTATTTCCATCTTTTTCAATAGTTAAACTATCACCTTTGCTTGATTCTATATTGGCAATATTTTCAAGATGAGGTTGGTTATTTTCAGAATTTAGTTCAACATCTTTCTTTGATTCTATTTCATTAGTAGCAATTGTGGAATCTTTTGCTTGTATCTTAATATCCAAATTTTCAGATTCTAATTTTTTATCCGCATCCGCAGATTTATTACTACCATCCATTGCAGTATCAACAGAAGTTGCTTTATTTTTATTAGCAGTATCTTGCAATAAATCCTTAGAATCAGAACTAATTGACGAGTCCAATTCTTGAGAAGAAATTGCATCCATATCACTTGCTAAATTTGCTTGGGATTGAGCATCTTTTTCAACAATAGATAATGAGGTAGCTTCAGATTTTGGTTCATTTTCAATGCTTGTCATTGTTTCATTTTTGGCTTTTATTTCAGCATTGGATTCTCTATTATCTGTTGCTAATAAATCTTTTGAAGAATCTTGATTGTTTGCAGTTACTTCCTTTACTATATTAGAATTTTCATTGTCTACTACAGAAACATCATTTACTTTTTCACTTTCTGAAACAACTTCATGTGCAATATCATCTTGAGATAGTGAAGCAGAAGATTCTATATCGTTATTTATTTGTTTTAATTCTGCATTATCATTAGAAATTTCATCATTTTCTTGTTTGAGATTACTTTCTAAATTCTTATTGTTAACTAAAGACTCCGCTGTTTCTTGTGCTTTATCTTGATTTTGAGTATTACTCTGTAATTCTTTTGATATTTCTTGGACTTGATTTTCTTTAGAAGAAATAGATTCTTTTATATGTTCTTTATTATTGTCTAAAATATTTTTATCCTCTGTTTTTGATTCAGAAACAGAAGACGGTATATTATTTTCTCTTAAGTATTCTTCATTTATTAAGAATTCATCATCAGATACTGCAGAATTATCTATTTTATCAATATTGTTATTGGTTGAACTTTCTTCTGAAAAATCAACATTTAACGATGGAGCTCCTGAAAACTGTTCTTCATCAGCAAATACTAATTGATTAGCATTGGCTAATACATATGATAAAAATAAATATATTACAGTATTTGTTTTTTTCATTATTTACCATCACTACAGATTGTTGGTTTTAAATCTTTTGTAGCTATAACCTTATTATCATAGCTATATACAACAACTTTTATTAGCTTTACATGAGCTAATTGTTTTTTTGGTTGAATTGCAATTTTACAATATCTTTCAGTAATTTGTTGTTCTGTTTGTAAATACAACTCACGCTTTGCAAATGTCGGCAATTGAGAATAAACCTTCTTCATGTGAACATTTACAAGCACACTATCATCATTTAAAAATTTAGCACTACGAACAATCCCCATACCAAAATCATAAGGCAATTGCTTAGCATAATTTTTTGATAATATTTTTCTAATTGTTTCTTTTTATAGTACCAAGGCTCCATTATTGAAGCTTTCGTACTCTTTGATGCAATTTTAGTACCTTTTTCTAAATACTCTTCTGATAAAACTAACCTTTGTTCATTTGTTATAGAATTAGCTAAAGCATTAGAAAACAATCCATAAAAAAATATAACTATAATGAATGTCATCATGATTATTTTCTTAAAATGTTTTGATTCATAC
>GL995203.1:21928-35072 GCA_000222855.1 Succinivibrionaceae bacterium WG-1 | reverse complement strand
TATTTTCTTAAAATGTTTTGATTTCATACTCTAATAGCCACTCCTCAAATTAAGTAAAAAAGAGTCCAAACTTATAAAACTAACTAATAATAATCAATAATTAAATGATTTAAATTTGATTATTTACATCAAAGTAAAATTTTCTCTAATAAACAAAATTATAAAACATATTTCTTCTTAAAAATATATTTTATTTCCTATTTTACAAAATAAAAAAATATCATTTATTCTTGATATAAAATATTATTACAAATATTTTCGTTGAGTTCGATTTTAAACAATATTTTATCCTGATGTTGATAAATTATCCGATAACTATCAACATAATTTATTATTTTAGTTCGTAACATTTTCTTGTTACATATTATATATTTCAGTTTCTCAATAGATTGTGACTGCGCGAAGTCCATTGATACATCAAGATAGTAAGTAATAATACTTCCAGGACCTGATTTTATATCTAATAAAGTTAAATCTTCATTGTATCTTATTGGTAATGTTTTACCTTCTATGAGCGTAGGAATAATATTTAGACGTAAATTATTCTCTGTTAAATGCCCATTATCATCAAAATAAGCAGGATCCCTAATTGTAACGATTCTTTCAGTTGGAGCTTTAAAAGTAACAGTTATGTCATCTTTTTTATCTTTCTGTTCCATTTCATATCTAATAACCACGGTCACAAAAAAAAACGCGATCCAAATACTACCTACAATTAAACCTCCTATCACAAAGATACGATAATAAAGCTTAATTTTTTGCCATAAAGAAAATGAATTATTGGCTATTTTTTTATTTTTAGAAGACTGTTTTTTTTGAGAGTTTCTTGAAATTGCCTTGGACTTGTTGCTATTTCCTTTGTTCTCTTTTGGGGATTTTGAAATTTTATTTTGCGAATCATTATCTAAAAGTTCTTCAGAACTATTATTTGAATTATTTACTGATTCTAAGGCTTCAATTTCATTTTTGTTGCGAATTGAAGAAGATACCTCTTTATCTTCTTCATTTGGTTTATTTACTTTTTACCCTTTTTGTTGTTTTGACTTTTTTATTGTTTTCATCATTTGAATTGGCAATGGTTTGATTAGTATCTTTAAAGTTATTATCATTTATATCACTATTGCTATAATCATACTCATTAACAATATCTTCAATAGAATTTTCAACCATACTATTACGAGATTTTTTGATTTTTGTTTGCGCTTTATTTTTGGGATTGTTTGTCATTTTTTAATAATTCGTGATCTTTGTTTGTCTTATAATAATTTACATCAAACTATTTCAATCTCAATTTCTTTCATTTCATCTATCAAATCTTTGTGTCTAAGTATTCTAGTCTAAAGAGTTTGGTTTTACAATTTTCGATATTTTACATATATAAAAAAATATTCTTAATATCATAAAATTACAAAAAATTAAAATCATCAATAAAAATCAAATGTTCTTTTTGTATTCATAACTATAGCGCATAAAAATACCCTCCTTACTGGTTTGTCCAGTAAAGAGGGTACATATCAGTTTTTCAAATCTAAACCGTTTTTAAATTTATATAAATTAAAATAGTTTTAAACTATATTGATGTTTTATGCCTTACTTTCAGCTAAAGCTTCATCTAAAGTCTTTGTGAAACTAACTTCAGGATAAGAAACATTAAATTTAGATTTAACCATTACACGTAATGGTTGGAATTCAACACCTGTTACAATAACTTTAATATTTCTCTTACGCATGTCTAAACAGAACTGAGCAAAGCAATGATAACCACCTGCATCTAACATGTTTACCCCATCAAAATTAAGGATAATACCTTTTTCACTTTGAAGTTCATGTCTTAATTTGCGGAAAGTTCTTTCTGCAGAAGCAAAGAATAAAGGACCATTTATTCTATATGCTTTGAAATTATCATTTAACTGTTCATCAATATGACGGTGTAAACTTAAATCTTGTAACTTAGTCATCTTAGCCATATCACGCATAAAGATGATTGAAGCCATGATTATACCAAATGTAATAGCTACTACCATGTTGAAAACAACTGTACAGAAAATACAACAAATCATGATTAATACATCTGTACGCGGAGCAGTCTTAGCAAGATTTACAACTTTACGCCATTCACTCATGTTATATGCCACAATTAACAATAAAGCACTCATAGCAGCAAGAGGTAAATATGAGAGATATGGAGAAAGGAATAAAATAGCAACAAGTACAAGTATTGAATGTACTACAGCAGCAACAGGAGAAGTACCTCCTGCACGAACATTTGCAGCAGAACGAGCAATTGCAGCAGTAGAAGTAATACCACCAATGAAAGGTGCAACTATATTACCTAAACCTTGACCAAATAATTCGCCATTAGAATGGTGTCTAGTATCTGTCATACCATCAAGAACAACAGCACATAATAATGATTCAATTGCGCCAAGCACAGCCATAGAGAAACCAGCAACAATTAAAGACTGAATTGTATCAAAATCAAAGTTTAAAGGGTGAGATAAACCATCTTTGCCTATCGGACCAGGCATATCCCAAGGTAGTACAAACTTCGGTAAAAATGGAGGAATACCATCACCTACTGTGTTATCAGGATTTAAATAATGGAAATTAGAACCAATAGTTGCAATATCTTGATTAAAGTATTTAGTAAAGATAATTGATAAAATGGTACCAATAACTACAGCAGGTAAATGAGGTGGGAATTTTATCTTTAACTTACCCCAGAACATTAAAACAGCAAGAGTTACTGCGCCAACGACCGCATTTCCCCAAGTATTAGCCCAATCTTTTTGACCAATTCCTTTTCCTAAAGCTAATAGCTTTTCAAAGAAACTTTCAGGCATTGCAACATCAAGACCTAAGAAATCTTTAACCTGTAAGATAGCGATAACAATACCAATACCCATTGTAAAACCTAATGTTACTTCAATAGGTATAAATTGTATCAATCGACCTAGACGTCCTGCAGACATAATAAGTAGCATAAAACCACTTATTAAACTTGCAGTACATAAACCTGCAGCCCCATAAGTTTGAGCTATAGGATAAAGGATAACAACGAAGGCTGCGGTTGGACCTGAAACACTAAAGCGAGAACCGCCAGTTAAAGATATAACAATACCTGCAACCAATGCAGTATATAAACCATATTCTGGATTTACACCACTTGCAATTGCAAGCGCCATTGCCAAAGGAATCGCAATAATACCAACAGTAATACCCGCGATAATATCTTTAAATAAACGTTGCTTAGTGTAAGGTTCTTTTATCATAGAGTCTTGCACTGCAGCACCAAAATGGAATAAGGAGTGACGTAAAGAAACAATCTTACGTTTGGTTCTGATATTAGCCATAATTATTTATATTGTTAAAAAGACAAAACTTCCATCTTATAAAAGACAGAAACCCACGGCATTATACAGATTTGTGAAAATTTTCTCAAATAAATTGATACATTAGTCACAATTTTTCTAAAAAAAAACTTTTATTTCATAGTGATTCTGAAAACAAATATATCAAACGTCATTTTATTTACTAGGAATTAAAACAACATAAAACTTCTATTTCTCGGTTATGATACGATTGTTAGCTAATTCTTAGTAAATAAGTATTTTAACAAGAAAATTTTCTAGTATAGCTAATACCCTGATTTAAACTACACGATTACGTTCTTCACCTTCTACAAAAGCGTTTATATTTGCCACAAGTTCTTTTCCAATATTTGCAATAGCTATATCACCTAACCAAGCGATATGTGGTGTAATTATTAGATTATGAGTTTTTAATAATGACAATAAAGGATTATTTTCATTGATAGGTTCTATGGCAACTGTATCGATAGCAGCCCCCATAATTTGATCATTTTTTAAAGCATTGGCTAAAGCTGTTTCATCGACAATTCCACCACGTGCAATATTTATAAGTAATGCGGAAGTTTTCATTAACTTAAACTCTTCTTCACTGATAAGATTAATAGTTTCGTTAACAGCAGGACATGAAACAATAATAAAATCAGCTTGTTTCAATCCTTCATTAAATGCAATTCTATTATCTCTGATGCTAGAAGCTTCTTTACGTTCTGCAATTAAAACTTCCATACCAAAACCATTCTTGGCAATTTGGGCAATCCGCTTACCAATTGCTCCATAACCAATAATGAGCAACTTTTTATTAAAAAGATCTATAACAGGATAATCCATTAAACGAAAATTATTTTGTTTACTCCAAGTTAAGTCTGCAACTTTATTACTATAACGCCCTATATTTCTAGCAAGAGCTAGCATTAAACTAAAAGCGTGTTCTGCAACAGATTCTGTGCCATATCCTCTAATATTACAAAGAGCTACACCATGTCTACGACATGCTTCAACATCAATATTGTTATATCCTGTTGCAAGCATTGCTATAAGTTTTAATTGCGGTAAATTTTGTAAAACCTCTTCTGTAATTTTTAACTTATTAATTACTAATATGTCGTAACCTTGGGCAACCTTTACCAAATCTTCTTGCTTAGTGCCGTATAATTTTTTCCATTCATGCTCAAAATTTGGAGTTGGAAAAATTATATCTTTATGGTCTGTATGTGCTTCAGGACTTAAAATTTTTAATGTTTGCATGGTGTTCTTTTGTATGTAAAAAATGGGTTACAATTTGTTATCTATTCCATAATAATAAAATCACTGATTCATATTAAGTAAAATAGCTAATCTATCATAAATTTCTTTAGCAACAGCAAGCTTATAAGCTAATCTAGAAATCTGTGGTTTTATTTCAAGATGATAACTGCATGTTTTTTCATTAAGAGCTATAGCAAAATATACTTTTCCTACTTCTGATACTGCTTCATTTTTCGGATCTATATTACCAAATGTACCAGTTACGCCAATCCCTATATTTGCTTGGTAGATTTTTTGACAACTTTGTGCCATTGCTCTTGCTGTTTCTTCTGAATATACAGAATACTTTTCAATAATATCTTGAGGCACACCTTGCATTATTTTGGCTTCATTACAATATGTAATAAATGCGCCTTTTATAATGGCAGATGCCCCTTCGGTATCGGTAATTAAAGAAGCAATTTGTCCAGATGTTGCGCTTTCCATTGTTGAAATACTCAATTTATTTGCAATCAAATATTGAGTTAACCTTTTATAGTCCTTTCTTATTTCATTTTCATCATAACAAGTTGTCATATTGTTTCCTTGTCTAGATTTGGTCTAATTTATTTTGTTTTAAAAAAGCTCTATACATATGCCACATGGCATTTCCAGGCTTATCAGGAAATATTAACTTAGGAACTTCTCTATAAAATATCCATTTAGCTTCATCTATTTCACTAGATATCGTTAATTTGGCTTTGGGAACATATGCAATAAAAGCATGCATTAACATATCCTTTTCTTCAAACCAAAATGTTCCAATACTATCGAGCTTTTGGATTTCTAAGCCAAGTTCCTCTTTTACTTCTCTATATGTTGAATCTTCTGCATTTTCTCCAGGAGTCATATATCCTGAAGTAAAATTATAGTAAATATCCGATAAATAATTTTGTTTACAAAGTACTATTTCATTAAATTCGTTATAAATCATCACAATAATACAATTGGAAAAAGTATCAAACCAATACTTATAACAATGTTCACAAAAAGGAACTTTACCATCATCTCCTGCAGCTTTTTCAACTAATTTAGAACCACAGATAGGACAAAAGTAGTAATGCATTATTTATTTCTCTATTCTTTTTATTTCTATTTTAATTTTTAGCATCTCAATGCTAACGTTTTATTTACTTTTGAGCATATGTTTATTAGTAAGCGTTCTTCTATGCCAAATATAAAGAACAATTAAAACAAATGTAGTTATACCCCAACTTATTGGATACGTTGCAAGTAAAGTTCCAAATGTAGGTTCTTTTTCAAAAACAGTATAAACCCAAATTAATCGTTGCCCACAAACACAAATCAAAGTAGCAATAGCCGGTGGTAATGAATAACCGTATCCTCTCATGGCCCCAGACAATACTTCCATTACACAAGTAAGTGGTTGAGCCCCACATATTGATATAACTCTAATCATAGCAATATCTACAATTAAAGTACTTGCTGTAAACAATCCTAATATCTTATCAGCATAAATGATTACAGGTATCGCCATGAGTCCTGATATTATTAAATTTAAGATTGTTGCTTTATAAGTTATTTCTCGGCAACGTTGTAAATTATTAGCTCCGTAATTTTGACTTACGAAAGTAGTTGCAGCCAAACCAAAAGCATTAATAAAACAATAAAGATTGATTTCTATTGTAAATGCGGCGGCAGAAGCTGCCATTGTTTCAGTACCTAAAGAATTTATTGCTGACTGAATTACCAAATTAGAAATTGAATAAACCATACCTTGAACACCGGCAGGCATACCAATATTAACTATAGCTCTTAAATGAGATTTTTTAGGAATAGTAATATTTTTAAAATCAAAATGCAAAATTCCATTTTCTTTATGCAATTTATAAAGAAGATACGCACATGCAAAAACATTAGCAAGAACAGTTACAAAAGCAACTCCCCCTTCCTTCATATGCAATACTTCTATTACAAAAATATTACCTAAAAAATTAAATATTGCCGCCCAAAATAAAGCTATCAATGGTTCTTTGGTATTACCTGAACTTCTAAACAAAGCAGATTCAAAATTATAGAGAGACATAAATGGCAAACCAATCACAAATACTCTCAAATAATAAACGGATATCTCTTCTACGGCTTTAGGAACCCCTAATAACGACACTACATATGATGCAATACATTCACCAAATAAGAATAATAAAATACCAGCTATTAATGCCAATACTAATGAACCATGTAAAGCAATATTGGCTTCTTTTAGGTTCTTTTGACCAATATATCTTGCAATTACCACATTCGCACCAATCGACAAACCTACTATAAAATTCATTATAGTCCCTATGATTGGTACATTATTTCCAACTCCTGCCATAGCATCAGAACTTACAAAATGTCCTAAAGTAAAAACATCTGCAGAATTAAACAACATTTGCATAACGCTAGTTATAGCAAGAGGAAAAGAAAAAGCTATTAGCTTATCGCTAATACTTCCTGTTAACATATCTATATTTTTATATTTTTGTAAAAAATTAAACATAACTTTTGACCAAACACTGTATTCTTCATTATTGAAGTTATATTTTATAAAAGACTAAAAGCCGAATTTTCTTTATAAAAAATAAAAAGAATTTCGACTTTTATGATTCAGACTATGCTATAGCCTATTTTTACAACTCATCTTTGATTATTAAAACACTTCTAATAACCAAAAGTATTTTAAATAATTTTCTTAACTACAGAATAAAGTAAGCATCTGAATCAGGATGCTCTATGTTATTTTTTCCAGATATATCTTTAAAAACTTGACTTATAGGCATATCATCCCAACTAACGCCATCTTTAGTAATAAATTTAGGATTTATAAACCCATTATTAGCATCTGCTCCATTAGAATCCATATCTTCATTACTAGAATCACCAATTTGAATTATGGTTCTATTAGTAACAGTATCAATCTCTCCTTGAGTTCCAAAAACATCTTTATCATCATCAAACACAAGCTTAGATAACTTTTCTAGTTCAGGAGAATCTTGTATCTCTATATCTGGTTTAGCTTCATTGGTAGAATCTGTGGTATTAGAGGTGGAATTATCTCGTTGCACGCTAATTTCACTAATAGAATCTGAGATATTATCAGTAGATTCACTATTAGCTATACCATCTTGAGCTGAAGCTTGTTTTTCTTCTTCTTTTTCAATTCTTTCCTTTATTTCTTTTATGTTTAATTTTGAAACTTTAATATGTTCAAATTTACCATTTTGAGAATCGTTTTCGTTTTTCTTATTAGTTTTAATTTGTTCTGCCGCAAGAAGAGCTGCCACCTTTAACATTTTGCGAACTTCACGTACTTGATTTAAAGTGAAAAACTTAGATTTTTTTTGAACTAAATTAATTGGTAATCTTTTTAAAGTTTCTAAGTTCATACCATTCTTTTCAAGCATTTCCTTAGAATTTTCCATCTGACTAACAAATGATTCTTCTATGTTATGACGTAAAGACGAAAGCATTGCAACTAAAAGAAATAAAGAAGCTCCTAAGATTACCCAATTATTAAAAAAGTTATAACCATTTAAGTCTGATTTTGCAAAAATTATAGATAATAAAATATTTGCAAGAAAAGGTAAAACAGCTGCATGTAATGCTAATAGAGACATTGTTTTATACGCAAGTTTTAATCTTAAAAACAAAGCTAAACCAGACCCTATCAAAGCAGTAAAAAGTACATAATATCCAAAACTAAATAAGAAAGACACTATAAAAAATAATAGCAAAAAAGGCACTATAAATACTTTTACATAAATTGATAAAGTACGTACAACATCACTACCTGAAAAACGAATACCTGTGTTTAAACCTGTCTCTGTATAACGTAATTCTTGCACAATACCATTATTGTTTATAATTGCTCTATCAGCATATAAAGAAATAAAAACACCTTTATTTTTGCCATTTTCTATTAAATTTGAATCTTCCTCTGCTAAACTCGAACCATTAGGATTTATGAGTAATAAAGGAGTGTGACTTGCATCAGAAACAATTACATAATCTTTTTGTTGTTTAGAATTTGTAATAACTTTATCTTTACTCTGAATGCTATTTAAAGATTCTTCATCCGCATAATGTAATATACCATCTTGAGATATTACAAAATCAGGGATCTGTTCACTTATAATAGTTGTCTCTGCTTCTAAATAAGATATTAAACTTATAGATGAAAAAATAGTAGCCACAATTGCAACTAAACCAATTATAAAACCAAAATATTTCCAATTAAAATTTTTACTTAACAGAGCAGGAAACTCATTAACTATTCCCAATGGGGACTTTATATTACTCCATAAAGTAAAAAAATTATTTTTTAAAAAATCTAATAAACTCATTAGTCCACTCAGATCCATTCATCTATTATTTAATATTCTTATTTATTCCATTTTTACAGATGCTAGTATAGCATTTTTCACTAAAACTTACATAAAAACAGATTTTCCCCGAGATATTTAAAAAGATTGTTTTATAAAATATAAACAAATATTAAAATATGGTTAGTTGCAATATTTACAATTATAAACTTGTTAAAGTTTTAAAATAATAGTAACAATATTGCATTAACATCACCTAAAATTTCAGAAATTATAAAATTTCTTTTAACAATATATTTTTAATTGATACAGAACAAAGAAACAATGAAACTAAATTCAAAATTTTGTACAATTTTTTATTTTTATTATTTCCAACTCTTGCTTTTGGTGCCCCAAAAGCTGACTATACCAATCTTACCCCTACCAAAGAAAATGCACAAACAGTAGGATTTTATAGTAATGGATGTATTGTAGGAGCCCAACGTCTCCCTGAAAAATCAGCATACTATCAAATTCTCCGTCCTGATCAAAAACGTTATTACGGTCATCCGCAATTAATTGATTATATTAAAAATTTAGCTCTTAAAGCTAATAAAGCTAATTTACCGATGCTTTTAATTGGTGACATGGCAATGGCTCGAGGCGGAAGATTTATTGGTGGTCATGTTAGTCATCAAAATGGATTAGATGTTGATATTTGGCTAAAAATGGTAAAAAACCATTAACATATAAAGAATTATTAAAGCCAACTCCACTTTATGTTGTAAGTAGTAACTACAAAACAACAAACAGTAATTTCTCTAACGATATTATAACTTTATTAAAACTTTCATCAGAAGATGAAAAGGTGGAGCGTATATTTATTAATGCTGCTATAAAAAATGAAATTTGTAAGAGAATTCTTGACTCTAAAGATAGAATGTGGTTACAAAAGCTACGTCCTTGGGCTGGACATATGGCACATTTACATGTACGTTTATCTTGTCCTGATAATGCTCAATTTTGTGAAAAACAATTACCTATTCCTGATGGAGATGGATGCGAAGAAGCGGCGCAAATTATTGCAGAAATTGGAAAACCTAAAAAACCTGATCCAAATTATAAACCGCCAAAAAGACCAGCTCCTAATAGTACATGTTTAGAAGTATTAAATAACCCAAAATTCACAACTCTTACTGAATTTTTAAAAACAAAATCTGCAATTAAATTATCAGAATAAGAAAACTAAATTTATATTATTTACAAATAGAGAAAGCCTATTGCATTGCAATAGGCTTTCGTAATTAAAAATTGTTAAAAAGTATACTAAACACTATTAATCAAAAAGATTTGGCATCTTTGCTTTTAAATAAGTAACCAATTTTTGAGTAGCGATTGAAGCTTCTAATTTTATGCTATCTTTCAATATAGTGCATGTTCTTAAACGAATCATTTCCATATCGATATTATGGTCATTTAACATACCAATAATAGCATCACTTAAATCTATAATATAAGCATTCTCACCTTCATCTTTTATTACTTTCATAAAGGTAATACGCTTGCATAAACGTTGAAATTCTAGATTTCTAAATTTTAATCCCATTTTTATCATGTTGCGCATTAACCACGAACAATCTAATAATTCAAATTTAGTAAGCTCTACTTTCAACTTAAAGCTATTAGCATGAATCAATACTTTTTCTAATTTAAAGTTTAAAAGAATATTTCCTTTGCGAGCATGGTTAATAGCAACAATTAACTCACCAGAAGCACTTCCATACACTCTAAAATCATTTATTTTACTTGGAAGTTTGGTGCGAGCAATACCTTGATTTAATAAAGCAAATGGCAACACAAATTTACCGAACACTACATCTTCAAATTTTTGAATTTTCCAAAATTCTTTAGAAAATTGTTTAAATGGTTCAAATTCTTCACTTACTTTATTTTGTACATCAAGCACACGAAGTTCATGACGCTTATGAATTCCTTCAACCACACTTGAGTCAAACATCGTGTTACTATTTGGATTGATAAAAGCATCTTTATCGTATTCACTCATAAAAGCCTCACTCATAGTTTTAGTTGATATTCTTAATAACGTAATTATTTATAACAATTTGATTTTATAAAGTTTTATAAATAAAAGCTTCTTTCATTATAGCAATTAAAAAAATAATAAACATTGTTAAACTATCATAAATTTGTATTCTCTTTCAATTTTTTTTAACAATACTGCTATTTTTTATGATTTTTGTTTAAATTTTAAACAAAATAATTTTAATAAAAAAAGAAGATGTTATTGTAGCTACCCCAAAAATTTGGCTTTACTACAATACAACATCTTCTTTTCTGATTAATTTAATTTTTTAATATCTTAAATCATTGCTAAAAAGATATTTACATATAGTTCAAAATTTCATGCTATTTTCTATTCTATAATAATGCTATCATCTTCAACTGTGTTTACAACAGTGTTAATAACATTATTAACTGTAGCTTTTGGTGTTACTGTATTCACGGTATTTTCTACCACATTAACATTGGAATTTACTTCGTCAGATAATTTCTTTAATTTATACTTATCTTCAATAACCGCATTTGGAGAACTTACTAATTCGCCATAATTATTAGTTGCAGAAACACCACCTGTTATCACATTTGCATTATCATTATTTAAAGTATTAACTGAAGATGTTGCAGATGATAAAGGTTGTTCAATAATTGAACTTTCTTCATAAATTATAGGATTATTTTCAGTTCCTGTAGCATTGCCAGCTTCATCAACAGGTGCTAAAACTTGTTGATTTTGAGAAGGTTCAAATGTTTTAACACTATCAGAGTCTTCTCTTATGATCTTAGCAACTTTTGATTCATCAGAAATGTAATCAAAAATCTTTACAACTTTCTTAACTCCAGAAATGCCACGAGCTACATTTACAGCTCTATTACCTTCACTCTTAGTAACTAAACCTATTAAGTAGATTACCCCATTCTCAGTGATAACTTTAAATCTACCTGAATTTATATCTTTACCAAATAACAATTGAGTTTTTGCTTTTGTTGTAATCCAACTATCTGATGTTTTTTGGCTTAAAGAAACAGGAGGGATTTTTTCAATACGATTTATCACTTCATTTAACATGTTCAATCTTTGATACTCGATCTTCAATATATGAAATATAATCAGAATCAGTACATTGACCTGTTAATAGCACTCTACCATTTACAGAAACAACATCTAGTTTACTTGCTTCATAGATTTCTCTATTATTAGAAACAACTCGAGATGCTTTCATTTCTATTTCTTCATCATTTATCATTGTGCCAGCAGTTCTGCTATCACTAGCAACAATTGCACCTGTTCCTACCGCTCCACCAGCTAGTAATGCCACACAACCTGTTTGACTTAGTGCAAGCATTGTACAAGTAGTACCAAGAAGAAGAAATTTTTTCATTTTTTATCCTCTATTTTTACGATTTTTAGTAATTTTTATATAAAAACGTAATTTATAAATTGTAACTCATCATTATAGGCATATTTTAAATGAGTTTAATCAAATTGTCACAATAACTATAAAAAACAAAATTTTTATATGTATACGCTCTTTGTTATTTGACCGAAAAATTGGTAAATTGTTTAATATTTTTATTAAAAATAAAAAAGAAATAAACTGATTAGCCATAAATTTTGAAGTAAAAAATTTCAGTTTAGAAAAGTAACCATAAAAAAATCTTATAGCAAAAACTATAAGATTTTTCACTTAATCTATTTATAAATATTTTATAAACATTGGCTTTCTACTTTTTGTAAATAACGTAAACGTTCTTCTCCATTAACATCACTATACTTTTTGCCAATTAAATATTGAGCAGCAGAACTCCCTGTATATTTCTTAGCATATTCAAGCCAACCTATTGCTTGATTTGGTTCATTTTTATAAAAATCTTGAGCCAAATACAACATAGCTTCTTCATTTTTAGCACAAGCTGCCTTATATAATAAACCTTCTGGTTTTGAAAAATAGTCATCAGGAATTTGTTTTCCTTCTCGTATCAAGACAGCTTCTAAAAACATAGCGTCAGTATTGCCACCTTGTATAGCCTTATCATACCAATCTAAAGCTTGGATTTCATTAGCCACATATCCTTTACCAAAATGATACATCATCCCAAGAAATA
>GL995203.1:17343-21737 GCA_000222855.1 Succinivibrionaceae bacterium WG-1 | reverse complement strand
CTAAGTTTAAAGCAAGCATTATCATGACCTAATTCACTAGCCTTTTTAATGCCTCTATTGCTTTATTAGTATCTTTTTGCATGCTATAAACTTCACCAAGATTAGCATAGCTACTTGCTGCATTCTTTTTATCATTTTCTATGGATTTTTCATAACAAGTTATTGCATTTTTATAATCTTGTTTTTGAGAGTAAGCACTAGCTAAGTAATAATAAGCATCTGTCTCTCCACCTGTAGTTGCAAGAGATAAATACTTTATTGCCCCATCTAAATCTTTTGCAACAACAATTCCTTCTAATAGTGCTGTACCATACTTAAATTGTGCTTGAGCATTTCCATCATCAGCATGAGCTTTGAATTGTTTTATAGCATCACTTTCTGTACCACTAGGAGCTCTACCTGAACTCATCATAAATAAACGTTGTAAATCAGCTTGTTTATGACCTAATTTTGCAGCTTGTTCTAAATACTTAAAACCTTCATCATCATTTCTATAAACACCAATACCTTCAGCGTACATACGACCATACCAATATAATACTTCTGCATTAAAAGGCTCCTTTTCATAAGCATTTTTAATATAGCGAGCACTTTCACTAAAGTTTTGTTCAATACCAATGCCATCATAATACATTTCCGCTAAAGCAATATCTGCTTTATATGACCCACTAGCTTGTGCAATTCGAGCATAATGCAATGCTTTTTTTATATTTCGTTCATAGCCATACAAACCTTTGCGATATACCTTATAAAGTAGCATTGCGGCATCAGGATTAGCAGTGTTTGTTACAATTGTTATTAACTCATTTAAACCTTCATTTTTAGCATTAGAATCAATACCACGAAGCTTTATTTCTGCTAAGACAACTTGAGCTCTTGTTTTATATGCTCGTTGATTTAATAATTTTCTTGCTAAAACATCTGCTTGTAAATAGCTTTGATCAACCCCAAGTCCCTTTACATAGCACTGAGCAAGAAGTAATCTTGCTTCGTAATTTATATCATGAGCAACATTATTTTCATCAGAAGCTGCTATAGACTTTAATAAATTTGTTGCGACTTTTGGTTCTTGGTTTGGCAATCTTTTATTTAAAATTAACTTGGCATAATTGAGATTAGCACGAACATCATTTGAAGCTACAGATTTTTTATAAAACTCTTCTGCTTTTTTCAAATTGTTGTTGTTCTTCATAATATTCACCCAATTCAAAAGCAGCTAATGATTCACCTTCAACAATAGCTTTATTCAATAATTCTATGCCTTTATCTACATCTTGTTGAATACCGTCACCCTTTAAATAAAGTCTTCCCATATTGTAATAAAAATCTACAGGATAAGCTTTTTCAATAGCAAGATAATGGGATACCGCGTTTAAATAATCTTTTCTAGTTAAATAATAATCTGCAAGATATCTTGAAGCCTCCGCAGAACCAGCTTTAGCAGCTTGTTCATACAAATCTAGGACTTGAGTTTCACTTACCCCTTGTTCTTGAGCTGTTCTTGCATTTAATAATAATTCATCGGCCTTTGGACCACAACCTAACAATACAAAAGACGAAACAAGAACTGTGCTTGCTATGGCATAAGATAACTTTCTCATGTTTTTATTATTCTCTCTATTTCCGGTATCAGTAATTATCCATTATCAACATAAAACTTTTGTTTTAATAATTTAAAATTTGCATAAAAACATGTTATTTTGACGATGTTACTTCAAATTTTATTTTATATTTTGAACAAAATTTATGATTTTTATTAAAAAATTCTTTTCGCATATTACATGCTTTTTATAGTATAAGCAATAAAAAACATTAAAACCAAAACGTGAATATGTGAAGCATCAAAAAGCTTATAACAAAACAAATTCAACCAAAATAAAAACAGTAAAAAACAAATATAAAAATTACTAAATTTTTATAAAAAATTCATAAAAAATAAAAAGCAACTTTTCAATGTACAAAGTTGCTTTTTATTCTTATTAAATCAATTTTTATAAATCTTTATCTTGAATATCAGTTGGTAAAGAGAATCTGTTTACTAAGCTTGCTTGATAAGCTGACAATTTATCAAGTTCTTTATTACTATTAACAAGAATCTGAATTTTTGCCACATTTTCATCACCAAGTTCGCTAATCTTTGACATATTTTCATTTATAGAATCTGCTGTCAAACCTTGCTCTTCTGCAGACTGAGCAATGATAGTACTCATATCAGCAATTCTTGCAATAGCATTTTTCATTTCATCTATAGACTCACGAGTCTTAAATGAATTTTCCTTAGTTTTTTCCATTTCTTCAATACATTCATTAGCATAACTCACAGCCTTAGCCACAGAAGATTGAAGTTCAGAGATCATTCCTTTAATTTCGTTAGTACTAGATGCTGTAGTATTTGCTAAGGTTCTAACTTCATCTGCAACAACCGCAAATCCTCTACCATATTCACCAGCACGTGCCGCTTCAATTGCAGCATTTAACGCTAATAAATTAGTTTTGTCTGCAACTCCTTTTATAACCCCAATAATCTTACCAATGTTTTCACTCATAGTATTAACATCTGATATAACTTTGGTGGTTTCTTGAATTTTATTAGAAAGCACATCTGCAGATTCTAAAGTCTCATTCATAATTTCACGAGATTGAGAAGCAACATGATCAACATGTTGTACTTCTTCTAAAGTTTTAGATGCAGATGTCGCAACTTCTCGTGAATTATGAGTCATTTCATTCATCGCAGAAGCCACAGAAATTGTTTCTAAACGTTGTTTATCCAAAGCTTCTTCTACTGTTGCTGAAGTCTCAAGATTATTAGCAGATTCTTCTTTTAACTTTTTAGAAGCTTCTACAATTTTATAAAGTGCTCCCGCAACTTTATTTGATAACTCATTAACATGAACACTCAACAAACCAAATTCATTGCTTTCTTTTACTATTACTTTATCTTTCATATCTCCACTTGCAACATTCTTTAAACCATTTAAAAGAACGCGCATTGGTCTACGAATACTTGCACCTAACAACCAAACTGTAATAAAAGCAATAAATAAAGCAATCACAACAGCTGATCCCATAACCCAACTAGATTTTTCATATACAGTTTTGGATCTTGTAGTAGAACGTTTAATTTCTTGTTGTGATAAATCATGCATCTTGGCAATAACATCTTTTATTTCAAGTAATTTATCATATGCCTTATCTTTATTTTTTTCGATATAATCTAAATTTTTCACAGATGCTACTTGTCTATATATTAACCCATTCTTTTCATCACTCATTGTTTGTTTGAAAGAATTAATATATTGACCAATATTATTTTCAATTTCTGGCATTTCAAACTTTAAGTTCTCAATGTTTTCATTCCAAACTGACATCTTAACTTTTAAATTTTTTAAGCTTTCTTCAATTTTGGTAGCATCATTACTTAATAAAATTTCTGTAGCAATTGATTCTACCTGTCCTTGATAAGTCAAAAGTTGCAATATGATATCTTTAACAAAGTCATCTGTTATTGATTGCTTTACAGAATCTTCTTCATTTCTAAACAAAGACAACCATGGAGCAAATTCTGCTTTTTCTTTATCAAGAATTTTCTTAGTTTCTAGATACTCTTTTTGTTTTTCTGGTAAATCTGACACTAGCTTTGAATATTCTGCTGATAATGTAGCAAGTTGAGCTAATTGTTCTGCAATAACTTCGTTTTTTGTGAAACTTCTAAAAATTTATTTAAGCTATCTTCATATGCAAAGAATTGAGATTTATATGCCTTTGTTTCAACTTCCAAATCTTTAAGATTTTTTGATTTAATACAGTATTAAGTTGTAAATCAGACATCAATAATTCTAATTCCATATCATTAGCACTATTCAGAATAGGCATAGAAGAGTCAGTAATATATATTATTGACGAATTCATGGAACGAATATTAGTATTACTTAATAGATACAATCCAAACAAAAGTATAATAAGCACACCAAAACCGACATACACCCCATGCAACACCGATTTTCTGGTAAAGCTATATAAACCCAATGTAAGACAATCTTTAAGATCATACTTACCAATTTTAATTGGTTTAGCCTCATCTTTATTAGAATTATCTTTTTTGGAAAGTTTTTCGGAAAATTTTGAAATTGTTGTTACAAAGTTATCCCAGGCTTTACTCATAATACTTTCGCTTCTTTTTGTATAACTCAAACTATTTTTGATAATAATACAGTCAATTCAATGTAATAAAACAAATAGTTTTCTATAATTGCTATCCAACATGCTTACATTTAATACATTTAATTATATTTATAAGCTTTTTCTTTTTATATAATTGTTGTTTCTATAATTCTAGTAGTCTTCAATTAAATCACAACATTATAAATCACTTACTGTTTTGTGATTTTTAA
>GL995203.1:12199-17085 GCA_000222855.1 Succinivibrionaceae bacterium WG-1 | reverse complement strand
TTTAAACTTCATTCTAGCTTTATAACAAATAAAAATAAAAAAAATGTTAAGTAATTATGACATTTAAAAAATAATATTTAAATACTAATTTTTTTTATATTTTGCGGATTCTTTCTAAAAATAAAAATTTATTTTTTTACTAAAATAAAAAGGAGATCCAAAAAACGATCTCCTTTTCATCTTTGTATTTATATTGTAAATTTAGAATAAATGTTAAAACTCTATCTATATTTAGATTAGATTAAAAACCTACTCTTGTAGTAATTTTAGTTGATAATTTTTTAATATCTCGATATATCACTTTAACTTCATCATTAAATTTCTTTTCAAATTCATCTAATTCCTGTTCTTTTTGTCTGCAAGCAAAATATAAACCACCTGGATTTTTAGATTCAAAGAATTTATCTGTATTTTTAACAAACATACTTACACTGCTAGAAATTTCAGGATACTTTTCTGCTAGCTTTTGAAGAAAATCAACATAGTTTGTTAAAGCTTTATTGATTGATTTGGTCATAGCAGATAATTCTTCAACATTTGTTTGATTAAAGTAATCTTTAAGGAAACTTTCAAAAACTTCTTGAGATAAAGTAACATTCTCAAATAAAGCTCTATCTTCTGAATTTATGTTTGCTTGAATTGCACTTTCTTGTTCTTTTAATTGATTAAAAGAATCATATAAATAATCTAAGGAATCTTTGAACTTAGTTCTGCTAGATATCAAAAGATTTTGCTCATTAGCGTAATTTTCTGAACTATTTAACAATGCAAAAATTTTTTCATAAACTGCTGTATTGTCTTGAGTATATGGACTTGTTTTATACGCCACTAAATTTTGAATCGCAAAACTTAATTCTTCACGGCTATTCCATAAATCGTCTCTATACACTAAAAACATATCTCTATCTACGCTGTTATGAATGCGTACCATAGAAAGATTGAATCGATATAATTCAGACTTTACGTTTGATAATAAGTATGAACTTTGTAAATAAGGTACTTCTGAATTATTCACTGTTTCAATAATATCTTCATTAGCTTGAACCATTCCCGGAACAATTGCACCTAATGTTATAGAAACAACACCTATTGCTTGTAATAAAGTTTTAACTTTCATCAATGATAATCCTTATCCACCTTTCTTTTTATATTTCTTTTTCTATTCAAAAAACACTAAAAAAAACAAAATTGCATACGATTTTATAAACAGTTCAACCATTATATATAGTTTGTATCATTAAACATCTAAAAATAGATTTTTTACACTTAAAATGCCTAATAGATCAATTTTTAAAATTCGTCTATCTTGGCAAAGAAACAAACTACAAATAAAAAATTGACGTGAATATTACCATATTTTTTTATAATACCAAAACAAAAAGGCCTAATGTTACTTAGGCCTTTTTGGAAAAACTAGATTATATTAGCAACCGCTTGTAAAAGATGTTACTGTATACTTAGCTGTTTTTGCATTTGCATCAGGAGTTACAGTATATTTTAAACCACAAGAATCACTACCATTAGCACCTGTAATACCTGCGCTTGACTTCGGAGCAAAATAAACAGAAGTTTCATCATCTGTACTTGGATAGAAACACCAATCAGCAGAACTATCACAAGCACCAAATTCTGTTAATGTACCAAAAGATGATTCATCTTGTAAAGCAAACAAAATACCGTTCTTTGATGCAGCAGGAATACCATAAATTACGTGAGTTTCTGATACATCTGCAGTAGCACATTGAGCTGCAGCTACAGAACCACAATATACTGCAACTTTATCACTACCTTGAATAATTGACTTAGCAAATCCCATATTAACAGCACTCTTAATTGCCCCAACAAGGCCATTGATTGCAGATATACGAGCGTCAGATTGTAAATCCATAAATTTAGGAGCTGCAACAGCAGATAAAATACCTAAAATTACAATTACAACTACAAGTTCAATTAATGTAAAACCGTTGTTCTTTTTCATATTATCATCTCCAAAAATATTGCATCCATGCATTCGTGGTAAAACACTATGCCATCAAAAAATATTATTCAGCTAAACTAGCAGCTAATAATACTCTTTATCAAAGCACAATCTTCTGCCACTTATTCTTCCTTCTTATTTCAAGAAAAGTAGAACAAACTATACCTGAAACAATTTCATAAAATATGTTATATATAATATAAGTTATGCTTGCAAAAATTCATTAAATAAATCACAAATCAAACCTATATTTTCCTATAAATTTATGTTTATTCACAATTTTGATGAATAAGCACATAAACCTAAAAATATACATTTCAATTATAGATTTATTCATATCTATGAACATCCCTAATTCTAACTAAAACATATACTTTTCACCAAATATATATTCGGCAATAAATTTAAATAATTTAGTTTTGGGATATATTTTTTTCATCAATATGAAACATTTTTCACATTTTTAGCAATAACATTGATTTTACAAAAGGTTTACGCGTAGCCAAAATCACCTTTAATTATTTTTAATAATTTTTATTATCCAAATAAAAGAGAACTTAATTCTTAAAAAATCAAGTTCTCTTGTTATCTTATAATTTGCTTTTAGATATCTACAAAATTATTACATCTTGTAGATATTTTTAAATTATGCAATTTCTGTAAATACTTCAAAATACGCTTGAGGATGAGCACAAGCCGGGCAAACTTCTGGAGCAGCCTCACCTTCATGTAAATAACCACAGTTACGGCAACGCCAAGTAACCTTACCATTTCTCTTAAATACTTTTCCTGCTTCTAAATTTTGATATAAAGCTTTATAACGTTCTTCATGACCTTTTTCAGCTTTACATACAGCATCCCAAACTGCTGCAATTTCATCAAAACCTTCTTCGCGAGCAATACGAGCAAATTCAGGATACATTTGGGTCCATTCTTCATTTTCACCTGCTGCAGAAGCTTTTAAATTTTCAAGAGTAGTGCCAATCTTTCCTGCAGGAAATGTTGCTGTAATTTCTAAATCACCACCTTCTAAAAATTTAAAGAAACGTTTTGCATGTTCTTTTTCTTGATTTGCAGTTTCAGTAAAAATTTCACTAATTTGTACTAAACCTTCATTTTTTGCTTTTGATGCAAAAAAGGTATAACGATTACGAGCTTGAGATTCACCAGCAAAAGACTTAAGAAGGTTTGCTTCAGTCTTAGTTCCCTTTAAACTTGCCATATTTTTATTTCCTTAACATTAACAAACTCAATATTTATTTTTAAACTTAAAAAATTTGTTATAAGCATGCAACATTACAAAAATTTTAATTTTAAATATTGAGAAATAATCTATGAACTTAGATTTTTTCTAGAATTATATGATTTAATCTTATGATATTTTATGATGATAAGCAATAAAAAGTAAAGCTTTTATGCAAATATTGAATAAACTTAACACAACCTGAAAATTTTAATGAATCAAGTTTTCAAGCTAAAAAAAAAGCACCAGTAGCAAACTATCACTTTAAGTAACACTTTACTCTGGTGCCAAAGTTAAGTAGCTCTAAACATAAGTTAGTATATCGTAATTTTTACCGATAGCTAATTTCCCCTTTTTGGGGAAATTTTTTACTAACTTAAGATAAGAATAAATTCTTGTTTCCCAAACTATCAAGAATTATTTTATATTCATCTTCCGACAATAAAAATATTTCTTTAGTAATAAAATCATCCAACTCATTATAAAGAGCCAAACGCTGTTCTTTATCTACGGTATCCATTAGTTTATCAACCATAGTTATAGTTCTATTTTGAATTGCGATGTGAACTCTAGGCAACGGTAAATGCTGAATTTGATTTTTTAAAACTTTAACACTCTTGTAGGTATGTTGCCAAAAATATTGAATCACTCGAGAATTCAAAATTGCCAATATATACTTAATATCCATTCCTTCAACTTTTGGAATAACTATATTACAACTATTTAAAGATAATGTTTTTTTATCATCATAGGCAAATACTAATTGATTACATACGAATCTATATAAAATTTTAGGTTGCGCCCGATAATATTCAACTTTTGCAACTTGTTGCCAAGAATCAGGAGTAAACTTTACAAATTCATCAGCTTTGCCACAATTAAATTTAAAAATATTACATCCCTTTAAAATAGGTTCGTAACCTTCTAGATGATCTTTTATTAAATATTTGTTATTTCCACCTGTTACAATTCCAAGAGCAAATATAGCTTTACCATCTAAGAATGTACTTGGATAAATATTAGCAATCTTATCTAGTAATTTCGATTCATCATCATTTACAAAAAATTAAAATTCTTAGGTTCTACTTTTCTATTTTCTTTGATTACAACAGATTTTTTATTATCTGAAATAGTCATCCCCATCGTATACATACCAAGTTGAGTTTTCTTTAAATGTAATACTATCGCAGGACAAGCCACTTGCTCAAAAACATCACCTAAGTATGCAATATGACGAATCGTGGTATGTTTATTCAAATATTCTCTAATTGCCAAATGAGATCTAACATTTAATATAGCTTCAGGAATAACAAACGCAAGTTCCCCACCTTCCTTTAGCATCTGCACGCTTTTTTCAACAAATAAATCATAAGATTCAATGCTTTTAGAATTTATTTTATTTAATCTTTTTACAACTTTTCCAACAACACTAAATTGTAAGTCTAATAACTTTATTATTTCTTCATCTGAAAATGTATATCCCCAAGGAGGATTACCTAAAATACAATCAAATAACATCTTGTTATTATCAAAGTATTCATTATTTAAAAATCATAATTTGTTACATGTGAATATAATAAAGATAAATCTTTAGGTTCGTGTCGTAATGCTAAATTGATTCTTGTAAGCTTTACAGCAATCTCATCAAGATCATTGGCGTAAATA
>GL995203.1:4994-12016 GCA_000222855.1 Succinivibrionaceae bacterium WG-1 | reverse complement strand
AAAGTGATTTCTTCAGGCAATTGTAGTAAAAAGTTACCAGTTCCAGCTCCAGGATCCAAAATTTTAAAATCTTCACCTTTAGTTAAATAAGATTGTAAAATTTGTTTTACACTAGCATTTTTTTGCTTTTCTACTTCTAAAGCTAAATTTTTGGCTAAATACTCATTATAACCTTTTGCTCTTTTACCAATTTCCATCATTTTCATTTTAGCATGATAATCAGCATCATTTTCTAAAGCAAAATCGTCATTAAATAAAGTTTTAAGAGTTTTTATTACTACATTATTTGGAGTATAGTAAAGTCCCATAGACTTACGAACCCCAAGATTTTTAGTTGAAATATACAACAATCCTAACACATCATCATATTTAGAATATTCGTAGCTAATTTCAAATAAATAAAAATATTCTTTTATAAATTTCAATGCATTTACTTTATCTAAAATTAAAGCATCGATAAATTCATTATAATTAGTAGTAATTTCACCATTTAGATATGCTAATAAAGACGGCTTAGATAAATTATTTTCTTTATTTTTATCTTGAAACAATTGTAAGGCACATTCGGCTAATATATAACCTTGCAATTCATCTGTTAAATCTATCTTATGATATTTTATGGTATCTATAATGTATTTTACATTGTCTGTGTTACGAGTTTTATTACATGTGTAATTACCATATAAAAATTGCCCAGACAATAACGATTTATTTCTTCTTGATTTTAAGGTTTTATTATTTGATAAATGTAATTCTTTCAGTAATTTTTCAACATATGTTTTTGAAAAAAATTAGCATTTAAAATTTTTTTGATGGTACTATTTTTCCTGTTTTTAACCAATTGTTTCCTGTTTCTTCCGTTATCTGTAAAATTTCACAAACATCGCTTAATGAATAAAAACCTTCCAAAGTCAAATTGCTTGAATTATCCATAAAATATTTACCTTACTTTAAGAAACATTTAAGTAGTACAGTAAAATTATAAAAATAAAATAAATTATAAAGAGAAAAAGAGAACTACAAAACAAAAGAAAGATGTTTAATTTAAAACTATAAATGAATTGGTCGGTGATGTAGGGTTCGAACCTACGACCCTCTGGTCCCAAACCAGATGCGCTACCGGGCTGCGCTAATCACCGACAAAAAGAAGTGAAAACACTTAAGAATCGTTCGCTGAGTGGTCGGTGATGTAGGGTTCGAACCTACGACCCTCTGGTCCCAAACCAGATGCGCTACCGGGCTGCGCTAATCACCGATTCATCTAACTAACGAGAGTCATTATAAATACTTTTTTTAATAGTCAACAACATATAAAAGTTTTTTATAAAATAGTATTATTTTTGCGCAAATAACACTATTTTTGGATACCATAAACACTTACCCTTCTATTTTTAACAATAATTCATAAGCATTAGTAAGTTTATTTATTTCATCAATGTGTGAATTATCACCTAAATTTCTATCAGGATGTAACTGCTTAATTCGTTTATGATATGCTTTTTTTACTTTTTGAAGATTAAAATTCTTTTCATTGGTAGCATCAAAATCTAATCCTAAAATTTCAAATGCATTTTTTATCATTTCAGGATCGCATACACCACTTTTATGAATATATTTCTTTAAATAATCTTTGGTAGCATATGCGTACATATCTTGTATTTTATTGTTATTAATTTTTACAACTATTTGTGACAGATTAGGATGCTCAACAGCTAATGATTTAAACCAAGACTGAGCATTTGTATTTCCTAATTGACAAGCTAAATTTAAAAAGAATAAAAATCTTTTTAAATACTTTTTGTCATTTTTTTCATAATAATATTTAGCTAAATTATACGCCCCTTCTGCATCACCTAAATATGCCCCTTGCTCAAACCAATATAATGCTAAATACTCATTTTTTGATTTATATTTTCCACTTTGAAAAAAAGTACCTAATTTAGTAGCACAACGTGCAGAACCAATTTGTGCACCTTCATAATAACAATTAAAAGAATGTTCTAAATCTCTATAAACACCTAATCCTAAACGATATTTTTCACCAAATTCAAAAAATTCATTCTGTGCTCTTTCAACTTCTCCTAGAGCAGCATTTAAAAGCTGTAAATTATCATTATGAGCGTCAATTTCATTGGAAGATTCTTCATTTCTTCTTTGAGTATAAATTCTTGTTAGTTTCCAAAAAGACATGGAGGTAGTTGCCAAACCTAACGCTTGTAAACTTTCAATTCCGCAAAACATACCTTCTCCACCTATAGCACACAAACATAGATAGAGTCCTGCTTGATATTTAACATTGTTAATTTGCGAAATAATACGTTTTATATTCATTAGATTTTCTCTAACAAAAAATTTTATTTCAAATAGTCAATAAACTTACAATTTTTCAATCAGATATTTTAACTACTTTACGAACAAAAAATTATTAGTTAATCCGCATTATTTTAAAAAGACAAAAAAAATCCTCGCAATTAAAACTTAATAGTCTATATGCGAGGATCTTTTTTAGTTCAAATAAGTTTTAAAACTTATTTTTCTCTTTAAGTATTAAAGAGTGTGAACAGAAGAAGTGTTTGTAGTACCAGCAGGAACTAAAGAACCTGAAACCATAACTACAGTATCACCCTTCTTAGCTAAACCAGACTTGATTGCAAGTTCTTTACCTTGACGGAAGAAATCATCAGTAGATTCAATCTTATCAACAACCATTGGAGTAACGCCACGAACGATACATAATTGACGTGCAGTCTTTTC
This sequence comes from Succinivibrionaceae bacterium WG-1, assembly GCA_000222855.1. Taxonomy (GTDB): domain Bacteria; phylum Pseudomonadota; class Gammaproteobacteria; order Enterobacterales; family Succinivibrionaceae; genus WG-1. Next base: position 9,262 of record GL995203.1, on the reverse strand, counting down.
GCTTGTAGTTAAAGCTAAAATATTAGCTTCAGGGAAGTACTTACGAACTGCTCTTGCTGACTTACCGAATTCAGTAGCAACAACGATTAATGGAGCGTTTAAGTTTTCAGAAATTTCTACAGCGCCCATACATACAGCTTCAGTTACGTGTAAAGAAGCCTTTCTATCTAAGTAACGAGAAGAAACTTCACGGTCTGTACGTTCACAGATTGAAGCCATAGTCTTAACTGCTTCACGTGGATACTTACCCTTAGCAGATTCACCAGAAAGCATAACAGCATCTGTACCATCAAGGATAGCGTTAGCAACGTCACCAGCTTCTGCACGAGTTGGACGTGGATTCTTTTGCATAGAATCTAACATTTGAGTAGCAGTGATAACAATCTTACCAACTTCGTTACAACGACGAATAATCTTCTTTTGAGCGAAGATAACTTCTTGAGCAGGGATTTCAACACCTAAGTCACCACGAGCAACCATGATACCATCAGAAGCTTCAAGAATATCTTCAAAGTTATCTAAACCCTCTTGGTTTTCGATCTTAGAAATAATCTTAACGCTTTGGCCACCATTTTGGTCTAACCATGAACGAACGTCTTCAACGTCTTTCTTTTTACGAACGAAAGAAACAGCGATGAAGTCAACATCTTGTTCGATACCGAATACTAAGTCACCCTTATCCTTTTCAGATAAAGCTGGAAGATGAGTAATTACACCAGGAAGGTTAACACCCTTCTTGTTACCAAGAATAGCGTTATTTAAAACTTCACATGTAGCTTCAGTTTCTTCAGCATTCTTAGATAAAACCTTTAAACCAATTAAACCGTCGTCGATAAGAATAGTGTTACCAACAGCGATATCTCTTACTAAACCATCATAGCTAACAGAACAACGTTCGTTAGTTGTGATTTGAGCAGGATAATCAGTAGTTACAACAAACTTTTGGCCTTTCTTTAATTCAACTTCGCCATCATTAGGAACTTCACCAGTACGGATTTCAGGACCTTTAGTATCTAATACCATTGCATAGTACTTACCAGTATCTTTCATGATTGCTTTAATAGTTGTAATACGAGCACCTTGTTCTGCATGGTCACCATGAGAGAAGTTCATACGCATTGCATTCATACCAGAATTTAAAAGTTCTTCCATCACTTCACGTGGTTCAGATTTAGGTCCGATAGTACAAACCATCTTAGTTTTTTCATAAAAAGGTCCTTTAAAAATAAAATAACATTAGCCCAAAATAGCTAACATACTAAATCTTTCGTAAGTAAAACTTACCTTACTCTCATAAAACTAATGAAATAAACCATAGAGGCTTATATTCAATAGGCTAGAAATTCTTAAATTCATTAAAAATCAACAACAAAATTTTAAAACATCTTTGAACTCACAAAAGCTCTATAATGTTTATTCTATTTTGTGATTATTTAATAATTTTTTGCGCATTTTACTAGTAAAAAAATTTTTTTTCAAATTTTAATGATAAATTTTACTATTTTTTTTCTGATAGATATTTTATGCACTATTTTAATGCAAAAAACTATGTAAATTACGAGTTTTACGCTCTTTTTGTTATAGAGAAATTTGTCATCTAAATTTATTTTAAATTTAGATGACAATTCAAAAAAATTGAAAATAAATTTTATTTTTCTTCAATTTTTATATGTGGCACATTTTCACTTTGGGAATTATTCAAATCATTAGAGACAGATTGCATCACTTCAGAATCTTGAGACTTTGATTGATTTTCCAAGTTATTTTCAGATTTAGCTTCATTTCCATTTACTTGAGATTCATTATGGTGTTCCATATTTAAAATATCAATAACACCAGAAGCTTCTTCTGTAACTACAGAACTATCTATGATTACATTTGATTGTTCATCATTTTTTGTCAAATCCTCAGAAGATGTAGAATTTGAACTATCTTCTACTTTTTCAGATTTTTCTATAGCTTCAATTTCTGCCATTTTTTCTTCATTAGCAATATTATGTAGATATTCTTTATAACGTTCAATGGCAGTAGTATTCAAATCTTTGTAACTTGTTCTTAATACAAACAGATCAGGAATAATTTGTACATACTTTTCCTTGATATAGCTTAATAAAAGCTTTTCCTGATTGGTAAAGAAACTATTAACAACTGAATCATCTGACTCATCATATTTGTGATTTTTTAACTTCGAATTTTGCGGAATTATTAAAAACTTTGGCTTAAAGAAGTTTAAACCATTTACAATTTTTACTGGAGTATCCAAGGAATACTCTTCTTCTGTTATCAAAAATGCAGTTGCTGGTAATCTATCAGTCCAAACATAATATTGAGCACTACTTGCATCATTTGTTAATGCCACCCAAATTCTTTCTGTCTTTTCGGTATTATCAACAATTGTATTTACTATTGATTTTGCTAATTCATCTCTTGGTTCACCAATTCTTGGACCTAAGTAAATAGCATAAAATGCTAACATTATTGAAATACATATAGAAAGAGCTAAAAAGAAATTATGGCTATGATGGTATCTTCCTACTCTTTTACGAATAAATATCAATGTTAAACAAACAATTGTCGCCATCAATAAATTTACGAAGCAATGCAAATATACTGTTGAAACAGCTTGTTCATGATGAATCCATTCACCAAAAATAGCTCTTTCACTTACAAGATAAACTAATAAAAATATAATTGTTAAAAAACTAACATGGATATCTTGTTTAACATGCAAATAACGATGCATTAAAAAAGCAAAAGGAATAAACATGAATGGCAAGAATAATTGGTCATAATGATCATAAAAATGACCAGATACGCTATTAGTAAAAATAGTGAATATTGCACCTAGTGATAAATAAACAGTAAACCATAATTTATTATTAGAGGCTTGGCTTTCATCACATAGTAATAAATTGTCTTTACGGTAAAATACAATCAAAAATCCGATTAAAACTATGAAATACCCTGTTCTAAAAAATCCAACCATCCCTTGTAGGACACTTGAATTTGCAGTATATTCGCCATAAAAATACTTACTTAAGCTGTAAAAATATACTTTATTCAAAAGGTCCCATTCACCTTTTGAATAAAAGTAGTATGCAAATAAAGATAGAACTATAGCAATACAAGTAAGTAAAGTTCCTAATAATTTAAATGAATCGATTAATCTGCCATTTGCACTATAAAATAAGAACAACATAGTGTACCAAGCTAACATATACGAAATATTACCTGGACAAATAGTTAGTGTTATAGCAAAAATTAACGAAGTAATAACAGCAAGAGAAAAGTTGTATTTTCTGCCAGAAAATAATAACGCAAACGGATAACTTGAAATCATTGCCAAATAGACAGTGTAATCTTCAGTCATATTTCCGTAATAATAACGCAAGCCTAAAAGGGATATAACTATTGATATTGAGCAAAAGCGAGATAATGGACTTAACTTAAATACTCGCATTGCAAGATCTACACTTATTACCCCAAAAACTAACACTATAGTTTCAATAAAAGCAATACCTAGATATCCACCAATGCTATAACCTAATAAATTGATCAAATAAATACCAGGAGTCGCATAATCTATCATATCTTGATAGAGAACTTCACCTGTCGACCACATTTTGCCAAAAATTGCAAATAAAGAAGCTTCAGAAGCAGGTGCCTCACTATACCAAAGAGGATTTAAAAGAGAGAAAGAAATAGCTATCAAACACAAAGAGACCAAAATTACTTCATGTTCTCTCTCTTTTATCCAACTATTTATTTTGGTAATATTCATAATTAATAAAACCTAAAACCAATGAATTTTGTAATAATTGCAATTCAAAATGTTTATGCATAACAATAACAAAGGCACCAACATAAACATTATTTAAATACTCTACACTATTAAAACAAAAGTATTACAAAAAAAACCTAAATAATGAAATTTCAAGATTAAAATCAAAACAATATCAAATCTTAATAAAATTCAACTGTTAAAATTCATTATTTTTTATTACTCTAACCAAGTTAATAGAATGATTATTTACATTTTCTATTTTTAAAATCCAATTATCTGATTCTATTAAAGTTCCAACTTGAGGAATATTTTCTTCTTTTTCCATAATATATCCTGCAAGTGTATGATAATGAACACTTATTGGCAAAGATATACCTGTGAGTCTTGCAAGTTCACTTAATGTAATTTCACTTTGAGCGAGATACGAACCATCTTCTTGTTTTTCACAAATATATTTTTCCTGTAGCACTTGGTAAATCGCCAG
>GL995203.1:2297-4459 GCA_000222855.1 Succinivibrionaceae bacterium WG-1 | reverse complement strand
AACAACAAACAAAATGTAATTTTTAGCAGCTTTGGCTTCTTCTATTGCTTTTAATACGCTTACAGTTTCTGGTAGATACAATGGTTGACGAATTATTGTACCTATTTTTTCACTATCAAATTCTTTAGGATCTTTTAAAGCTAATTTTAAAACATCACCTCTTTTAAAATATCCTATAGGAGCGTCTCGATTTCCGTCTTTAAAGGCCACAATAATAGAATGATTGATATTAGTTAAGCTTGTAATTATATCTTCCTTGGAAGCTGTAACATCAAGCATATCAACTTCACCTCTTGCTGTCATAATAGCTCGCAATGGTTGACTGCTTAATTGTAAAGCTCGCGATACAATATCTTTTTCTTCAGGTAAAAAGGTAATATCTTCACTTGGAGGTGCAACAATAGATTCTTTTATACTATTAAATTGAGTTTCACTTTTTGAGCCCAAAATTCTTAATACTAAAGAAGCAGCTAGTTCTCTATTATCCTTAATATTTCTATCTAATTTTAAGCTATTCTTTCTTGCAATTTGATTAAAGATTTCAATAAGTATAGAGAAACCAATAGCGGCATATAAGTAAGCTTTTGGTACATGAATATGTAGACCTTCAGCTATTAAACTAAAGCCAATCATCAACAAGAAACTTAAACACAATATTACAAGAGTTGGATGACTTGTTACAAAATTTGCTAAAATCTTACTAGAAAAAACCATTATTCCCATTGCTATAACTACTGCAAACATCATTATAAAAACATGTTCACACATACCTACAGCTGTGATAACAGAATCAATAGAGAATACCGCATCTAGTACAACAATTTGTAATACTACTAACCAAAAAGCATGAGATGTAGCTTTTGAAGAGGTAGGATGATTATCATTTCCCTCTAATTTTTCATGTAGTTCAGAAGTCGATTTATATAATAAAAATAAACCACCACTTAACAAGATAACATCTCTTACAGACATACCAAAATCTCCAATTGAGAATAAAGGCTCTGTAAGAGTTACAATCCAAGATATAACGCTTAACATTAGTAAACGTATAATTAATGCAAAACTTAACCCCCAATAGCGAGCTTTATCTTGCACTTTTACAGGTAATTTACTTGCAAGTATTGCGATGAATACTAAATTATCAATCCCTAATACTATTTCTAATACTACTAAAGTTAATAAGCCAATCCAAGCAGATGGATCGTAAATCCAAAGCATATCAAACATGTTAACGTTATATCCTAAATAACTTATCTAATATTAAATTATCTTATTTCATTCTAAACAAGCATCATTTCAAAAAGAATAAATATCAAATTTTTATATATTTATAAAAATTTTCCTACATATTCTTATTTTAAGAGCTATATTTAATCTCTTCCAAAAGATCTTTTGTTACGAGATTTTCCTTCAAAATTCTTACCAAAAGAACGAGTTCCAAAATCCTTAGACTTACGATTATCTTTTCTAAAATCATTTGAATTATGATTTCCAAAAGAACGAGAATCGTTTCTTGTTACCTTTTTGTCATCAGACTTAAAACTAGCACCTTTTGCATATGAAAAACTCTTTCTTTCGGAATTTGATTTTTCAGTAGCTTTAAAGAATCCTTCATCATCTCTTTTCTTTCTAAAAGATGCTTTTTGAGAACCAACAGAAAATCTATTATCGTCGAACTTAGAACCTTTTCCTTGACGTCCTCTATTTTCAGAATAACCTTTAAAATCATCTCTTGAAGCAAAATTATTTCGTTTTGAATTACGAGAATCTTTTCTTGAACTTTCTCTATTCCAACTTTTTTCTCCAAAAGAAGTTTTTAATCCATTTGAAGAGGCAAAGCTTTGTTCTTCTGCTAAGAAGGAACTTTGATTTACAAAGCAACCATCTTTCTTAAAGTTATTAACGCTTCTTTCGCCGTAATTTCTTTCAAAATTATTAGATTTTCTATTAGATGAACCAATACGACTATTATAACGTTCTACAGCATGGGTCACTTTTTTACGTTTTAAGAATTCTTTACGTACATCTAATTTTTCAGTACTTTTCTTTAGTACTGATTGAGTTTCTGGTTTTAATCCCACTAAAGCTCTTAAAGCATTCACCTTTTCTAAAGGAAGTTCTTCCCAACCTCCTTGAGGTAGTTTCCCTAATTCTATATTGGC
>GL995203.1:0-1922 GCA_000222855.1 Succinivibrionaceae bacterium WG-1 | reverse complement strand
ATGAAATACGTTTTAATCTACTTACTTGTAAACCTAACGCTTCCCATAATCTACGAACTTCTCTTTTTCTACCTTCTTTTAAGATTACGTTATACCATTGGTTTATACCTTCACCACCGACATATATAACTTTATCAAAATGAGCCATACCATCTTCAAGTTCTACCCCATTTTGTAATTGCATTATATGTTCTTTGGTTACTTCACCAAAAACACGCACCGCATATACTCTTTCTATCTCATTTCTTGGATGCATTAAGCTATTAGCAAGTTCGCCATCTGTTGTAAATAACAATAAACCAGAAGTATTAATATCTAATCGTCCAATATACAACCAACGACTATTTTTAATAGTCGGTAATCTATCAAATACTGTTGGTCTACCTTGAGGATCATTAGCTGTACACATCTGACCTTCAGGTTTGTTATACATTAAAACTCTACAAATTGGTTTTTCTGTGGTGGCATTTTTTATAACCTGACCATCAACACGAATAACAGCATCGTCTTCTACTCTATCGCCTAAAGTTGCAACTTTACCATTAACACTTACACGTCCTGCTGAAATATATTCTTCCATATCTCGGCGTGAACCAACACCAATTCTTGCAAGGACTTTTTGTAATTTTTCGCTCATATATGACCTTAATCTTATTTTTAATGATTGCCTCACGGCAACAAACTCTAATAATTGTCTCACGACAAAAAATCATTTAGATTTATATCTTTTACAATCTAAACGTAACATGTTATCAATCTTATTTATTTAAATTAAGCTAATAGCAAAATAGTTTTCAAAATATTATAAAAACTCAAAAAACTAAAAATTTTGTTAAATTTATTTACTAAATTCAATATTGCCTTAAAAAATTTTCAATTTTACAAGAAATATCACATTGTTGCAATTAAATGGCATTTTATAACTAGTTGAATTTACTTAATGATTATTAATCAATAATATAGAAAGAATTATTAGTAAGTTACATCAAAAAACGATAACAAATATCATAAACAATCAAACATAACTTACAAAAAGACTTATAATACAAATAATACAGTAATCTACAAATATTAAGATATATCTTCAAAATACATTATCTTTTGGACTTTTAGAGAAGGATTGTTGCTTATGGATAACACCAATATTGAAAATCAAAATCAGACAACAAACGTTCAAACTCTAACCCCTAACACTCAGGTTGCTACTGAAACAGTAACTGTGAGTATTTTAGATTACACTCAAAAAATAACATGCCGTGTTGGAGAAGGACAATCTTTTATTCAAGCAGCTCAAAGAATAGAAAAAGAAATCAAAGACTTGCACAATAATGCACCTACTTTTAGCAGAGAACGACTCGCAATACTTGTTGCCTTAGACATATGTCACGATTTAATACAAAAAAATTTGCAATTAGAAACGCTTTCATCTATTATTAAAGACAGGTCAGCAAGACTTGAACAAGTCTTAAACAATTTAAAATCAGAATAGTTATTCTTGATATATTGACCAACCTATTCCTCTTGATGTTGGACATTGATTATGTCCCTGAGCCGATAAATATAGACTAGGGAAGAATCATTTGAATAGTGTGCAAGCCTAAATTTATTATTAGGAAGCCTAAGTTCAGAATATATTTTCCCGCTTTGAACTCACGGGTTCAAGGTTTCAGATCAATACAGCATCTTGAGGTTCCCAAACAAGAAAAATCTTTCTTTATTATTCCCCCCTTCTTATTATTTATTCAAATATCTAATTGTTTATTTTTGTCATTATTTTGTTTTAATTATTTTAATTTAGTAATTTTTAGTTCTACATTTCTAAAATTTCAAACTTAAAATTAAGCAATCAATAGTAACACACAAATACCTTATATTTTTTTACAAAGCAAAATCTTAATATGAATAAAAGTATTATATTTTAA
>GL995202.1:121836-123382 GCA_000222855.1 Succinivibrionaceae bacterium WG-1 | reverse complement strand
TATAAAAATTTAGGAGAACACTAAAATGGCACAAGAAGGTTCAATAGCTCCAAAGGAAAGAGTTAACATTGTATACCGTCCTGCAACAGGTGAAGCAAAAGAAGAAGTGGAACTTCCTTTAAAGGTTTTAGTAATGGGTGATTTTACTCATTCTGTTGATGAAAGAGCAGTAGAAGAACGTGAAACAATTAATGTTAATAAAGATAATTTTAATGATGTTTTAGCATCTCAAAATATTAATTTGAGTTTTAATGTTGCTAATAAACTTGCAGATGCCAAAGAAGGTGATGAACTTGGTGTTAATCTAAACATTAAGAGTATCAAAGATTTTGAACCTGATGAAATCATTAAACAGGTTCCAGAATTAGCAAAACTTTTAGAATTGCGTGAAGCTTTGAAGTCTTTAAAGAGTCCTTTAAGCAATCTCCCTGACTTCCGTAAGAAGGTTCAGGCTTTAGTATCAGATCCTGATGCTCGTGAAGCTTTATTAAAAGAATTAGGACTTAACGAAGAGTAGTTTAACGAACAATATTCAACGTACAATAAAAAGTACAATGATAAGTTATTACAAGGTTTAGGTAATATTTTATGGCAGAAGAATTAAAACAAGATGGTGCAGCAGCTGCGGTTAATTTCCTTGATGATATTGTTGAAGCTACTCGCTTAAAGCCAGATGATGCAGCATACCAAGTTACAAAAACAGGTTTACAAACTTTTTTAGCTGATTTAGTAAAATCAGATCAATATAAGGGTGCTAAAGTTAGTGGTGATTTAGTTGATATGATGATTGCACAACTTGATAGTCAATTATCAAATCAGGTAAATGAAATTATCCATAATGAAAACTTCAAGACTTTAGAAGGCACATGGCGTGGCTTAAAGTTCTTAGTTGATCGTACAGATTTTAGAGAAAATATCAAAGTTGAAATGGTAAATATTTCAAAACAAGATTTACTTGATGACTTTGAAGACGCTCCTGAAATTACAAAGAGTGGCTTATATCAAACAGTATACACTTCAGAATATGGTCAGTTTGGTGGTCAACCTTTTGGTGCAATGGTTGCAGACTATGATTTTGGTGTTGGTCCTCAAGATATGAAGTTATTAAAGAATGTAGCTTCTGTTGCAGCAATGAGCCATGCTCCATTTATTAGTGCTGCAGGAACTTCTTTCTTTGGTATTGAAGATTGGTCTGAATTAGCTAAATTAAAAGATCTTCATTCTGTATTTGAAGGTCCACAATATGCTAAGTGGCAATCATTCCGTGAAAGTGAAGACGCACGTTACGTGGCATTAACTTTACCTCGTTTCTTAGTTCGTTTACCTTATGGTCGTGATACTGTTCCTTGTAAGTTATTTAACTTCAAAGAAACTACTTCAAATGGTGATAAAGATTTTTGTTGGGGTAATACCGCATTTGCATTTGCAAGTCGTTTAACTGATAGTTTCGCAAAATACCGTTGGTGTGCAAACATCATTGGTCCACAAAGTGGCGGTGCAGTTGAAGATTTACCTTTATATCAATATGAAGAAAATGGTAGAAGTT
>GL995202.1:114649-120880 GCA_000222855.1 Succinivibrionaceae bacterium WG-1 | reverse complement strand
GAGAAAACAGATAGTAGCTTAACTCTAGGATTTAAATTTAGTCAAGGAAGTTTAAGCTTCTTTAATATTGATAAGCTAAAGTTATTTATTTCAGGTGACTATGGTGTTGCTTCTGAAATGATGTGGTTATTATCAGCAAGATGCATTAGTGTTGAATATCAAGACGGTAATAAACATATAACTTTAAGTGCCAAGGAAGCTATTACCACTCGTTCTCAATACGAATCATCTATAATTCCTTATAAAGAGGATTCTTTTAATGCTTTTAGAATTGTTCAAGAATATTTCCAATTAGAAGAAAGTTTCTTATTCTTTGATATTTTTAATTTAAGTAAACTCGCAAGTAATGAAAATGAGTTTGAAGTAAAATTAAATTTTCAGGAAAATTATCTCTTAAAACTAGGTAATAATGACTTTAAGTTTGAACTATTTTGTGTTCCTGCTTTAAATATTTTTAAGTACGAAGCGGAAACAATAGCTGTTGATTATAAAAAGTCTGAATATCGTGTTATGGCTTATAACAATAGTGATTTTGAAGTATATTCTGTCGATAGAGTCGTGGGATTTATTCAAGGTACTGTTGAAGAACGTAAATATGAACCGTTTTTACATTTTAATCCTCAAAGTAAACAAGTTCCTGTTTATTCTTTAAAACGTAGAAAATCAAAATTAGTGGAAGGAACTGACGTATATATAAGTGTTGTTGCTCCGAGAAGTTCTGATAGTTTTGCGACAGAAACTTTAGTTTTAGATATTACTTGTACAAATGGAAACTTGGCTGATAAATTACAGTTAGGGGACATTAATCAAGTAACACCTAATGTGCCATTGTTTATTGGCTTTTCTAATATTACCCAACCGACGAGCACCATAAATTGTCCTTTAGGTAATAATTTGTTATGGCGTTTATTATCTCATATATATTTGAATCAGAAATCTGTTGCTACGGTTGAAGCTTTAACTTCTTTATTAAAACTTTATATTTTTACAGATACATCTAACAAACTAAAAGTCCAACTTAATACTAAGAAAGTTGAATGTATTAAAGCAGTAAGATATTCAGATGCTACTCGTTTAATTAATGGAGCTTTTGTGAGAGGAGCCAAAATTAATATTGATTTTGATTCTGACAGTTTTGCGTCCTTTGGAGATATGTATATTTTTGCCAATGTAATTCAAGGAGTTTTAGGAGATTATACAGGCATAAATAGTTTTACTATTGTTGAATTTACAGATTTAAGCACAGGAGATACTTTTAAATGTCGAGAACTTCAGCTAGGCAGTCGCAAGTCTCTTTAGCTTTAATAGAGGATTTACTAAAAAATCCGCAAAATTACAGTTATCCAATGATTATTAAATTGTTGGTAGGTTTTTTGGTAAAAATGTAAAAATCCGTACAGTACCTGATTTAACATTAGGTTTTAATGCTAATGATGTATCAGCAATATCTATATATAATTTAGATAGAGTTGTAGAGAGTTTAGATAAAAAAAATATAGTTATGCCGAACTTTCTGTAGAAGAATTATTTACTTTATTACAACAAAGATTTAATGACGCATCATCCAATCTCAGTAATGAAATAAAAGATATTCAAGAAAATGATGGAGAGGATGAAAAAGAGCGTAAAGGTACAATAAAGAACGAATTTTCTATTCCTGAATCTCAATCTGCAATTCAATCTGAATCATTATTTACAGATGAAAATTCCATATCACCAAATGACTCTATTGCTATAAATTTTTCAGCACCATCTGAAATAGATTTTTTGAATTCTCCAAATGTCCAAGACTCTAATATTGTTTTAGATTCTTCATATAATGAAAATATTGAAAGAAAAAATGAATTTTCAGAAAGCAATGAGAACAATACTATTAATGACGAATCATTAGCTTCTTGGGAAGAGTCTTTTGTTACAGCATTAGAAAATGAAAAAATAACAATATAGATAATGATTCTATTTCTCAAACAACACCAAATATCTCTGCTCAAAATTCTAGTATTGATGTAGATTTTAGCTTTGATGTTCCTATTGAATTAAATAATAATACTTTAGATTTAGATAGTTCATCATATGAAAGAGAAGAAGAAAAATATGAAGAAAATCTTGATTTAAATGTTGATTTAAATGTTGAAAATGATTTTATAGAGCCTACAAAAACTAATGCTACAGTAATAAATGAAAGTCAAAATATAGACCATATTGCTAAAAATGAGTTAGACGGAGAGATTACTAGTAATATATTTATTTCTAAAAGTGAAGAGGTAAATAAGTCTAATAATATACATTCTGATCGATTATCCTTTTCTGAAATAGAGAAATCTTTGGATCTAAAAGATAGTGATGATGTTGAAATAGAATGGGGTAGTGATTCAGAAATTTCTAATTTGCTTGGAATTGAAGTTTGTGAATTACCGATTAGTTTTGAAATTTCTGTTAATTTTTTAGGTTTGTACGGTTCTTCTTCACCTCTTCCTATATATTATAGTGAAGGTCTAATCAGAGATGAATCTGAAGAAAATGATAGTACTAAAGATTTTTTAAATATTTTAAATGCTCCATATTATTCTGCATATATTAAAGGTACTCAGAAATATAATATTTTTGATAGAGTAACATCTGTAGAAGACCTTGAAATAGTAGAAAGACTATTTATGTTTGCAGGTCTATCTATTGAAGAAATTCGTAATAAACATCAAAACATTTATGAGTTTTTCCCATTTTTGGGCCTTTTTAGTATGGTTCCTAGAAGTAAGGCTGGATTGCTTGCTTTACTAAAAAGAGAATTTTCTAATAGGGTTTCCATTGATGATTTTGTGCCACAAATTATGGATATACCTAAAGAACAATATATGTCTTTAGGAGAAAAAAATAGTTCTCTAGGTGAAGATGCTTATTTAGGTACTAAAATTAGAACTGTAGATAATACTATTAGAATTAATATTACTTGTAAAAATTTAAAAGAGTTTGTTTCATTGCAACCAGGCAATCGAAAATATAGAAAATTGCAACGTTTACTATCTCTATATATGTTAGATAGATTATCAGTTATGTTGCATATTGCGTTAAAAAACTATGTGCCAAAAGGGATGACAATAGGTATTGGTAATAGTCTTGGCTTTAATAGTTATTTAGGACAAAGTTTGGTAAAAAATGAGGAACTAAATTTTGATACCAAATTAGATTATTAATGAGCTTAGTATTGCTTTCAACATATTTTATGTTCTGAAGTTAGATACTTTTTAAGGATAAATATGAAAACAAATTTATTAAAAATCTCATTGTTAGCTATTGCGTCATTTTCTCTATTAAATATTGCTTGTGCCGGAGAGTTTATAACTAATGAAAAAGGAACCAAAATTTATACAGAAGGTTTTAATATTAAATCTAAGACTGAACTAGATTCGGAACGAGATTCACATGTAATGTTGCAAGATACAGATAATACTAGTACAGATTTAGTAGGTTCTGTTGGAGATTATTATGTAATTAATGGAGACAGACCTAAAAATATAGTCGCTTATGTTGAAGGCAACAAAGGAGCTTTAGGATATTTTGTAACAAATGAAATTTTAGTTCGTTGTAGATACCAAATTGAATGTGTGCCTTTAAGTTATAATCCTGTTGTTTTTGGTGATGCGTCATCTAATCTATATATTGTGAAAGTAAATAATTTTGAAGAGTGGCAACAAGCAAAATCTGATTTAAAAAATCTGCCAAATGTTTTAAAAGTAAATGGAATTTATGATTACGGCATGAAAGCTAAAGCTCAATAACCATAGCAATACGAAATAGGTTTTATATTATAAAGTAATCACCCAATAAGGTTCAGATATGTTTTTTTAAAAAATAAATTAAGCGTTTTTATTGGTTTTATTTGTTCTTCTATGTTGTTATCTGCATGTGGTGGTAGTTCGGATAGTTCAAATAGTTCAAATGATGTTACAGAAAGCTGTGTGTATGTGAAAGATTCGCAAGACAACTCTAAAATTACACATTGTAATATTTTCTTAGGCGATAATGTGATAATTAAATTTCCATCTGATATAGAGGAAATACAAAGTAGTTATTTTGGAACTTTTGAAAAATATAAGCCTGAAAATTCTCAAAATTCCGAAAAATCTGAAAATGACTATCAACTTTTTAAATATAAGTTTGATCTCGATATTTTAAATTATAGAAAACTAGAATTCCCAATTACAGAGCAATTATCTTTACTCTATAAAGATGGCACAAAAGAAAAAGTAGATGTGTTAATAGAAAATCCAAATAAACTTATGAGTTATCAATGGCATTTGTATAATATTGGTAAGAATTATTATGGTACAAAGAGTGCTCCTAAGTCAGGAGTAGATTTAAATATTTTTCCTGTATGGTCATTGGTTGATAGCAAAGGTAATAATATAACAGGGAAAGGAGTGAATGTTGCAATATATGATGTTGGTTATGTTGCATTTGATCACCCTAATTTAGTTAGTAATGAAAAAATATAATCTACCATATGTAAATCAAATTAACACAGCTGAGTTAATAAATAGCTATGATGATGACCCTTTTGGTATTGGTGATCTTCATTCAACTCTTGTAGGAGGTATTATTTTTGGGCATGATGATAAGTTAGGAACAATAAGTGAAGCTTTTGATGCTAGTGCTTTTTCTGTACATGTTAATATAACTCAACCAGATAGTAAAAATTTTTCAATATTAAAAGATGCAGATGTTGTTAATGCAAGTATTGGTATAGGTCCTCTTTTGGAGCCAGAAGAAAAGTCAAAAGAAAATTTTAAAAATTTAGAGCTTTCTAATAAAACTGTATATGTTAAGGCACAAGGTAATGATTTCGCACGTGCATATTCTTCTCATGAAGATTTTAAAGTTTTTTTTGAAAAGTGTGAACAATTTGGTGTTGATTGTCAATATGCACAAAATGATGAATCTTCGAGATTTCCTGAAACAGTTAATGTTTCAGCAATTGATTCATTAGGTTATAAGAGCACATATTCATCTACAGGAGCCAATGTTTGGGTTGCAGGTACAAGTGGGGAGTTTGGCTATAGGGAAGAGGAAAAAATTATTCTGCAGCTATTGTTTCCACACTTACTCGATTTAAATACTCTGATCATATATTGAGTGATAAGGTTTGGCAAGAATATTTATATTTAAATTTTGATTCTAGAATAGTGGAAAGTGATCCTTTACGACAGTACTCGTCAGATGGTATGTATTCAACACATATGAATGGTACTTCTTCTGCTACTCCGTCTATTTCAGGAATTGTGGCATTATTAAAGCAAGTAAATAAGAATTTTAATGTTTATCAAATTCGTTATCTTCTAGCTAGTAGTGTAAGAAATCATGTAAATTCAGATATTGGATTATCCTATTATAAGTTAACAGAAAATAAAGAGAAATCTTCTGTTTCCAATTTAACAGCATATGTGGCAGAAGATTCAAGTGAGAGCATTATTACTGATTTAGGGTGGCAAAAGAATGCTGCAGGCATTTATTTAGCAATTGGTATGGATTGGGATTACCAGATGCTAAGAAAGCTGTAGATCTAGCCTTAAAGTGTGAGAGTGACAGTGGATGTTCTAAACGAGAACAAGATCCTATTGAACTAAGTTCAATTCGAGGAGATGGTAACTGTACACAAAAAGATGATAACGATTCTTTATTATTTACGTATGAATGCACTTTTGGTAAGTTGCATCAAGTTGTAAATTCAGAACTATTAACTGAAGTTTATGATAAGTCTTTAGAAATAGAAAATTTATCTATAGATATTAATGGTTTGTCTTATAAAAATGAAGTTGGCAAGGATGGTTATAAGTATAAAGATTATTGTGTAATTAAAAAAAATGAAACAGAGTTTATCTCAAAATTTAAAGAATCATATATGTTAACTCAAACTCAAATAGAGTTAGATTCTCCCAGTGCTACAGAAAGTTTCACAGATAAAAGCATCTTGAAACCATATTGGTCTTTTGTGAATATTGCTAATGATGATGATGGAGTTAAAAGTCAAGATGAACAAGAAATATTTATTAATACAAACGCTTTCTATCAAGAACAACTTCCTGTAAATGGAGAGTAACCATAAAATCAATTTGCCCTGTTGATATTGATAAATTTAAAAAAGATATGAGAATTGTTATGAAGGGCTACTAATTATTTTGTAATTAACAATTTAATTATTTAAGATACAAGGGGCTTTAAAGTCCCTTGTTTTTT
>GL995202.1:104521-114353 GCA_000222855.1 Succinivibrionaceae bacterium WG-1 | reverse complement strand
AAAACATTCTTACTTCTACATTCTGTTCTATATTCCTAGTTTATTAAAAGTAAAAGATAGTTATTACATTTGCGAAACACATAGATAGTTATAATTTAAAAGTTTGAACATGGAATACTTTTAAGATAAAGCTTTAAATAAAATATAGCTAATTTTTATTAAACAAGTAATCTTGTATTCGATAAGACATTTTTCTTAGAATAATTTAATCATGATGTTTTGTGTAAGCTTTAATGTATAAAATATTTTAAGAATGTTGAGATTTCTTATTTTATACGTCATAAATTACAAAACGTTATTGTTTAAATAGCAATAGGAGTGATATGCATGGTAAATGTTGATCTAAGAATGCTATGTAGCAAACTTAATCCTTACTGTACTAATACATTGTATAATGCGATGGGGTTATGTACTTCCCGTACTCACTATGAAATTGGTGTTGAGCATTGGTTAGTTAAGTTTTTAGAAGACCGTACAGGGGATTTGGCAGCTTTATTTGAGAATAATCAAGAAGTAATAGGAACATTTATAAAAGAATTAAATGTTTCTTTGGATACTTTTCCGCAAGGATGTGGTGGTAAACCAGGTTTTTCTCCTAAATTAGTAGATTTGTTATCAGATGCATGGTTAGTGTCTTCAATTGACCTCGGTTTAGCTCAAATTCGTTCAGCAGCAATTATTATTGCTATTCTTGAACATCCTATGATTTATGGTCAAGAAAGTTGGTATAGTGTATTAAAAACTATCAATGTTGATAAATTAAAAGCTAATCTTGCAACATATACTGCTAAAAGTGCCGAAGCATTAACTCCAGTATCTGGCTCAGAAGGGGCTAGTGCAGAAGGAAAAGAAAAAGGTGGCAATGTTACTGGTGGCTTTATCGATAGATTCTGTACAGATTTCACTGCAAAGGCAAGAGAAGGTAAGTTAGATCCTGTTTTTGGTAGAGATGACGAAATTAGACAGATGGTTGATATTCTTGCAAGACGTCGTAAGAATAACCCAATCTTGGTTGGTGAACCAGGGGGTTGGTAAGACTGCTGTTCTTGAAGGTTTATCTTTAAGAATTGTTGAAGGTGATGTTCCTGAAATCTTAAAGGATGTAAGACTTATTGGTCTTGATATGGGACTTCTAGAAGCAGGTGCAGGTGTAAAGGGCGAATTTGAAAATCGTCTAAAGGGTGTTATTACTGAGATTCAAGCTTCAACAACTCCAATAATTTTATTTATTGATGAAGCTCATACTTTGATTGGTGCAGGTGGTAGTGCAGGTACTAGTGACGCTGCAAATTTATTAAAACCTGCTCTTGCACGTGGTGAATTACGTACTTGTGCCGCAACTACTTGGAGTGAGTACAAAAAGTATTTTGAAAAAGATCCTGCTCTTGCACGTCGTTTTCAACCTGTAAAACTTGCAGAACCAAGCACTGAAATTACCACTTTAATTCTAAGAGGATTAAAGAAGAGCTATGAAAAAGCCCATCATGTAGTAATTAGAGATGATGCTTTAAAGGTTGCTGCAGAATATGCAGATAGATATATTACAGCAAGATTTTTACCGGATAAGGCAATTGACTTAGTTGATACAGCTTGTGCTCGAGTAAAAGTAAATTTAAAGGCAATGCCTGGTAGTGTTGAAAACATTCGTCGTAAATCTCAAGCTATTGCAAGAGAAATTTCATCTTTACAACGTGATATTGATAATGATGTATCTCAAGATCTTGCTAAACTTGAAGAATTAAAGAATGATCTTGCTATTAACGATAAACTCTATGAAGAAAAACACGGTGAATGGCAAAAAGAATTAGATGCCGTAAATGCTGTGGTCGAAGCAAGACAAGCATTGTTTGTTGCAAAAGAAGAATTAGCAAAAGATGCAGATAATCAAGAATTAAAAGATAAAGTTGAATCAGCTTTAGCTCAAGTTCATGAATTAACTGAAACACTACAAAAGATTCAAGGAGATAATCCTCAAGTTCACTATGAAGTAACTCCTGATCTCATTGGTCAAGTGGTTTCTGATTGGACTGGTATTCCTTTAGGTCGTATGGCTCGTGACGAACTTACTACAGTTTTAAATCTTGATTCAATTTTAACTAAGAAGGTTAAAGGTCAAGAATTTGGTATTAAGACTATGACTACTGTTCTTAAGAATGCCAAAGCCGGTCTTAAGAGCCCTGAACAGCCATTAGGGGTGTTCTTGCTTGTAGGTCCATCAGGTGTTGGTAAGACTGAAACAGCTATAAATCTTGCTAAAGAATTATTTGGTAATGAACATAGCTTAATTACCATCAATATGGGTGAATATCAAGAAAAGCATACTGTTAGCCGTTTAGTTGGGGCTCCTCCGGGGTATGTAGGTTATGGTGAAGGTGGTCTTTTAACAGAGGCCGTTAGAAAGCAACCATATAGTGTAGTGCTTCTTGACGAAGTTGAAAAAGCTCATCCTGACATTTTAAATATTTTCTATCAAGTATTTGATAAAGGTGTTTTAAATGACGGTGAAGGTAAAGAAATCAACTTTGCGAATACTGTAATATTGTTGACCAGTAATTTAGCAACAGATGTAATTTCAGAAATGTCTTTAGATCCTGATTGCACTGTACAAAATATTATTGATGCCATTCGCCCAATTTTGAATAATCACTTTAAGCCTGCATTACTTGCTCGTATGACAGTATTGCCTTATAAGTCATTATCAAAAGAAGCTTTACATGATATTACTATTTTAAAACTTAACAAATTAGCTAAGTTGCTCCAAAAGAACAACGGTATAAAATTAAGTTATGCTGATGAAATAGTTGAACAAATTGTAGAACGTTGTAAGGATGCAGAAACAGGTGCAAGAAACATTGATTTAATTATCAATGTGAACTTATTACCGAAACTTTCTGCATTCGTATTACAAGCTTTAAGTAGTGGCGAAGTTCCTGCAGAAATAGGCTTAAGCTTAGATGAAAATAAAGAATTTGCTATGGCTGTAAAGTAAAATAGAAAATTCATAACTAAATAACAATTTAAGGTAGAATTAAAAGTATGTTTATGAGTATTTGTAGTAACGGCTTTTATATTCTACCTTTTTTATGGATTTTATGATTTTGCAAGTTGTGATATTTCATTAAATATTAGTTAATAGTTATACCTAAAAAAGATGAATTTATTATTTGTTATAGCATGTAAGTTAAATTCAAATAAGGTGAAATTAAGGAATAAAAATGTTAGACAAAGGAATTTTTGTAACTTCATTTGATAAAAATGAAGCTGCAATGCAAGAAATATTTAAGCAAGCTAATTCTTATGGTTTTTCTGTTAATGGTCATTTTTGGAAAAAAGAAGATGATATTACCAAAGAATTACCAAGTAAAGAATTAGAATCAGCAAAAGCTTGGGTTATTTATGCTCCTAATGATTTAGGTAAAGATGAACAAATTGCTTTAAGTTTTACTATTTTAGCATTAAGAAATTTCTCAAAAAATAAGGTACCTATTTTTATAATTGGTAAGGAACAACCTTTACCAACTTTAGTTAATTATGCTGAGTTTATTACCGCTGATAAATTAGGGGTAAAACTTGCTGCAAAAACTAATATTAAAAAATCTTGGAATGAGGAGGATTTTAGAATTTCTGCTCATGTTCAGGCAGGTATTGGGGTTTGGTTAGAAGTTGGACCTTCAAAGGATAGTTGGAAAGGTGTTGTTGTTGGTGTTAATGAATCGGATGACGCTAAAATTGACTTCCAAGCAGTTGGCAACGCAAGATGTCTTCCAGAGAAAACAACATTAAATTTCCCTTTTAAGGATGCAGTGCTTGAAAGTAACGGCAATAAATTTATTAGCTATGGTTGTCAAAATGAGTTACAAGTAGGACAAAGTTATTTTGTGCGCATAAAAGGACGTGCAGAAAAAATTTTAATAGGGCAAGGATTAACTCAAGAAGATGAACTTGAATGTTATATGTTAAAACTTACAGTTTAAGCTTTTCAATAGTTTTTAAGTTGTAACTTATTATACTTTTCATTCAAATATTTACCATATAATTAATATAAAGACTTTTTATAATTGAATATAATTTTTTAAATTTAACCTTTGTAAAAAGTTTTTATATTTTTTTTCGCTGACAGAAGTGGAATTAATGCCATTAAAACAGTAATTTTAATTATGAATATTTTACTTTGAATTATACTCAATGTAATATTATGTTGGTTGGTGATTTATTAAAGGATTTTAGGTTATGATAACAAAGAAAAAAATTGCCGTAGGTATAGATGATTTTGAAAGAATTATCGAAAGAAATTGTTATTTTGTAGATAAAACTCCTTTTTTAAAACAATTACTTCAAGAAAATGAAGATGCAGCATTGTTGTTAACAAGACCTCGTCGTTTTGGTAAAAGCTTAACAATGAGTATGCTCGCCAATTTCCTTGCCATAACTAACTTAGACAATCCAAGTGATATATCAAAAAATCAAAAGCTATTTGAAGGTTTAGAAATCTTTAAAGATACAGAATTTTGCCAACAATATATGGGAAAATATCCTGTAATATTTTTATCTTTAAAAGGTGTTGAAGCTCCAAATTTTTATGCAGCATTCTCGGTTTTATGTCAAAAACTATGGGAAGTATATTTTAAATATAAAAATGTAATAGTGAATAGTCCTGTACTTGACCAAGATTTAAAAGAACAGTTTTTATTTATTTATAAAACCTTAAATGAAGCCAATAACAACAAAAAAGAAGATTTTGAAACTCAAATTTCAAAATTAAAAGAGTCCTTAAAATTTTTATCCCAAGTTCTTTATATTCACTTTAATCAATATGTTGTTGTAATTGTTGATGAATATGATGTTCCAGTAGAAAAAGCGCGTCATAAATTTTATGACCAAATGTTAGATGTTATTAGAAATATGCTAGGCAATTCTTTAAAGTCTAATACGAGTGTTTTTAAAGGGATTTTTAACAGGTTGTTTAAGAATTACTAAAGAAAGTATCTTTACAGGTTGGAATAACTTTAAAGTTTATGATTTAAATAATTTAAAATATGCAAAGTTATTTGGTTTTACTGAAGATGAAGTAAAAGAAATTCTTAAGTATTATAACTTTGAAGATAAATTTTCAGATATAAAAGAATGGTACGATGGATATAGATTTAATGATATAGAAATCTATAATCCGTGGAGTGTACTACAATTTGTGCAAGATTTAGTTGATGATAGAGATATCGAACCTCAATCTTATTGGATAAATTCAAGTAGTAACGCTTTAATCAATGAATTTATTTCGGATGCAAAATCAGATACTTATGATGAATTTGAAGTGTTATTGCAAGGTGGCACAATCCAAAAACAATTAAATCTTACCATGAATTATAGTAGCCTTGATAAAGGTGAAAGTGACGCCTTTTGGTCAATGCTTTATTTGACAGGGTATTTAACAACTGCAGATAAGGTAAAGAATAATATCTATACTTTAAGAATTCCTAATAAAGAAATAAAGGAATGTTTTAAAGAAAGAATTGTTGATTATTTTGCTTATGAAAGTGATACTTATAAGACAAGTTCGCAAAATTTAATTCAAAATTTAGCGCAAAATGATGCGCAACAAGTACAACTTACACTCACTAATTTACTTGATAATTATATAAGTGTTTTAGATGTTAAAAAGAGTTATGAATATATGTATCATATGTTTTTAAGTGGCATCTTAGTAGCTAGTAAAAATCAGGTAAAGCATATAGCAGATTATAAATCAAATGAACCATCAGGAGATGGATTTGCAGACATCAGATTTGTAATCACAGAACCTCAAAATATTGGAGTGGTAATAGAAATCAAACGTGCAGACAATGAAGATCAAATGTATGATTTATGTGCAGTGGCCTTAAAGCAATGTATAGAACGAGAATACTATAGAAATTACATCAGGAACACTAATATTAAGAAAATTTATATTTATGGTATAGCTTTTCATAAACGTAGTTGTGCGGTAGTATCTGAAGAAATAAAAAATAAATAAAAAATTAACTTTTGAAATATTTAAAATTTTGTATTTCTTTATTTTAAAAATTTATTGCCATATATCAATTTAACTAAAAAATAGTCTAAAAATACTATCAAGTTTTAATTTATAGCGAAAAATTAAGATAATTATTTTTAGATTTAGGGCAAGGTGTTTATAATACAAGGTTGAATAAGGTTTAGATTATAAATTAGAATGAACTTAAAAGTTGTCATAATTATTTGATTGCGGAAGGGGTAATTTGTGAAAGAAGGTTTAATTAATTACAAGCAAGGCATGCTTTTAAAGCCACAACATTTCCAATTGGAATCAAGATTTCATCAAGAAAATCTACATCGTCTTTCTCAATTATTAAATCCGTATTTATATGGCGTTTGTTATAAAGAAATAAGTTCCGATGCTCTATCAGCGCAAAAAAATTGCTGTACCTAAAGGTAGTTTTATTTTTGCAGATGGCACATATTGTGAAATTGATAAAAATGCAATTTTATTACCCAAAGCTATTCCAAGTGAATTTTTAGAATTAGGTGAAAAAGTTGATGTCTATATAGGTTTGAAAGAGTTTTCTGAAAATAGTGCTAATGTAACAGAAATAAATAATAAAGAAGAAGCCGCAGATTGTAATACTCGTTATATCGGATTCTATGAAGGCAAGGAAGTGTGTGATCTTTATGGTCAAGGCTTACCTAGTTATGTTGATGTTATAAAATATAATTTGCAAATTGTTTTTGCTACAGAATTAGACAAATATAATGATTACAGCCTAATAAAAATTTGTGAAGTTTATAAGGATGGTACTCGTATTGTTATGAATGATCAATATGTGCCACCAATTATAAATATTTATAATGATAAAATTTTATCAGATATAATGAATGATATTTCGTCATTAATTGTATCTAAAACTCGTCAATTTGAGAAATTTAAGCATGTTCGAGGCGGTTCAATTTCTGGATATGAAATTATGATTTTAAATCTAATTTCACAATTAAGTCAGAGCGCTGCAATTTTTCAAATTATGCAATCAAGCAATCAAGAACATCCTTACCATGCTTGGAAGAAATTATCTGAAGTTGAAGCTTTGTTGTCTTCATATACTGACACTATTAGTTCTGTTGAAGAAGAAAAAAGATTTCCAAAATATGAACATGATAACTTATTCTATGTATTCGATACGTTAAGAAGCCAATTAAGAAATATTTTAGGTAGTATTTCAGTAGGGCCTGAATATATAATTAAGTTTAATCGTGGTGAAAATAATATTTGGTATGCTGATTTACCTGATTTATCAAAGCTTGATAATATCTCTGTATTCTTAGCTATGAGTGGCTCTGGAATTGATGCTAACACCATTACTCTATCTTTCTATAGTCAATTAAAGTTTGCTTCTAAAGATGCTATTGAAGGTTTAATTATTCGTTCTTTAGGTGGTATTCCATTAAGCTTAACAACTTCAATTCCTGGAGGCTTACCGACTTTGGAACAAGGTTTTTATAGTAGTGTTGATGTGCATAGTGAACTATGGTTTGATGTCGTAAGTTCAAGAAAACCTGCTTTTCTTTGGGAAGGACCACAAGATGCTAATTTAATTATGTATGTAATACGTAATCAATAAATATGTTGTTAATTACAGAATAATGAGATTTTTCATTTACTTGTAATGATAACTTATCTATAAGTGTTTTCTTAAAAAGATTAAAATATTTTTATACTATCAGGATTAGAAATAACATGAATGTTTTATTAACAGTACAACCTTTTTTAGCAGTAGTATGCTTGTCTAATAATGATGTTTCTATTGATAGTGAAAGCTACTTTAATTTAGTTCTTGAAAAAAGAGAACAAACTTTAAAGAATTTAAGATTTATACAAATTAGTGAAGAAGCAAGACGAGAAATCGATTTTATTATTACTGTATTTACAGATGAAATGCTTTCATTAAGATTTAAAAATTGGAAGATATTGCAACTTCAATATTTTAATACCAATATGGGTGGGGAATTATTTTTTGAAAAACTCACCAACACTTTTGAACGCTACAATAAGCATAAACTAAGTAGTGAGCCAATCGAAGAAGAGTTGCTACTTTTAGAATTATATGGGGTTTTATTATCTTTAGGATTTAAGGGAAAATATTGGTCTGATATCAATATTTTACATAAGATTGCCAAACAAATTAATGACATTTTATATGTGTCAGACAAATTAGTTCTCACGAATGAGGTTTTAGGAAATCCCAAAGCAAAAAGATTGTCATATTTAAATATGACTTCTATTATTTTAATGTTAGTAATGCTTTTTACTTTGATTGGTTGTCTGCTTATTATTGATGATTTTGTGTCTATTGAAAGAGAATCTTGGCAACAAATAAAAGAACACGTTATCAATGGAGTACACTAAGTGCGTAAGTTTTTATGGACTATGCTTAAAATATTATTAGGCATAATCATTTTTGTAATAATTTCTGTTGCTATTTTTTATGTAACTGTTGATTTACTGCATAGTTCGGTATGGATGGCGGGTTGCATTATTGGTTTATTTATAGGTATAGTAACAGTTGCTTATTTTGTTATTCACTATTTAAAGAGACTACGTCAAAAGAAGTTTGTTGAACAAATTGTTGCACAAGATGACTTAATGCAACAAAAAATCAGAAATGAAGAATATAAACGTTTAACAGAACTAAAGGAAAGATGGCTTGGTGCTGTTGAAACATTACGTGGTAGTTCCTTAATAAAAGTAGGTAACCCTTTATATGTTTTACCGTGGTATATGATTATCGGTGAAACAGATTCAGGTAAATCATCATCTATTGCGAATGCAGGTCTTCACTCAATAAATTCAAAAGTAGGGCCTGTTCCAGGTGTTGCTTCTACTCGAAATTGTGATTGGTGGTTTTTAATAATGCGATTGTTTTAGATACAGCAGGCAAATATGTTGTACCAGTAGATGGACAAATTGATGAAAAAGAATGGAAAGAATTTTTAGTTCAAGTTGCTACATATCGTAAAAAAGAACCGATCAATGGCATAGTTGTAACTTTACCAATGGAAAAACTTCTTTCTGAAGATACAAATGTTTTAGATTCATATGGGGTATATGTATCTGAAAGAGTAAATCGAATTGTTAGAGTTTTAAATGCCCAAATTCCAATTTATTTATTAATTACTAAAGTTGACCTTTTACAAGGGTTTAATGGCTTTAGTGAATTACTAACTAAAGAAGAAGCTGAAAGTGCTTTAGGTTATACTGCAAAAGAAAATGAAAGTTTTAATTTAATCGTTCAAAATACTATTTTAAATATTCAAGACTTTATTAGAAATTTAATCCTTCGTCTTGATGGTGGCAAGATTAATCCTAATATAGACGCAAAGGTTAAGGTATTACAATTTGTTTGTAATTTAGAAAGTATATCTGAAAAGATCAAGCATTTTATTCAAGTTTCATTTGATAATAATACTTATCATGAGCATGTTTTGCTACGAGGGGTTTATTTAAGTTCTGCATTACAAACAGGTGAGAATAAGTGTTTATTTGCTCCAAATTTGGTGACAAAAACTAATAATATTTCAAGTTCTCACGGTTACTTTTTAAAGAATCTATTTAAAGAAATCTTGCCAAGAGATCGTGGTATCTATCAACCTTTACTAGACTTTTTAAAATGGCGAACTTTGGGCTCTAATTTAGTATTAGTCGCTTTTGGAATTCTGACTTTCACATTTCTTGCGTATTGTTGTATTGGGGTGATATCTAATGATAGGGCTAATGATATTATAGGTAAACACTTAGAAAATACTTTAAATGCAAATACC
Organism: Succinivibrionaceae bacterium WG-1; assembly: GCA_000222855.1. Taxonomy (GTDB): domain Bacteria; phylum Pseudomonadota; class Gammaproteobacteria; order Enterobacterales; family Succinivibrionaceae; genus WG-1. The sequence goes on along the minus strand of GL995202.1, from coordinate 104,528 downwards.
TTCGAGG
>GL995202.1:97388-103315 GCA_000222855.1 Succinivibrionaceae bacterium WG-1 | reverse complement strand
ATGAACGTAATCCTTTAGGTATTCCTAAAGATATAACAGAATGTGATAATTTAAGTAATTACTAAACCATAGCTATTGATAGATTGGTAAGGCAAATTAGGTAGTCAAAATGATAAAATATTTATTTAATCCCAAAATTTTACCTTTTTAATTTTTATGGTTTGGTTGGTATTGATATTAATTTTAATGCGTTTTTGTTTGGCTCAAATTGACTTTAATATTAATAATGTTCGTTGGGAACGACTTGGCAATACCTTTGTAGATAAAATTGAATGGATTTTGGGAATTAGTGATGATGCTCAAAAGAAAAAAGAAGAATCTTTAAATGTAATGATACGTTCATTAGAAGAAGAACATTTATTAGAGTTAAACCACAAAGTTTTAGAAGAAAGAAGAAAAAATAACACTCCTAGATATAAGATGATAAAAAAGAAAAAGCCAACAGTAGTGGCTCCTGTAGATGTTACAACTAAAGAAAACAAATAATGAGATTATTAAAAATAGCTAATTGAAAATGTGTATTTGCATTTATTTTCTAAGAAAATAAATATTGTGTAAGTATCACATTATTCGCAAAAATATAACAGTGTTAAAGTATTGCAAAGTAAAATTGTATTCAAAATTCCGCTGTAGGAAATAGTCGTAAGTAAAAGAATAATTAAAGCAAAAGCGTTGTTAACGAAGTTTTATTCTACTAGCGTGTTTGTTTTTTGCTTTAGTTACTAATTATTTATTTAAATATTATCAATAAAGGTAACAAGTTCATGAAGTTAGAAGATATTAAATCACCTCAAGATATAAAGAATTTAAGTATTGCTGAATTAACTAAATTATCTGCAGATTTACGTCAAGCTTTTTTAAAACGCGCAAGTTTACATTACGGTCATGTTGGTCCTAATTTAGGTGTTGTTGAGTTAACTGTAGGTTTTCATTATGTGTTTAATTCTCCAATTGATAAGTTAGTTTTTGACGTGTCTCATCAAAGCTATATTCATAAGATGCTTACAGGTCGTATGCAAGCATATTTAGATCCTGCTCATTTTGATGATGTTTCTGGTTATACTAATCCAGATGAAAGCGAACATGATTTCTTCAATATTGGTCATACTTCTACATCAATTTCATTAGCATCAGGTTTAGCAAAAGCTCGTGATTTAAAAGGTACTCATGAAAATATTGTAGCTTTAATAGGTGATGGTTCATTATCTGGTGGTGAAGCATTTGAAGGTTTAGATTATTTAAGTGAATTAGGTACTAACTTTATTGCTATTATAAATGATAATGATCAATCTATTGCTGAAGTTCATGGTGGAATTAATCTTGCGTTAAAAGAACTTCGTGATACAGATGGAAAGAGTTCTAAGAATATTTTTAAAGCTTTAGGTTTAGACTATCGTTTTATTGCTGATGCCAATGACTTAGAAGCTGTAATAAAAACCTTTGAAGAAGTAAAAGATATTGACCATCCTGTAGTTATTCATGCTGTTACTCAAAAGGGTAAAGGTTATAAGTTTGCGGAAATAGAAAAGGAACGTTGGCATTGGAGTATGCCTTTTGATATAGAAACTGGTGAGGTAACCAATGCTCCAGCACCTTCTGAAAATTATATATCTGTAACATTAGACTATATCACTAAGAAGATGGCAGAGGACAAAACTGTATTTGCAGTTAATGCCGCAACCCCTGGAATGTTTGGCTTTGATAAAGCATGGCGTGATGCACATAAAGAACAATATGTAGACGTAGGTATTGCAGAAGAACAAGCAGTTGCAATGGTGTCAGGTGCTGCAAAAAATGGTGCTAAGCCAGTATTTTTTGTGGTAAGTACCTTCATTCAAAGAACTTATGACCAAATAATGCAAGATTTATGTGTAAACAGTAATCCTGCTGTTATTATTAACTGTTATGCTTCAGTTTCTGCGTTAAACGACGTAACTCACTTAGGTATTTTTGACATTGCAATGCTATCAAATATTCCTAATTTAGTATATTTAGCACCAACTTCAAAAGAAGAACATTTAGCAATGCTTGATTGGGCTTTGACTCAGCGTCAGTATTCTGTAGCTATTCGTTTGCCTGTAGCTGAATTAAGAGTAACAGGACAGAAGGATAATACAGATTATAGTAAGTTAAATACTTTTGAAGTGACTCATAAAGGTAGCCAAATTGCTTTAGTAGGTTTAGGTAATTTCTATCCGTTAGCATTAGAAGTTGCTGCAGAATTAAAGAAAAATGGTATTGATGCTACTGTTATCAATCCTAAGTTTATTTCTGGAGTTGATAATAAAGTTTTAGATGAGTTAAAGTCAGAACATAAGGTAGTATTTACTTTAGAAGATGGCATAATTGAAGGTGGCTTTGGACAAAAGATTGCAAGTTATTTAGGAACTTCAAATCTTAAAGTGAAGAATTATGGTTTAACCAAGTTATTCCATGACCGTTATAATCCTAAGGAATTATTAAAGGAAAATGGTGTAAGTGTTGAACAAATTGTTGCAGATGCAATAGCTCTTCTTAAGTAAATAGTTCAATAAGTTTATTTTTAAAAATTTAAACAATTTGAATTCATAAAACAATCTAGAAATATTTAGCCTCTTGTAAAATTAAGGTTAGATTTTTTAGGTTGTTTTTATTTTTGAAAATTTTTAATTATCTTTGCAATTTTTTTGCAGATTGGTTATTTCAGAACTACAAACTCGAGACTAAATAAGTTTTTACTAATCTTATTTATAATTTGATAAAGCATATAGAAAAGTATTATTTACAATTTTTAATAATAAAATATAGAACTTATGAAATATTAATATTTTTATATATTGTTGTGATTAACATTTTAGATTTATTGTTCTATGGATTATTGATGTATGTATTTATAATTGAGTGCAATTTCTTAACTTACGATTTATTTTAATATTTGAAAAATAGAGGATTGGATGGAAGTCAGTAAAGTTTCAAATAGTGTTACGGAAAAAGTTTCCTCAAGATTAGGTTTTATTTTGCTTGCAGCAGGATGCGCAATAGGTTTAGGTAATGTATGGCGTTTCCCGTATATTGTTGGTGAAAATGGTGGAGGAATCTTTGTATTAATTTATATACTTTGCTTGTTACTTATTGGTGTTCCTGTAGTAATGCTTGAATTATCCTTGGGAAGAGCGACAGGAAAGTCAGTAGTTAAAGCTTTTAATGTTGCAGAAGCTCCAGGAGCCAAATGGCATTTAGCAAAGTATTTTATGTTTTTAGGACCTTATATTTTATTAGGTTTCTATTCCGTTTTGACAGGATGGTTATTTTATTATCTATACTCGTTTTTATGCGGAGATTTTAACTTTATTTCAAGTTTGTCAACCGAACAAGCCTCACAAGAAGCTCAAAAATTATTTGGTGATTTTATAAATAATCCAAAACCAATGTTAACTTGTACTATTTTGGTTTTAGTAGCTTCTGGTTTAGTCGTTTTAAGACATGTATCAAAGGGTGTAGAAGCAATAACTAAACCTTTGATGTTATTTTTATTATTGATGTTGATTTCTTTGGTTGTGTATTGTTCTACCTTAGATGGAGCAATAGAAGGACTAAAATATTATTTATATCCTGATATTGCCAAAGCTCAAGCGGTAGGTTGGAAAAAAGTATTTATAGAAGCTTTAAATCAATCTTTCTTTACTTTAAGTGTAGGACAAGGTTCATTACTTATTTTTGGCAGTTATACTAATAAGCAACACTCTTTAGTTAAAGAATCATTACTTATTGCAATCATTGACTTCATTGTTGCTTTCTTAGCGGGATTTATTATATTCCCTGCATGCATAACATATGGAATTCAACCTGATAGTGGTCCTAATTTATTATTTATAACTTTAATAAATGTATTTGCAAGAATGGATGGTGGACAATTTATTGGTTCAATGTTCTTCTTCTTTATGTTTGTAGCTGCATTCACCACTTTAGCAACTGTGTTTGAAGGTATTGTTGCTTCATTTAAAGATCTATTAAATGTAAAGAGAATTCCTAGTGTATTTATCAATACTGTGGTATTGATAGTTCTTGGTACAATTGTCGCTTTAGGATTTAATGTATTAAGTGATATTCATCCTTTAGGTGGTAATAGTAATTTCTTAGATTTAGGTGATTTTCTTGTAAGTACCAATATTCTTCCTTTCGGCGCATTTTTCATGAGTCTATTTGCAATATTAGGTTGGGGATATAAAAATTTTGCCAATGAAGTTAATACTGGTAAAGGTATGAAATTACCAAGAATTGCAGAATTCTATTATAAGTTCATTCTTCCAGTGATTATAGGAATGATTATCCTGATGGGGTATTCTGAAATATTATCTAAATGGATAGACTAAATTTTCTTAACGTATAGATGATTTGCAAAAGGTAGGCATTTTACATTGTCTACCTTTGTTTTTTTTGGTCTGAATATATATTTTTGTAAATACTTATGTAACATGAATTTGTGAAAATAAAAGTGCATTTTCTACTTTATTTTATAACAGTTAGTTATTGCTAACAGTGTAATAGTTTGGTAACATATGCACGAATTATTTTGAAAAAACGCTATGAAATTAACAGATTTGTAAATTTATAGCATTAGGAGCCAATTAAATGTTACTTAATAAGATGCGTATCAAGGAAACTCGCAGAATAAAAAATATTCTCGAATCCGATTCTGGTCGTGCAAGACGTCTTTATGAAATGGGATTTGTTCCAGGAACAATGGTGCAAATGACTCACAAAACTTTATTCCTTTCTCCTTTTTCTGTAAAAATTAGAGGTTATGAAGTTATCTTAGGTTCACATGATGCAAAACTTATTGAGGTAGAATAAAAATGGTTGTTGCTAACGATAAAGCTGGTTGTCCTTGTTGTGAAGGCAAAGGCGAAAAATGGAAGCCTCAAAGATTCATGTAATGTTTGCAGGTAATCCTAACTGTGGTAAAAGTACAATTTTTAATAAATTATGTAATTTAAGAGTTCGTACAGGTAACTATCCTGGGGTTACAGTTGAACGCCACGTTGGTAATTTCAATTCTGATATTCAAATAATTGATATCCCTGGTATCTATTCATTATCTTCATTATCTGATGAAGAAAATATTGCAGTTAAAGAAGTTTTATGTAATCACGTAGAACTAATTGTAAATATCATTGACGCTAATTCATTAGAAAGAAGTTTATACCTTACTTATGAATTAAAGATGCTTGGCAAACCTATGGTTGTTCTTTTAAACATGTGGGATAGTTTAAAAGAAAATAATCTTGAAGTTGATGCTGACCGTTTATCAAAAGAATTAGGCTTAAAGGTTATTCCATTTAGTGCGGTAGATGGAACTGGTAACAAAGAATTTTTAGAAATTTTAAATACTAAGAATTTTGGTGCTGCTGTTGATGGTCGTTATGTTTCAAAAGAACCAAAACTTGCTGAAGCATTAAATAAACTTGCAATTAAGGTTCCTGCTCCATTTGATAATGGTGCAACATATTGGGCCAAGGCTGCATTTGTAGGGGATGCATATCCAAATGAAGTATTCTCAAATAATGAGTTTAGAGATACTTTGAGTGAAACCAAGGATGAAATTGCAAAAACATTCCCTAATAAGGTAGCATATCAAATCCTTGCAGAAGATCGTTATAGCAAGATTGCAGATATTGTTAATGTTTGCCAAAAGAAACAACCACGTAAGACTTTCTCTGAAACTTTAGATAAATTCTTATTAAATAAATATTTATCTATTCCTTTCTTTGTAGTGATTATGTTCCTTGTTTACTACATTTCAGTAACATGGTTAGGTGCAATTGTTACAGATTGGACTAATGATGAATTATTTGAAGGAATGATTGTTCCTGCTGCTGGGGAATTTTTAGAAAATGTTGGTGCTCCAGAATGGTTGTCAAGATTCCTTTCTGAAGGTGTAATCAGCG
>GL995202.1:92497-95912 GCA_000222855.1 Succinivibrionaceae bacterium WG-1 | reverse complement strand
AGTGTTACAGGTACTATTCTTTTTACTTTTGACGTTGAAAATACAAATACTATTGATGCAGTAATCAATCATTTAAATGAACAAAATGCAATAGCAACAGATAAGAAATTAGCTGATTTTGATGCGTCAAATCAATCAATTTTTCAAAGATAACAAATTCTATTCGTGCTAAAAATCCTCGAACTCCTGCAAAACGTAATTTAACAGTTGATGCTTCTTCTAAAAATAATATGCCAACAGTGGTGACAAATACCAATGGTAGTGGCAGAAGTGGTGCTCATTTAACAATTCTTGCTCAAGCTATTAAAGATTATGTTGTAGGAATTAATGGCGTTGTGCGTTCTCTTTTAAGAAATGCTTTAGATTTAACCATGATATTAGGAGGCGCATTTTTAGCAATAGGTGCTTATAAAGTATTTATTACCAAGCAAATGCCTAGTGGACCGCAACTTATGTGGTGGGGGTATAAATTTGTTGAAAAGGGAGTTAATAAGTAATTATGAGCCAAATAGAGCATTTAACTATAACTCTTAATCAAAGCTACACTAATAAGCAAAAAGCTTTAATTGAATATAAATTAAGAAGATTTCCTTGCGTAGTTTCAGCGTGTTTCTTAGAAAAAGAATTAAGTATTTATACTACCGATAAAAAATTATTAGTAAATATTTTAGCTAGATTTAAATTATTAGATACTAAGTCATCATTGCAAAAAAAGATTTCTGATTCAAAAGAAGCAATGAAATCTGTATCTGAAGAATTACAAAACTATAAGCATAAAGCACTCGCTTCTTTATTAGGTTTTTGTGCTTTAGAAGGTGTTAAGAGATTTGCTCCTCTTACTTTTGCGAATCTAACTTGGTTACGCAGTGCTTTTGTACTCTATATTGCAAAGGATATATTCTTTGAAGGCATTGGTGGCTTAATTAGAGATAAAGCTCCAAATGCTGATACTCTAACAGCAACAGCTGTTAGTGCTAGTTTATTTGCAGGAAAACCAGAGTCAAGTTTATCACTATTAGTTCTTTCTAATGTCGCAGAAATGCTCACCACAAAGGCTGCAGAACGTGCAAGACAGCATATTTCATCTTTATTAAATGTAAAGGAAAAATATGTATGGTGTAAAGCAGAAGATAATAGCATTAGTAAAACTCCAATTGAAGACATCAAAGTTGGCGATAAAGTTGTAGTTTATTTAGGTGAAAAGATTTGTGTAGATGGTAGAGTTATTGAAGGTGCAGCTTCAATTGATCAATCTTCATTTACAGGTGAATCAATTCCGGTATTTAAAACAGTAGGTGCAGATGTTTTTGCAGGAACTGTTTTATGTTCTGGTGAAATTACTATTCAAGTAACTCAAGTTGGTGATAAAACTAACTTAGCTAGAATCATAAACATGGTTGAAAATGCACAAAATCGTCGTGCGCCAATTCAAAACTTTGCCGATAGAATGGCAAATTCGTTAGTGCCAATTTCATTCTTATCTGCTGCGGTAATCTATGCTGTTACTAAAGATATTCAACGTGTTTTAAACATGTTCTTTATTGATTTTAGTTGTGGCTTAAAATTATCAACTTCTACAGCTATTTCTGCTTCAATTAGTAAAGCTGCGCAAATGGGTGTGTTAGTTAAAGGTGGTAATTTTATTGAAACATTAGCTGATATTGATACCGTAATTTTGGATAAGACAGGTACAATCACAGATGGTCATCCTGTATTAGTTGATACTATTGTAGCAGATGGTGTAACAACAAAAGAATTAGTACAATTAGCAGGTTCTGCTGAAAAATCATCATCTCATCCTTTAGCTGAAGCAATTTTAAATTATGCTCAAAAAGAATCTTGGACATTAGCTCAAGAAACTCAAGTTGATGTGGTTGTAGGTCGTGGCATTGTTGCTAAAGTTCCAGACTTTGATGATGTAAAAGGTGGAAAGATTATAGTTGGTAGTTATACCTTTATGAAAGAAAAGAAAGTAAAGGGATTAAAAGATGCTAAACCAACTAATTTAGATAAGGAATCTAATATTATTTATGTGGCTAGAGATGGAGCATTTTTAGGTGGCATTATAATAGTAGATCCAATTCGTAAAGATATTAAGAAGACCTTAAATCGCTTTAGACGTAATGGTGTTGATGAAATCTTAATGCTTACCGGTGACAACAAAGTAACTGCCGATTATGTTGCTGATAAACTTGATTTAGATGGTTTCAAGGCTGAAGTTTTACCTCATGAAAAGGCTGATTTTGTTGCAAGTAAACAAAGTTACTCAAAAGTGTTGATGGTTGGTGATGGTATTAATGATGCTCCTGCTTTAGCATATGCAGATATTGGGGTTGCATTAGGTGGTAAATCTACAGATATTGCAATTGAATCTGCAGATATTACAATCACTTCTGATGAACCTTTAAAACTTGCTAAAGTTATGGAATTATCTAAATCTACAATGCAAATAATTCGTCAAAACTTTGTGGCAACTATTGCAATAAACTCTGCTGCAATGATGTTAGGGGCTTTAGGTAAAATAAATCCATTAATTGCAACCACTATTCATAATGCAGCAACAATAGGGGTAGTAGCAAATTCGGCTCGAATTTTGTTAGATAAGAAATTTACTTTTGAAAAAATAAAACGAAACATTGATAATCTAAAAAATAATAAGTAAAAATTTACATTTTCTACATTGAGTTTGTTGCTAATGTTTATTTATAAAATGTTTTTGCAATTTTTATATACTAGTAAAAATTTTTATTGTAGAATGTAAGGCATATAAATTATTCTTTGATTTTAAAATGTTTTAAACAAAAGGAATATAGAAATGATTATTGATAAAAGATTATTATTAGCTGTTGCAGGTGGTGTTGTTTTAGGTGCTGTTGGTTATAAATTATACCAAGAACATAAGGAACAAATTTTAGGTTCTTTAGATTCATTAAAGAAGGCTGCTAGTGGCAATGCTAATGATTCAGCTGATTTAAGTGAAGAAGAATTACAATTACAAAAAGAACGCCTTGAAGATTTAATTGCTGAAAAGCAAGCTGCAAAGGAAGCTAACTAATTTTTAGTTGATAAAAACTTTTTATAAAGACTAAAATAAGTTATTTAATTTCTTTAAAATAAAAGGACCTTTTAGGTCCTTTTATTTTATATTTTTACCATATCTAAGTTATATTTACCTTAGAAATGACCTTGCGGGGATGATGCGAGTTGTGATCGGGCTTGGTTGTTTATGTGTGTTGCTGTATACCGGGGGGGACTCTGCGTAAGGGCAACGTAAGATTCGCTTGTTAATCTTTTATTTAGCAAGTATGTTCAGACGTGCAGAGGGGCATTGTACAGTCAGTTCTTTTTATTAGACTAATAACGCTCGATAGCTGAATTTTAAAGAATAAACTCCTAACACCATTCGTGCCAATTT
>GL995202.1:90121-91882 GCA_000222855.1 Succinivibrionaceae bacterium WG-1 | reverse complement strand
AAAGTTTATTAATATATGTACATTTAATGAATAGTAAAGTTCTTTGTTTTGAACACCAAAGAAGAAGTGACTTTGTAGTTTTTCATTAGTAGCTATGTATATACATTATTTTGAGTTATTTTTTAGGAGTTAATATCACATGCTTTCCAATTCTCAAATATATCAAATACGTCAATTACACAAGCAAGGACTATCTCAACAGAAAATTGCTGATCAAATTGGATGTTCTAAACCTACAGTTAATAAAATCTTAAATCAAGGTACTTCATATAGAAAGAAATATGAATATCTTCAACCTACTAAAAAGTATTGGAATGAACAATGGTTATCTTTTAGAGATACTGCTGAAGATTTATCTTATTACTATGATAAGTACGTTTCTTTTGCTGAATCTAAAAATAAAGTTGCGATGCCACGTAATACTTTTAATTTTAAAATGAAAAATCTTGTTAAAGAAAAATGTACTTTTACATATTTATTGAATTATCAAGAATTTGAAGAATTATTATTGTGTGTTGGAGAAAATTTCAAAAATACAATGATTAATTTAATAGGAACTACAAGAGTTAATAAAACAAGAACATTTCTTGATGTAAAGAAAGTAGCAATAAATTTCTTTATTTATCATAAGTTTGGATGTAATGAAGAGATGTTTAAACTTGCTAATGAATTATTAACTCATGGTAAATTTACTAAAGATATAGTTCAAGAATTAAATAGTAATTATGATTTGAATAACAATAAAAAATGTTATGAATTTTTAAAAAAAATTCATGATTTAACTATTAAATTTAGTTCATTTCAGTATGCAGATATTCAAGACAGATTAAGAAATAATTCTAATACTGTTTGTTAAAAAGCAATGAAAATGAGAAGAAATTCTAAAGGGGATTGGTATTAGAAATTGTTAAATTTGATGTTATTGAAATTAACCATTCTGCCCAAACTTTTTGAATCTGTTTTCTTTTTTCAAAATAATCAGTTCTTAAATAGGATTTTTCTGTCGAAGAAAAATTGAAGTGACATATGTAAGCTTCCTTTTCTTCAAAAGTAAAAGTTTTATTGTCTTCTAATAATTCAATTGTCGTTCTATATATTGCTCGACATCCATGAATTGTGAAAAGATTCTTGTATTGAATGGGGATTGTTCTTCTAAGTGAATGAGCAAAATCCTTGTATTTATTTACATATTGTTGAGTATCTTTAATTAGACTACCTAAAATTGAAGTTATTGGAATTATAAAATTTTTCCTACATTTGGTATTTATCGCAACATAACTGTCATTTTCTTTATAATTTTTAATTAGTTGAATAGTTTCATGAATTCGAGTGGCTACAATAAATTGAATTAACCAAATTTTATATATATATATTGGTTGATTTTGATGGATATTCTGAAAAAATAGAGAGATTTCTTTTTTGGCATCATTTAAAGTATGAAAATTATCACAGTTTAGAGCAGGACGTTTTGAAATGTCATTCGCAAGTTTTGGAATTTTAAAATTTTGTAGTGGATTATAGGGAATTAGTTCATTTTCATGTAGCCAAGAAAAAAATACCTACAGTTTGTGAGATAAAAAATTTTTGTATGGTTTTTAAGTTTTTTGAAGAAGTTGTTTTGCTTTTTGCGAAAAATCAATTTCTGTTACTTTTTTTCTTAAGTTGTTGTTTCCTACTAAATTATTTAATGCTACCAATAATGTTTTTTTACTATTAGTAGTTATGTTTTGAATTGCTATAAAGTATTTATAGTGCTCGTAT
>GL995202.1:85982-88044 GCA_000222855.1 Succinivibrionaceae bacterium WG-1 | reverse complement strand
GCTTTCAGAATAAGAATCTGTTTCTTTGCGAATTGAATCTAATTGGAATACCCATCCATCGCCAAGTTGCACAAATAACGCATTAATTCTACTTGCAATAGCATTCTTTTCTTCATCTGTGGTTGAATCATTGTCATCGCAAACATATGAATATGATGCACTTAAAGAACCATCTTTGCCAAGAATGATTCCATCCTCAATGATTGAACCATATCTTAATAATTCAGAAAATCCTTTTCTTTTGTCTTTTTTTAATTTCTGATCATTGATTGTTGCAATGATTAGTCGAGACAAAATAATAATGAAAACTAAAGAAGTAAGTCCTAGGGATAACGCAATAAGAATCATTATTATTTTTCCTCAAAAAATGGAGTTGATTTTGCTGAATAAAAACGAGCGTAACGAATATATTGAAGATAAATATCACGCATTTTTGGATCTGCTTTAACCATGATTCGAGTAGTCCATAGGCTGAAAAGCCATAAACAAATACCGAAAATAGTTGAAATCATACTTTGTAAAATAAATATTAGAGCAACAGATATAACTAGTGACATCAATATGATTTCACGATCACCACCCATGAAAAGTGTTTGTCTAATAACTGATCTATGAATAGGAACTCTATTTAACATTTCTGTTGCTCTCTTTTTTAATAATTAAACTGCTTGATTGATTACAAGTGTATTTGGATTTTGAACATCATAAGTTGTTGTAATTAACGCACCTTTGCTGCTTGTACCGCCAATTGCAGTGAATATTGTGTTTGCACCTACGATTAAACAGATTACTAATACAAGATAAATGATTGATTTCATGAATTGAGAAACTTCACCACCGAAGATCAACATACCACCTGCTGCAACAATACCAATGATTGAAATCGCTTGTGCTACAGGACCTGTTAGTGATGCTTGAATCTTAGAAAGTCCTGATTCCCAAGGCATTGAACCTGCAAATGAAGGTTCAATAAATACAATAGTTGTTACAAATAGAACAAATAAACGAAACAAATTTTTATTCATAATTATTCCTTAAAAAATGAAAAACAAAAAAATGAAATAATGAAAATTAAGTAATCTCTTCAGTTAGATAACATTTATTAATGTTGTCATAACCATTAACTTTTAGAATAGAAGAAATTTTTCTGCCGTGACCAACTCTTGCAATGTGTACTATTACATGAACACATGACGCTATTAGAGGCTCAATTGGTTTTGGATAATCTCTATTCATAGAAATAAGTAAAGCTATACGTTCAAGTGCTGCTACAGGATTATTTGCGTGAACAGTTGCGGCACCGCCTTCATGTCCTGTGTTCCAAGCCATAAGTAAATCTAATGCTTCAGGACCACGCACTTCACCAACTAGAATACGATCGGGACGCATTCTCAAAGTTGTTTTTAATAAATCAGTCATGCTGACATTTGGAGCAGTATGAAATTGAACATTGTTCTTTGCGGAACACTGTATTTCACCTGTATCTTCAATAATTACCAATCTTTCTTTTGGATTATTCTGAACCATTGATTCTATAACTGCATTTACAAGTGTTGTTTTACCTGAGCCTGTACCACCAATTACAAGAATATTTCTATGATTTTTTACTGCGGTTAAAATGATGTCTTTTTGTGCTTCAGACATCACTCCATTCTCAACATATTGGGAAAGCGTAAAAATAGATACTGCTTTTTTACGAATTGTAAAAGTGGGGCTTTGAACGCATGGAAAAATTTGAGCTGCAAAACGGCTTCCATCAAGAGGAAATTCACATTCAAGAACAGGATGTGATTCATTAGCTATTTTGGAATGAAATGATGCAACTGTTTGAATTAAATCAAGAGATGAACAAGAACTCATTTGACATAACTCTTCCATACCTGAGCCGAGTTTTTCAACCCATACGGTACAATCAGAGTTGAGCATAAGTTCAACAGTTTTAGGATCTTCTAAAGCTTGAAGAATAGTATTGCCAAGAAGAATTTTAATTTTCTCGATAGTTCGAGTTATTACAAGAGAATCAGTTATTGCCATGATAGTATAATTAAATATATTATATATA
>GL995202.1:80748-85526 GCA_000222855.1 Succinivibrionaceae bacterium WG-1 | reverse complement strand
TTAGATCATATCCATTGAAACTTTTTTCGTATAGAACCGTCATATAAATCACATTCGTTTTTAATAACATCATTTTCGTCATTAACACATTTTTTTACTACAACTTTCTTCTGTGGAACTAATTCAGTAATATTACAAGCTTGTAGAGAAAAACCAAAAGCAAACATAAAAGCTACTAATAATAATTTTTTCATCGAGTTTATCCTTAATAATTTAATCGTAAAACATTTCAATAAGTGATTCTACATTAGTTGGCACTAATTTGCAAACATTTATATATCCTTTAGGTACATTTTTTATATTAGAAATTGGAGCTGAAAATAAAATTGGTGGATAGAATGGAACAGTATTCATAATTTTAGATAAAGTTTTAAGTGTTGGTATATGATGATTATTTGTAATTTTATAGAAATGAGGCATGGACATTCCACTTAATTCAATACAAGTTGTTAATGTCATATTGTGTTTCTTTAAAATCATTTTTAATCTATCAGCAAATAAATCAATATAGTCATTAACTAATATATCTATATTAGATTCTTCAACTTTTACTAATTCTGTAGTAGGAGAATTAACTTGAATATTATTTTCCCAATCCTTGGCAAGTGAAAAGAATTCTTGTATTGAGCAATCTTTAGATACTAAAATATTGATTCTTTTATAGGAATGTTCTTTTGTTTCCCATTCAGGTAGTTTAAAAAAGTCAGATAATGGTATGTTTAAGCATATTGCTGCTCTAACAATAAAAGTGAGACTTATTGAACTATCGTCTCTTTTTACAACATAATAATATACTCTTTTTATTCCACTATATTCGCAGAACTTGTTAATAGAGCATTTTCTCTTTTTAAGTTCTTGGTCAATAAGATTCATGATGTATGTTTGTAAACGTGAGCAAATATCATTTTCTTCTTTGGTGTTCATTTTTTTATTGACTCTTTTTAAGTTTTAGGTTTAAACTAAAGCTACCTTTGATTAAGATTTTCTTCCAATCAAAGTAGCACACATTTTCATTTGTTATTCAAATGTCACTCAGATGGCAAATATCTAAGTTATATGTAAAAAGATTAGGTTTATAAGTTTTCCTTTATTGAAAATTTTCTTCCCAAAAACCTTCTAAAATGACTACTGCAGACTGAGAATCGACTTTGCCTTTAGTTAGATTTTTATATCCTCCAGTTGCAAATAATTCTTCTCTAGCTGATTTAGTAGTTAAGCGTTCGTCCTTAAAATAAACGGGAATACGAAATTTATTAGAGAGTCGATTGCCAAATTTTTTGGCTTTAAAAGTTACTTCTTGATAAGTGCCATCCATGTTTAAAGGTAATCCCACAACTATGGCATCAGGTTGCCAATCATTGAAATACTTATCTAAAGCATTTGAATCAGGAATGCCATCTTTGGCTTTTAACGCAGCTAAAGCCTGAGCGGTCCATGAGATTTCATTTCCTATTGCCACACCAATACTTTGAGTTCCAAAATCAAACGCAATAATAACTCTTTGTCCAACTTCTTTTGCCATAATTTATTCCTTTATGGGGGGATACGAATACTTTTGTTTTAATATTTGCTTCCAATATTTTGACAAAGTCTAATATTTACATTGTTATTGTTATTGTTGTTTTGTTGAGAATGCAATTTATTGTTTGCATCAATACTTCTATTTAAATTATTACCATTAACATTAACAAATGTGTTTTGAGATGAATTTATTTGATTGTTATTCATATTGGTATAATTAACATTTTGAATGTTAGATTGTACGTGGGTGTAGTTAGTATCTAAAGCATTATTTAAATTGTTTATAGATTGTGAATTGTTAGCATATGGCTGAGAAGTGCTATTGTATTGTTGAATAGCATTTGGATTGTAGTTTCTCATATCGTAATTGTTGGGATTGTAAGCATAGTCTCCATCTGGGGCTGCACTTATATTCATATTAGGTGATGGAGTTGAAGGAACTGTACTATTATCGGTAACCTTAAACTTATCATTGTTATAACCATTATCTGTTTGGTTTATTTGTTTTACATTATTACTATTTATTTGCTCTTTATTATTGTAGTTGCGTTGTGCCTGAACTCTCAAGTCGTCAAATCCACCTACATTATTGGCTCTTTTATTATGATTACCTGCGTAAACAACTACAAAATTAGCATAATTTTTTATTGATTCCCAACAAAATTGTCCTACGCTTTCATAGAGAGATTGAGGATTTAAATTGGTAATTAAAATGGTACATTTTCCAAGATTTTTACGGGAACGTAATAATTCACCCAATTCACGGCGTTGTGGGTCTGTTAAACTTAATTTGTCTACAGCAACCTCGTCAATAATTAAGAGATCTGCTTTTACAAGAGTATTTTCAAAATTTTTATATTCAGTAAAGTTGTTGCGTCTTAATTGAAGTTCTTCAAAGATAGTATGCCATTGCATAAATTCAACTGATCGTTGTTGTTCTCGCATTAATTTGTGTGCCATGGCTCCTGCAAGCATTGATTTACCAACCCCATAATCGCCATATAGTAATAATAGGGCACCTGGTTCGTGATAGTCTACGGTCTTAGTTTCTTCGTGAACAACTCTGATGTTTTTATCAAATTGGGGAAATTTATCAACCCATTGTTTGCAAATGTTTACAGCGGCTGCATAATCAGGATCTTCTTTCTCATTGATATGCATGTTTTCAAATTCCCATGAACAATTTATTTCACTGTTTTCAAACAATTTTTTTATGAGTTCATTCTTGTATTCTCTTTGCATTGTTTGAACATCATTTTCTAAATTAACTTCATATTCTTTGCGAATTTCTTCATAGGTTTTTGGGGTAGTACCTGTAACTTCAGTAAATTCTTGTAGTAGTTTTTTGAAATTATCAAAATCAGGCTGACCGTGTAGTAAATTAGACAAAGCTAAATTTAATTTATCATTTAAATCTTTAGGAGTTGAGTTATTTGAATCAGACATAAAAAATCCTTTAGCTTTGTAATTTGGAATATTAACGTACAAGTGTATTTTAACTTAATTTTTGAGAATTTTCCAAAATCTAATAATTATAGAATTCTATGAATTATGTAATTTTTATATTTTATTAGCCCCAAGTAACTCTTATATTTTTTTATTTCTCTATTATTTTACTTTATGTCACAATCTGAAATTATTTATGAAAATTCTATAATATAAAGGAACAATATCACTGATTTAAACATGAAATTTGTTAAAATTCGTAGGTAAAATTGTATTATATAAAAATTATTTGATACAATTTACACCCAATACAAAGATAGAATTATTTAACATAAAAGTTTATGTTTAAAAGGTTTTGAACATGACAATACTTTTTCTATCTTATTATTACAATATAGTTATATTTTTAGTTTGCATATATTTACATGTACTATAGTGGGAATAAACTTTTTACAAAAACAAATAAAGCTCATGACTTTATTTATTATATTTAAAATATAAAACAATAATCAGACATAGTCTAAGTAAGAACTATGAAAAAATTTCATTTTATAAATCTTTATCAACAAGGTCGAAACTGAAATAGTTTTATATAAAATATTTAAAAAAAAATAAATTGTAAATAGAATAGCAGAATACAACAAACAATTTAAAACGGATTTTATTTGAGGTTGTTATGCATAATAAACCAAAGCACAAGATATCAGCGGGTGATTGTCATCATTTAGGAGCTCATGTCACAAAAGAAGGGGTTAATTTTGCAATTTGGGGACGTTATGCCAAAGTAATGGAGTTATTACTTTTTAAAGATGTTAATGACTCAGATCCTGAAATTATTGAAATATCTAGTGCCAAACATAGAAGTTCTTATTATTGGCATGTTTTTGTTCATGGATTAAAAGATGGCCAAATATATGCGTGGCGCGTAAAAGAAGTTGTCGCAGAAGTTCCTGGTAATATTTTTGATCCTCAAAAAGTTTTATTAGATCCTTATGCTTTAAGAATTCTTTTCCCAAAAAATTATAATCGTACCTATAATCGTTTTGTTGGAGATAATATTGGTTTTTGTGCCAAGAATGCTGTTATAGATATGTCAAAATATGATTGGGAAAAAGATACCAATCCAAAAATTCCTCTTAGTTCCAATGTTATTTATGAAATGCATGTTGCAGGTTTTACTAAAGGAAAAAAATCAGGTGTTTCTGAAAAGTTAAAAGGAACTTATTTAGGTTTAATTGAAAAGATTCCATATTTAAAGGATCTTGGTATTAATACAGTTGAATTGCTACCTGTATTTCAGTTTGATAAATTTGATGCATTACCAGGAAAAATGAATTATTGGGGCTACGCTCCAATGAGTTTCTTTGCAATTCATGGTGAGTACTCTACCAATAATGATGATATTTATGCTCCTCTAAATGAATTTAGAGACATGGTTAAAGCTTTTCATAAAGCAGGAATAGAAGTAATTCTAGATGTGGTATATAACCATACCTCTGAAGGTGATACAGATGGACCTCTATTATCATATAAAGGATTAGATAATAATGCTTACTATATTCTTGATAATGATAAGCGTTATAAGAACTATTCTGGTTGTGGTAATACTGTAAACGCTAGTCATCCAATGGTGAAACGTTTAATAAATGACAGTTTGCACTTTTGGACTGAACATATGCATGTAGATGGTTTTAGATTTGATTTGGCTTGTATTTTATCTAGAGATGTTAATGGTGAACCATTAAATGATCCACCAACAACTCTAGCAATTGACTCAGACTATCGATTGGCTGATATTAAGTTAATTGCTG
>GL995202.1:76588-79176 GCA_000222855.1 Succinivibrionaceae bacterium WG-1 | reverse complement strand
ATGGAATTTGTACAGAACAACTCAATGCAGGATGAGGTTTTAAAGGTATATTTTTCATTAGGTGATAAAGAATCTAATACTATGCATAAAGTTCTAGGTACTGTTTTAAATGCAACAGAGAACATTGTAAAATCTTGTCAAGAGACAGGTAAGAAGACTGTATTTATACTAAATCCTGGAAATCATTATGAAGATGAAACTAGACGAATAGTTTCGGGGATAACTTGGCTATTATGTAATTAAGAAATAATGCGAGGTAGTTTTAAGTGACTAAATTGGTTGTAATTGTGCAATGTGCTAATTCAATGCATCGCTGTAGTGGTTTAAATTGTACTCGAGCATTTTATGAACGAATTGGTAAATTTACTGATTATGATGAAGATACTAAATATATGACTTTTGATTGTGGTGGTTGTTCTGGAATTGAAGTAGCTGCCAAAATGGAACATTTAACCAAGCATTTGTATAAAATGAACCTTGCAAAAGAAGATGTTGTCGTTCATTTATCAAGTTGTATTGTAAGTGAAAATTATCATCGTACACCTTGTTTATTTCGAAAGGAAATTGCCAAAATAATCACTCGTTTAGGATACAAAATTGTGTTAGGAAGTTATATTTCACAAAAGGCTGAAGAAAGACGACAATTGGGGATATATAAGTCTTTTTAATTAAGAACAGAATTTTATTTATAGTTATAAGTCATTGGTTTTATTAAATAGATATGAATTATTTTACTTTTTTAGTAAAAAAGTGTTACACAAATCACAAAACAAGTGTATAATGTGCTCCATATCACATGAGTTAGTTTCTTATAGCTCATTACAGATGCGTTTTAGTTGATGCTATTTGTAAGTTGTACAAAGAGAGTATTCATGTTCATTAGTCCAATGTACTTGGGGTTCTAGCTATAAAAAGTTAGAACCCATTTTTTTGAAAAAATTTTATTAAAAGATCAATTGAATATTTTTAATACTAAAAATCTATTTATTTTCAAATAAAAATCTAACCATAAAAACGATATTATTGACTATCATTATATATTGATTTTTATTTATCAAACCGTTTCAAAGGTTGCAAATTCTTTTTGATACCATCAAATATTAATGCGATACGTAAAAGTTCCGATGCTCTTGGTAGGGTATTACCGTAATCTCGTTCTTTTATTTGTTGTACTGCTGTCTTTAGTTTAGCTTGCACTTCAGTTGAGTCTTTGGCAAACTTAAGTTCAATAACTATACGTCTATTAAAGTAATCTATTTCTAAATCACTTCTACCTTTTGAATTATGATGTTCTGCCAAAACACGAAGACCAACTCCAATTAAGAAAGCTTGTAAGAAGCTTCTTAAGACACTTTCATTAGTTAGAGGATATTTTTCGTAACTTACTGATTTTACAAGCTTATTAAATATGTTAAAAATATCTTGAACTGTACCATGTTCTAATAGTTGCTTATATTCATAATCTAATTGCGCTTCTACTCCAAAGGTTTTAAAAGATAATAAGCGATATAAAGCTTTTTTTACTTCATAATTTGGAATCTTTAGTTTTAAAGTTGTACCACTTTCATAAGGAGTGCAAATTGTTAGGTATCCCGTTTGACACATCAATACATCTTGGTCCATGGTAAGTAATGATGTAGGATTGGAGAAGTTATCGTAGTTAACAATAATTTCTTCATTTTCAAATCTTTTTATATCTAAATCATGAGATTCAAGATAATTTTTTTAAATTGAAGGAATACCACCATTGCCATACCAATAATCGCCATAGTTAACATATTGTTTGTTTTTTACTAAAGTAAAAAATTCATTTATGGACCAGGTTGAAAAAACTTTCTGAGTATAAGATTCATCAAAGCAGTAACCATTGTATTCTTGAGCTAACCTATCTAGAACTTCTTCACGTTTCGCTTCAGTCACAAGCTCTAAAGAAATATTATTTTGAATAGATGCTACTAAATCTATATAGTCGATATAATATTTTTTTATTTCTTCTCTTGTGAAACCGACCAATGTGGCAAGATCACTATAATATGAAACATCTTTAATATCAGTGCCAACTGAAAATATAGAAACGTCTTTTAAACGAGTAATTCCTGTAATACCTAAAAACTTGATAGATTCTTCATCTTTAATGCTTGCATATAAAGAGCGGATACTTTTTTGAAATGTATCATAAAGTTCTGGATTATTTATATTTGAAGTTAATTGACAATCGTATTCATCGATAAGAATAACAATGCTTTTGTCGTTAAAACTTAAATATGAAAAAAAAGTATTTAAGCATTGATATGGTTCTGCAAATTCAAGTTCTATATCAAAGTTATTATTTTTAATAAATTGATTTAAATTGTCATAAAAATCTTTACAAAATGCATTAAAATTATTATTTGAAAAATTTAAGAAATTTAGTCTAAGAACAGGATAAGTTTTTTCTGTCCATTTATCGTATATCCAAGTATCCTTAAAATATGGTTCTACACCTTTCTCAAAAAGAGTTGCTATAGTATCTAGTATAGTTGATTTACCAAAGCGACGTGGACGTGAAAAAAATGCTCGTTCATAGCCTATAAGTGAAAATATTTCTT
>GL995202.1:71035-76139 GCA_000222855.1 Succinivibrionaceae bacterium WG-1 | reverse complement strand
TAGTTTTATCAATATAGATATAGTTATTATTATAGAATTTTTTAAAGCTTTTTCCTGATGCTATTTTTTTCATAAACAAGGTCCACTTTTAATACCAATCTATTAGCAATACAATCATAATTTTCATTGTATATAGTTATTGTAATATAAACTAAACAATTTTTTATCTTTTTTACTAAAAGATTGCAATCAAAGTAGTTTAATAATGGCAAACTTTTCTTTTTACCATCAAAAGTAAAATAAACTTAATAAACATTATTAAATCTCTTTTTAAAGTATATGAACATAATTGGGTAGGTATTTACGAAGATTCCGCTATAACTTCATAAAATTATGAACATTTAGGGAAAAAATAATTTTTTATGGGTAATCTAATCGAGTTTTAGTTATTGGAATATCTAAATTATAGATATAAGAATTTCTTTATTAGTATTTAGAATTTAACTTTATCTTTGTTTTTTATCTTGTTATTTTTTTATTTTCTTAAATATGGAACCTATAGAATTACCAAAGTATATTGATGAACCTCCTACAGTATTATTGTGGCAAATTGATGAAGTTGTACCATTAGTTATAGGAGTAGTTTTAGGAATAATGCTAGGTCAAGCTCTGATTTTTTCAGTTCTTAGTTTAATAGTTACTCATTATTATCGACGTTATTTAGATGCTAGCCAAGATGGATTTTTAATACATTATTTGTATTGGCATGGCTTATCTTTCAATAAGGCAAAAAGTTTTCCTAATGCCTTTATAAGAGTTTTTGTTTAAGTTTTATTGTATAAGTTATCTTTAAAATTAGGACTTAAATTTATAATCCCAAAATGCTCATTATCAAAATTCCATAACAGTAGTTATTCAAAATATCACTCAAAAATAGGAAATTACGTGTTAATAAATAATTTCTTACAGTCATATCGTGGCTTAAAGTTAGTATCAATGTACTTATCCGCAATTGTGCTTATATTACTTTTTTCAAATATATTACTAGCAATTTTACTTTATAAAAATGATGAAACAATTATTTTAGTACCTCCTAATTTATCTAAAGAAGTTCGCTTAAGTATGCAAAAAAGTAATATCGGCTATCAAAAAGCTTGGGGATTATTTGTGGCTGAATTAATTGGTAACGTATCTCCTAATAATGTGAGATTTGTGCGTTACGCTTTAGAACCTTTATTATCCACCGAAGTTTATCAGCAATTTGTTAATGTTATAGAAGTGCAAACTCAAGCGATAAGACTTGATCATATAAGTATGCATTTTGAACCTAAAAGTATTACTTATGAAGAAGCTACTAATTTAGTTTTTATTTCTGGTATTAGCATTATTAAAGGACCAACAGGAGAAGAAAGACAAATACATCGCACTTATGAAGTTAAATTCAAGATGAGAGATTTTCAGCCTTTTTTAACTTGGGTTGATATGTATGAAGGTGCGCCACAAACTCAAAAAGTTAGGGCCCAGAAAAAATTGCATGAAAGTAAAAAAAATAAAAAAAGAACAAGCTGATTTTTATTAGTATTGAATTTGATGATTGTACGCTTTTGAATGAGATTTATGTTTTGATTAAAGGATTGTGTTGTGAGAAATATTGTTCGTATTATTAGTAAAATTTTATTGGTAACAATGGGGGGAGTATTTGGTTTTGTCACTCCTATAACTTCATGGGGAGATAGCAATGAACTTATAGCAAAAGAACCAAATAATATTGTTGGAGATATTACCAAAAATACTAAAGAAAAAATTGTTAGCGATAAGCTTTCATCGAAAAATAAAGATGTAATTGGTAATACCAAAAAAACATCATCAGAGACAAAAGAATCTACAACTAAAAACAATCCTAAAAACTTAAATGTAGGATATACAACACAAATTCAAGATAATGATTTCTCAGTAATAGATGTTACAACAAATCAAGAAAATACCTTTAAATATCATATTGCTGTAAATGATTTAAATCGATTGTCGTTCCCATTTAATGATGTCGTGGTAAATACAATAACAAATGCAGAAATTACCAATGAAAATGGCATAGTTTATATTTTGCCTAAAAATTCTAAGCCATTTGTATTATTTGTAAGTCCTTCCGATTTTATTAAACTTGCTTTCAAGATTGTGTTAATTCCCAAAGTAATGGAGCCACAAAGCATAAATGTAGATATAAAAGAACAAGTACTAAAAGATTACGAAAAAGTTTATTTACTTGATTATGAACATTTAAAGAAAGGAAGTAGAAAAGTTAACTCCAATTTATCTAAAGATTCTTCAAATGTTTTAACAAATAGTTTTACAAGTAATGAAGCTTTTAGTAATACTAATGCCAATATCAAAAGACAATTTTCTACAACCGTAAATTTTAGTCAGCAGTTTTCAAAAATATGGGATTTTATATTAGCTAATTTCTATCAATATGAAAATATCGTTTTTGGTAATAAAAATAAGCTATATAGAGAACAACTAACAGAGGATAATCAACTATTTTTACCTTCTTCAACAATTTTAAAACAACGTCAAGATTCCGATAAAGTTATTGCTCTGATGAGACAATTATTTAAAAAACAAAATTTTTCTAACACTATTATTTTAGACGATAAAGAATTAAGTGTTTGGGATAACAAAAAATTATGTAAAAACTCAAATTTTCAAATGTCTTCCAAAGTTGTTTGGGGAGTAAAAGAACAATCGTTGATTTATTTGTTAGTACGTTTAGAAAACAGTTCCTCAACTTTTCAAAAGATATCTTGCAAAACTAAAAATATCATAGGTTTTAGTAGCTTAAATAGTGATGTCATAAAACCCAATCATAGTAAATATATTTTAGTTTTACACCATGAACTATAGAACTTAAGTATAGCTTTTAAACGGTATTGACAATTTTAAAATTGAACAGAATTTTATTTAATTATTTTTCTTATTTTGGCTGTGACTTTTAATTCTTTACTTAAATCATTTTAATTTTAAATTATCAATTACATCTGAATGATATTTTAACAAGTTTTTATTTGAGAAAATCATAATGTTAAAAAATATAAATATGAATCCTAAGTTAAAAAAGGTTTTAATTTGGGGCGGAGCGATATTAGTTGTTGTTACTATCGTATCTATTGTTACTCCTAATACAAATAATCGCACTAATAAAGCAGATTCCACTGTAAAGCACGTATTAACAGATTTTAATACTAGAGAAATAGGGGTTGATAGTTTAGCATCAAGTATTAAGTTACTACATTCTAGAGATGACATAATTCGGCGTGAGTTAAATGATTTAAAAAGAGAATTAGAACTTATTCGTAAAAATGCAGGATTGTTGAATGCAGATGACAATTTATCACCGCAGATAAGTTCCAAGCTAAAAGAAATCGATGAAATGCTCAATGAATTTAAAGTAATTCGTTCATTATTACCCAAAAATTTACGACGTCATAATTTAGATTTAGCAAAAGAAAACGTAACTTCTAATGAAGAAAATTTAGCAAAAACTTCATTAGAAAATTCTAAAGATTTAACTACAGAAAATAGTTTATCTAGTAATAAAGCAAAAGAATTGAATCAAATAGATGATAAACAAGCTGCAATTCTATCCCAAATTCGCAATAGTATGGAATCGCAAAATTATGATGAATTTGGCAAAGATAATGAAGATATATACATAAAAAAAATAGAATCAAAGGCAAAACATCAAAAAATAGGTTTAAATTCTATGGAAACAAATGGTAATACATTTGATGATAAAGAATTAAGTCACCCAAATGAGGAACATAATAACCAATCTGATACTAATAACAATGCTTTAAAAATAGATAAACAAGAATCTAAAGTAACTCCTTATATACCAGCTGGAACTATTTTATCAGGAATGCTTTTAACAGGTCTTGATGCTCCAACAAGTGAGAATACTAAAAATGAACCATTTCCAGTACTTATCAATATAGATAAAGATGCGATATTGCCGAATGAAAACTCATTTAACTTAAAAGAATGTTTTTTATTAGCAGCAGGCTATGGTGATATGAGTTCTGAAAGAGTTTATCTTAGGGCGGAATCCTTAAATTGTATTTCTGATAGTGGCAAGGTTATTGAAAATACGATTAATGGTTATATTGTGGGAACAGATGGTAAAGCAGGAATTAGGGGACGTTTAGTTTCCAAACAAGGCAAGTTGATAGTGCGTTCATTAATGGCAGGATTTTTAGAAGGTCTTGCAGGTGTCTTTGATGTACAACAAGTTCCAACTCTTACAACTTCTAATAATGGCACAGTAGAATATCAAAGAATATATAGCAAACAAGCTTTACAAGGAGCAGGAGCAAGTGGGGCATCTAAAGCTTTAGAAAGAGTTGCTGATTTTTATTTAAAGCTTGCAGACAATATGTTTCCGGTTTTAGAAATAGACGCAGCAAGAAGAGTTGATTTAGTCTTAACTAAAGGAGTTTCCTTTAAATATGAATTGGTAGATTAGATTATGACGGCTAGAAAATTCAATTTATTGCAGGTAAACTTCTGTAGAATTATTGGTTATCTTGGTTCTATTTTTATCGTTGTTATTGTGGGAGTTATAGATAAAACATTTGCAAGTGAGTTTGAGCCTGAATCTCAAACAAAATATAGTGATGTTTCTAATTATTATGGAAAACATGAAACAGGATGGTTTTGGTATCAAGAGAAAAAAAATCAGGATACAACGAATAATGAAGATTTTAATGATAATTTAGATTCATTAAATTTAGATATAACCAAAAAAATAAAAAATAATAATTCATCAACTTTTAAAAACATTTATATCGAAAATGAAGAAGTCAAAATAGTAGACCTAAAGAATATAAAAGCTGCAGAACTAAAAGAATTTATTCCTAAGGCATTAGATATTGCTATTGATAAACCTAACATAAACAATGTTCGCAATTATTATTTACTACAAAAACTTGCTTTAGATAAAAGTGAAAATTTTGAAAAAATGACTCAAAATATCATTCTAATAGATTCATCTTTTGATGAATTGCCGAAGAATTCTATCAGTACAGAAACTAGTATTTTAAAGAATGAATTAACCTCAAAAGAGGAAATTTATAAGCTTAAAGAACTGACTAAACAGGTTGGGATTTTT
>GL995202.1:65380-69980 GCA_000222855.1 Succinivibrionaceae bacterium WG-1 | reverse complement strand
GGTATTTACAAGAGCTCCAGGCTTAGTGATAAATGGATCGCCACTAAATGACCAAGATAAATCATATTTAAGTTCATGTTTATCTAAAATTTCTTTAAGTCTGTTTTTAATATAATCAGCAGTAATTTCTGAACTAAAACGCCAATTTATTTGTAAAAACATTTCCCCTGGAATTACATTATTGGCTCCAGTTCCTGCCTTTATATTAGGAATCTGCATAGAAGTTGGTGGAAAAAACTCATTGCCATGATCCCAAACTTCATTGACTAATTCAAGTATAGCAGGAGCTGCTTTATGAATAGGGTTTTCTCCAAGATTTGGATAAGCAACATGTCCTTGTATGCCAAAAACTTTGATATTTGCAGTTATTGAACCACGACGGCCATTTTTCATGGTGTCGCATAATAATTTAGCAGAACTAGGTTCTCCTACAATACAATAGTCAATTAGTTCTTGACGTTCTTTTAATGTTTTTACAACTACAGGTGTACCATTTATGAATTTATCTTCTTCATCACTTGTAATAATAAAAGATATTTTGCCTTTATGATTTGGGTGCTTTTTTATAAAATTTTTGCTAGCAACAAGCATTGCTGCTACACCACTTTTCATGTCTGCTGCACCTCTACCATATAGCATATTATCTATAATAGTAGGGGAAAAAGGATCGGTTTTCCAAGCATCTAGATTTCCTTCAGGAACAACATCCACGTGTCCTGCAAAACAAAAATGAGGACCTTCTGTACCATGTTCAGCATAAGTATTGGTGGTGTCATCACATGACATATCTTCAATGTTAAAATCTAGTTTTTTAAGAAATCTCTAACGATTGTTTGGCAACCATTATCATTAGGAGAAATGGATTTTATTTTTATTAAGTCACAAAGAAGATCTAAGACTTCAGAACTCATTTTTTTTGACCTTATTATATTTTATAAATTTAGAGAAATTTAGCATGGAACAAAAAGGATTGATGCATATCAATCCTTTTTGATAAAGTATATTCTATTTTATGTTTATATTGAAGTAGATTAAGCTACTTTATATTTTTTAGAAAGTTCTGTTGTTACTTTTTTAAACATGTTAAATACAGCATTAGTTTTAGGGGTTGGTAAACCTTGGTCATCAAAAAAGTATTCACCTTTAAATACTAAAACTTCGCCATTTTGTACTACGTCAGTAGCTTCCATGCCATCTAAATATTCAAAATCACCTTTGATTAAATCATTAGCAATCTTTAAAAGCTTATCTTTGCTGATAAGTTCTCTGTTATCTTCTTGTCCCATGAACATAGAACTATTTCCTTATCCTTAAAGCTAGAATTTTTAAATTTTAATGAGAGTATGCTGAAAACAACTTACGTTCAACCTTTAAGAATTGGTATACGCGTTCGTTGTAATCATCAGAAATTGTAGGCATACCAGTTTCTTTTATTCTAAATAATAAATCAATATCTTCTGCTGTAAGAGCTTTTTTAGCATTAGTGTATTGCGATAAATAATGTTTTGCAAGTAGTAGATCATATGGCTGAACAGTTGAAATTGATTTTAAAATCAACATGTCAATCAAAGGTAATGGGATATATGAGATTTCATTTTTATCTAAAATATCGCAAAAGTTGAATAATAATTCAGGATCTTTGAAAGTTGGTAATACGTCTTTATCAATAGCAAAATTATTAGGTGATACATTAACTTTGCCTTTAAAACAAGAGAATAAAGCAAATTCTGTAGCATCTTTATTTATAGCGCAAAGCAAATTAGCTCTTAAAGTAGGGTAATCTTTCATCGCTTCACAAAATGTTTTAGCATATTGTTCATCGCTACTAAAAAAGAACATATTAGGACCTAATAAAGAACCTAATTCTGTGATACCTTTAATGGCTACGTTTTTTATCATGCGTTCATCAATAGTCATAAGCAATTTTGCTTTAGGAACAACTATTTTGCGTGCTGGTTTGTAAGAACCTTTTACTCCATCATTGCAGCATTCAGACATTTATCTCTCCATTTTACTAATTGTTGGTTTTAAAGCAATTATGTATGTTTGTTATTATATTAACAAGATTATATTGTTATTGTGTTGGCCAAAGAAATAGCCATCCATAAATCTTTTAAAATTGTATCAATGTCATTAATATAAAGCAAACATTTACCAAGTAAATAACACTTTTATATCAAGCTATAAAGATATTTTTAATATGGTTTCATTGCACAAAATTAAAAATCTTATAAAATTTGTCTTAGAAAAAAAATTTATGACAAATTTAAGAATATATAACCTTTTAATATAGATATAATAAACTCAAATTAAAAAGTTAATAAAAGCCAAAAATAAAATCTAAAAACTTCAAATCACTTCACTATAGTAGTTAGACATATGAATACTGAATTTACAGAGGAACAAATACAAGAGTTACGTCAATTAAATGTAGAATATTTTAAATGCCGTTATGTTGTTCCGTTTAAGAATAAAAATACCTCAAGTAATTCCAATGATATTAATTCTCCTGAAGCTGAGTATCAAAAACTTTGTGCTTTTTTAGAAAGTAGCAATAACTATGAAAGCGTAAAGTATGAAAAAAGAGATTTTGTTAATAATGGAAATCTTTATGATTATATATATAAGGCGGTACGTTCTGGTAAAAACAATGATGATAAAAACAATATAGGTAGTTGTTGGAAAATTAAGCATTTAAATAGTTTTAAAGATTTTGTTCCTAATAAAGAATTTCAAGTAGATAAAGATAAAAAAGATAAAGTTTCTTTTAATAGTTTTGAGAAGTTACTACAGAAATGCGAATGTACCGATGCTTGGTTGTATATTTTTAAAAGTGGGGTGAATTTTTTAACATTTGATATCAAAATAGATAATGAAGAAGGTTTAAAAGATATTCAAGACATTATTAATTTTCAATATTCCTTTAAGATGATTACTTCTGAAAGAGAGGGACCTTTAAATCCAATTGGTAATTGGATTTGCAATGAATTAAATAAAATTTCTAATGTTAATTCTGTCAAAAATGATGCTGAAATTAAGTGTTTTAACTATGAATTGTACAATAGCAATATAATTCTTTTTAATTATTTGGTACTAAAAGAATATGAAGATAAACCTATTGATAAAAAAATAATGCAATTGTTAGGTTTTTATCTTTCTTCTGGTTTTAATACAGGTTTTAAAGCTCCAGAAAATTTAGAAAACAGTTCGTTTTCTCCGTTTGGAAATGTCTTGTGGTTTGCTAATTCCTTAGGATGTGGCCAATATGTTACAGTGAGAGTTAAAAAACAATCAGGTGATGATGAAATTTCTTTACGAGAAAATTTCTTTTTAAAACGTAAAGGATATAACAGCTTAGAACAGAATGAACAAAAAGAGTCAGATTATAAAAGTAGTATGCCAAGCATAATGTTTGATGACTATTTCTATCTATACATTTTGCTTTTATATCAGCACTTTTCAATCTTAACATTCTCTGAACGAATTGAATTAATATTTCCAACAGATCCAAAACAATTTGAACATACTCAAAATAATAAATCAGAAAACAATATTAAATTGGTAGAGGATTTTTCAAAGCAGATTAGTTTGTTTTTAATCAAGAGTATTTATTCAACAGTAAGTCATGTTGTGCATCATAATGATTATTATCGATATGTGAGCAAGCAATTACTTATTCAAGAAAATATTCACGGATTAACGATAGGTTTGGATTCTTTACAGCAATTGATTAGAATTCAAAAGAATGATGCTGATAAAGAACAAAAAGAAACGCATGAAAAGCAGATGCAAACTCTTTCATTGTTGATTGTTTTTTCTGCTTTAACAGACTGCTATGCATTTTTTAATGATGATTTTCAGAAAATTATTGAAAAAGTTAGTAGTTTATCTAGCACATATTTTATTGATAAGGATTTTCAGGAAATTATTGGAAAAGTTAGTAGTTTATCTAGAACATATTCTATTGATAAGATTCTAAGTCATATAAGTAATTTTATTGGATTTGGTTTATTGATTTGTATTTTATGTGTTGCTTGGAACAGTTACTTTAATGGTTCATCCAAAATTGAAAAAATAAAGATTTCTATACGTAAATCTTTGGGATGTAAATTTATTTTGTTGGGTTTGGCTGTATTGATTGTTATAGTATTTGGGGTGGTTTTTAAGTAGGTAAGTAAATATTATGCATGTCTTAAAATCTAAATGATTTGATAAATTTTTATTTTGTCGTTTTGATATTTTATGAAAATATCAAGATAATATTTAAGTTGTTCATAATTTTTATCTATAATTTAGGGGTAATTTATAGAAAAATAGTGAAAAAAAATAAAAACAGTATAAACTTGTCAGACGTAATAACTATCAAGTATATGTATGTTTCAATTTGATACAACTTGTCATAAGTTTTTATTCTGTATCGCAAATTTGTACATACCTTGAATCACAATAAAATAATTATAAATATTACCAAAATCGTTAAGAGTTCATAAAACTCTAAGTTAAATAAAAAATAAAATTTAGAAAAAGTAATCTAAAAAATGAAATACATTAGAAGGTATTTCTTATTGTCGTTGGAATGCTTTTTTCTTGAAGACAATAT
>GL995202.1:62901-65030 GCA_000222855.1 Succinivibrionaceae bacterium WG-1 | reverse complement strand
GTGGGTGGTCCTAAGCTTGATTGCTCAAGTTCTCAAGCAAAGAGCGATTCAACTAAAGAAATCATGGAATACTATTCTGAAAAATATCCTAACGAAAAAATCATTCTTCAAGGTGGAGTTATGATGGGAGCTGCTGTAAACAGCGCAGATATGTGTGGCAAAGATGCTGAAGCAATTAGAAAAGTAATTGTTGATGTAAAAGAAAAGATTTTACCAAGCGATAAGAAATAGCTTGCTCTAAGTGTTTTGGTTCAGTTTAGTTTTATCAATAAATAATAAAACACTTAATAAACAACGATTTGTATAATAAGATAAAACGTATGGTAACAAACATGTGACCATACGTTTTATTATTTTTATTAAAATTTATTTCGAAATTATTCAATCTTTAGTATTTTTGTATTTATATTTTGTATGGTAGGCGGAACTTTTTGCCATGACTAATTTCTATAAAGCAATCATTGGTATTTTTTAGCTGAAATCTTTTGGGGACTTATGGCACCAATAGGGAAGCTTGCAATGCAAGCTGGAATGTCAGCTTTAACTTTAGCTTTTTTAAGAATGCTTGGCGGTGCTTTATGTTTTTGGATTGTTGCCTTGTTTTTGGCCCCAAAACAAAAAATTAAAAATAAAGATTATATTTTACTTGCTATTGCAGGAATTATGAGCATTTCTTTAAATCAAGGAGCTTATATCTTAGGTGTTTCATACACTTCTCCTGTTAACGCTACAATTATTAGCTGTACCATGCCAATATGGACGATGATTTTTGCTTACTTTTTATTAAAAAGTGCCATAAATTTAAAGAAAATTTTAGGAATAATTTTGGGTATTGTGGGAGCTACAATTTTAATAATGACAGGAGTAAGTAATAGTAGTAGTGGCAGTGTTATTGGAGATGTTATTTGTTTATTATCGCAACTATCTGTGGCATTGTACTTAATCATTTTTAAAAATTTCGTTACCAAATACCACACTCTAAACTTGATGAAATGGATGTTTTTGTTTGCAACAATATCATTTTTACCTTTTTCATTAGTTGACTTCTGGAGTGATATACATGCAAGTTTTCTTTTACGGTATGGAGTGAAGCATTTTTTGTAGTATTCTTTGCAACCTTTATTGCTTACTTGTTTTTTATGTATGCGCAAAAGAATTTAGAGCCACAAGTTTGTAGTATGTTCAACTATCTTCTTCCTGTGGTTGCAATGGCGGTTTCAATTGCTTTAGGTTTAGATGTGTTCTCTTGGGTAAAGGTTTTAGCTACAGTTATGATATTCTTAGGTGTCTATATTGTGATTTTATCTAATAAGAAAAAGACTAATCTAAAAAAATTAGAAGCTAATTAAAAGCAATGAAATATTAAAAATATATTGTGTTGTGGTGTGTTGTAATTTTTTATTGTTTATTTTTATTTTACTGCTAATAGATGTTTCTAAAGTATGCATTGTATTTGATTTAACTTGCGAAAAATAAAAAATAATATTAAAATTTTCTCGCTCAACGATATCTTTGCTATTGTAAAAAACAGTATGTTATAGCTTGCAACTATTTTTATTAAAATTTTGTAAAAAAATATGTATGTAGTAATGTTGAGTTTCTGTCTAAAATAACATTTTGCTATTAAAAATCAGTAACTTTAAGTAGTTACAAATATTAACTTAAAATATGGGATTTTCCCATGTATAAGTGGTACATCGAAGTATGGAAAATAATCAAAAAAATAAATTATCTCTAAAAAAGAAAACTCCTCAAGCTCCTGCAAAGGAAAATACAATTTCTGAAATTGAAAAAAGGCAAGAGAAGAAGCTAAAGAAAGTCTTCAGAAAGCTATAGCCTATTTATGTAAAAAGTTCCCAAATAGCTTTTTTGAAGATAAAGATGCTAAAAAGCCTTTTAAGATTGGGGTTATCAATGAAATTTTTGCAATCGTTGATGAAGATAGACAGAATAATCCAGACTTTGATCCGGTTTTAACCAAAACCAAGATTCGTGAAGCTGTAAAATACTATACAAACGATGTTAAATATTTAGAATCTGTAAAAGCAGGCGTAAAACGTATTAACCTTGAAGGTGTAGAATTAGAAGACGATGTTGTTACAGAAGGCCATGAAGAATATGCCAAAGAA
>GL995202.1:59567-61561 GCA_000222855.1 Succinivibrionaceae bacterium WG-1 | reverse complement strand
AAATTTTATTTACTGAAGATGAACGTGAAGCAATAATAAATAATACTCAAGATTCATCAAGTGTAATAAAACAGTGTTCTTTAGATTACGCTTTTACTTTATATCATAAAGTTTTAGAAAGACGTTATGAACAGTATACCTATTTTTTAAATTATTTAGATAGACCAGATATCGATCTTGAAAAAGACGAAATTACTGGTATAAAAGAGTATGATTACTCTTTAACCGCAAAGACTCATGAAGAATTAGAGCAAGTATGGCGCGTATTAGTAAAGAGTAATCTAATAAATTTAATGCTTAATAAGAAATCTTTAGAGGATGCTAAAAAAGTATTAAGAAAGCGTTATAAAAATAATATAAAGTCTCTCATGAAGAGAGAAGCCGAAGATGCCTTTAGTATGTTTGAAAATGCTTTTGCAATGTCAATAGATCCACATACTAATTATCTATCTCCACAAGATACTTCAGATTTTGATGAACATATGCGTTTATCTATGGAAGGTATTGGGGCTACTTTAGTTTCAAAGAATGATTATGTTGAAATTGTATCTATTATTCCTGGAAGCCCTGCAGAACGCAGTAAACAATTAAGCCCGAAAGACAAAATAATAGGTGTAATGCAGAAGAACGATCCAAAACAAGAAATGGTTGATATTGTTGGGGTTCGTATTGATGAAGCTGTAAAACTAATCAAGGGTAAAAAAGGCACTCATGTAGTATTAGAAATATTACGTGGTGAAGGAAACAGCGCTAAGATTTTTAGAGTTGAATTAGTTCGTGACACCATCAAGATTGAAGATAGTAAAGCAAAAATTGAAGTAAAAGAAGTAGATGGTAAACGAGTAGGGGTTCTTATTGCTAAAAGTTTCTATATGGGACTTGCAAAAGACATGAAAAAAGAACTTCTAAAATATAAAGATGAAGCTAATAAGTTAGATGCATTGATTGTTGATTTACGAAATAATGGTGGTGGCGCTTTAAATGAAGCTGTAGATGCTACAGGTTTATTTGTATACAAAGAAAATGTAGTACAAATAAAGGATTCTCAAGGTTCTATCACTCATTTAGATGATAATGATCCTTTCTACTTTAAGATTCCTTTAGTGGTATTGATTAACCGTAGAAGTGCATCTTCTTCTGAAATATTTACTGGTGCCTTACAAGATTTAAAACGTGCCATTGTAGTTGGTGATAGAAGTTTTGGTAAAGGAACAGTTCAACAAAGTAGACCGCTTGATAAGATTTATGATTACTTTGATAAGTCTTTAGGTAGCATACATTATACAATTGCTAAATTTTATCGTATTTCTGGTAGTAGTAATCAATTAAAAGGTGTTATTCCTAATATAGATCTTTATCAATTAAATGATGAAGTTAGCGATACAGAAGGTGAACAACCTAATGCTTTGAAATGGGATGAAATTACTCCTTCTGTAAGTTATAGAAATAGCCCATTAAATGATGATTTACATGAAAAGGGTATGCAGAAATTAATTAATTTCTTAACTCAAAAACATGTAGAACGCACCAAAGATGATGAAATTTATCAAGGTTTTCTTGCAAGTTACAAAGACTCTATAAAAGAGTTTAATGATAAGAAAATAGATTTAAGTTTATCTTCTAGACTCGCAGAAATGACAAAGGATGAAAAAGAAAAAATTGCCTTAATTAACAAGTATAATGTTAAGAATAAGAAACCTACTATTTCAAGTATAGATGATTTGCCAGTAGATTATACTGCACCTGATGTGATACTAGATGAAACAGTAAAGATTGCGATAGATTTAGCTAAACTTGAAAAGAAAGGTGAAGAACAACAGCAAGCTCAAAGTACATTATCTGAAAATCAAAAGGTAAAATCTAAATAATAAAATTTTTAGAATTTGTAATGAGCTTTTCGAATAAAGAAATCCCAAAAGTTGCAATAGTGACTTTTGGGATTTTGTTTCAAAAATGAAAATATTGAATTTGAAAATAGTTAATTTGGTAATGTT
>GL995202.1:56323-58347 GCA_000222855.1 Succinivibrionaceae bacterium WG-1 | reverse complement strand
CTTCTGTTACTTGTTCTAGTAATGTATTATTTTGAATAGAGGCTGCTAAATTTATATAATCAATGTAATATTTTTTATTTCGTCTCGAGTAAATCCTACTAATGTAGCAAGGTCACTATAATAGGAAACATCATTAATATCAGAACCTACAGAAAATATACTTACATCTTTTAAGCGAGTAACTCCTGTAATACCTAAGAATTTGATTACTTTTTTACCTTTTATTTCAGCATAGAAGTCTCTAATGCTTTCTTGATATTTGTTATAAAGTTCAGGGTTATTTATGTTAGCTGTTAGTTGGCAATCATATTCGTCGATTAAAATTACTACTTTTTGTTTAATAGAACGTAAACGAGCAAATAATATTTTTAAACATTGATACGGTTCACCATAACCAATTTTAAAATCAAAATTATTATCTTCTATAAATAAATTTAATGTATCGTAAAAATCTTTACAAAACTTCTCAAAATTATTGTTTGAAAATTCTAGAAAATTGAGTCTTAATACAGGATATGTCTTTTCAGTCCATTTGTCATATATCCAAGTATCTTTAAAGTATGGTTCCACTCCGTATTCAAATAGAGTTGCGATAGTATCTAAAACAGTTGATTTTCCAAAACGGCGTGGACGTGAAAAAAAGGTTCGTTCATAGTTTATAAGTGAAAAAATTTCTTTTGTTTTATCAATATAGATATAGTTATTATCATAGAAATTTTCAAAACTTTCACCGTAAGCTATTTTTTTTATCAATACACTCCAAATTTGTTATATCTGAAAATTTGAAATATTATATATTGATTATTTGTAATATAAATAGTATATAGCTTAAACAATTGTTAAAAATCATAAAAAAGACCATGTGACTTCAACATTAGATATTATGAGAAAAATATTTTACTTAAAAGTTATATTTACAATACTTTTAAGTATTTAAATGAAAATATGAATAATGAAAAAATGTAAAGGACTTTTACTCTGACAATAACAGAAATATGTGTGATATAATTAACAAAATCTTGAATACTATAAGACTTTATTAGTTTTAATAAGCATGAATTAGAAAAGAGGATTTAAATGACCGAAGCTATTGTGCAAGAAAAAAGACGTTTAGATTACAAATCTCCTGATTTTACTATTGAAGATATAGATCTTACTTTCACTCTTGATATGGAAGCAACAGTTGTTACAGCTGTTAGCAAAGTAAAACGTTTAACTTCAGATAAACAAGCAGCTTTAGTTTTAGATGGTGAAGAATTAGTATTAAAAGAAGTTCTTGTTAATGATTGTGCTACAGAGTATGAAGTAACTTCTTCTTCACTTATATTAAAGAATGTTCCTAATGACTTTACTTTAAAAGTTGTTACAATTATCAATCCTAAAAATAATACTAGTCTTATGGGACTTTATGTGTCTGATGGTAAGTTCTGCACTCAAAATGAACCAGAAGGTTTTAGACGTATCACTTATTTCTTAGATAGATCTGATGTTCTTGCGAAATATACCACTCATATTCAAGCTCCTAATAATCAATACACCTACATGTTATCAAATGGTAATTTAATTAGCGATGTTGTTGAAAATGATATTCGTACTGTTACCTGGCAAGATCCATTCCCAAAACCTTCTTATTTATTTGCGTTGGTTGCTGGTGATTTTGATGAATTAAAACGTGAATTTATCACTAAATCAGGCAAAAAGTAGACGTCTTTTATATGTAGATAAAGGTCAAGCTAAACGTGGTACTATTGCGATAGATTCTATAATTAAAGCAATGAAATGGGATGAAAGCCGTTTAATTTAGAATATGATTTAAATCGTTTCATGGTTGTTGCGGTTGATTTCTTCAATGCTGGAGCAATGGAGAATAAAGGCTTAAATATTTTTAATTCCAAATATGTACTAGCAGATGCAGAAACTGCAACAGATACAGATATTGAAAATGTATTATCAGTAATTGGACATGAATATTTTCATAATTGGACAGGAGATAGAGTAACTTGTAGAGACTGGTTCCAATTATC
>GL995202.1:54117-55473 GCA_000222855.1 Succinivibrionaceae bacterium WG-1 | reverse complement strand
GCAATTTGCGGAAGATGCTGGTCCTATGGCACACCCAATTCGTCCTGACTTTGTGATGGAAATGAATAACTACTATTCTGTAACTGTTTATGATAAAGGGGCAGAAGTAATTCGTATGATGCATACTATGTTGGGAGAAGAATTATTCCAAAAGGGTATGAAATTATATTTTGAACGTCATGATGGAAAAGCTGTAACTTGTGAAGACTTTGTATCTGCTTTAGAAGATGCTTCTAATATTGATTTAACAGCATTTCGTAATTGGTATAGTCAAGCAGGAACACCTGTTGTTACTATGAGCATGAGTTATGATGCTGATAAAAACAATGTACTTTATCTATTCATCAACATACAGCAGCAACTCCGCGTCAGGAACATAAAGAACCTTTTGTAATTCCTATTAAATTATCTTTATATTCTAAATCAGGAGAAAAGATTGCTTTAATGCGTAATAATTGCGAATTAAGCAATGTTCAGATCTTAAAGAATAGTGAAGAATCATGGGTATTTGAAAATGTACCTTCAGAGCCAATAGTATCTTTATTAGAGAATTTTAGTGCTCCTGTAAAATTAGAATATCCATATACAGAAGATGAGTTATTATCTTTATTAAAGTATGCAGAAGATGAATTTGTACGTTTTGATGCAGTACAGAATTTAATCAATAATTATGTATTAGTAAATGTGACTAATTACCAACGTCAACTACCATTTTCAAGTTTAAATACAGTTATTGAAGCTTTTAAGTATATTTTGAATGATACTAAGATAGATCGTCGTTTTAAAGCTTTCTTATTACAAGTGCCATCTGTAAATACTTTAATGGAATTATTTAAAGTAGTAGATATTGATGCTATTATTGCAATTAGAAAATTTATTCTAAGTTCTCTAAGTTTGGAACTAGGTTTAGAGTTTTCAAAAGCATACAATTCATTATTAAGTGAATATAAAGCAAGATTGAGTGTAGCAAATTCTTATGAATGCAATGATTCTCAAATGGGAGAAAGAGCTCTTGCAAGTATTACTTTGTTGTATACAGCTTTATATTTACAGCAAACAGATGAAGCAAAAGCAAATGAATTAGTATTAAATCACTATCAACTTGCTGACAACATGACAGATTCTATTGCGGCAATGAACATAGCATGTAATTTAGATTTAGCTGCTCAAGAACAAATTCTTAATGATTACGAAGCTAAATGGCAAGATAATGCATTGGTATTTGATAATTATTTCCGTGCAGTAAGTGGGGCCCCTTATCAAAATACCTTATCAAAGTTAAGAAGTTAATGCAACATAAGTGTTTGATATGGGAAATCCTAATAGAATTAGAGCATTAATCGGCAACTTGCTATG
>GL995202.1:49519-53063 GCA_000222855.1 Succinivibrionaceae bacterium WG-1 | reverse complement strand
AAGATGGTGAAGCAATTGATGCTTTTGGAGCTTTAGGTTTTGGATTCCTAGGAATAGGGACTGTTACTCCTGTTGCTCAGCCTGGTAATGATAAACCAAGATTATTTAGAGTAATTCCTGCTGAAGGTATTATAAATCGTATGGGATTCAATAACCATGGGGTTGATAATCTTATTGAGAATGTGAAAAAATCTCGATATAAAGGTGTTCTGGGTATAAACATTGGAAAGAATAAAGTTACTCCATTAGAACGAGCTGTTGATGATTATTTGATTTGTTTAGATAAAGTTTATCCGCATGCTTCATATGTAACTGTAAATATTTCGTCTCCAAACACTCCTAATTTACGTAAATTACAATTAGGTGAAGCATTGGAAGAATTAGTTTCAACTTTAAAGAATCGTCAACAAGAACTTGCTAAGCAATATAATAAATATACTCCTATAGCTATAAAGATTGCTCCAGATTTAACAGATGAAGAAATTAAAAATATTTGTGGTATATTTTTACAATATGGAGTTGATGGCATAATCGCAACTAATACCACTCTAGAAAGAGAAGTTATTTCTGGAATGCCACATGTACGTGAAACAGGTGGTCTAAGTGGTCGTCCTGAATTTGAAATTAGTACAAATGTTTTAAGAAAAGTAGCTAATCAAATAAAAGGTAATATCCCAATTATTGGTGTAGGTGGGGTAGATGGACCTGTGGCTGCTCGCGCAAAATTAGAAGCTGGCGCAAGTTTAGTGCAAATATATACTAGTTTTATCTATAAAGGACCAAAAGTTATCAAAGATATAGTTGATAATTTATAATTGTTTTAAAAAAGTAGATAAATAAGGATAAACCGTGAGCTAAACTAAAAGCTTGCGGTTTTTTATTATGTGTTCTTTAAAACAAATAATTAGAATACAAATTAAAGAGAAACAATCTAAACAAAAAGTAGGAGAGATTTGTGGTATTGCTGATTTTTAATTTTATTTACATAAGGCAATATTATTTTATCAATCAAGATTTAAAGTAGCGTACCAGGATAATCATTTCAGCAACATTCTCATTTCAGCACTTTGTTTCCTTAGCACGAGTATTCTTACGACTTTTAAAACAAACAGCAATAATAAAAAAAAGAATTTAGTCGTAATTTTAGTGGTCGTACTTTATAGAAACATCTGTTACAAATAATAAAATGGTACGCTACTAGCTAATTTTTTTAGTAGGAACTCTGTGAGGAATTCTTCCTAAAAGGTATTAGCTAAACCTATTCTTAAAGATATAGCTTACAAACTAGTTGCTTTAGCTATATCTTCAGGAATTTCGACATTGATGAAATTAGTGTGGTTCAATTCACTAATTTTATCAAGTAAAGCTGTACGTTGAAGTTCTAACTCTTCAATTTTATTACGAGTAGCTTCAATTTGTTGTTCTTTAAACAATACAACTTTTATTGGAAGCATCTTATCTTTAATTTTCATTTTTTGTTCTTCATCTGCAATTGAATTGATATATTCAATCTTTGGATTAAGAGTTTCAGCTACAGTTTCTTCAATTAAAAAACTATTACTTGAAAAGCTCTCCTTATCGATGAGGTTTAATATTGATTCATTAAAATCAATTTCACCATCAATTTTACGAATTTCAGCTAGTAAATCACTAATGCCAAATTGTGAATTAGCTTTTCCTAAATCTTTTCTAATCTTAAATTCTGTTTCGATTATTTGAATAATATCCTTTTGAAGAATTTCTATTTTTTGAATTTTTTGATTAAATCTTTGAAGAATTGTATCAGATTTCTTTGACCAGTTTATGTAGTCAACTTCCTTAAAACTTTCTGCTGAATTTTTACGTAATTCACTTTCTTTTTGTTTTAACAGTTTAGATAAGCGTTCTTGCACAATATATGCTTTGGCAAGTGACAATTTAATTGAAGCCATCTTTTTATCCTTTTTCTTGTTACTAGATGTATTTGAGCCATTCTGATACGAAGAATATCAATATTCATAATAGAATACCAATATTCATAATAGAATACCAACAAATATAAGTACAGATACCTTCTTTGGTAAAACCATTTTATTGAGTATGACTGATGGGATTACTACCATCACATATATGATACCTAATAGCAAAAATGAACTGTATGATTTACCACTTTATGACTATCATTTGTTCATATCAATATATATTGCTCACTGATTTACGAATATATTTATGAAAATACACATCAATTATGCTTTTTTCTAATTTGTTTTACGTATTTTATGATAAAACAATAAAAAATAAATTACAAGTGTTTTTATACGTACCGTATTTATTTTATAATTTAAGTGAATTCAAAAATGTAACAAAGTGTTTTTTTTGTAAAAGTTTATTAAGCTTGATTAATAAAATTTTATTTCTATTTTTATCTGTTACTAAAAATTTAAATTTTGTGGGAGTTTAAAAAATAAAAAATTCAAAATATGAAGTTACCTTAGATAAAGAAATTATTGATGCTATTTTAAACAATTTGTTTAAATTTTACACAAATATTGGATGTTGTAATCATATTAATCGTAAATGGAGTAGTGGGGCGGTTGTTTTTTAATTTTTTGAATTAAATTTTGAATAAGAATATTTATTTAATTTTATAAATTAAATTAGTGATGAAATTCAAGTTTATTATTTTATTTAAATAAGAATTATTGATTATTTAAATAAGATAAATTAAAATAAAAACATGTTATTTAATAATGAAAGTTAAAGCAATTAAAAGGGTATTAGAATTATGGCGGATTCATCAAGCTCTGGTGGTTTGATTGATATCGAAAAGTGGTATTGGTCATATAATGCTGTAGCAGATAGACTTTATATTACTGTTTGTAACGCTAGTGGCTTTTTCTGCGGGGCTACCTGGTATTCTAAAGCTCTTTGTAACCAAGAAGCTCTTACAGGCAGAGTTTCTTTTACTGCAAAGGATAGAGATAATTACTTAACTATCAAAAATTGCTTAAATGACTTTTCTCTTAGTGAAGATGATAAGGCTATTATGGCTTTAAATGCTACTACAATGGCTCGTTTTCATCGTAATCATTTGTTATCCGATGATTACTTCATGAAAGGGGGAAAAAAGTTAATCTTTCCGTTGGCGAAGTGGTTCTTATGGTGCCAAAATTCTTAAATAACAATAAACGCGCAGAAACAAATTTCATAGTGATTGATACAGATGAAGATAGCTGCTATTTGATGCTTATATCAAAACCAGCAATGTTGGATAGTGTGCAACAGATAAATGTAGGTTCTATTATTCGTGTAAGCAATACAGTACCTATTCCAATGAGATGTATCAACACCAAACTAATACAAACTCTCAATATAGCTTAGGCTAAGTTGTTTTTTGCCCCATTTTTATGGGGCTTTTTTTGTCCTAAATTTGTCAATAGTTTCTAATCCATCATTTTTAAAACCCTTGTTAAACCAATGCTAGGTCCTGTATGACTCATAAGTCAGGTATGTAACATAAGCTCATATTTAATGTGTTCATACTAGTTCTATAATAAATAATACC
>GL995202.1:46766-49022 GCA_000222855.1 Succinivibrionaceae bacterium WG-1 | reverse complement strand
CCTACTTTAATGTAGGTTATATGTTAGATGTAAAGTGTAAAAGTTAAATTTTTACTGTAATTTTGATTAAGCAAAAACTTGCAGTAAAGTAAGTATGTTCAAAGTATATTTATTATAAAATTACAATTACACAATAAATTACACATAGTACTACACATGTATCTAAAATTTGTTGAAGTCTGGAATATAGGGAGGTTTTTGTTGTAATTCAATTTTTTCAAAAAATATAAATAGCTACTATTAATCATGTGATAAATAATAAATTATTTGAATTAAATTCATTTGTTAAAATAAGTCTTATTTAAATTTTAAATAAGAAAAATGATTTTAATTTAAATTTTTAATTCTTTTATTTAAATTAAAAATTTTGAAATTAAATAAAAATACATTTTAATTTAATTTTAAAATTTAAATAAAATCAATTCTTATTTAAACGCGCATAATATGCAATAATTTACATATTAATTATTTTATGAATATGTAAACCTTTGTAAATAAAGGTTTTATATTGTTTGAAAATTTTAAAAGAAAAGAAGTGTTAAATAAAAAAAATACATTAATATAATATATACATTGTAATTTAATATAAATTAATAATTTAACTATCAATAAAATATTTGATTTCTAATAAAACTACATTTTTTCATATTAACAAAAATATGATTATTTCTAATAAATTGATGTAGTAAAGTATTGATGTAGTCAGAAATTGCTATACATTTTTATAAAAATACTAGTGCTAATTTAAATGTTTTATATTGAGATATTTATTTTATAAAAATATAGATTAATATATAAAAATGCTCAAATTTGAGTTTTTTAACAAGAAGTGAATATATCTCCCCTTCCATATGAAAAATCTCTATATACGTGAATTTTAATGATTACAAGATTATTTTTACTTTGTAATTTTTACGAAGTGCTAAAAGTTTTATGATTGATATTAGGTATATGTTTTGTTTGGAAATGATATTCCTTTAAACAAATAATTTGATGTTGTATTGAAGCTTTAATTTCTTGAACTTTATTTTAATTGTTCGATTGTTACTTAATATATATTTAAAATTTGTAGCTTAACATAGGAAACATTATCGCTCTCCTACTACTTGAGTTCCAGTATTAGAAGTATGTGAATCAAATGCTGGAGTTATTGGTGGAGATTTTTTAATGTGATGTTTTTGTTATATTATTTATTGCTTTTGATAAATATATATTTATGTTGTTAAGACTTATGAGATGGTTGTTATATCTGTTAACGATAAGAGACGTTGTTGCTTCAGTATCGAATTATAGAATTTAAAGAATTACTTATACAATAAGATGGAAGTGTTAGATTCGTGAGAATTTATTTTTATGCTTGATTTTTAAATGTCTAAATTTGGTATGGTAATAGTAACTTTACTTTGAGTTTTTTTCAGTATTGTTGATGGAGCCTTATTATAGTGGTAATAAGCAATGATGAGATCTTTGTTTTGTATAGCCAATGGTTATGTCATTATTACTTTATTAAAGCTAATTTGATATGCTTGATGCCTATAGTGTCTTTGGACAGGTTCTAAGTTGACAGTAATGATATAACCTTGCAATTGGCGATAAATTAGGTTTGGTGTATTTTATTGTTATTATCTTATAATATCAATTCTAATAAAGCCTTTATAAAATGGTGAACGTAAAAACAAAAATTGCATTTTCATTTTGGCGTTTTAAGACATTTCTATTTTGGCATTTTTACAGCTAAAAGCTTGTACTAAATATGATATTTATTATTATTTAAAAATTTTCTTGTTAGAGTTTTTTTGCTGTGCTTAATTATTAGTTGGTTCCTAATTTATAATTGTTTTTTAAAGATTCATATATTGCCAGATTTATAATAAAGTTTATGATTCTGAATATGGATTCAAACATTATTTTTTTAGATTATAAACGTAATAATAAATTTAATTGTGGCTATATAGAATCCATTGTAAAGCTTTTTATTTCAAGTTTACATACTTGTATGTATTGATATATGATGATTTTGTATGTGTCTATTTAAAGATATGAGATTTATAAAATGAAGAAAGAGTTACAAATAAATGTAACTCTTTCTAGAAATATATGGTTTATTCTTGTATTAACCTAATAAGCTAAGAGCTAATTGAGGTCTTTGGTTAGCTTGGCTCAAAATTGATTGAGAAGCTTGTTGAATAATATTGTTTTGAGTCATATTTGCTGTTTCTGTAGCGAAGTCAGTATCACGGATACGACTACGAGCGT
>GL995202.1:42594-45020 GCA_000222855.1 Succinivibrionaceae bacterium WG-1 | reverse complement strand
TTGACCACCAAAAGTAGTATCTTTTGCAATTCTGTCAACTTCAGAACATAATTGAGTTACTTCTTGTTGAAGTGCTGTACGATCTTCTGCAGAGTTTGTGCCGTTAGCAGATTGTAATGCTAGGGTACGAACACGTTGGAACATGGTTGTCATTTCATCCATAGCACCTTCAGCAGTTTGAGCGTAAGAGATACCGTCTTGAGCGTTACGGTTACCTTGATTTAAGCCGTTAATCTGAGAAGTTAAACGGTTAGAAATCTGAAGACCAGCAGCGTCATCTTTTAGCACTGTTGATACGAAGACCAGAAGCTAAACGCTTGTAAGAAGTGTCAAGAGAGTTAGTTGCATTAGATAATTGACGATTTGCGTTTAATGATGAAACGTTAGTTCTTACATATAGAGACATAAGCCACCTCAATATACTAGTTAAGTTAAACCTTTTAAAGAAAGATTTTTTTATTATTGATTTTAGTTTTCTTTCTTTTGTCAAATTACTTATCGGAGCCTTTTTTATTTTCTTAATAGTTTATTAATATTTTTGTGATAAAAATCTAATAAATATTTATGTTAAATTTGAAGAATATTGAATGCAAATCTTTATTTTATAAAGGTTTTATAAGAAAAATAATATTTAATATTTATTTTAGATTATTTTTATTTTCCTTTTTTGTATTGTAGTGTTTTTTACTACCATATGATAATTTAAAAGGTAGTTTTAAATTCAAAATTATTAGTATGACATGAATTAGAGATACTTCATTTTAATCATTAGATAAAACAGGAATTTAGTTATGTTTAATTTGATTATAGTTGAAAATATTTAGCGTGTTAGATTGTTTTTCAATCTTATTGACTTAGTGTGATAAAAGTAATTAAAAAAAGAAAAAGAGTAGAGGATTTATTAAGGAATGGATTAAGGAATGGTTATAAAGAAAAATTTAAGATGTTTTTTTAATACAAAAAGCCACCCGAAGGCGGC
This sequence comes from Succinivibrionaceae bacterium WG-1, assembly GCA_000222855.1. GTDB lineage: Bacteria > Pseudomonadota > Gammaproteobacteria > Enterobacterales > Succinivibrionaceae > WG-1. Next base: position 44,041 of record GL995202.1, on the reverse strand, counting down.
CTTTTATCAGAAACCACTTGCAATAGGAACTATTTTTATTTTATAGTTCAAGCAACTTTGCTTTTTTTCGCTTCACTTATATCTGAAACGTTGTCTGCAGCTTCTTGTGGTACAACTACTAATGCTCTAGTCCAGTTTTCAAGGTTAGAGTATTCTCTACCAGTTTCGTTAACTGTGTAAATATAGTGCACTTCGAAAGTTTCATCTTTAATACCGTTTCTATTATTGAAAATACTTACAGTATGGAAAGGATTTGACTGAGCGAATTCTGCACGAACACCAGTATTCTTAAAGCTATTATCTGTAATTAAATATGCAAGATAACGCTTCATACCATCATTTCTCTGAGAATGAGCAACAAATAGCTTTTCAGAGAAGAAGCTTAAGTCATGCCACCAAGACATGTATTTAACGTTTTGATTTACGATGTATAATTGAGATTGTACACCTTCACAAACGAATTCAAATACATAAACATGATCCCAAATGTACGGGAACTGTCTTGCTGCGTTTACACCTACTAAATTAGCATCGAAGTTAGTGTCGATGTTTTCTGCTTCATTGCTAGCAGGCTTGTTAGGAGAAAGTTTTCTAAGATTAGTAAAAGTAACAGTCTTTAATTGAGGGTTCTTTTCATTCTTAGTTTCTTCGATGTCATTTAAAACTGATTCGATGAAGTTTTGGCAAGCACTTGCATTTGCAAAAGTACCATCAGCATTCTTTTCGAATAATTTACAAACCAAATCAAGGTTTACATTGTAGAAATCTGTGTTATCCATAAGTCGTACTCCTTCCTATTGCTAACGAAAAACTTCCAATTTTTGGTAATAGAAGTAAGTGGTTCAAAACTCTAAAACCTACTAGAAAATTTTTCGTGGGTTTACAGTCTGTACATCCCTGTACATGTTTTGATTTTCTCACATTGTTTTAAGCTTGAAAAGTATAATTTTAAAAAATTGTGATATATGATATCAAAATTGTACAAAAAATAGTCAAAAAGGGTAAAAATGGCACTTTTTTCATCAAAAATTCAGCAAAATTCATAAAAAGATGTTGCATTATTTTTAAAAAGTAAAACCCTTGTATTATAAGACTTTGTAAACGTTATCAAAGCATAGGATTATAATTTGTTATTATTTGAAAATGTTTTCTATTTTGTTAATAATTTGAACAAAATCACAAAATTAGTAATAAATTTAAAATTGATTTTGAATTAAACATATAGTAAACACTATTTACAATAGTGTAATACAAAAACACGAATTTGAAAATGTTTTCTTTTCGTTTTTTTTTTGTTTTTTTTAAAGTTAAAATTTTCTTAAAAATTTAACAACTTTTTATTAACAAAAACCTAAATTTTAATCGTAATTTTTGGTTAAAATTTTGTATTTTGAGACAGTTTCTTTTAAATTGAACTTTTTTAATAAAATTTAGAACTAAAAATAGG
>GL995202.1:36398-41892 GCA_000222855.1 Succinivibrionaceae bacterium WG-1 | reverse complement strand
ATGGAAAACTCAACTGTTTATAGAACTATGTTATAAATAGGTATATGTGTATTTTAGTATGCATTGTTTGCGTATAACATACGTATTGTGTTCTATATATATAGTATATTAAAAGCAACAACAGATTTACTAAAAAAGCATTTTGCTTTTTAAAATAATTAAACTACCGTTTATGGTTTTACCATAATGCGGTAAAAAAATAATATTTATGAATTTTTAATTTAAAGTCATGTGAGGTCAAAAATGGATGACGGACGTATTGTAGTAGGGATATTAGAAGATAAAAGTTTTATAAGTAAAAGTAATGGACATGAATGCTCATACCTTAATATTGGATATGAAAAATTCAGTGATCCTAATATAAAGAAGAAATACTCATACGATAAGATAAATGTTAGGGAATTCTTTTGTGAATCACAACAAGCTTTCTTAACTTCTAATGCAGATCAATTGCTTAGTAAGTTTAGGGATAGACTTGTGGTTATGAAAGCAACAGAATCTTTAAAAAAGGATACTAAGTGTAATTACACTGTATATTTTGAAACTGCAAAAGAACCACCTGTAGAAGATTTTATAGAAATAATAGAAGGTGATGTTCCTAATCCTAATAGACCTGTAGTTGTGGTGCCACAAAGAATATCTACTCGTTTTGTATTTTTTGATACCAAAATTTATACTTTAGAAGGTGCTGAAAATCAATTACATGTTTTAGGCATTAATAATGTTTTCTTTAATGAAGAAGAATTGAAATTAGCTTTAAAGAAAATAAAGGTAGTAAAACAAGAAAAATCATCTAGTAGTTCTAAGAACAAAGATAGTGATAAAGAAATCGAATTTTCAGAAGTGTCTCAAGAAGTGGCAGATGAGGTTGCTAATAAGATTTATAGTAATCTTTCAGCTGAATTGTCTAGTGCTCCATTATCAGAATTAAATTCTGTTTCAGTTGATGATATTCTTGAAGAACGTTTAAATGAAAAACAAAGTTTAAAAGACAGTATTATTAGTTCCGTAAATGAACTTACAGAAGACGAAGATTTCTTAAAGAAAGTTCGTGACATGACTTTAATAAATACAGTTTATGCTAATGGTAAAGAACGTTCTTTAAGTACTATTGGTACTGCTTTTAAAGACAAAAATGCGCACGAAGCAAGTTTAAATGAAGGAGAAGAGAATTTAAATCAAGCCTCTGATGCAACAGATGAAGAAGAAGGTATTCGCACTGTAACTCAAAGAGTTCTTGTTGGACCGTTCTTTGTGGTTCCAAATACAAATAATGCCAATCAAAGTCAGGAATTTGAAGAATTTAGTTATAATTTAGTTATTCCTGATAAAGGTCCTTTTACAACATCTGATATTGATAACGCTACAACAAAGTACATTCCATATGATGAAGCTGAAAAATTTGTTTCTGAAATCAACTTTGGTGGCATCATTCGTAAATATGTAGTGCAAATTGAAAACTGGTCTGAGAATAATCACTATATAGACTATATAGATGATAAAAAGATAATTGATAAGTATTGTGCTCCTGTAATTCAAAAAGAATTTCGTAATTTAAAGCAAAGCATCAGCATGACTCACTTCCAAAGCATAATGAATTCAATAAAAAGCTTAAGAAGTAATCCTCGTCGTTGTAAGAGAGCTTTAGTTTTAATTGAAAATGTGGCAAATTATGATGCTCAACGTTCTAAGTTATTTGCTAATCTTGAAGAAAATCCAAGCACCAAGAAGTTTATAGAAGAATATATTGAAACCCACTATCAAGACATGTTGGTAAAGTATCGTCGTGAATTGTTAGATGATATTAAAGCCGAACAAAAGAAGGCGCGTGGTGAAGTAACAAATTTACAAAATCAATTAGCTATTTTAACTAAGAATGTTGAAAAAGCAGAAAAGAATGCTAACAAATCTAACACTGCAGTTGAAAATTCAGCTCCCAAAGGTCGTACAGTAAGTTCTGAAGAACATGGAGTATTGATGGCTGAACATAAACAATTGCTACGTGATTGTGAAAATTTACGTAAAGAATTAAATAATTTAGAAAAGACTAAATCTCAAATTGGTGAAACTTTAAAGAGTGAAGCTGCAACATTGTCTGCTCGTTATCTTGATATGCATGCAATGCTTAAAGCATTTACTGCTGTACAACCATCAAATTCTAACTTTAGCTTTAATTCTCAAGTTCCAAGTAATATTAAGATTGATAATTTAAGTAAATCACGTAATCGCTTTATTGAAGAATTATCTGCAAATCTTAGATCTATGGGACGAATTATTGATCGCGATAATTTAGTAGCGGCAATTGTATCTATTGCTCAAAATAAATTTACTATTTTTGCAGGTCTTCCTGGAAGTGGTAAAACTTCATTTGTTAAGTGTTTAGGAAAATCTTTAAATCTTAATAATAGAATGTTATCTATTCCTGTGGCTCGTGGTTGGACATCACAACGTGATGTATTAGGTTATTGGAATAGCTTAGTAGGCACATTCCAAGCTGCACCTACAGGTTTATGGGAATTATTAAATACTTTAGATAGTGAAAAGGATAGTTCTCAAGTAACTCCATCAATTGTATTACTTGATGAAATGAATTTATCATCACCTGAACACTATTTCTCTTCATTTATGGATTTAAGTTCAGGAGAGTCTGATGGTCGTATCTTTACTGGTAGTCCAGAAAAGCCTTATTTAAAGGTGCCTGAATATTTACACTTTATTGGTACTGTAAACAGTGATGATACAGTAAATGTGATGTCTCCACGTATGCTTGATAGATCTGCGGTAATTTTATTTGAACAACGTCCAAGCCAAGGTAAAGATAATAGAATTGTGAAACAAAATTTAGATCCTATGCCTACATATAGTGCGCAAGATTGGGCTACATTATTTGGTTCAACAGATACTGCAACTACTAATAGTGTGTATCAGGTTCTTAATGAAATAGAAGAACATTTAGCTTCAGAAGATCGTGAATTTGGACAACGTATTGTGGTGTCATTCCGTAAGCATCAGCAATTTATTAACTTTGTTAATGTGGCATTAGGTTTATTGGATAATGACGAACAACGTACTGTAGATTTTGCTGTTAAACAATTTATATTACCGTTAATAAATGGTATTGGTGAAGCATTTGGTAAACGTTTAGAGCGTTTAGATGAAATTTTAACTAAACGTGAGTTAACAGATTCGTCTAGAATACTACAACAAATTATTGTTGAAGGTGCCGATCGTATGAATAGCTATCAGTTCCTTAACTAAAAGGTAAGGATTGTTAGCGATGCTAGATGCAACTTTATATGTGCAACCTAGTGATTTTGGGGCTGTTAATATTCCACCTTTTCAAGTATTGAAGGATGGAGAAAGATGCGTATTTCCTGAATGTACTGATGGGATTCTTGCGATTCCTGAAGACTATAAGCTTGATTTAAGGATCAAGCTTTATACGGATGACGATCCAGAACTAAAAAACATTGCACCAAGGATTATTTTTACCGAAGAAACTTATACATGTAAGTATGATGTAAAAACTCAAGAAGGCTATTGGTATGTTGATTGGGAATCAAATGATAAATTACCCCATGAAGAACAACCTTTTAGAAGCATTCCTGGACGACATGAGATAAAAATAATCATAGGTTATGGCACAGTACAAAAATATGAATTTAGTTTCTTTGTTGATGTTTTAGCTCGGAGACAGAGTGTAAACGAAATAAAGGGGCTACTTGATGCTATTGATGATGATTATGATGAAATAGATGAACTTTGTTTACAAGGAAAATCTGGTACTAGTTCATTCATTAAGCTTATCGATAGAGCTGAAGAAATAGAGGAACTATTTAGGTTAAATTGGAATGAATTTATCAAAAGAATTCGTAAAAATTATGAACCATCTTTGGTAATAAAACCTGATGGAATACCTAATTCTGCTGAAGCAATTTATTGGATGAGTGCGCATCCTGAATCATTATCTTATTGTTTACCTGAAGAACGTCATTTTGTATTTAACAATTTGCCAGTACGTTCTGAAGTGGTAGCAGAAGAAGTAGTAAAATCAAGTGGAGCTTTATATGAAAACTTGGTGATTGCAGGTTTTTTTGAGCAAATTGCAGCCAAAATTTCAGATTTACTACAATTGATAACCAAAGGTTATGAAGAAGCAGAAGAAACTCCGTTAGTAAGATTTGCTAGCTACGTAAGTTATAGAACTATTGTACGTGAATATAGCTTAAACATGTTATCCAAACATGAAGAACGCTTAAAACATCTGAAGGATTGTTTCTTTAGACTTTTTCGTAACTTAAAGAAAGAGGCTGGAATTACTAGAAAAAACAAGACCATTACCAACCAAAAATTACTCCATTTGTAGCGCGTAATCGCATATATAGAGAATTTTTTGTGGCTATCAGTGATTGGTATGCCTTATGTAAGGAAGGGGTGCAACTTAATGATTTTGCATGTCATTTCTTAAAGCTAGATAAACTTTATGAATTTACTGTTCTTACTAAGATTGTACACGCGTTCCAAGATATTGGTTTTGTTAATAAAGCTCGTGAATGGCATAATATGTCTGTAAAAGTATTTGGAGGGGAAGCAAGTAGTGAACGTCCTTCTTCATCTCCATTCAATTATTATAGATGGACTTATAATGAACATTTAACAATAGAGCTTTGGTATGAACCTCGTATTTATACTATTAAGAATGCAAGGGAAAATGATCTTGTAGTTGTGAAAAGTGAATACTATGAAAGTGATTCATATTATCTAACCCCAGACTTTGTATTTAAGTTGAAATGGGATGATAAGTCACAAGCAGATTACTTTATTATGGATGCAAAGCATAGTTCGGACAAGAGTGTTGAAAAGAACTATGTTAAAGCTTTAACTGAAAAATATTTGAATTCAGTACACGTGCGAACTATTCATTGTCTGCAGAATCCTATTAAAGCTATATGGGCTCTTTATGCTCGTGGTGAAGATTGGATAAGTGGATATGGGGTAGCACATAGCGTATTGGGTGCTAATACTATTTTCCCATCAATTATGGGGGTATTAGTTGATACTAAGAGTACAAGTATTTTTAAAGATTGCTTTATGGCGCTTCTTGGAAAGCTTAATACCATGCATACTTACGAAGAAAATATGTATCTTAATGCGGTAGAAATACGTCGAAAAGCTAATCTTGAAATAAGGAATGAATCTCAAGAAAACAATGCTATAGAACAGGAAAATGAAGTTTTGAATTAGCTAGTAAGAACTTTATGAAATTTGTAAATAGATAGAAATTAACAACTTAAACTCTAATGTTGCAATAAATCATGTTTGGGATTAACAACATTAGAGTTTTTGTTTATAAAATATAAGGATTTGTTTTGGTAAAAACAAATCCTGAAAAGTAACTTTTATGGAAGTATGGAGCTTTATTATTACAATTTAAGTTAAGTAATACCTTTATTTTTGAGATAAATTTAACTCTTCACTTTTAACCAAGCATTTT
>GL995202.1:31576-35276 GCA_000222855.1 Succinivibrionaceae bacterium WG-1 | reverse complement strand
TATAACAGGATATTGCCCCATATGTTGTTTACAAAATTCAGTATCCTTGGAAATATCTAAATTTTTAAATAATTCAATTGTCGCACTGATATCATTAGGACTTTCATAATTCATCTCAAAGAAGTACTTAAGCATACTCATCGTTAACGTTTTACCAAAACGTCTTGGACGAGTGAATAAAGCAACATTTTCGTCTGAAATATTTTTTATAAATGACGTTTTATCAACATAATACTTATGTTTTTTGAATGACTTCTTTAAAATCTTCAAGACCAACTGTCACTTTTTTTAAATCAGACATTTGAAAACTCCTTTAAAATTTTATTCCTTGAAATTTTTTTAGAAATATTCTGATTAAGTCTAACATAAAAGTATAACTTTTTGAAAGCTACTCACTTTGAGAGTTAGATAAGTCTTAGCTTAAAACAAAATCTTATTTTTACATAGAGCAAAATTTCTCAAACTATAATTAAGATAATATAATTCGAGCAAAAAACAAACAAAGAATTATTGTTATTTTTCTTCTGTTTTTTTCTTATATCTGCAAAATTGTAAGATATTTATCAATTTAAAATCATACAAGTGTTCGCTTTAAAACAAGAATAATAAACATTTTGTTCTTTGCTCATATACTTTGGTATTATGGTATTTTACTGCCAGTAAATTTTGTTAAAAAACTTTTACAACTAAGCCTTTTAGATAAAGTCCTTCAGGATATGGAGTGGCAACAGGATGATCACTTGCTTGTTGTAAATATTCTACAATTTGTCCTGTGCGTCCTGCATCTAAAATTGCATCTGCCACAACCTTTTGGAATAAATTAGGTTCCATATGACCAGAACATGAAAACGTTAAGAGATAGCCACCTTCATTTAATAGGGAAGCAGCAAGCATGTTTATATCTTTATAACCACGACATGCTTTTTGAAGTTGACTTTGACTTTCTGCAAATTTAGGAGGATCTAGCACAATGACATCATATTTGTGACCGTTTTGTTTTTCTTTACGTAAGAATTGAAAAACATCTTCTTTTATAAATTTTACGCGTCCTGGATCTAAATGATTTAAAACAATATTTCTTTTGGCGGTATCTAAAGCTCTTGCAGAAACATCTACATTGGCAACAGATTTTGCTTTTCCTCTTAATGCATATAAGGAAAAACCGCCTGTATAACTAAAGCAGTTTAATACAGTTTTACCTGCACAATATTTTTCTAAAGCTGCTCTATTATCTCTTTGGTCTAAGTAATAACCTGTTTTATGACCATTTACGATATCTACAAGAATTTTCATGCCATTGTTTTCAGAAATAGCAATTTCTGTAGGGGGTTCATCTCCGTAAATAACTCCTTTACGTAAATTTAGTCCTTCTTTTTTACGAACTTCTACATCTGAACGTTCGTAAATATTATGTTGTGGGAATAATTCACGTAATGCAGAAGTAATATCTTTTAAGTGATATTCAGCTCCTGCACTTAATACTTCTAAAACTAAGTAATTATCATACATATCGATGATTAAACCTGGTAAGAAATCAGATTCTGCATCAATAAGACGACAAGCATTCATGCCAGTTTTTTCGAGCATTAGAAGGCGACTTTGATATGCTCTATCAATTGCTTTTTTAAAAAATTCTTTATCGATAGTAGTCTCTTTTTCAAAAGACCAAACTCTTGCTCTAATTTGAGAATTTGGAGAATATGAAGCAATAGCTAAGAATTTGTTGTTAGCATCATAAACTTCAATATCACCTCAGTTTACAGGAGGAAGAATAGTATCTTTTATGGCTTTAGAAAAAATCCACGGATGTTTACGTAATAATGATTTATCACGTCCTTCGTTTAATATTATTTTACTTTGCATTTTAGTAGCTTGGGCTTTTATATAAAAAATAAACTTAAGATTTTAAATAAATGAATAGCGATAAGTATATTCTAATTTTATTTTTTGAAAATTTTTTAATACATAAAAATATCAATCTAGAAAATACGAAAAAATATTAGAGAAACGTTAAGGAAAGAGTTAGTAATATATTTGAGTGGCAATAAGGTATTTAAAATAAAAAATGTAATAAAATTGTAGTATTTTTGTTTAAGAAAAGTATTTGTTTTCAAAAGTTTTTCATAATAACTTTGAAAAAGTGAGTATATCGCAAAAATTAGAAATTTAGTTTTTTATTCTATAGAAATTTTGATTGATTTTGTAGTAGCATATATCAAGAATTATTTAAGAGTTATTATTGATACTAATTGATAATAATAAGAAGATAATATAGATAAAATAAAAAATTAAAACAAGAATATTTAGCATTTTATTAGTAGACTAATGAGTTATAAAGTATGTATGAAGAGAAGATGTTTTAGTCTACTTGGAGAGTTTTTTAGAATATGAACAATAAGCAACAAGGTTTTACATTAATTGAACTTGTAGTTGTGATTGTAATTTTAGGTATTTTAGCAGCAACAGCTTTACCTAAGTTTATGGATTTACAAAGAGATGCTCATATTAGTGCTTTACAGGGAATGGCAGGAGCTATAAAAAGCGCTGTATCCATTGTTAATGACAAAGCAATAATTATGGGTAAAGAAACCCAAGCTACAGCTTGTGTATTCGCCTATACTACAGGTATTTATGATAGTTGTACCATTAGTGATGCTACCCAAAAACTTAATGATGCTATATATTTAGCTTATGGCAAACCAAGTGCTTCCAAGTATGGTATTATTCGTAGTATTGTAGAAGAAATTAAAGAATATAATGCCAATGGTTCAAATGATTCTGATTTTGTATTTTCTATGAGTGCGAATGCAGGTGAAATAAAGATTTGGGAAACTGATAGACCAGAAGTTAAAGATGACGGTTCTGAAGGTTGTGGTATTATTTATACAGAAGCGACTGATGCTTATAAATTACCAATTATTGAACTAATTACAGTTAGTTGCTAATCCAAAACAGATATCACGCAAGGGCAGTGTTTATTAAATGTGTAAACACTGCCTTTTTGTTTTTATCAAAAAAACAAAGCGTAAAAGCTAATCAACATGTTCTTGAAATCTAGTATAATAATAATTATAGTAAGTGGTTGAGAAATAAGAGTATAAAACTCTTGTCTTTTTAATTAAACCAAAATAATTTTGGATTTAATATTAAAAACAAAGAGATAAATAAAAAATTATAATAAAAATGAAGAATTTAATTTTAAAACAAACAATAATAAATAAAGTTAACACTAAAAATTGTAACTTCTTCAATAAGATTTAAGAGAGAAAGGTATGGCTGTACATTTAATTGAGGAAGAACAAGAGTATTTAGCAGTATTAGAAAAAATAAAGAAGGCCAATCGTATTGCTTTAGATACTGAGTTTTCAAGAACAAAAACTTATGCTTCAATAGTTGGTTTAATTCAAATAGAAGCAAATGGTGAATTATTTTTGATAGATCCTATTGCCGTTGGGAATATTAAAGCTTTAATAGAATTTATTGTTGAAACAGATGCTTTAATAATATTACATGCAGGACATGAAGATTTAGAAATTATCTATAGTCTTGCATGTTTTTATAAGCTAGCAAGAAAGGCTCCTAAAAATATTTTTGATACTCAAATTGCCGCGTCTTTCTTAGGTAAACAACATAGCGTGGGTTTGGCTACTTTATTACAAGAGTTATTTGGAATTCAACTTGATAAATCTGAAACATTAAC
>GL995202.1:25674-30639 GCA_000222855.1 Succinivibrionaceae bacterium WG-1 | reverse complement strand
AAACAACAGGTGCGTTTTTAATACATATGTAGATTTTATTGTTAATTACTCTAGTTACTCCATATGTAGGTGTTGGTTTAGGTTACGCGCATGTAAAGGCAGAAGGAAAATATTTTGATTCTCAGTCAAATAATAATTTTGCTGTTAATGTTGGCGGTGGCGTTGCTTTAAATTTAGCTAAAAATTTTGCAGTAGATTTTGGTATTCGTTATAACTATTTAGGTAAAGCTATTAAGAATGTTTATTATAAAGATATAGATTTATCTGCTGTAGATTATACTGTTGGTTTAAGATTGCAGTTCTAATGTTTTTATTTAATATATTAGAATAAATATAAGCAGATTTTAAATCAGTCATATGCAATTAACAATTGCATAGTATAAAGTAAAAAACAAGTAAAATCCTAGAAAGAAAATATTTAGATTTTTGAAAAAGAACTAACTATTTATTTCTAGGATTTTTTTTTGGTAAAAATATTTGCTTTTTAAATTTTTTCACGTCCATGACGCTTTGGTAAATCAACTGTACTATTCTAATAGATGAATATGATTGTCAATCAATTGCTAATATAAATAATCCTGAACTTTATACAAAATTTTAAGAAACAACCAAAAATTTATATGCGGTAATAAAAAGGTAAAAAAGTAATTAAGTTTTTAGGTATTACAGGGGGACTCGTTTAAAAGATGTAAGTATTTTTTTTATTGTCATATATTTCTTAAATACTTACATTTATCTGAAATTTTTTGAAAAAAACTTAAATAAAAATAAAAAAAATGTAAAAAAAGCCATTAGGCGCCCCCGTCTCGGGGCTTTTTTAGATAAAAATTTAAAAAATTACATCAATGCCATTTTTTAGTGTATAATCAAATGTTTATTTTTTTGATATCGCTCGAGTTAGCGAAAAATTTTAAAAAGCTTAAGATTTGAGAGTTTAAAAGTTTTAAGAGAAAAATTGCAAAACTCGAATTCAATAACCCAAGGAGTAAAATACTCAATGAAGATATCCAATACTGAGAAAAAGCGTATCCGCAAGAGTTTCGGTCGCAAAGATCAGTTCATTGACATCCCATATTTATTATCTACTCAAGTTGATTCATATAATCAATTTATTAGACCTGATGCAGATGGTGACTGTGGTTTGGCTACTGCTCTTAAGAGTGTATTTCCAATTGTTAGCCAAAATAAAAATGCAATTCTTGAATATAAGGATTTCCGTTTAGGTGAACCTGAATTTGACGTGCGTGAATGCTTGATTCGTGGTGTAAGCTACCAAGCTCCTTTACGTGTAACTGTTCGTTATGTATTAAAAGACAAAGATGAAAAAGTTATCAATGCACGTGAACAAGAAGTTTACATGGGTGAAATTCCACTCATGACTGAAAATGGTACCTTCATTATTAACGGTACTGAACGTGTAGTTGTTTCTCAATTACATCGTTCACCAGGTGTTTTCTTCGATAGCGATAAGGGTAAGAATTATCCTGGTCGTACAATTTATAGTGCTCGTATTATTCCTGCTCGTGGTTCATGGTTAGACTTTGAATTTGACCATAAAGATAATTTATTCGTACGTATTGACCGTAAACGTAAGTTACCTGCTACACAACTTTTACGTGCATTTAATTTTGATAACGAATCAATTATCAATACTTTCTTTGATACTGTATTCTTCGAAGTAAAGAACAAGAAGATCTATATGGAATTAGTTCCAAATAGACTTATTGGTCAAGTATATAATTTTGACTTAAAAGTTGGCGATGAAGTTATCGTTCAAAAAGGTAAGAAGATTAACAAGCGTTTAATCAATAAGTTATTAAAGTCAGAATTTAATGTATTTATTGAAACTTCAAAGGGTGTTAAGAGCCCTGCTGTTGAAGTTCCAGAAGATTTTGCAGTAGATAAAATCTTTGCAAAGAACTACTACGATAAAGATGGCAACTTAATTGTTGATTGTAACTCTCGTACATCTTTAGAAAGTATCGCTGCTTTAGTAAAAGCAGGTATAAAGAAGTTTGAAACAATTTATATTTCTGATATTGATGAAGGTTCATTTATTTCTGATACTTTAGAAATCGATGGTACAAAAGATTCTCGTGATGCTATATTTAGTATCTATAGCATGATGAAACCAGGCGATCGTTTAGATGAAGATACAGCAAAACAATTTGTAAATGACTTATTCTTCAATAACGACAAGTATGATCTATCAGATGTAGGTCGTATGAAGTTCAATGAACACTTTAAAGAAAATGAAGTTATCGTTTCAGCTGTAAAGAGTTTAGTTGCTTCAAATGAAATCAATACAGAAGATTCAACAGTATTCTTTAAAGATAACTTAGCATACTGTATTTTCCCTGATTTCTTAGAAAAGATCACAGAAGATAGTAAACATGTTCAATTAATTGAACTTGTTCCTTCTAAGGTTCCAACTCGTGCTTACTATAAGTTCTTAGAATCTTTAGAATCAAGCATTGTTCCTAATGACGTTAATGCTACAACAGCAGAAAACAAGTATCTTCGTAAGATTACTGTTAATGGTGAAGAAAAGTTTGCTTTTGCTATTAAAGAAAGCTTTTTAGATTTAGAAAGTAGAGCAGAAAATACTTCATTAGAATTAGTTGATAAATGTGCAAACAATAGTTCATATACATTCCCTGTTCCTAGCCATGTATTAAGCATTTCTGATATTGTTAGAGTAATGCGTTACTTAATTAAGATCCGTAATGGTAAGGCTAGCGTGGATGATATCGACCACTTAGGTAACCGTCGTATTCGTTCTGTTGGTGAACAAACAGCAAATCATTTCCGTATTGGTTTATTACGTATTGAAAAGGCTGTAAAAGAACGTTTCAATAAAAATGAACTTGACGATTTGATGCCTGATGATTTAATCAATGCAAAACCTGTTAGTGCTGCAATTAAAGAATTCTTTAGTTCTAGCCAATTATCACAGTTCATGGACCAAAACAATCCGCTTTCTGAAATCTCTCACAAGCGTCGTATTTCTGCTTTAGGTCCTGGTGGTTTAACACGTGAAAGAGCAGGCTTCGAAGTTCGTGACGTTCACCCAACTCACTATGGTCGTTTATGTCCAATTGAAACACCTGAAGGTCCAAACATCGGTTTGATTAACTCATTATCTGTGTTCTCTCGTTGTAATGAATATGGTTTCTTAGAAACTCCATATCGTCGCGTGGTAGATGGTGTAGTAACTGATGATTTTGATTACTTATCAGCAGTTGATGAAGGCGCGTACGTAATTGCTCAGGCTAATGTTCAAATTAATGAAAATGGTCAATTCGTAGAAGATACAATTCCATGCCGTTTCCAAGGTGAATCTGTTTACAAGCATGCATCTGAAATTAACTATATGGACGTATCTCCACAACAGATTATTTCAGTATCAGCTTCATTAATTCCGTTCTTGGAACACGATGACGCTAACCGTGCGTTAATGGGGTGTAACATGCAACGTCAGGCTGTTCCTACAGTAATATCTGAAAAGCCATTTGTTGGTACAGGTATGGAAAGAGCAGTAGCTGTTGACTCAGGTGTTACTACTATTGCAAGACACGGTGGTGAAGTTATTTACGTTGATGGCTCAAGAATTGTAGTTAAGGTAAATCTTGAAGAAATCGAAGCTAATGAATTAGGTATCGATATTTACAATTTATCTAAGTACACTCGTTCTAACCAAAACACTTGTTTGAACAAACGTCCTTGTGTATCTTTAGGTGAAAAGGTTAAGATCGGTGACGTTCTTGCTGACGGTTCATCTACAGATATGGGTGAATTAGCTTTAGGTCAAAACTTACGTGTTGCATTCATGCCATGGAATGGTTACAACTTCGAAGACTCTATTTTAGTTTCTGAAAGAGTTGCTAATGAAGACCGTTTAACTACTATTCATATTATTGAATTAAGTTGTCAAGCTCGTGATACTAAGTTAGGTGCTGAAGAAATTACAGCTGATATTCCAAATGTTGGTGAAGCTGCATTATCTAAGTTAGATAAAGCTGGTATCATCTATGTTGGTGCTGAAGTTAATGGTGGTGATATCCTTGTTGGTAAGGTAACTCCAAAGGGTGAAACTCAATTAACTCCTGAAGAAAAATTATTACGTGCAATTTTCGGTGATAAGGCTTCTGAAGTTAAGGATAGCTCATTACGTGTTCCTGCTGGTACTCAAGCTACTGTTGTAGATGTTCAAGTATTTACAAGAGAAGGCATGGAAAAGGACGAAAGAGCAAAACAAATCGAAGCAGAACAGATTGCTAAGGCTAAGAAAGACTTAAACGAAGAATTCCAATTCTTAGTTGGTGGTATCATGCGTTCAGCAAGACACTTATTAAGTCAGAATGGTATTAAGAATGCTGATTCTATTGCTGAAAGTGATATTTTTGCTCAAAGAATCGATAATGAAGATGCTCAACGTAAGCTTGAAGAATTACAACTTAAGTTAAAAGAACTTAAAGTTGCTTATGATAAGAAACTTGAATTACGTAAAGCAAAGATTCAAAAGGGTGATGAATTAAGTCCTGGTGTTCTTAAGGTTGTTAAGGTTTACTTAGCTGTTAAACGTCATATTCAACCTGGTGATAAGATGGCAGGTCGTCACGGTAACAAGGGTGTAATTTCAAGAATTTGTCCTATTGAAGATATGCCTTATGATGAATCAGGTAAGCCTGTAGATATCGTGTTAAACCCATTAGGTGTGCCTTCTCGTATGAACATCGGTCAGGTGCTTGAAGTTCATTTAGGTTTAGCTGCTAAGGGTATTGGTGATAAGATTAATGCAATGCTTAATGCTCAAAAGAACATTGCCGATGTTCGTGACTTCTTACAGAAGGTTTACGATTTAGGTAATGGTGCTCAAGGCGTTAAGGTTGATGAACTATCAGATGAAGAAGTAATGACATTAGCTCAAAATCTTCGTAATGGTTTACCAGTTGCAACACCTGT
>GL995202.1:23268-25409 GCA_000222855.1 Succinivibrionaceae bacterium WG-1 | reverse complement strand
CTATCAAGGAAATGCTTCGCTTAGCTGATTTACCTGAATCTGGTCAGATCACTTTATATGATGGTCGTACTGGTTTACCGTTTGAACGTAAAGTAACAGTAGGTTACATGTACATGCTTAAGTTGAACCACTTAGTTGACGACAAGATGCATGCTCGTTCTACAGGTTCTTACTCTCTTGTAACTCAGCAACCTTTAGGTGGTAAAGCTCAGTTCGGTGGTCAGCGTTTCGGGGAAATGGAAGTGTGGGCACTTGAAGCTTATGGTGCAGCATATACATTAAGAGAAATGCTTACAGTTAAGTCTGACGACGTAAATGGTCGTACAAAGATGTATAAGAACATTGTAGCTGGAGATTACACAATGGACGCAGGTATGCCTGAATCATTCAATGTATTATTGAAGGAAATTCGTTCATTAGGTATCGACATTGACTTAGAACGTAAAAACTAATCTGATTTAAGTATTATTAGAGGCAAGAAGTAATCGACATTCGCCTGGTTACTTCTGCTTTTGAGGAGAATTTTGTGAGCGAAAACGAAATCCAAAATGGTTTAGCTAGTGATTTAACTGCTGTAGACAACTCTGAACTTTATCAGATTCCAGCAAGTGTTGAACACAAGTTTTCAGATTTCTCAAAGTCTGCAGGTAAGAAGCAAGATGAAAACTCTGATTTTGATGCTATCAAGATCAGCCTAGCTTCTCCTGAAAAAATTCGTTCATGGTCTTATGGTGAAGTTAAAAAACCAGAAACCATTAATTACCGTACATTTAAGCCAGAACGTGATGGTTTATTCTGTGCTAAAATTTTCGGACCTGTTAAAGATTACGAATGTTTATGCGGTAAATTTAAACGTTTAAAACATCGTGGTACTATCTGCGATAAGTGTGGTGTTGAAGTTACTCAAGCTAAGGTTCGTCGTGAACGTATGGGTCACATTGAACTTGCTGCTCCTGTAGCTCATATTTGGTTCTTGAAATCTCTTCCATCTCGTATCGGTTTAATTCTTGATATGAAGTTAAGAGATATTGAAAGCATACTTTATTTTGAAAAGTATGTAGTAACAGATCCTGGTATTACAGCATTATCAATGGGGCAAGTTCTTACTGAAGAAGAATTTATGAATGAAATGGAACAAGCATATACTTCAGGTTCAGAATTTGTTGCTAAGATGGGTGCTGAAGCAATCCTTGATCTTCTTCATAACATTAACCTTGAAGAACAAGCTTCTTACATTCGTGAAGAATTACAAACAACTTCTTCTGAAAGTACTCGTAAGAATTTAACTCGTCGTTTAAAGGTTGTTGAAGACTTTATTGCTTCTGGTAATAAGCCAGAATGGATGGTATTAACTGTATTACCAGTATTACCACCTGATTTACGTCCATTAGTACCATTAGATGGTGGCCGTTTTGCTACTTCTGATTTAAACGAATTATATCGTCGTGTAATTAACCGTAATAATCGTTTAAAACGTTTACTTGACTTAAATGCTCCAGATATCATTGTTCGTAACGAAAAACGTATGCTTCAAGAAGCTGTTGATGCGTTAATGGATAATGGTCGTCGTGGTCGTGCCGTTGTAGGTTCTAACAAGCGTCCACTTAAGTCTTTAGCAGACATGATCAAGGGTAAGCAAGGTCGTTTCCGTCAAAACTTACTTGGTAAGCGTGTTGACTATTCAGGCCGTTCTGTAATCACTGTAGGTCCATTCTTACGTATGCACCAATGTGGTTTACCAAAGAAGATGGCTCTTGAATTATACAAACCATTTATTTATGGCCGTTTAGAAGAAAAGGGCTTAGCAACTACAATTAAAGCTGCTAAGAGAATGGTAGAACGTGAAGATGCTGCAGTATGGGATATTTTAGATGAAGTAGTTCGTGAACATCCTGTAATGTTAAACCGTGCTCCTACATTGCACAGACTTGGTATCCAAGCATTCGAACCTGTTCTAATTGAAGGTAAGGCTATTCGTTTACATCCGTTAGTATGTACAGGCTTTAACGCCGACTTCGACGGTGACCAAATGGCGGTGCATTTACCATTAACTTTAGAAGCACAGCTTGAAGCTCGTGCATTAATGCTTTCTACAAATAACCTATTATCACCAGCTTCTGGTGACCCAATTGTTGTACCAT
>GL995202.1:16876-22777 GCA_000222855.1 Succinivibrionaceae bacterium WG-1 | reverse complement strand
GTGTTAGGTCTTTACTACATGACTCGTATGAAGGTTGGTGCCAAGGGTGAAGGTATGATTTTAGCTGATGCTCAAGAAGCTGAAAGATTATACCGTTCAGGTATCGTAGATTTACATGCTCGTGTTAAGTGCCGCATTACAGATTATCGTAAGGTTAATGAAGATACATATGAAGCTCATTCATCATTACGTAATACAACTGTAGGTCGTGCTATTCTTTCTCTTTTAATTTTACCGAAGGGCTTAAGCTACGACTTAATCGATCCTCCTGTTGTATTAAATGAAGAACAACGTGCAGAACTAAAGGCTCATCCAGAAACTTGGTTCAAGTATGTTTCTAATGAACCATTAGGTAAGAAGAAAATTGCAAGCTTATTGAACTCTTGCTACCGTACTTTAGGTTTGAAAGATACAGTAATGTTTGCGGATAAGATTATGTACACTGGTTTCCGTTTCGCTGCGTTATCAGGTGCTTCAATTTGTACTGACGATATCTTAGTTCCTGAATCTAAGAAATCAATTATTGCAAATACTGAAATCTCAGTAAGCAATATTCAAAGACAGTATGAAGAAGGTCAGATCTCAGATGGTGAACGTTATCAGAAGGTAATCGACGAATGGTCTCGTACTGGTGATAAGATTTCTGCTGAAATGATGAAGAATCTAAGAACTCAAACAGCTAAGAATATTCTTGGCCAAGATGAACAGATGGCTTCATTCAACAGTATTTACATGATGGCCGACTCTGGTGCGCGTGGTTCTGAATCACAGATTCGTCAGTTAGCTGGTATGCGTGGCTTGATGTCTAAGCCTGATGGCTCAATCATTGAAACTCCTATTCAAGCAAACTTCCGTGAAGGTCTTGACGTATTACAATACTTTATTTCTACTCACGGTGCTCGTAAGGGTTTATCAGATACAGCTCTTAAGACTGCAAACTCAGGTTACTTAACTCGTCGTTTAGTTGACGTAGCTCAAGACTTAGTGATTACTGAAGATGATTGCGGTACACATGAAGGTTTAACAATTTCAGCTATCAAGGATAGCAGTACTAAGGAAATTGAATCTTTAAGAGACCGTGTATTAGGTCGTGTTCTTGCTGAAGATGTTTATAAGCCAGGTACAAGAGATGAAGTATTACTTCCATATAATACTTTAATTGATGAAGCTTGTTGCGATATCTTAAAGGACAACGAAATTGACACAGTGAAGATTCGTTCTGCAATTACTTGTGATTGTAAGTACGGTATCTGTGCTAAGTGTTATGGTCGTGACTTAGCTCGTGGTCACTTAGTGAACAAGGGTGAAGCTGTTGGTGTAATGGCTGCTCAGTCAATCGGTGAACCTGGTACTCAGTTAACAATGCGTACATTCCACATTGGTGGTGCGGCTTCTGCTGCAGCTGCTGATAACTCTGTATCTGCAAAGCGTGCTGGTAAGGTGATTATT
Source organism: Succinivibrionaceae bacterium WG-1 (assembly GCA_000222855.1). Classification (GTDB taxonomy): domain Bacteria; phylum Pseudomonadota; class Gammaproteobacteria; order Enterobacterales; family Succinivibrionaceae; genus WG-1. The sequence continues at coordinate 21,328 of GL995202.1, read as the reverse complement.
GACGCTAAGACTATTACTAACAAGGATGGTAACTTAGTAGTTATTTCTCGTTCTGCTCATATCTACATCAATGATCCTAAGTTTGAATCATATCGTTTACCTTATGGTTCTGTTCTTGCGGTTAAGGATGGCGATAAGGTTGTTATCAACCAAAAACTTGCTGAATGGGATGCTCACTCTCACCCAACTATTACAGAATACTCTGGTTTCATCAAGTTTAATGATATGACAGACGGTTTAACAGTAGATAAGAGAACTGACGAAGCAACTGGTAACAGTTATTTTGAAGTTCGTGAAAATGCTAACCGTCAAACAGCACCAGTTAATCCTGGTCGTCCTAGCGATTTACGCCCAGCTCCTGTATTAACTGATGCAGATAAAGCAGATCCTGAAAAGGTTGCTGAATTTGAAGTTAAGCTAGCAGAATACGAAAAGGCTAAGCGTGAACATAATGAACAAGTTCGTAAGTATCAAAACTATACTCGTCGTTATGAAAAGTATAAAGAAGTTATGAATATGCATCCTGCTATTTACTTAGTAGATAAGGATGGTAATCAAATTCTTGATGCTGCAGGCAAGCCTGTTCAATATATGCTTCATGCTAAGGCAAACGTTCGTTTGGAAGAAAATTCTGAAGTACATGCAGGTGATATTATTGCAGCAGTACCACAGAAAGCTTCTGGTACTAAGGATATTACAGGTGGTTTACCACGTGTTGCTGAATTATTTGAAGCTAGAGCACCAAAAGAACCAGCTGTTCTTGCTGAAGCTACAGGTACAGTTAAGTTTGGTAAAGAAACTCGTTCTAAGAAGCGTATTATCATTGTTCCTAAGGACGGTGGTGAAGATATCGAATTTACAGTACCAGTTTCACGTGATATCAACGTAATGGATGGTGATGAAGTGACTATGGGCGAACAGATCGCTAATGGTCCAGAATCTCCACATGATATTTTACGTTTACGTGGCGTTGAAGATGTTGCAAATTACATTGTAACTGAAGTTCAAAGTGTTTACCGTTTACAAGGTGTAAAGATCAACGATAAACATATTGAAATGATTGTTCGTCAGATGTTACGTAAGTGTGAAATTTTAGACGCTGGTGATTCTAAGGAATTCATCAACGGCGAACAAGCTGAAGTGTTACGCGTGAAGATTGCTAATGAAAAATTACGTGCAGCAGGTAAGGCTGAAGTTAAATACCGTCATGTATTAATGGGTATTACTAAGGCTTCATTGAACACTGAATCATTCATTTCAGCAGCTTCATTCCAGGAAACTACACGTGTGCTTACCGAAGCAGCTGTAGCAGGTAAGATTGATGATTTACGTGGTCTAAAAGAAACGTAATCGTTGGTCGATTAATTCCTGCTGGTACTGGTTATGCTTACCACATGAAGCGTCGCCAAGCAGCTATTGAAGCAAATGCTGAAAACAGTGAAGTAGCTAATGTAGATAATGCAAATATTGCTCAGGATGCTGAAAAGGCATTCTCTGAAGCTTTAAATGCTCTTGATACAAATATTTAGAACTATCACTAATAGTTTAATTTAAAATTAAAGCCCAATATTTAAGATATTGGGCTTTTTATTTTTTGAGAAAAAATTTTTAAAATTAATTTATTTTGTGTAATTTTTTTGTTTATAATATGCAAATACGATTATTTTACTTAATTTTTATAAAATTATATTGGGGATAATTCTCTCAATTTTTTTAATATAATTTCTTTATAGTGCATTGAATAAAGTTGTTATTTAGAACTTTTATAGGAATAATCAGCCGAAGCTTTTGGGATAATTTATGAGTACAAATAAAAAGAAAGGAAAGAAGACAATGTAGCGCCCCAAAAAATTTGGACCAAATCCAAAAGGGGGTCGTTTTTTTATAAATATGTAAATTTTTTATTTTTAATCGCGAAAAATCAAAATAAATAGTAAAATGCCAAATAAAGTAAGACTTTGTTATAAAAATATAAAAGATTACTAGTAATAAAGATTTTACATGTAGTAAGAAGACAATAAAAAAATATTTAATTCAAATATTCTCCAATAACAACAATAATAATTATTCTTTTAATACTACCAAAATTTGACTTTCAACACGGAAAAATTGATACAAGAATCTTCTAAAGATTAATAAACTTCAACTTAACAGACTTTAAATTATCTTTTGTTACAACTTGAATAAAAAGTTTTAAAGCTAATCTTTAGGAGTACATTTGTAATGTATATTGAAAATTTAGTATATTCGTAATAAAAGTAATAGAACGTTTTAAAAAATCAATTCTCTTTATGATGTGTGGTTTATGTTACGCAAGTAATACTCTTGCTGTAGACTTTTTTGATGAACCTCCTAAAGAAGTTATTGAAATGCAAGACAGATGTCCTATAGATTTAAAAGATGAAAATCTATGCTCAAGAGCTTCACAAGGTGATATCAATGCTCAATCTAGTGTAGGGATGATTTATTATGATGCTAAGTATTATGAATATGCTGTTAAATGGTTAAAATTATCAGCATCAAGTGGTGAAACAGAAGCCGCGAATCATTTAGGATGGATGTACCATAACGGCAAAGGTGTTAATGTTGACGAGGTTGAAAGTTTTAAATGGTATAACAGTGCCGCACAAAGTGCGCATCCTTTAGCTTTATATAATATTGGTTTATCTTATGTTTATGGTCGAGGTGTAAAACGCGATATCAATCAAGGATTGCTTGCATTACGAATGGCTGCTGATAAAGGGGTTCCTGAAGCTTGTTATGATTTAGGGCGAATTTATGAAGAAGGCAGCATTGTAGAAAAAAACATGGAAAAAGCAAGCTACTTTTATAAGAAAGCGGCTGATAAAGACTATGTTAATGCTCAGTATAGATTAGCAACTTTGATAGCTAATGGTTACATAGAATTTGATTCTGAAAAAGATAGTCAAGAACAAGCTATTACTTTATATACTCTTGCAGCTAATCGTGGTTATGCCATGGCACAATATGACTTAGGTAATTACTTAATTACAAAAAATAAAAATTATAAAGAAGCTGTAAAAAGATATCGTCAAGCATCAATTCAAGGTGTTGTTGCAGCCCAAGAAAAGTTGGGAACTATTCTGTTAAATGGGAATGAGCAAATAAAACAAAATTATACTGAGGCATATAAATGGTTACGAGAAGCTGCAGAAGGTAATTCAGCATATGCAGAATATGGACTAGGCCGTATATATGAATTAGGATTAGAAGTTAATTATGATTTGACTAAAGCGATTTCTCATTATAAGCGTTCAGTGCAACTAGGTGGAGTTCAGGCTTTATTAAATCTTGGTTTTATATATGAACAAAAGGGCATGATCGACAAAGATGAAGATAAGTTAAAATCTTCTTTTGAGTATTATAAAGGCTGCAAATTTAGGGCATAAAGATGCTAAATATCATGTCGGAAGAATGTTGTTCCGTGGTATTGGTGTTCCTACAAACGTAAAGTCAGCGATAAATTATTTGCAATCTGCCATTTCTAGTGGTTCGGTTTTTGCTAAATATGAATTGAGTTTATTATACTTTAAAAAATCTAATATGAACTCTAAAGCTAAGCGTTTGTTGAAAGAAGCAGCTGAAGCTGGATACGTTCTTGCTCAAGAAGAATTAGCTCAACGTTATGCTGATGGTAATGGTTTTGAAAAAAATCTTGTTAAATCATATGCTTGGATAAGTGTAGCAGCTGAATGCAAAGGTTTTTTAGCTTTTAAGAAATCTAAATTTTTTAATGCATTAACCAAAGAACAACAGAATGATGCAGAAGTTCTTTATAGAGAATATCATACTAATTTTGCATGTAAGTATTATTAAAAACACCTAGAAGTAACATGATATAAACTTTTTCAAGTAACATAAAATAAATTACGTTTTACATTACTATACATTTATAACTTTAAAGTTATTAGTATACATATGTTCTTAGGCTAATAAGTAATAGCTCATAAAAGAAATTTTACCTAATTTTTGAATGGTAAAATTTCTTTTTTTTTCGGTAATTTATTATTTAAAAATACTTTCTTTTGAAAGTGATTGTGTAAGCACGGAAAATACTATAGATATATTAAATCTTTATTTGAATGTTACTAAATCACATGTTTGGTCTTAGGATTTAAAATGTGAAATAAAAATATTGATTTGTAACATTTTGTAACAGTTTTGACAAACTTTTTAGAAAACATTTCGATATAATGATAACAACAAAAGCAAAGAATAAACAGATAATGTTAAATAGTAAAAAGCTTATATAAATAAAGAGTCTTTTTACAAGTTTTAATAGAATTATTCTGTTTAATTGTAAATAAATTAACAAAGTTAATACAAAAAATAAGTAACTAATCATTTATTTATAAATTATTCTTTTTATTGTGTTTCAAAAGGAGATTATCATGAAATTTTCTAAAATCGCAATTGTTGTAACTTCTTTAG
>GL995202.1:14527-16557 GCA_000222855.1 Succinivibrionaceae bacterium WG-1 | reverse complement strand
CTCCAAACCAAATCATCCAGGACATTTTGAACAACCACGTCCTCCAATGTTCTTCTCTGCTCATGAATTTATGAAGGCTGACGCTGATGAAGATATGGCTTTAAATGCTAGTGAAGTTAAAGTTCTTTTGGAAAACGGTAAGAAGAGTAGTGATCAAAAACTAGCAAATTTAAAAGAATTCTCTATTGTTGATGCCGATAAAAATAATTTTATCACTTATGATGAATTGGTAACAATTGTTCCTAAAAAAGAATTTAAACATAAAAAAACTAAATTTTTAGATAAAAATATTTCTCAATCTGATGAAAAAGTATTTAATAAAAATGATGTAAATGCGGCACCAAAAGGACCAAAATTCCATGAAGAATTTGGTCATAGCGAAAATCGTAAACCAGGTCATTTTCCTAAGCCTGGTATGGATTTCAAACATGATAAGAAGATGCCACATCACCATAAAGATTTTGCTTTGCATCTTTTAAAGAAATATGACAAAAACAAAGATAATAAGTTAGATCAGAATGAATATAAGAACTTAGTTGAAAAAGAAACTGCAAGAATTAAAGAACATTATCAAGCTCTTAAAAACGCAGTAAAGGCTGATTACAACAAGGATGGCTTCATTAGTATTTTTGAATTTGAAAATGCTATGCAAAAATCTATGTTAGAAAAGGCTCCAAATATAACAAAGACAATGAACAATAATAAATAATTTTATCCCAAGCGTAAGTGTTAGAAATTCCTTAAGGTTTACATATAATTTAATTTATGTGGTAAATTTTGAGGAATTTTTTGTTTAAATCATATTTTATAAAAATAGCTTTAGCTTTGTGAAAGTTGCTTATTTTTGCATTACAATATTAAAATCGGAGTTAGTGTTTATTTTTAATTTGTTATTTTACAATAAAACAATAATTAAATATTACATCTAAAATTTAATGTAAAAATAAAGATAAAAGTAAAACATAAAAATGTTTTTAAATATTAAAAAATGTATGCATATAGGAGTGCTTATGGTGGAAAAAAGATTTTCACTTCCTTTTTTTGAAACCAAAGTTGCCACTAGTCAGCAAGGAATAAATTGGTTTTGTTACTCTTTACGTAAAATATTTAGTATCGACTTTTTAGTAGTATTTGGATTACTAATATTAGGGGCATCTTTAAGTTATGCTTTTGTATGGATTCCCTTTGGAGGTACCATAATAAATGCATTGATTAGCACCATCTGTTTTATTTGGATTATTGAGCGTTATTTTACTCAAAACTGTTCCATTCAAAATATAACAGGTAAAATATCACAACGAATTGTGGATTTGATTTTACTAATTATATTTAAATTCGCCTTACTATCATTGCTTTCAATTATAGTTATCATTATTAGCCTTTTGCTATTTTCAAGTGAAATATATGATTTTTGTAAAGAATTATATACTTATATTCAATCAGAGGATTTGGCAATAGAAGATATTGCAAGTCATGCAATTGAATATGGTCAAAATATAGTTACCAAAGGCGGTGGAGCTTTTATATTTCATATTTTTATAGTGTTCTCCTTATCATTACTTTCCTCATTAGTATATTTTATGTTTACTTGTTTTGCATTACCGCTTGTTTTATATGGGGAAGTAAGTGCTTTTAAAGCTATGACTACTAGTTTTATTGCTTTTAATAAAAATTGGTTGGCAATAACTGTAGCAAGTTTAGCTTTTTTGGTTTTGATACTACTCGGAGTCTCTTTTTTAGGAGCAATTGCTATTTTTGCTTTTGGCATTTCTAGCTTAATTGATGGAGGGGCTTCTCTTATGGTTCTTCTCTTAAGCTATTTAACTGGGGCATTGGCAATACCGATGCTTTTTAGTGAAGCTATTAATTTATTTATGTCATTTGTGTGTTGTAGAGATATTTTTTGGAGCAAATATGATACGGAAGGTATTAACTTAGATGCTACTTCAGAAGATATAAATTCTAGTATTGAAACAAATTCTACAAAATAAAAATTTAAACAAAGATTATTGAAAAGCCAAGTTTTTATT
>GL995202.1:9616-13910 GCA_000222855.1 Succinivibrionaceae bacterium WG-1 | reverse complement strand
ATAATGTATCATATATCATATAAATTACAAAATAAATGTATATAATACATCTTGTATGGTGTTAAAATATGATATTATATATATTGTTTTTATTTGTATAAGATTAAGGATTTTTATGAATAATTTAAATAATTTTGAAGATGAAAAAAATCTTTTTTGGATGGATTTGATTGTAAAAAGTATTGCGTGGATTATATTTTCTGCTATTTGTATATGTCCTTTAATTTGGAGCTTCTATCTTGCTTTTTTACCTAATGATGAAGGTGACGTTATATTTTTTGCATGTATCGCAATACTTTTTAGTTATCCTATTTATAGATTATTTGTTTCTATAAATAATAAAATAAAACAAAAACTTCTTAATAAAAAAAATAATGAAATATTTTGATAAGGCGTTATTTGTTAGTTATTTACTTAGTTTCTTTGTTGTTTTTTATATTTTTAATATGAAACTTTTTCAGAATAACATAATTTATCAGTAATAATGCTAATGGCATAACTAATAGCAGAAAAATTTATAAGGAGTGAAATTTTTCTTAAATTGGAAATGCTAAAGTATTGAGGGAGTCCTTTATAATCATTTAAATCGTTTACCAAGTAAAAATCTAAATGTATATATCCTAAGCTTACCAACCAATTTATGATATATATAAAATATACCGCTGCGATACTAAAACAAAATATTTGCATTAAATTTGCGGTTATTTTTTTTAAGATATTTTGAGTGATATAGATTATGTTTGGTGTTGGTACAGAAACTGAAACAATATTCTTAAAACTTTCTTTTATTCCAATAGTAAAAATTATAACTGTTACTAATGCCAACCAATAAATAAAACAGGCTGTTAGATTGTTTTTGGCCGACAAGGTGAAAAAATTGCTACGATAAACTTCTAAATTAGAATCAAATAAATTTGTAAAAGTAGATTTTATAGCTATTGCAATATTGGGCATAATAAGGCATACCATTAGCATGGTAAAGCAGATTGATAATAACGAGATAACATTCGCAAGTGATGCAAATTTTAAGATTCTTGGTAATAATTTAATCCGTTCTTTCAGACTAAGTTTTTCCATGTTTTGCATATGAATTGATTTATCTTTTTCACTTAATATTAAATCAATTCTTTTGGTATGCGGAGTTATTAGTAGGGAGTTTAATATGGAAAAGTAAAAATAAAACCTGATATTAGACTTAATATAATAACTAAAACATGTTTAAAAAAATAACCTGTAGAATGTACAACTGCAAGATAACTATAACTTAATATTTTTACAGTCCAAAAAACTTTTAAGCCTCCACTTAGACTGAGCAAGCTATCTTGTTCTATTTTAGTATCATTGGAGGAATGGGGATTTTTATCGGTATCTTTGGTATCTTTTAAATCTTCTTGTTTTTTATTGATGGCTTTGTCTTCTTCTGCTAAATAAGGGGAATTAGCAAAATCAGAATTAGGAATACTTGGATCTATCACTTCAGATTGCGGAATGAAATAATTATCTGGAGATATTGCATTTGGTATATTTGCTTGCTCGGGGGCATAACTCGTGGTATTTGAAGCATTAAATGCATTGTAATTATTCTTATATTCTGAAAACTTATTGTCTGACAAAGACATAGATTATCCTAAATCTTGATTCAAGATAGTTATAATTTTATGATTAAGCTTAATTTGGAGATTATACAATTTTAATGGAATATATTATTTTGTAAATATGTATATGCAAGAATACATAAATATGATACTGTAAATCATCTTCCAAGGGTTGGTCTTATTATCATGAAAGTTAAACTGTTATCAAACACTTATTTTAATTGTTTGATAAGTGTAATTTAATATTTTTTTTATTTGAACAACGTTATTGTACTTACATAGATGTAAAATCAATATAATATCATTTGGGTATAACAAATGTCGGAACTTAATACAACTATAGTGAATACCTCTTTAAATGATAATTCTGCCAAAAGTTTATCAGAAGCAACAACTGTATTAAATGTTTTATCTAATGCAAGAATTAATTTAAAAGATAAAGTTATTGATCATGAATTTATAGTAGGAAATAAAATAGAGATTTTTAATTCTGGTGAGGCTGATTTATATGAATGTATTCGTCAGAATGAACATGATAGTAATAATAATGGATTTATATTAAAAGTATATCACCGTCAGAATGGTATTAAAACACAAGTTATTGAAATCTTAAAGAATCTCCATTCGGACTATTTACCTCAAATTGTAACATCTGGATTTGTAGAGAACAGACCATTTGTAATAATGCCTCGGTATAAAACAGGTTCTCTAAGAGACTTTTTAAATAGTGGCAAAACTTTTAATATTATACAAATCAAACAGCTTGTAAAACATTTGAATGAATCATTAAAAGTAATTCATGATAACAATATTATTCATAAGGATGTAAAGCCAGACAATATAATATTAAATGATGATTTAACACCAAGGTTAATTGATTTTGGTATAAGCAGTTTAAAATCGCATGATGAAAAAATAGTTTATACAAATACTGGATTAACTCCAACTTATCTTGCTCCTGAAACTGTATATAACTGTTTTTCGATATATTCTGATTATTACGCTTTAGGGATTACCATTTATGAGACGTTTTGTGGTAAAACTCCTTATGAAAACGTGCCTAAAGATAAAGTTGTGGCTATGGCTGCAACTCAAAATATTCCTTTTTCTAATAATTTTCCAGAAGAATTAAAACAATTGATTATTGGATTAACATATCGTGATATTGGAAATCAAGAAGATGTTAATAATCCTAATCGCAGATGGACTTATAATGAAATAGAAAAATGGTTACTTGGAGAAAAGCAAGTTACTCCAGGAAGTTCTAATACTCATTCTGATGCATATACTCGGGTTTCTTTTAGATTTTTAGATAAAAGTTATAAAGATAGTCAGCAATTGTTGCTTGCATTATTTCAAAATTGGAATGAAGGTATAAAGTTCGTTGGTAGAAATATTCTTACAGAGTTTTATCGCAATAATAATGAAGATGCTAAAAAGATAAAAATCTGTGAAGATGCTTGTGAAGAAATGTCACAAGATACTGCAGATTTAGATTTTATCTTTGCAAAAACATTATATAAATTAGATTCTCACATTAACCAATTATTTTGGAAAGGAGAATGTTTTGCTAATTTATATGAATATGGTCAAAGATTAGTTTTTGAAGCAAATTTGGCGATGAGTAATAATAGCTATAATAAAACTATTGTAAATTCAGCTAAAGAATTATTAAAAAATAAAATATTATTGGCATTTGCACATAAGCATCAGTTTGATAAGGAATTATTTGTTTCTGTTATCAAAGAAAATGAGACTTTAAATAAATATAAGCCTTTAAATGAAATAAATTCAGCATTACGTTTAGGTTATTCTTTAACTAATAGTGATGCCATAGCAATAGGTGGTATTACATATAATTCAATAGCAGATTTAGAACAATACTTAAATGATTTATATCATCGTGATTTAAAATTATATAGTACTTTTAAAAAACAAAATCAAGAAGAAGTATTTACTAAAGCTCAATTATTTATTGGTGAAAGAAATCATAGATTAACACATATCTTTAAGGATATTCTTGATTTTGCGAATGGTGACATTGTCTTTGAATCTTGGGAGCAATTTGATAAATACATAAAGTCATTATGGCATGATAATAGATTATTAGAACTTTATGCTCTTTATAGGAAAATTCTTCCAGATTTAGAAGGTTACAATAATATTGATGAAGAACAATCAAGTAATACTCAACTTAACGCTAATATAATAACATCCTTAAAAAATCAAATTGCTACTATGTATCGAGTGGATGAGTATTTTTTTAAATCAGAGACTGATTTTTTAAATTATTTATCAAACTTAAAAGATTTATCTTTAGAAACATTTAATATTTTTTGTAACACTCACCAAAAGATATATAACAAGATTGTTGCGGAAGGGAAGATTTTACCTATAACTAAGTGCGGTGATATTATTCCTTTTGGAAGTTACTATATAGATAATGAATATCAGAAAAGTGCTTTATTTTGGAAAGTTCTAAAAGTTGAATCTGACAAAATATTATTAATTACTCAAGATGTAATAGCGATTCATGAGTATGATAATAAAAGCTATAAGTGGGATAGAAGCGTTTTAAGAACTTGGTTAAATGAAGATTTTTTGCATGAATGTTTTTCTAATAATGAACAAAATAAAATTTTAGTAACCAAAAATGAAACATTGGAAGAATCTTTTTCAAATCAGAAAAATGTTGGAAT
>GL995202.1:2387-7756 GCA_000222855.1 Succinivibrionaceae bacterium WG-1 | reverse complement strand
TCTGCTTCTTCTTTTATTTGAGCATCTTTTCTTACTTCAATTTGAATCCTGATTCCATTAATAACCGCGAGAAGTTCGTTTATTTCAATAGGTTTATACAATTGATATTTAAATCTTGAATAGTTTAATTTTTGCTTAGATGTATCAGCATCTAATTTGCTTTCTTTGGAGTTTTTATCAGTAAAAATGATAATAGGTATCTTCTTGGCATCTTTTTGGCTAGATGATCTGATGGTATTATACACTTGATTTCCATTGGTAATAGGCATAATGCTATCTATAATTACTAGATCGTAGTAACCATTACCCTTGGCACTGTAGGTATCAATTGCTATAGCGCCATTTGATGCAATATCAACTTCTGCCCCATATTGTTTTAGAATATATTGTTTAACTTTTAAATTTATATAATTGCTTTCTGCTAATAATATTTTTAACCCTGAAAAATCAAACTTTTGTGCTTGTTCTTTATTGAGGCGTAATTCTTGGCGTAGCTTTTTTACATCTCCTGCCACAATTTTTACTGGAATAATGATTTCAAATGTAGAACCTTCATTTTCAGTACTATCAACTTCGATATTACCATTTAATCTTTCTACAAAGTATTTGCATATAGTTAAGCCAAGCCCTAAACCATCAGTTTGGTATTGTTCATTGCTATGAATTTTTGTGAAGGCTTCAAATATTTGGTTTAAATATTTTTTGGATATACCAATACCAGAATCTCTAATGGTAAATCTATAAATGGCTTCATCATTTTTAACTGATATTATTTGATGGTCAAAAATAACGATACCTTGTTCTTTATTAAATTGTACAGCATTATTAGCTATATTAGTTAAAATTGTACGAATGTAGTGTGCATTTGATTTGACGATAGGATATTTAAAATCTTTACTATTATCATTTATTACAGTGATATTTTGAGATGATGCAATTTTGGTTGTGAAATCAACAACTTCATTAAAGATTTCTTGTAAATCTAATGTTTCTACAAAAACAGTATCTGTGTTTTGAATATCTAAAATATTTTCAACAATAGCTGCTATTTGTTCAGTAGTGTCTAGAACATAATTATTTATAGTTTCAACTTTATTAGGATCATTTTTTTCTTGTTTTAAAATATTGCTAAGAGATTGCAAAGTTTTTACAGGAGTATTTATTTCTTTAGCAATGCTAGCTATAGCGTTATATTTGGCATTGATAGATTTTTGGAATTCTTGCTTGGTTTTAACAATCTTTTGTTCTTCTTCTAATTTTTTAGATAAAACAAATGATTTATCTTTTATCACGAAGAAGGCCATTAAATGTTCATTGATTGGGTTTTCGCTTAATTCAATTACTAAATCATAAACTTTATTATTTTCATTTAATAAAGAAAATTGGTAATGTATAGTTGTATTGTTAGCTTTATATTGTTGAATTAAATCTTCTTTATCCAATTTATAGTCAACAAATTTCTTTTCATCATCTTTATGAATAAAGTTGATTGAGTTGTTGATTTGTTTAAAGAGATTTTCTAAATTAGTAGTATCCTTATCAATAATTTTTTCTAAATCTGCATTTTTTTGATGATGTTATCTTCACTAAAAGTGCCTGTAGTAAGATCTGTTAAAATAATGAATTCAGAATCATGAATTAGAGTATCTCTATATAATTTTCTTTGGAATAAGTTATCAGCTACATCAGCAGTGTGTTTGCTAATATCATATAGAGAAAATACTATATGTTTTTCTTTTTCATTTACGGTGGTTACAGTAATTTTTGCTGAGACAGTTAAATAAGAATTTGATAAAGTATTTCTAACATGCATATCAAATTCTTTATAAACATAATCAACGTTTTCAATATTTACTAAGTCGTTAAGGATTACGTCTAATTTCATGCAATCTTCTAAAGGAATATGTTCTTTTCTGTATTCGTGAAGAAGAGCTACTGTTATTACTGTATCACTTGGAAAGCCATGTATGTCCTTAAATTTTTGATTGCAAAAGATAATCTTATTTTCTGGATAAACCGCAATTAAAATGCCATTTATTGCAGAGTTACTTAATTCATTAATAGTATTATTAGATTTTTGGAGCAATAAATTATTTTTATCTAAAAATTTTCTAGCTTTCTTTTCTGTTAATAATTGAGTTCTTATTATAAGCAAGATTACGACAAAGTTTATAGTGATAAAAGTAATAAGATCTGTAATAAAGCTATTACGTAAATTTTCATGATTAGCAGATGTATCTAATTTGGCATAAACTAAGGCTACATTTCTATCTGCTGCATTAGAAACAATAGGAGAAACTACTGCAAAATTAGCAGTATTTTTAAGTATGTTTAAATTTGAAACAATAGTTGGAGTTCTTTTATTAAAATTTTTACTTAAGATGTCATTAAGTTCATATGGAACATTTGTTCCTGGAATTATAAAGTTAAAGCTATCTTCACCTTCTGAATCTGCTATATATATATAAGTGTTTTTGGATGTCATTGAAGGTTTGGCGATAAATAATTGTTTAGCGCCAATTGCTAGTTTTATTGTTTCTAATTCAGAATGTATTTTGGCAAATTCTCTACGACCAAGATCTCTATGGGTATTTATAACTTCAAAATCAACGGGATTAATTTTATAACTTATGATTTTATTTAAAGCATCAGAGGTTCTTTTAGTTTCTTTGTGGAGATGTTTTTCTATATTGTTATATCTAATATATTCCACTGCAACAAACGGTATAGATACCAAAGCGGTGGCTAATAAACTTATAGATGTTAATTGTCTCCATTTATTCATTAGTAAAAACCTCAAATATAAAACTCATAAAACTATGTTTTAGATATATCGTTTTAGGAATATTGATAAAACAAGATTGATAATACCTATGGCATCATGTATAAGAGTTTTTATTTTTCAATCTTCTTAAGATTATTTTTTTTTATCAATTTCAAATTAAATTCAACAATAAATTATTTTTTAAAACGTTCTTAAAAAAGTATATTTTATATTGCTTTTTTTATGTTAGAACTAGCTAAGATTTTGAAAAAAAATTTTTAGAAAAGTTTTAATTGTATAGCATTTTTTATTAATTTTTATTGAACAAATATGTTATAAAAATAAGGTTATTCGTTATATTTAACTATGTAAAATTAAATTTTTAAGATTATTAACTGTAATGTTAATGTCATAAATTAGTGAAATCTTTAAGTTGATAGCAAATAACATGCAATAATTAATTTGAAAAAGTTTGTTTATAAAATTTTTGATAGATTTTAAATTGGTATTGTCAAGTTTATGAATAGCGAAATTATAGATAATAACGTTTCTTATAGATGTTAACTACGCTATACTTTAATTAAAGTATTTTAAATGTGAAAAATATATTAGAGATATATTCTAGACATCATTATCGAAGTAATACCTAAAAAGCCTTTGTAAAGTTATTATCGATGATTAAAAGCAAAATTTGTTCAATATGTGAAACTTGTTTTTAAGATTTATAGCATTATTTTTTTGATATTAAAATAAGTGAAAGTATATTAAATACATCACATTCTAAATGATTTTGATAATTCATTTGGGAGCATTTTAAAATTTTTGTTTATTAGTAAATTTTATTTCAAGAGATATTTAATGAATAATTTAAAAAGAGATTGCACAGTTCTTTCAATTGCGGCTATTGATCCTAGTCGTGGTGCAGGTATTTATGCTGATTTAGAAACTATTAAAGATTTTGGCGCTAATGCCATAGGGGTTTCTACAGCAATCACTTTTCAAAATAGTCAAAAATTTTATGGCGGAAAAAGTTTCTTAAAAAATGATGTTATCGAACAATTTAAAGGTCTTGCTCCTGAATATAATTATTTAAATATAGATGCTATCAAAATAGGGGCTATTCCAAATGATGAAATATTAGAAACTGTTTTGGATATTTTAAAAGAATATAAAGAAACTAGAACAAAAGCAAATCTAGAAAGTTATATTGTATGGGATCCTGTTGCTTCTGCAAGTGCACAAGATACTTCTATTAAATCACAATTATCTAATATTTCATGGCAAAAATATTTACCAAATATACTTGCTCTTACCACTGTTTTTACTCCAAATTTAAAAGAAGCTTTAGCATTATCTAATTATAAATTTAGTCCCGTACACAATATCTTTGATTACTTAAAAAATTTACAGAATTTAGCTAAATTTTTTAATAATCTTGGAAGTCAGTATGTCGTTATTAAAGGTGGACATGCATTTGAACTAGGTTTATGTTCTCAAGATACAGTACCTTACAATATTGATTATTTAAGATGTTCAACTTCTGAAGAAGCTTTTTTAATGAGTGATGAAATCTTTAATAATGGTATTAAAGTTCATGGTACAGGGTGTGCTTTAAGTGCCGCTATTGCTACAAATATTGCAACATTTAAAAATTATTTTGACAATATTTTAAGTGGCGTTGTTCTTGCAAAATCTTATGTCGCTCAAGGCATAAATGACACATTACACTCTATTAATGAAAATATAAAAGTTCGTCAAGAAAATCAAAAAAACAAAGATATTACAGATATTAATGTTCACTATGGTTGTTCACGAAATAGTGTGTCTGCAAAAGATTTACAAAAATTTTTACCATATGTTGCTTTTAATTTTAATGAAGTTCAATACTTATTAGATAAGGCTTGTTTTGCAAAATGTCCAGAAAAGCTTGGTTTTTATGTTGTAGTTGATAGCTCAGAATGGATTGAACGTTTATGTCTTGCAGGTGTTAAAACAATGCAACTTCGTATCAAAGATCCTGTAAAGTTAGCAGATGCTACTTTTATAAGATCTGAAATAGAAAAATCTGTAGCATTGGGAAAACAATATGGTGCTTTAGTTTTTATCGATGATTTATGGGAAGAAGCCATTAAATATGGGGCTTATGGGGTTCACTTAGGACAATCTGATTTAAACGAAGCTAACGTAAAGGAAATCAGAAATGCAGGGCTAAGATTAGGGGTTTCTACTCATAGTTATGGAGAACTTGCTCGAGGATTACTATTAAAACCAAGCTATATTGCTTTAGGCCATATTTTTCCAACTAATTCCAAAGTAATGCCGTCTTTACCTCAAGGAATATCCAATTTGCGTAATTATGTTGAAACAATTGGTGGAAGAATTCCAACTGTGGCTATAGGGGGAATTAAATTAGAAAATGTTAAAGAGGTATGGCAAACAGGAGTAAGCAGTGTTGCCGTGATTACGGCTGTGACAAAAGCAGAAGACCCAGAACAAACTATTAGGGATTGGATGAATATTCTGGTTTAAATTTAGAATATAAAAAGACGCATATATGAGTATTAGAATAAGTTAAATTTTGTGTATTATTCATTATAAAGAAATT
>GL995202.1:0-1013 GCA_000222855.1 Succinivibrionaceae bacterium WG-1 | reverse complement strand
AAAACGTATAATATAAATTATCGCATCTATAAGTTTTATTAAGAATTAATTTGGGAGCTACAATAATGAGAGATATAAGTAGTGGTGAGAGTTTTACTGACTTCTATGAAGATAACTCTATTTACATTGATAAAACCAAAGAAATTTATTCTTTAATAAAGTATAAAAGAGCTTTTTTTTCACGTCCACGTCGTTTTGGTAAGTCAACAGTTTTAGACACCATTGCAACACTATTTGAAAATGGTATAGACCCATATTTTAAAGATACCTGGATTTATGATAAATGGACTGAAAATACTTATCCAGTTTTAAGACTAAATTTTTTAGAGTTTTCAAATAATAATTTCGATAAATTTTGTAACGATTTTTATAAAACTTTAAATTTATTTATAGAAGATAATAATTTTGATTTTGAAATTGATTATGGGGAACCATATCAATGTTTAAAAATATTATTTGCTCGTTTACGTTCTATTGAACAAAAAATAGTAATTCTTATAGATGAATATGACTGTCAATTAACTGCAAACATAAATAATCCAGAACTTTATAATAAATTTCAAGAAACTATTAGAAATTTTTATGCGGTAATAAAAGGTAAAAAGTAATCAAGTTCTTGGGCATTACAGGTGTTACTCGTTTAAAAGACGTGAGTATATTTTCAGTTGGTTCTGATATCAATGATGCTACATATGATCATCGTATTGCCACAATTACCGGATTTACAAGAGAGGAAATTAAAAAATATTATATTGATTACATAAATCTAACAGCATCCATTCAAAACAATATTTCTCAGGAACTTGTGACAGATGAACAGCGTGAAGAAGTACTTGATAAATTAGCTTTAGAATACAATGGTTATTGCTTTGACCAATTGAATGAGATAAAGGTGTTCTCCACTTTGTCAGTTAATAAATTTTTTGATTTTGTGGCAAATGATCGAATTGTTAACTATGGTGACTATTGGTACGGTAACGGGGGCTTGCCTTCAATTCTTAAAAATTATTTAG
>GL995201.1:23906-29657 GCA_000222855.1 Succinivibrionaceae bacterium WG-1 | reverse complement strand
TCCAATTTAGAATTGGTCTTTTATTGCGGTGATAACAAAGCCTTTTCCATCACTTTCTCGATTTAAGTAAGCAATATGATGTTTAGATTTTAAAGCTTCTTGGATGGTGTTTTTAAGCCCCGGATCTATTTCGGCAATATTTTTAGTTAAAATATAATCTTTATTAGAATGTAATTGAATTATTCCAGCATCATTGATGGTGAAAAAATAACCTGTGTTTCTGATTTTTTGCTGGCCAATCATATCTGCAAGCATACTTACATTACTTGCTGTACCGGTAATAGCAATTAGTTTTTGGTTATCATCATAAATTTTATAATTTATAAATAGAGCAATTGAACCTGTAACTCTATCATAGTCCATATTTACATCATAATCCTTGGTAGAATTCAATGAATATTTTAACCATGAGTCTTTTCCTTCAATTTCAAGCTTACTATCTATTGCACCCTTTGAATAGTAGGTGTTTGTTTGAAATGAGGCTAAAAATGAACCAAATAGATTATTTTCTTTAATTAAATTTTCTTGAGATTTTTTATAAAGTGGTAATCCTGTCTCTGCTTCTTTCTCATCAATAAGCCAATTCTTTATGTATTCAGAATGAGCAAGTGCTCGTGAAATATGGATATATGGTTCTATATTAGATGTTATATTGTTTTCAACTAACTTTGCTTCAGCAGGAATTAAAACATCAATTAATTCATTTTTGATAATTTTTTGAGCATTAAAATAAAACAAAGTTGTAATGCTTATAATCAAAAGAAAGAAGAATGTTATTAGTATTAGAGTTATTCGTTTTACTAACGAACTTTTAAAGTTAAAACCTATCATAAAAAATAATAATCCTTTGGGTAGTTTTTTTTACCAAAACAAAAAGATATATACATGTTTATTTTATAGTAATCCCATAAAAAATAAAGGTTTGTAGCTTGTTTTGTGAAGTGGATTCATTAAAATATTTCTAATGTTTTAATGTTATAACCCAAACGTATAAATATAACAAAATGTTATTATTTATATAATTTGTATAATTTATAAAAAAGATTGCAAATTATATTTTGGTAGGAAGAAAATATGCGATGTTTTGAGCTATACAAATTTTTCAAAGTTTTAATTCGTTTATTTTTTTATATTTTATAATCTAGAACATAAATTATTGATTGTTTTTCATTAAAACTATGATTTCTATGTATTTTTAAATGTTATTTGTTTAAAATATGTTTTGCATAAATGGTTGTAAAAAAATAGAAACAATGTATTTTCAATACACCTTTATATAGATAATTTTATTAAAGTCTTAAATGGAATAATTATTACTAATGAGTGAAATAAAAGTAATTTTAAATAATATAGAACAAGTTACTAAAGAGACTAATTTAGATAAATTTTTAAATACTATTCCTAATATTCCTGCTGTATTTGCAGTAGCTGTTAATGGAGAAATTATTCCTTTAGAAGAAAGAGAACACATCACATTAAAAGATAAAGATATTGTAGATGTATTTGCTTTTATGGCTGGTGGTTAAAAAGTTTTAACATAAAGTAACACATAAAAATAAAAAAAATTTTGAAAAGAAATATAGTAAAGAAGAAAAAAAATGACTCAAAATTTAAATGTTAATTGTGAAGTTGAAGATACTCCACTTGTTCTTGGTGATGTAAGGTTTAAATCTCGTTTGTTTACAGGAACAGGTAAGTTTGCTAGCGCCTCCCTTTTGCAACAAGCAATCTTAGCATCAGAATCAGAGCTAGTACAATGGCAATCAAACGTTGTGATTTAAACAATATGAATGATGTAATATTACCAGCTTTAAAAGCAATTCCTAATATTACTTTATTACCAAATACTTCTGGAGCTCGCACTGCAAAAGAAGCAATATATGCTGCAAATTTAGCTCGTTCCGCATTGGGAACAAAATTTATAAAAGTAGAAATTCATCCTGATCAAAGATATTTATTACCAGATTCTGTTGAGACATTAGAAGCTACCAAAGAATTAGTAGCTCAAGGATTTACTGTTTTACCTTATTGTGCCGCTGACCCTGTAATTTGTCATAGATTAGCAGAAGTAGGAGCTGCTGCAGTAATGCCTCTAGGTTCTCCAATTGGTAGTAATCAAGGCTTAACAACCAAATCAATGTTAAAAATTATCATTGCTCAAAAAACAGTTCCTGTAGTAATAGATGCCGGAATTGGAGCTCCGTCTCATGCTGCTGAAGCTATGGAAATGGGGGCTGATGCCGTTTTAGTTAATACTGCAATTTCAGTATCTGCCAAACCTGTTGTTATGGCTAACGCTTTTAGATTAGCTGTTGAAGCAGGAAGAAGTGCTTATCTTGCTGGTTTAGGTACTGTTAGTGAAATTGCACATGCTACTAGTTCTTTAGAAGCTTTTTTAGCTGACGTATAGTTAAATTTTTATTTGTCATAACAAAAGTTGTAACCAAAACTATAGTGTTACAGCAGAAAAATTGTAGAGTAGTAAGCTCAAAAATGGCAAATATAAATTGTAATTTATTGTTAGATGAAAGTTTTAATTGAAGAATAAGGCATTTGTATTATGAGTTTTTATGATGAAATAACTTCCGTTAATATTATGGATTATTCTCGTGAAGTTGATGCAAAATCAGAAAATGAAGTAGAAAGAGCTTTAGCCAAAGCTCGCAATGATGAACAGTTAGATTTAGGAGATTTCATGGCTTTGATTTCTCCTAAAGCGATACCATACATTTCAGAAATGGCAATGTTGGCTCAAAAGATTACTAGAAGAAGATTTGGTAATGGGGTCAGCATGTATGTGCCTTTATATCTTACCAATTTATGTACTAATAATTGTAAATATTGTGGTTTTGCAGTTCATAATAAGTTCAAGAGACGTGTTCTTAATGCAGAAGAAACTCGCTTAGAATGTGAAGCTATCAAAAAGATGGGATATGAAAATATCTTAGTTGTAACTGGCGAAAATGAACGCCGTGGTGGTATGGATTATTTTAGAGAAATGCTACCAATTGTAAAAGAATATGCGTCATATTTATCAATGGAAGTACAACCTTTAGATACCCATGAATATAAGGAACTAAAAACTTTAGGTCTTGATGCGGTTATGGTGTATCAAGAAACTTATGATCCTGCCTGCTATAAAGAAAACCATCTTAGTGGTAAAAAACAGATATGCGTTATAGAATGGAAACTCCTGAACGCTTAGGGGATGCAGGTATTGATAAAGTTGGTATTGGTGCACTGTTAGGTTTATTTGATTGGAAGGCGGATACTGTTGCTTTAGCTAAGCATCTGCTTTACATGAGAAAACATTATTGGCAAACAAGAATGAGTTTGTCTTTTCCAAGATTACGTCCTGCTGCAGGTGGCTTTCAACCTGTAAGTCCTGTAAATGATCGTCAAATGGTTCAGACCTTGTGTGCTTGGCGTCTATTTGATCATGAACTTGAAATATCTATTTCAACTCGTGAAAGTTCAAGATTTAGAGATGTTATTGTTCCAATTGTAATCACCGCTATAAGTGCAGGATCTAGTACTCAACCTGGTGGTTATGCAGAAGATCGTCATGATTTACCACAATTTATTATTAATGATTCACGTTCTGTAACTGAAGTTTCTGAAGCTCTAAGATTGCACGGTTTAGAACCAATATTTAGAGAAGCAAGAAGTTCAATTGTAGAATAATATATATATTGTAGAATATTACAAAATTATGTAAAAAACGAATCAATTAAAATTAATGAAGAAATAACAAAGGGGACGAAAGTCCCCTTTATTATGCATATATTTTATTTTTGATTTTTTTTAGGAGAATTTTCTTGGTATTTTATGCTCCTATAAACATATCCTGAAATTCATCATATGTTGCTTTCATATATACATATTTAGGAATGTTAGTTTTTTTGCTATAACTCACTTCATTTTCATCACTTATTGTTAATTTGTAGGTATGAAGATGATTTAGATTAAATATAATACATTGTTTCTCATGATTGTATTTGGCAGAAACAATACAATTTTTATTTATGAAACCATTTGGTTCATATTCTATAAAATTTTCTTTAAAGTATTCCAAATTTAAGAATTTCAAATCTTCTTTAGTATAGTCATTTACGTATATATAATCAGCTAAAGCGTTGCCATTTCTTACTATACTATAGTCCAAATTAAAAACCACCCGATTTTCATCAACAATGACTTTTATAGTTGAAGTATGAGCTAAACAAATTGCCATATTTTTAAATTTTGCCATGTTATTCAACTTTATCATATAACCTTCCTTAATAATGAAAAATTATTTGTGGTTTTAGTACCTCTGTTTTTAGTCACTTAACAGTAATTAGCAAACATGTATAATTATTAGTTTGTGTAGATATAAATAAACTTATATATGCATATTATCATACTAATTTTTAAATGTAAACAATTAATTTAAGCAAAAGAATAAAAAATATACCTATAAAATAATAAGAAGGAAATTATTGTTGAAATTTTTTATTATTGATTTTTTTTATATAAAAATTTTTAAATAATTTGAAGAAAAGTAAGTTACTTATTGGTCCTGAATAAAAAAAATCATTATTCTAAAATATTCTCATTCTTTTACCGCTTAGGAAAGATCTACTGAAGTATAATTTTGCTTTAAGGATAATATTATTTTTAAATATCAAACAAATAATTCGGAATTTTCAATTGCAACCATAAATTGCCATATACATAAATCGTTGAATTGTTTATGCAATCGTTAACTTTTGTGTATTTAAATAATTCGTTCGCTCACAAACCGAATTTTGATAAAAACTTAATTAATATTTTAATCATTTATGTTAGACTAAGTTCATGCCTTATTTGGTTAGAAGCATAAAAATAGAGCCATTTTTTAGGAGTTCAATATGTATGATTTAAAAAAAGTTACTGTTGGCATTGAGAATTTCCAAGAACTAATTCAACAAAATAAATACTATGTAGATAAAACTTCCTTTATAAAAAATATTTTAGATGAAAATGTGGCTTTATTTACCCGTCCAAGACGTTTTGGTAAAACGTTAACTATGAGTATGCTTAAATACTTCTTTGAAATGAACTATGATAATCCTAGTGATATAAGCACAACTCAAGAACTATTCAAAGATTTAGATATCTCTAAAGATACTGAATTTTGCAAAAAACATATGGGTCAATATCCTGTAATATTTCTAACTTTAAAAGAAGTCAAAGGTGATAATTTTAGAATTGCAATCTCCAAATTTGCTCAAATAATATATGAGGAATGGAGTAGGTTTTCTGATATTATAAATAATAATAGCTCCTTAATTTCTGAAGATATAAAATTGTTAATAAACATTTGTAAAAGTTCTTGTTTATCTATATCAATGAAGAATTTTAAATTCTCTCCAGAAGAAGATTGTTCAAGTATTACTAACAGTCTGAAATTATTAGGTCAGATTTTACAAATAATTTTTAAGAAAAAAGCAATAGTAATCATTGATGAATATGACGTACCTTTAGAAAAATCACGTGGTAAATATTATCAATCAATGGTTGGATTTGTCAGAGATTTATTTAGTACTACTTTTAAAACAAATGATTTTCTTGAAAAAGGCTTTTTAACAGGATGTTTAAGAGTATCTCGTGAAAGTATTTTTACAGGTTTAAATAATATTCCTGTTTATGATTGCTCTGCAGAAAAATATTCAAAACTATTTGGTTTTACCAATGAAGATGTAAAACAAATGCTTGAATACTATAATT
>GL995201.1:20468-22810 GCA_000222855.1 Succinivibrionaceae bacterium WG-1 | reverse complement strand
GAAATAGAGGTTATTTGCTTAAGATTTTTGTAAAAATGTATCATCAATTATTTTCATTGATGAATTTCAATGCTGTGTTGTGAGCTTTAAAATCAAATCATAATACTGAGTTTTTGCTGTATAAAAAACAATCTTTGATTTTACTATAGCCTTGATATAACAAAGCTATTATTTCTGCCTATTTGGGATTTTTACGGATTAAATCTTTCAATTAAAGCATTTAAAAAATCTGCAAGATTTACAGTGTCATCAAGAGTTTCTGTAGAACTTGTTGGATCAAAGCTAGTTTCATCTTCTTAATTTATATTGTCTTAATCAAGTGATAAATCATTACTAGTTGATTCATACATGACGTTATGTATGAACAAGGTTGCAATTGAAAGTTCTGTAATCGTAACTTCTTCTGAATTTTACCCATCCATTTGTTAGTTTTATTCCTATGCGATAGATGAATGTGCATATTTTAAAGTAATTAAAATTTTTATTTAAGAACTATAGAAAGGTTACAGTTTTCTATTACTGCCCTAACTTCTTTTCCTTGAATGATAATTAGGTGGTAGTTTATTATAAATATTTCATTAAATTATTGCGGTAAAGTCTTAACTTCTAAATTTAATGAAAAAAATTCAAAAAACTAAATTTAGTTTGTTATATAAAAATCAAATTTAAAATTGTTAAGAATTTAATTACTTATTGGTAATATTGTTGAGAATTTGATTTTGTATGTTTATTAGCAAGATTTTATTTGCGATTTACGTTTTTGTTATTGCATTAGGTAGTGATGATTATTGTTACGAAAAATTTGATAAATATCTAGTCAATTATAAGTGGGTTTTATTAGATTATCGTTTTATAAAATACCTTGTTAATCAAGAAAAACATATTAGAGAATTCTTTTACAGTAATATCAATTTAAAAAATAATGCCACATTAGGAGATCATAATTCTAATGTTATATCTGATATAGTAGAAGATTATAAAAATATTCAAAAATACAACTTTTCAAATACTTATAAATCTCAAAATTGTACTTTAAAAAAGAAACAATTAAAAAAAGACCATGCAACTTTTGTAAATAATTTATCTTATATAGAAATATATGTAGATTATTCATTACCATGGCAATTTTGGCGTGATTTATCTCTCTTTCTAGAAAATATTAAGCTAAAAGTAATCCTAAAATTTTCTAACTTTAAACCGTTGCAGATTAGTTATTTAGGTAATTATTTTATTCTAGATAATAAAAGTTCAAACTTTAAATTTTCCAAATCTAAAATTTCTCATGTTTTTATAGAAATAAGTGAAATTGATTTTTTAAGAAATCAAGTTTCTTATATTCCATTGATTATTACTTATGATGCACATGGCATGCCTAATAAGTATACAAAAAATAATATTGATATTACTAAAGATTTTTTATGTATAAAAAAATCTGCTGCTACGACTTTTTTTAACAGTATGAACAATAGTTGTTGGAATGAAACATATACCCATAAAAGGGAATTTACTAATGAACTTTTACAACAAAAGTATTCTTTCATTCAATCTCAAATAAAGCAACGACTTCCTATTATTATCAATAAGGCTAATTTAAAAATAGCTGAATATGAATAAAGGTATTTTAAGGGTCATGTTAGTGTTAGTAAAAAATCTTATTTTCTAGTTCATTTATATATTCATTCATTTATTTTTGGTTTTATCTTTAATCATTCTCAGATTGTTACAGTATTGTTAACATTCTTTATTGCTACTAATACTATGGCAGTAGAAGGTAATACTGCTTTTACTTGTCCTAAAGTCAACATTTGGGAAGACTTAATAAATAATATTCCTTTTTCAGAAATGAATCCCATTTATATTGGTGGTAATCCTTTAGGAAAAGCCAAAAATAACATTCCTAAAAATGCTAGTTCTAAGAGTGTTTGTGCTTGTAAAAATAATGTAGGAATCAAAGAATTTGGCATGATAGTGGGCATGTGGGAACCTGCATTTTTGATAGAGATTTCCCAGAACTCCATTTTGTTCGATAGTGCTAGGAACGCAATTAAGCGTAAAGAATATAAAAAATTTTAATATTGGTAGTAATGGGTCTAGCGATAATTCTTTAGCTGATGGGGCGTTTTTTCATGTTCATGTTTATAGTTTTCCGTTAGCTAGAATGCTTGATTTATATACTGATTTAAATTGTGGTGTAGATGACTATTGGGATTTAGATTTATTGTATTTAAGTGAATTAGATCCAAGCTGGAATAATGAATTTACTAGTGTTCAAGCAACCCCTGAACTAAAGATGCTTGCAAATAAGGAAATGGTGTCAAGTTGTAGTATAGACGTAGTGGCTG
>GL995201.1:16368-19049 GCA_000222855.1 Succinivibrionaceae bacterium WG-1 | reverse complement strand
TTTTCAATATCTAATAATTTTGTAAAAAGATAATTCTCTAATTGCTTTAAATTGTAATAGTTATTATCCAATATTGAAGCTACATAATTCCAATAATACTATTTTTTCAAACATTAAGGCGTATGGATTTTTTGAAAAGGAAGAACCTGGATATTTGATAAATCTAAATTTATTGCAAGATCTAACAAGCTTAAATTTTTTTAAATCAGCATCAATAGGTTCTGAATCTGAGCAAAATTCTAGGTTATCAAAAGCTTGTAAAGTATGGCAATATGAATTATCTACCGATGTGTCTGAAAAATTATCTTTAGAAGAAAATATCCTAAATGAAAATCAGTATCAAAATCAATCAAGTTCTTCACTAGTTTCAAGTGATTTTTCTTCAGATAAATTAGAAGTTCCAAGTTGCGTCGATATAAACAAAGATGGTTTAAATTGCTCCGCAATATCAAAAGTAGACAATATAGTTACGTATGCTTGTACTCCCAAATGTTTGAATCAACAAGTAAATGTGATAGAAAATCCATATATAGAGCAAACAGAGTGTATAGTTAAAAATGAAGTTCTTACAAAAGATTTATCTATAACTACTAAAGAAAATTTTTCTTGTGAGTTATTTTTTAGTGAAGCTCTAGGTTATAGTGGCACATGTATTACTCTGCTAAATGACAATAGCAAACGCAATTGTATTTTAGTAAATTCCACCTGTTTAGATGATGAAAATAATTTAAATTTTAAAAATAACTTTGGAAATAACGCATCTAAGGAATGTAGCTATATGACAAAACAATATAGTTGCGAAGTTACAAAAACTATAACTTCTGGAAGTATTATTCCCAAAAGTCATTGCCAAAATAAACTATCCCAAGAGGCAAATATTTCTAAACAGTTATGTTTAGGTGATAGTTGCAATCTTTTGGTCGCAAACAATAGTAATTCTCTTAATGAAGCTTTTAGTTCCTTGGGGTTATTGCAATATATGCAAGATGACATCACTTGTGGCAAGGTTAATGAAGGATATTCATGTAATATTTTTAAAGGACAAAATCATACTTGTCGAGTAGGTGCAAAAGGTAGTTTTAATTGTTGTAAAACCAAGAATGATATTTCTCCTTATGATTATATAAAACTAACATCTTATATTTTAACTCTTGAAGGTGCTCTAAAAGCTGCCAAGTTAGAGGGAGCAAAATTTGGATCCTGGGCAGGGAGCCAAGTAGGAAGTGGACTAATTTCATCTGAGTTAGATTCTTTGCTTGCTACAACTTCAAAACAAGCTTCATATACAAGTAGAACTTCTTTTATTAACAATATTACTAAAAAAATAGCTTCTTTAATTGAAGATAATTTTGGTAAGGAATTAAAAGAAAAATTGTTTTTAGAAGCAGGGGCTGAAAGTGCATCTGACAATGTCACCTTAAATCCTGAAGTTATGAATTATGCAGAAGGTTTAATGCAGGCTTATGTTGCATATAAGATGGCTGTTAAAGCTTATGAAATTGCTACAGCTTGTCATACAAGTGAACAGGAAACTGCACTAAGAATTAGCCTTGATAGCTGTATTCATATAGGTACGCAATGTGACCATAAAGTTTAGGTAAGTGCGTAGTTAGCAAAAGAAACTATTGTTGTTATAACTCTCAGCTTGCCAAAATTTTTATGCAAGAAATAGCAAAGCAAGGATGGGGAGGAAATTCTTGTACAGGTATTAGTACGTCTGATTTAGCGAATATTGATTTTTCTAAAATTGATTTAAGTGCTTGGGAAAACTTAATGCTTCAAAGTAAGGTTGTTAATGTAACTCCAAGCTTAGAAAGTTTAACAGGTAGTGGCAGTCTTTTAAATGATGCTAATCGAACTAATGCCAAAGAACGAACCAATAATCGGTTACAAGATAACAGAAACTAAAGAAGTTGCAATATTCAAATAATAAGGATTTAAAAAGAATGTGGGAAATATACAGTATTGGAGACAGTCATTTTTTAGCTACAGTATTAAACGCAATTAGCATGATCTTTAATTCTTATTTAGTTGAAGTAACTTTTGCGATAGCTTTGGTATTAGGAGTTTTGTGGCAAGGTTTTAAAGGTATTAGTTTGGGAAAAGGTTTAGATTTTGGACAAATCTTAGTGGTGTTTTTAGTGTATTTACTTTGTTTTGTTCCCAAAACTCACGTAAGTGTAATAGATATTTATAGTGATGAAGTAATAGAGGTGGCAAATGTTCCACTAGGAATAGGCGCAACAGGGGGTATTATTTCTAAAGTTTCATTTGAATTCTCAAATAAATTTACTAGCGCTTTTAGTGATGTCACTACAACTAATACTAATTTATTAGCTTCTTTAGAACTCTTAAATCACTTAAAGAGTGATTTAGCTTTATTTGTAAAGGAAAAAGAATTTAATAATATCTCAAATACTAATTTTTTAGATTCTTGGCATAATTATTTTAAAGAATGTACTGCGATTGCTATTGATTTAGGAATTATTTCTCCTCCTAAAATTTATCATAGTTACAATTTAATGGATAATGTTGCATTTGATTCTCAAAGCTATGGTACGAGAATTTTTTTATCTAACACTCCAGAAGATTTAACTTGTACACAAGCTCATAAGTTACTAGTAAATTATACGCAAGGATCATTCTATAATTCTTTAATAAGTAATTTACAAGCTAATTCA
>GL995201.1:12145-15991 GCA_000222855.1 Succinivibrionaceae bacterium WG-1 | reverse complement strand
AGCTTTTTCTAGTGCAGTAATGTTGCGAGAAGCACAAGAACATAAAAATACGATTTATACTTTGGAACAAAGTTTGTTTTTTAAAAGTATGCGCCCATTTTTAACATTT
Source organism: Succinivibrionaceae bacterium WG-1 (assembly GCA_000222855.1). Lineage (GTDB taxonomy): Bacteria > Pseudomonadota > Gammaproteobacteria > Enterobacterales > Succinivibrionaceae > WG-1. The sequence goes on along the minus strand of GL995201.1, from coordinate 15,882 downwards.
TTTGAAGCATTGGTTTTTGCTATAACCCCATTTTTACCACTAATTGTGGGATTAGGAATAGCAGGTTTAGAGAAGTTTTTAAAATTTATAGCAGTTCTTTCTTGGATTGAACTTTGGATGCCTCTTCTTGCGATAGTGAACTTATATATTATGCAAAGCGCCAAACAAGAACTAGCTTTACAAAATGTACCTATAACAAGTTTTAGTGGTATCTTAAAACTTGAACAATTGACAGCTGATTATATATCATTAGGGGGATTATTAAGTAGTGCAGTACCAATTATAGCAGGAATGATTGTTTATGGTGGCGGTTCGGCATTGACTTCTATAGTGTCTCGAGCCAAAGATGCTCAATCAGAAAATTTAAGTTTGGCTCATAATTCGATATTAGGTAGTTCTGAACTTATCAAAAATGATGCTTTGTTTAGTCAAAGCAACGCTTTGGGGATTACTAAAAGTGGAGCGCAATTATATAGTTCAGATATAAATCTTGCACAAAGTTTTGCATCTTCGTATAGCGAGGCCCAAGGAAACTTAACAGCTGCGAATAACGCCTTTAGTAAAGTAGTTGCAAATCAATTTTTAGAAAGTTCAGGGCAAGCAAATTCGCAAAGTTCTTTGCAAAGTTTCGGTAAAAGCATTAGTTCAAGTAGTAGTAGAAGTCATGATTTGGTGAACTCTCTTGCTAAAAATATTAGTAATTCAATGGGGCTTAGTTCTACTGAAGAACATTCGCTCCGTGGTGCTATTGGAACTATTCTTAGTGGTGGGGACAGTGATATCAATTTATTATCTTCCTTAAGTTTAGGTAATAGTAATGGAAATTCTAATTCTGAACAAGTTGCTAAAGTTTCTAGCGCTTTAGAGGGAATTTCTAAAAATACTAGCTTAAAAAGTGCTTTTAATGAAAGTTTAGCGCATGATGTAAAAAATGGCATAAATACTAGTTTTGTAAAAAATACTAGTGATTCAAATGCTGCGACTTTGTCTCAATCTGCATCAGAACTCATTAGTGCTCAAGAAGAAGTAAAGTTTATGGAAAATGAACAAGCTCAAATTTCAGGAAGTTTTAACTTAGATGGTATAAGCCTTTCTCAAAATATTGCATCTAATGAAAATTTATTTAATAAAGCTATAGAACTTGGTAATAGTTCTTCTAAAGTTCAGAATAGAACTCAAGAGTTAATGCCAATTATGAGTAAATACTTCCCAAATAAAAACAAGCTTATGCTATGAGTGTTCTTACAAGTTTAATGGAGGATAAACCTAGTCAGGCTTACAGTTTCATGAAGGAGGCTGCAGGATTAAAATGGCATGCTAATGAAAATCTCAAGAACCAAAATCGTTTAAACACTTCAAAAGATCTTTCAAGTAAATCTTTTAATACTTTAAAAGATACAACTTCTAGTTCAATCTTATTTGATGAAAATTTTGATATTTCGCAAGTTGCTGATTCTTCTAATAATCATTCTAATGGGAATGTTCATAATAAAATAATGGATAATTTTAATAGTAACGTTCAAAATTTAGATTCTGTATATGAAGACACCAATAATAATATAGAGAAAGCTCATTTAATACAGGCAATATTAAATCCAACTCATTTATCTAGTGTTATTAATAATCATGACTTTGAAAGTGTTAAAAGCGCGCAAAAGTATGCAATGGAACTTGGATTATCAAGTGCACAAGGGGCACTTTATGCAAGTTTTGCAATGAATATGGAACCTAGTAATGCCCAACTTAAAAAAGTACAAACAGAATTTGAAGATGAAGTTGCAGGAATAGCTGCCATTAAAAGAATTCATAATAGTGCAAAAAGTGGTAATGATTCATTACTAGAGCCAATTGCTAAGTTTAATAAATTGAAGTAAAAAAATTAAGCTTTTGTGAATAAAACTTAATAAACGTAAATGTTTAAATTGAAGCTTATTTTTTAAGAAAGTAGGCAATAAGTTTTACTGATTTTTATAGAAAATAGTAATAATTTATTGAATACTTACTTTTTTAAGTATTAGAATTTTTTTTTACTCAATTCTAAAAAAATATATGTCAATTAATACCAAATCAATCATCATAGTCCTTCTTCTTAACCATAAGTATGTTATCTAATAGTAAAAGGTAAATTGAAATATTTTATAAATAGATTGCAAAAAGTTTCTATTAAAAAGATTATTTCTTACTTTGTAAAACATGATGTATATAAAAAATATTCACTGAAACCATTAAATACCCCTCATGTTTTGTTAATTATGTGTATAATATGTATATTGATAATATTTTTCTGTACTTTTAAACAAATATATATGTTCTATTTATAATTTTTAATAAAATAAAAAGAATAAGGAGAAGAAGTGAATCTTAAATCCAAAGAAATAGATTCTGAATATAAGAAGGATCTAGAAAGATTAAAGTTATTGCGACCAATAGATGATGATTTTATGAGATGCTTGTTTCGTGATAACATAAAATTAGCTCAGACAGTTCTTAGAATCATCTTAAATAAGAATGATCTAATTGTAGAAACAGTAAAAACCCAAGCAGATATGAAGCGACTTGTTGGAGCAAGATCTATTTGTTTAGATGTATATGCAACAGACTCGAAAGGCAGAAAGTATGATATTGAAGTCCAAAGAGCAGATAATGGTGCTCATGAAAAAAGAGCAAGATATCATTCAAGTGTGATGGATGTTGAAAATTTAAAAGTAAATGAAGATTTTAAAAATTTACCTGATACTTATACTATTTTTATCACGCAAAATGATATATTCTCTAAAGGTAAAGCTATATATCGAATTGAAAGAATAAATATAGATATTACAGATGACAAGATGCAAAAAATGATTTAAATAGTGGTTATTCATTTTTCAATGATGGTGAGCATATAATATATGTAAATGGAGAATACCGAGGAAACGATGACATTGGTAATTTAATGCATGATTTTGCGTGCTCTAATCCTCATGAAATGTATAATTCTGAATTAAAACAAACTGCGATAAAATATAAAGAACAAGATGGAGTTGCTACTATGTGCGAAATTCTAGACGAGATGCGAGCCGAAAGCGAAGAAAAAGGGAGAATAGAAGGTAGAGAAGAAGGTAGAAAAGAAGGAGTTATAGTTTATATTGAAACTTTGATTGATTTTGGGATACATGAAGATTCAGAGATCTTAAGAAAAGTCGCAGAAAAATTTCCTAATCTTTTGCCAGAAAAAGCTATAGATTATTTAGCAGAATATAAACAAAGTCATAGCTAGTATTTCCCAAGTATTACTATCAATTTTATTTTAAGAAGTTAGTAAATATTTAGTAAAAGTTGCATGTATTTTTAAGAAAATGCTATAAGCAAAATTTGTTCTCTAGCTATTGATTGCCTTGTTCTAATGATAATGGTATGTATCACAAGAAATTGTTATTAAAACAAACTGCGATAAAATATAAAGAACAAGATGGAGTTGCTACTATGTGTGAAATTCTAGACGAGATGCGAGCCGAAAGCGAAGAAAAAGGGAGAATAGAAGGTAGAAAAGAAGGAGTTATAGTCTATATTGAAACTTTGATTGATTTTGGGATACAAGAAGATTCAGAGATCTTAAGAAAAGTCGCAGAAAAATTTCCTAATCTTTCGCCAGAAAAAGCTATAGATTATTTAGCTGAATATAAGCAAAGTCATCGCTGGACATACTAATTTCAAGATATGGAGAGGGGCGTGCGGACGATTTACTGGACATATTT
>GL995201.1:7077-9586 GCA_000222855.1 Succinivibrionaceae bacterium WG-1 | reverse complement strand
AACCTCTTGCTGGTGGAGATGAAGGCGTTTTTGAACGATTACATGTGTTCATTAATCAAGACATGCCAGTAGATAGCGTGATTCAGTTTTCATTATTAGCAAGTCCTTATATTGATAATATTCTTGCTGAAAACAAGTTAATTTCATCTCTAAATTCAAAGGGTAGTATGCTTCGAGCTATTATGGATAAGAGAACTAAGTTTTTAGAGAATTTAAGAGATAGTTCAAATGATTATAATTTAGTGCGTAACTTTTCTTTAATAGTGACCATCATGGTGCCATGCAGTAATCATATTCCTGCTGAAAATGAATTTCATAAAATGGAACAACTATTAAGGGTAAGTGGTGAAAATTTAAAAACAGTAGGTCTATCTTTAAAAGCATTAGATAATAATAGTTTTATTGAACAATTAGGTCCTTTTTTTAATAGTCATAATGAAGCGTCATGGCATAATGCACATATTCAGGCAGATGTTGATATTCCATTAGTTAATCAACTCATGGATTATGATGCTAATATAAAAACCTATGAAGATCATTTAGAAATTGGAGGTTATTATGTTAACACTTTATCCGTAAAAAGATTTCCTGATTTTGTGTCATTTGGTCAAGCTTGTCGTTATGCAGGAGATCTTATTACAGGAGTTCGTGGTATTCATGTGCCATTTATTATCTCTGGAACTATTATTTATCCAGATCAACAAAAAATGCGTACCCGTATTAATGCGCAAAGACAATGGACTATAAATCAAGCATATGGGCCATTGGTAAAATTTTTACCACGTTTAGCTTTAAAGAAAAAAGGTTTTGATATTATTTATCAAGAAATCGAAAATGGAGAAAAAACTCTGTCGTTTAATTTGACGATTAGTACTTTTGCTAAAAACTATAATGAAAGTCAATCTGTAGTATCAAGTGTACGCACATATTTTCGTGAGATGGGATTTGCGATAATGCCAGACAAATATAGTGTGTTACCTATTTTTATAAATAGTTTGCCTTTTGGCGCAGATCCTATTGCTTTAAAATCGTTGTATCGTTTTAAGACTTTAACTTCTAAATTTATTTTACCTTTATTACCAATATTTGCAGATGGAAAGGGAACAGGAACTGGAGCTTTTAATTTAATCTCGCGTCATGGTCAGCTTATGAACGTTTCAATATACGATTCATCAACTAACTATAATTTATGTATTGCGGCACAATCAGGAAGTGGTAAAAGTTTTTTAGTTAACGAAATAATAGTTAGTTATTTAGCAATGCAATCTGATATCTATGTTATAGACGTGGGGCGCTCTTATAAAAATATTTGTGAGTTATTGGGCGGAAGTTTTATGTCTTTTGGTATGGATGCTCAAATTTCTCTGAATCCATTTTCATCGGTTAGAGATTATGCCGAAGAAGCAGATATGTTAGTGAGTATTTTAACAAGCATGTGTGCTCCAACTGAAAAATTATCTGACTTTCAAAATGCGGAATTAAAACGTATTACAGGAGAACTATTTTTAAAATATAGCAATAAGTTAACTATTGATATTGTTGCTGATACCATGATTCAAAACACAGATTCACGCGTTCGTGATATGGGGATTCAACTATATCCTTTTAGAAGTAATGGTGAATACGGTAAGTTCTTTATGGGCACTAATGAATTATCTTTTAATAATTCATTTACGGTACTTGAATTAGAAGAGTTAAAAGGACGTAAACATTTACAACAGGTTGTATTGTTAGAATTAATTTACCAAATACAACAGAATATGTATCTGGGACAACGAAATCGTAAAAAACTAGTAATTATAGATGAAGCTTGGGATTTACTAAGAGAAGGAAATGTTGCAAATTTTATTGAAACAGGATATCGCAGATTTAGAAAATATGGCGGAGCTGCCATTACTGTAACACAATCAGTTAATGACCTATACAATTCAGAAATTGGTAGGGCTATTGTTGAAAATAGTGCCAATATGTATTTACTAGGACAAAAGGCAGATGCTATAAATTTATTAGCAGAACAAAAACGTTTACCTTTAACTGATGGCGAATATCAATATTTAAAGACGGTTCATACTGTAGCAGGTAAATATTCAGAAATATTTTTAATCACTTCTATGGGAAATGCTATAGGACGATTAATTGTAGATCCTTTTAGAATGATGCTTTACTCTACCACGGCCCAAGATGTTGAGAATATCAATAATTTACGTAAGCAAGGTTATTCTATAGTTGAAGCTATAAACCGTTTAATAGCTCATAAATAATATATTTAGCAACTAATTCTTATATTTCTAAGACTTTTGGTAATTGAGTTAAATTCATTGGTAATTCTTTAAAATTTTGAAAGATATGCTGTTCTTAAAAAAATAAAATAATGTTAGCAATAATGATTACTATTATTATTGCTATTTGGGGCATTATTTTTCTTATTTTTACAATATTTGATTTAAAAATTGGCATAGATTTTTCAAGAACAAAAATGTTTAGGAAGTCTATTTATTTATAAAGAAAA
>GL995201.1:0-5710 GCA_000222855.1 Succinivibrionaceae bacterium WG-1 | reverse complement strand
GTGAGCTTTTCAAGTGCACGAATAGAAGCAGATTAGACCTGTAACAGGTTAACAGGTAGTTACAGCTTCTCTAGTTGCCATTACTAACACAATGATAGCCAAGGGGTGGGGGTGTATAAAATCTCTAGCACCTATTGAATAGTATCGCTATACCCCTAGGTCTTTTTTTGCGTGGGTGGTAATTAGGTAGTAACTATTTTTATACTAAAATCAAAACAAATAAAGCACCCTTGTTTGAGTGCTTTAAACTGTGTAACTAAAATCTAACTATTGAGATACTACTCTATAGGCTCCACTGCGAAAAAAGAATAATCTTTATTGTTAAAGAAAAAAGCTTCAATCTCATTTATATTATTTGGTTTTTGTAGTCTGTTACTAATTTGTAACATAAAGCTATCAATGTCTACACCATTAAAAGAATAGTATAAGCTGTTATCAGTTGCTTTATATAGTCCTGTAAGGTTTAAACCTATAATAAGTTTGCTATTTTTAGGGGTGTTAATTTTTTCATTTTCTACACTCTTTAGTAAGCTTCTATCTTTCAATACGTTGTTATTGGTCAAGTTTGGTTTAATGTCGTACTTAATAGTATCAGCTCGCAAAGTATAGCTATTAATATCTATTGCACCATGTGAGAAAGTTATATTTATTCGTTTAAGGTTTTTGTTCAGGTAAAATCTGCAAGTATTGCGCTTCTGTTTTGTTTCTATTCTCTTAACTAGTAAGTGTTTCACTTGCTTATCATTGTTAATGATTTGGCTATACTCTAGTACATCAAGAATTTGTTTAATACGTAATAACAAGTCCTTTGCTTCTCGTTCGTTATCATTGAATATTATTTCAACTCCTAGATTTTTATTAATTGAGACACTATTAAACAAAGTACTGTTTTTAATTTTGGTCTTAGTGTTCTCTCTCCATTCTTTAAAATCTTTTGTGCATTCAGCAAATTTATAGCATTCAGTTAAGCGTAAAGGTACTTTAATTGTTAACTGTTTTCTCATTCCATGAGCTCCAATAAGTAAAATATGATATAATTAAGAACGTATCAATGAATTAATTAAAATGCTTGATGTTCTTCTGTTTTCGTTCATCAAGCATTTTTTTTGCTTATTAGAAGTTAACTAAAATAAGTATCATTACATACTTTGTAATCTTCATCACTCATAAACTTTAAATAAAACTTTTCATCACCTTTTTTGAATACTCCTTTAGTTTTCTGTGTAACGGCTTCGAAAAATTTATATTTTGATAGCTTTTTACCACTAAACAAAAAATTACAATCATATTCACGCCATAAGCTAGCCCTGTCAAGCGTTAATAGTCTGTTGATAGATTGTAAATAATCGTGAAAGAATAAGCTTACACTGTCAGCATCTAAACGATCGTACTTTTCTTTTATTTGGTCGCTAGGTATCTTTATAAACTGTTTGTTATTATCTGCAAATAATTTGCCCCCTAGAATACAGAGAAGCAAGAAATATGCTTTAGCTTCTTTTTGTGCTATTACATATAAAATATTTCTGCTCCATATAGTGGGGTCGTTTTTGGTTTTATGATTAAACGAGAAGCTTTCGGTTCTTTCTCTCACTCCGTCTTTGTCAATATCTGCGAAGTTAAAACAATTAGAACAGAGTAAGAAACATGAGCTAATAAAAAAGCTCACTTTATCACTAGTGAAATATTGTTCAGCTTCCTGATTTGTATGTCCTGTAATCGTTTTATAGAACATTGCATAATCATTATTACGTAAAAATTGAGTTTGCTCTTCATCAGATATAACAAGTTTCTTGTTTTGTACTGTGATAAAGTTCTTTAATGGGTCTTTAATAATTCTACTTAGATTTAATGTGATAACGTCGTTCTCATTGAACATAGTTTTTAAAAATTCGCAAAAGGTAGATTTTCCGCCCCCACTGATACCATATAACCATACAAAGAATTTTGATTTAGCGCGTTCTATTGGCTCCGCACAGTAATATAAAAGTTGTAACAACTTTTTAAATCTTAGTTCTTTATCTTGGCTCTTTGCTTCTGTTTCGGTGTCTGCGATAAAATCATTATTGCAAAATGCTAGTAGATAGCTAGCCAATACATAGAAATAACTAACATTTTTATATTTACCGTCGTTGTCTTTTTGGTTTTGGTATTTTTTAAGGTCGTTAAGACTTGAAACACTTAGTACAGATAGATCACAATTCTTTAACTCGCAATTGTAATAATAAGTACAAAATATATTATTTCTTGCAAATTCTAAAGCATAGTATAACGGCTTCACTTTCTCACTAAAGTATAAGAAATGAGATGTATCTCTTTTACAATTCATTTTTAAATTTTCGTTATATAAAAATAGATTGTCTTTATCATGGTTCAACGTAAAAAAAGCATCGTTAGTGCATTGTATAGCGTTCGTGTAGAAGTCTTTTTCATGCGCTAGAGTATTCTTAATATTTAACTTATTAAGCTTGTGTTTAATCTGTTCTAATATTGTTATTTGGTCATTCTTATGGAACACTGTCAAGACATTAGCATTATATAAAAAGTTGATAATAGTATTATTAGCAACGTTGTTCCATGAGTTAATAACAAAGTAATTTTTAACAAAATCAAAAGTAATTAAATTCTGTGTATCTTTAATGTAATAACTAGTATCAGAATAGAAACAAAACAACTTTATTAAAGCTTCACTAATAAAATGATTTAACTGTGTTTTATATGTAGTGTTTGAGTACCAACTATTTAAACCACCACTAAGAAAACTATTTAATATTTGATAGCAATAACTATTTAATTTTTTCTCTGCTTCTGTTCTGATTATTGTATAATCTGTATCTTTGCCTAAATCTAATAAATCTAGTAAATCTTTATTTTTATATAGTTTTTTATCATCACTTAATAAGTTAAGATAGTCATACATAATCGCGTTAATACTATTCTTTAGGTCGTTTAATGGGTCTATCTCATTTAATAGTTTTTGCTCTAGTTTGAGATAGTACTCATTTTCATTAGCTCCTGTTTCTGTTTCGGCTTCCGCTTCCGCTTCTGCTTCATTAATAGCGTTTTTAATAATATGTAAGTGATTAAGACAATATTTAATAATATTGCTCTTTTGGTTTTCTGTTTGGTTATCAGTATCAAAGAATGACGGTAGATTATTGAAGTTAAACATATCTTTGATATAGGTAATTTCTGAATATTCGTCTATGAATGATTTAGCGATTAAGCATTTTTTATTATCAAGAATAGAGAGAAGCGGTTCAATATCTTTATTTTTAATATAAGCTAGGTTAAAAGATAGCTTCATATCTATTGATGATTTATTAAACGATAAGGAAGCTATAAATAATAAATCTTTAAGTATTCTAGTAAATGTATCACCATATCGCGCAATAGTTGCATAATCAGAAGTATGTAAGCTCTGTAATAGTTCAAACATAGAAATATCCTTAAATGTAGGGTCTTTCTTTTTTAGTTTGGTATTAAGCTTTTTGAGCTCTCGTTTTATTTCGTTGATTGTATACCTTGCTAGGTACAATCTTAGCTTATACTCTTTGTTTAATTTAGCTAGGATATAATCATTTTTAAAAACTTTTAAGAACTCGTTTTCAGTTGGTTGACGTAATAGTCCATATATAATACTTTCATTATAGCTTTTATAATTGATGTCCTTATCGGTATCTAAGAACAAGAAATCAAAAATATTTTTTTGTTCACTTTCATTAAAAAAAATCTCCATTAAATTATATTGAATAATTATAATGCCAACCTTTAAACCTTTACGCTATAAGGGTTCAAAGGCTATTTAAAAACCGTGATCGGCTTTTTGTACGGCTTTTTTTGAAGTTTTTTAAAGAATTTCTATAAAATCATTTTTAAAAATAGAAAATTCAAAAGTATGTAATATTTGGTTGAGCTCCTTATACTTATCGAAATTTGTGTTTTTGTTGTATTTCTTCTGAATGACTGTTTTATTTTCGTGAGTGAGTAGGATATCACCGTATATAATGCAATCAGCTTCACTGATATTAAATCTCTTTTGAGCGTCATAAGTGGTAACATAGCTATTTAATACTTTTCTTATCGCGTGAGCATGATAATCACATTTAGACTTTTTTAACGTTGTGTTAACTTTGACTATAGGTGTTTTATATGCTCTACTTATTGATAAAATATAATCATTCTCTGTCAACTGATACTTAGTTATTAATGACTTGAAAATACTAGCTAACTTTTCACTTATTGGATAAGTTAAATTTTTATAAGTCTTGGTTTTAACATTGACCAATAGATTATTATTAAAATCTATGTTGCTTACTTTTAAACTTAATAATTCATTAGGTCTTAAAGGTAAGAAAAACATAAAAATTAAAAATTCTCTAACATTAAAATTACTGATATTGTTAAGATACAAGTCTATAGCTCGTATAAATTCTTTTTCATTGTTAACAGGTGGCGCCTTGTATTCGTCACCGTCCTTTATTTCTTGTTTTGCATCTTTAATGCTTTTAAGAATAGGGTTGTTATTAAATTGTGAGCTTTGCCATGTGTCCATAATCTTAAAAATAGATAATTTTAGGTTATAGCTTTGTCCTTTATAGTTCTTAGTATCAAGATATTGAACAATGTTATTAAGTGTTAAATTGTTGTAGTACTTGGGACATAACTCACTTTTAAGAAAATCATTTAAAAGAATTTTATAAGCATTAAATGTATTATTTGATGTTCTAGTTTTCTTATATTCTAAAAAAGAGTTACATATATATTCAGTAGTTTGTTTTTTAAGTTCTTTCTCTTTAGCTAATTTCTTTAAATTAGGTAAAATTTCAAGAATATAATAATTTTGAGCTTTAAGGATAACGGTTTTTGTTTCGTTCTTAGTTTGAAGCTTATCAATTGAAAAACTTTTCTTTTTAATAAAGAGAGTTTTATCTGATTCTACTGTGCCGTAAAATCTTTTATCTTCGATTTTATGATCGTAATGAAAAGACATGTAGTAGTATTCTGCGTCCGTACATTGTTTAAAATGTATTCTCGCAAATAGTCCATAGATTAAATTTAGTCTTTGAGATTTTGTTTTTTCTGTTTTCATTTAACTGTACCAATAATCAAAATATCAACGAAATAAAAAAAATCAAGTTTGTAGTATTTATATAGAGAATTGTTTTATTTCTCTCTTTGCCACGTGTTTATTACATAAGTTTGTAATACGAATACTACAAACTTAATATATTTAAATACACGTGTTTAAATACCCTTGAATTGTGAAATATTTACAGTTAAAAATAAAGTAAAAACAACTAAAACTATATTTTTTTTTGAAATATATTTTTATCAAAATAACAAGTCAAGCTATAGGTTTGAAAAATATAAAAACTCTTTTCAATCCTTATTTTATAAAGGTTCCTATAGGTTACTATAAAACAAAAAAACTTTTTGTAGATTATCTTCTGCTATCTTCTTCAGTAGTAACAAACTAATCAAGTTTATTAATATATGTAAATAAATGAATAGTAAAGTTCTTTGTTTTGCCCCCCAAAGAAGAAGTGACTTTGGAGTTATTTTTTAGGAGTTAATCATATGCTTTCCAATTCTCAAATATATCAAATACGTCAATTACGCAAGCAAGGATTATCTCAACAGAAAATTGCTGTTCAAATTGGATGTTCAAAACCAACTGTAAATAAAATGACATTAGCCATTCAGCCACTGT
>GL995200.1:17602-20755 GCA_000222855.1 Succinivibrionaceae bacterium WG-1 | reverse complement strand
AACAAATAGATTCAGAAAAAAGAAATTTGCCTTTTACAAATATTAGTTCTGATGCTTTAACTTATTATGCATATGAAAGTCTTGTATTAAAAGATATAAAAAGTAAACTCCCTTTAAAAATAGACTTCAATTTTTCTTACAGTACATTAGTTCCAACAAATGAAAGTGGTAAATTATTTGAGGAAATAATAAAAATTTCCAATAATTTAGCATTAGGTCAAAATAATGATGAATTTATATTTGAGTCTGATAATTCAAGAATTTCTCCTCTACGTTCTCCCTTTGAGAGACTATCAACTCCAAATATAGATAAAACGTATAGATTTAGATTACCATTAAAACCTTTTTCAGTTGATTCAATGTTTCCAGAAGAAGTGACTGAAGATTTTGATGAAGATAAAGCTCTGCAAAATTATAAACGGTTATATGAACTCTTATTACATAATTTAGAAAAATTGTGTAATAACGTTAAACACGAATCATGTAATGAAGCTGCATTGTTAGAAAAGTTAGATTATTTGTTTTATTGTATAGCTACAAATATGCCTGCATTATCTAATGATTGTATTATTAATAAAAATATTCAAGAAATATCATTATATGATTATACAAGGGTGTCATCAGCATTTGCTTCGTGTTTGTATTTATATCATAAAGATGATATTGAATTATTAGATGGAGACTTATCCAATAATATAGAAAATAATAAAGATATAGATGATATAAAAGAAAAATTTTTATCAGATGAAAATAAATTTTTGATGATTCAATGTGAATTGTCAGGAATACAAAAATTTATTTTTGCAAGTGGTGCAATATCTAATAAAAAATCAACTAAATTGATTAGGGGAAGATCTTTTTTTGTTTCTCTTATATGTGAATGTGCTTCTCAGAAATTACTTCGAGATTTACATTTACCTTGTTCTTGCCAAATAATAAATGCTGCAGGAAAATTTCTCATTTTAGCGCCAAACACTGAAGAAATAAAAAATAAATTTGAACTTTTTAAACAAGAAGTACAAAATTATTTATACGATAAGTTTAACGGTGAAGTTTGTATGATTTTTGCTACTACCGTGGCAAAATTAGCGGATTTTGAAAGTTTTTCTGCTGAAAATAGCAAATCTGAAAAAGATGAACAGTTTACTCCTTTTAAAAATTTAATGCACAAATTGCATGCAAATATTGAAAAGGCAAAATATAAAGCCTTCGATCTTTTTGGAAATAAAAGATATGAATTTGTAAAAAAAGATTTCTTTAACAAAATTACTAACAATGGAATTTGTTGCTACGATAGCAAAAATCCTGGTGAGGAAGTTGTTGATGACTCACAGGATTTATACTGTTGTAAACTTTGTAAATTTATCATTAGTTTAGGTGAAAATTTACCTAAGAATTTTAGGAAGCAAAAAAAAGCAAAACATTATTTGGGTCTTTTAAATAAACCGAGTCAATTAACTTCAGAATCTGAAATATTTAAAAAAGAATCTGTTCTTGGGTTTTATATATCATTTGAAAAACCAAAAGAAGAAGGTTTAATTCATAGGGAATATGATATTAGTATTGCAGATTTTGATGAACCTTTATTTTCAGATTCTTCTATTCCTAGAAAGTTTATATCTCCATTTGTGCCAATCTATACGGATGAAGATGACGTGACTTTATTTAAAAATTTTCTTTCTTCTAATGAATATAAAAATAGTAATTTAAATGAATTAAAAACTTGGGAAGCGATCGCAACAACAGGAATAACTTTAAAAAAGCTTCAACCGATTCTTTAAATGGAGAATTTGAAAATAGGTTTGATGCTTTAGGGCAAAAAGCATTGTTTGCAGTAAAAGGAGATATTGATAATCTAGGGATGATGTTTGCAACAGGTTGCAGATATCCTAATTTTACTCAAATGTTAAGCTTAAGTAGACAAGTAAATAACTTTTTTACAGTTTGGTTCCCTAGTTTCTGTAACTCAACAAGGGAATATAATAATGTTTATACCGTGTTTTCAGGTGGCGATGATTTCTTCTTTATTGGACCTTGGCGTGTACAGATAAACTTGATTAAAGCATTAAAAGATAATTTCAACAAATATGTTTGTGATAGAAGTTCGAAGAAAGAAGAATATAAGATTAGCTATTCAGTTGGTACTTTTTTATTCAAACATGGTATTCCTATATCTCATATAGCACGTATTTCCGAGAATAATTTGGAAAAAGCCAAGTCTTATAGTCATGACAATGAGAAAGAACCAACAAAAGATGCCGTTTCAATGTTTGGGGTTGAATGTAGTAATTATGAATTTCAAGAACTCTTGAACGTGTATGAAGAACTTAAAGAGTTAGTTTTAAAGTTTAAATTGTCTGTTGGTTTTATTTATAATTTGCAAGAATTAGTGAAAAAAGCTTCAAATAGTAAGTCAAATCCAGAAGATGCTATATGGTATTCGTGGCTTACATACAGATGCTGCAGACATATTGAGCAAAATAAATCTCAAATAATTATAGATGAAAGTGAATATGAAAATTTGAGTCAAAAGCTTCATGAATGGATTGAAAAATATAAGGAAAAGATGAGAATTCCATTATCAATTTATTTGTATGAAAATCGTTTCTTAAAACGAATAGTATTGGGAGATTAAAATGAGTTTTTTTAAAGATAATTGTAAGAATTTAGCTGCTCTTATTGAGCATGCTGAGAATGAAGCAAATAATATAAATGTTTCAGGAAATAGCTACACTCAAGTTAGAAGATTTTATGATGAATTTGTTAATTATTATGATTTAACAAATGATTTAAGTATCAGACAATTAGAAAATAAATCAGATACAGAAAAAAAGGTAAATATTGAGCAAGAATTTAAAAATAAATATTTACCTTTAGTGAAAATGATAAAAGCCAAACTTTCATATGCTAAAGCAAGAAAATCAATTGATGAGTCATTTTATAATTTTTGTAGCGATATTATAAGTGGCATTGAAGATACAGCTACAATGAGAAACGGAAAACTATATTTTGAAGCATTTGTTGGGTTTTATAAGCTAAATACTGAAAAAAATAAATAATACCATTCTAATTTCTCATTTTAACCAAGGAATTTATATATGAAAAAATTAAAAAATATAATTATTATTAAAGCTAATTTAGAATTAGAATCAG
>GL995200.1:14422-17218 GCA_000222855.1 Succinivibrionaceae bacterium WG-1 | reverse complement strand
TATAAAGGGTAAGATTAGAAGTTTATTAGAACTTTTTGCAGCAAGTGAATGTAAACATATTATTCAAGCTTTATTTGGTTTTAAAGCGGGTCAAGAGTTTATTGAGAATATTGGTTCTCCTAGATTAACTTTTAGAGATTGCCAATTAAATAAAGAGAGAAAAAAGCAATTTATAGAAAAAGATATTCCTCTTACAGAATCAAAAATGGAAAATACTATAGATAGAAAAACAAGTATGGCAACTCCTAGATCAATAGAGAGAGTGAATGCTGGTAATGTTTTTGATTTTGAATTAGCACTAAAAATTCTTGAAAATGATAATGAAGAAGATTTAAGGGAGATAATTTTGTTAGGATTAAAATTATTAGAACTTGATTATCTTGGAGGCTCTGGTAGTAGAGGGTATGGCAAGGTTAAATTTACCAATATTAGTATTGGCAAAGAAAAATTTGATAATTTGGATAATGTTAATCCTTTTGATGAGAGTAAGTCAGATAATTATAAGTCGTTATTTGATACAAACTTCGATTAAGTAGGCTGATTTTATAATATATATAAAAATTTAAGTATATTAAGTTGTTATGACTTAAAAGTTAATAGCTTGTTTAGTATGTTTCACATATTGAGTTAAAAATATGAAGTTTTATAAATTTGTAATAAAACCCAAAGGAGCCTTTGGTACACCATTAACAGGTGATACCCTTTTTGGTCATATGTGTTGGGCTTTTGCAGAAAAATATGGAGAAGAAAAATTAGAAGAGATGTTAGAAGATTACGATCAAAATCCTTTTCTAATTGTTTCTGATGCTTTTTTTTCTGGATATGTAAAAAAACCAACAATTTCAGATTTATATCTGCAAGATGAAAAGACTTTTGAAGATATAAAAAATAATTTAAAAAAGAAAGGAATTAAAAAGAAAACAATTATTTCCGGTTGAAAAGCTCTCTCTTCCTTTATCAAATTATTCAAGGAATCTTGTGTCTTTAAAGGATATTGAGGAATCCAAAAAAAGCAAATCAAAACTATGTTCTGATATGGTTATAATTCATAATAGTATAGATCCCATCTCAAAAACAACATCAGAAGGGAAATATGCTCCATACTCATCTTTGGTGACTTTTTATAATCAAGATAATGAAGTTCAATTAGATATATATATATTATTTGATGATAAAAAAATAAAAATTTATTGAATATAAATGTTATTGAACTTTTATTGCAAAATATAGGGAAAATAGGTTTTGGAAGAGATAAAAGTATAGGTAATGGTTGCTTTACAGTAATTAAACATGAAGAAGTAAAAATAAAATCTCATAAAAAAGCTAATGCATATATGACGTTAGGACCTTCTGCAATTACAGATGTACAAAATTATAATAAAGAAAACTGTTTCTATAAGACATTTGTAAAATATGGGCGTCTTGGTGGAACATTCTCAATAGGAGAAGGATGTAAACCTTTTAAAGCTCCAATTTTAATGATGGAATCAGGTGCTATATTGACACCAATAGAATTTGATAATAATAAGCAATATGTAGGTTCCTCATTACGCTCGATAACTGCATTAAGTGAAAAGATTGTTCATCAAGCTTATGCCCCAATAGTTAAAGTCTTTATAGATCAAGAATAGGAGTTATAGATTATGACAACAAGCATTTATGACATTCGTATAAAAACTTTAACTCCTATGTTTATTGGGAATGGTGAAGTTTGGGATCCTTTTTCATATGTAGTAAATAATAATAAATTTTTAAAAATACCTACGAATATTATTGCTGAAATTTGTAATAATGATTCTTCTATTTTAAAAGATTTAGAAAAAATAGAAAGTAATACAAAGTCTAATAATCTTTTAATTAGTTTACATAATAAAATTAAAACTGTATTAAATTTGCCTAATTTTGTAAATATCAAAAAAGAACTTCCTTATTCTGATTTAAGTCCATACATGTTAGAAAAATTTCAATCTATGATAAATGATAGAGAATTTAAGAAATATGAGATTTTTAAACACGTTTATTCTATTAATAACAATGAAACGAGAAAAATAATTATTCATTTGAGCCATATATTCCAGGTTCTTCTTTAAAAGGTTGTATTGTTACAGCTATGTTAAATAATTACAGTAAAAAATTTTTTCTGAAGGTAAATTTAATAATGAAGAATATAAAAATATAGGTTCACAATTTATAGTAAGTGATGCTTTTTCTGAAAATAAATTAAATTCCAAAATTGAAGTGGTAAGAAGATTCTATAAGTATAAGACAGATGATACGGGAATGACTAATTATTTAGAAACAATCCCCGCTAACTCCATTTTTAAATGTCAATTAAAAATAAAAGATAACTCAGTATCAAATGTTAACAATAATTGTATAAAATACTTTTTGGAACTAATCGAGGATCAAGGAAAATTTTATAGAGATATTTTTGAATCTATATATAAAAATAATGATTCGATTAATACAAGGTTAAATAAGGAATTTATAAATAACGTAGAAGAAGCTCTCAAAAATAAAAATAATATTTTAATTTGCGTAGGAGGTCACAGCGGAGCTGAAACAAAAACTCTTTCAGATAGAAGATATATAAAAATTATTAAAGGAAAAAAGGCTAGTTCTCGTGAACCTGAAACTACAACAGTTTGGATGAGTTCTGCTTCTAATGACGAAAAATGTTGCTTACCTCTTGGATGGTGCATTTTAACTGTAAATAAATCATTTAACTAGTAACAATAGGCTTTTTAAAAATTACATGAAACTTAATTTGCCAATAATAAAACTAAAAATAGACTA
>GL995200.1:11732-14051 GCA_000222855.1 Succinivibrionaceae bacterium WG-1 | reverse complement strand
ATTTAGAGGGGCTTTTGGTAACCAACTTCGTAAGATTGCTTGTTTATCAAAACAAGAAAATTGTAATGGTTGTGGTATTTATAAGACATGTCCATATGCTACAATTTTTGAAAGTAAAATGTACCAGGATACTAAAAATGGTTCTCAACTAGTATCTCAGCCAAATCCATATGTTCTTGAACCTTTACCGATTGGTAGACAAATAGTAAAAAAAGACGAAGTTTTTTCTATAAATATCATTTTATTTGGTAAAGCTATAGAACAAATTTCTTTGGTAATACTTGCTCTTATTAGAGCAGGGGCAAAGGGATTTACCTCAGCCTATATTCCTGCTAAATTATGCAAAATCTCACAAATTACTGAAGAGTCAGAAAGTACATTATACGATATATCAATTTCTCATGAATTTCTAGATGAATGGAAAACGGTTTATTCTTGCATAATTCCTGATAATGTTAATGAATTAAAAGTTACTTTACTAACTCCAACAAGGTTTGTTATAAAAGGTTCAAATATTGGTCAAAAAGAGCTAACTGCAGAAGTTTTTTTACAATCAGCGGTTAGAAGAGTAGGTAAACTTTTTAAAAATTATGCTATCAAAGATCTAAATGAAAATATATTTATACCAGAAAGTGAATTACAAGATGTAATTAAATCAATTGAAATATTTGATAAAAATATACGTTGGTATGATTGGGCAAGATACTCTAGTAGACAAAATAGAAATGTTCAGTTAGGTGGTTTAATAGGTGAATTTAAATTAAAAGGTCAACTTTCAAAATTATTACCATACTTGCATGCTTGTCAAATATTACATTTAGGAAAGTCAGCAGTAATGGGGATGGGTTTTTTCTCCATTGATTATAAGTGACTTTTTATATAGTCTAATATATTAATGTGTTTGTAATTATTTTTTTCTTTGAGCTTTCATGTTTTTCCCATTTTGGGGAAAATATATTAGTAATGAAGGTGTCATATAATAAGAAACATCAAGTTTATGTCATCATTTTATATTTAGATAGGCAAAGGCGGTTATAATGACGGTATTTAACGATATTGAAATAAAGAATTTAACACCTCATAAACTAAATTTATTCACAAAAGATGGAACTGAGTTAATTATTCCATCCTCAGGTTTTGCTAGAGTTAGTTCTGAATTTAAAGAACAAGGTGAGATTAATGGTATAATTTACGGTTCAATGGAATATGGTGAAGTAACAGGACTTCCTGAACCTACACCTAATACTATTTATGTTGTTTCTGCAATTGTAAAAGCAAGATGTCCAAATCGTGCAGATTTGTATTGTGTTACAAATTATGTAAGAGATTCTGAAAATAATATTATTGGTGCAGAAGCTTTATCTCACTAATAACTCTCTTCTACGTATTCGTTATTTATTGTAGATACAAGCTAATAATATCAGTATCTATGATAAATTTTTGATTGAATATTAAATATATAAATACATGAGGAAATACTTCAAAATAACGTAGTAAGGATTGTAATATTTAATTAAGTTTAAATTGTTATTTTTGGGGAATAAATGTCAAAATGGTTATATTTTTTATAATTTTATACATCTTTGATCTAGCATAAAATTAAATCATTTGAAGTTATTATATTGCTAAGATATTGCAATATTGTAGAAATTTCCCCTTTTTATGAAAATCGAGTTCGAGAAATTTTGGAGTTAAAATAAAATCTAATTATCGCAATAAGAGGATTGGATTATGAGGACTCTATATGTTTGCACTCCTAACACTGTTTTAAGAGCAAGTGGAAATTTAATCTTAGTTACAACAACTTCTTCTGAAGGACAAGATGGTAAGTACGAAATTTTAATAGAAGTTCGCACAGATCTTATTGAGGCAATTTTTTATTTGGCTCTATCCACGTAACTAGTGAAGCACAAAAGCTTTGTTTAAGAACAGGAGTTGTAATTTCTTATTTCTCAAGAGATGGTAGATTTTTAGGTTCTACAGAATCGCGTGAATCAAAATGCTCTGATTTAAAAATAATTCAATATCGTACGTACATTGATGATAAAAAAAGGTTACAGTTTTCGCAATATCTAATATGGGGTAAACTTTATAATGAGATAGAATTACTTAAATACTTTGCCCTAAACAATGATCAAGTTGTAACTCAAATTTCTAATGCAATAACTCAAATCGCCATTCTTCAAAATAAAATCCAATATTGCTCTAGTATCGATCAACTATTTGGTATAGAAGGTGCAGCTGCTAATGCGTATTTTAATGCATACGGTTTAATCTTTAAAAAGGACCTTGTATTTAATGGTCGTAAAAAACATCCTT
>GL995200.1:6323-9948 GCA_000222855.1 Succinivibrionaceae bacterium WG-1 | reverse complement strand
AATAACAATAATCTAGGAGACAAATAATAGCAATTCATACTTAAAAATTTTATTATCTAAAGCGAGGTGTTTTATGGCACAACAAAAACTTATTAGATATGTTGTTTGTTATGATGTAACAAATGATAAAAGACGTCGTAGTCTTGTTAAACTTTTAAGGAATTTTGGTAATAGGGTTCAAAATTCTGTATTTGAAGCTTACTTAAACGAAAGTATGGCCACAAAACTTCTCTATATTGCTAAAAAAATTTTAGATTTAAGTGAAGATTCATTGTATCTCTATCCAATTGGTAAAGAAGTCGATTCTGATATAACACGAATTGGTAGTTCTCAATATTCAATAAGAGATTTTGAAGAATACTATATTGTTTAAAATGATTTAAATTGATTAACGCACCATAAAGGTGCGTTTTTGTTTTGAAGTTACTTCTGTAAGCTAAAAAATATAAAAATACTTGGGAGGTTACAGAACTAGAAAAAGCTTATATAATAACAGTTTTAGAAAATAAGCTCTTGTAAATGTTATATAAATTTTATAAAATAAAAATAGGTTACAGAAAAACCGATTTCAGAAGTAGAAGATGAAAGCCATTGGAGTCTTTACTATTGAAATTTATTGCCTTGATTTAAAGGATTGAAACCTTACAGGTATGCCTAGTTCTAGGCATTGCCCTGTAGCGATTGTAATTGAAATTTATTGCCTTGATTTAAAGGATTGAAACACCACTTAACACGGCAGCAATAGCTGCCTTCGAAAAGGACGGTAAAATTGAAATTTATTGCCTTGATTTAAAGGATTGAAACAGAATCAGCTATAGCCTTTTCAAGGGCTGTAATGTTACTTTTATTGAAATTTATTGCCTTGATTTAAAGGATTGAAACAGTTGCAAGGTAAATCAAACCATACTCGAAAGGTTCATAAATTGAAATTTATTGCCTTGATTTAAAGGATTGAAACACACCTAATTTGGTCATAGCTCTGGTAAGTGGAGATAACTTAATTGAAATTTATTGCCTTGATTTAAAGGATTGAAACCTGCCGAAATGGCTTCAAGCCACTTCGGTATTTTAGGAAATTGAAATTTATTGCCTTGATTTAAAGGATTGAAACTATATTCTGCCATTTACAATTACCTCTAAATCCAATTGAGTATTGAAATTTATTGCCTTGATTTAAAGGATTGAAACCCTTGTTGGTCCATGCGAGAAATTCACCTGCTTCACGATTATTGAAATTTATTGCCTTGATTTAAAGGATTGAAACCATGATAATTCCTCTCTCTTGTTATGACTATTAATGAAATTGAAATTTATTGCCTTGATTTAAAGGATTGAAACCTTTGTTCAACCCTGCATCTTGCAGGGCTCTATCTAAGAAATTGTCTAATTGAAATTTATTGCCTTGATTTAAAGGATTGAAACACCCTCAATAGGGTTGTTTGCCCCAGGATGATATGGCTTATTAGATTGAAATTTATTGCCTTGATTTAAAGGATTGAAACTGCAGTGTCAATACAAAATGTTTCAACTGCTTCGGCACTTTTCCAATTGAAATTTATTGCCTTGATTTAAAGGATTGAAACTGAGCAAGAACTAATAGATTTACTCAAAAAAGTAGAGGTTAATTGAAATTTATTGCCTTGATTTAAAGGATTGAAACCCAACTCCCTACATTTTTCAATGTAGGAAGCCTTCGCACTTAACCCATTGAAATTTATTGCCTTGATTTAAAGGATTGAAACTAAGGTTACTTTAGTGCTCCCATCCTGGAGCCTTACAAAATTAAGGATTGAAATTTATTGCCTTGATTTAAAGGATTGAAACCTCGATCAAGAAAGTTGTCCAGGATTTCATCATCAGAGCGGTCACATTGAAATTTATTGCCTTGATTTAAAGGATTGAAACAAATTATCAAGGATTTCGTCATCCGAGCGGTCGGCTCGGAAATCATTGAAATTTATTGCCTTGATTTAAAGGATTGAAACATCCAAATTCTGCCGCAATGGCTTCTAGCCATTTGGGGCATTTTATTGAAATTTATTGCCTTGATTTAAAGGATTGAAACTTCCTCCTTCTTTGCATCATTGAGGAGGTTGCATATAGTCTGATAGAAATTGAAATTTATTGCCTTGATTTAAAGGATTGAAACCCACTTGTTCATCATTAACAAAGAATTCTACCTTTGTTTCCTTAATTGAAATTTATTGCCTTGATTTAAAGGATTGAAACTTTCATCTTCTGTAGTGTAGAAGAAAGTTGAATCAAATTCAGATTGAAATTTATTGCCTTGATTTAAAGGATTGAAACTGTGAAGATTACTCTTCCCCCTAACCAGACTTCATAGTATTCCTATTGAAATTTATTGCCTTGATTTAAAGGATTGAAACGGAATTTAATGTTTTTCTCAACTTTATCACTTGAAAATACATCACATTGAAATTTATTGCCTTGATTTAAAGGATTGAAACAGCTAAACCTTTACCCATTACAGCTTTACAATTAACAGGTATTGAAATTTATTGCCTTGATTTAAAGGATTGAAACCACTAACCACCAGGTTA
Source organism: Succinivibrionaceae bacterium WG-1 (assembly GCA_000222855.1). GTDB lineage: Bacteria > Pseudomonadota > Gammaproteobacteria > Enterobacterales > Succinivibrionaceae > WG-1. The sequence goes on along the minus strand of GL995200.1, from coordinate 7,387 downwards.
TTGCATCATCAGTATTGATGATACAATCATTGAAATTTATTGCCTTGATTTAAAGGATTGAAACCTAGCTCTAAATTAACTAGTCTAGACTTTAATGCAGTAGATAATTTAATTGAAATTTATTGCCTTGATTTAAAGGATTGAAACTTTAATTAAAAACCAATTTCACCGTAGTTTTCTACTAACATGTATTGAAATTTATTGCCTTGATTTAAAGTGAAAATGCCAAAATAGAAATGTCTTAAAACGCCAAAGTGAAAATGCAATTTTAGGTTTAAAAGGGCGAGTTCTTTTTAGTGATTTAGTATGCAACAAGAAATTTGACAATATAGATGTTCCATAATTTAAATCCTATTGAATTAGGGGCGTTATTATGGGGCATAAAGTTTGGCAATTTGGAAAATTCAACCAACAGTTCAAAACATTATCATAGTTTAGGTTTTGCCAAACCCTTAGGAGCTGGTGCAGTTACCTTTAAGAATATATAAGGTAAAATTTGCTAAATATGTATCAAAAGAAAATTCTACAGATATAGATTACTATAAAAATTTATTTGAGAACCAAATGAATGAAAGTTATAGAATTGCATTTGGTAAAGAAGATGATGGTTCTACTAATTTGTGGAAATTATCTCCTCAAATTCAATATTTATTAGTTTTTTCTATTTCACATAAAGATAATCATGGTAGTGAAGTAAAAATTTATAATACTATTGATAGTGAAACCAAGGAATTTGTGGAAATAAATAAAGAACAAATTTTATATCAATTACCAAATAAACGTAAGCTCCCTATAGGTCCTGAATAAAAAAATTTCATTATTCTAAAATATGCACATTCATTTACCGCGTAGGAGTAAAACAAATGGATGTGTATAATTCAGAAGAAGTTGCTATTACAGAACTTCCTTCAGAAATATTTAGAAAAACTAAATCTAACCAACCTAAAAACATAAATAAATTTACAGAAGTACAAGTTTGCTTTAAAGATAATATTATTTTTAAATACCAAACAGATAATCCCGAACTTTCAATTGCAACCTTGCGTTCTTACATAAATATGGAG
>GL995200.1:1842-5419 GCA_000222855.1 Succinivibrionaceae bacterium WG-1 | reverse complement strand
CTCATAATTTCTGATGTTACTATAAGTTTTTATAAGTGTTTTTAGGTATCATAAAGTAGTTTCAATAGGCAATCATTTAAACGATTGCCTATTTAGTTTTCAAAAAAAATTAAAATAATTGTTGAATATCAATGTAAAAATGAAATAAATGATAGAGGTTTTAGAATGCAATTAGATTCTTTTGTTGAGTTGTCAAAACTTAAGAAAACACATAAAGAACAAAATGAATGTAATGTTATTATATCTTGTCTTGGTACAGGAAGATATCAAAGTGTAAATTACCGTTTTTCTGATAACTCAACTATAGAATCTAGATATTCTGCATGTGCTTTATTTCAATGGTTAAAAGAAAAACAAAGAGTAGATATTGCCAAATTTATAGTTCTTGGAACTAGTAGTAGCTGTTGGCAAGAATGTTGATATTATTTTTGATAATTTTTATTCTAAGTTAGTAGTCGCCCCAAATGTATCTAAAGAAGAATTTCTAGCAAATATTAGTTTATCTAAAAAAGAACAACCAACTCAAGACGATCTAAATAATCTAGTTAAAAAATTAAATGCTTTTTTAGAACAAGCTAATATAAATTGTAAATTTTCTTTCATACTACATAGTAGTTCTTTAAATCAAGAAACTTTCTTTTCAATTTTTGAAAAAATACGTCATATTCAACAAGATAATGATGTATTTGAAAACATCTATTTAGATGTAACTAATGGTTTTAGAATTATTCCTCTATTTATATTTTTTACGGTTCAATGTTTAAGCTTTTTAAGAAAAGATTCTGCAATTAAAGGAATTTATTATGGACAAACATACAGTAGTTCTGCAGATACAGCGTTAGGTCCGAAGAGAGAATTACTAAATAGGGCTTTAACAATCATAAATAAAATACGTTATAAATGTTCTTTTTTATCAGAAGAAGAAAGGAAATTATTTCAAGAAAAGTTCATAAGTGTAAATTCAACAGTTGTTAACGGTGTAAATAATTCATATGAAATGAGTTCTTTGCTAGGTATGGATAAGTTATTTAATCAAACCTTAGCACTTAGTCAATATGATGTTAGTGGAAATCTTGATGTATTATTGCCTTATATAACAAAGAATAACCAAGAACTATTTTCTAATATTTCTGTACAAGAAAATTTTATAAAATTTGGTAAAGCCAAATCTTTTGCACAAAAATTATTGTCAAATGTAGATGCTATTTTTACAGATGATGCGATGCTTGGTACTCAAACTCGAGTAAAAGAACATTTGGATATTTTTAAATTACAAGATATTGTTCAGATTGGTAAAGATTTAGCAGCCTTATTTTATGATAAGCAAAACTTTGTTAATGCTATTTTATTTTTTTGTGCTGCTTTAGAACAGGCATCAACGTCTAATAAAATAGATAAATCTTAATGGAAAACAACAAATAATAGATAATAATAAAACAGCACTAAATAACTATCTTAGAAAAATTGAAAGTAATTTAAATAATAAAAATATGCCATTTCCTAAAGGCATACTATCAAAAGATCTTATCGAAATATATAGAGCGGTACTAGTTCATATGATAGATAAGGATTCTGCATTACGAGATGAGAACTCTAAAATCTATGGATTACTTCATCCTGAACCAAAAAAATTCTACCAACAGATAAAAAAAGCAATGGAGTTGACATCATGCCATTTCCCTGTAAAGTTATCTGTAGACAATAATTTGAATGATAGTTATAAGGTTTTAATATCATTTATTGGTTCTGGTAACTATGAATGTGTGAATTATAAATTTAATGATAATGGTAAGGAATTAAATGATTCTTCTTTTATTGGGAATTCAATGTGTGATAATTTGTTTATTAGAAAAAAATAAACAAATATATTATTGCAGGTTCTGATACTAGTGATTGGATTACTTGTTTTACCTCTCTAAAGAAAATATCCATAATCAAAGAAAATTCATTATTAGTCCAAGACATTAATAGAATCATATCTTTGATAAAAGATGGAAGAACACAAAGAAAAATAACATCAAGTTTGCAAGATACTATAAATGGAATTTTATCTAATGTAAAAGATAGGATCAATTTAGCAATAGAAATTCTAATAGTTAAAGAAAAAATGCTTACAGAAACAGACTTTTTAGAATTTTATCGTTTAATTGAACAGCGTTTGTATAAGGTAAAAAAAGTTTATCTAGATACAACTCATTGCTTTAGAACTTTTCCAATGCTAGCGTATACCGCAATAAATGCTATAAAAGTTCAAAATGGCTTAAAGATTGAAGATATCTATTATGGAATCCTTGATAATGACATAGTTAATCCAAGAGTAAAGAGAAATATTCTTTCCTTGGCAAATCCTAAGAATAAAGATGAAGAAGTTAAATTTAATGACATTTTAACTTCTTTGGAATCTTTTGTTGGAGATAGTGCAGAATTACTAAATACTGGTAAAGTTCTAACTTTAAAAGAATTAGATAGTGTTACTAATTGGAGTATGTGTATTGCTCGCTACACTAGAGACCATAATTTACTTCATCTTGTAGATATTTTTAAGAATTTTAATAGTAATGAAAATTTAAAAAATTTAGAAAATAATCTAGACAAAGGGGCGTTATTTGAAAATCTCTCTTTTCATAAAGAAGCTTTGTCTTATTTGAAAGATTTTTATCAAGGATTTAAAGATATAAAAAATAAGAATGAACTTCCTGCAATATTTTTATTTTTAGCAAAAGAAATAGAAGATAGATTAGATTGGGTTAATCAAGATAATCATGCTCATTATTTATTGCAACATGCCAAAATTGTTTATGGAAATTTCTCGGGATATAAGGATATTTTACGTAGTGTTTGTTATATTTATGAAGCATTACATAAACAGGCTTATACAATTAGGGTAACGATTTTTAACAATAATTTAACAGAAAACAATGTATTAAAAGAAAAATTAGAAGAACTTGGAGTTATTTTAGATTTAAATAAGATAGCCAATATCAAGAATATAATCAAGATGAAAAAAATGACAGCAGAGAAAATGGATTCTTATCAAAATGATATATTAATAAATGCATTATATGACAGAAATTGTTGGTTAACAGTAAAGACTTTGAGAAATAGTGTTATTCATACAGGAGAAAATATTGATATTGCGACTTTGGTTCATAGCTTTGAGTCTGATTTTGAATATTTTATAACTCAAATAGAAGATACTATAAGAGAAATCTAAAGAGTATGGTGCGAACATTATTATATTCATAATCTGAATTTTGTGCATTTCCACATTTTAGGGAAAATTATAAATCATAAATTATGAGTTAATATGAATCTATAACCTTAGCAAGATGAGGATTAGATTATGAGTACTCTATATGTTTGCACCCCTAACACTGTTTTAAGAGCAAGTGGAAAATTAATCTTAGTTACAACTACTAGTTCTGAAGGTCAAAATGGTAAGTACCAAGTTTTAAAGGAAGTTCGTACCGATATTATTGATACCATTATTTTATTTGGTTCTATTCATGTGACAAGTGAAGCTCAAAAGCTTTGTTTAAGAACAGGAGTTGTAATTTCTTATTTCTCAAGAGATGGT
>GL995200.1:0-582 GCA_000222855.1 Succinivibrionaceae bacterium WG-1 | reverse complement strand
TAGTAGTAGATAGATTTGTTAGTAGGACTTGTAATTTAAGACAATTTAATGAGAACATGTTTGAGCAAGATGAAGAAACACAACTTGTAACTTTAAAAAGTGATTATAAGAAATTATTCTTTAATTTATGGGAAAGATACATATCAAATCCTATACCAACATTAGGTACAGCTCCAGAATTTAGAAAAAATCTCTTAGGTTTAATTGTTGCTCAAGTTGATAATTTAGTAATGAGTTTAAGAAATCAGCATCCGTATTTTCCGTTTAGATTTGAGTCTTAAGAATAAAAGTCGCAAGATTTAATTTTATAAAGATAATTTATTACTGTTGATTGTTTTACCAAATAGGGTGATATAAATGAGAAAAGAATAATATTTAAAATCTAAATTTGTAACTATAAGAGTGGGGTGGTTTATAGCTCAACAAAAAATAATTCGATATGTGGTTTGTTACGATGTTACAAGTGACAAAAGACGTCGTAGTCTTGTTAAACTATTAAGGAATTTTGGAAATAGAGTTCAAAATTCAGTGTTTGAAGCCTATCTTAATGAAAGTATGACTCACAAACTTTTATATATTGCA
>GL995199.1:13118-15483 GCA_000222855.1 Succinivibrionaceae bacterium WG-1 | reverse complement strand
TCTCTTGATTTTGATAAAATATTGATATTCTTTCTTACAGAAATCTCTTTAGTATTTCCTTTTGAGGAGCATCTAATACTAATTTACTACCCCAGAAGTCAGCAGCAGTAGAAGCTACAGCACCAAGTGCTGCTCTTAAATAATTAGGAGCATTTTGTGGGTCTTTTTCCCATTGCTCACCAACCATGTCTTCATATCTACCATAGATATCAGTACCCATTACAGCAAATCTACCTAGTGATAATGCTGTACCTGCTATACCACTACCTAGAGTAAGCTCTGGGGCTAATGCAATCCAAGGAGCTATAGAGCCTATAGCACCTACCCAGCCATGCTCACCTGGACCATACTCACCCATATCTTTTAATTTAGCTAATACATAATTAGGGTTGAGATATGTGGCTTCTTCAAATTCTTTTGTATCAAGTTTTATTATTACTTTTTACTTGTATGACACACAAACAAATTAAGTAAAACAATTTTATTCAATAGTATTACTATGCGTTACAAAAATGTTCTCTGTTATGAATGATTGTGTATCAGAATCAACTTCTAAACATCTACAATTTTTGAGTTCTATTAGTTCAATAGAAACAATACCAACTCTATCTCCTGATTTAAAGTCCTTATTAGGTTGCCATAAATTAGCTTTTCTTTTTAACCTAAAAGGGTTTATATCTCTAAGATTGGTATGTACCCTATAACCTCCTAAATAACCATTTTCAAAACGACTTACAGATGCAAAACCACCTAATGATTTTATTATATGTTGGACTCCTTTGGCTAAAGCTTCAGAGACAGAACAAAAACTATAATTACCCGATGGACTTATTGTTCCATCTGTATCCATAAGTCCTTGTAAACAAGCTATACGTTGTACCTTTGAACCAAAAAGAATATCATTAGGTATATATTTATCTACATGTTTGGGAGTGCCTAAATACCATTTTACTAGTTTTCCAAGTCCAAGAACTCTAGTAGATAAAGTATGTGGGTTTCTTTTATCTCTGAATACTGTTTGATATTTATAAGGGAAATGACTAAGTATTTCTGGTAAATCATTTTCATGTCCTGATATTGTAGCCATACCTGTTGTAGGGTCAAAGTTACCATCACCTAATAAAGCTCCTAAAGTATATGGTTCTATTATCATTTCTCTTTCAGGAAATTCTATAGCATTAGATATTAGAGGTATATACCATTTACATTCATACCCTTTTGGAGTATGTGAGGTAATTTTTCTATTGTAAACTACACCACCATCAACAATTTCTTTTGTAGTTAAAACATGTTCTTTCCAATAGTTTTCATGTTTTCTATTTTGAGTTCTTCTCTGAACTATATTTAAGTGGTCTTCAGAGACATCTAAAGTTGAACCATCTGTACAAGTAATTCTATATAAGGGTTTATTAAAGCTTTCACCTACATGTGTTACCTTTGTCTCTTTACCATTTCTATCATAGATAATATCACCTACTAAAATATCTTCTACAGGTCTAAAACCTTCTTTAGTAATTACTAGTGTTCCACAAGCTATACTTTGAATCATACATATCCTCATATTTATGTCTAGTATTCATTATCACATCTAGTTAAACAAACATAATTTGTGATTGCTTACGATTAGACTTTTTAAACTTGTTCTTTATATATTTTTTTTATAACTATAATTTAATTCAAATATAAAATATTAGAAAAACAATATTTATCTTAAAAAATTAGATTTAGATTAATATCTTATAAATTGATTTAGTATAATATTACATTTAGTATATTTATTATATAAGGAATTTTTATGCAATATAAAATAAAAAGAGGAATGCTAATATCTTTAGCATTGTACATACTAATAGTAGTTTGTAGTGTAGCTTTAGGTATTTATCAAAATGAGTATAATAGTATGGATTACTATGAAAAGTATTACTATGTAAGACCTATCAATTTTTCATATGCAATATGTTTCTGTTATGTTTGTTTCTTATTCTGTTTTATAAGGTCCTTAATTAAAGCAAAAGGATATCTTAAAGAAAATAAGTACTATTACTCTATTCAAAACATATTGTACTCTTTATATATACATATAGTTAGTACCCTAGTAATTAGTTTAATAATTGCTACTAAAATATTTAGTGGAGAGATTACTATAGCAATAGTATTAGTTTATACATGTATGAATCTATTATTTTATATCTACTGGTTTTTTAATTTTATAAGATTTTATTTCTTTATACTAAAATAAATTTATTTTATATCAACAAAGCTAAATATAGCTCAAATTGGTGTGAATTAATTGATTATTTCTAATTTTACTATATTCTCATCTTTGACAGTTTTTAAGATAAAAATTAAGGATAAACCTTTGTAA
>GL995199.1:10605-12349 GCA_000222855.1 Succinivibrionaceae bacterium WG-1 | reverse complement strand
CTTTTTCACTTTTATTCTTGAAGGATTGTAAACATACACAGGTCTTGCTTTCATGTTAGTTTTAAGAATTCTAAAGGATTCTTCTATTTCCCAACAACCAGAGTTTAACTTTAGAATTTCAGCAACAGGCATTATACTAGTACAAACAGCGTAGAAACCATCGTACCATAGCTTCTTGGTGTATTGCATCTTCGTTTATCTTGTTAGTTGTATTTACGGTTTCTTCACCGCTAGCTGTTGTGTGTGAAGTTATAATTATTCAGGTAATATCTTGAGAATTTCCATCACCTTGATTTACATTTTTTGAGATGGGTATGCGGACGATTTACTGGACAATATTTTATCATAAATACCCCATTTCCTTTCGATATTGAATAGGAGTTTTATAATTTAAAATTTGTTTAATTATTTTGAATTTTTACCAATCAATGTAATCATTTAAATACGCAATAAATTTATTTTAGTGATAGAAGGACAAAATGTCATTGTTGAGCTTTAAATTACACATTCGCATACCATGGATATTAGTTCATTTTCTCTCCTTTTAGGTGATTTTGTTATCTCCCTAAAACCCCGTTTTATTATCATGAAACTTAATCGGCAATAGGCTATTATGTGCTGTTTTTATTAAAGATAAATTATGCAAATAAGGTATGGAACTTTCATTGCATAATTTATAAAAATAGTTACTTTTTGGGCTAGTCCAACGCAATTATATAAAGAATTTTACTTGTTTTTCTATTGTTTATAGTTCATTAAACATGAATCACTACTTTGCTAAAAAGGAAGGTCTGAATTTTCTTGATTTTTTTTATCTATTGAATCTTGCTTTTCTGATAGCGAATCTTCCTTATTGGTAGATTTTTTATTTGTTGATTCCAACTCTAATATACCTTTATTTTCCTTTACATATCTCATAGTTCCATCATAGTGAGCAACAAATCTACAATAACCTATAACATTACAAAGATATTCAAAAGAAAATCTTTTAGTTTCATCTCTAGAAAATTGATAAACATAGATTTCTTCTATTCCTTTATATGAATAATAAATATCAACTGTTAATCCATCATGAAAACTAGCATTATCTTCTAATTCTGCAGTTGCATGAACTAGTCCTAGATCCGTAAATTTAAATTCACATTGTTGAAAGAAATGTTCAAATATCATTTGGTTTACTTTTTCATTACCACGAGCAAGAACTTCTTTTGAATAAAATTCTTTTCTTCATAACTCATATTATCAATATTAAACCATTTTGGAAAACCTGCAGGAATATCAAAATCATAATATTCAGGATGTTCAAGATATCCTTTAAATTTTGATAATCTGTTTATTTCTTTTTCTTCAAAATCAGTACACTTACCTGTATATACAGAACCATCTTCAAAAACAATGGTATACCCCCTACCATCATATATTCTTTTTGAAATTTCATAGTTATTAGATTCACATGGTTCATCGTAATCATAGACATAAGTAGGTTGAAAATAACATTTAAAATTCTTAGATGTGTTTTTGATAATATTAAATAAAATATCTTGTGACATTATTAAATATTCTTCCCTTTGGTTAATTATTTTTAATGCTAATTTTTTAGCTTTGCTTGTTTTATAACATTGATACCAAAAACTTCTTAGAGTACTTAAAGGAATTCTAAGAAGTTCATATTTATATATAGTCAAAAATTAAAAACAACTTTTAATTTTTTTTCTAATAATTCGAAAACCAACTACTCATTACC
>GL995199.1:5513-10075 GCA_000222855.1 Succinivibrionaceae bacterium WG-1 | reverse complement strand
GCCTGAGTTCTTTCCTTGTTATCTATAAGTATTGATGTAATTTCTCCATCTTTTAACTCAATTTCAATTGGAACCCTTAATAATTCTTTTGGAGCAATAACTTTTTGAGTATTTTTTTCTGTATTCTGTTTAGGAAGTTTTTCTATAAATTCAGATATTATTTTTGAATTTAAAATTTCGCGATTTCTTGTTATTGACCAGCTTCTATACTCACTTTCAGTTTCATAATTCATATTTGCAGGATTAACACAGGTAGGAGTAGGAACAAATTTTTCGCAAGTAGACAAAAATATTTTGGCAATTTCATCAATTACATCCTCTTCTTATTGAGAACATAGACCGCCAAAAGATGTCCCATCTTCCAAGATAACAATGTAAGTTAAGCCAATATAAACTTCTTCAGGAATAGTACTAATAACATCTTCATCACCACTAACATTAATGTCTTGCATTTCTGTTAATTCTCTTAAAATACATCTGAAAGTTGTTTTGCCATCTTTTAAAATGTCTAATAATTGATTTTCTTTTTCCATAACACAGCCTCTTTCTTTTAAACTTATGATTAAATTTAGTTAAAATAAAATTAAGAAATATGTTGTTAAAACAAGTGTTTACTTAGGTTAAAAACACCGTAAACACTTATTTTGAAATGAATATTTAAGATAAAATAAAATTGCTATTTAAAATCGCATCATAAACTTCTTGGTTATATTCCTTGGCAACTAAGTTAGTTTTAAAAGTTTTACTGATGTAGCTAAGATAATTGCCTTGATAAATTTCAGCGCAAATAAAAGCAAATGCTTTTCTCATGTCATTTACGTTATTTGGAGAACAACCAAATTCATCATGCACATTTAAAATTTTAAATCCCTTAGTAGGCATATAATTACAAATGTTACTTAACTTGTTATAAAGCTCTTGAGTAATTTCTAGAGTGTCCATTTTTTCAACCAAATAGAACCATCTTGAAGTTGCTATATTTGTAAGCTTAAACATATTAAATAGAGATAAAAGCTTTTCATCAGTGATATTAGGTTCAGATACAATTTTAAATTTAGCAAGTTGTTCTTTAGCCCATGCTTGACTCTTGGCGCACATTCTATTTACTTCTCTTAATTCATACGCATCTAAAGCATGACCTACATGTGCTCCTAGTCCTCTTGTTTTGTCTTCACCTTTAAGTTTTGTACCCATTTTACGGTGAGTGTATTTAATTGAACGCTTTCTACCGTTTTCAGCAGTTTCAATAGTGGTTTCTTTTCCTTCACAAATTACAGGAATCCATACTGTAAAAGAATCTATTGCTAAAAAGTAATATTCTTGAGCAGTTTCGTCCCATGCATCTAACATTTTTAATCTAAAATCTTTACATGAAGGAAGTTGTTCTTCATATACTTTAGAAAAGTTAGCACTAAAACCTTCACCAAATTGTTCTTTTACAACTTGATCACTACCGTAGTTATAGGCAACTGTTGCTTTTTTCACTACTTTTTTAGGATAGTTGGTGTTACATTTTTGGTTTAAATTATCTTTTAAAATGTTATAAAGATTACCAGGTTTTTCACTATCAATAGCACCTGTTGCTCTTAACACTGCAGCATCTTTATACAATAAACCTATATTAGTTGGACCACTTGAACACATATCCAATCTTATTACTGTACCAACAGGTTTAGATTGCAATACACTTTTTACACCCTCTATTGCCGCAATAAGTTCATATTTTGCATCAGGATCATCTTGGTATGTGTCATGAACAACTTTATTGATAAATTCAACATTATAGATGTCACCACTTTGTATAGCTTCTAAACCTTGAGTTAATCTTAATTCAAAGTCTTCTTTATCAGAATCATGAATTTTAGTGCCAAGGTTGATTAAACAGTATTCAAACGGAGTATAGCTTTTCATAATATTACCTCTTAATAATTTATTTTTAATGTTATGTAGTTAATGTTATCTTTTGCAAAAATCTTATTTTCAACCTACCTAGCGATACCAAATCTTGATTTTAAAATTGCTAGGTATTGTTTTAATTTCACTGCTTTTAGTTTTGTTTGTTATTTATGAATTATTTAATATTTAAAATTTCCTTATATTTGTCATCAATCTTGACTTCTTCTTTGTTGGCAAACTCAACAACCGCTCTAACTTGTTTGTTGCTAATATAGTTGCCTACAGAATTATCTATATACAATCTGCCTCTAGAGTCTGGAATGTAGCCATTAAAAAATACTTGTTGAGATACAGAGTATTCTTTGATGCTTTCAGAAAGAACTTGCCCATAGCTTTGCCAATTTTTTATTCTTAAATCCTTGTACTCATTGAATGAGAGTTTGGTATCTTTAGGCATGTTTTCTTTGGTTATTAGATCTGGATTAAATTCAAGACCAGAAACTCCTGCTCTTATAACTAGCGGAGTATCAGAAATTAAATCTATTGTTTCTTCACAGTGATCAAATAAAATTCCTTTTTTATTTAGAATTTTATAAGTTTCTCTTACATAGCCATTGCCAAGAATATGGTGTTTAACTTTTGGAGCTTCCTTATGTGGTACACTTTGACTATTTTTTACTCTCTTTTGTTCTTCTGTTATATTGATGTTTGTATTAGATTGTTCATGAAATTTTTTGAAGTTTTGATACATTTGATTAGAATAATTGAATTCATAATAAGCTCTAGTACTACAATAAATATTACTTCCTACATATGGTTCTTCTTTTCTTATAATGAGATTTAATGATGTTAAAATTTCAATTAACCATCCACACCATATATTTTGAGTTGTTTGAGCTTGTTCTAAAAATAAGAAAAAACTACTTACAACTAATGAAGAAACTAATTTGGTACCATAGCATTTAAAATTATCATTAGATTTATAAACTTCAGCTAAGCCTCTTGCTAAATACTTAATAACAACATTAAAATTTTCGCCGTCGAACCAAAGATAATTTCTTTTATTATGAACAAATTCCTTAAATGCAGGAGATGTTAATGATGATACACATACTGCTTTTACTTGTTCTTCGTTTGCTAATAACATTTCCTTAAAATTGTTAATTAAAGAATTACTTGCAGTAAGGTTGAATTTATACATTTCTTTAAATTGAGAATCACTCATATATACCTCTTCTTTTTTAATAGAAATTAACAATGCAATAAGATAATCAATTATTGCGTTTCAATAGAGAAAGTATATATCGGAAATTTTGGATAGCAGATTTTCCCAAAATGTGGAAAGCTATAAGTTTGTAAAATTGAAAAAGAATTAATGCTTAGATAGATTAGCAACAATAAGAAAAATGGGCCTCGCAAGGCCCAAATAAAGTTTTATCCTGAAATGAAGTAGATGAATTATAAGCTGAAGTTTTAAGTAATTGCAATTTTGGCATTTTCAGAATTTGAAGGGAAATTCTTTAACTATTAAATTATTCAATCTAGTTTCAAGCCTTTAATTATAAGCAATAAATAAAATTTACAATCATTTATTTATAATAGAGATACAAGAAAATCCATAATTTTTCTCACTGAATTCATAAATCAATAATTGTGTTCACTACAAATGCTATAAAGATGTATATATTTTTTTCAATTCTGCAACAGCATTATTAATGATTACTGTCATATCATTACCAGAATCTACCAAGCATCTTGTTATTTCTTGATTTTTATTAGAATATATCTTAACTCCGATTTCATCATAAGTATTTGAAAACTTTAAATTTAATTCATATTGTTTTTCATTGACTTCACATAGAATCAATCCTTGCTTTTCAACTATACTATCTAACGATATTACGAAATTTTTTTTGAAATCAGCTGTTATTTTATTTATTAAATTTTCTTTAGGAGTCCATAATAATTTTGTATTTTTGAGATTCTTTAAATCTTTTCTAAATCAATGTTCGGCATAGTTTTATTAAATCGAACACTAGAGATTTTTTACAATTGTTATAACCAACAATACAAATATAATCACCCGAATTGATGTTAAATGTAAAATTTTCAGATAAGTTATAATGGTCTTGCCTTTTTATAGAAACATTATATTTGCGCAAAATTTCTTCTACATAGTACTTAATTATATCGCATATACGATAACCTTCATTATCATAAAAAAATCTTGATAATTTTTTTAAATTTTCTACTTTTGATTTAGGATTTTCTAGTTCATTTGAATTCTGCTCGTAAAGTTCTTCTTGAGGATGTGTTAAAACAAGATTACTAACTAAATTAGTAGAATTAAAATTTAATAAAAAATTTGTTTGGTACTTCTTGTTACTGCTGTATATAGCCATCTATAATATTTTTCAGATAATTTAGAATCCATTACATTTATCAATACATGCTTCCATTCACTACCTTGAGCTTTATGACATGTTATAGCATGACCAAATTTTGCTTGAATAGCATTGATAAATGGATCTGTCAACAATAATTCCGCTTTTCGTTCTCCCTTGGGATTATTATTTCTTTTCTTAAAAAGAACATATAATGCTATTTTATCTTCATAATAAAGTTCTCTTGAGGGAGAGTACAAAAGATTTTCAAGAATATAAGGA
>GL995199.1:2995-5271 GCA_000222855.1 Succinivibrionaceae bacterium WG-1 | reverse complement strand
CTTTTACTAATTCTTCTTCTCTTTTAGATTTTAATTTTATCCTAACTGGTATTGGTTCTCCATCTTTTTCAAGACTTCTAACATAAAAAATTTGTCCATTATATAAGGAATGATCTCTTAAATTTTTATTACAAATAAGTTTATCATCTATTCGTAAACTCTTATCTTCACCGAAAAGACGAGCTCTAATTTGACTATTAAAACTATAACAATCTTTATTTTTGTAAGATACAATTACTACATCATTACGATTTTCATTATATAGCTGTAGATATTGCTCAATAAAATCATAATCATTTTTTACTTTTGTTATTTCATTTGGATATTCATCTATACCAAATTCATTTTTAATATTAAAAAATTATTTTATGAGCAACTTTTAAAATTTGACTATCTTGCTTTTGTCTCACAACTTCATTCAACGAACATTCAGATATAGATAATTCACCATTAGGAAGATAATTTTTCTTCTTTAGAATATCAGGTGATAAAGCAATAGAAACATTATCAGTAGAAGGAACAGGAGGAAGTTGATTTTTATCAGCTATAAAAATAATTTTATTTCCTGATTCTCGATTATCCCAAACAAAAGAAAACAAATCACTTAAAAGTTTACCACTCCCAAATGATATAAAATCATCTTCATTATCATTATCTGAAATCATGGAACTTTCATCTATGAAATAAATGCAGTTTTTTAATTCTCTATTAGATTTTAAGATATAGATTACTTTTTCTATTTTGTCTTCTTCTTCTTTTTTTGAATCAATATCTTCTTTATCATCTTCATCTGTTTTATTATGTAATTGATAAATTAAACGATGAATCGTAGTAGCTTCAATATCATGTATATTTAATTGTTTTAATTTTTCTGTGAGAACAAGACTTGCTTTACCAGTAGGAGCAGCAAGAAAGACATTTTTCCCAACTAAAGCATAATTACTGTCTTCTGATTTTAAATATTCAATAATTTTCGCAATAATATATGTTTTACCAGTACCTGCAGCACCATTTACAATTAAAATATCATTATTACTATTCAAAAAACTAAAAATACTTGTTATTGCTTTTTTTTGATCTGAGGTAAATGTATTTGAACTAATTAAATTTGTGCAATCAAACATTACTTATTTCTCACTTTTATTTGGTATAATCTTAATAAGTTTATAACCAAAGTTAGATTTACATTTATTATAACTTAAAGCTATCAATCCACTAATTGTATTTCCCATACAACCACATGAGAAATTAGACCGAACGAACTCAGGTGGAATATAAATGTCATCTATTTTGTATTTCGTATTGAATTCTGTCTTATTACTTTTTAATGATATTGTTGGGTAATAACCTTGAACAACCAATGCATCATCATAAAAACATAAATTTATAGTATCTTCATATGATATTTTTTCAATAGCAAAACTTTCAAATCTCAAATTATTTTTACTATCGAGATACGATACTCCATTTATTTTTATCATGTCTCCTATTGAATAATCATCTTCATTTTTATCAAAAAAGAATGTTCCCCGATCCTCTTCTGTTGCTATAAAATGACACTTGTTTCTTTCTTTATCAATATAGGTTATTACAGCTTTATGTTCTATGCTAAATTTTGAAACTTGAGAAGTTTCAATCTCAATAAGTCCTATATTTATTTTATGTTCAACAATATTTCCCTTTATTTTTACCACTGTTCCTGGAGCTATTGAATGTAATTTTCATAATCGCTTGAACTATATTTGGTAAAACTAGTTCTTTCTGCAAATAGTTCTGTTCTTTCTCCGTTATTATAAATATATATTGGAAATTTTAATTTTCCTTCCCTATTTGTGTAACTTTTTCCAACGACTGCTAAAGGTAAATAATCCATAAAATCTAGCAATAATTTTTCTGCTTCATGACTATATATTTTAAGTTCTTCTTCAAAAGAAGATTCGTTAGTATTGTTATACCAATTTTCTTGTTGATATAACGAAATTTTTTTAGATCTTACGCTATAGTTGCTAATGATTTTATTTAATAGAAATTTTGCAAAATTATACTGTTTTAGATTAATTAGACAATCTAAAATTTTTTCCTGTGTTATCCTAGAAGAATCAGGGTTCTTAATATAAAATAGGCTTTTACAGTAAAAAGAAAGAGCTTTTTTAAATCATTTTTTTCATAATAAATGTCACCACATCTTGTCCATGCCCAAAATTCATTTGTTTTTTAGTAAAATATCTGTTGCGTACTTTAGACTTTCATCATAATTACCTAACAATGAGTATCCT
>GL995199.1:0-2513 GCA_000222855.1 Succinivibrionaceae bacterium WG-1 | reverse complement strand
TCTCTTTTTTGGCATTTTTTAAAAAAGATATAATGTAAAGGATGTCATCTATTGAGTTTTCCGGATTTTCAATTTCTTTACCAATGTTATAAATCACCCTATCATATAAGGCAGGATATGTTTCATTATTATCTTTTTTTTCAAACATATCTTCTGGATTATAAAGATCCCCCCAATGCTGCATAAATTTAACAAATTTTATACGATTATCTTTTGCAAGTTGTATAGCTTGTCTAAGAATGCAAGAGTTCAAAGGAGAAGGTTTCTCTATTGAATTTAAACATAAGTAATTATAGATATTTTCTCTAATTATAAAATCATCGTAATTTTTTAAATTCAGATTATATTGATTCCAATAGTAATAATTCCATCCTAAGTCTTCATCTAAAATACTATGGCATACATTTAAATTCATGTTTAAAATCTTTTGTTTTATTGTGTTCAAATAATCATCTATTTCTTTAAACTGATTATTTCTACGCATAGATTTTATAGTTTCATCGTAATGAAGTGTTAACTTTATGTTTAAATATCTTTTTTGAATTAAAATACTTCTCTTTTCTAAACTTATTTGGTTATAACAATAGTCAAACTCATACAATAAATACTGAAGTTGTTGATTATCATATAATGTAAGATTATTAAGAATTGCATCAATTATCCAAAATTTCGAGATCAATGCTTGTTCATTATATGGTTCTTCAGATATAACTTGTGAGATAAGTTCATAAGCTTCTTGATATTTTCCTTGTTGTCTTAACTCAAAAGCTTGATTAATTTTATCTTTTATATATGCTTTTTTTCACCATTAAATGTAACCTTCAAAATAAGGATAATTGATTCTATTTATGAAATTTTAATTTTTACTTCTTATAAAAACCAAACTTTTTATAGGCATTTACTAAAAATTTTTCTAATATTTCACTTGTTTCTAAATATTCATTTTTATCAATACTGTTATCAGCATGAGCCATAGCATTACGAATTTTTCTTAAATTATCATATTCATTGAAATATCCATTTTTTTAGCTATTTTTTCAGCTACAGATTTTACTTTTTCATCATACTCTTTTGGACTTATTTGATTTTCATTCCTTTGATTATCTAGCCACTTCAAGTTATCATCATTCTCTATAGCATCAGTAAGTAAAGCTTCAAAAGCATAAATAACACTTCTTAAATAATCTCGCTTTTAAAAATAACTAATAGCAAGAGAAGAAAGTCGCTTTGAGGGGTGAGCTTCTTTTGTCCACTTGATTTTATCTTGATAAATTTGTTCTATTTCTTTAAATACAGGAGAACTAAATTTTAAACTTTGAATATTTGTACTTTTATTTCTTGCCCCCTTTAATTGAATAATACGTTCATTAAATGAAAATTCTTTCAAAGCTTTTAAGGAACTAGATATATTTTTGTTATCAACCAAATCTTCATTTTCTTCTTTTGCAAACATTGAAAATAGTTCATAGAAATTTCCAAGATCTAATGATGCATCATATTTACTTAAAGCTATAGAACTTTCAAAAAGTTTGAATATATCCACTAAATCTAAAATTTTATGATTACTAAGATCTGCATAATACATTCCTGCCAATTTAATCTTATTTAGCAGACGAAGAAACATTAAAGTAGTAAGGGCAAACATAGGAATATATCTAAAACCATGTGTTATATCTAGATATATTGACTGAATTTCTAATGAATTTTCATTTTGTTCACTTTCATCACAAATTGTATTTTTTATTACACTAAATAAATTCGTTACTTGAGAACTTTCTTTTACATCAGGATATATCTTTAATTCAACGACATAATTTTCGTTCTTTAATCTTAAATTTTTATTAATTTCATCTTGTAGTTCTTTTATTTGCTCTTCAGTAAATATTGTTGGGGTTTTATTATTATCTGAGATGATCTCCAACATATATTGATAAATTTGAGAATTTTCATCAATTGAAAAACCATCTTTAAAATTCACATTCCCTTTTGCTAATTCAATTAAGCATTCCCATGAACTAGAACTTGTTCCTAAGTAAATTATCTTATTTAAGTGTTCTTGAGATGAAGACTTTTTTAATTTATCATCTAACCATTTTGATAATGCTAATCCCACAAGAGGTGTTTCTATAGATTGTGTTTGATCGGGAAATTCATATGATGCAGTTCTATAAGGTTTTAAATTATCGTTTTTATTATCTTTATTATATCCAATAAATGTTATAAAAGTATTATTTCTCATTTCTAGTCCTTTGGTGTATTTTATTCCTAATATCTAATCATATATAAGACGTTATTGTTAAATGTCAAATATAAAGTTTTAAAATAATAATTTTCAAAGAGAAACAATAGTATTTGTTGATACTTTATTAAAGAAATAATATCCAGTCAATAATTCTATTACTTAATATAGACATGACTCAAAATCATTATTTATAAAAGTTCACCTAAAAATAAATTCTATTTTCCTATATTGAAGATAATTTTCCTATATTGAAGATAATGCTATTCATTAT
>GL995198.1:52981-58914 GCA_000222855.1 Succinivibrionaceae bacterium WG-1 | reverse complement strand
CGAAATTTGACTTTGCCTCCTCAAGATTCTTACTGGCCTTTGCCCCCATAACACAGCCCAGAATAAGAAGAGCCGGAGCGGCAACAATACCGCCAAGCACCATTGTTCCTGCTGCGATTCCGCCACCTCCGGCAGCAAGGGTTCCGCCGCCAAGCCAGGCAAGCGTGGCATTAGTTGCCGCTGCCCCGCTCAGTCCCGAAATTGCGGTTCCCGTTCCCGCTGACGCTAACCAGCCGACGGCTCCGTATGCCCCATAAGCTGCGGCAGCTCCGGATAAAACACCGCTTACAGTACCTTTAAGGGCATCTGCTGCCATTGCGGTCATTTTTGAAAGCTCCGCTATATTGGCACTGTCCAGGTTCAGATTTTTAAACTCAGGTATTGTATCCACATCTGAAAAATTAACGTTTTTAATTTTCCCGAACGTTTTAAGAAAACTGCCAATTGTACGATCAACTGTTTCAAGTTTTACTCGCCCCAGAGACTCTATGGACTCATGAGCTCTCTTTCTGTATTCATCGGCCTCTCCTGAAGCCGCTGAAATAATATCATTGGCACGTCCAGCGTAATACGATGCTTTCTTGTTGTCCTTTATGGCTTTCACCGTTTTTGTTCCACCTACGGCAGCAACGGCAGCAACGGCTGCCCACGCAAGAAATGGTAATGGCATGATGTATCCTCTTAAGAAGGGTCTTTACAAATCTTGAGGGATCTAACCAAACTACAGATACCCCTCAATGGCTTCCTATAACCACAGTGTTAGCAAACAATAATTGGATCGCTCATAACTCTTGTTCTCCAATACAATTACTAAAGTTCATACTTACAAGTTTGCCAATTTTTTTTTTTGACCAGTTTTGAACTCGTTTTGAACTCATATCTGTGAGCGGATTATAAAATCCCCTTATTTTCTAGACTTGTATCACATTCAATGTCATCTTCATCCCTTCCCCCTGCTCACCAAACAGCCAATCAGCCACATTCCAATAAATAAATCCGCTCAAATCTGCCTCTGATGTCCAGTACATTATTGCCATTCCTTTAGTCAGTTTCCTAAATCTCTCAACGTAGGATAGATAAGAGTCATAAATCCTTATGTAAAACCGAGCATTTTCTGGGCGCAGGAAAGCGAAAAGAATTTTCTGAAATCTTTTTGTCAGAAACGGCTCCTACTGAACATAGAGAGTAGGAACAGATGTTTTGTACCAGGGAGATATGAAATGCAGGTAGCCGAACTGACCTCAGACTTCTGTTTCTATTCACAGAAAAGTTGAACAAATTTTTTGTAAAAAGCACCTACTTCTGGGCATTAGTAGGTAGGAGCAATAGTTTTACAGGAGAATCCGCTATGCAAGTTACCGAAGTTACATCCGCCTCTACGCCATCAATTGCACTCAGCAAAATCACCCATGAGCAGCTGCAGCATGAATTCAATTTTCTGTGGGCTGAACATTTCACTAAAACCATGCTCAATCAGGGACTTATAACACCCGAAGAGTACCGTCTGATCATGATAGAGAACATGGTCACTTTCCAGACATTTATCTCGCAAATCCTTTGATTATTGAGTTGCTAGTGTTCCAACACAGAGCAAATATGTTACCGACAAAACGGATTGCGAGACGCAAACATTGATCACTTTAAGGAGTAAATATGCACATTAAACAAATCTGCAGCTATTCAGATCTGCACTTTGAACGTAACCACGATGGTGATGATCTTCTGCAGGAATTCAACTTTCTGAGAGCGGATCTTTTTACCAGGAAACTTCTCAGCCAGGGACTCATCAGCCGTGATGAGTTTCAGTTAATCATGCAGGAAAACAGACGGACTTTTCCGACCTTCCTGTCATCAATTCTTTAAGGTGGAGGATCATGAAGAAGGTAATAACTATCGAGCCTGCCAAAGCTCATCAGCAGAAGAAACTGCTAGTTGCAGCATATTGTAGAGTATCAACAGACAGTGATGAACAGCTTGTCAGCCTTGAGGCTCAAAAGACTCATTACGAAGAATACATTACCTCCAATCCTGAATGGGAGTTGGCTGGAATTTACTACGATGAAGGCATAACGGGCACCAAAAAGGAAAAGAGACCTTCATTGAACAGAATGATTCAGGATTGTGAAGATGGAAAGATTGATTTTATCGTAACCAAGTCACTGAGCCGATTTGCCCGTAACACCACAGACTGTCTTGAGCTGGTACGCAGACTTCTTGAACTCCACATTCCGGTTTACTTCGAGAAAGAAAATCTCAACACCGGCTCAACGGAGTCTGAACTTTTGCTGTCCGTTATGAGCAGTCTGGCAGAGAGCGAGTCAGTTTCTATTTCCGAGAACAGCAAGTGGGGAGTACGGCACCGCTTTGAGAACGGCTCCTTCAAGTTCAGCTACGCACCTTACGGCTACACACTCACTGACGGGAAACTTGTCATCAAGGAGGATGAGGCTGAATGGGTACGCTACATTTTCAATGAGGCACTGACGGGGAAGAGCGCTCGTCAGATTGCTGCTACGCTGAACGAGAAGAAAGTTCCAGCCAAGAGAAAAGGCTCATGGACTGCCTCCTCTGTGCTCTGGATTCTGCGAAATGAGAGGTACAAGGGCGACTGCCTTTATCAGAAAACCTATACGGACTTCCGTCTCAGAAGGCATCTGAACCATGGGGAAGTAGACCAGTTCTATGAGGAAAACCACCATGACGCCATTGTCAGCAGAGAGGTTTTCGAGGCTGTCGGTAATGTTATCAGTCATGAACAGCAGGAGAAGAACAGGTCTGAAGGCAATTCAAAATACCAGAACCGCTATGCCTTTAGTGGAAAGCTGATCTGCGGCGAATGCGGAGCGTTCTTCAAACGCAGGATCAACATTACCGGAAGACTCAAATATCCGGCATGGGTATGCTCAGTCCACCATAAGGACGGGAGCCGGTGTTCAATGAAGTATGTTCGAGAGTCTGCGCTTGAGACTGCCTTTACCACCATGATGAATAAGCTGATTTTCGGCAGAAAGGAGGTGCTGCAGACACTTCTTGATAACCTCACTACCCAATCTCACAAGTCACGACTCAGCAGAATTGACGTGGTGGAAAGAACCCTGAATGAAATGCAGGAACGCAGACGTAACCTCACTTCCATTATGACAAAGGGCTATCTTGATCCCGCCACTTATACCCGGGAGAGTAATGAAATCATGGTTGCGACTGAGAAACTCACAGCAGAACGGGATCAGCTGAAATCTGAAATCAACGGTGAGCTGACTAAGACCGAGTCCTTGAGAGACCTCATCAGATTCACTGGCAAGAGCGAAATGCTCTCCGACTTTGATGCCGGGCTTTTTGAAAGGTTTGTAGATCATGCGGTTGTGAGTTCCAGAACGGAACTGGAACTTCATCTGAAATGCGGAATGAAGGTTAAGGAGACAATTGAATGAGAGTGAATAATACTTTTTTCGGATACAAGATTGTGGACGGCAGGGCGGTAATTCATGAGAAGGATGCCGGTATAGTCAGATTGCTTTACAAAGGATATCTTTCCGGGCTGAGTTACATCGATGCGGCAAAGGCTGTGGGGTTAAACTTGCATGCCTCATCGGTAAAAATGCTTATGAGAAATGCTCGCTACACCGGAGATGATTTTTACCCTGAGATCATTGATCGCACCACCTTTGATGCGGCTGAAAGGGAACGCTTACGCAGATGCTCGGTTCTCGGGAAGAAGGAAGGGCAGAGCAAAGAACAGGCACCGGGAACTGCACCACAGCACTTTTCCTTCAGACAGTGTTTAAAGCAGTTCAGAGATCCGTTCAGACAGGCTGAGTACATTTACAGTTTAATTGAGAGGAAGGCTTAAACATGGGAACAATTACAATGATCCCTGCCAAGAGACGAATCGGCAGCAGGGTTGTTCAGGACGAGGTTCCAAAGACCAGAGTGGCAGCCTACTGCCGTGTGTCTACTGATACTGATGAACAGGCAACAAGCTATGAGGCGCAGGTGGAACACTACACCGAGTACATCAAGAAGAACCCGGCATGGGAATGCGCCGGAATTTATGCGGATGATGGCATTTCCGGAACCAACACCAAAAAGCGAGAGGAGTTTAACCGGCTCATAGATGACTGCATGAATGGCAAGGTTGACATGGTGGTAACCAAGTCTATCAGCCGTTTTGCCCGTAATACACTTGACTGCCTTAACTACATCAGAAAGCTCAAGGATAAGAACATCGCCGTTTATTTCGAGAAAGAAGGAATTAACACGCTCGATGCCAAAGGCGAGGTTATGCTCACCATCATGGCATCACTGGCTCAGCAGGAAAGTGAAAGCCTTTCTCAGAACGTCCGCCTTGGTCTGCAGTATCGTTACCAGCAGGGCAAGGTGCTGGTTAACCATACCCGGTTCCTTGGTTATGACAAGGATGAGGACGGTAACCTCATCATCAATAAGGAAGAAGCCGAGGTGGTGAAACGCATCTTCCGTGAATATCTGGAAGGGCAGAGCTTTTACGGTATTGGCAAGGGACTCGAGGCTGACGGCATCAAGACTGCAGCGGGAAGTGCTCGCTGGCTGAATTCCTCCATTAAACTTATCCTGACAAATGAGAAGTACATGGGTGATGCACTTCTTCAGAAAACGATCACCACAGACTTTCTGACTAAAAAGCGGGTGGTAAATCGCGGTATCGTTCCGCAATACTATGTGGAAAATAACCATGAAGCCATCATTCCGAAAGAACTTTTTATGCGGGTTCAGGAGGAAATGCAGAAAAGGTCAAGGCTTAAAACCACAACGGGAAAACGCAGACAGTACAGCGGTAAGTTTGCTCTTTCCAACCTTGTTGCCTGCTGTCACTGCGGAGGGTTTTACCAAAGAACTCACTGGAATATTCATGGCAGAAAGAGCATCGTGTGGCGATGCCTTTCACGGCTCAAGCAGAAATACTCGGAGGTTGAATGCCACTCCCGAACCATAAAGGAATCGGAACTTCAGAACGTTGCAGTTAAGGCAATCAATGAGGTCTTTGCCAAACAGGACACTTATATGTCTCAGCTGAAGACCAATATTGAGAAGGCTCTCAGTTCCTCCAATACGAATGCGGTAGCCGAGATTGATTCCAGAATTGCATCCCTGCAGAAGGACCTTCTTAAGCGAATGAAACAGCGGCAGGACTGCGATAAGCTCGGTCAGGAGATTACTGAACTTCATGAAAGGAAATATCAGCTGCAGCTCGATGATGCCAAAAAGGATGGAGTCCGACAGAAGATTTCAGACCTTAAAGCCTTTTTGGATGAGCAGGAAACTCAGATTGTCGAGTACGATGAGGCATTGGTCAGACGTCTGATTGAGCGCATCACTGTCCATGATGATCACTTCACCGTGGAGTTCAAATCCGGGGTGGAGGTTGAGGTTAACGGCTGAGTTTACACCCTATGAGCCCACAGAAGGCAATCTATCTTCTTGATGTTACTTATCAATGCGTAATCCGGGAGCATTAAATCGAATACTCTGATGTTCTCCTTGCCCTCGGATGAATTCAAGTATGAGTTGTACCAGCTTTCAATCTTTGAGTATAACTCTACAGCTTTCTCCAGTCTTTCTTTCCCTTGCCCCTTTAACTGAAGCCCCAGGTTTTTAAGCACATACTGATCCCATATCGGCTTAGAGGGATTAATGGTTGCCAGCATCTTGGAACTAAATGATGCCTCTACCTTATTTGTTTTTTCATACAGGTTCCTAAGGATTCGTTCGAAGGTGTAGTTTTCCGGATTCTTTTTAGCTTCAGTGAAAATGGCATAATATTCTTTTTGCCAATCTTCATTGCGGCGCACCTTATAGTAGCCATTGAACATCCTTTGAAATTCTGATTTGTTAGGATTTCCTGCCATTATCTCTATGTAGCGGGGCAATCCGAGGCTCCTGCTCAAAGCTTCTTT
>GL995198.1:41340-52053 GCA_000222855.1 Succinivibrionaceae bacterium WG-1 | reverse complement strand
TTAAGTATTTTTGTTGCATTAATTTTGTCCATCATGCTCCCTTTTAGCGTAATTATTGTCGATTCATAACCGATAAAATTGTAATATGAGATAGGGTAGTAAAACAGTTGCCGGAAGCAAAGTATGAGCTTTTCATTTAGACATTCAGCCGGATTTGGCAAAAGAGTTGAGTACAACCTCATTGGAAAAATGCTGATGGAGGGACTTGATGTTTATGTTCCTCTGGTTGACGACCATGGTGTTGATTGTGTCATCAAAAAAGAAGACGGAACTTTTATTGAGGTTCAGATTAAGGCAAGATCAAATGAGGTCAAGTTCGGAGACGGTGCTCTGTTTTCGGCAATTACGCATGAACCGTCGAAAAACTTCTACTTCGTATTTTATTCTGAGAGAATTAAAAACGATGATGGTTCTGAAGGAGCAATGTGGATAATGTCATCAGAGGAATTCCTTCAAGAGTGCGTAACCAACAAGAGTGGAATTAATGAGGGAAAACGCAGTATTTGGTTTAATGGCAAACGCACTAATAAGCAAACTGGCGAAAAAGAGGAATACTGCAAGCCTCAATTTAGGAAGTACCAGTGTGAAGATTTCAGCAGATTTCACTGAATATGTTTCCTGTGCTTATTGGTTAATATGTTCTTTTACGCCTGTTGTATAAACCATAGTAGACGATCAGACACCGCTATGCACTGGTCGTTGCATGTGGAGACGGTTGTTTTTCTATCAAAGACAAAATAAAACTCTTCTAAAAGTCCTTGAAATCAAAAGGTTTTGCGAAATTAGATAGGATTTTTTAGAGACAGTAATATGCAATTATTGCTGTATATGCGAGCATATTAAATATTGAAAATATAGTTAATTACTAAAGAATAGTTCGACAGTTTTAAGAAAAAAATACGAATAAAGCTTTTATTTATATAGCTTTATCCGTGTTTTTATTTGAAGTAATTATTTTTACTTTTTTAGAGCTTAAAGTAATTTATATAGTGAGATATCAAAGTTATCTTGCTTATAAATTTAACTATATTCGTATGTTCTCTGTCTTAAACTTATAATAGTAAGGTCTCAAATCCATAACTTTATTTAAGAACTTCATGTTCAATTGAGAATATTTGATAAATTGCTATTGAGTTATGAAGTTCTTAGATTTTATAAGTTTAGTTTGAGTAATTCTTTCTAAGTTCTTTGGCTGCTTGAACCATGTTTGTAAGACTTGGTATAACTTCTGAGTTCTGACGAGTTTTTAAACCGCAATCAGGATTTACCCAAATAGAGTTAAGATCAAGCTTAGTTATAATTTTTTCTAATGAATTTTTAATTTCATTACAGCTCGGAATATTTGGTGAGTGGATATCATAAATACCAGCGCCAACTTCTGTTTCAAATTTTTCAGCTTCAAGTCTATCTAAAATTTCAAAGCTTGATCTTGATGCTTCAAATGAAATAACATCAGCATCCATGTTATCAATGTCTTTAATAATTTCAGTAAAGTCGCTATAGCACATGTGAGTGTGAATTTGAGTGCTAGGCTGAACGCCACTACTTACAAGATTAAATGATTTTACTGCAAAGTCTAAGTATTTATTATGCCAATCGCATTTACGGATAGGTAATTTTTCTTTTAATGCAGCTTCATCAATTTGAATAACCTTGATATTAGCTTTTTCAAGATCTTCAACTTCTTCTTTAATTGCCAAAGCAATTTGATAAATACTATCTTTTGCAGAAATATCTTCTCTTGGGAATGACCAGTTATAGATGGTAACAGGACCTGTTAACATACCTTTTACAGGACGAGATGTTAAACTTTGAGCATATGAAGATGTTGCAACTGTAATAGGATTATTTCTAGTTACATCCCCCCAAATTACAGGTGGTTTTACGCATCTAGTACCATAAGATTGAAGCCAACCATTTTCAGTAAATACATAGCCATTTAAATTTTGACCAAAATATTCCACCATGTCATTACGTTCAAATTCGCCGTGAACTAATACGTCAATATCTAACTTTTCTTGTAAAGAAATACAATCAGCTATTTGTTGCTTAATTTGAGTTTCATATTCTACTTGAGATATTTGAGCATTCTTAAATTGCTTTCTTAAGTGACGAAGTTCAGCAGTTTGAGGGAATGAACCAATTGTAGTAGTTGGTAAAATTGGTAAATTTAAAGCTTTCTTCTGAATTGCTTGTCTTTCTTTTCTTAAAGGAAGTCTTACGAAGTCATCACTAGTTAAATTTTGAATTTTTTCATTAAGCTTACTATTTGGAGTAAATCTTGCGGTTGCAAATAATTCTTTATTGTTTACTGGTACTTCTAAATTATTAGTAATAATATTGGCAATTTCAGCTACTTCTGCTACTTTTTCAACCGCAAAAGCAAAATGATTTAAAACATTTGATGGTAACTTTTGTTCTGAAGCTGTAGTAAATGGAACATGTAAGAGTGAACATGCTGTTGATACTAAAACTTCATTAGATACTAAGTTTTGTAAATTCTTTAATGTTTCAATAGTCAATTGATAATTGTTTCTCCAAATACCACGACCATTTATAACACCAGCCCATAGCTTAGTGTTTGCATTGAAACCATATGTTTTGATGAGATTAAAGTTTTCAGAACCTTCAATAAAATCTAAAGCAATAGCATTAAAGTCATACTTGATAACTTCTGAGTATATATCTCTGATATCACCAAAGTGAGTAATTAAATTTAATTTTAATTCAACATTTTGGAAGATTTGGTTATAGATGAAATTAAATAATTCAATATCTTCATTTGATAGATCACATACAAGATATGGTTCTTGAAGTGAGAATTCTGCAATTAAATGATTTTCTGCGTCTTTTAAAAGACTTACATATTCATTAACTAATGCTTCTTTAATGTTGTTAATTCCAAGATTGTCGTGGAATTTTGTGAGTTTTAATAAAGTAAACGGACCAATAACAGAAGGGATAGTTTTAAGACCTTCATTTAAAGCTTCTTTGTAGAATTTAATTGGACCTTCACTTGTTCTTTTAATAATAGTGGTATTGTCAACTTCTGGTACTAAATAGTGATAGTTAGTAGTAAACCATTTTCTTAAAGCTAAAGGAGCTTTTTCTTGTACGCCTCTAGCAATAGCAAAATAATTTTTTAATTCGTTGCAATCTAAGTTATTGAATCTTTGTGGTAAAACATTAAATAAAACTGCAGCATCAAGAACATTGTCATAAAATGAAAAATCACCAAC
The DNA here is from genome assembly GCA_000222855.1 of Succinivibrionaceae bacterium WG-1. Classification (GTDB taxonomy): domain Bacteria; phylum Pseudomonadota; class Gammaproteobacteria; order Enterobacterales; family Succinivibrionaceae; genus WG-1. The sequence goes on along the minus strand of GL995198.1, from coordinate 48,814 downwards.
ATGAATATTGTTGATATTGTTTTGCTTTAAAAGCTTTAAATTTATTAAACGAATTGTTTTTGCAGTGTTTTCTGATTCTTGAGCAGAAATTTCATTTTTAAAAAATTTTTCAGTTGCAAATTTTAATTCTCTATTTTTACCAATTCTTGGTAAACCTAAAATTACAGATTCCATTGTTTATCCTTGTGTTGTTAATGATATTTATTTTTTATTTTGTTGGTGTTTTTATTTATATTTTTTAGTTTGCGATAGTTTTTAATAGTTAGATTTGTTTTATTGTTTAAAACATGTTTCTATTATAGAAAAATTTTATTTATAGGCAATTTGTATATATGTATAGCTAACTATAAAATAAATCTATAACTATATTTGTTTTGATGGTAGTTCTAAAATTAGGTTGGTTAAAATTGAAAAAAATCACTAAAAAGTTTATAAAAAAGATTTTATAAAATATTATTTATATAACTAGATTAAAGGAAATTTGATATAAAAATGGTTAAAACATTAAAAATTTAAAATAACTTTTAAAAATAAATAAACAAATACTACTATTGTGCTATAGTATTCTTTATCACGGAATAATAAGTTAGAATTTAATTTTTTATATTCTTGGATTTGTATAAGAATTTTTTTAAGGTATATAAAAGATAAATGGTTGCAGTTAGAAATACGCATTCTAAAGGACATTTTGATGTAGAAGATTGGATGAATTCTTTACCTGTAAAAGAATCAGATAAAGAAGAAATATCAAAAGTGTTCCTATATTGTAATGAAAAGATGGGTGAGTCTCAAGATGAGAAAATTCGCCTAAGTAATCGTGCAATTGAAATGATAGGTATTTTGCTAACTCTCCACATGGATTTAGATACCTTTAAAGCTGCGATTTTATATCCACATTTAGAAGCTAATTACTTTACTTTAGAACAAGCAAAAGCCGATTTTGGTTCAAAAATAGCTAATATTCTTCACGGAGTGAGGGATATGGAAGCTATTCGTTTTTTACATAATTTAAGCTCCAACACTGTAACTGATAGCCAAATAGATAATGTGCGTCGCATGTTAATTGCAATGGTTGAAGATGTTAGAGCGGTGGTTATAAAGTTAGCAGAAAGAATTGCTGCTTTAAGAGAAGTAAAAAATGCAGATGAAGAAACTAGAGTTTTAGTTGCAAAAGAAATATCTAATATTTATGCCCCTTTAGCAAACAGACTAGGTATTGGTCAGTTAAAGTGGGAATTAGAAGATTTAGCTTTTAGATATTTACATCCTGATATTTATAAACAAATTGCTCATCTATTAGATGAAAAAAGAATAGATCGTGAAAATTATATAAACGATTTTGTAAAAGATCTTAAAGAAAAGTTGAAATCAGAAGGTTTAAATGCTGAAGTTTATGGGCGTCCAAAGCATATTTATAGTATTTGGCGCAAAATGCAGAAAAAGCATTTAGATTTTTCAGGTCTTTATGATGTAAGAGCGGTACGTGTAATAGTTGATAGACTTCAAGATTGTTACGCTGCTCTTGGGGTGGTGCATACTAAATATCATCATATTCCTAGAGAATTTGATGATTATATTGCTAATCCTAAACCTAATGGTTATCAATCAATTCACACTGTAGTTATTGGACCAAATGGAAAAACCGTAGAAATACAAATTCGTACTAGCGAAATGCATAAAAATGCTGAACTTGGTGTTGCTGCTCATTGGAAGTATAAAGAAGGTGGCAATCCAGGGATTGATGCTGCGTATGAAGAAAGAATTTCATGGCTTCGTAAACTACTATCTTGGCAAGAAGATATGGTGGAATCTGGAGCTATTGTGGATGAATTCAAAACTCAAGTATTTGAAGATAGAGTTTATGTCTTTACTCCAAAAGGCGATGTGGTTGATTTACCAACAGGTGCAACCCCTTTAGATTTTGCATATCATATTCACAGTGAAGTAGGTAATAGATGTATTGGAGCAAAAGTAGATGGTAAGATAGTGCCATTTACATACCAATTGCAAACTGGCGACCAAGTTGAAATATTTTTACAAACAGAACAAAATCCAAGTAGAGATTGGTTAAATCCTAATAATGGCTATGTTCGTACTTCTAAGGCAAGAGCCAAGATTGCATCTTGGTTCAGAAAAGAAGATCGTGAAAAGAATATTTTAGCTGGTAAAGACTTACTTGAAAAAGAAATTTTACGTCATGGTTTACAGATTACCAAAGAACAATTATCTTCTTTTATAAAATTAACATATAAGAGATACAATGCCAAAGACTTAAATGATATCTTTGCAGGTATTGGTTCAGGTGATATTAGAATCAATCAAGTAATTAATTTCTTAGAAGAAAGAATAAAAGAACTCACTGCGCCTGTTGATGACGGTGAGCAAATAATCAAAACTATTGAACAACGAACATTAAATCGTTTAGCTAATAGTCGTAAGGTTATAGATAAGAGTCAAGTTATAGTTCATGGTGTTGGTAATCTTGTAACTAGTTTAGCCAAATGCTGTCAACCAATTCCAGGGGATGATATTTTAGGTTTTATAACTCAAGGCCGTGGTATTTCAATTCATAGAAGTGATTGCGAAACTTTAAAGAATTTAGAAAAACAAAATCCTGAAAGAATAATTGAAGCTCAATGGGGTGAAAATTATTCTAATGGCTTTGCTGTTACAATTGGTATCGATGCGAACGACCGTTCTGGATTGTTACGTGATATCACTACAATAATTGCAGCTGAAAAGATAAATGTGTTAGGTGTACGCTCTCGTTCCAATGTTTATAAACAAATTGCTCATATAGACATAGATATGGAAGTTTACAATATCAATGATTTAACTCGCATGATTGCTAAGTTAAATCAAATGCCTGATATTCTTTCTGCTTCTCGTATGTAATTTTAAGTTTCACAACTTCGTGTTTGAAGGCGAAGTTGTGACGAGCTTAAGATATTTTTTGTTTTATTTACAATTTTTTGTTAAAATATAGCCAAATTACATTTAAAGATAATATTAAAAATTTATCTAAGTGATTGAAATTTATAAAAATTAAGATTTTTTTAAGTTAATTGCTTAGAGAATATTATTTTTAAATATTGCTAAAAAATTAGCAATTTAAAAGATATATAGGACTAAGCAGCATTCAGTACAGTAAATGCTGTTTTTTTTTCTGCATGGATCTTTATAGATATGGAAACTAAATATATATTTGTTACAGGTGGGGTTGTTTCTTCTCTTGGTAAAGGGATAGCTGCAGCTTCATTAGCTGCTGTTTTAGAAGCTCGTGGAATCAACGTTACTATGCTAAAGTTAGATCCATATATCAATGTCGATCCTGGCACAATGAGCCCAATTCAGCATGGTGAAGTGTTCGTTACCGAAGATGGCGCAGAAACTGACTTAGACTTAGGTCACTACGAAAGATTTATTCGTACCAAAATGACTAGTCGTAACAATTTTACTACTGGTAAGATTTATTCTGATGTTATCAGAAAAGAAAGACATGGTGATTACTTAGGTGCAACAATCCAAGTTATTCCTCATATCACTAATGCAATCAAAGAAAGAATTGTAGCAGGTGGTCAAGGTCACGAAGTTGCTATTGTTGAAATTGGTGGTACAGTAGGTGATATTGAATCATTACCATTCTTAGAAGCAATTAGACAGTTAGCTGTAGATATTGGTAGACAGAATGCTCTTTATATGCACTTAACATTAGTGCCTTACTTAAAGACTTCTGGTGAAGTTAAAACAAAGCCTACTCAACATTCTGTAAAAGAATTATTAAGTATTGGTATTCAGCCTGATATCTTAGTTTGCCGTTCTGATATTAATATTCCAAACGCTGAAAAGACTAAGATTGCCTCATTCTGTAATGTAAATGAAAAGGCTGTTATTTCATTAAGAGACGTAGATTCTATCTACAAGATTCCTGCATTATTAAAGAATCAAGGTTTAGACCAACTCGTTTGTGACAGATTTGGTATTAAGGCAAAAGAAGCTGATTTGTCAGAATGGGAACAAGTTATTTATCAACAAGCTAATAGCGAAGGTGAAGTTGTTATTGGTATGGTTGGTAAGTATGTACAATTACCAGATGCTTATAAATCAGTAAATGAAGCATTAAAGCATGGCGGTTTAAAGAACCATGTTAATGTAAAGATTAAGTATATCGATTCTCAAGACATTGAAACAAAAGGTTTAGAAATGCTTGAAGATGTTGATGCTATCTTAGTTCCTGGTGGTTTTGGTAATCGTGGTATTGAAGGCAAAATTATTGCTGCAAAATATGCACGTGAAAACAATATTCCTTATTTAGGTATTTGTTTAGGCATGCAAATCGCTTTAATTGAATATGCTAGAAACGTTTGCCATATGGAAAAAGCAAATTCAACAGAATTTGATAAGAACTCTCCATTCCCAGTAGTTGGTTTAATCACAGAATGGATCAATGATGAAGGTAATAAAGAAGTTCGTAACGAAAACTCTGACCTTGGTGGTACAATGCGTTTAGGTGCACAATTATGTCATCTAGAAAAGGGTTCAAAAGTTGCTGAATTATACGGTAAGCAAGAAATCTATGAACGTCACCGTCACCGTTACGAAGTAAACAATAACTTATTACCTGAAATTAAGAAAGCAGGTCTTAAAGTTACTGGTTTAAGCGCTGATAAGAAATTAGTTGAAATCATTGAAAATGACAAGCATCCATGGTTCGTTGCAGTACAATTCCATCCAGAATTTACTTCAACTCCAAGAGATGGTCATCCATTATTCTCTGGTTTTATTAAAGCTGCTAAAGAATATCAGAGCAAGAAGTAATAATTAAATTTTAATGAAGGGGTTTTAAAACCCCTTTATTTTTGTAATTTAACAATATGAAATTTTAATAAACAGTCATATTTTATGAGGTTTATTTTTCAGAAAATAAAAATGCTTTTTATATTAAGTGACAAAATTATTTAAATTGTAATATAATCAGTGTTTGCAATATATAATTATTTTAATTATTATTGATAATCGGATTTCTTGCTAATATAGAATTGATTTTGTATCTCCTATATAAAAGATAACAATTCTATATTAACAAAAGTTTTTCCTGAACCTTGTGTTGAACAAAGTTCAAAGTTTTTTTTGTGTTCGCAAATGCGACAAATTTTTAATCTTACAATGAGGATTTGTAATGGCTAAGATTGTTAAAGTAATCGGTCGTGAAATTATCGACTCACGTGGTAATCCAACTGTTGAAGCTGACGTTATTTTAGATAATGGTTTAATGGGTCGTGCTGCAGTTCCGTCTGGCGCTTCTACTGGTGTTCGTGAAGCTCTTGAATTACGTGACGGCGATAAGAATCGTTTTGGCGGTAAGGGTGTTTTACAAGCTGTTAAGAATGTAAACGAAATCCTTGGCCCTGCAATCATCGGTATGGATCCTACTGAACAACGCGCTATTGATAAAGTAATGCTTGACAAAGATGGCACTCCATTCAAGAAGAATCTTGGTGCAAACGCTATCCTTGCTATCTCTTTAGCAGTTGCTAAGGCTGGTGCATTAGCTAAGAACGTTCCACTTTACGCTCACATCGCTGACTTAAATGGTACTTCTGGCAAGTACTCTATGCCATTACCTATGATGAACATCATCAACGGTGGTGCTCACGCTGCTTGGTCAATGGACATGCAAGAATTCATGATTCAACCAGTTGGTGCTAAGACTGTTAAAGAAGCTATCCGTATGGGTGCTGAAGTATTCCATTGCTTAGCTAAAGTATTAAAGGCTAAGGGCCAAACTACAACTGTAGGTGACGAAGGTGGTTATGCTCCACGTTTAGGTTCAACTGCTGCTGCTATGGCTGCAATCAAAGAAGCTGTTGAAAATGCTGGTTATGTTTTCGGTAAAGACATCACTTTAGCTATGGACTGTGCTTCTTCTGAATTCTACAACGAAGAAAAGAAGATCTATGAAATGAAGGCTGAAGGTAAGGATTTAACTTCTGCTGAATTAGCTGACTTCTTAGCTGACTTATGCAACCAATACCCAATCATCTCTATCGAAGATGGTCAAGCTGAAGGCGACTGGGAAGGTTGGAAGAACTTAACTGATAAGATTGGTAACAAGTGCCAATTAGTTGGTGACGATTTATTCGTAACTAACCCATCAATCCTTAAGGAAGGTATTGAAAAGGGTGTTGCTAACTCAATCCTTATCAAGGTTAACCAAATCGGTTCATTATCTGAAACTTTAGATGCTATCCAAATGGCTCACAAGGCTGGTTACACTGCAGTTATTTCTCACCGTTCAGGCGAAACTGAAGACTGCACAATTGCTGATATCGCAGTTGGTACAGCAGCTGGTCAAATCAAGACTGGTTCTTTAAGCCGTTCAGACCGTATGGCTAAGTACAACCAATTAATCCGTATCGAAGAAGAATTAGGTACTGAAAAGGCTCCATTTGCTGGTCGTTCAGCAGTTAAGGGTCAATAATTATTTGTTATAAATAATTATTTATAAATACAAAAAGCCTCCTATATATTTACTTATAGGAGGTTTTTTTTATAGAATACGTAATTGAATATATTAAGAGATTATTTGATTTGAAATAAATTGTTTATACACATATTTTTATCAAGTAATAGCATTGCGGTGTAAGAATTATTTTGGTGTATTATGATTCGTTTATTTACCCTGGTTCTACTAATTCTACTATTAGGCTTGGTTAATTATTCTTTTGAAAAAATAAGAAATACAACGAAAGCTTATTAGAATTAGAAAAAGCTAAACAAACTACTTTAGAATTTCAAGAACGAAATAAGATGATGGAAGTTAATATTGAAGATTTAAAAAATAACACTTCTAATTCATCTGCGGAAGATATTGCAAGAAATTCTTTAGGCATGATTAAAGAAGATGAGAAATTTTATCGTATAGTAGTGAAGAATAATGATGAATAATAATCCCAAAATAGATATAGTAATTCCAGCGGCTGGTGTTGGCAAAAGAATGGGGGCTAATATTCCTAAACAATATCTTAAGATTGGGAATAAAACCATTTTAGAACATACAATAAACAAATTTTTGCAATTTAAATTTGTAAATAAAGTAATTGTAGTGATTGGTGCTGAAGATCCGTATTTTGCTAAATTAAATCTTACAGAGCCTAATATTGAAACCCAAATAGGTGGCGCTGAAAGATGTTTTAGTGTACTTGAAGGACTAAAAAAAGCTTCTACAGAATTTGTGTTAGTTCATGATGCTGCTAGACCTTGTGTTAAATTAAGTGATGTGGAAAACTTAGTTTTACAATGTTTAGATGATAATGGTGGTATTTTAGGATGTGCAATTCCTGATACTATTAAACGAATAACTGATAAAGGAGTTATTAGTGCGACTATTCCTAGAACTAATATGTATCGAGCATTAACTCCACAATTTTTTAAACGAGAATTATTGATTCATGCATATGAGTCAGCAATAAGT
>GL995198.1:39241-41108 GCA_000222855.1 Succinivibrionaceae bacterium WG-1 | reverse complement strand
ATGTAGTCAACAGTCATATAAATTTTTAAATTGGAGTAATAACATGTTTAGAGTGGGTCATGGATTTGATGTTCATAAATTTGGTGGCGATGGTCCTGTTGTATTAGGTGGCGTTCATATTGATTATGAACAAGGCTTAATAGCTCATTCTGATGGAGATGTGGTGTTACACGCTTTGTGTGATGCATTATTAGGTGCAGCATCTTTAGGTGATATTGGTCGCTTGTATCCAGATAATGATGATAAATTCTTAAATATTGATAGTAGAGTATTATTACGTGATACTTTTAAACGTGTATCTGAAAAAGGATACCACATTTCTAATGTGGATATTACTATCCTCGCGCAAGCTCCTAAAATTGCCCCACATCAAGCTCAAATGTGTGCCAACATTGCTTCAGATCTTAAGCTTGATTTAGATTGTGTAAACATTAAAGCAACCACTACTGAAAAGTTAGGCTTTGTAGGTAGAAAAGAAGGTATTGCAGTGGAAGCAGTGGCTTTAATTTATAAAGACTAGTTTTTATAAAAAGGATTTAATAAACAATGCAAGATTTGAGAGTACTTATAAGTAATGATGATGGCATTTATAGTACTGGAATTAGAGTTTTATATAACGAACTTTCTAGAATATATAAAGATACATGGATAAGTGCTCCAGATCGTAACCAATCAGCTGCTAGTCACGCTTTAACTTTAGAAAATCCGCTCAGAGTTCAAGTTTTAGAAAATGATCATTTTTTAGCAGTACGTGGCACTCCTACAGATAGTGTTTATTTAGCGATAAATGAATTATTAAAACCTCGTCCTAATGTAGTGATATCAGGTATCAATCATGGAGCAAACTTAGGGGATGATGTAATTTATTCAGGAACTGTTGCTGCAGCAACAGCAGGCAGAAGTTTAGGATTACCTGCAATTGCTATTTCTTTATGTGGTAGTAAACACTTTGAAACTGCTGCTTTTTTGCTTTAAAACTTTTAAAAAATTTAGAGTTTTGTCCAATTCCATCAGGACAAATTTTAAATGTAAATGTACCTGATTTACCTTTATCTGAAGTAAAAGGTGTTAAGGTTACAAGACTTGGTAATAGAGCAGAAGCTGATAGTGTTATAGCAGATAAAGATGTTAGAGGTCAACCTATATATTGGGTAGGACCTCAAGGCAAAGCTGTTGACAAATCACTGGACACTGATTTCTACGCTATAGAACATGGATATGTTTCTATAACTCCACTACAGATTGATTTGACATCATATTTAGTGATGGATGATCTTGAAAAGTGGTCTTCAATTCTATAAAAAGCTCTAAAAAATATTTGATTTAGCAAAAATATTGTAAAATACTCATTTAGAACACCTAGAAGATAGATTGAAAAACGAGATTCCTGAAATGAGTATTTTTCATAAAACATATGACTATTGTATCAAGTTATCTCAGCATAGATTAGCCCCTATTTTTTTAATGTTAAATAGTTTTATAGAATCTATATTTTGGCCGATACCAGTTGATGTTATGTTAATACCAATGTGTTTAAGTCAGAATAAAAAGGCTCTATATTATGCTTTTTTAGCAACATTAGCGTCAGTATTGGGAGCGGTTGTTGGTTATCTTTTAGGTTACTCTTTATTAAATATTTATGTAAAAGAATTAATTGAATTTTTTGGTAAAACAGAAGTATTTAATCAAGTAACTGATTACCTAGAACAATATGGTATTTTACTAGTGTTAGTAGGTTCTTTTACTCCTGTGCCATATAAAGTGGTAGCTATTTGCTGTGGTTTACTAGCTTCTCAAAATGCTATAGGCTTATTCGACTTATCGCAATTAAATTTATTTATATTTATTGCTTTTTCATTTTTGGGAC
>GL995198.1:30531-38778 GCA_000222855.1 Succinivibrionaceae bacterium WG-1 | reverse complement strand
CTAATAAAATATTTTGAGTATAGTTAAAGAGATTATATTGTGATAATAAAAGTAAAGGTGAATTGTTGTGAATAATAGAATTATATCGATTCTTGCAATACCATGTTTTGCTTTTATTTCAATATTTAATGTAGGTTGTGCTACTAATCCTAGTAGTTATAATTCTCCTTATTCTCTAACTTATGATAAATCCCAAAAGAATAAAAATTTATCTAGTAATAGAATTCAATCGTGTCATATTTTAGTAAAAAAAGGTGATACTTTATATTCAATAGCATTTGATAATAATGTAGAACTAAAAAAAATGGCACAATATAATAATTTAAAGGAACCTTATGATATTAAGGTGGGACAAATATTAAAAGTTCCAGATTGTGGTAATTCTACAACTAATACAAATTCTAATGCTAGCTCAAATAACAAAGTAGTTGTTAATAAAACTTCACCATCTTTGGTTGTTAATAATACTGTAGCTTCCGAAATAAAGTATGTACAAAAAGATAAATATCATATTGTAAAAAAGATGAAACTTTATACAGAATCGCTGTTAACAATAATATTTCAGTGAATCGGTTAAAGAAATTAAATAATTTAAAAAACAATAATATTGAAATAGGTGACAAACTTTATATTGGTAAAGTTAATGTTGCGGTTAGTGCAAACGCTGATAATAAAGCGACATCGGTAGCAACAACATCAACAAGTACAAATAATAAATCTAGCTATTTGTCATCTGCGACCAATCTTTCTTCTAGTGTAAGCAATGTATCTACTTCAAAGCCATCTCCTAATGTTAATTCAAGTGTTCAAGTTGGAACTAATAATGCCTTAATTCAAGGAGCTAATAGCAATAATGAAGAAGATGTATATGTTGTAAAAAAGGGTGATACTTTATTTAGCATTTATCGCAAGACTAAAGTAAAAGTTGATGATTTAAAGAAATGCAATAATTTAAAATCTAACGAAATAGAAATAGGCGATAAAATTAAACTTTGTAAAAAGAATAACAATGTAGTGGTAGCAAGTTCAACTAGTACTAGTAATACAATTATTGGCAATGCTCCAAGCATGAAAACTTCTGATGGCACAACAATTGTAACAACCACAACACCTATTGTAACCACTCCAAGCGTGTCAACAAATACAAAAGTTACAACTAATAATACTTCAATAACTGTTGCAACATCATCAAAGTCTGCGACAACAATTTCAAACAATAAAACAACACCAAGTAATACCAATAATGTTAATAATAAGAGTACTATAACAAATAGTACTCAAAATGTTGCTTCTACAAATAGTACTAATTATATTGGTAAGATTTCTTGGAATTGGCCAACAAAAAGTAGAAAAATTATTTCCCAATTTTCGTTAGGGGATAATGCCAATAAAGGTATTGATATCTCTGATAAACGTGGCAGTAATGTGGTTTCTGCAGCTAAAGGTAAAGTTGTTTATGCTGGAAATGCTTTAAGAGGTTATGGCAACTTGATAATTATCAATCATAATGATGAATACTTATCTGCATACGCTCACAACCAAAAGATTTTGGTAAGTGAAGGCACTGAAGTAAAGGCTGGTGAAATTATCGCGCAAATGGGGGATTCAGAAGCAAGTAGTGTACGTCTACACTTTGAAATTAGATATAAAGGCGAATCTGTTAATCCTTTAAAGTATCTTCCCAAGAAATAAACTTTGTTGGATTACTTGATTCTTTTAATTTATTAACACCTTCAGAATCTCAAGCTTTCTTCTATTAAGCATTATATCAATAACATTCCAAAACAATAATAGTTACCGCATGGCGGTAACTATTAAAAAATTTATTTCATTTTTAGAATATATTGATAAATGATTTTTGTCATTTATTCTGCAAGTAGCTTGGCTTTTTGATTTAAATTATAGATGATATCAAGAGCTGCTCTTGCAGAGATATTATCAGGATTAATATTTAATACTTCATTTATAAAGTCTTCATATTGTTGCAATTTGATATTTTCTTCATTATTGGTAGCTAGTGTTTTATCACCTTCGTTATTAGTATTTTGAGATGCTATTTCTTTTAATTTTCCCATGTGTTTTTTAGCATTACTAATAATTTTTTTAGGTACTCCTGCTAAGGATGCAACTTCTAAACCGTATGAACTTTGAGCGGGACCATCTTCGATATTGTGTAAAAATACAATATTTTCTCCATTCTTTAAAGCACTAAAATGCACGTTTTTAATAGAGTTTATATAATCAGGTAAGTTCGTTAATTCAAAATAGTGAGTTGCAAACAAACTATATGACTTATTGTCTTTAGCTAAACTTTCTGCAATAGCCCAAGCTAAAGCCATGCCATCTTTGGTACTTGTGCCACGTCCGATTTCGTCCATTAAAACTAAACTATTTTTAGTTGCATTATTTAAGATTAAAGCAGCTTCTGTCATTTCTACCATGAAAGTAGATCGCCCTGAAGCTAAATCATCGCTTGCTCCAATTCTAGTAAAAATTGAGTCAATATTAGGAATTATTGCTGTTTCTGCTGGCACAAAACTCCCCATATATGCCATAAGAGCTATGATTGCAGTTTGACGCATATAGGTTGATTTACCACCCATGTTTGGCCCTGTTATAAGCATCATTTTTTGTTGTTTATCTAATAAGATATTATTGGCAATAAATGGATTAGAAGTAACATTTTCAATTACAGGATGACGGCCATTAATAATTTCTAATTTATCTTCAGTAGTAAAAGTTGGTCTAACATAATTATATCTAATAGATGCTGTTGCTAAAGATTGCAATAAATCAAGAAGTGATAATTGTTTAGCAATTTCAATTAGTGGATTTAAGTGTTTATATAATTGTGCTACAAGATCTTCATAAAGTTTCTTTTCAAGAGCAAGCGCTTGAGATTGTGCTGTTAGCGCTTTATCTTCATATTCTTTTAATTCCGGAGTAATAAAACGTTCAGTGTTTTTCATGGTCTGACGACGAATGTATTCGCTTGGAATTTCTTTACCAACTAAGGCTGCTTTGGTTATTTCAATATAGAAACCATGAACTTTATTAAAATCAACTCGAAGAGTTGAGATTCCTAATTTTTCTTTTCTCTGATTTCTATTTCATTTAAGAAATCCATAGTGCCACTAGCGAGAGAACGTAAATCATCTAATTCCTTATTGTATCCTGATTTTATTACTCCACCTTCTCTTATAACAATAGGAGGATTTTCATTGATAGCAATTGTTAGTAATTCACATAAATCAGGGATAAGTTTTATTGCTTCGTTATATTTTTTAAGATTTTGTTCTTGTTGATTTAGAAAATCTTTTAAGTCAGGAAGCATTTGTAAAGTAGCACGAATTTTGGTGAGATCTCTTGGTCGTACTGTAGATAAAGCAATACGTGCAGTAATTCTTTCAAGGTCACCTGCGTTTCTTAATAATGTGGATAAATCTTCAATATCTTCTAAATTTCTGATTTCTTCAATTAAATCTAACTTGTAATTTATTTCTGTTAAATTTTTGCTAGGATGGATTAAATTTCTTTTTAATAATCGAGCTCCCATAGGAGTAACAGTAAAATCAATTACATTGGCAAGAGAATTTTCTGTTGTACCATTTAAGCAAGTTAAAATTTCGAGATTCTTTTGGGTATTTGCATCTAAATTTAAAAAAGAATTTTCTTGTTCTAAACGTAAAGAATTTATGTGTAGTAATGCAGTTTTTTGGGTTTCTTTTACATAATTTAGTAGTGCACCTGCTGCGCAGATACCTAAAGAGGTATCTTTTAAGCCAAAGCCATCTAAATTATTAGTCTTAAATTGGGTACATAATTGTTTAAAACAAGTTTTGTAGTCAAATTCCCAAAATGGACGACGTCTTGTGCCTCGAAGTTCACTAAGCATACTCATATTTGAAAAGTTTTCAGAATAGAGTAATTCTGCAGGATTTAAACGGGAAATAATGTTTTGTACATCATTTGAGTCACTAGATTCAAAACAGAAGAATTCTCCATTAGAAAGATTAAGATAGCTAAAACCATAAGTTATTTGATCGTTAGTAATACAAGCAATGTAATTATCTGTTCTTTCTTTTAATAAACCGTCATCTATAACAGTACCAGGAGTTACAATTTTGGTAACTTTTCTTTCGATGCTTCCCTTGTTATTTACGGAGTCACCAAATTGTTCACATATAACTGCGCTTTCTCCATGTTCTATAAGTTTGGCAAGATAGGTGTCAACAGAGTGAAAAGGTACTCCTGCTAAAGGAATTGGTTGACCGTTGGCAGTACCTCTTTTTGTTAAAGTTATATCTAAAATTTCAGATGCTTTAATAGCATCATCAAAAAACATCTCATAAAAGTCCCCCATGCGATAAAGCAAAATTGTATTAGGGTATTCTTGCTTTACTTGTAAGTAATGTTGCATTAATGGGGTGAGAGTTTCTTTTGCCATGATAAATTACACTCTTTTTATTATTATAGAATTACATTAATTTAGTTTTGGAATTGTACAGTTTAGTATTTCACAATAGAACTATTTAAATGAACATTAAGTTTGGTAGTTCTATATATTTTGAATATACTGTTTTTAGTTTTATATACGTTCTTATTTTTATCAATAAATTTTACCTAAAATAACATTTTTAGAGTAAATATTAATTAAAAATGAGCTCTTTAAAATAAATAGGAGTAATTTTAACATATAAAATTACTGTATTTATTTTTACTTTTATATATATGGTATATAGGTATATAAATATAATTAAAAATATAAACGAAGGATAAACAAAATCATGTTTGCAGAAGAACAAGAGTTATATGAAGAATGTTATCGGAAAGCGAGTGCTATAGGAGATATTTTAACCAAGAGAAAGGAAAATCTTGCTCTAGCAGAAAGCTGCACCGGTGGTCTCATAAGTTTCTTGTTAACTGAAATACCTGGTTCATCAGCGTGGTTTGATAGAACTTTTGTAGCATATGCGAATGATGCCAAAAAAGATATGTTGGGAGTAAATATTGAAACGCTCCTAAAATATGGAGCGGTAAGTTCTCAAACTGTATATGAAATGGGGCAAGGTGTTGTTAAACATTCTAAAGCTAATTGGGCTATTGCAATTAGTGGTATAGCAGGTCCAACGGGTGGTACCGAACAAAAGCCTGTAGGAACGATTTTCTTTTCATTTGTTCATAATGATGAAGTTGTAGAAGTGATTAATAAATTTTTTGAAGGAAGTCGAACCACAATTAGGCTAAAAGCTTGTTTATTTGCTCTTTCTGAATTAAAGGCTCATTTAGAAGATAATTTCGAACTAAAGGAACTAAAGCGAGAAAATAATAATATATAATATATATTATTTAATAATCTAAAAAAATATTGACTGGTAAAATAAATAATGCCATAATTTGTTTTGTAAAAGGTTAGAATCTTAAATTTTCAAAGATTCTAATAATATTTAAGTTGAGATTTCTTTTTAATATTATTTTTTGTGATTGTTTTTAGGGTATTTTTAGTTTTTTGTGAGATAACGTATTTTAAAATTAAAATTTTATGTAAAGATTTATTAAATTATTGATTTGTAATATAAATGTAGTTTAGTTTTTATTGAATTCTTAATTATTATATTTTTGAAAAGATTATATTATTAGTTCGTGGTATAGAAAGGAATATAAAATAATGTGTGCGGTTAAAAACGTGGATAATAAAGATAAAGCAAAAGCATTACAAGCTGCTTTAGATCAAATTGAACGTCAATTTGGTAAGGGTGCAATTATGCGCCTTGGTGAAAACAAGAATATTACTGATATTGAAGCTATTTCTACAGGTTCTTTATCTTTAGATTTAGCATTAGGTATTGGTGGTTTACCAAGTGGTAGAATTGTCGAAATCTACGGTCCTGAATCATCAGGTAAAACTACTCTAACATTAGAGTTAATCGCTCAAGCTCAAAAAATGGGAAAAACTTGTGCATTTATCGATGCGGAACATGCTTTAGACCCAATCTATGCTGCTAAATTAGGTGTTGATTGCAATTCATTATTATTATCTCAACCAGATACTGGTGAACAAGCTTTAGAAATTTGTGATGTTTTAGTGCGTTCTGGTAGTGTGGAAGTTGTTATTGTCGACTCTGTGGCTGCTTTAGTTCCAAAAGCTGAAATTGAAGGCGATATGGGTGACTCTCATATGGGCTTACAAGCAAGACTTATGTCTCAAGCTTTACGTAAGTTAACAGGTTCTTTAAATCAAGCAAATTGTATGTGTGTATTCATTAACCAACTTCGTATGAAGATTGGGGTAATGTTTGGTAATCCTGAAACTACTACTGGTGGTAATGCATTAAAGTATTATGCTTCAGTTCGCTTAGATATTAGAAAAGGTAGCGCTGTTAAAGTTGGTGAAGAAGTTATTGGTAACGAAACTAAGGTTAAAGTTGTTAAGAATAAGGTTGCACCTCCATTTAAGACCGCTGAATTCCAGATTTTATACGGAAAAGGTATTAGTAAAGAAAGTGAGATTTTAGATCTTGGTGTTAAAGCTGATATCATTAAGAAGTCTGGTGCTTGGTTCTCTTACAATAATGAAAAGATTGGTCAGGGTAAGGTTAACGTAGTTAAATACTTTGAAGAGCATCCTGAAGTTTCACAAGAAATCGAAAAGAAGATTCGTGAATTCTATAGCCAAGCTTCAGACTATAATTCAACTTTAGATTTTGGTGGTTCTTCAGATACTCCTAGCGATGACATTGCTAGTATGCTAGATGATTATCAACCAATTGAAATTCCTGAAGATCTTTAATTAAATTCGTAAATTAGAGATTAAAAATTATAATTAAAAATATAGAGGCAATTCGTAAGAATTGCCTCTTATTTTAATACATAAACAACAAATATTTTTGATGTGTGTAATTATGGATAACTCCTCTATATCTAAAGAAAAGCAATCCAAGAAAGCATATAGCTATGCTCTACATCTACTTGCTAAAAGAGAATATGGTAGAGCCGAAATGTTAAAAAACTTTTAGGTAAGTACGATCCTGATGTAGTTAAAGAAGTTGTTAAAAAGTTAATTGCAGAAAATTCCTTATCTGAAGTTAGATATATAAAAATGATTTTTGAACATTATTTGAATTCAAATTGTGGTCCTAAAAAAATATATTTTGAATTGATAAAAAAAGGCGTTCAAAAAGAAGTTGTTAAATCTTTTATGGATAAAATCACGGTTGATTGGGATAAATATGCTCAAATTGCTTTAGAACGTAAATTCGGTAAAAATATCATATCTTGTTCTTTTGAAGAAAGAAATAAAGCTATTCAATGGGGACTTGGTAGGGGGTTTAATTTAGTTAATTTGATGAATGTATTTAAGAATCAGAATTCATAATTTTAAAATAATTCTTGAAAAGATATAAAAAGTTACAAACTCATTATTCTATATTACCTACTTTGTGATAGATATTTTAAATATGTACATTCTATTATTATGACGTGTTATAATGTCAGAAATTTTTTGATATGAAACCTAAATTTGTAGAAGTATTTTAATACTTCAAGTTTTTAAGGTATAAATATTAGGTAAGTCTTGCTTGTACATATATTGTAGTTTGAGATTTTATATGCTTCATTTGAGAAGTGTATAAAATCTCGAACTTAAAGACAGGCTAAAGTCTTTTATTTATTTTTAGGGTTTACTATGTATATGACAACTTCCGAGATTCGTTCTGCGTTTCTCGAATATTATCGTTCACAAGGACACCAAGTTGTTAGTTCAAGCTCATTGGTTCCTAATAACGATCCTACACTGTTGTTTACTAATGCTGGTATGAACCAATTCAAGGACGTATTCTTAGGAAAAGAAGTAAGAGCTTATACTCGTGCAACAACTGCTCAACGCTGTGTTCGTGCTGGTGGTAAGCATAATGACCTTGATAATGTTGGTTATACAGCACGTCACCATACATTCTTTGAAATGCTTGGTAATTTTAGCTTCGGTGATTATTTCAAAAAAGATGCTATTCACTTTGCATGGGGTTTTTTAACAGGTGTTTTAAAATTAGCTCCAGAAAAGTTAACTGTAACAGTTTATGCTACAGACGATGAAGCATATGATATTTGGCATAATGAAATAGGCATTCCTGCAGAAAGAATCGTTAGAATCGGTGATAATAAAGGTGCTCCATATGCATCTGACAATTTCTGGCAGATGGGTGACACCGGTCCTTGCGGTCCATGTTCTGAAATTTTCTACGACCATGG
>GL995198.1:28484-30207 GCA_000222855.1 Succinivibrionaceae bacterium WG-1 | reverse complement strand
TGTAATTGCTGACCATATTCGTTCATGTTCATTCCTTGTTGCTGATGGGGTATTACCATCAAATGAAGGTAGAGGTTATGTATTACGTCGTATCATTCGTAGAGCTGTAAGACATGGTCGTTTACTTGGTGCTAAGGATGTATTTTTCTATAAGCTTGTTGATGAATTATGTCAACTTATGGGTGAAGCATATCCTGAACTAGTAAGTAATAAAGCCGCTATCGAAAAAGCTTTAAAGAAAGAAGAAGAACAATTTATTAAAACTCTTGATAGAGGTTTAAGCTTACTTTCTGAAGAGTTAACTAAATTAAATGGTTCTAAGACTATTCCTGGTGAAGTAGCTTTCAAGCTTTATGATACTTATGGTTTCCCTATCGATTTAACTGCTGACGTTGTGCGTGACGATGGCTATGTAATTGATACAGAAGGCTTTGATGCTGAAATGGCTAAGCAAAAGGCTAGAGCTAAAGCTGCATCTAACTTCGAAGTAGACTATAACGCTCAGATTAAGGTTGCTGAAAGCACTGAATTTACTGGATATGATACTTTAGAACAAGACACTAAGATTGTAGCAATTTATCGTGGTGTTGATAAAGTTGATTCAATTGCAACTGATGAAGAAGCAATTATTGTACTTGAGAAGACTCCATTCTATGCTGAACGTGGTGGTCAGATTGGTGACGTAGGTTCAATCCTTGGTAATGAAAATTGCGTATTTAAAGTTTTAAATACTAAGACTGCTGGTAATGCAATTATTCATATTGGTAAGGTTGAATTAGGTTCATTCACTGTTAATGATGCAGTAAAAGCTAAGGTTTGTTCAGAAACTCGTAAACAAACTTGTGCTAACCACTCTGCAACTCACTTATTACAAGCTGCTTTAAGAAAAGTTCTTGGTGACCATGTTGCTCAGAAGGGATCTAGTGTTAATTCTGAACACTTAAGATTTGACTTCTCTCATGGCGAACCATTAACTCAAGAACAACTTGATTTAGTGGAACAAATGGTAAATGCGGAAATTTGCAAGAATGTTCCTGTAATTACTAAGGTAATGGATCTCGAAAGTGCAAAATCTTTAGGTGCTATGGCTTTGTTTGGTGAAAAATATGATGCAACAGTTCGTGTTGTGTCAATGGAAGATTTTTCATGTGAACTCTGTGGTGGTACCCATGTTACTGCAACAGGTGACATTGGTTTATTAAAGATTGTATCAGATACTGGTATTGCTGCAGGTGTACGTCGTATTGAAGCTGTAACTAATAAGGGTGCGGTTTTATATGTACAAAAACTTGCAAATCAGTTAAATGAAAGTGCTTTAATTTTAAAGAGTGATGTTTTAGGGGTGGCTGCAAAGGTTCAAGCAAATGTAGCTTATGTTCGTGAAGTTGAACATACAGTTTCAGAATTGAAAGAAAAGCTTGTTCTTAAAACTATTTCTTCTTTAATGAGCTCTATTGTGGAAATCAATGGAGTTAAGTGTTTAGTTGAAACTGTTAATGATATTGAAAGTAAGGAAATGAGAGTAGCTCTTGATGATATTAAGAATAGAATTAAGAGTGGGGTAGTTTTACTTGCTTCTGTTGTTAATGGTAAAGTTGCTTTAATTGCCGGTGTAACAAAAGATTTAACATCTAAAGTTAAAGCTGGTGAACTAGTTAACTTTGTTGCAAGTCAAATTGGCGGTAAGGGCGGTGGTCGTCCTGATATGGCTCAAGCAGGCGGT
>GL995198.1:14770-28120 GCA_000222855.1 Succinivibrionaceae bacterium WG-1 | reverse complement strand
ATAGTATAAAGAAATCACACTATGTACTCATAGTGTGATTTTTTCTTACAGTGGAAACAAAAGTTATAAAAATCATTCTTTATGATAAAGTTTTTAGTTTTTTTAGAATTTTAAGACAATTTAGGATATACTCTTACACTATAGGATATTTTTAAGACTACGGAGTGGTCAATGCTAATTTTAACAAGAAGAGTTGGAGAAAGTCTCGTAATTGGAGATGATGTAAAGGTAATTGTACTAGGTGTTACCGGAAACCAAGTAAGAATCGGGATCGAAGCTCCAAAAAATATAAGTGTTCAACGTACAGAGATTTCAGAAAACAATAGTGCTGAAAAAAATAAAAATAAAGCGCTTAAAAAGTAATTTTTAAGTTTACGATATCTTTGTAATATAGAATAATTTCATAAAATAAAGATAAGACAAGTATATATTCGTAGTCTTATATCTGCTATCTTAAATAGAACCATATTGTTGTTGTACGCATTTTTCAAATAATCGTGAATAAAAGTACTAATTCGCTTTTATTTTCGGTTTGGCGATTATTTATCATTTGCCTTTTTATATAATCTATTTATTTATTGATTGATTGTTTAGTTCTTATACGATTTTTAAATTATTTAAAAAATCTTGACATATTTTTATTTTAATGTAAAATTCATCTCACAAAGGCAATAACGGTGAGATGACCGAGAGGCTGAAGGTACTCCCCTGCTAAGGGAGCATACGACCATAAAGTTGTATCGAGGGTTCGAATCCCTCTCTCACCGCCATTGTATGCATCCTTAGCTCAGCTGGATAGAGTACTCGGCTACGAACCGAGCGGTCGAAGGTTCGAATCCTTCAGGATGCGCCATTTCAAATTTAAATAAAAATGAACTTCAATTGCATCCTTAGCTCAGCTGGATAGAGTACTCGGCTACGAACCGAGCGGTCGAAGGTTCGAATCCTTCAGGATGCGCCATCCTTTCTTTAAATCCTATTTTAATCATTTAATTTAATTTTTTTTTATTTATTAAAATCACGATCATTGCCATTCTTAAAAATATAATAAGTTTTATTTTTATCTTTTGTTTTGTATAATTCAAGCTACGGTTATTTGTTAAAAAAGATATAATTGTTCTTTTTATCAAAATAGATAGGGACTTCCAATGGCTATTGATGTATCTTCTTCAGAGTGGGTAAGAAATTCTCAAAAAAAATCATACAATAATGTTAATGATGCTATGAATACTAATATTGAAGAGAATTCAAGATTATTCTCTTTTGATGCAGAAAGAGCATTATTAGGTGGTATTTTGCTAGAACCAAAACAATTTGAAAGTATTGCCCCTTTATTAAAGCCAGAAGATTTCTATGACAATTCCAATAAGATTGTATATACCACAATGCTTGAATTGTCTAGACAGAACGAACCTATCGATATTATTGCTCTTCAAGAAAATATTCCTTCTATAGATGTTCAAGGCATTGTTACTCCACAATACTTACTTAATTTACAGCATTTTGTACCTGCAACATTAAATTTAAGAACTTATGCTAGTACCATATTAGATAAATCTAGAACTCGTAGATTAGTAAATGCTTGTCGTTCTATTTTAGATGATGCTTTAAATAGCAATGACATGGATATTGAAGAACTTTTAGATTCTGCTGAATCAAAAATTTTAAAAATAAATGATGAAGTTAGCAAAACAGAATCAGGCCCTAGATCCATGACCGAAGTGGTGCTAAGTTTAGTTGAAGAACTAGATAAGCGTCGTCAAAATCCACAATCTGGTTTAAGTGGTATCAGTACAGGTTATGTTGATTTAGATAATTATTTATCAGGTTTTCATGGTGGGGAACTTATTATTGTAGCGGCTCGTCCTGCAATGGGTAAAACCACATTTGCTATGAATTTAGTTGAAAATATCGCTATGAATGAAAATAATCATAAACCTGTTCTTGTATTCTCATTAGAAATGCCTGCAAATCAAATTGCGGCACGTTTAGTAGCTTCAATGGGACGCATAGATCAAGGAAGAATCAGAAACTTTAATTTAGATGCTCAAGATTGGGGTAAATTAGTTGGGGTTATAAACAAGTTATCGGAAAAAAGATATAGTATATTTATCGATGATACTTCGGGATTAACCCCTACAGAATTACGTTCTAGAGCAAGACGTATTGCTAAAGATTATGGTGGCTTAAGTGCGATAATGGTCGACTATTTACAGTTGATGCATGCGCCCGGATTTAAGGATGCAAGAAATCTTGAAGTTGGTGAAATATCAAGAAGTTTAAAAGCTTTGGCTAAAGAATTAAATATTCCTGTTATAGCTTTAGCTCAGTTGAACCGTGGTTTGGAAGGAAGAAAGGAAAAACGTCCTATGAATGCCGACCTTCGTGAATCAGGCTCTATCGAACAGGATGCGGATGTTATTATGTTTGTGCATAGAGAAGAAGTGTATAACCAAAATGATGCTTCTTTAAAAGGTAAAGCAGAAATAATAATCGGTAAACAAAGAAATGGTCCAATAGGTACAGTTAACTTAGTATTTTTAAATCAATACTCAAGATTTGAAAATTGTATGATGCAAAATAACGCACAATAAAAAAATCTTTTAAGCATATCTACCTTTGAACTTATAAATAAACAATAGTTGTGTATAGGTTATACAATACTGTCGTTTAAAAAAAGTAAGGAATAATAATGAAAACGGTTATTGCCAAGATAAACTTGGATGCATTAGAACATAACATGCAAAAAATTAAATCAAAAGTTGCAGATGCACAAGTTATTGCGGTATTAAAGGCTAACGCATACGGCCATGGCGATATTGCTTGTTCCAAAATAATGGATAAGTATGTGTCTGGTTATGCAGTGGCTAGATTAGAGGAAGCTATACATTTAAGAGAACACGGTTGTAAGAAACGTATCTTAATGTTAGGTGGATATTTTAAAGCAGAAGATTTAAAAGTAATAGAAGAATTAGACATAGATTTTACTGTTCATAATTTTAATGAAATTGCTGAAATCAAAAATTATAAAGCTACTAAAAAACTAAATGCTTGGTTTCAAGTGAATATTGGAATGCAACGTTTAGGTTTTAATGAAAATGATTATGAAGAAGCTTTTTCACAATTAAATGCTTTAGATAATATTCATAAGCCTCTTGGGATGATTTCTCATTTAAGTTGCGCTGATAGCGAAACCACAGCTCTTTATAATGAGAAACAAATAGCGATGTTTCAAAAAATGAAGCAAATTAATCCTAATGGTTTTTTCTCTTTAGCTAATTCTGCTTCAATTCTTTATTTTCCATTAAATAATTATGATTTTGTAAGAAGTGGAATTATCCAATATGGTATTTCACCATCAAATGAAAATACGGGCGAAGATTTAGGTTTTGAGCCAGTTATGACTTTATCTACTTCTATTATTGAAATTAGAGAGTTAGCTAAAGGTGATGTTGTGGGATATGGCGCTTCTTGGGTTTGTGAAAAACCAACTAAAATTGCTATTTTAGCTATTGGCTATGCTGATGGTTACCCAAGAGCTATGCCTAATGGTAGTCCGGTATTGATTAATGGTCGTATTGTTCATACAGTAGGACATGTATGTATGGATATGATGTTTGTTGATATTGGACTAGATGCTGTTGATAAAATAGGTGATGAAGCTATTTTATGGGGTAAAGGCAACCCTGTGGAAAAAATTGCTTCAGCTGTTAATACTATTGCATATGAATTGGTAACAAGACCTACATCTCGTGTGCGGTATCAATACATATATCATAATAAAGAATTCGAAATTTAATTCTATTAAGCAATTTGATTTTGTTTAAGATTTAAATTGGTAATTCGAAAAACTTATATACAAAGAAAAAGCATAGATTTAAAAATCTATGCTTTTTACTTAGTAACTAAGTTTATACAGTTAATATTTAACTAATCAAAGATGATTTTAGATTAGAATTGATATTTATCCTTTTGATATTTCTTTGATAATTTAGCTTCTTCGCCTTTTTCATCAATAATATCTAATAAATCTTCTTCAGCGTTTTCTAAATCTAAAGAGAAGTTTTCGAGTTCAACTTCAGCAGTTTCACATTCGATGCTATCTTCGCCTTTTTCTTTACAAATAGTATCTTTATTTTTTTCAGCTTTTTCTACTTTTTCTTTTAAGAATCTAACTTTCAAGTCATCAGGTTTTTGTAAATCTAAACCATCTGATGAAATAAGAGCATAGAACCAAGGATTACCCCAATCCCATACAGGGAATATAAATTCAAGCATGTTTTGGTTTTGTTTATAAAGAGAAGTATTGTAATTTGTCTTTCCTAATAAACCTACCATGATTAAGAAAATCAGAACATAAAAAATTGTCTTAAAAAACATAACTTGCAAATCCCTTTGATATTTTTAGTAGATATAAAACTATATATTTGAATAAAACAATAATAAAAAATAAGATTTTTGAAATTTTTTATCATTTTACAAATAAAAAACTATTGCTGAAATGAAATAGTTATTACTAAATTAGTTATTATTACACAAAATTAACATTCTTTTGTTAGAAGAGATCAAAAAATAAAAAAAATATTAAAGAGTTATGATCTTAAATTCAAAATTATGAAAATAATCTAAATTTGGAGGGAATAAAGTATTTGTAATATCTCTTTTTTATAAGTGTGGTGTGTTACAGTTAAAATTTGCTACTTATTTTTATTCTGGAAATGATTTTTCCAAATATTTTGAGAATGATAATTAGAAATTAACCCACAAGAAATAAATCTAAATTTAAAGCTAAAACAAAAGGGACTAAAAAAGTCCCTTTGTTAACAATAATATTCTAATTAGATTAGAGTTGTTCTATCTTATTTATCAAAACGCATTGAAAGATCCATTGCTCTAACGTTTTTTGTAAGAGCACCAACAGAGATGTAGTCAACACCTGTTTTAGCATAACGACCAATGGTTTGTAAATTTACATTTCCTGAGATTTCAAGTTTAGCTTGTTTATTAGTAATCTTTACAGCTTCTTCCATAGTTGCTAAATCAAAGTTATCAAGCATAATGATGTCAGAACGAGCTTCTAAAGCTTGTTTTAATTCATCAAGATTTTCCACTTCCACTTCAACTGTTTTGCCAGGATTTAATTTTCTTGCAGTTTCAACAGCTGCTTTGATGCCACCACAAGCCATAATGTGATTTTCTTTAATTAGGTATGCATCAAATAAGCCCATACGGTGATTATGACCGCCACCTGCTACTACTGCGTACTTTAATGCTGTACGTAAGCCAGGAATAGTTTTTCTAGTGTCTAGAAGAGTACAATTAGTTCCTTGCATTTCATTTACGTATGCAGATGCAATTGTTGCTACCCCAGAAAGAGTTTGTACGAAATTTAAAGTTGTTCTTTCAGCTGTAAGCATAGTTCTAGCGTTACCTTTTAAGCTGAATAATTTCTGTCCTGGAGCAACTTTATCACCGTCTTTAACAAACCATTGAATCTCTGTGTTGCCACCTAATTGTTTATATACTTCTTCAACCCAAGCTTTACCGCAGAATACACCTTCTTCTCTAGTTATTACATTGGCTGTGCTAACTTTGTCAGCTGGAATTAATTGTGCTGTAATATCTAAATTGGGATCTACACCGTTTAAGTCTTCTTTTAACGCTTGTGCTACTGAATAAGTAATATCTTCTTTTAACATATTATTTTCCTAAAATTTCTTCATATGATATGAATTTTAATGCCACATATTCATAAAGAAAAACAAAATTTTAGTTAATTATAATACAAATTATTTGATTTATCTTTATATTGTTTTTCTTTATATATTATTGAATGAATTTGAAAAACTTTATAAGTTTTTACAATTTTTCAATCATAGTTTTAAATTTTATTAAAGTAAAATTATCTAGCTTTGTGATTAAATTTATAGTTTATTAGAATTTTCAAAAATGATATAATTCAAAATTCTTTATATATAGTTTAAATTTATATTAATTTTTTATTTTTTAATTGGTTAAGAAAATGATAGAAGTAGCTTTAACTGAAAATTTACTGCAAGAATGCAGAGAGCGTTACGAAGTACTTAGGGGGTATCTTTGAACTCGAAAGCAAGCAAGAACGCTTAGAAGAAGTTAATGCACTATTAGAAGAACCTGGTATTTGGGACGATAGAGAAAAATATCAGAGTCTTAATAAAGAAAAACAACAATTACAAGAGTTATTGAATTCATTTGATGCTTTAAAGAAATCATTTGATGATGTTGAAGCTTTTATAGCAATGGCAGTTGAAGAAGATGATGAATCTCTTCATGAAGAAGCACAAAATGAATTGAATAATGCTGAACTTCTGTTGCAAAAACTTGAATTTAAGAGAATGTTTACCAATGAACATGACGCAAGTGATTGTTATATGGATATTCAATCGGGTTCAGGCGGTACCGAAGCGCAAGATTGGGCAAATATGATACTTAGAATGTATCTAAAATTTGCTGACAAAAACGGATTTAAGAGTGAGATTTTAGAATTGTCTCCTGGGGAAGTTGCAGGAATAAAATCTGCAACAGTAAAATTCTCAGGAGAATATGCATACGGTTGGTTTAGAACTGAAACAGGGGTGCATCGCTTAGTAAGAAAATCTCCTTTTGATTCTGGCAATAGACGTCATACTTCATTTTGTTCTGCATTTGTGTATCCAGATGTTGATGAACATATAGAGGTAACCATAAATCCTGCAGACTTAAGGATTGATATCTATAGAGCTTCAGGAGCAGGTGGTCAGCATATTAATAAAACAGATTCTGCGGTACGTATAACTCATATTCCTACAGGTATAGTGGTACAGTGCCAAAATGAAAGATCACAACATCAAAATCGTGATCAAGCAATGAAGCAACTTAAATCAAAGTTATATGAACTTGAGTTGCGCAAAAAAATGTCTGAAAAACAAGCAGTTGAAAATGCTAAAGCTGATATTGGTTGGGGAAGTCAGATTCGCTCATACGTTTTAGATGATTCTAGAGTGAAAGATCTAAGAACAGGGGTTGAAGAAAGAAATACTCAAGCTGTATTAGACGGTGACTTAATGGAATTTATTAAGGAAAGCTTAAAAGCTGGGCTTTAAAACGATTTATTAGGAATTGTTATGGAAAATCAAGAATTAAATCAAGAAAAAGAATTAAATAATGAAATGGCACAGCGTCGTTTAAAACTAGCTGCTATTAGAGAAAAGGGTATAGCTTTTCCTAATGATTTTCGTAGAGATCATACTTCAGCAGAATTACATTCTTTATTTGATGACAAGACAGAAGAAGAACTTTTAGCTAACAAGACTGTAGTGAAAATTGCAGGCCGTATGATGACTAGAAGAATCATGGGTAAAGCTTCTTTTGCTACTCTTCAAGACGTTGGTGGTCGTATTCAAATATACGTAACTCGTGATGACTTACCTGAAGGTGTATACCAAGAAGAATTTAAGAAATTAGACTTAGGTGATATTCTTGGTTGTGAAGGTTATGTATTCAAAACTAAGACTGGTGAATTATCAGTTCACGTAACTTCATTACGTTTATTAACTAAAGCACTTCGTCCATTACCAGAAAAGTATAAAGGCTTAGTTGACCAAGAAGCTCGTTGTCGTCAACGTTACTTAGACTTAATTGCTAATGAAAGTTCACGTCGCACTTTTATTATCCGCTCTAAGGTTATTTCAGGTATTCGTAAGTACATGACAGAACACGGTTTCATGGAAGTTGAAACTCCTATGATGCAACCAATTCCTGGTGGTGCTTCTGCTAAACCGTTTATTACTCACCACAACGCGTTAGACATGGATATGTATTTACGTATTGCTCCAGAATTATTCTTAAAGAGATTAGTTGTTGGTGGTTTTGAAAGAGTATTTGAATTAAACCGTAACTTCCGTAACGAAGGTATCGACGTACGTCATAACCCAGAATTCACAATGATGGAATTCTATATGGCTTATGCTGACTATAACGATTTAATCAACTTCACTGAAGATTTATTCAAGACTTTAGCATTAGAAGTTTTAGGTACAACTAAGATTCATTATGCAAAAGAAGGTGAAGAAGGTATTCAATTAGACTTCGCTCAACCTTTTGATAGATTAACAATGAAGGAAGCAATTCTTAAGTACGCACCTTGGATTCAAAAAGAAGACTTAGAAGATTACGACCGTGCTTTAGCTGTTGCTAAGAAGTTACATATTGAAATCTTAAGTGCATGGAAGTTGGGTCACTTAATTTCTGCAATCTTCGAAGAAACAGCAGAAAGCAAGTTAATTCAACCAACATTCATTACTGAATATCCATTTGAAATTTCTCCACTTGCACGTAGAAATGATAAGAATCCTGATTTTACAGATAGATTCGAATTCTTCATTGCTGGTCGTGAACTTGGTAATGCATTCTCAGAATTAAATGATGCTGAAGACCAAGCTGCACGTTTCAGAGCTCAAGTTGAACAAAAAGAAGCTGGTGATGATGAAGCTATGTACTATGATGCAGATTTCGTTACTGCTCTTGAACATGGTCTTCCTCCAACAGCAGGTGAAGGTATTGGTATTGACCGTTTAGTAATGTTATTTGCAAATTGTCATACAATTAGAGACGTTATCTTATTCCCAACATTAAGACAGAAGTAATAATAAAGAAAAAAATACTTTTTTAATTTATTAAAATACACATATACTTTAAAATAGAATCTTTTACAGTATATGTGTTTTAAATCTTGAAATATTGTTGGTAAGATTTTAGAGGTTTTTTATGATTCATGGTTCTATAGTTGCTCTCATTACACCATTCTCAAATGGTAAATTAGATGAAGATGCATTACGTAGAATAGTTTCTTGGCATGTAGAACAAGGAACTGACGGTATTGTTCCTGTTGGTACAACTGGTGAATGCCCAACTTTAACTCCAGAAGAACATTGTCGTGTAATTGAAATTACTGCAGAAATTGCAAAAGGCAAGATGGCTATTATTGCAGGTGCAGGTTCTAATAACCCATTAGAAGCTATCGAATATTCCAAAGTTGCAGAAAAGTATGGTGCAGACGCTACATTACATGTAGCAGGTTACTATAACCGTCCAAATCAAGATGGTTTATATGCTCACTTTAAGACTTTACACGATGCAACTAATGTTCCTATTGTGCTCTATAACATTCCAGGTCGCGCGGTAGTAAATATTCTTCCTGAAACTGTAGCTAAACTTGCTGAATTACCAAGAGTAATTGGTATTAAAGATGCTACAGGTAACCTAGAAAGACCATGGATCGAAAGACAATTAGTTAAAAAGAAAGATTTCGTATGGTTATCTGGTGAAGATTCTACAGCAGTTAGCTATAATGTTGCAGGTGGTCAAGGTGTTATTTCTGTAACTGCAAATATTGCTCCAAAGTTAGTTGCGGAAGTTCAAGCTTTAACTGAAAAGGGTGATTACTTACAAGCTCGTGAAAAGCAAGATAAGTTAATGAAGTTACATAAGTTAATGTTTAAAGAACCTAGTCCTGCAGGCGCTAAATATGCTGCATCTTTATTAGGTTTATGTAGTGAAGAATGTAGATTACCTATTATGCCTTTAAGCGATGCTACAAAGGTTGAAATTAAAAACGCAATGCGTAAATTAGGTTTAATCTAATATTAAATAATATATACTAAAAAGAATGCTCTGTTTTTTAATATTAAACAGGGCTTTTTTTAAATATAAAAGGAAAAAAATGACTAACGAAAACCCGGAATTAAAGCCAAGTGAAATTACCAAAGATACTAAAAATACAGTATTAAAAAATGCTGATATTTTTGAAGAACCAAGAGTTTGCGTTAGTGATGAAAGAAGAATAAAAAGCTTTGTATTAAGAGAAGGGCGTTTAACAACAGGTCAAGAAAAGGCTTTACGTGAACATTGGTCTACTTACGGTATTGAATATACTGGAGAACTTTTAGATTTTAGTAAAATTTTTGGTAATACCAATCCTGTAACTGTAGAAATCGGTTTTGGGATGGGACAGTCACTAGTAGAAATGGCTAAAAATTGTCCTAATATTAATTTCTTAGGTATTGAAGTGCATACTCCAGGAGTTGGGGCGTGTATTTCTTCGTTAGTGGAACAAGGGGTAACAAATTTAAGAGTAATGCATCATGATGCTGTGGAAGTATTTAAAAATTGTATTCCGTTAGAATCAGTTAGTACTTTGCAATTGTTCTTCCCTGATCCTTGGCATAAAGCAAGACACCATAAAAGACGCATTGTAAAACCAGAATTCTTAGATTTAATAATTCCTCATTTATGCATAGGTGGCAAAATTCATATGGCAACAGATTGGCAAAACTATGCAGAAGAGATGTTAGAAATTTTATCAAACGATTCAAGAATTTCTAATACTTCTCAAGATAATACTTATGTACCAAGACCTGAATTTAGACCGTTAACAAAATTTGAAAAGCGTGGTAATAACTTAGGTCATGGAGTTTGGGATTTAATTTTTACAAAAAATTAAATCAACACAGAACAAAGAACTAAGTGTGACTATATAAAATAAAGCAAATAGCTAATTTTATTACATATAACTTAGCTAGAATAGCAATCGGTATTATAAGAATCATTAGGTATTAAATATGTCTCAAGAACGTTATAAAAATTTAGTGAATTTTTATAGAAAAGTAACTTCAAATCCTTCTTCTACTCCGATACTTATAAGTGGAGATGCTTCTTTTAGAAAATTTTATCGTGTTCCTGAAGGCATTATTATGGATGCGCCTCCTACAACTGAAAAGAATCATGAATTTGTAAAGATTGCCAATGCTTTAAATGCTGCCCAAATTTTAGCTCCTAAAATTTTAGCTACAGACTATGAACAGGGATTTTTATTAGTATCAGATCTAGGAGATGAAGTTTTTGCAAAAGTTACAAATGCATGTAAGGATTCTCAAGCAAGAGTTGCACTTTATAAAGAAGCAATTAATTTAGTTGTAAAATTTGTAGATATACAAGTAGATGACTTACCTATATATGATGCTGAATTTATTGCAAGAGAAGATAATATTTGCTTAGATTATTATTTTCAAGCTAAAAATTACGTCTTAAAATGACAAAGAAAATGCAATTATCAAGCATGCTGAAGATGTTTGGACAAAATCAAACTTAGAGTCTCCGCAGATTGTGATGCATCGAGATTTTCATGGTAGAAATATTATGAGTTTAAATGGTAATTGGGGCGTAGTTGATTTTCAGGATATGGTAAAAGGTCCATTATGTTATGACCTAGTTTCTTTACTCCGCGATTGTTATTATGAATTACCTAAAAATGAACTTGAGCAATTATTAAAGTATGCATATGAGCAATATAGTTTGAAGTTAAAAAATATGAACTTAAGTTATGAACAATTTGTTTATATGTTTGATATGAGTGGGTTACAACGACATTTTAAATGTTTAGGGATCTTTAATCGTTTAAATATCAGAGACCATAAGCCTAAATATTTAAATGATATTCCGCTTGTAGAAAAGTATGTATTAGAAGTTGCAAGTAAATATGAAACTTTAAATGATTTTGTTAATCTAATAAATAAAGTGGCCAATATCTAAATGAAAGCAATGATTTTAGCTGCAGGACGTGGCAGTAGAATGCGTCCATTAACAGATACTACACCCAAGCCTTTACTTCCAGTAAATGGAAAGCCTTTGATTGTACGCCATATTGAGAAATTAAAAGCAATAGGTATTCAAGATATAGTAATAAATTTAGCATGGCTTGGTGACAAAATTGAACATTATCTAGGAACTGGTGCAAATTGGGGAGTTAACATAAAATACTCTCATGAAATTCCTGGGGGACTAGAAACTGCTGGTGGCTTACGTCATGCATTACCATTATTAGGTGAAGGACAATTTATAGTGGTAAATGGCGATATTTATACTGAATTTGATTATAAAAGA
This sequence comes from Succinivibrionaceae bacterium WG-1, assembly GCA_000222855.1. Taxonomy (GTDB): domain Bacteria; phylum Pseudomonadota; class Gammaproteobacteria; order Enterobacterales; family Succinivibrionaceae; genus WG-1. Next base: position 16,162 of record GL995198.1, on the reverse strand, counting down.
TTATTAGATATCGATTTACAAAACAAAAATGCCCATTTATTTTTAGTAAAAAATCCTGAACATAATGCGAAAGGTGACTTTTCAATAGGGGAAGATGGTTTAGTAAATATTGAACCTAAATTTACCTTTTCAGGAGTTGCGGTATATAACACCAATGCTATCAAGCCAATTCCAGATGAAAAAATTCCTTTAAGAATATATTTTGACGAATGGATTAAAAATAAATTAGTGCAAGGTAGTATCTTAGAAGATTATTGGTGTGATGTTGGTACTCCTGAAAGATTGCAACTTGTTGATGCAAGATTAAAAGAACTAGAAAATAATTAGAAAAATCTAGAATTATTAACGTAAAAGGTAGGAATATGAAGGCTTTATTGTACTTTATTTGGGATAAGTTATTCACTATATTAGCTTTTATTTGGTGGCTTTATATTGATTTTTCTAACTTTATTACAAGTGGCTTGTTCCTATTCTTTGTGGTTTTGTGTTTTGCACGAGCTATCGATGCCTCTAGAAGAAATGCTCGACTTTTAAAATTTGTTTCAAACATTGAATATAGAAAAGCTTGCTTCTATTTGTATGGTTATGTCGCACGCGGTTCAGGTGTTATTACCAAAGAACATATTGCTGTCATGCAATCTTTGATTAATTCTTTAAACTTAAATCCTACAGATAATGAAAGTTTAAAACAAAGCTTTAATGAAGGAAAAAATAGCTCTAATCCTAAAGAAGCATGTGATGTCTTGTACCAAACCACTAAACTTAACGAAAGTTTTGCGATAGAATTCTTTGTGGTTTGTATAAATCTTGCTTTATTAGATAATGAAATAGAACAAGAGGAATATGATAGATTACATATCATTGCTAATTTCATAAAGTTCTCTAACAATACTTTAGATCGCATGATTCGCGAAAAGATTGTGTTAAATAACTTTAAGAGAGCTAGAAGTGGCAATTATAGCAATAACAATAATTACCAAGATAATTCATATCAATATCAGCAAAATAATAGTTATTCAGGATATGCTAGAAATGATAGTGAATATGAAGCTGCTTTGAAAGTTTTTGGAGTTGATAAGAATACTTCTTTTGAAGATATTCGTAAGGCTTATAAAAAATTAGCCGCAAGATATCACCCTGATAAGGTGCAAAATCGACCTGATTTAAAGCAACAATATCTTGAGAAGTTCCAAGAAATACAAAATGCTTATGACATTATTAAAGCTAATCATCCTGATGCTAAAAAGTAGCAAAACATAATGTATTTATTAAAGATAAAGACTTACTCATGGTAAGGATTGAGATGGGCATGCGGACGATTTACTAGACAATATTTTATCATAAATATCCCCATTTCCTTTCGATATTGAATTGGAGTTTTATAATTTAAGA
>GL995198.1:10985-13035 GCA_000222855.1 Succinivibrionaceae bacterium WG-1 | reverse complement strand
AGGTCTTTTTTTATTAGATTTAGTGCTCCTTCCATTACATCAACTTTAAACTGCAGTTCTTCTAGTTTTTTAATTAATTCTTCTATTTTTTTGTCTTTTTCATCATACTCAGGTTTAGCTTTTGTTTTATTTGTTTTTGACATAAGCTTGCCTCTTTTTAAACTTTTTGAGTGATCGGTAAGTTCTGCAATTCCTGACTCTTGATATTTTCTTAACCATTTATATATCACTTGTCTAGAATAGCCAATCTCTAGTGCTACATTATATACGTCTTCTCCCTGTTCAAAACATCGCTGAATAATTTTAAATTTAAAATCAGCACTAGGAACTCGTGGGTGAGCTTTTGTATTAGTATAAGATGAATTATATCTATAAGTTACATCAACGTGACCTCCATTGTTTTCATATTGTTTAATCCACAGTCTTAAAACACTTGCTGAAGGATAACCTAATTTTTTACAAGTTGGAATCACTTTTTTTATTTGATAGAAGAGTTTTATTGCCGCTTCTTTTTGTTCAATGGAATAGTTTTGCATAACAATTTCCTGAAGTTTTTAACTGTCCAGTAAATCGTCCGCACGCCCCTCTCTAAGGCTTTATCCTTTTATAATAAGTTATTTAATTATTTAATATTTGAGAATTAAAATAAATAACGAGCAGAGATAAATACTTTATTATGTTCGCTCTTAGTTTTGCTTCCACCAACACCTAAAGCACTTTCTACATACATTAAGAAGTTACTATTAAACTTGTAAGAAGCATTCAAAAGAATATTATTTACATCTTTTTCTTTATTATTTCCTATATAATTTAAGTTTTCAAATCCACCGATAAAACCTAAACCATTTTCAAAAGCATAACCAATAGCGTATTCATAGCCATTAGCATTTCCTTTGTTATCAATTTGAGAGTGTTGATATAAGAATGCAGAGTAGAAACCATCACCAAAATTACCTAAAGAAACGCTGAAAGCGCATGAAGATGGATTATTATTTGGGCCTTTTTCAATGTAACGATCGTAACCGAATTGAAAATCTAAAGGTAAGTTTTCAGCAACATCAAAACTGTAACCAATAGTTGCGGCATATCCCCCATTGACTTTAGTTGTTTGATTTGGTTTAAAAGATGTTTGGTAAGATGCACCTAGGCTAAAGCCTTCATATTTGTATTGATAAACAATAAAAATAAAGTGGTAAGAACAATTTAAGTATATTTTTATAAGAATAATTTCAAGTGTTAAACTTGAGATTATTTTTTGTTGTAATGTTTCAAAGAGTTTTGTTTTGGTAAATTTTAGAGATTGTGTTTACTTCTATAAATGTTTACTATGATTGGCAAAATTTTAAGGCTTAAATACATTTATGAATAAAAAGCATCTAACAAAAGAAGAAATAATAGCGCATTATAGTGAATGCGTTATAGAAGTGGGAAGTAATGTTATAGATTGGAAAATCGAAGCTGATGAAAAAATAACTTTATCTATTGAATATAAAGGATTTTTTAATGAATTAGCTCAAAAAATTTTTAGAAAATCTCGAATTTCTTATGTACATTTAGATGAAAAGGGAAGCTTCTTATGGCCAATGTTTGATGGTAAAACTACAATAGCAACTATTAGTAAAAATTTTTCAGAAAAATTTGGACCGGATGCTGAACCTATTTATGAAAGGCTTTTAAAATATTTAGAAATTTTAGAAAACTATAATTTTATCAAAATAATGACTACCAATAATAGTAATTAGTTTATGTGGTTTTAGTTTGTTAATTGTGCCTTTGGAATGAGGTTTGAGTTAATGTTATAAAATCGTGTGTTATTTGATTTTTTCAAATACACACGAATAAACATATCTTACAAACTAAGTTGAATACATTATTTATTACAACAAACATGTTATATTGAAATTACGGTTATAAAGAATTTTATTCTGAAATACTACTTTAAATTACGTAATTTTTCTAATTTATATTCAGCAACTACTTTATCAATCATTGCTTTAACAGTGCATTCAATAGGTGAATTTTCAGAATAATTAGCAGTAAAAATAAAAGA
>GL995198.1:5142-10339 GCA_000222855.1 Succinivibrionaceae bacterium WG-1 | reverse complement strand
CCATTACATGCTATTTCTTCGGCTCGACTTTTACTACTTTTATCATCTTCATCATAGACTGCTATAGAATTACCACCTAGGTTAGTAATCAATCTAAAAGAAGGGATATCAGTATAACCATCACCAATAAAGAGCATATTTGAAAATGGGACATGACGTTTTTCTTTAGGAATAAATTGGTTTACTGTATCATTTTCTCGTTCGTCTAAAGCTCCTTTACTGATTCTATATAAGTATTGTGTTTTTGTTGTGTAGTTAATGGATACTGCTGGCCAACATGCAACACCATTTACATCATATAGAAATGAAGATGCAAATACTTTATTAAACTTGTTATAAATAGAACAACCTTGTAAAATTTCTTTTAATCCTGAAGATATGATGTAGTGTTCTACATCAACATCTTTGGAGCGACCATATTCTGATATTCTATCAAACCAAGTATCAACTCCTGGAAAATAGCTAATATTTTTTCCATAATTAATAAAGTCTTCTTTTTTAATAGGGATATTAGCAGCTCTTGCCTTATGTAACATTAAATACATATAAGTGAGAGTGGGATCTGAAAAATTATTTTGAGTAATGTCGTTTGCTTCTTTCCAAAAGTCTTTACTAGAAACGCCTATCTTGGGTAGAAAATCATATTCTTGCATATTATTTTTACTTAAAGTACCATCAAAATCATATGCAATGGCAAATTTTAAATTTTGTTCACTCATAAGTTTCTCCAAGATAAGTAAAATTAATAAAGTTGAAATTTATATAGAGTAGTGAGTAATAAGGTTACATGTATTAGCTAAAAAACTAGTAACCCAAAACTCGCTTAGTATAGTGTAACATCTTTAGGAACTTCAAAATCAGGCATACATTTAAAAGTCATCTTTTGATTTGTATGAGGATGATAAAAACTTAGCATTCCTGCATGAAGTTGTAAATGAGGTACCATTTCTCTTACTTCTTTTGGGGCATATAAGTGGTCCCCTAATATTGGGTGTCCTAATTCCTTCATGTGAACTCTTAATTGATGCGAACGGCCTGTATAAGGCTTTAAACGTACAAAAGTTTTGTTATCTATAGATTTTAAACAGATATAATGAGTAATGGCTTCACGGCCATTTTCATAATCAACATGTTGTAAAGGGCGATTTTCCCAATCAACACATAGTGGTAGATTTATCACTCCTTCCAATTGCTTTGGAATCCCATATATCCAAGCAAAATAAATTTTTTCAGTCTTGCGTTCTTGAAATTGTTTACCAAGCCGACCTGCTGATACTTTATCTTTGGCAACAACTATAATACCCGAAGTGCTCATATCTAAACGATGCACTGCTTGAGCTTCTGGTGCTGATTGTCTAACCCGGTGTAAAACACTATCTACATGCTCAGCTTTTTTCCCAGGTACACTTAATAATCCTGAAGGTTTATTAACAACAGTAATGTATTCATCATCATACAAGGTATCAAGAAAAGGCTCCATTGGAGGTTCGTAAATAAAATTGTCACTCATGATTAGATATAATTCTTTATTTTTTAAATTTATATTGTGGTTATTATTTAAAATTTTGCTTAGTTCTTTATATGTTATAATATTTTTATTAATTTATCTTAAAATAAATTATTTAGTCTATAATAATCTATAATAACTTGTTTAAAGTTAGATTAAATATGTTTTTTATGACTTGCTTTAATCACTCTTGAATCACTTTCTATGGTTATTGTTTATTGATTTTTAAGGATGTTTTATGTCTATGCAATTATCTTCAAAAACTAATCATAATGGTTGTTTAAATGATTTTACATCCACATCTAGTGTTGCATTAAAGGATGATGAAGTTTTAGTTGCTGTTACAGCTTCCTCACTTAATGCGCGCGATGTTAGAAAATATAAAGAATACTTAAAAAATCAAGAAAATAGTAATACAAGTAACGATATCAATAATGCTATTTCCAAAAGATTATATAAAGGTTATGGCTTTGATATGGTTGGGAAAGTTGTGAAAATAAGAACTTTGAATTCTGATTTACAAGTAGGTGATGAAGTAATAGGTTTAATAAACTATCCTGACTTAGGATTTGGTTTTGAATCAGAGATTGTATGTAAAGCTAATGATTTAGTAAAACTACCTAAAAATTTTGATCCTAAGATTGCAGCCTGTCTACCATTGTCTGGTCTTACAGCATATCAAGCATTATTTTCAGTTGGAAAATTACAACCAGGGGAAAATGTTATTATATTAGGTGCTGCTGGCGGAGTTGGTCACATTGTGGTACAACTTGCTAAAAACTTTGGTGCTAATGTTTATGCTGTAGATGTAAGAGAAAAGCATGATTATTTACGTAGTCTAGGGGTAAAAAATATTCTAGATTATGAAGAAGATGAGTTTTTAAGATGGCAAAGTGAAGCTGATTTAATTGTTGATTTAATAGGTGGTCAAGTTGCAATCAGTGCTTTGTCTTTGCTTAATGTAAAATCAAGAATGGTATCTGTACCATTATCTAGTTTTGCAAGTGTTAAACTTGCAGCTACAAATTTGTCATCTGAAGTTTTAAGTTTAGAAACAATTAACAATGTTAATGAATTGAAAGAACTTATCAACCAAGTTGAATCTAATAAAATAAATATAAATATTTATAAAGAATTTTCGATAACAGAACTAGATAAGGCTGTCGATGCTTTTAAATCTAGTGATAGACTTGGAAAAGTGGTGCTTTCAATAAAGTAGGTGTTAATTTGATATACAACCAAAATACAATAACACAAAATAAAATAATAAAAGCTCCCATAAATATTATGATTTAAATATTATTGTGGGAGCTTCGTTTTATATAATTAAGAAATTTCTGATAACCCAACCAAACTTTTATCTTAGTTGCAAATAAAGCATTTAGTTTAATAATTAAAACTAAGTTTTAGAGTTTGGTGGAATGGGTTTTTAGCTTAACTTTTATTGAGATTTATAAAAGCTTGTATTTCTTTTGATTCTTCTTTTAATCCTAATTTTTCAAAAGAGTTTTTCATGATTACTAAAGCATCTTCAAATTGCTCTGTATCTTTATAGAATTCAATAATTTTTTGACATCTTCTAATACTAGAAATATAGGCTTCTTTGCGATAGTAATAATCTGCTATTGCTAATTCATGTTTGGCAAGAAGATTCTTAATATGAATCATTCTTTCTCTAGCATCTGCTAAATAGAGACTTTTAGGAAATAAATTATGTAGTTTTTGAAAATCAAAGAAAGCTTGTTCAAAGTATGTTGAGTCTCGGTCATACTTATCAATATGTAAAATATCTAAAAATCTATCAGTACCTTTTTGCATATTGGTTAAACCACGTAAGTAAATCACGTAGTCTAAATTTTCATCTGATGGATTTAAGGTTATAAAACGATCTATTTCTGCAAGTGCTAAATCGTTTTCTCTTTCTTTATAGTAAGAGTAGATTAAATCTAATTGTACTTGATGAGCATAAGGACCAAAAGGATATCTACTATCGATAGCTTCAAGATATTCACGAGCTTTAGAGAAATTTTCTTTTGACAAAGAATCTTGAGCCAAAGTATATAATTCACTTGGTTTCTTATCTGGAACAATATCTTTGTTTTTAGAAGAACAACCAATACTTACTCCTAAACATAAGATTAAGGCTACAGATATTTGAATTTTTTTTATAAAGTTTGCCATAGTTGGTTAATTGTTAATCTTAAAATTATAATTATTTTGTTTTACGCAAAGTATACACAAACATTGTATAATGCTCAAAATTTTAATTTACACACAAGCTTAAAATAAAACCTGTATTATATTAGCAACATATTTATTAAAATAAATAAAAAATAATAAATTTGAAAATATTAAATAAAAATCAAAATTAAATAATTTTTTTTGATTTTTAATACATCGTAAACAACGTCAAATTGTCGTGTTTAATGAAACTTGAATAAAAATCTAAAAAACAGTTTGTATGTTTCTAATAACAAGATAGATTATAAGAAAAAAATACAAGAAAATCATGTTTCAGTATTATTTTTAATATAATAAAATAGGAATTTATTATATTATTCAATCTTCTAAATGTGAAAAATATAGTCAATCAATAATCTAATATAATCATTCATAGCCGAAATAATTACCAATACATAATTTATTGAAGAAATAGGAAACAGTAATCAATGAGTCAAAATATAAGTTTAACTGCAGAAATACCTTTAGAGTTTCATGGTAAGCGTTTAGATGCAGCATTAGCAGAATTGTTTTCAGATTACTCTAGAAGTAGACTAAAAGATTGGATTGTAGATTCTAAAGTTAAAGTTGATGGAAATATTGTTACTGTGCCTCGTGAAAAGGTATTAGTGGGACAAACAATAGAATTAAATTGTGAAATTGGTGATGAAGATTTTTCAAAACCTCAAGATATACCTTTAAATGTAATTTTTGAAGATGACGATTTATTAGTTATTGATAAGCCTGCAGGATTAGTAGTGCATCCAGGTGCAGGATGTCCAGATGGCACAGTTATGAATGGTTTATTACATCGTTATCCAAATAGTAAGGATTTACCAAGAGCCGGGATTGTGCATCGTTTAGACAAGGATACTTCAGGTTTAATGGTGATTGCCAAGAGTTTACGTGCAGTGCATAAACTTACTAAAGCAATATCACGTCATGAAGTTGTACGTGAATACGAAGCAATAGCGATAGGTCACATGACAGCTGGTGGTACGGTTGATAAACCTATAGGTCGTCATCCAACTAATCGTATAATGATGAGTGTTTGCCCAGAAGGAATGGGGAAAGAAGCTATTACTCATTATCGCGTGTTAGAAAAGTTTAGAGCTCATACTAGATTACGTTTACGTCTAGAAACAGGTCGTACTCACCAAATTCGTGTTCATATGGCTTATATTAAACATCCGCTAGTAGGAGACCCTGTATATGGCGGTAAACGTTCACGCTTTATTCCAAATGCAACTCCTGAATTTACTAAAATTATCAATACTTTTCCAAGACAAGCATTACATGCTGCAATGCTAGAATTTGAACATCCATTTACAGGAGAACAACTAAGCTTCTCATCTGATATTCCTCAAGATATGGTGGATTTAATTGAAAAGCTAAGAGAGGATACAGAAGCTAATCCTTTAGATATAGTGTGGGCTTAAGGTAACTGTTATTTTAAATATAATAAAATTT
>GL995198.1:0-3780 GCA_000222855.1 Succinivibrionaceae bacterium WG-1 | reverse complement strand
TGAATTTTTTTGATAACTTACTACCAAATTTAAATATAGGAACTACATGTACTTATAGAACTAATGGTTTTAGTAAAGGTTCATATGATAGTTTTAATCTTGCGCTACATGTTGCAGACGATCCTTTGAATGTCGCTAAAAATCGTGCTTTATTAGTAGAGGAATTAAGTAAAAATACTCAATGTAAAGATATAGCATATAAAGATGCTAATTTAAAAATAAGTTGGTTAAATCAAATACATTCGAGTGAAGTTGCTATTATAGAAGATAATAAAGATATTGAACTTGTGCAAAACGCAGATGCACAAATTACTAGATTGCCAAATGTTGCGTTAGCCATTCTAACTGCAGATTGCTTACCTGTGTTAATCTCAGATATAAATGGAGAAGTAGTAGCATCGGTACACTGTGGATGGCGTGGTTTAAGAAATAATATCTTAAAAAACACTATTGAAAAAATGCAAGTTGATACTAAGAATTTACAAGTATGGCTCGGTCCATGTATTTGTCCAAATTGCTACGAAGTAGGTGCAGAACTTCGAGATGAATTTTTAATTTTGAGTGATAAATTTAATATTGCTTTTAAAGAATCAAATAAAGATGGTAAGTTTTTAGCTAATTTACCGTTAATAGCAACAATACAATTAGCACAACTTGGAGTAAAAAGTATCTTTAATAGTGCATTATGCACATATGAAAATAAAGAATTATTTTATTCATATAGAAGAGAGAAAATAACAGGAAGAATTTGTAGCTTAATTTGGAAGATGAAATAAAAATTAGCTTTAAACTATTGAAATTCTAAAAAAGAACCCCATGTAAAAAGTGTAAGAGATTAAAAGTTATTCTATGAATAAAAGGAGTTCATTATGAGACTGGATAGATTAACAAATCAATTTCAAGATGCACTTCAAGACGCTCATTCATTAGTTGTAAATAGTGAACAACAATTTATTGAACCTGTGCATGTTATAAGTGCATTATTGGAACAACAAGGTGGTACTACTAGACCTTTGCTTAATTTAGCAGGTGCAGATCCGCAAGCAGTAAAAATATTAGTAGATGAAAAAGTTAAAAGTTATCCAACTGTAAGAGGAGCTGGGGCTGATATTCAATTTTCTCCAGCCTTAGCAAGAGTTCTTGATGCGGCTGATAAGTTAGCAACACAAAATAAAGACAGTTTTATATCAAGTGAATTATTTGTAAAAGCTGCATTTTCAGAAGATGCTGTGGTTGGTGAAATTTTAAAGAAATGTAACGTTACCAAAGAAAAACTAGAAGCTGCAATTCAAAAGATTAGAGGCAATGATAAAGTGGATTCAGCAGAAGCAGAAGGTAATAGAATGGCTCTTGAAAAATATACAGTTGATTTAACTGCAAGAGCAGAAAAAGGTAAGCTTGATCCTGTGATTGGTCGTGATGACGAAATTCGTAGAACTATTCAAGTATTACAAAGAAGAACTAAAAACAATCCGGTTTTAATTGGTGAACCTGGGGTTGGTAAGACCGCTATTTGTGAAGGATTAGCGCAACGAATTGTAAAAGGCGAAGTTCCTGAAGGATTAAAAAATAAGAGAGTGTTAGCTCTTGATATGGGGGCATTAATAGCAGGTGCTAAATATCGTGGTGAATTTGAAGAAAGATTAAAAGCGGTATTAAATGCTTTAGCAAAAGAAGAAGGTAGAGTTATTCTATTTATTGATGAATTACATACCATGGTAGGTGCTGGTAAAGCAGATGGTGCTATGGATGCAGGTAATATGCTAAAGCCTGCTCTTGCTAGAGGCGATCTTCATTGTATGGGCGCTACCACTTTAGATGAATATCGTAAGTATATCGAAAAAGATGCCGCTCTTGAAAGAAGATTCCAAAAAGTATTTGTAGGTGAACCTTCTGTTGAAAATACAATTGCTATTTTAAGAGGTTTAAAGGAACGTTATGAATTACATCACCATGTAACAATAACAGACCCTGCAATCGTGGCTGCTGCTACTTTATCAAATCGTTATATTACTGATAGACAATTACCTGATAAAGCTATTGATTTAATTGATGAAGCAGCTGCAAGTATTAGATTGCAAATGGATTCAAAACCAGAAGCTCTAGATAAACTAGAACGAAAGCTAATTCAATTAAAAATGGAACGTGAAGCTATTGCTAAAGAAAATGACGAAGCTTCAAAGAAACGTTTAGCATTAATTGATATTGATATTTTTGATAAAGAAAAAGAATATAAGAATCTTGAAGAATTATGGAAAAATGAAAAAGCAGGATTGCTTGGTACTCAACACATCAAAGAAGAACTTGAAAAAGCAAGACATGATTTTGATGTGGCAAGTAGAAGTGGCGATCTTGCAACCATGAGTAAGATTCAATATGGGGTAATTCCTCAATTACAAGGACAATTAGAATCTGCAGAAAAGAATAAAGTAGATGAAAGCAAAGTGTTACTACGTAATAAAGTAACAGAAAATGAAATTGCGGAAGTTGTTTCAAGAGCTACTGGTATTCCTGTATCAAAGATGCTTGAAGGTGAAAGAGCTAAATTATTAAATATGGAAAACTCTTTACATAGTAGGGTAATTGGTCAAGATGAAGCGGTAGTTGCAATTGCTAATTCTATAAGAAGAAGTAGAGCAGGATTATCTGATCCAAATAGACCAATAGGTTCATTCCTATTTATGGGGCCTACAGGGGTTGGTAAAACAGAACTATGTAAGAGCCTTGCTGAATTCTTGTTTGATACCACTGATGCAATGGTAAGAATAGATATGAGTGAATTTATGGAAAAATTCAGTGTATCTAGACTTGTTGGTGCACCTCCGGGGTATGTTGGTTATGATGAAGGCGGCTACTTAACTGAAGCCGTTAGAAGACGTCCATATAGTGTAATCTTGTTGGATGAAATCGAAAAAGCGCATCCTGATGTGTTTAATATTTTATTACAAGTATTGGACGATGGACGTTTAACAGATGGTCAAGGTCGTACTGTAGATTTTAAGAATACAGTAATCATTATGACCTCTAATATTGGTTCAGATTTAATTCAAGAGGAAACTGGTAAGAAATCATATAACGAAATTAAGAGTGATTTATTACAAGAGTTATCAACTAGATTTAAACCTGAATTCTTGAACAGAATTGATGAAACAGTAGTGTTCCATCCATTAAGTCAAGAACATATTAGAAATATTGCTAAGATTCAACTAGATACTTTAACAAAACGTTTAAGTGCTAATAACTTCAACGTTGAAATTAAAGATCATATGTTGTCAAGAATAGCAGAATTAGGATTTGATCCTGTATATGGGGCACGTCCATTAAAGAGAGCAATTCAAACTTATATTGAAAATCCATTAGCTTCTATTGTGCTTGAAGGTAAGATTGAAGTGGAAAAGAAGTATAAGTTAGATTTTGATAGCGATGATAAAGTTGTGGTTGAAGTTGATAATAACTAATATTATTTAATTAACCAAATGAAGAATAAAGTCCTAAGTTTTTCTCGGGACTTTATTTTTTCGTAAAATCAATAAAGTAAACTACAAAAAAGCCAAAAATAACAAGATAAAATTAAATAAATAGATTTGTTACAAATAATTTTAAAGGAATAATGAATGCTAAATTATAAAAGATTATTTTCTGTAATTTTGTTGGGATTAGGAATTAGCTCTACTAGTGCTAATGCAAGTATAGTTGATTTAGAAGTAGGTGGATTACTTTGGTATGGTCAAGCAGAAGAATCAAAAAATATTTCTAAGGATTTTAGCTATAGTTTAAGTT
>GL995197.1:90388-96961 GCA_000222855.1 Succinivibrionaceae bacterium WG-1 | reverse complement strand
ACAAAAGATTTTTTAATGTGAACTTGCAATGTATTAAAATTTTGAGTCAAAGTATTTATTTGAGCTAAAATTTGCTTAACATCAATAGTTGCATTAATGGTAGCCATATTTTCTCCAATAAAAAAACGCTACCAATTTACATTGATAGCGTTCTTTCTTATTTTATAAAATTAATTAAAAATCTTTATCTTTAACAACCTAGAAATAGGAGTATTGAATATATAAAAATACTTATGTATTAAGTATATTGGTATATATAAATTCATCGCAAGAAGAGGACTTACACCCAAAGGCAGTAGGAAAAATAAACCTGCAACACCAAAGATTACATACAGTGTAGTATGGATTAAAAAAGCGTAAAAGTAATCAAATAAGCTCTTGCCATTTTCTACTTCATAATCATCTTTTAACTCTTTTAGAGTTGTATAATCATTATTTTTTCTACTCATTTTTATTTGTCCTAAATATAAGATATATTTATACTATAATACTATTTAGAACGATTTTTCAAATGTTTTTTAAAGTTAGCTATATTCTGCTCACATTCTTTTTCTGTCATACCGTATTTTTCAGTAAATTTTATATCGTCTTCTAATCTTTGCTCAGGATGTTCAATATAATACTCTTCTGAATAAACCGCATACCAATAATTTAATTCAGTTGTAGGCAAATTTAAAACTTCAAGTATCGGTTTATGTAACTCTCTTGCTACTCTAACAACGAGTCTAAAATCATTGTTAGAGCTAACTAGTTTTTTACTTCTGCTTGAGTATCTACAGTTAAGTTGTTAATCTTTAATACTCTGTCAAATAATCGATTAATCAGTTCTTGAGGCATGATTTTTACTGTTTCAACATCGACAACATTATTAAACAAGTCTTCTTTATCACATAAAGAACAAGCTAACACTTTAAAAACATTATCAACATCTGAATTAACATCTTTGAATAGGCTTATTTTTTCACCTGCTGATAATTCTCTAATGTAAAGATATTCACCTTCTCCCAATTCTGGAGCTTCAACTTGTTCACTTTTAAATAATGATTTTGCACGAGCTTTTAATTCTGATAACTTCATTTTTACCCTTCAAATAAAAGGGGTTTCCCCCTTTTATTAAAATAAATTAAGCAGCTTTAGACCAAACTACATCACCATTTAGCTTCATAGAAACACTAAACTTCATTAAATCTTCAACACCGCCACTAGTCATTTTCCAACCTAATAAAGTCGCTTCATAAGTTGCAATTTCACCTGATGGCCATTGATGCTTAAATTTCACAATTTGAGTAGCATTAGCTGCATCTTTTAATGCTTGTTGATTTTCATCATCAGGATAAGACACAAATTCTAAAGACTGATCAGCGCCATCTTTAATACCACCAATGTAACGCTTAGCAGTATCTTCAATAGTTGTCTGATCAATAGTTGATGCTTCATTACCAATTTCAATCATTGACTGAATACCTTGAATTGATTTCCATTCAGTGCCGTCAGTAGAAAATTGAGTTAAAGTACCAGCTAATTTAACACCATTCTTAGCAGTATAATCATATAAAGGATTTGCCATTTACATTCTCCAAATTATTTACTAGATTGTTTTAAATAATCACCAATAAACAATGATATTTGTTTATCCATTTCTTCTGAAAATTTTTCTCTTAATTTTTTCTGTGCATTTGGTAAGAAATTATCAGCGGTTATACCTCGTCCCTTTTTAGGACTTGTACCATAAGATAACCAATACGCTATGGTTCCAGGTGCTGGTCTTTCTCCACTAACCCCCCATTCTTTCTTTAACATGTGATCATTTTTAAAATAGAAAAAACCTATTAAACCACCTTTATTTGTTCCTTTACGTATCTCTTTAGCTTTTACTGTTGTTACGCTTTTAAAAAGACGTCTAGGATCTTTTTTAGGTTTGTATGACTTACCATAAGTTGTCTTAATGTAATTTCTTAACTCATTTCTTGATGATCTTATTGATGATTTTAAAATCATCAGTCCCATTTTTTTTTGCATAGATGGAACTAATAAGCTTAGGTTCTTTTTTAGCTTTTCTAGTTCTTTTGCTTCAATATTAAAAAAATCATCCATAGTTAAATAATAAATTTAGAAGTTATTAACGTAGCATATACACCTGAATCTTTGTCATATTCCATATTTTCAACTTCATCTACTGTTATAAGTTGAAAATCTGAACTACTTTTAGCATCAATTGCAGAAATAACCACATCCGCTATTTCATCTGTTTTTTGTCTTGATGCAAAGCTAAAAGCAAGAATTTTTACCTTTAATTCATAGCTAGAAGGTGTTTTATCGATCGTACGGTCTAAAATTGCTAAATCTGAGAAATGACAAACAATACCTAACTCTTCACCAATAGGTGCAAATTCTCTAAAAACTTTAAATTTTTGCTCTATTGCATTAAAAATTGTCTCTTCTATTAAATCTCTTGTACTTTTTAAAGAAATCATGAAGTCATCACCTTATTACGCATGTATTGTGAATCATAAGATATAGCTAGAATTATGTAATCTTCATTTGGTCCTAGTTCTATTGAATAAATTAAATAACGTAAACCTTTGTAAATAACGTAGTCTTGTTGCGTAATTCCTGACGTGTATCTAATTAAGACTGTGAAGTTTAAACTTTGCACTTCTAACTGATTACGCATCTGTTCACGTGCTGTAATTGGTCGAATATTTGCCCATACTTCCTTGTATACTTCACCTTCTTCACTTGGAATAACGATACCTGAACTATTAAGCTTTGGATGTAGTAGCTTAATTTTCTGATTTAATTGTCCTGCACTAATCATATATTCACCTTACGATTAGGAAGTAGTAACTCTTTAACACCTAAAGGAATGTTAACAAGTGATTTCTCTTGTGAGTTTTCTCTGTTCTTATACCAATCACCAACGATAAGTAACTGAGCTATTTTCATCTTTTTAGTGAAAATTAAGCCTAATTTATCGCCTTCTGGTACTTCATCTGTATAAACATTTCTATTTAAATATGTTTCTATAAGTTCGATTGAAGCATCTAAATACAACTGAAGTAACTCATCTTCACTTGTATCATCTGTATCAAGTCTTAACTGTGACTTAACTTCTTGAATAGTTGCAAAATTCATTACTTCACCTATATCTAATTTACTTCTTTGAGAAATGATTACGAACTACTAAAGGTAATTCACTTAATTCGTAAGTACCTGGTTCTAAGACTTCTACAGTAATACCGTTATTTGAGTACTTCATCGGTTCTTTTATTGTTATTGTCTTAGCTTTAACTTCTGTAATATCTTTCTTTGTCGTTTTCTTAGCTGCTGCCATTTTTTTATTCCTTTAATTAAAAAGGGTAGTCAATAACCAAAACTACCCTTTAATTAAGACCAAATATTACTTATTATTTAATTTTAAGTGCCTTAATAGCGCAAGAATCACCTACTAAAGTACCAACTTCCTTAGAAGTATAGAAAGATACTTGACCTTTCTTAGTGATATTATCACGTACGATATTAAAGCCGTTGATATCAACGATAGAAAATGCACGCTTAAAGTCACCGAATAAGATTGCAGATGAACCTGTAACAGCTTCAGGCATGAATGCAGATTCATATACTGGTACACCAAATAATGTACCACTGAAACCACCGTTTACATTGTCATTCCAAATATAATCGCCTTGAGTATTCTTTAATACACGTAAAGCTTGTACAGTCTTAGGATTCATTAAGAAAGAGCAACCTTGACCACGGTATACAGCGCGTAATGATGAATATAAGTTAATGATTGAATCAAAAGTTAAATCACCAGTTACATTTTGATAAGTACCCCATGCACGCTTATCATCGTCTTTATCGTCAAAAGTCTTAGTTAATAAACCACCTGGAGCAACATCAGCAGTAGCTGTACCGATTAAAAATTGCTGTTCTTCAGCCTTGCCCATTGCTTCAGCTACTGAAGATGAATACCAATTTTCAATATCAAAAGCAGCATCATTTAAAAGACGTTGAGTACAAATAGGGTTAGCATAAATTTCGCCCCATTCGATAGCAACACGTCCTAATTCTGGAGCAGTAGTATTTACACGGTCATCTTGTTCGCCTACCCATCCAGCAGTAGCACCGCCTAGATCAACATTCCAACGAGTATCACGACTAGATACAGTTACAGCACCAAATAAACGACGTAGAATATTAGCGTCTTCTAATTTCTTCATTAAACCTGAAGCAATAACAGGAGTAATTGAGTAACCACCGGCTGCATCTGTGCCGATATTACCAGGATTAGCTAAAGCTACACGGATCTTATTACCTTCTTCAAGATTACGTAAAGTTGATGCAAATTCAACTTTAGGATCTTTCTTTTCAGCAGCTAAAGCTACAGTTGGCATCTTAAAATTAGCTAACTTAGTTTCTAAGTCAGTATTTTCTTTTCTAAATCTGTAATCTTGTTAGATAATTCAGCAACTTGTTTAGCAGATTCAGCTTTAATATCGCCGATCTTGTTTGTTACAGTATCAGTTAATTCTTTAATTGTATTTTCTAAATTTTCCATTGTTAGATTTCCTTAATTGAGTTAATGGAGTTAAGTATTAAATTACTTGCTAATTCATCATCACAATGAATGTTAGAAGCTTTGTTAAAATCGCAAATTTCTTTAGCGAATTTTTTTGAGATACGTTGAGAAACACCGACATCACGTAACGCGTGCTCAACTTCTCTAATGTTTAAATCTGTATCGTTATATTCTGAAATGCGAGCGTTGCCATCAGCAGGAAAAGTACATACAGATATCTCACGTAAATCTATAGCTAATAAAGCATCATTCTTATTATCATAGTCTTTAACGTAGCCACCGATTGACATACCTGTTACGACACCGTTCTTAATTAGTGAATGTACTTCTTTAGCTTTAGCAATATCGTTAATAAGTAAAGTTCCTTTTACTTTAAGACCGATATCATCTTGTTCTAATTCTGTAAAGTAACCTATTGGTTCCTCATCGTTATGTGTCCATAACATAGGTAATTTGTTATCACCTAGTGCTGAAATAGTATCAGTATATGCGCCTTTTTCTACATATTCGCCATAACAGTTAATAGTGCCAAATGTTGAAGCGTAACCAATAAATGTGCCATCTTCTGCCACATTTTCAGCAGATAACTTAATAATCTGATCTTTAATCTTCATTTTCTGTTTCTTCCTTTGAAGCTGTGTCAGTTTCTGACATATTAGGGTTAACAATTTGACCGTTACTATCTAAATACCCGTAGTTAAGTGGCACTCTGAACACGTCACCGCCTTTAATAGGGTTTAAATCTTCTTGTTCTCGTGCTTCATTTACGCACATCCAACCGCTATCTATTGCT
The DNA here is from genome assembly GCA_000222855.1 of Succinivibrionaceae bacterium WG-1. Lineage (GTDB taxonomy): Bacteria > Pseudomonadota > Gammaproteobacteria > Enterobacterales > Succinivibrionaceae > WG-1. The sequence goes on along the minus strand of GL995197.1, from coordinate 91,586 downwards.
ATTCTATAAGCTTCATTACGTGACTTACTGTCCCCTCGTAATAACGCGTTAACATTAAACTTAACGTAGTATTGTGTTTGTTCTTCTGGAGTAAATAAATCAACTAATATACGCTGTTCAATCTTACGAATATAAGGAATTAAGCTATATTGCACGAACTCAATCGCTTGATGTTCTATATTGCTAAATGTAGCATGTTCTAAGTCACCAATTAAATGCGGTGGTACTCTGAAAATCTTTGCTATTTCTTCACGATTAAATTTGCGAGTTTCTAAAAATTGGCTATCACTGTTACTAATTGAAATGTTTTTCCATTTTGCGCCACCTTCCAAAATCATAGGCCTATACGCATTAGCACCTGTATAACCTACTTGTAACTCATCCTTAAAAGCTTGAAATTCATCATCATTAAGCATGGTATCAATTTCAATCGCACCTGTTGAAATTGCTCCATTCTTAAATAAATTACTAGCGTGTTGACTTGTTGCCATGTCTGTCTCAAGCATTGATTTAGCTTCAGCTATTGGAGAAATACCATGAATACAATCTTTAGTAAATAGCTTAACGTGGAATATGTCTTTTTGTGGCAAGTTATATGTTTTACCTTCTACAGTTGTTACAGTGTAAACAACGCTATAATCAGTATTCTGTTTAACATATACCGCTGTTGGTGCTATAGGTAACAACTCTACAGTTTGACCTAGGCCATTTCTACCAATTAAAGCATAAAAATTACCAGTCATTGAAAGACACTTGATAGCATACTCCCAAAACTCAATAGATGTCATGTAGCTATTTGGTTGAATAGCTAAGCACTTATACATTGGATGCTTAGTGTCTAGTTCACGATTAGAACCACGCATTTTATATAACTTAATTGGTAACATGCCGATACTTTCAGATAGCACACGCACACATGCGTATACAGTGCTAATCTGCAAAGCATTATTAACACCTACATCTGTTTGATTAAGCAATAACTCTTTAAGTGTTTGATTATCGCTTAATTTAACACTAGGTCTACTTTGTTTTTTCTTGCTAAACCAAGCCACTTATAAGCTCCTTACTCTAAATCTCTTAGTTTCTTGAATTACATTCTCAGCTTTCATTGCTTCTGTAATCGCATTCATTATTGATACTGGACCATCGATCTTATTTTCTTTTGCGTCTTTTCTAGGAAATACGTTACCGTTGGCAT
>GL995197.1:86243-90038 GCA_000222855.1 Succinivibrionaceae bacterium WG-1 | reverse complement strand
ATTAAGCTTAATACTAGGATCTGCTAAGTCACGCCATTGCGACATGTTAAAAAATGTCGTATTAGCCATTACCCACACGTTCAGATACTTAGTTAAGTAGTCATTTTGTTCGCTAGGGTAATTCTTAGCTTTCTCCATTTCTTGCTTTATATTATCCTCGTAAATACTCACCCCAAAATTAGGGTTAGCTTTACGAAGTGCATCCATAGTAAAAGGATCATCAGTCTTATCAATACCGTAGATAATACAAAATATACTATCGTTAGGAATTACATCATTAAGAACGTTAACGCATTCATCATGTTTAGTTTTACAGAATGAATAATAATTCTTACCTGCAGTTGTAATACTCACCAACAATGGCTGACGTCTAGCCCCCATACCTTTCTTTTGCGATTGATAAAGTTCGCTGTTAGGATGTTCATGTAATTCGTCTAGTATTGCGCAACTAGGAGACGCCCCATCTTTAGGCTTAGCTACAATCTTTTCAAAGATTGATGAGTTATTAACCTTGATAACGCTCTTATAAGGTGTAATGTTAAAGTATTGTGTAAAGTCTTTATCAGCTTTAACCATATTGTATGCGGGGTCAAAAACTTCCTTAGCTTGCTTCAATGAAGTAGCTGCGCAATATACTTCAGCACCTGGTTCATTATCAGCACAAAGACAATATAAACCGATTACACTCGCAAAGATTGACTTACCGTTTTTTCTAGGTACTTCTATATATACTTCAGTAAATCTTCTTAAATCATTTTTCTTTTCAGCCAACCGAAATATTACAGAATACAAAACAACTGCCAAGGTTCTAACTTAATACGTCTTTTTCTATTGAACCAATAGCCCACGCACCCTTGGTATGAGTCATTAACTCAGCAAAAGTACAAACTCTCTCTGCGTGTTTAACTGAAAAATAAAAAGGATAATCTCTATCTTGAGATTTTTCTAAGTCTGTAATAAATCTCTTACATGCTTGTTTAACTAAGTCACTTACAACTATTGAGCCGTCCAACACATCACGTGCGTATTTCTTGGCCAATAGCACATGATTTTCTTTCATAATTTTATAACTCTATCGCTGAAAATGGGTTACTTTTTTCGCTCTTGTTAGCTTGAGCTACATTATCAGAGAAACGTTTTTCACTTAGTGCATCTAAACCGAATCTACTACCTATTGTTAATGTAGTATCTATCAGTCCCTTTCTAAGTTTTATAACACGTTCCTGAAGTGATAACTTTTGTGCTTGGTCTTTTAAATTTTTAGTTGGCAACTTGTTGATGTCTTTTAATTGTTCGTCAAGTTGGCAAATCTGCGACTGACTATTACAGTAATTAACTAAGTCGAAAAAATGAGCGGTTTTTAAAATCTTACGTTGTACTAGTATCTGACATACTTCATTCCAGAACCATTCACTTTTTTCTGAATTGAGTTCTTGTGGTGGTTTAGGTATCTCTAATAACAACTCACCACGCAATGCTAAATTTTCTTTTGTTGTAGGTCTACCTTGACCTACTGCGTTACGCTTAGCTTGTCTAGCTTTTACACTTGGTGCTACCATGATAATTCCTTAAGATATATTAATATATTACAAGAGTAAAAATGGCTTAAAGCTTTATATTTAAAAGTTTTTTTAGTATCGTAAAAAATAGCCATATGTGTTTTAAAAAGCGCAAACCCTTACCACGTAAGGCTTACAAGGGTATAACTAATTACAAGCCATTTTTAAATTGACCTGGGGGGATTGCGATACAATTCAATTTGCCTTTAGAGATTTCACATACCCCCGGGGTACACCCATATATTAATATAAATTATTAATACGAATTAATATACTATTTTGAATCAATATTATTTGTCTTATACGCATGACACTCATGGCATAACAGTTGCAAGTTATCAAGCTTATCTGTTCCACCTTTAGCTTTAGGAATGATATGGTCAACTTCTCGACCGTTCGTATAGATGCCAAGCCTTAAGCATTCCTGACACAAACCATTATCACGCTTGATTACTATCTGGCGTAACTTTTCCCACCAAGAACCATAGCCACGTTGATGTCTATTACCTTTCTTAGCTTGATAATCTTTCCAGTGTGACAATCTATCTTTAACATACTGTTGGCAGTTATCACAGTAACCATTGCTATTACGTGTTAGCGTGCCACATCTGCGACACTGTCTATATGCACTATTAAGCCCATACTTACTTGTTAACGCCATATAATGCCAACTCTTTATATATTAATTCTTTAAAGGTTTCTTTATTGGCTAATGGTGATAATGCTTCAATAAGTAGCAATCTTTGACCATCAGCAAACTGTTCAATGAACTTGTTAATATATGGTTGCTTATATACCCACTTCTCAGGACTTAAAACCCTACACGCTGGATGTGTAAAGTAATCTAAAGCTTTCTCAAGATCTTCTATAGATTGATTCTTATATGGATATCTAGCTAAGTACTTAACAACGTTACCTAAAAAGAAATCAATTTCAGCATCAGCTATGAAGTCCCACGCTTGATAATCGTATAAGTTGTAATGTTCGTTAATCTTCATTGCTACATGCCTTTAATAGAGTATTGTACTTAATCGCTAATTGGTCGCATTCTGCTGCAATAGCCAAACTTGCTTTAATCTTATTAAGTAATTCGCTTTCTGTGTAACATTTAAGTTTGGTGCTATCTTTGGTCTTTGTGGGCACTGTAGTGGTTGTTGCTTTATCGTGCACGCATTCAGTAGTATTAGACACGTCAGCAATAACAACAGTTTGAACTTCTTCAGTTTGCGCATCTTTAAGCTCCTTAATCTGTTGTTCATAATCAGTCATTAACTGATATTGCTTATCTTGCCATTCTTGTTCTAATTCACGATTAACTTCTAACTGTTTATAATATTTATTTTGATAAATATCTGTAGCTTTATGGTAGCCACAAATAAAGCTAACTATTGAAGTTATTAGCAAAATTGAACAAGATAGTATTACAGTGTAGTTCATTCAGTCTCTAATTCTTTTAATTCTTCTTGCGTAACAAATAATGCATTTTGATTATTCTTAACACATAAAATCATTTGTTGCTTTACGTTGTCAAATGCTAGTCTTGCTTCTTTCAAGCTATAAAAGTAACTCATTGTTTCGGAGTTATGTCTATTATCTCTACCTAGCACCTGATAGAAGTTAGCACCTTTATAATTCATCTGGTAGATACTTACGACATAATCACCGTTATATATTGAATAATAATCTACACGTCGCATCTATAGACCTTTAATAATGCTTGCATTCTCTTTAACGGAATATGCTATTACGCAAGGTGACCAATTAACACCATTAAACATATTCATCTCATCAGTTCTACGATTAATTAAACCTTTAGATTTAAACTTTTGTCCTGTATGTGGGTCTGTAATCCACACCCAACGTAAAAACTGTTGACTAGCTAATTCAACCTCACCTTTTAAAAATAAACCTCGTAAAGTTGATTTTAAATATTGGTTCCAACCTAAGTTAAAAACAAAGCTTGTTATTGCGTCAATTGACACGCGCTAGGTGTAAAGCTTTTTAGCATATTGTTCAACATCCATCTTAACTAATGAACGATAATAATCTAAATCTTGATTTAACAAACTTTCTGCTTCATGTTCATTAAGTAGCTTACTTGTACGTTTTACATTTTTAGTATGACCGTAACCGATAGTCCATACACCAGCTTGACACTGATACGCGTTAAGCTTTAATCCTTCCCATTTTTAACTAAGCTTATTAAATCCATTTAATCTTTTCCAAAAAAAGGGAC
>GL995197.1:83687-85569 GCA_000222855.1 Succinivibrionaceae bacterium WG-1 | reverse complement strand
GTTAGCCTTTACGCTCCACACTTTAAATATTTCATTGCCAATTTCTTCAACAACTAAATTAAAAGCTTTGGCTGATTTCCTATTAGATGTTGTTAATCTATTACCAATATACATATATATATCAGGTGGAGCTATTTTATACTTATCTAATTCTGTAACAAACGTATTAGTTCTAGCTCCTACAGTTCTTTTTACCCCATAAACTAACGATAAAACAGAACCTACAGCTCTTTTAGACGAAGCATCAGCAGAAAATGGGATCAGTAAACGATCAGCTGTACATAAAGCTAACTCTGTATATATTGTAAAACTAGGGTTACAATCTATAAAAACAGTGTTTTCTTGCTCCCAAGTATCTTGAATATCATTTATTAAATCTTTTACCCATAAATGAACTAATCGCCATGCTTCCTTATAGTTTGGATTTTGACAAGCATGTAAAATACCGCTTGATTGCTCTTCTAATTCTTCATCGCCTACTATTAAATATACGTTATCAGGTATATTAGAATTATAATCTTTAACATGTGTAACATATTGAGTTGAGCTGTTTATTCCTTTGTAAGGGCTCATTATACGTTCATTGATATAGCCAGATATAGTTTTTTTATTTGGATTACTATGAATTTGATATAAAGCTTTTTCTCCATTCTCTATACCACCTAACAGCATAGAAGATGAATTAGCTTGCGGGCATAAGTCAACAACCAAAACTTTTTTTTCAGGATGTTGTACAGCATATTCACAAGCTATTTGAAAAGATAGATAACTTTTACCAACTCCACCCTTATTATTCCATATGGCATATATAGACATATAATCACCTTATTTTCTATACTCAAAAGACACAAAAACCAAGCTATAAGCTCGGTTTTTATCCCATTCATATATTACCACTAATAGGTAATGAGCTTATTGATCTAAATCAATAATCTTTATAAACATTTTGATAATATATATTTTGCAACGCTCATATTAGCTTTTTTAGCATTTTCTTTTAGCTTTGCAACTTCTTCAGAAGTGCAACGAAATATAACACATTCATCTTTTTTGTTGTCTTTAGTCCATCCTACAGGACGACCTACTTTTTTCTTTTCTTGTTCCATAATTTAACCTATAAATTTGTAAACTAAATCATAAACAATAACAACATTAGCAATAATTAGTATTAACCAAAAAGAATATTTAATAATTCTATTTTTGATTTTAAATTTACAATCAGCTAACAATAAAATGATACATACAAGTAATAAACCTTCCATTTTTTACCTTTCAAATATTTACAACATATAAAACAATTTGATAAGATGATAACGAAAAATCTTTTTAAATCCGCCAATCTCCTAAATTGGCGGTGTTAGTTAGTTAATTAAAAAAGATTTTATCCAAGAGCCAAAGAATAACTGTTACGATTATTGCAAATACTGCTATTTTTTGGTCTCTTGTCCATTCGCTATCATCAATCTTCATGTTAAATTCTCCTATTCATTTAACATAAAGAATTATATCACTTTTATAATTATTTGTATATACTTTTATTATGATTTACGATAATTTTATGACATCATAATCTTCATATACACTTAAGTGCATTTTATTAAGAAAAATATATTTAGCACGTTCATAATCTTTAAACACTGCTTCAGTAGTACTCTTTTCTTTTCCAACTGTTTCTTGAACAATAAACTTGTCATCGCGCTTAATGAGTTTTAAATCTCTATCATAGCCTTTAATGTGTTTTAAAATTTGCTCTGTCATTTCTTAGTCCTTCTCTTACATTCATGAACTGGTGTAGTTAGTGCTCTCTCTAAACTCCAACCGTTCTTAATTCTGTGTCTATACGTATCATTAGGCATTTTATACTTCCTACACATTTCTTGAA
>GL995197.1:77157-81140 GCA_000222855.1 Succinivibrionaceae bacterium WG-1 | reverse complement strand
CTCTCTAAATGAATAAAAAACAAAAACCTAGTATGCTATTCACTAGGTTTTATATACTTTTTCACTTTAATTTTATAAGAGTCAATTGAACCCTGATATTATAGAACATTTTTATAACTAAAAACAATGATATAAAATTATATTATTATCAAGCTATTGTTAAATAGTGTATCTTAACATTAAGAATCTAGGAATACAAAGCTATGAAAGAATTAGATTTTAAAAGTAAAGATATTCTAGCGTACATTATTCTTAAATGTATGGATAATAAATACGAAATAGGTTACACCAAAGGACAAAAATTATTATATTGTTGTTATGGTGCAATCTTAGCCGATAAAAATATTATAATTTGTAGCGAGTGCCCACAAGCTTGGACTTATGGACCGGTGTTTCCTGATGCTTTTTGGCAACATCATAAAGGGAATTTAGATTATAGTAACAAGTTTATTGATTTTCTAAATTCAGAAAAAGGCAAAGCATTAAAAGAAGATTTTGACTTAGTAATTTCTTTTTTTGGAAAGATGACCGCATCTGAACTAGTTGCATGGACCCATCAATCAGATAGCCCATGGTCAATAGTATCAAATGGTGGACAATTTCTATACAGAAAATAGATGATGCACTCATCCTTAACTACTTTAAACGTTTTGTAGTGAGTGACTAAAAATGGCATTAGATTTTACTAATAATGTAAAAACTTCAAAAACTGAAGTATCTTTAGATTCACTAGATACAAATGAACTATCTGAATTAAAGAGAAAACATAAAAAACAAGAATATAGAATAATACACTATATTAAAATAGGTTACATGTTGCTGATAGCTTTTCTATTTGCTGTATGTATCGTTGTTTATTTATGGAATTTGTTATTACCACCAAGTATACAATGGATAACAGATAAAGAACTGTTAAGCGACTTAAGAGGAGCATCAATATCAATATTTGTAGGTGTGATATCATCTTATATTAGTGCCTACATAGGCCAAAAATAAATTTGACAAACAAAAATAAAGTGATGTATTATTATCTTCAGAGCGTCGAAACTCTAGTTAAGATATATTGTTTATTTATTAAGGTTCCGATTTGAAATCGGACCCTTTAAAACTCCAACTGTAGATATGTTGGAGGGTGCTAACGGTAACGCGCACGCTCTACTTAACTAGAGTTCGAACCTCCAACGCCAATTTTTTAATTGGTTTAAAATTTTCGAAAAAAGTTAAGGACTCATTATGACTAATCTAAAAGCTAGCACTGGTCTAGCATTCACAAGTGCAGATGGTGCACTTCTAACAACTTCACTATTAATCGCGAAAGCGTTGCAACGTGATCATGAGAATGTTATTAGATTAATTCGCAATCATGAACAAGATCTTAATCAATTTAACAATGTTGTATATTCTAGCAAGGACATTGTGACCAACGGCGGTCTTCAATCAACAACATCCGCTTACCTCAACGAACAGCAAGCTACCCTTCTTATTACATTCATGAGTAACAGTCGTAAAGTTATAGACTTCAAGATCGCACTCGTTAAGTCATTCTATGAGTTACGTCAACAACTAGCTATGACTACCCAACAATATACACCTGATGCAATTGCTGAGATTAAAAATAAAGCGATTAAGCAAGGTTACGCAATGGCATACGAAAAAGCACGCGAAGAATATGCACCTGATTCAGACGGAATACTTAGGTACATTAAAGATGAATGTAAGTATGATCCTGATTTTAAGGAAAAGTTAAAGCAATATATATATGATAACTTCCAATCATTCGGGAATGAAGTATATCAGATTGGATACGACGCCGGCAAGAAAGTAACACCGTACCAAACTGTTAACGCTTATGAGATGTTGCGAGGACAATATCAGCGAGTTAACAACTTATACGATACATTATTGAAATTAGATAAACTTAATGAAGAATTGCAGAAAATGAAAGGATACATGTTTGACGCATTTAACGAAAGTATTTTACAACTTGGTCAAGTAGTCCCCAAAGAAATGATTAAAAAATTAGAATAAATTAAAACGATAAAGCCTAGTTAATACTAGGCTTTTTTTATCACTTTTTCATGTTTTTTATTATATATTTGATTTTTTCTCTTTACAAAAATTCAAATTATGATATAATAATAAACATAAGGAGGTGATAGTATGAAAAAAGCAATCGCAATATTAAGTATCATTTATTTCATTCTAGAGATTGCCATTGATTTATTAGATTTAATAAATAGATTATTCTAATAAGTCAGTAAGTATCCTAATTAGCAGTTAGGATACTTACACAAAGTATATCATACTATCGTAAACAAAGGTAAAGACTATGCTCAATATATTTATAAATTTTTTATACTAATGCTAATATTAGCTAACTTTGAATTTAAAAGTAAATGGTTAAACATTCTAATCATTATAACTTTATCAATTTTAATTGCTTATAATTCATATTTATTATTTTTTTAGGAGTTGTATTATGCCAAGAGGTGGAGCAAGAGAAGGAGCCGGTCGCAAGCTCGGCTCAACAAAAGAAAACAATAAAACTAAAAATCTTAACATTAGATGTACTGAAGAAGAAATAGCTTTAATTAAAGAAAAAGCTAAACAAGCTGACATGTCTGTTGCATCTTATGTTATGAAAAAATGTTTAGAGTAGTGGAAATGATCTACTTTGCCTAGATGGTTATATCTAGGCTTTTTATTTTTAAATTATTGAATAATTTTGAATAGCATCATAGACATAATCGCTCCATTGTTGCATAACTTCCCTACGCTCTTCTAAATAATCAGTACGTCTATATGCGTTAACTGTGCTATTACCTACTCTATGACTTAAACACGTTTCTGCAACTTCAAACTTAATATTTTGTTGTTCCATCCAAGTACGTCCCATCGCTCGTATACCGTGTGCTGTCATTACTCCTTTTAATCCATTATGAACAAAAAATTTAGTTAACACTTGTGAATTGTAATGCTCTAGTGAATTTTTTACTCTTGTTTCAAATAAATAAGGATTAGCTATATTGAGTTTTGTTCTAATAACTTTAGAAATAATAACCATTGCTTGACTTGATAAAGGAATATAAAAACCTTCACCATCTTTTATAGTTTTAGTTTCAGGAACAAATAACAAGCTTTTTTCAAAATCAATATTTTCAATCTTAATATTTACCATTTCATTAGGTCTAAGCAGCAAATAAAAAGATAATTCTATTAATAATCTTGTTTTGTTTGATTGGACAACTTGACATGTTTCAAATATAAAACGCAAATTATCAGCTATATTTCCATCTGTTAAACTTGCATAATGCTTAGTTATAGGCTTTTTAGGTAATAATTTCTTTATTGCGTATATATTAGAAATGCTTAAATTAGGATATTTAACAATAGCGTAATCAAGTACTTGAACTATTAACTTATAGCTTAAATCTAAAGAGTTAAATTTATCTAATATAGGATTAATTACTTTTTCTAGCACGATAGATGGAGTTATATTTGTTATTGGATAATCACCAATAATAGGATATACATTATTATTAAGAACTCCCATATAACTCTTGTATGTATGAGTAGTTATTGTATTTTTCTTTAAATTCTCAAAGTATTCTGTAGCTACTACTTTAAATATAGGAATAGAGCTATCAACATCAGGATCTACCCCACTTTTAATATTGTTATAACGTTTTAAAGCTATTTCTCTTGCTTCTGATAAAGAAGAAGTATTTAAAGCTTTTTCTACTCTTTTTCCTTTATAGGATACTCTTGAAAAGAATTTATACGTGGTTCCATTCTTTGTACCTTGAACTATTAAACATAATCCGTAATTATCTGTAATTCTTTTCTTTTCGCCAACTTCAAGCTTTATTTTTAAATCTGATTGTTTTATCATTGTATTATCTCTTACTTTTGATTGGGGGTAAAACAAAACTTACCCCCATTTTACCCCCAAAAAATAAAAACATAGTTTCCAAAAATGTTTT
>GL995197.1:71200-76681 GCA_000222855.1 Succinivibrionaceae bacterium WG-1 | reverse complement strand
AAAATAAAAAATCTAAACTTTAATAAGTTAGTATTCTAGCTAACAATTATATTAAACTCATTGGTTATTATACCTAAAAAAAGACAAGAATTTATAAAAATCTTACGATCATCAATATTTTTATATCTTATTCAACAATGTCTTTCATAAACCATTTGATATTGTTAGCTTTTACTTGCATTTTTTTTACAATGTATTCACCATTGGGAAATAAGTTTTGTGCGGTACCACCTAGAGCTTCAGGGAAATCATACATTTTATTTATAAAACCAAACTTTCTATATAAAGATATAGCCTTATCATTTATCTGTAAAACTTCTAATCTAATAATATCACATCCTTTCTCACTCACTAACCAATTTAGACCTTTATTCAAAAGAGCAGTACCAATACCTTGATGCAAATAATCAGGATCTACATATAAAGTTCTAATGTACCCTATATTTTCATAGATAGATAAACCAATTACTCCACATAAATAATCATTATCTTCATCAAAAGCAACAAAAGCATAATAATTTTCATCACAGAATTCATTAAATGAAGATAATCTATTTACCCATAGTCTTTCAAGAACATGCAGAGGAAGAACTATCGAATATTTTGTTTCATCATCAATATCCGCATACTCTACATACAATTCAGAACGAAGTTGCATTGATGCTATTTTTAAAGCATCTCTTGCTACTACATTTCTAATAACTATCGACATAAAGGAACTCGTCCATATTTAGCTCTTGCTGTAGCATATATACTTTTTACACTTTCTATTGTATTAGCAATATGTTCAAGATCTGCGTCTGTATGAGGATTTAATTTTACATATTGAGCAGTTCTCGGATCTTGTTTAGTATTAAAATTTTGCCAAACTATAAAAGCAGCTGACGGATTAAATCCTGCAGCACTCATCATTTGTAAAGCTAGAGTATCTGCGGCTTGTACTTGTTTTTGAGTATAAGGAATTGGAGTCTTATCTTTAATATTTATTCCTAAAATTTTTGAAAACTCTTCATATCCGTTAAGGCTTCTTAAATATTTACTAAAAGCAACATTATCACTTGCTTTTATATTTTTTTCTTTTAATGCAATAGTTGCACGTTCATTATCGTGTTCTAATAAAGAATGCGCAAAAGCAACCGCAAAGATATATGCTAATTCATCTTGAGAATTAACCAATCCATCAGTACACGCGCTACTAATCATAACCCCTGTATTTAATAATGCTGCATTAACAGTACATTCTCTTAATAACGCCACATTCCATTCTGTTCTTAAACCTGCAAACGCCCCATTTACAGCTCTCGTTAAATTTTGCATAACACATTGAGAATGACGCATTTCCTTGGTTGAAGTAGTGATTGGTTTTTCATTACTTACTAGTTCTCTTTCATATATACTTGTCATATTTCTCATTTCAAGATAAGTATATGCTCTATCTGAATTTTTCTGACCACTAATACTACAACCTGTTAGATTGAAACAACTTGCAATTAACGCACTTATCGCAACTAACTTTATTTTATTTGATAACATCATGTTTGAATAAATATCCTTATCTTATATATTCTTTTGTTTTTATGAATCAGCATTATACATAAAGAATTAAACACAATATGTGCTCAATTTATGCATTTTTAAGCTCTCACAAAAGAAAAGCCTTATACATATTTTTAAACTTCATGTATAAGGCTTACTTTAACTTATATAATCAAATCTCTAATTATTTTTTTCTATAAATCTTTGAAAAATAATCAAAATTTAATAAATTTGAAATTGACTGTCTCTTTGCCGGAGTATCATATCCTTTAATTCTGTCTAACCAGAAACGAGCTCTCTTTTCATCCTTTTCTACGCCAAAGCCCTTTTCAAATAGCATAGCATAAGCAAGAATTGCATCTTTAAAATCATTATAAGCAGCTTGTTCAATCCAATAAGTTGCCTTAATGATATCAGGACCGCCATCTGCTCTACCGTTAGCAATCATAACCCCTAAATTAAACTGAGCAATTGCCACGTCTACGTCAGCAGCTTCTCTATACCAATAATAAGCTTTATCGTAATTCTTTTTAACACCAATACCCTGGCTATAAGCATAAGCTAAGAAAGTTTTTGCTTCAGCATCATCACCTTCAACTATAGCTTTATTTAACCATTGAATACCTTCTTCAATTTGAGTTGAATCGCCTTTTGTTAGATATAATTGACCAAGTTTAGATTCCGCACCAATATGATCGTGACTTGCTGCTAATCTATATAATTCCATAGCACGACGATAATCTACTTTCACACCAATGCCATTTTCATATAAAGTAGCAAGTAAATATTGAGCTTCAATCATGTTTTCACTTGCAGCTTTACCAATATATTCCACTGCTTCAGGTAAATTTTCTTGAATATTAGCGTTCTTATCACCATTCAAGTACATACGACCTAGTTCAAAGCAAGCCAAAGTATTTCCTTTGTCGGCGGCTTTCTTTAAGTGATCAAGACCTTGAGCAACTCGACGAGTTCCACTTAAGCCTTGAATTTTCATGATACCTAAATAATAATCCGCAACATCATTGCCTTGTAATACAGCTTTATCAAACCAAGTTCTTGCAACATTGTAATCTTTCTTTTCAAAGAATAGAGTACCATATAAAGCTTGACCATTAGCATTACCAGCCATTGCTGATTTACGAACCCAATCAGTACCTTCTTCTTTTAGTTTTTCTTCATTTTGAGTTAACAACCAAGCTGCATATTTATACATTGCTTCAGGGTCGCCTTCTTCTGACTTTAATCTAATTTCGCGAATCTTGTCGTAGTGTTCAAGATAATTGATAGCACGTTCTTCTTTCCAAACTGCTGCTTTATCAATATAGTTATAAGCTAATTCAAAACGACCATGTTCAATTAAAAATAGACCATATTCGTATTCTGCATCAGGTCTACCAGCGTCAGCTGCTCTCTGTAACCAAGCATAAGCTTCTTCATATGAAACTATATCGGGACGTCTTCTATATAACTCATATAGAGAATACATAGCCCTATCATTGCCACTGTTATTTGCAAGACTTACCCAAATTTCCTTTGCTTTGGCATAATCTTCTTCTTGGTAAGCTGCCTTTTCACCATCTTCATAAGTAACATCCATACATCCTACTAATGTTAAAAAAGAAGATAATGTAATTGCTCCCAATACAGTACGTAATTTCATATTCAAAAAAATCCAACTCTTTCAAAAAGTACTTTATATATATGTAAAATTGTACTTCAATAATGTTAATGTATTATTTTCTGAGAAATATTTTATCTTTACATTTAAAACAAAACCCAAAATAAATTGGGTCCACTGCATGTACAACTATATCTCAAATAAATTAGAGACATTCCAAAAAATTGTATTCTAAAATTTAAAAGTAAAACTAAATATATTTTTTGCTATAAAAATTCTTTAGCGTATTTTATAACATTTTATTTACAAATTAAAAGTTTTCTTTTATAAAAACATATAAATTATCAAAATAATGTATTTTTTTATTTAAAAACTAATATTTATTAACAAAATTCACACATGCATTTCACAAAAAACAAAATAATCATAAAAACTCACAAAAAATATTAGAAATTTTCTCACTTAGACCTCTGAACAAATCATAATTGTGACTTTTGTTACAAAATTAATATTATTTTTTATAAAAAATTTCTATAAAATTTTTGATAATATTTGTTGTTAAATTTACATTTAAAATAGTCAACTTATTAAGTTTAATTTTCAAATTATTAAAATATTACAACATTTATAGTACAATGTTCTTTAGATGGGAAATATAGGAAAATTCATGTCAAAAAAATTAGAACAGTTGCCATTGTTAGCCGTAATGCCAATGAAAATGTAAATACTACCATTATTGAACTGATTGCTTTATTAAAAGAAAATAATGTAAAAGTATATGTAACATTAAATGCAGAACATTCATTAAGAACGGTATTACCAATAATTCCAACAGAAAAAATAAAAAATACTATTGATTTAATAATAGTTGTTGGTGGTGACGGTTCAATGCTCGGAGCATCAAGAGATCTTGCTGAGACAGGAGTTCCTACACTTGGAATAAATAGAGGACATCTCGGATTTTTAACTGATATAAATCCAAGCAACTTAAAAGAACAGATCATTCCTATTTTAAATGGAGATTATTCCATAGAAGAACGCTTTTTATTAGAAACAGAAATCTATGAAAATAATGATTTAACTAATAAAGGTCTAGCCTTAAACGAAGTTGTTATTCATGGTAAACAAACAGCTCACATGATGGACTTTTCCATCACTGTAAATGACAGTGTTATGTATTCACAAAAAGCAGATGGCTTTATTATTTCAACTCCAACAGGTTCTACTGCTTATAATTTATCTGCAGGAGGACCTATAATAGAACCTAGTCTTAACGTGATATGTTTATTACCAATGTTCCCACAATCATTAAATTGTAGACCTTTGATATTTAGAGCTGATTGCCAAATAAAAATAAATTTTAAAAAGAAAATAGACAAAGAAGAAATAAATGTAACATGCGATGGACAAATCCATTTAACAGCAAATGAAAATAATGAAATTGTTATAAAGAAGAGTCCTATTATTTTAAAAATTTGTCATCCAAAATCATATGATTATTTTATGACTTTACGTTCTAAACTTAATTTTGGTTCTAATTTAATAAAAGAATAAAGAATATAATTTTTTTAATTCTAGTTAACGTAAATATATACTTACTATATATTGGACATAAAATCCATGCTTGAATCACTTTCTGTAGAAAATTATGCTGTTGTAAAAAAGACCTCCCTTGAACTATCAAAAGGAATGAGTGCAATCACAGGTGAAACAGGAGCAGGAAAATCAATTGCTATTGATGCTCTTGAACTCGCTCTTGGTGGCAGAGCAGACGCCAAAAGTGTTCGAGCAAACGCAGACAATGCTACAATTTGCGCTGTCTTTAATTTAAACGATGCACCTAGAGCTTTAGCATTTTTAAAAGAAAAAGATCTCATAACTACAGATGATGATATTGATTTATGTATTATTAGGCGTAGCATTTCTAAGGATGGTAGAAGTAGAGGTTACGTCAATGAACGTAACGTCAGCAATGCCACTTTAAAAGAATTAGGTTCAATGTTATTAAATATACATGGACAGCATGATGGACAATTATTATTAAAATCAGAGTACCAAATTGCCTATCTTGACGCTTATGGTTCACTAGGTCCATTAATCAGTGAAACATCATCCCTATACCATACATACTATTCCTTAAAAAAGAATTTTAATGAACTTGTAGATGAGCAAAATAAAAATTTAGCAGAAATGAAGTTAGTCCATTACCAAATTGCGGAATTAGAAAAATTTGCACCTAAACAAGATGAATATAGTAATATTTCCCAAGAAGCTGACAAGTTAAATCATTTACAAACTTTAATTGCAGATTCCAATCAAGTTGT
>GL995197.1:68469-70162 GCA_000222855.1 Succinivibrionaceae bacterium WG-1 | reverse complement strand
CTTGTATAATCTCCAAAACAAGTTAATATCACTATCTAAAATAGACACCAATATCACTCCTATTTCAAATTCTTTTGAAGAAATAAGAATTTCAACAGAAGAAATTGCTAATGATTTAGAAAAATATTCTTCTACCTTGGAATTGGATCCTGAAAGAACTATATTTATAAATGAACGTCTTGAACAATATACATCTCTTGCACGTAAATATAATGTTCATCCTAAAGAACTATATAAAACTCTTGAAGAATTACAAACAAAAGCCCAATCTTTTTCATCTTTAAAAGATGAAATTGAAGCTTGTAAAGAAGCAGTAAAGGAAGCTAAATCCAAATACATGGATAAAGCACTAGAATTACGCCAAAAAAGAATAAACATCGCTCCAAAATTTGCATCAGAAGTGATGGATATGTTACATCAACTATCAATGCCTAAAGCTATTTTTAACGTAGAATTTTCAGAATCATCTCCACAAGACAATGGTATTGACACTATAAACTTTATGTTTAGTGCAAATTTAGGACTTGCACCAGATTTAATTTCACATACAGCTTCAGGGGGTGAAATTAGTCGTATAGCTTTAGCTATTCTAGTGCTAACAGCTAATAAAATATCAACTCCTACTCTTATATTTGATGAAATAGATACAGGTATTAGTGGACAAACAGCTGCAGTAACAGGAACTTTATTAAGACGTCTTGGGTTAAATTCTCAAGTAATAACTGTAACCCATTTACCACAAGTTGCAGCTTCTGCTCATCATCATTATGAAGTAATCAAAAAGGATGAAGAAAATTCAACCACAAGCTATATTCATAAATTAAATGATGAAGGACGAATTTTAGAAATTGCACGTTTATTGGGTGGTGAAAATATCTCTGATTCTGCAATTGCCAACGCAAAAGAACTAATAAAAGTGCAAACTAAATAAATAAAAACTCCTAAATTATAAAATCTTTATTAAACCTATCAAGTAATTTACAATTATTTAATAAGTCATTACAGATATTAAAAATTTAGGAGTCCAATAAAATAAAAGATAAATTTATATTTTATAGTAAAAGTTATTTACTATTCTTTTCTTTTAATGCATCTCTGATTTCACGTAATAACACGATATCTTCAGGATCTGGAGCAGGAGCAGCAGGTTCTTCAGCCTTATCTTCTTTTACAACCTTATTCTTTAAATTAACAACAACTTTGATACATAAAAATATTGCAAACGCAATAATCACAAAGTCAACCACGTTTTGAATAAACACACCATAGTTTAAAACAATACCTGGTTCATCATTAACAGCTTCTTTTAATGTTAAAGATAGATCCTTAAAATCTACATTACCAACACAAAGACCAATTAAAGGCATAATAACATCAGCAACTAGAGAAGATACAATCTTACCAAATGCAGTACCAATTACTACACCAATAGCCATATCAGTTACATTGCCTTTAACAGCAAAATCACGAAATTCTTTTAAAAAAGAAGAACCTTTATTAACAATATTACTCATTTAGTAATCCTTACAAAATCATTACTTTTTATTAATACATAGATATTACAACGCATTTGGTTGTTATCTTATATTTTCAAGTGTCAATTTTACTTATTCACTTATATTTACTTACATTAATTAGTAAAAATAGCATGATTTTTTTGTAGCATCTCAAATTTTATAATTATTAGTTAATT
>GL995197.1:65334-67519 GCA_000222855.1 Succinivibrionaceae bacterium WG-1 | reverse complement strand
CTGAAGAAGAAGTTAATTCAATTGCTCCTGTTTCTCGTAAGTATTATTTTAGCTACGTTAAATAGAGAGTTGAATGACAAGTATGTGTAATTTAAATTTTTCAACTCAAACTTTTAATTATAAGTATAATTCTAATTCAACCTTATTCTAAAACCTCCTACTACTTTATAAGTAATATGGAGGTTTCTCTTTTATAATCAAGCAACTTTTTATAAATTATATCCTAATTCAATTCTCTAGCTACACTTGTGTAGATTTGCTTTGTAATTTTATTTATATATAAATTAGCACTTCTTGCTAAAACAGCCATACGATATTTATCAATATAGATTAAATATTTTTCTTCCACATATTCACTCAATTCTCTGATAGTCATTCCTTCATGTTTCTGAATTACATAAACAATGATATCAGCCAGAGCAAACTTATCTGTACCACCTACTCTAAAGAAATTAGAATTACCAATAGAAATATGTCTAAATAATTTTGATTCTTTTAAAATTGACTCATAAAAATAGTAATCAAATTCTACATTATCAAATTTAAATAATTTATTATTTTTTCCAAGGAACGAATGGTAAAAATTTCTCCATCTTCTAAAGATTTAGCAATACGTTTGCACCAATTATTTAAATACTCTTCTGTTAATCCTCTTGGATCTAAATATTTTACACCTACAAATTTCTTTGATTCATATTCTATTAAGTGATAAGAAGATTTCATCATTCTTAATTCATTTATATTACCTAATAAAATACGTTCAGGTACTTTTGAAATATCTAATTCCTTACAATCAACCAATTTCTTAAAATAGTCTGTAATACTTTGATAGCTATTACGGATAACATAATTTATATAAACTCTAAATCCTAACTCTTTTAAGACTAAAGTATTAATATTTTCACGTTTACCATTAGGAAATAAGGATATATAAATATCTTTAATATCATCTATAGCATAATAGTCTTTCTTTAATGATTTCTTTAAAATAGATAATTCACGGCTAGGTAATAATTCCTGATCAAGTTGATACAAACCATCATGTAAATATTTAGAAATACCAAATAAATAATTGGCTTTTATAGCTTGAATATCAAAACCGTATTCCGCATTATAAAAGTTAGCAAAATCATCTGAAGATATTGGAGCTAATTGTTCTAAAAGTTTATAAACTTGTTGTTCTCTATCAACATTTCCAAATTCAACTGTAGGCATTCTTCTAAAACGAATATAATCTTGCTCCTTAGATTCATAAATTTTTCGAAGCAAATTGTGTAATTCATTTTTATCACGGATATCATAACGTTTCATTAAATTTTCATTATCTAAAAAGAAACGTTCTGTAGAATACTCAACATCATGGTACTGTTCTAAGTTCAATGTAGTTAATAACTCAGTAAAATCTTGACCATCAAAGTCGTAATAACGAAGTAATCTACCTGTTTTCCATAATACACAATTAAAACCACCAATATTATTTTCATAACGTTGTTGTGTTTTTATAGTTAAAGCACTATTCTTACTAAGTCCTAACTCTTCTAACAATTGAGCATATTTTTCTAAAAAATAATCATAAGAACACTCATCTTTGGCATACTCTTTTATAGTCCAAAGCACTAAATTTGGTCTAGAGCATTCTATTCTGCTTCCATCTGGCATTTTTATATAATTTTTAAAAACTATATTTTCAGCTCTAATTCTAGCTTCTATAGGAATATTTTCATCAGAAATAAAATCATTTAAATTTCCAGTGCCTTTTCCAAACCTAAAATCAAGATAATTATAAACAACAGAACTTTCTTCAAAAATATCGCAAAAATCCTGACATGAAATATCATA
This sequence comes from Succinivibrionaceae bacterium WG-1, assembly GCA_000222855.1. Classification (GTDB taxonomy): domain Bacteria; phylum Pseudomonadota; class Gammaproteobacteria; order Enterobacterales; family Succinivibrionaceae; genus WG-1. The sequence continues at coordinate 65,680 of GL995197.1, read as the reverse complement.
CAGTTTAAATAGTTTTACATATCTGTCTTGTTCACAGTTATGCATATGACTAAATTCAAGTTCTACGATTTGGCGCACACGTTCGCGTGAAATACCGTAAGTCTTTCCAATCTCATCAAAAGTATCACCATTCAAGCGTCTTGTTAACATCTCACGATGTTTTTCGTCACTAATATTAGCAACTAAAGTATAAATTGACGGTCTATTTAGTTTATACCCAACTTCTCCATTTGCTAATATTTCTTTCTTTAAATACTTCTCTTCTAAAGAAACAAATTGACTTACAGCTTTACGCCAAGAATTTGTTTCTCCAAAATATCTTGGTGCCATTTCAAATATTTCTTTT
>GL995197.1:51865-64858 GCA_000222855.1 Succinivibrionaceae bacterium WG-1 | reverse complement strand
TATTAAAGGTTCAATTCTTAAAGAACGAATCAAATAATCTATAAAACTAGGCTTTTGTAATAATTTTTTAGTAAATAAATTACTTTTTATATCAAAAGGAGTACTGTCCCTTCTAAAGGTAGCTAAATCTAAATTAGAAGTAGCATCAACAAATAAAATATAATTAGCTAGAACCAAAGTTAAATTACGATGATTCTCAGGAACATCTCTTAACAAATACCCTAATCTCTTTATTAAGAATTTGGTAATTGCAAATAATTCTTCTGAATAATTCTTTTCTAAGGCCATTAACTCAATCCCAATATTATCAAGTACTGATTGAGCTATTTGATGATATCTAACGGTATTAGAAAGTAAATCCAGAATTTCTTTTATAGTTTTAGAACCTAATTTATCCCATTTTTCCAAACTTTCTTTATTTTCATTTAAAAGCTCAGATATATGGGTAAGCCCTCGTTCTGTTAAGGTATTAATCGCTCGTGTCGAAAGATTTAAACGAGCCAATTTTAAATCTTTATAATAAAAGCCTTCATATTCAAATAAAGTTATATTATAAGAAGAATTAGAACTTGCAAGCATTGAATAATCGGTTGATAAAAATAAAAAGAGTTCCTCATCTAATTCTTTAGTTAAATTTTTAAAAACGTCTTCCTGATTATCGAAAATGAATTTTGCAAAATTCATTATTTCATCAACAGTGCGCTCACCAATATTATTATGCTCAGATCTTAAATTCCAACTTTCCAACTTCAAAAGATCAGCAATTGTAACAATCCTTAATTCATCTAATAATTTAATAGCTCTAGTTGATAAATTGGAACTTTCAGGGATTAACCAAAACTTGAAATTTTGAGAGATAACTTGATAAAAATCATTATCTAAATTTTTTATATTTGAAATTTTTTTTGAATTTGATAATGTTTTTAAGTCTTTTAAAGATGGACGATTTTTTTTATTAATCAGAGAACTTAAATGTAATGTTGACGATTCATCTGTAGAGATATTATTTTTATTGTTAGGTAATTTTTCTAAAACTTTATTATCATTGACACTATTTTTATAGTTAGTATCTTCATAATAATCATTTTGGAATAAAAACCATTGTAATTCTCTAACAAATTCACGTAATTCTTCAAAAGTTTTTTTTCCAATATTAGGAATTGTAGCAATTTTTATGTATGGATAATCTAATAATTCTTGAACCGTAGCAATTTCAATTCCAAACAAAGCATTCTGTAATCTTGCAGAAATCTTTGAGAATCTAGCTAGTTTTGTTTCTCTTGTAACCTGTGCCATACTAAAACCTTATTATTATGAATTTTCAAATTTAGAAATGAACACTCATTAAATACAACCAATAAAATCCAAGTAAAAAATCTAAGAGAAATTTCAATAAGATAAAATCAGCGCCACTGAATCACTAAAATAAAATAAAAAACTTGTATAAGTACTTTTTTTAATAGATAAAACTATACCAACATTATTATTATTTACTAATCATCATTAAATAATTTAAATTTATTCATTGCAATATCTTTTATCATGTTTTTTATTTTTTCCTTTATTGTTATCACAATAAATATAATAATTTTGTTTTAAGCTAATAAAAACAATAAAACCCCATCTGACTTTGTTAATAAAAAATTATAAAAAGTTTATAGCTATTTAGAATTACAAACAAAAAAGCATCCCTTATGATTGAGATGCTTCAGATTAAAAAAAATATTACGTATTTATTAAAAAATATTAGTAAAGATTTGCTAACTCTCTTCTTTTGGTAAGTTCTTGCATCTGTTTATCAGATGGAACAATCCCAGTAAGCTTTGCAGAACCTATAATTTCATTTTCTAAAACATCTTTAACATCGCAGTTAAACTTAACATAACCACCTTCAATTTGCTCAAGAGTTGCAGATACTCTTAATTCCATTCCTTTTGGTAAGTCACTGTTACGAGTAACAATAAAACGTTCAACATCAACAAGCAATCCAAAACGTTTTTTACGATTTCCTTTAGCACCATAAAAACATTCCAAACACTGAATGTTTGAGCCATTAATTCAAGCAATGCCATAACAGGTAATTCTTTATCTTCAGAATAACAAACACAGTCCCTATTACCCACAATCACACTACAAACCACAGAATTTTCTGTTACATTTTCAACTGTGTCAACTAATAGACTTGGGGTTTCATACGGAACTATATCATCTACAGGTCTTGGAAATGCTGATTTACGCATTATGTCACCTTTTTATTATTTTTTTAAACAAAATTAGCAATAGATATTTTTATTAAAATTATATAATTCAGTTTAAATCTACCGTTTTATAACTTTGTTATTTTATTATTATTATTTTATAAAACTAATAACATGAACAATCTTGTCATTAATAAATTTTTATTATATTCAGTTGTAATAACATTATTCACACAACAAAAATCAAAAAAGTTGATTTCAATAAATATAAAAATTCAAAAATAATAATACAAACAAATTACAAGATTTTCATGATTTTTTTATATTTAAAGTTGTAATTTATAACAATTATCAAAATATTTATGATTTTTGTTGATTTTTATTTTTAGTGATTTTTTGAAATTTTTCCACCTCATATAAAATAGGAGGTGGAAACAAAGAAATTTTATTAAGACTAACTTAATAAATTAGAGGAAGTGAGCACGTAATTCTTCATTGCTTTGTACGCATAAATAACGTGGAGCAATATCAAATACTGTACGACAACCTGTTTGACCTTCTTGAGCAAGTCTTACAGCTGCGCGAGCGTATGCCACTAATACGCTTGAAGTAAATTCTGGATTTGAATCTAATTTTAAAGAATATTCAATAACATGAGTATTTTCTTTATTAGCGCCAGTCTTACCAGAACGAATTACGAAACCACCATGAGCGATACCAGAGTGATCACGTTTTAATTCTTCTTCAGAAATAAAGTGAACAGTTGTATCATAATCAGCAAAGTAGTTTGGCATAGTCTTAATCTGTTCTTCTACTTTAGCAGCATCAGCACCTTCTTCAAGTACAACAAAGCATTCACGAGTATGCTTTTGACGAGTTGAAAGTTCAGGATTTAAACCACTTCTTGCGCCTTCTAAAGCAGCTTCAACAGGAATTGTATATTGCTTAGCATTCTTAACGCCTGGAATTCTTCTAATAGCATCAGAGTGACCTTGACTCACACCTTTACCCCAAAATGTATAATCTTTACCTTCTGGAAGAATTGCATTAGCATACAATCTATTCAATGAGAATAAACCTGGATCCCAACCTACTGAAATAATACCAATCTTACAACCTTTCTTAGCTGCCTTATCAACATTTTCATAATGTTCAGGAATCTTTGCGTGAGTATCAAAACTATCAATTACGTTGAACATTTCTGCAAACTTTGGAGTTTGTACAGGTAGATCTGTTGCACTACCACCACACATAATTAATACATCTACTTTATCTTTCCAAGCTTCTGCATCATTGATAGATGCAACTGTAGCATTAGAAGCAATCTTTAAAGTTGCAGGATCACGTCTTGTAAACACCACTGATAACTCAGTATCAGGATTTTGCTTAACGGCATTTTCTACGCCACGACCTAAATTGCCGTAACCTACAATACCTATACGAATAGTCATTTATAAAATTCTCCAATTTCTATTAAATTAAAAATTTAATCTAAATTTGTTTGTTTCACAATTTACTTAAATTTTCTTTAGATCGAAAAACTCTAAAAATTAAAGCTAAGTATCTAAAGTAACTTAAATAATCTTAAAACTCGTACGAGTTCTTAGTTATTATTATAAAATTCGCTATACAACTAAAAATATTAATTATTATTAAATATATCTCTTGTATAAAGCTTTGGTGCAACATCTTTTAATTCTTCATCACTTCTGTTGCAAACTATAATATCTGCTTCTTGCTTAAATTGTTGTAAATCTTTTACAACTGTAAATCCCATGAATTCATGTTCTTGAAGCATTGGTTCATAAACAACAATATTAACACCTGCATTTTTTATTCTTGCAATAACACCTTGAATTGCAGAAGAACGGAAATTATCAGACCCTGCTTTCATTACTAATCTGTAAACGCCAACAACTTTTGGTTTGAAAGACAAAATATCTTGAGCTATATAATCTTTACGAACATCATTTGCTTCAACTATAGCTTTAATAATTGCATTAGGAATACTATCAAAATTAGCAAGTAATTGTTTGGTATCTTTTGGTAAGCAATAACCACCGTAACCGAAAGATGGATTATTGTAATAATTTCCAATACGAGAATCTAAACAAACACCTTCAATTATGTTTTTGGTAGATAAACCTGACATATTGGCATATGTATCTAATTCATTAAAAAAAGCAACGCGCATTGCAAGATATGTATTAGCAAATAATTTAACACACTCAGCTTCTCTTGGAGACATACACAAACAAGGAATTTCATTACTTGGCTTTAATGCAACACTCTTTAAAAGTTCATTATATGTTTTGCCAAAATCCTCATTATCAGTACCAATAATAATGCGAGAAGGATATAAGTTATCATACAACGCCTTTCCTTCTCTTAAAAAATTCAGGAGAAAAAATGTAAATTATTGATATTTAATTTTTGTCTATATTCATCAACAAAACCTACAGGTAAAGTACTTTTTACCACTATTTGTGCCTTAGGAGCATATTGTATTATTTCTTTTATTACACTAACAACAGAATCAACATTGAAATAATTTTTTTCAGGTTCGTAATTAGTAGGAGTGGCTACAAAAACTATGTCCGCATCTAAAAGAACTTCTTGAACATTTGTTGAAGCTTTAAGCAAAAGATTTTTTTCTGCTAAAAACTTGCTTATATATTCATCTTTAATTGGAGATTTTTTATTATTTATTAATTGAATCTTATCTGAAGAAATATCTAAAAGTTTAACGTTATACTTCTGAGCCAGCATTACAGAAATTGACAAACCAACATATCCTGCACCAACAACTGCTATGTTCATGAATCTTTATCCTATTCAATAATAAATTTATTTTTCTTATACAAAGAACTAGTGATAAATATAAACCTAAAACCTAGTATTTCGCTACATTTTTTTTCAATTATTAAAAACTTTTTTTCTTGAAGAAAGTAAATAATTTTGTTAATACGCAAAAATATTTAACAAATTACTAAGAAAGATAATAGATATAGATTTAAAGACTAAAGAAAATTCCAACACTGAAAAATCAGCTTCTCAATAAACTATGGATTTTTCAGTGCAAAACATAATAGATTTTTAGCAAACAAACTAAAAATTTGATCATAAAAATATAGTATTACTCAACTATATTCTTAAAACTCCCTTCGCAAGAACACGAAGTGCTGGAGAATTTGGGTCGTTATAACTAAAATTTATAATTTTATCATCTGGATTCAATTCGATATTTAAATCTATTTTCATAGAAGGAAATATAGGATGAACAAATCTTAAATTATCTACAGATTTTATTGTTACATTAGGAGCGTAGTAAATTCTTAAAAATTCTTCCACCCATAAAACTAAAACCATACCAGGTAATACAGGAAAGTTATCGAAATGACCTTTAAACCAAGTTAAATCGGAAGTAACATCTAAACTTAATTTTAGTTCTCGATTGCTTTTGACTGTATTTAAAATTGTAGGAAACTTATTATCCATTATTATTACCACAACTATTTGAGTGTTATAACTAATGTAAAAATAAAAACATGTAAATTAAAATATCACTACAACAGTTAGATTTATAAAACAAATTAGTTTTAAAACAAAAAGATAAAAAAACACTCAAAAATATTTCTTTAAATATCATTTATATTAAAATTTAAATATTTGCTTCTAATTTTCTTAAACTTTTAAAAATAGTGGCATTTAATATTTAAGAAAACGTTACATAAATTAATACTTATTTTTATTTTATTTTGATTTTGTATTCTACAAAGTAAAGTCTAATTTGACAAACTCATTTTACATAAATACTAAAATTTTGAGAAGTATTACCTATTTATTTTAATTAAAAGCTTTAATTGATAACGACTTTATATATATCATCATATTTTATAGAGATATCGTCTAATTTTAAAATTCTATTTTCATGATTCAAATATGTTATTTTCCCTGTTTGAGTTGTGTACTCAAAATCTCTATACCAAGTTATAGTAATTGATTGATGTTTTCTGAGCTCTGAAAAATTCATATTTAATTGTGCAATTTGTTCATCTGTCAATTCTTTTTTAGGCTCTATGAGGCTTTCTCTAGCCTTTACCATGTCGTAATATCCTCTTAAAGAGGCAAAAGGAGCAAATTGTACCGCTCTATTCACCATTATGACCTCCTATTAATTTATTACGCTTAATTGCTGTAGCATGTTTATCTAAACTTATCGCACGAACCAAAGAATTTTTTCCAAACTTATCCTTTATATCTATAATCGTCTTTAAAACATTTCTCTCTTTATCTAAATTTTTAGGTTCAATAAACATATCCAATTGTAGTCCAACTAAATCTCGAGGCACTATACCTGTTAAAGATACAGATATTTTTCTAATTGGCTTATCTTTTAAAACAATATCTTCATAAACTTGCATAAATAGAGCTAATATCACACTTAAAGAATCTGTGGCATCAGGCATTTTTCTTGAAGAATAAACTCCTTGTTCTTTATCTCTACCTCTTTTACCATTATTTGATACTTCATATGACTTGGAATAACCAATTCCTAAAGAAATACCTGAAGCCACCATATCTTTTTCAATTAATTCAAGAACAATAAAATCAACCATTTCATATAAGACGATTTTTGCATTCTCAAAAGAATAATCTTCAAATAAGATCTGACTATTATGAATTGAATTTTCCTTAGGTATATATGCCTTTATTTCCGCAATAGTACATGGCTCTATTCCTTTGGAATGATCTATTAAAAATTCAGCATTACTACCAAATTCTTTATACAAAAGTTCAGGTTTAATTTGACTCACTCCAAATAAATCTATCACGTTAAATTTATTTTTTAAGCGTTCAGCTATTCCTTTTCCAATATTCCAAATATCGGTAATTGGCTGATAATGCCAAATTTTTTGCCTAAAAATATCATCATCTAAAATCCCGATATAATCTGGAGCATGTTTGGCTAAAACATCTAAAGCAACTTTTGCAAGAAATAAATTGGTGCCAATTCCTGCTGTTGCACAAATACCTGTTTCTAAAAAAATAGCAAAGGTAAGTTTGTTAACTAATTCTCGAGGAGTAAGGTTATATGTATGCAAATATGAGGTAATATCTATAAAGCATTCATCTATTGAATAAACATGTATATCTTGATGACTAATATATCGTAGTAAAATTGAGTAAATATATACAGAATACTCCATATATAATTTCATTCTTGGTTTGGCTGTATAATAATCAAGATTTTTGGGAATCTCAAAAACTCGACACCTATTATGAACCCCTAAACTTTTCATTTTAGGAGTTATGGCAAGACAAATAGAACCTTGTCCTCTCGTTGCATCTGCAACAACAAGATTACTATCAAATGGATTTAAACCTCTTTCTACGCACTCCACGGAGGCAAAAAAGCTTTTTAAATCAATACAGGCATATATTTTACTTTTAGAAGTCATCAATACTAAAAATCAAAAAATCACCGATAAAAATAGCAAAAACTTATCATGTTTTTGCTATTATTTGCTTGATTTAATCATCCAATAAATCTTTGTTACCGTATACTAGAATTTTATCACTCTGAAGATATTGTGGATAACAAGCGACTAGCAATTTATAAAAATTTTCATCATGATTTGTACATACCAAATGACATAGTTCATGATACAAAGTTCCATATAAACAATCTAATGGATATTTTGCCAAACTAATGTTTAACGTTATAGTTGCTGTTACTTTCCTGTTCTTGATGAAGTTTTACGAGAACACAATCCCCATTTACCTTTTAAATTTTTAACAGAAACCCCAACAAGTTCAACAAAAGACATATTCATTTTTCTTGCTTGTGCTTCTACGTTTTGGGAAAATTCTAGTAATTTTTTACGAATCTCTCCTTGCACCACAATTGACCAAATAATATTTTTTATTTTCAAACTACTTTCTTTGACAATATAATCCCGAGAGTCCAAATTTTGGTTTTGATGTGCCAAAAGAGGTGAGTATAATATATGATTTTTAGTATCAATTTTCAGTCTTTCATCATAGAAAATCATATCATCAGGGAGTTTGGAATAAACATCTTTATCAAGATATTTATAAAAATATTTTTCTCCTAAAATATAAATCATATTTGGTTCTTGGGGAATAACTTCTTTGTGAGCTAAATGCTCTTCAACAAAATCCTTAAAATTTTCAATATATTGGCTAAATTCTTTATCTGTTAAAATTTTTTAGATTCAAGCAACATTTCACCATGTTCATAGCAAATGCATACTCTTGTTCTTCTACGACCATTTAAAACCGCAAATACCTTTGTTCCATTATCAAATATTGCTTCTTTATATTTTTTGCTATGAACTAACACCCCATCATAGCTATTTATTTTTACAATTTTCATAAAGAAATCTAAACCTAAATCTTTTAATTTAATAATTTAATAATTTAATAATTTTTCATAAACAATATATAAAGACATAGATATAATATCAAAGATATTTGATTTTTTTAAATATACAATTATGAAAAACGCTAAAAAAGCCAACTATGATAGTTGGCTTTTTAGTTTTAAACAAAAATCATTAGAAATAAAAATGCCTTATCTTACTTAATAATGCTTTATTATCTCTAAGCAAACATTGGTTCAATTAAGCTGTCTTAGCAACGCTTGTTCTAATCACTTCGTTAATTTCTTGAACGGTTGAGTAATGAGTCTCATCTGCCCCTTCAGGCATAATCACTTCACCTTTCTTAAATTCGTAAGCGCCACGACCTTGAATGTAAACTCTTCCCTTAAAATAATTTTGCACATATCTTGCAATTAAAACTGGACTATATTTTTTAAATATTCTCATATTTCTACTGGTCCCCATAATTGTATGCATCCCAAATGTTTAACCTCAAAAGGTAAAAATTTAAACAAATGAGTCACAACAAAATTATTGAATGATATCTATTAACTTTATTTTTATAATTTTTAAGTTGAAACAAATTCAGATTTAATCCAAAATTTACTTCATTGTTAATAGAACTAAATACGTATATTAAGCAAAGCAAAATACAAGCATCATGTAATAGTAAAACGTTTTCAAGATAAAAATCAACCAATAAAAATAAAATTATTGTCATATATCGCTAAATTAAAATTTTCTTTACTCAAAATATAGAACTAGCGCATATTTTTAAAATTTCTTTTCATATTAAAAATCATTAATAATAGAAAAAGTTTCAGTTTCAATATTGTTTAAGGACCTTTCTAGCACTACAACTTCGCAATTTCTAAAACCTTCGTTTTTCTTACCACCCAAACTGTAACAAAAATAAGATACGAAAGGCATATGACTAACATATATAATTACATCAATATCATTAAAATCATCACAGTAAATCAAGCTATCAGCTTCAAAACTATAATTTCCAGATGGCACTATATTGGTATTTAAATTCACCTCACAAACATTTATAAAATCTACCTTTTGAATCTCATTCTTTATAAATTCAAACGTTTCTTGAGCTCTGATATAAGGGCTAACTTCAAATCTAATATTTACCTTTACATTTGAATCAATCTTAGATAAAAAAAGTTTTTCCAATGCTTTAACTATATTAAAACCTGCTTCTTGTGCTTGCTTCTTTCCTAAAGCTGATAATTTACGTTCTGAATCAATATTAGTGTTAAAAAGAGCATCCCCATGACGCACAATAAAAACTTTTAATGACATAAAAAACTCACACACAACACACAAAAAAATACATATAAAACTAATTTAGTATTTATATTTATTTACATAATCATGATATAGAAAAACAAAAAGGAGCATTGCTCCTTTTTGTAAACTAATTATAAAAGTTTATCTTTTATAAAATTACTTAGTAATAATAGGTGTTGCACAAGCTACATCTGCATTCTGAGCTCTATTTCTTAAGAAATGATCCATTAAAACAAGAGCAAGCATAGCTTCAGCAATAGGAACAGCACGAATACCAACACAAGGATCATGTCTTCCCTTAGTTACTATATCTGTAACTTCACCTTGAAGATTTATTGTTTTTCCTGGGATTGTAATACTAGATGTTGGCTTTAAAGCCATCTTTACAACGATATCTTGGCCACTACTAATCCCACCTAGAATACCACCTGCATGATTAGTAGTAAATCCATCTGGAGTTAAAACATCTCTATGGTAAGAACCTTTTTGCTCTGCTACAGCAAAACCATCTCCAATTTCAACACCTTTAACAGCATTTATCCCCATCATTGCATATGCAATATCAGCATCCAATCTTGAAAAAACAGGTTCACCTAACCCTACTGGAACATTAGTAGCTTTTACTTCTACACAAGCCCCAATAGAATCATGTTCTTTTAAAAGAGTTGCCATAAAATCTGTTAAAGCAGGAATCTTTTCTTCATCACAGAAGAAAAATTGATTATTAGCAACTTCTTCTAAATTACATTTTTCAGCTTTAATTGGACCAATCTGTGTGGTGTATCCTTGAATTGTAATACCTAATTTTCTTTTAAGTATTTTTTAGCAATAGCACCAGCTGCCACACGCATTGCAGTTTCTCTAGCAGATGAACGACCACCTCCACGATAATCACGAATACCATACTTTTGTAAATAAGTATAATCAGCATGTCCTGGACGAAACATTTGAGAAATTGCAGAATAATCCTGAGAACGTTGATCCGTATTTCTAATAATTAAACCAATCGGAGTACCTGTTGTTTTTCCTTCAAAAACCCCTGAAATTATTTCAACTTGATCAGCTTCTTGGCGTTGAGTTGTGAATTTAGAAGTTCCTGGACGACGTCTATCTAAATCTGGTTGAATATCAGCTTCTGATAATTCTAATCCTGGAGGACAACCGTCAACTATTGCTGCTAATCCTTTACCATGACTTTCACCACAAGTCATTACTTTAAAAAGTTGACCAAATGTATTTCCTGACATTATTCTTCGTCCTCGATAAATTGTGCAAAGTATTTAGAGTATTCTAGTAATTCTCCATAAGTCATTACAAATACCCCATCACCACCATTTTTAAATTCAACCCAATTAAATTCAACTTCAGGAAATTGTTCTTCAAGTGCTAACATACTATTACCAACTTCCATTACAAGAATACCATTTTTAGCTAAATAATTTGGAGCTTCCGCTAGAATTTTTTTCACTAAATCCAAACCATCTTCCCCAGCTTCTAAAGCAAGTTTAGGTTCAGTTTGAAATTCTGCAGGCATATCTTCTAAATCATAAGCATCAACATATGGAGGGTTACAAACAATGATATCGTATGGATCATTTAATGGTAGACTTTTAAAAAGGTCACTCTTTATAGGGAAAACTTGATCTTCTCTCATGAATTTATCAATATTCACTTCGCATACAGCTAAAGCATCTTCACTAATATCAACAGCATCAATGTATGCATCAGGAAATTGATTTGCACATGCCAAAGCAATACATCCACTACCTGTACACATATCCAAAATTTTTGAAGGAGTATGCATGTAATAAGGTGCAAATTGATTTTTAATAAGTTCAGCAATTGGAGAACGAGGTATAATTACTCTTTCATCTACGTAAAATTCAATATCACAAAACCAAGCTCTATGGGTAATGTATGCAGTAGGAATTCTATCTTTTGCACGAACAGTTAAAGCTCTTGCTATATTACGCTTTTCACGATCTGTTAATCTAGCTTGTAAAGTATCAGAGTCACTTCCTACTGTAGGATCAAGATTAAGCATACATAAAACTAAACAAGTAGCTTCTTCCCAATAGTTATCTGTACCATGTCCTAAGAAAACATCATTTTCTATTAAATAACTAGTAGCATAACGAATAACATCATTTATAGTAACTAATTCACTAACAACTTCTGCTTCGATATCACTAGGACATCCTTCCACATTAAAATTATCAAAAAGAACTCGATTTTCCATAATCTTTCCTATAAAAATTCAAGATTAAAAACAAAGTGAAGAAAAAACTACACTTTTGCTATCCACGCCTATTATACATACTTTTTACAAATTAACTAAGTTAAAAGAATTACAAATATAAACAATGTTACTTTAAATAAAATATAATTTTATATGTTTTTGAGCAAATCTATAAATTCATCTTCTTTTAAAATTTTTATACTACAACCTTGCGCAATTAACTCTTCTGCTTTGATATACTTGGTAGACAGTAAACAACTTCCTATTTTTTACCATCCTCTTTCTCTCCTAATACCACAAAATTAACTTTTTTGGAAACACAAGACTTAACCACACCACCATAATTTTCAACTAACTTGGTAACTTCATGTCTACTAAAATTAAAAATTCACCTGTAAAAATAAAGTTCTTATCTTCAAAACATTTTTTTGAACTTAATGATTTATTCATAAGTTCTACAAATAATGAATTAGGAACCAAATTATTGGATTCTTTTCTTATAACTTCTTTATTTACTTTTAACTTTCTTTTTTGGAGAAAATCACCTTCAATTTTCTCATTATTTAACAATTCAATTCGTAAACAGTCATAACATTTAGCAGTAATTTCACAATCAACTACAGCTCTATGAGCGCCTTCATAGGAAATATCATATATTTGAGCTAAATCCTTTAACTTAGGAATAAATCCTAATATTTTTCTACCTAAATTTTTGGTATCAACACTTTGATTTAGCAATTCAGAGTCATACAGTTCAAATTTTACTTTTCTTAAAAAACGTAAATCAAAACTTACATTATGACCAACAATGTAACAATCTCCTAAAAAATCAAAAAAATCTTTAGAA
>GL995197.1:46606-51536 GCA_000222855.1 Succinivibrionaceae bacterium WG-1 | reverse complement strand
TTCTAACATTTGCGGAACAATATGGGTAATAGCTATAATTTTGGGACTTAGTTTTTTCTTTGGTTTTACTAATTCTGAAAATCTAGCCACCTCAATATTATTTTCAAATTTTATGGCACCAATTTCGATAATTTCATCATCATTTGCCAAACCAGTTGTCTCAAGATCTACTACCACAAAATCATTTGGCAGAAACGAAGTACCATTGGAAACATCATCTCGCGTAAAATTTAAAACATTAAATAAATCATCTTTTGATATTTCATAAAATACCATAATCAATCTTTAACCAAACAATAAAATTAAATCTAAGACCATATGACATTAATTTACACATTTGACATTTATTTCAAAATATATTTGCTTATAAACACCAATTAAATACAACTATAAATAATACCAATAACATAACGTTATTTTATCAAGTATATAGCAATAAAATTCGTTTTCTGAAAAAACTTTGCAAATTTTACTTAAATAAAAATAAACGACATAGCACACACTTTTAATCTTTTAACGAATTCTTAACTTGTAAATTATGGTATATTCCATGCGAATACTTATATAAAAGTTTTATATAGGTATTAACATTATTTTATTATTTATTGAATAAAGTAATACATAGAAACAATTTTACCTAAATCTAAAAATAAAATTATTACCTACAAATGTTGTGTTACAACATACAATCAGTAATAAAAAACTTGAATTTTACAAAAAGTAATTCTTGATATAACACACTAGTTATACCAAGAACCCAAGTAAAAAACAGATTACACACTATAATTATGGATTTTAAGTTCATAATATTGCTTGTTTTTAATCTAAAAACTCTCAAGTTCTCATTTAAATTTTAAAGATTTTGGTTTTATTGTTAAAAAGTTAATAATAAAAAAAAATTGTTGAAATTTTAATCAAATTTTTCAAAAAAAATTAACACAAAAAAATAACTCAATACCTACTTCACAAAATAAAAAGCTAAATACTTAAACGTTTTTATTATTTTTTGTAATATGTATAAAGTTATAAAATAAATAAAAGACCTTTTGTAAATGTTTTAAAAATATTGATATTGTAAATTTTTCCAAAAACATTTTTCAAAATGTCTATGTATTAAAGAATAAACAAACTATGTAATTTAATCGATACTTGAGATTAAATAACTTAAACAAAATATAAGTCTTTAACAGATATTAGGGAATTGTAAATGTCTAATGAAGCAATTTTAAAAGTTCGTTCATATATGAACAAAAACATATTTGGACAAACTGATTTAGTTGACGGGCTATTAACAGCCTTGTTGGCAGATGGTCACATCCTTGTTGAAGGTCCTCCAGGTATCGCAAAAACTAGAGCTATCAAATTATTATCAGAATGTATTGAAGGAAGTTTCCACCGCATTCAGTTTACTCCAGACTTGCTCCCTGCTGACTTAACAGGTACTGAAATTTATCGTCACCAAACTGGTGAATTTGAATTTAATCCAGGTCCTTTGTTCCACAACTTAATTCTTGCGGACGAAATCAACCGTGCACCTGCAAAAGTACAATCAGCATTACTTGAAGCAATGGCTGAAAGACAAATAACAATTGGTAGTGAAACACATGGTTTACCAGGTTTGTTCCTTGTAATGGCAACTCAAAACCCATTAGAACAAGAAGGTACTTACCCACTTCCTGAAGCTCAGCTCGACCGTTTTATGTTAAAACTAAACGTTGACTATCCAGATGGCGATACAGAACGTGAAATTCTTGCATTAAACGACAGAGAAAGCAGACTTATTGTTGAACAACAAGCTCAACCTGAGTTATATGCTCAACAACGTACTCTTGATGGCTTACCAAGCATTTCTCAAGAAGAATTGTTAATGGCTCGCCGTGAAGTTTTACGTGTTGTTATTCCTGATGCATTAATACCATACATCATCAATTTAACAATGTGTACTCGTAAGACTTTCAATTTCGGTAACCAAGATTTAAGCCGTTGGATAAGTTGTGGGGTTTCTCCTCGTGCTACAATCGCTCTTGCAAACTGTGCTCGTGTTAGAGCTTGGCTTGACAACCGTGATCGTGTAGTTCCAGAAGATATTCAATACTGTATCTTCCCTGTTTATAGACACCGTATCTTCTTAAGTATGGAAGCAGAAGCCGATAAGGTAACAGCTGATGAAGTAATTAAGACAATTCTTGATACCATTGTTACAATTGGTTAATTGTAGAAAAGTCTATGAACACATTTTGTCAAAGCAGAGTAATACTCTGCTTTGATAAATATAAAGAATTATTTTAAAGAAGTATAAAAAGTTATTTTAAATAGTTTAAAGGAATAGGGTCATGTCTATTACAATGCCCCAGGGGATATCTCTAGATTTTGAAGATCTCATACAGGTACCACCTCTTTCGCAACTTCTACCCAATACACTTGTTGCAAGCCAAAGATATGGTTTATTAAGATCATCTAGTCGTGGTCGTGGTATGGAATTCTCAGAAGCAAGAGCATACCAACCTGGTGATGATATTCGTACTATTGATTGGCGTATAACAGCGAGAACTGGTAGACCATATACAAAACTATTCCGCGAAGAACGAGACCGTAACGTTTATATAATTCTCGATCTTGACCCAGCAATGTATTTTGGCTCAAAAGGACAATTAAAAGCAAGATTTGCAGCTTTAATTGCCGCATCTTGTACTTGGCAAGCCTACGAAATGAAAGATAAAGTTGGCGGTGTAATTATTGTTGATAACACTCCAGGTCGTTTACAACCAAGTGGAATCCGTAAAGACGTTTTAGCTTGGCTACATAGAATCTATCAATCATATCAACAAGGCTTATTACGTCGTGACTTTAAGTACACAATCGGTGATGCTTTAAGAATCTATGTTAGCAAAGCAAGACCAGGTTCAGTATTTCATATAATCAGTGACTTTTATCGCTTAGATGATAGCGCATGGTTATATTTACGACGCTTGAACAAAGTACACTCAGTTCGTACATACCAAATTTATGATCAACTTGAGAAAGAAATCATTGGTAATGGCACAATAGGTATTAATACAGGTTCTAATGAATGCTATGTTAGTTCATACGATTCAAAATTCGTTGAAAACTATGACCGTTTAGGTAACAAGCGTATCAGAAATATAGACCGTATGCTTTCAGAAGTTTCGCAACGTAATATATGTATTGACGTTTCTAAAACAATGGTTACAGAAAACAAAAATACACCAAGAACCACTGCGAATACTCAAACTAACCCAAACTAGTAAAAGGAGAATATCGATATGGAATTTGACTATTCTTCACTATATGACATTCATGAAGGTCTTCCTCCTACAGATTCTTCTTATTGGTGGATTTGGCTTCTTCTTGGCATTTTAGCTTTTATTGGTTTAGTTTATTTATTTAAGAGAATTTATCCAGTTCTTGTCGCTTACAGCCAATTAAAGAAGATTAGCATTAATGATGCTGCATTCATGTTAAAAATCAACTATTGGTTAAAAAAGAGTTGTTTAATAAACTTTAAGAGAAAAGAGTTCGCTAAATTATATAGCAATGCTTGGCTTACATTTTTAGACAACTATGGAAACACCAACTTTAGTTCATTCAAGAACTTTTGGGATTCTGCGATTTACAATAGTGCAGAAACAAATGTTTCTATTCAAGACAAAAAATTAGTATTAAAGGAATGTAAGCGTTGGTTGCGTTCTAATTTAAGGAGAAGAATATGGGGTCGATAACCTTACTATGGCCAATATGCTTACTTCTCTTGGCCTTACCTTTTATTATTAGATATTTACCAGGCAAAAGAAAGAAAGATGAATTTATATTTATAACATCTTTGCCTTATTCACTAGAACGAGAACCGCAAAATAAAGTTCGTTTAATGTTCGGTCTTTGTTATGCTGCATGGTTTTTCTTAGTTATTGCATTATGTCGCCCTGTGTACTTAGACGAAGTAATTGTGGTAAAACAACCGCATCGTGACATTATGCTTGCTGTAGACCTTTCTGATTCTATGGACATTAAAGATATGTACGATATCAATAATGCTCCACAATCAAGACTAGATGTTGTAAAAGAACAATTAGCAGTTTTCGTAAAAAATAGATTAGAAAAAGACCCAAATGACAGATTAGGTCTTATTGTTTTTGCAGACCAAGCTGATGTTCTTTCTCCTCTAACATTTGATAAACAACTTCTTTTATCTTTAGTTGATGAGTTAGACTTAAATCTTGCTGGACAATACACCAATATAAGTGATGCTATAAAAGTAGCATTAGAAAGATTTGAAGAAGCCCAAACTAATCAAAAAATTCTAATATTACTTTCTGATGGCAAAAATACCACTGAAGGACCTTCTCCTATTGAAATGGCAAATATTGCTAAAGAAAATAATATGAAGATCTACACCATTGGTTTTGGTGGTAGAACAGCAGTGTCTGTAAACACAAACAGTTTAGATGATACAAGTGCAGAACTTGACGAAGAAACTTTAAAGCAAATTGCAACCATAACAGGTGCGAACTACTACCGCGTAAGTGATGGTAGCTCTCTTAAAAACCGTTATCAAGAAATAAACTATAAAGAACCACAGGAAGAATCTGCTATATCTTACCAACCTGAAATTGAGCTTTATCATTGGTTCCTACTTATTTCTGTTATTCTTTCAGTAGTTGCTGCAATTGCAATAAGGAGAATAAATGGCTGATTTTACCATACTACGTCCATGGTGGTTTATCTTATTACTTTTGCCACTTATTTTTATCTACATAGACTTTGCGAAAACAAATAAATTACAGAACTTTATTCGCGAAGATCTTATAAACTATTTACGTTCTCAAAATTCTTCAAAAGCTGAAGCATTTTTTGAAAGCAATAAGAAATTAAAAAGCGAAGAAATTAGCGAAAGCATTAATGAACGTGCAAA
>GL995197.1:42877-46018 GCA_000222855.1 Succinivibrionaceae bacterium WG-1 | reverse complement strand
CATCTCCAAAGAAGGTTCATTGTTCAAAAACAATGAAAATTGGGTTTGGGTGATTGATAGTTCATTATCAATGCTTGCGAACGATTTAGAACCAAATAGATTCCAAAGAGCTCGCTATAGTTTGATTGAATTATTAAATGCTTCAAAAGTAAATCGTAGAATTGCAATTCTTGCTTACGCTGGAGAAGATTATTTAATATCTCCCCCTACTGACGATACTACATCATTATTATTCTCTTTACAGGATTTAGATCCAACTATTATGCCTGCACAAGGTTCTGAACCTTTACCAGCTTTAAAACGTGCAGTACAAATTTTAAAAGAAAATGATAATGAAGAAACCCCTGGCAATATCTTACTTGTATTAGATGATATAAAGTCACAAGAAGAAGCTACGGATTTAATTAACTATATCAATAATGAAGTTGATTTTCCTGTGTATATTTATGCAGTGGGAACAAGCAAAGGTGCTCCAATTTCTGTAAATGGACAATTATTACAAGATAAAAATAATAATATGATTATGGCTAATTCACATCTTGATTTAATACAAGAAGTTGCTAAAGCTACAAAATCAAAAGTTTATTATGAAATTGGTGAAGAAGCTCCACATCTTGAAAATATGTATACTTACGCTCACCCAAAATATAAAAAGACTAGCAAAAGTAAATATATTCACCAAGATTTTGGTTACTATTTCTTATTTGTTGCGCTACTAACATGTGTATGCTTTGTGAAAAATTATTTCTTTGCAATCATTCTTGCATGTGGCTTATCTTTAGCAACTTTACATCCTATTGATGCATTTGCAGAAGAAGAAACAGATAGTGCTCAAATTACTCAAACTTCTAATGCTAATGACAATGTTAATTTTTCACCAACATTATCAGAAAGTGATGCTGTAGATAAACCAAATGAATATGGTTATCAACTTTATCAGCAAAAGAAATACGAAGAAGCGTTAAAATACTTAACTGACCATTTATGGCGTGGTAATGCTTTTTATAGATTAGAAAGATACGATAAAGCATTACAAGAATACCAATTATTAGGTAATGACGCAGATGCTAAGTTTAATATTGGTAACTGTTTTGCGATGATGAAAAGTCCTAAGGCATTATCAGATGCTGTAATTGCATACGATCAGGCGTTAGAATTAAACCCTAACCATGCTGATGCAAGTTTAAATAAAACAATCATTACAGAATATTTAAGAAAGTTACGTGAAATGGCTTCAACTCAGAAGACTCAACAAACTAACCTTCTTGACGAATCTGGTAGAATTATTGGACAAGAAATTTCTCATAAGGTTACTCCAGCTGCAAAAACAACTACCCTACTCCAACGTAGACTTATGCTACAGCAGAGAAAAAAGAATCCATAAGTATTGGAGCAAACATGGTAAAGTTAAAGTATTTAATTACATTATTTGTAGCGATTATTTTTAGCGTGTGCATGTTCAATACAGCACATGCTGCTACAGAAAATACCCAAATAAGAATTGCGACCGATCATTCTAAGTTAATTGTTGGTATCAACTTCAATTTAATTATTGATGTACACACTAACATGAACTTTAAAGGTTCTGACTTAAAACATGGTCCTCTTAGTCAATTCTTCACAGTTGGTAATATTTCATATGAAAATTTATCAGTTAGCAAGAGTAGCATGAAGTTATTCCGTTGGACTATTCCTTTGATTCCAAAAACAGCAGGTATTGGCAAGATTCCTGCTATGGATTTAGGTCATGGTGTAAAAACTCCTAAATTTGAATTAAATATTGCACCTCAAGAAAACTATCAAAATAGTCGTCTTGTAAAAGTTGACTTAAGAGCAAAACGCTTACTTGTTGGTCAGCTTGCAATGTATCGTATGGAAATTGAATTAGTTCCAGGAATAAAAATTGAAACTATTACACCTCCTACAGCAAATAACGCAGATATTAAGCGTTTTGCTGAAAGAACTATAAGCCGTGTAAAAAATGGTCAATTCCACAAAACTCTTATACATGAATACAAAGTTATTTTCAAGAAAGCAGGTAAGAATATAATCTCCTCTCCTATTATTCAAGGGTACTTAGTTGCACAAGGAAATAAATCTTTCATGCAGAGAGCAAAAGATATTACTATTGATGTGGAAGATGCTCCAAAAGATACTTATATTTCTGAAAATTTAACATTAGCAACAGTTTGGACTCCAAACTTAGGTACTGATGTGGAAGTTGGTCAACCAATAGTAAGAACAATTACTATCAGAGGTACTAACAACAGTATTGAACAATTACCAAATATCGAACTTCCTATAATGGACGACTTTGATACCTATGATAATAGTAATGATGATACAGAAAAGTTAATGCGTAATAAGCAACTTATTTCAACAAGAACTATTAAGCATGTGTTTGTACCAAAGAGAAACCATATAAAGTTAGATATACCTAGTGTTAAATTAAAATGGTTAAATCCTAATGATGGTATGATTAGAGATTTAGACATTGAAGGAGCTTCATATAACATTGATGGCTTTAGTTTCAATGATTATATTCCACGTAATCCTAAGTATACCAAACCTATTATATTTGGCACTATAGCATTTGTGTTGTTATCTGTTTTCTTATACTTTAGCGTAATTTGGTATCGAGCTCGTAAAGGTATATATGCAAACATTCATAACTATGTTGATAAACAAATTTATTGGCAAAAGTTTGCAAGAAAATGGTCTAATTCTAAACCAATGCAAGCACGTCAAGCATTATTAAATTGGGCAAAAGCTCGTTGGCCACATCTTCATATTGTGGGACTAAATACTATTCCATTCTATAAAGATGCCAAAGAATTAATAGATGAAATGAATAATGCTTGTTGGGATGATTCTGTAAAATGGAATGGTAAAAATTATTAAAGAAATTATCTAAGTATAAACTTTATGAAATACCAAAACCAAAAGAAGGTTTAAACCCATATGATTATGATTTTGATGCCATTGTTGCAAAAACTGCAGAAAATAAATAATCATTAAAAGTTAAATTTTAAGAAAGAGAAATAACAAAGTTATTTCTCTTTTTTATTTTATAAAAATACATAATAAATAAACTGTTGCTCTATTAAATGCTTATGAAAATTTCATATTTTTTGAGGCTTC
>GL995197.1:31572-41491 GCA_000222855.1 Succinivibrionaceae bacterium WG-1 | reverse complement strand
TATTTTTTTATAAAAAATGATTAACATCCATCAAAATAAGATAAAAATCATAATTTAAACACATTATTGCTGTGTATGATTTAAAATATCAAAGTTCAATATTTAAGCAAACTTAAATAAAATAAATATTATTTCAAAATCTATAAAACAGTTAAAACATAAGCTTTACACTATAAAAAAATCATCAAAATTTAACCTAGTACTCACAATTAAAAAATAATTGTATCATTGATGCGCAGTTAATTTGATTTAAAAATTTTTTGATAAAATATTACTATGATATATGGGTATTTTTACCTGTTGTGGCTTATATAATAACGAAGTATCTGTAATTTTTGAGGTCTAGATGTATTCATTTGTAGCCAAACAACCAATTTTAAATGCGGCAAAAGAAACTGTTGCTTACGAACTGTTGTTTAGAAATGGTTTAAATAATTCTTTTCCAAAAGGAATATCCTCTGAAGCTGCAACCACTTCACTTATCAGTGAACAGTTCTTAGATAATTCCATTAATAAATTGGTTGGAAATTGTTTGTGTTTTATCAATTTTCCATACTCATTAATTGTGGAAAATCTTGTAGATTTTTTACCTGTAGATAAAGTAGTTATTGAAATATTAGAAGACTGTACCCCTAATGAAAAACTACTAGAATCTATTAAATCATTGAAAGCAAAAGGTTTCAAAATTGCTCTCGATGACTTTACAATGGAAGATGAATGGATTCCTTTCTTACCATATACAGATATTATAAAGTTTGACTTTAAAGCCTATCCTTTAGAAAAATAAAAGATTTTATCAAAAATACTCAATGCTACAATATTAAATTGTTAGCTGAAAAAATTGAAAATAACGAAGAGTATTTGTTTGCACAAGAATTAGGATTTTCTTTATTCCAAGGATATTTCTTTAGTAAACCTCAGGTTGTTCAAAATAAAGCATTATCTCAAAATCAAATGATTGTAATGCAATTACTACGTGAAGTTTCCAAGAAAGATCTTGATTATTCAAATGTTGAAACATTACTAAAACGAGATTTATCACTTGCATATAAATTACTTCGTTATGTAAATAATATTCGTTTTTCAAGTAGCACCCCTATCACCTCGTTTAGACATGCTACAGTTTATTTAGGAAAATCTGAATTACAACGTTTTGTAACTTTGATTTCTGCAACTTCTTTAGGTAATAATACTCCTAACGAACTTTATCAATTATCATTAACAAGAGCTTACTTCTGTGAATCTTTATCTAAATATCGTAAAGGTCATACCGATCCACAAGAAGCCTTCTTATGTGGTTTATTCTCTTTATTAGAAGCAATAATGAGTAAACCTATTACAGAAATTGTAGAAAGTATGCCAATTTCAGAAAACATCAAAAAAGCTTTAATGTCTAATAAAGGTGAACTTGCTTTCTATTTAAATTTTGTGAAAGATTATGAAAAACTTGATTTTGATACCGTAAAATTACGCGCAGAAAAAATGGGACTATCTGAAGAATTAGCAATTAAATTCTATAAAGAAGCAACAGAAACTGCTAATACAATTCTGAAGGACGATGACGAAGAAGATCCTGAAGAGCAATCAACTTCTATTATTGATGATGGTCTTGATGCATCAAAATTAAGCTAAGAAGCTTTACTATATTTAATTCCATGAAGAGAGTAATGTAAAATATATTACTCTCTTTATTTATAATTATTAAGCTTGCAATTTAATAATTTTATCTAATTTAAATTATTGTTCTCAAATTTAAATAACAACTAAAGTTTTTAATTTAAATAAAATATTAAAAATATTAAAATATTTTTAAAATAAATTTACTATAGTACTAACTCTAGTTTTGAAAAATAATTGTAAAAATAATTCAAAGATACTAGTAATTAGTTATAGTTTAAAAGATATACATAAATTTATTGAATTATATCAATAAACTGTAAAAGCAATATTATATTTAATTTTTCTAATAGACGATATCTACCTTATTCAAATTTAAGTTAACTTAAATTTAAATAAGATATTTTAAATATGAGGTTATATGTCTGATTTTATTTCAACTTTATGTAATCTTCGCCTACTAAAAGCCACTTTAAAAGATGTTGAATTATCAACACTTGAAATTGCTTTAGAAAAATTAACTTTATTAGTAGAAGAAAAAAGAAAAGAAAAAGAAGCAATAGAAAGGGAACAAGAATTAAAAAACGGAGTTGTTAATGATATTCGCAATCTGTTAGAAAATAGTAATTTAACAATTGATGAATTAACAGATCTCTTAAAAAAAGGCAAAATAGAACCTCAAGGACCTATAAAGCGCAATGTTCCTCCTAAATATATTTTTACTGATAAAGATGGAAATGAGCAAACATGGACAGGCCAAGGAAGAACCCCTTCCCTTTTAAAAGAATGTATGTTGCGAGAAAACAAACCAATAGAGGCATATTTAGTTAAATCCTCCCAAAAAGAAGACAACTAATTTTTTTACAACACTTTGTTATATTATTAAAAAATTCTTAGAAAAAGAATACACACCACGCGGAATAGTAAATGAAAAATATTTATCAAAAAGAAATTAATCCTTTCAAAATAAAAAAAGCAATTATTCCTGTTGCAGGGCTTGGAACAAGAATGTTACCAGCAACCAAAGCAATTCCAAAAGAAATGCTCCCTATTGTTGATAAACCACTCATACAATATGTTGTAAATGAATGTGCTCAAGCAGGCATTGACACAATTGTTCTAGTAACACATTCATCTAAAAATGCTATAGAAAATCACTTTAGTAAAAGCTTTGAATTAGAATATAATTTAGAAAAAAGAATAAAACGTCAGCTATTAGCAGATGTGCAAAATATCTGTCCATCTGACATAAAAATAGTTCATGTAAGACAAGATGAAGCATTGGGGTTAGGACATGCAATAATGTGTGCAGCCCCTATTGTTGAAGGTGAACCTTTTGCGATATTACTTCCAGATGTTATTATTGATGAATATAAGTCAAATTTAAAGAAAGATAACTTAGCAGAAATGGTTAATAATTTTGAAAAAACAGGTATTAGCCAAATAATGGTTGAAGAAGTAGAACCAGAACAAGTTGAAAAGTTTGGGATTGTAGCATTTAAGGAAAATAGCAATTATCTCGATAACGCCCCAAAACACCCTATCCAATATAGTCCAGGAGAAGTTATACCTATTCAAGCATTAGTTGAAAAACCACGCCCTGATGAAGCACCTTCTAACTTTGCAATAGTTGGTAGATATGTATTATCTGCGGATATTTGGCCATTATTTAAAGAAACACCTTTAGGTAAAGGAGGCGAAATACAATTAACAGATACCATTCGTTTACTATTAAAACATGCAGATATTCAATCTTATTTGATTAAAGGTTGTTCTCATGATTGTGGTAGTAAATTTGGCTATACCAAAACATTTATAGAGTATGCTTTACATCATGAGGCTATAAAAGATCAAGTGGCAGAGTTAATAAAAGAATTAAATAAGTAAATATAGTCAAACTCAGCAATAACTAAAGTAACTAAAAAAATGGAAGAACACTAATAATTATTAGTGTTTTTTCATTTTTAGTTAATTAATAATATGGAATATTATTTTTGAATGAATGATTCAATATCACAAAATTGTAAAAATATTATAAGTACGATAGAATAACTTTCAAATTTTTAACACGTTTTTAATTACCTAAAAAATGTATTTCAAGATTTACTCAAGGATTTCATATGACTAAGACTGCAATAGAACTTTTAGCACCTGCAAAAAATTTAGCTTGTGCAATTGCTGCAATAAATAGCGGTGCTGATGCTATTTATATTGGCGGTCCTTCATTTGGAGCTAGAGTAAATGCCTCTAATTCGTTAGAAGAAATCAAAGCAATATGCGATTACGCTCATCTCTTTAAAGCTAAAGTTCATGTGACTTTAAATACAATCCTAGATGACAAAGAATTAGAGCTTGCAAGAAAACTTGCATTTGACCTATATGATATCGGGGTAGATGCGTTAATTATCCAAGATTTAGGATTGATAAATGGTCCTATGCCTCCTTTAGAATTACATGCATCAACCCAACAAAATAATAGTACTCCAGAAAAAGTAGCATTTTTAGAAAAATTAGGTTTTGATCAAGTGGTATTAGCACGAGAATTATCAATAAACGAAATAGCTAATATAAAATCACAAACCAATGTTAGACTAGAAGGTTTTATTCATGGAGCTTTGTGTGTAGGTATCAGTGGTCGTTGCTACCTCTCTGCAGCCTTAACTAATAGAAGTGCCAATAGAGGGGAATGCGCGCAACTTTGTCGTGTAAAACAAAGCTTATATAACAAAGATGGCACTCCTATTATCAAAGATAAATACCTATTATCTTTAAAAGATTTAAATCAAACCAAAAATATTGCTGAATTTATCAAAGCAGGAGTACGCTCTTTTAAAATTGAAGGGCGTCTAAAAGATGAAAACTATGTTAGAAATGTAACCGCATGGTATCGTCAACATATTGATAATGTATTAGCTCAGATGCCTGAATTTACAAGAAGTTCATACGGCGAAACAATTTTAAGTTTTGAACCAGACGTTAGTAAAAGCTTTAATAGAGGTTTTACAGAATACAATGCCCATGAAATAAAAGATAATTATGCAAGTTTTGATGCACCTGGGTATATAGGTACTAAAGTTGCAACCTTAGAACAGCAAAAAGAACATCTTTTAACCTTAAAATTAAATAAAGGCGAAGCTTTACATAATGGTGATTCTTTAAATTATTATGATGAGCATGAAGAACTTAATGGTTTTAGAATAAGTCGCATGCTTGATAATAATACAGCAGAAATATTTCAAACTCTTCCTAAAATAAAAAAGGGACAATATTCTTTAGAAATAAAGATGCTGATTTTGAAAAAAATCTTACTGAAAAATCATCAATTAGAAAATTAAAATTAACTCTTACTTATGAAGAAAAAGATAATCAAATAATTCTGTATGCAAAAGATGAAACAGGCACACAAGCTAATGCTACACTTAATTTAACTCAACCTCAAATTGCAACAGACCTTGAAAAACTCAAGCGTAATCTTAATGAAAAGTTAGCAAGAATTGGGGATACTGTATATTCATTAGAAAAGTTAAATTTAAAATTAACGCATAATTATTTTGTACCAATAAGTCAAATCAATGATTTAAGAAGAACTGTAATAAATAAACTTGCAGAAATCAAATTACAGATAACACCTAAATCAAAAGGCATAAATATAGATAATGCCATGCTCCCTATTGAAGAACAAAACTTAGGTTTTAAAGCAAACATCTATAATGATAAAGCTAAAAACTTTTATTTAACTCATGGAGCAAAGGAAATTTCTCCTGCTTACGAATCTACCAAGCCAATAACTCCACAAGAAGTGCTAGTATCTAAACACTGCTTGCGTTTTTGTATTGGCAAATGCCCAATCCGTCATAAAGTAAAGCCAATTGACTTAGTGTTAGAAATTGGAAATGCAAAATTTGATTTAAGCTTTGATTGTAAGAAATGCCTTATGAGTTTGCATGGTCCAATAAAAAACAAATAAAACTACAGCAAACTATAAAAAAATCAAAGAAGCTAAAAAGGAAAAACCTAAAAGTTACTATCAACTTTTAGGTTTTTCTGTATATTTACTACCAATATAATAGATAAAACATCATTAAATGTTAAAAACTATTGTTCTAACAACCATCAGTTATAGCAACTGTTACTGGCATATCTTGAATATTTTTGTAGCTACAATTTTTTTCATCTGAACAAATTGCTTGACGATAAACAATGGCACAAGTACTAGATTTATTTAAAGTACCACTAGTAATAGAATAACCTTTAGGCCACATTACTCCAGTATCCCATTGGACTTGACCTTTGGCTTTTTTGGAAACTTTTAATAAAGGCCAAATATTATTATCAACATTTATATGATGACAATAACACCACTCATGTTCGCATATTTTATTTTGGACTTGATTACATTTACCTTCATTACCGCCAGAACCATAACTACCTATATCTGCGTCAATAGCTCTATACATTTCAGAGCAATCAGGGAACCCTGCCTTCACACGAACATAAGTGCCTTTTCTCATTTCAACACAAAATGATTTATTTTTTGCATCAGGTCCTGAGCAAGTTCCAGATGTATCATTACCAATTACAGTTTTATTTTGCACCACAAGTTTACTGTAAGTTATATTAGAAGCAGAATTCATAGCTCCTTTCATTCCATTTAAACTTGCAATAACTGCATCCTTTTTTATATCCATAAACTTAGGAGCTGCTGTTGCAGCCAAAATACCAAGGATTACAATTACAACAACTAACTCTATTAAGGTAAAACCTTTAGTTTTAGTATTGGTATGATTTAAATAAAACAATTTACATCCTCAAATTATTTTATAAAGAATTGAAAAGTAGTAAAAATCACTAACTTACAATAATTTATTTTATCGTTTTTTGTAAATCACAAAGTCTTTACAAGCTTGTATAATAAACATTTTAATATCACAACTAATATTTGTAAATTTAAACCATTAGATATATGAAATAAATGCTGTAAACATTGATTATTTGCAAAAATTTTTCATTTTTACGTTAAAATAAAAATATATTTAAAAAATATTTTAAAATAAGGCATCTTGTAAAATAATAATTAGGACTTTTTATGCCACAAATTAAAGATATTATTTTTTTAACTTTAATGGTACTTGCGATTTTGTTTTTTAGTTTTTATTCGCAAACTTTAATGGGATTATCTGTACAAAAATGGTTCATGCATCGCGCCTTAATTGATACAGGAATGGGATTTGAATATGAATTTATAACTGCAAACTTTGCACATTATGACTGGCAACATGCTATTGAAAATATTATAGCTCTAATTTTAATTTGGGTATTTTTCTTTAACGACGGCATGAATAGCTTCACACATAAAATACCACTATTATTTGCTTCAATGATTGGAACAACTTTTGGAGTATATTTATTCGATAAAGTGGGAACTTATGGAGGTTTAAGTGGCGCCTTACATGGAGTTGCCGCTGGAGCTGCTTTTTTAAGACTTATGACTCAAAAAGACTTTAAAGGCTTAGTAGTTCTTGTAATAATAGGAATAAAGATTGCGATTGATACCTATTATCCTGATATGGGGGTTGATGCGATAGTTAAAGACTTTTTTGAATCAAGAGTTCATCCTAATTCTTATGTACCTATCGAAAAAAATTATAACGTAAGCTATATTTCACACACAGCAGGAACTATTAGCGGTTTAATTATGGGATTTATATTATATATTTCTTTCTTATTAAAAAAGAAACACTATTACGTATAATAAAAATGTCATATTCTAAAAAACCCCAATAATTATTATATTGGGGATTTTTTATCAGAAAAAATTTATAATTAACTTTTATCTTTTAGAATTTTTAATTATTGATTCATATAAATTTTTATATAAAGTAGCAATATGTTCAGGAGTGAAGTTTTCTAGATTTTTATATGCTCTTTCTACCAATTTATTTCTAAGTTGCTCATCTTGTATTAGAAGCTTCAATTTATTAGATAAATCTTCACTGCTTTCATTCTTGAATAATAATCCTGTATTATTATCAATTACAATTTCAGGAATTCCGTCAACATTTGACGCAACAATTGGGACTTTATGATCCATAACATCTAATAAAACAGATCCTAAACCTTCATTTCTAGATGGAAATGCAAATATATCCATGCATTCCATATAATCTACAACATTATCTTTAAAACCTAACCATTTAATTTCTTTTATATCGTGTGTTAAAGTTCTAAATTCAGCCTCATCTTTTCCATTCCCTAAAAATATAAATCTAAGATTATGGTTTTCAGATAATAATTTTTTGGCAGCTTCGATAAGAACTTTTTGTCCTTTATGTTTATCAACATAAGCACCAATGTGTCCTATAACAGTACATCCTTGATATTGCTTTTTTATATTAGCGACTTCTTCAGAATCAGCTTCTAAATGCGATAAAGCATCAAAAATGACAGTAGTTTTATTTTCAACCACAACTTTGGTATCTAAAAAACTTTTGGCAACATTATTAGCTATTGCTTTTGACACAGCAACAATGGCGCTACTATTGTTATATGTAAAACAGTTAAACCAAGAGTGCTTTACAAATTGAGGTACTCGTCTAGCAATAACATAAGGAGTTTTAAATAAAAGATTATGAATTGCAGCCCAATGCACTGCTTTAGCTTCATGAGCTTGAATAATATTAACTTTTTTAGCTAAAGAGAAATGTCCTTGTAAGGCATTATTCGCAGTAATAATTGTTAGATTAGGAATATCTTTAACATATTTTAAAATCTCAGCATTTTTACGGCATACTAAATATTGCTTTAAACTTGGATTATTTATAGCTAAATATTTAATAAGTAGAACAGTTTGTCTTTCACCGCCTCTAAAACCTTTGGCTAGATTAACATGAGCAACAGATTCTAACATTATAGATATCCTTAACTGAACAGTTATATTGGGAAGGCAAGAAATGTAAGTTTATAACTATATCTTGTTATAAACTTACCAATTATTTAAAATTTAACTATTGATTTCCGCTGTAATAGCTTTAAGAGCAGCAATAGGATCTTTTGCTTTAGTTATTGGACGACCAATAACTAAATAACTAGAACCTAATTCTATTGCATCTTTTGGAGTTACAACTCTCACTTGATCCCCAATATCAGCGCTCTTTGGTCTAATTCCTGGAGTAATTAGTTTGAATTCATTTCCTAAAGAAGTTCTTAACATTGAAGCTTCCTGAGCACTACAAACTACTCCATCTAAACCTGAATTTTTAGTTAAAGTAGCAAGAGCTAAAACTTGTTCTTTTATTGTTCTTTCTACCCCAATCGCTCTGAGCTGAGCTTCATCCATACTTGTTAATACTGTTACAGCAATTAAATAAGGTTTTTTATCACCAAATCTTTCTAATTCCTTAACAGCCGCTTCCATCATTTTTGGACCACCTGAAGCATGAACATTAACCATCCATACCCCTAACTCTGCAGCTGCAGCAACCGCTTTAGCAACAGTATTTGGAATATCGTGATACTTCATATCCAAAAAAACATCAAAATTTTTATCTTGTATTTTTTTTACGAATTGCGGACCAAAATGGGTAAACATTTCTTTACCTACTTTGAGACGACACATTGTAGGATCTAGATTATCAACTAAAGATAAAGCTTCTTTTTCGTTATCGTAGTCTAATGCAACGATAATTTTTGGATCATTTAACTGATTCATTATTATATATTTCCAATCGTTTAATAATTTATTGACATTAGATAGACTAATATCTTTTTTCTTTTACTATATCGTTATTAGGTTTTAAACTTTCCCAAGTATGGCAACTAGGACAATTCCAAAAATGAACTTTAGTTCTAAAACCACACACTTTACATTGATACAAGGCCTTTCTGTAACCATATGCATCAACCATTTCTTTTAAATCTTGTAACTTTTCTTGTTCTACCACAGGAAGTTCAGACATTCTGATATCAAAAAGTTTTGCAAATAATTTTACATGCGGTTCTGAATTAATTTGATTTACTAAAAACTCACTAGCTTTTTCATCATCTTTTTGAGCTAACATAATATCTGCAATAGCAAGTTTTACAGTTACAGAGTGTGTTTGTTCTAACCATTTTAATAGTATATCTAGTTTAATTAATTTATTTTCATCTAGATTTATCTTATTTAATTCATCAACAGCTATACTAGCATTCTCTGGATCAACTGTGATTAATTTATTTAGTAATTCAATAGCTTTATCATTTATATTTTGCTCTATATAAACTTTTGTAAGTAGGATGTAAGCGCGACTGCATTTATCATATG
>GL995197.1:22358-30292 GCA_000222855.1 Succinivibrionaceae bacterium WG-1 | reverse complement strand
TCTGTTGGCACTTTTCCAATTAGACAACAAAATGTGCAAGTTTCTCCCAATGCAAGAGTCAATGCTTCAATTCCTAATGGACAATTAAGTTTTGCTTGGGCTTTTAAGTGGTATCGCAAACAAGGTAAAATAGAAAAACCACCATTGAAGACATCAAGAATATTCAAGATTCTCTATTCTCTTTATCAACAAATAAAGAACTTATTCAAAATAACAGTCAACCAAACACCACAGACTTTAAAAATATTTTAAATAATTTTAAATCTTTATCTTCCCAAACAAACTTAAATTTAAAACAGAATCCTGACGTTTTTGTAAGCTTACTCGAAAGTCTATCAGCTCACATCTTATCATTTGATTCTCAAGAACTTGATATGTATGGGGCACTGAGAACTCATTTAACAGGAAATGGAAACTATTATTTTAAAAATTTTGCTTCAACAGGAAATGGTACTGCTGATAGCATCATTAGATTACTAACATCAGTTCCCAACAATGATCTCTCAACAAGTTCATACGCAAGAAGTAGTTTTCTATTAAATGTATTATTACCTTTTAAGAATGCAGGCTATAAAATAATTTATATTACAGGAGATATTGGTTCATGGCGAGATATCAAAAACTTTTTAATGGCCCAAGGGGTAGATGAAGTATATGACATGCCCAAAATC
Source organism: Succinivibrionaceae bacterium WG-1 (assembly GCA_000222855.1). Classification (GTDB taxonomy): domain Bacteria; phylum Pseudomonadota; class Gammaproteobacteria; order Enterobacterales; family Succinivibrionaceae; genus WG-1. The sequence continues at coordinate 29,621 of GL995197.1, read as the reverse complement.
ATGGAATTAATTCCTAATGCCACAAAAGGCACTTGGGGAGTTGATGATGAGTATTTATATGAAGCTGCATTGCAAATAATTCAAAAACAAAAAACAACTCAACCAGATACTCCAATCTTAGTGTTTACCCAATCAATAACAAATCATCCGCCTTTCAGGATGCCTCCTAAGGCTAAAATTGATTATGTAAATATCAATAAAGAAATTGCTCAAAGATTTCCATATGATAACACTACTGAAATTTTTAATACCGTAAGATATTCAGTAAATGAATATGGAAAATATGTTTCTTCATTAAAAGAAATTTTTAACAATCCTGAATCTAATTTAATCATTGTTGGAACAGGAGATCATAATATTAGAGGAATAGGATACACCAAAAATAAAGAGGAAACTCTACTTGGGTACATGGTACCTTTATTTATGTACATTTCTCCTACTCTACAACAAAATGTAACTTTTGATAGTAGTCGTTTTGGTTCACATAAAGATATATTTACTACTATATATAATCGCATTCCTAACTTAACATATTATTCATTAGGATGTGATTTACTTACTACTAACAATAATTGTTTATACCCTATTCTTTATAATGCTGAAGTTGCCATAAACAATAATCTAAATAATGATAATTATCTTTGTATAGTAGAAGACAACATTTATCCTTTTAATGCCATAGGTATATTAGATAATTCTTATCTAACTCAAAACACTCCACTAACAAATGCAGATTGTCGCAAATCTAAAATATTCAGCAAGTTATTAAAAGATTTCTATTTTTATAATGTTAGTCATCAAACAGACATAAAAGAAACACTAAATAGTAGTTTTTCTAATTTAAAAATCGAATAATTTATTAAAAACATCTTTAAAAACACTTATGAATTAACATTTCATAATGTGTTTTTGTTTATAAATTATACATTTTTTAAAATTTATAAAAAAAAACTTTACAAGAAAAAATATTCCGTTATAATGGTGTTCATCAAGACGGACAGGTGGCAGAGCGGTTGAATGCACCGGTCTTGAAAACCGGCGACGCGAGAGCGTTCCTGAGTTCGAATCTCAGCCTGTCCGCCATTACGAAGTTCTTTCGTAATGTTCTCAAAATGAAATCAATTTTTATTCAATCTAGACAATTCTTTTTTTATTTTATTCTGTAATTGTTTTTATTATTGCTATTCAGTATTCTCAAAATAATTTTAAAACTAAATTATTTTATTATAAATTTCCAAATTATCTTTTAACTTAAAAAATAAACAAACTATAAATCTTAAAATTATAAATTTTAGAAAAACATATTATTGTATATTTTATATACAAAATAAAAAAATAAAAAAATGCTTTACAAGAAAAAATATTCAGATATAATGGTACACATCAAGACGGACAGGTGGCAGAGCGGTTGAATGCACCGGTCTTGAAAACCGGCGACGCGAGAGCGTTCCTGAGTTCGAATCTCAGCCTGTCCGCCATTACGAAGTTCTTTCGTAATGACCTTTATTTCAAACCTTTGATTCTTAAGTTTCCTTTATCGTTATCTTTTACTATTAATATTTGATTTATTATATTTTTATAAATGTTTTATATGTTTTATATATTTTTGTATATCACATAACAATTTTCATTCATCTTTTACCACAAATGTTTTAATTTATAAGGCTTTTTCTATAATAATACCCATTGTTTAAGGATAAAGATTACTTATATTTTTAATCAATACAATTACGCTCTAAACAAAAGCAATAACAACAATAATAATTTTGTAACCATTAGTTATAAATCACTTTATAACTAACACTTAGAGAAAAAAAAGATTATGAATATTTTAAAACTTTCAGTGGCTATTTTAGCTACAACTATAGCTTCCGCAGCTATCACTCCTGCATTTGCAACTGACGTACAACCTTATATTGGTATTCGTGGTGGTGTTTCTTCCCATCTATATGATGATGATGATAAAGGTTTTTCAATTGATGACGAAACTTTAGGTTCTATCAATCCTTTTGTTGGGGTTCATTTTGGTGTTAACGATTTTTTAGGTTTTAGTGCAGAAGCTGAATATTTTCATCATTTTAAAAAATCACATAAAATAAAACCAGAACATTGCTACTATAGCTATAATTGTAGAGAATCCGAAGTTGATATATCTATAAATGGTTTTTATGTAAATGGTTATATCCACTTTTGGGACAAGTCAGCTGTAAGTCCTTTCTTAGGAATAGGCCTAGGTTCTAGCAGTATAAAAATGGATCCTGACGATTTACAAGATAATAAATCTAGCGGTTCATTCAACTTTGGTGGTGGTGTTGACTTTAATATTGGTGACCATTTTACATTTGGCTTAATGGCGCGTTATACTATTTTATCATCAGATGTTAGTGCTGTAGATTATTTAGGAACAATTAAAGTTAAATTCTAATTTAATTTTTATCGAATAACTAAAAGTTTTTTGCCAAACTTTAGTTATTCGATATCTTTACCAAATGTTACTTTATGAGTGTAGATTATCATAAATTATTTGGGCAAGTTCCTTACTAATCCCTGGCACTTTACTAATTTCATCAACAGAAGCCCCTACTATTTCACGAAGTCCACCAAAATATTTAAATAAAGCTTGTCTACGTTTAGCTCCAATTCCCGGAATATCTTGAATACTTGAAGTTACTCGAGCTTTATCACGCTTATTTCGGTGCCCTGTAATTGCAAAACGGTGCGATTCATCTCTAATATGTAATACAAGTTGTAATGCAGGATTATCTAAATCCAAATTATATTCTTCATGAGTATATCCCATAATTAAAGTTTCAAGACCTTCTTTTCGTCCTTCACCTTTTGCAACCCCAATAATTAAAGGTGCTTTTGAACTTGTATCTTCTTTTAAAAGTTCTGCTATTATATTTTCAGCTTCATGAAGCTGCCCTAAACCACCATCTATGAACAGAATGTCTGGAAAACTCCATTCTTTATGTGAAAATCTTCTTGTTAATGCTTGATGCATGGCCGCAAAATCATCCCCAGGAGTTATTCCTGAAATATTAAATCTGCGATAATCTTTAGTGTTTGGACCATCCCTATCAAACACAACCATTGATGCCACTGTATTTTCTCCCATAGTATGAGAGATATCAAAACATTCCATTCTCTCAATACCAGAGATATCTAACAATTCTTCTAAGGCATCGGTTCGTTCGCGTAAGGTATTCTTATGTTCAAGTTTAGCTTTTAAGGATGCTACAGCATTAGCTTCGGCTAATCTTAAATACTTAGCTCGCTCTGTACGCACACTATTAGTAATTCTAATTTGCCTTCCTATTGCTTCTTTTATTGCCTTTTCTAAATCTTTAACGTCATCTCCATCTTCTATATCACAAATTATCTCATTGGGAATATGACGTTCTGTATGAGCATTTAAATAAAATTGACCCATAAAAGATAACAATATTTCATTTTTAGAAGCTTCTAGAGGTAATTTCGGAAAATAACTACGTGTACCTAAAATTTTACCATCTCTGATAAATAACACATGAACGCAAGCAAAACCATCAGCAAAAGTAGCACCTAAGATATCCATAGATAAAGATATATCACCACTAACATTTTGTTGTTCTTGAACTTTTCTCAAAGCTGTAATTTGATCTCTCACAATTGCAGCTTTTTCAAATTCCAAGTCTTCACTATAAGATTCCATTTTAGCAATCAAATCTTGCATAACTTGCTGATTACGACCTGATAAAAACATTCTTACAAGCTCAACTTGTTCTTGATAGTACTTATCATCACATATACTTGCAACACAAGGAGCTAGACATCTACCTATTTGGTATTGTAAACAAGGTCTAGTTCTAGACTTATATACACTATCAGCACATTGTCTTATAGGAAAAATCTTTTGTAATAAATGTAAACTTTCTCTTACAGCACCACTACTAGGATACGGACCAAAGTATTCCCCTTTTTCTCTGCGAGCACCCCTATGGCTTTCTATTCTTGGATGTTTTCCTTCTGACATAAAAATAAAAGGATAAGATTTATCATCTCGTAATAAAATATTATATTTGGGTAAATATTGTTTAATTAAATTACATTCTAATATTAATGCTTCACTTTCTGAAAAAGTTACAGTGAATTCTATATGATCGATATGTGATACTAATGTTTTGGTTTTTATGGAATTAACTTCTTTTAAAAAATACTGAGATAAACGCTTTTTTAAATCTCGAGCTTTGCCAATATATATAATTATATTAGCAGCATTAAACATGCGATACACCCCACTAGAGTGAGGAACAGTTTCTAAAAACTCTTCAGCGTTAAACATAGTACAAAAAAGATTCCATAAATAAAAATTAAAAATGCATGAAATTTTTACCTTCATGCATTCTAAAATCAACATAAAAATTCAATTTAAAATAGAGTTATTAAATTAAATAATAATATTCAATTTTAACATTATACTAAACCGTGTCTAATAGCAAGTCTAGTTAACTCTACGTCACCACCAATATTTAACTTTTTAAATACACGGTAACGATAACTATTTACAGTCTTAGGACTAATTGCTAAACGCTCAGCAATTTCGTTAACTTTATAACCTTGAGCCACCATTGTAGTAATCTGTAATTCTCTTTCTGCTAATAACTTAAAAGGATTACCGTCAGCCCCTAATTCCTTACCATTGGTTGTTATACGATCAAGGGCCATCATTTGTGCTACATCTGGTTCTATATAACGCTTACCAGCATATACTTCTTGAATAGCCTTTACAGTTTCTTCTGGCGTTGCACCTTTGGTGATAAACCCCCAAGCTCCAGCTTTCATCACTTGAGTTGGAATAGGATCATCTTTATGAACAGTTAACATTATAATTCTAGCATCAGGATTATAGCGCACTATTCGCTTAGTGGCTTCAATACCATCAATTCCAGGCATACTCATGTCCATTAGAATAACATCACATTGATGAACTTTACACCAGGCCACAGCTTGCTCACCACTTGAGGCCTCTCCTATTACGGAAATACCTCTAAAGCTTTCCAAAATCTGTTTGATCCCTGCTCTAACCAAGTCATGATCATCAACGAGATAAATACTTATCATAACTACTAACTTTTTACCTTTTTTAATTATATGTAACTTGTATTGTATATTTTACAAGATTCTCGTTATTATCTAAACTACTTAACTATATCAAAGTATAAATAATTGCTATTTGTTTGAGCAATGAAAAAAATAAATAACTGTTATTTTTTGTTCTCCATTGAATTTTTTACAAATAATGATGCATATTTAAGCAAACTTTACAGATATATCATTGATAATTACTATATTTCTTAAAAATAAAAGCTCAAACATCAATATGTTTGAGCTTTTATTCAAATGGTAATTTGACGAATATTTAAATCAAATCTCTATTTTTATTTTTACCAAAAGAGAAGAAACCAAATTTACTTTTCTTCTTTTCTACAGCAGTATCCGCTGCTCCATCTTGAATTACTGTTGATTCAGCTTCTTTTTCTGCCTCTACAACTTCTTGATTAGCTTTTACTTCTGCATTTAAAGTAGCTTCTTGGTTAGAACTATTAACTTCAATTTCTATGGTAGCTTTGTTATCTTGTTCCTTGACTACGTCTTCTTTACGTTTTATCACCCAACTAACATTTTCAGATTCTTCTGTGTTGGTAATGATTTTTGGTTGCTTAGATAAACAGCGAAAACATTTTTTATAAATATCCTTACCATAAATCTGCACATCACCCATTGTTACAGGATAACCGTTACCGCATTCTTTACATTTGCCAACAGTGATAATTCGTTTAAATAATGGACGACAACTTTCACACTTTTTAATCTTATCTTCAAAGTTTGGATGAGTTGCAATATAACGATAACTTAAAGTAAATGGCTTACCACAGCAATCACATTTTACTAATTGACCACGTTCTACGAAACAACGATGACATAATCCATTAGTAGCAACACTTTCTTTTGCTGAGAACAATTTACCACACACCTTACAAGAAACCATCTTTTCTTTATCTAAAGAAGTAAATACGGATTTCTTTGGTGAAATCTTTAATAATTCAGGATCTACCTTATGATCTCTGGTTAGCTTCAATTCTTGAACTAATGTAGACAATAATTTTGTCCATTGACTACATGGAATTCGAAGAGACGGTTCATGATAACCATAACATAAACTATCAATAAAACCACGTTTGATAACATTAGGTAAATTATTCCAAATGAAGAAGTATGTATCTTCAGGTGGAACCATATCATCAAAAGTTCCAATTGGGAATCTAAATCCTGAGAAGAATCTAGTATTTAAACCTAGTTTCTTATTACGAACATACGCTCCCTTTCCTAAGAATAAAATCTTAAAGATGGTGCTTGCAACAATGAATCTATCAGAAACAATTGAAGCACTAATATTATCATCTGTTAATTCTGGAGCTAAACTTTCATCATTTTGCTCAATACATTGATAATCACCAAGTTGCATAGCTTCAACGTTTACAACACTTAATTTCTTTGTGTTTAAATCAACAACCCAAGAATTCAAATCAACAAACCCTTGGAAAATATTATGTAAATGAAGCTTTGTTAAAATATCTGTATATTGAATAGCAAGATTTAATAAATCTACACGATTCCAATCCTTCAAATATTTATGATAGTTATTTAAAATTCTATTTAAAGGTACATCTTTGTAACCTTTACAAACTAAACCAACATTTTCTTTATCTTTATTCTTTACAATAGATATTGGCCAATAAACTCCTGAAATATCAATCTTCTTTTCTAAGATTTGTTCTATACTATCAAAGAAGTTTTTATTACATAAAGCATCATTGAATATCTTTATTTGCATATCATCTTTATAATCAAATACAGATAAGTTTTGACTCATTATGATTGCTTTACTTAAAGTAAATTCATTTCCTTCAATAAAGACTTTATCGCCTATTGTTGGAAGATATCTATTTAATTTTTGAGTATCTTCTGTAGAAATACGACTCTTTAGTTCACCAGTTAAGTCAAATTTAACTATAGAATCATCTTCATTTTGTTCTTCTTTAGCTTCTTCCTTAGTAGCTTCAGCTTTTTTAGACTCTTCTTTCTTTGATTCGTCTTTAATTGGTTCAACCTTCTTGGTTTCTGCTACAACTTCAGAAGTTTTTGCTAATTCGTCCTTCTTGCCTTCTTCCTTGGTAGCTTCGTCTTTTTTAGACTCTTCTTTCTTTGATTCGTCTTTAG
>GL995197.1:11583-21487 GCA_000222855.1 Succinivibrionaceae bacterium WG-1 | reverse complement strand
TTGGTTCAACCTTCTTGGTTTCCGCTACAACTTCAGAAGTTTTATTTAATTCTTCCTTCTTAGCTTCTTCCTTGGTAGCTTCGTCCTTTTTAGACTCTTCTTTCTTTGATTCGTCTTTAATTGGCTCAGCCTTCTTTGGTTCTGCCACAACTTCAGAACTTTTGTTTAATTCTTCCTTCTTCGGTTCTCCATTTTTAGCTTCAGCGTTCTTTGCTTCTTCCTGTTCTTTTTGTGCTGCTAAAGCTTCTAATTTTTCAGTGCGTTTTTTAATGATATCAGCAACTTGCTTATCTGTTAGCTTAAAGGCACTTTCCTCTTCATTGCCACCTAAAGAGAAAGTCATCGGAGCTCGTGGTTCTTTATTTTCAACCACTGCACTTGAAGCGACAGGCTTTGTAATTTCAGATTTAACTTCTCTAGGCTTGATAGGATTATCAGACAACAAGTTGACATCAAAACCAAGTACCGAATTAGTTTCTCTATATACATTAGACTTGCTAGCCCCCCCCATGCCTTTTCTTCCTTTCGGATCGGCACGGAAATAACTAGCATTTGTTAAATTACGTTTAATAGAGGTGTTTTTACGACGCACAGAATCATACTTTTTAATAAGTTCATATTCATAATCACTAAAAACGTAATCTTCAACAAGAGAAGCGTCAATTGCAGCTAAAGCTTCTTCTGTTAATTCAAAATTAATAAAGTCTTCATCTGCATCATCTACTGTAATTTGTGCTTCATGTAAACCCTGAACTAAAGCATAATCTCGTACCAAGCGAGTAAGTGCTTTTCTTTCTTGTTCTACTTGAAGTTTCGCTAATTCTTCTCTCGCTTGTTTTTCTCGTTTATGTTTTTCTATTAAATCCTTCTTTAAAGATGATTCAATATCAAAATTAGAACGACCTGTGTCTGTTAATTGAAGTTTTTGCGGAACATGAGGCTTATTAGCTTCTTGTTCTTTTAATTCTTCCAACTTCTGTTTTTCTAAACGAATCTTTTGTAAATTTTCAGCTTGTGAAGAAGAAATACTAAAATTAGAACCACTACTATCTCCTAAAGAGATTTTTCGAGGCTCAGAACTATGTTCTTTTGCTTTCTGTTGTTCTTCTTGAGCAGCTTTAAGCTTATTATTTTTAATTTTTTCTTCTTTTGCTTTTTCTAAAGCTGCTTTTGCTTTGGCGATGTTTTCTGGTGATTTACTAAAACTAAACGCCATACTACCGCCATCGCTTATTGATAATTTACGAGCTTCTTTATTTTCTGCAATTTTGTTTTCAGAATTAATTGAATCTTTATTGGAGAGCTTTGGATCTTTTAATTTCTCCGTAGTTTCTTTCTTTTCATCATTAGCTTTTGTATCATTCTTTACATCTGCTTTAGTTGAAATTATTTTTTCATCTTCTTTCTTTTCTGGGGGTAATTTATTTTCCTCTAAATTAGATGATAAGCCATTTCCTATAGCTGTAGCTAATTTACTTGCCCCAGAAAACTCACGAGTATTTAAAGTATTAAGACTAGAAATATTTAAAGCATCATTTGTTAATTCTTGCTTGTTATCAGTTTTAACTAAAACCTCTTCCTTTGACTTTGAAGCTTCTGATTGTTTTTGTTTGTTTTGTTCACGTAATTTTGAAACTTTTTCAAGAAGAGCTTTATCTTTTTCTGTTAATCTTTCATTGATAGATTCTTGTTCTTTAACTTTCTCTTCTTCATAAATTTTTCTAAATTATTCCAGAAAAGATCTCTTAATTTTAAAATTTCTTGGGCCCATGGACTATCAAAATTACAATCCAAATCGCCATCTACAATTTTAAAAGGAAGTACTTTTGCACCAGCATTTTCGGGTTCACTTGTAAGATTAGCATCATTAGTATTATATATACTACTTGCTTTCTTACCTGCTAAAGTAAGTACTGCAATATCCTTCTTTTCTAATCGTAAATTAGATAAAATTTCAACACTATCAAATCCCGTAAATTCAGGTCTTGTTGCGATTACCCCTTCACGCTGCATATGTGAATAGAAATTTTCAGCACGACTATAACTTTCAATACGAGATTTAAAGTCTTCTAATTCTTTTTTTACAACAACAACCCTTAAATTAGGATTTATATTTCTTGCAAAGCCAACTAAATCTTCAAGGAACCAATTTGTTTGTTTGGCTCTAAGAGTTGACATATCAATAATAACATACTTAAATTTAGCTGCATCAGAGGTAGAGTTAGCCAACCCTTCATACAAGGCCTTAAAACTAATAAAGCCTTCTAAACTTGATTCTGATGAAACTTTTTTACAAAAGAATCGATTATCTGAATTACCAAACGCTTTTCTACAAAAATTTGTAACTTCAGATGCTTGTTCTGACAATTGAGTAACAAGCAAGACATCACTTTCATGAAGATACTCAAGTACAGCTTCAAGCGTATTATCAGCATTAGAATATTCTATTACGCTTTCTTTGACTAATAACTGTTCATTTGCATTTATACAATGAGCTTCCCCCATTGCTAAACGAGCATGGTCCAAATATTCAGTACTTACTAGAACTTTTTTGTTATAACGACGTAAAACAGGCAAAAATAATTCTTCAAAGTCTTTCAAACTCTTTTCATCTGCAAAAGCACTTTCTTCAATAAAAAATTACATTCTCTTACAAATGTGTTTAATATTTCTTTTTTGAAAATTTCTTTTCAGTCGTCATAGCAAATTTTCCTCAAAAGTTTACCAATTATGGTGAACTTTTATATAACCAAGATAACAAATCGCAAGCAACAAAATCCTTTTTAATCACAAGCTAATCTTAGTTAAAACTTTCTTATATCTCTTATAAATAATTCAGTACACAAAATAGAATCTTCCTAAAAAAGACTCTAATAAGTAGTAAATTCTGTATTCTATTTTTAATTTTTTTAACAGTAAATAACAAATAACAAAAGAGGCTACAGTTCTTTTATCTTTCTAATAACGCCTACTAATAATTAAAGGTTATTTTTTTATATAATGAGTTTTTTGTCTTTTTAAACCTTTGTTACCTTAGTCTTTAAACAATATCTTTAAACACTATAATTCAAATGTTTAAAAGTATTTTTAAGAATATCGTTCAAAAGTTTATACGTTTACAAACGAATAAAATACACAGAAAAACAACGCTAAATCTTATTACATTTTTTTATTAGTAAAAGTGATATAACACTTATTACACTTCAAAATTAGTGTTTTTTTCAATTATGTGAACTTTAACAGATGAATATTTTAACAAAAACGAATTATTTTTTACATATTTGTAATTTGTTTCAAAATTAAACATTTATTTTTCTACAATATTGGCCTATCAAACAAGTTTCACATTTAGGATTTTTGGCAGAACAAACATAACGCCCATGTAAAATAAACCAATGATGAGCATCATGTATATATTCTTTAGGAATAATTTTAACTAAAGCATCACTCATTAAATCAGGAGTTTTGGCTCTACTTATATCTAATCTTTTAACAACTCTAAAAATATGAGTATCAACTGCAATACATGGTTTATTAAAAGCTATATTTAATACCACTCTAGCCGTTTTCTTTCCAACCCCTGGTAATTTTATTAACTCCTCTTCTGTTGAAGGAATTTCTCCATTAAAATCATTTACCAAACTCTCACATAAAGCTTTTAGATTTTTAGCTTTATTACGATACAAACCTATTTTTTTTATTATATTTTCAATCTCTTCGTTTGTGAGTTTTAGCATTGATTGCGCATCAGGAGCTTTGGCAAAAAGAATTGGTGTTACTTGATTTACTGCTTTATCAGTAGTTTGAGCCGATAACATCACTGCACACAATAATTCAAAACTATTATTGAACTTTAATTCTCCTTTGGGATGAGGATTATCAGCAGATAGTATTTCAAAAATTTTTCTAATGCGTTCTTTTAATTCCATTATGTCAACTCTAATTTTGTTATCTAAAACTTTTAGAAATTGTTTTTAATAATACAAAGCTACTTACCTTGGTAATTTGCAAGTTCTTCAAACTTTTTTACCACTGCTTTCGGAGTAAAAGGCTCATACATCTGAGCAGTAATTTGAGTAGGATTATTTAAAACTTCAATTATTTTATTAGCATAATCTTTTTCATCAAAGCGAATAGTATTCTTTAAAAGTTCCCCATGCATTATGTCTTTTATACCACCCTTGCCAAGAACTGCAATTGGTTGTACATGTAAAATTAGTGCTTCTACTAAAACTAATCCCATCCCTTCCATTTTCGAAGTCAAAGTTAAAGCTTGAGCGCCTTTTATATAAGGATAAGGATTTGATTTATTACCTACAAAAACCACATCATTAGAAATCTTCAAATTTTCAGCTAAACTCTTTAATTCTTCTTTTAAAGGGCCATCTCCCACAAAAACGAGCTTTAACTTATTTAATTCAGTTAAATTTGAAACATTGGATTCTTTTTCCGTTATAGCACCGCTCTCTTTAAGTTTATGTGAAATTATATTTTTAAATTCAGCAAAACTTCTTAATAAAAAATCCTGACTTTTGACAGAATGTAATCTTCCAACATGGACAATATAAGGAAAATCAAATTTTTCATCAATTGCAGCCTCAGCCTTATCTCTAATAAGTTCTGGATTTAATAAATTATAAATTACATGAATTGGTTCCTTTAATTTAACGTTATAGCGTTCTAAGCTTTCCATTAAAACATCACCAATACCTTGAGAAACGCAAATTACTTTTTTCCTTCATAAAGACGTTGATAAATTTTAGGAGCCAACTTATATTTTTCATTGGTATGTGGGCCTCCTTCCACCATAAAGAATAAACGTTCATCTTTCACATTTATCAAATTAGAGAAAGCACCTTCTCCTCTAGCTACTATGCAATCAAATTTACCAAACTTTTGTTCTAATAAATTTAATTTTTCAGAAAATAAATCTGCAAATTTTTGAGCAGTTCCCCAATATCTAGTTCCAGGTCTCACTATATTAAAAAATGTACGATTTAAAATGTTATTAAAAAATCCCGATATAGTTTTGCGAATTTCTGCTTCAATGTTAATAGAATGAATAATCACTCCATTAGGAACTTCAATTCCAGGAACTCCTTTTTGAATCCAAATATGTACTTCATGTCCATTTGCTATTAGTTCGTTTGCCAAAGCAACTGTTGCCTTCTCAATACCACCCATATTAAGTTTGCGAACAATAAATAAAAATCTACTCATAAATAATGCACATCCTAATAACAATCGAACTTGAAGTTCTTATAAAAAAGCTCTAATTTTATATTACAAATTAGAGCTCCCAATTAATTTTTATTTTACCGTTTTACCATACATCATTAAAATCGGTATCATCTAAAACTTTTTTATCTCGATAAAACTCTAATAAACGAGCATACTTGATATAAGCATAAATTGCAGCGCTTAAACTAACTGTTAGACCATCAATTCCAGCTAAGATACCACCTTGAATAAAGTATTTTCTGATAAAAGCATTAACACTATGGGTAACTGGAGTAAATGCATTAACTTTTTTACCTTGCTTATATAAAATTTTTGCACCACGAGAAGTGAAAGGACGTCCTGGTTTTGCAAATAATTCACCTATATTTTTAAAACTATAGTGCAAGATATCTGATTTCAATTTTTGAACATTTTTAGCATCTACATAAGAATGTTGTTTAACATCTTTAAATCTTGTTAAATCTTTATTATAAAGACGAGTACAGTAGTCAGGATACCAACCACATCTTTTCAACCATCTACTACCAATTAAATTACGTCTTCTAAATGCATAAGCATCATTAGTAGTATTATCTAAATCTAAAGACTTTATATCCTTTATCATTTCTTCAGTTAAACGTTCATCTGCGTCTAAACTTAAAATCCATTTGTTACTAGCATATTGCAAGCCAAAATTCTTTTGTGGTCCATCTCCTAAATATGATTGCTTATAAACTTTTGCTCCCATACTTTCTGCAATTTCTACAGTATTGTCTTTACTATTAGAATCAACAACTATTAACTCATCACAGACATTTTTAAGACTTTCCAAACATTCTTTTATATTGGAGCTTTCATTTAAAGTAATAACAACACCTGTTATTTTCTGATTTGTTTCAGACATAGAAATTTCCCAAATTTTTAGTTTTACTTTTGGTAAAAACATTTTACATTTCAAAAACTTAAAGATTATTATAACAAATACAATACTTCTTTAATATTTAGATTAATTTATTATATTCTATAAATATAACAAATTATAACAACTAACTTAGCATTTCAAGTTCAAGTAATATTATTCATGAATCTTTATTGCTCTTTGGCAAATTTTTGCAAAATTCTCCCAATCAGCAGTTAAAAATACTTCTTGATTACGCATATATAAAATTAGATATTGATTGGTACCAAATAATTCTTCTTTAAATAAATGTGACTTTATTTTTGTTTTAATATTCTAGAAAATTTTTGTGGCATCCAAATATCAGGCATAGTCATTAAAGCTTGTGCTTTTCTTGCTTGCAAACTTTCATCTAATGGAATCGTAAAAAATCCTTCTGAAAATTTTAACTCATTATTAGAAGCAAGTTTTTGCAAATTATCAGATTCATAATTGTCTTTACGACGATCATCTTTTTCCCCCTACTACTTGTGTTAATGGTAATTCGGCAATAGTTCTTGGGGCGGTATAATACTTATACGCAAATTTAGGTAAATGAATACTATACATAAAGATATTTTTAGGTTTGTAATCAGGTATTTGTGATAATGCTTTATATAAAGCAATCGTTGCTCCCACATGATCCATATGACCTTCTGTCAAAGGATGAGTTACAAAAATATTTTGAGGTTTAATTTTATTTAAAATATTTTTAATTCAGATATTAAAGACTCACCTGTTAACTTAGGAGACGTTAATAAACAATCTTGTAAAGCAGAATGTTTATTAAAAAGATTACGATAATGCTCAATAGATACTGTATTAGGTGATTTTTTATTTATCATAAAATCAACTATATCATTTGGCTTTATAGAAAGTTCTAATAAACTTTGATCAGGATAACCTAAAATTATAGAATTCTCTAACTTTGTGTCATATAAAAGAGGTGCAGTAAAAGCGTTATAAGCTCTAAAATTTGACTTTAAAAGCGTTGTTTGTTCAAAAGACTTAGACATCTTTAAGGCATCTGCTGTTTCTAAATACCTAACAAAATCACCTGTTGTAATAGTAACTATATATTTGTTTTTAATTTGACATGCGGCCCCAAAAGAGGATAACTCTATATCATCAGGATGTGGAGCAATAAATAAGGCAGTCTCTTCAGATACATTTATTTCTTTAAATTCTAGAATACTTACTAAATTATTATTTATAGAACATCCTTTTGTTTTTAATATAATGTCTTTTTCTTTATCAATAAATGATAAATTTAAATATCGCTTACCTCCAACCTTTTGAGGAAAATATTGGATATTATAAAACTTTCCTGCCACCCATATTTCAATACCAGCTCTTAATACATATTTGTGAGGTTTTAAATCAAGTTCTAACAATAAAAAATTAGAAGAATTTTTAGGAAGCTTAAAACTGCTTTTTAAATCAACAGTTTCTCGAGATATTGGAGTTAAGTAAAGTTCTTGATCAAAAGTTTTAAGCATTGAAAATCCCTAAAATAAAAAAATATAGACATATTTAAGTAAAGAAATTTTTATTTATAATAAATTAGATTCAAACTAACTTTTATTATAACCAATATTCAACGTTTATATGTTACTTTTAATCGATAAAGAAAAGTTAAAAAATTACAAAGCATTACACTATCAACAAATTAACAATTATTTTGCGCAAAACTTTTTATTTTATTATTCTTTTATTTAAAATAGGTAAGACTTTTTTCTTAAGGTAATAAATTATTATAAAACTAAATTTAAAAAAAGCATTAACTTTTTCAATCCTCACAACAATTGTAACTTTACCATATACAGCAAATGCAGTAGAAAAATCTCAAGAAACAACTAACTCAGATGCCACCAAGTCATCATACAGTATTAGACCATATTTAGGCTTTAAAACAGGTGCGTCTTTTTATAATTTTGATCTTGATGATTGTAATAGTTCATCTGATTGCAAAGTAGATAGCAAAGGCGTATATACCATCAATCCATATATTGGCTTACAAATCCCTATAACCAATATTGTGGCGCTAGACTTTGATGTTGAATACTTTTGGCATAGTAATGCAAATTTAAAATATGACACCCAAACCACCAAAGATAAAACCAAAATAAAAATGATGGGAGGAACAGCAAACTTTTATGCACATTTTCTTCCTACCGAAAGTTTACAACCATATGTAGGTTTTGGATTGGGTTTTTCAGATTTAAAAACCACAGTAAGAAGTAGCAACAAGAAAAAATATCAAGAAGACTACAAAAACTTTACTTATCAATTATCTATGGGTGCCATGTATACTATAACTCAAAATCTTCTTGCAGACATGACTTTTAGATATAGTAATTACGGCGATGCTGTTAAGCATGTCTATACTCAAAAACTAGAAATACAATCTTTTGATCTAATGCTAGGATTAAGATATCAGTTCTAACACTTGTACACAATTATTCACCAAGTCATTTGAGTATTTTATTGCATTTAAAATAATATGAATGACTAGGTGAGCTTTTCATAAAAATTAGAATTCAAATAAAAACATATAGAATTTAAAATTTCTATCCGCTCTGCAAATTCAACAATCTATAAAAACAAAAAGAACTCCGAAGAGTTCTTTTTATATCCAAAATTTTAAAACACTAAATTAGTGAATTAAAGAGCAGCTTTTGCTTTTTCTACTAATACTGCGAATGTAGACTTATCATTGATAGCGATGTTAGAAAGGATCTTACGGTCGATTTCAATAGAAGCCTTCTTAAGACCATTTACAAACTTGCTGTATGATAAACCATTTAAACGAGCTGCAGCATTGATACGAACAATCCAAAGCTTACGGAACATACGCTTCTTTTGACGACGGTCACGGAAAGCATATTGACCAGCTTTAGTTACAGCTTGAACTGCTACACGATAAACACGTGAACGAGCACCATAATAACCCTTTGCAGCCTTTAAGATTTTCTTATGACGTGCATGAGCGATAACACCGCGTTTTACTCTTGCCATTTAGACTACTCCTTCCGTTATGCGTATGGTAACAAGTTTACAATATTGTGAAGGTCTGATTTATGAATCATACCCATTGCGCGTAAATGACGTTTACGCTTTGTAGACTTTTTAGTCAAAATGTGACGTAAATTACAGTGCTTACGCTTAAAACCGTTAGCGGTTTTCTTGAAGCGCTTATGTGCACCCTTATCAGTTTTTAATTTTGGCATTGTATAAATACTCCGCATTGGTTAAATAAAACATATAGTCTAGGGAGGTCTTGCGACACTTAAACTAGCCCCTGGCTACTTCTTCTTTGGTGATAACACCATGACAGCTTGACGGCCTTCAAACTTGGAAGCCGATTCCACTACAGCTAAGTCCCTATCAACACAAAGTTCTTTTTCAACTCGTTTCATAAGGTCTAAGCCTATGTCTTGGTGAGCAATTTCACGACCGCGGTAACGCATTGTTACCTTAGCCTTGTCACCATCTTCCAAAAAGCGAATTAGGTTGCGTAGTTTTACCTGATAGTCGCCTTCGTCAGTTCCAGGACGGAATTTAATTTCCTTAACCTGAACCTGCTTTTGCTTTTTCTTTTGCTCTTTTTGAGCTTTACTCTTTTCGTATAGGAATTTACCAAAATCCATAATACGACAAACAGGAGGTTCTGCATTAGGACTGATTTCAACCAAGTCCACACCTGCTTTAGTTGCTAAATCCAAAGCTTCATCTGAGCTCTTAATG
>GL995197.1:0-11357 GCA_000222855.1 Succinivibrionaceae bacterium WG-1 | reverse complement strand
AGCTTCCCCGTTAAGACCAATTAAGCGAACTTCACGATATCTGATTTCGCCGTTAATTTTAGTCTTGTTTACGGCCTGCTTGCCAGTCTTTTTGACGTTGTTATTATTAATGGTCTATTCCTCCACGTTATTTTTTCCGTGCGACATGATATCCTTTTTAATTAAAGAAATCAAGTCATTTATTTTAAATGTTCCAAGGTCTTTACCCTTACGAGTTCTAACTGAAACTTCACCTGCTTCCACTTCCTTAGCACCACATACTAACATATATGGTACGTGCATCATGGTGTGTTCTCTAACCTTGTAGCCAACCTTTTCATTACGAAGGTCTGCTTTTACACGGATACCTGCTTCATCTAATGCATCTGTTACTTTTTGAACATAATCTGCTTGAGCATCAGTAATTCCCATAACAACTGCTTGTACAGGAGCAAGCCATGTAGGGAATGAACCAGCATATTCTTCAGTTAAAATACCGATAAAACGTTCTAACGAACCTAAAACCGCACGGTGAATCATAATTGGAGTATGTTTTTCATTATCTTCACCAATATATGATGCATCTAAACGACCAGGTAAGAAGAAGTCTAATTGAACGGTACCGCATTGCCATGCACGACCTAAGCAATCGTGTAATGTAAATTCAATCTTAGGACCGTAGAACGCACCTTCGCCAGGCTGAATTTCATATTTAATGCCATTTTCTGTTAAAGCTTTAGCTAAATCTTCTTCAGCTTTATCCCACATTGCATCATCACCGATACGCTTTGCAGGTCTTGTAGAAAGCTTAACGTCTACGTCTGTAAAATTAAATGTTGAGTAAATATCGTAAACCATCTTAATACAGTTACTAACTTCACTCATTATCATATCTTCAGTAATAAAGATATGAGCGTCATCTTGAGTAAAGCCACGTACACGCATTAATCCGTGTAAAGAACCAGATGGTTCGTTACGGTGACAGCTACCAAATTCAGACATTCTAATAGGAAGATCACGATAAGAACGTAACTTCTGATTAAAAATTTGTACATGTCCAGGACAGTTCATAGGCTTAATAGCATATTCACGGTTTTCTGAACTTGTTGTAAACATTGCATCTTTATATTTACCCCAGTGACCAGAGCGTTCCCAAAGAACACGGTCCATAATCATTGGGCCTTTTACTTCAATATACTTATATTGATGTAATTTTTCACGAATAAATGATTCAAGAGTACGGAAGATAGTCCAACCATCATTATGCCAGAACACCATACCTGGTGCTTCTTGTTGCATATGGAATAAGTCTTGTTGTACCCCAATCTTTCTATGGTCACGCTTTGCAGCTTCTTCTAAACGAAGTAAATATGCTTCAAGTTCTTTCTTTTCAGCCCAAGCTGTACCATAGATACGTTGCAACATTTTATTCTTTGCATCGCCTCTCCAATATGCACCTGAACATTTGGTTATCTTGAAGTTCTTACAGAAACGCATGTTAGGTACGTGAGGACCACGACACATATCAATATATTCTAAATGATGATATAAACCAGGATGATCATTCTTATCAATATTTTCTTCAAGAATTAACTTCTTATAAGGTTCATCTCTTTCTGTGAATACTTGATAAGCTCGATTCCAATCTGCAACTTCTTTTACAACTTCATAGTTTTGAGAAGCTAATTCATGCATTCTCTTATCTAATGCTACTAAATCTTCTTCTGTTAAAGGATGGTCTAAGTCAACATCATAATAAAAACCATTTTCAATAACAGGACCAATAGCCATCTTTGTATTTGGCCATAATTGCTTGATAGCATGACCTAATAAGTGAGCACATGAGTGTCTGATAATTTCCACACCTTCAGGATCTTTTGGTGTGATGATACTTACTGTGGCATCTTCTGTAATTTTGTCGCAAGCATCTACTAATTGACCATTTACTTTCCCAGCTACACAAACTTTGGCTAAACCAGGACCAATACTTTGAGCAACCTCGTAAACACTAACCGGATTATCAAACTGTTTAATACTTCCATCAGGAAGAGTAATTGCAGGCATTATAACAACCTCGTTCTGCTGATACCTACCAAGTATCGACGCAAATAAAATATATAAAAAATAAAAATAGAACCTTTTAACTATAAAAAAATAGTTAATAAAGTTACAAACCTTGAGAATATTTTTCTCTTTTCAATAAATAGTTATGAATTATGCTACAAGAGAAAAATAATGTACAGTATTTTTTACTGTTTTTAGCTTTTAATGAATAATTTGAATTCTTTGTACTCTGGGATAACTCATTCTAGAATCAAGTCTTAATGCTTCTATACATGATTTCAAGTAAGCATTAGAATTTAACTTTTCAATCATTGTTTCAACATTTTCTTGTTGCATAAAACTTGTATAATTCTGACTAAAAATAAGTTCAACAACCCCTATTCCTTGGCATTGTTCAAAAGATGCATTCACACCTACTGCTTTTGTGGCAAATTTAATTTTTTCTTGGTAGTTATTTACATAATCTGCAAAATAACTTTTTGAAAGTCTTGTAGCATCTTCGGCTGCAAGTTGAATGTTAAACTCACCTAAAAAATCTCATTAAAATTACGATATAATTTTTCATAATAAGATTCTTTTGCAGAAATAAGCGGAATATTAGTAACTAATTCCGTTGTTGATAATTTTACATAAGGATAAAAATTAGGAAAATATATTGCTTGCTCCATTGTTAATGGATTTTCTTTTAAATCTTCATTAAATTTATTTGCAAGAAAATCATTATCATAGGTACATTTATATTGTTGCTTTATGTCATCACATCCTTTGTTAGAATCTATTTCGCAAACATTGGCAATAGAGTCTCCTAAAGAATTATGTATAAATCTATTGTAGATATCACGCATAACTGCAACAGAAACCCCTTCTTTTAAAGGATCAAAATTAATTTTTGGTGAAGATATTTCTATGCTTTCCACCTCTTCTCCAAAATCTATTTTTGATAATACTTCATCATTAGCTATACATGATTTAGGAACATATCTATCTGCGGTTCTTTTCAACACTTTCCACATTAAATTCGCATAATCTTGCAAAGTGTCACAGGTAACATTCCTAGTATTGTTTTCATTAAGTATTTTTTTCTCTTTAATGATAAAAGCATCAAGAGATTTTTTTTATCTTATTTCTAAGAGTATGATGTTTTATTGCATCTTTTAATGAGAAATTATCATCTTTATTTAGTTTATAATCTTTTAGTTTTACAAAATATTTACAGTTAATAAAATCACTATTAAAAGTTAAATTGGTATAAGTTAGCAAATAATTTTTTACCACATCAAGAACTACATATTGATAATTGTTATAAATAGTTCTATTCACAGTATAAGCTTTACCATTAAAAGCAAAAATCTCACCATGATTAAACTTGTTTTCTAGAGAAAATAATAATTCTTTATTTTTACCACTTAAAGCATTTACAAGTTCATAAAAAGGATAACCTGTATTAGATTTTATTCCTAAATCATCTTCTAAAGAATTGTAAAAATGTCCATTATCATTCAACTTATACATACCTTTATTAACGTACCAATAAAATGGCACCTTACCTAAGGTACTATCTTTAGAAGCAGTCTTATCACCTAATATATAACCTAATGATTTTAATTTTTCGTGCTCTACTTTATTATAACATCCCCCAATATCAGAATGAACTCCAGGTATTGAAAACTCAATTCCGTAAGAAGCAGTATCTGTTTGAAGATCTGGATTCAAACATGTTTGTGTTTGAGCATCATTTTTAATTGCAAAAGTATTACTTAAACAACCTGTAATCTCAGTTATAGGGAAATATTTTCTGAATTCATCCTGAGCTACGATATGAAGAACTTGCATCCCTTCATATAATTCATCTAGATGGTATGTTTTTACATCATTTGTTTGTATAAATCCATGAGAAGATACTGTATCAAAAAACACAGCTACATTAAATTTAACTCTTTCCCCAATAGTTCTAGCAAAATCTATGACATCGTCACCATATTTACCAACATATTCTTCATGTTCCCTTGGTAAAATTTTTAATCTACTTTCTAATGAGCCGTATTTTGATACTAATTTTTTTAGTTCATAGTAAAAACATCTAGATAAAAAAGCACCTCGACTAAACCCAAAAAGATTAACTGTAAACAAATCTATTTTTTCAGGTTCATTATTAGTTAATCCTACATTTGTTGATCTTGTTAATTCTTTATCTGTTGAATTTTCAGCTATTCTTGTTTTTAACCTTGATGAAATATCTCTCTTATTTTTTTTCCACCAAATTCCTAAATTTTCAAAAACTTCTTCGGTTCTAACTTCAAATCCTGTTTCACCAATTGCAAGACCACCACCTAAAATTGTATTATCAATCTTAAATCTTTCAGTGCCAATTCCTTCTATGTAAAAATTACAATAATGTTTTTTATCTTGAGCTTCTAGATTATCACTTAAAATTTCGATATTTGAATAATCGTTATTGCAATAACTATTAGAAACAGAGGAATCTAATCGAACACTATATAAAAATTTAGCAAGTTTTTTTAATTCTAAATCAGAAGGTTGAATAGTACAGGCAGCATTATTTATAAAGTCATACTTTTGCTCATCTTTTGCCTGTAACTCTTTATATTTGGTTATAAATACTTTATAAAAATCTTCATAACTGATATTTGCTAAAGCCTCATTTTGTTCTAAAGTTGGATCATTTTCTGAATCAAAATCAAGCCCTGCAATTTCATTAAAAATAGATTTTCTTAAAGTTATATTAAATTTATTGGTACCTGTACCATCAAAGAAAAAACTTAAATGAAAATCATCATCCAAAACTGAATTTTTTAAAGTTTGTCCCGCTATTCTTTTGGCTTCTAAATCTTTGTTTTTAAATAAAGATTCAAATAATCTCATCATGCTACTTTGTATAGATGATATTATTTTTGACAATGAATTAGTATCACTATTCCCGTTATTACTCACTGATGTTCCTTGTTTTTATTATTATATGTAATCTGTTTTATTTTATTATTTTATCTGTTATTCATTATTATAATTTTTACTATTTCTATTTTAGCAAAACTCAAGACCAACATCTTAAAAAATATGATTTTATATTATCTTGTGATAAAAATATGCAGTTTAGATTAGCAACTATTTAATTAAAATACCTAGAATATAACAAATTCATAATTTATTCATAGCTTGAAAATAAACAAACAATAATGTATATAGATAATCCAACAACTTATAAACATAGCTTAGAAAATCAGATAGTTATAAAATTATCTAAAAATTGAGAAAATAAAAAAATAATTTTTTACTCCATTATATTTTTAACAACAAATAAATTTAATTGTTATAAAAGATCAATATGAGCATCACGCACACTAGCAACATTTCAGCATTTTTAACAGAAACAAAATATTTAATTCGTTTAGCAGCTCCACTATTTATAGGACAATTCTGTACTTCAGCATTAGGTCTTGTAGACACTGTAATGTCAGCAAAAGTTGGAAATATAGATTTAGCAGCAATTTCGCTTGGAACAACATTTTGGACTCCTATACTACTATTTTGCTTAGGCATTACTTTAGGTTTGGCTCCAATAGTTGCTCACTTAAATGGTTCTAAAAAAAATGAAAAAATTCCAGGAATGGTGTTTAACACTATTTATCCTGTAACATTTTTTACCATTCTCTCAATGATATTTCTAATTTTTGCACCAAGTTACTTTTTGCAATTAACCAATTGCGAACCAGAACTTATTGAAAAGACCCAACAATATCTTTACTACATTGCAACAGCCTTTCCTGCTATAGCTATTTTTAACATTCTAAAAAATGCAGTAGAAGGTTTAGCTATCACAATTCCAGCAATGATTATTGCAATTATTACCATTGTTTTAAATATTCCTTTAAATTACATCTTTATTTATGGCAAATTAGGAATTGAACCAATGGGAGCCGTTGGTTGTGGCTTAGCAACTTCTATTGTTACTTGGATATCTGTAATTCTAATGTTGTTATACTGTAAATTTAGTAAAAAGGTTTGTTTTTACAATTTTTTACTAAAATGGCAACCTCTAAAATTAGAAACTATAAAATACTTATGTATTGTTGGTTTACCAATATCTATTGCTTTGATTATAGAAACTTTTTCTTATGCTATTTTAGGTTATGCAGTAACTCCATTTGGAAGCACTACCGTTGCAGCACATCAAATAGCTAACATAATGTGCATCATTACCTTTATGCTACCTATTTCTATGGCTAACGCCATGGCTATAAAAGTAAGTCAGCACTTAGGAGAAGGTTCAAAGATGAGAGTGGTAAGATCCATAAAATCATGTCTAGCATTATCACTTTTAGTTATTCTTCCTATTGCGATAATCATTTTCATAAAACGAGCAGATATAATAAATCTATTTACTCAAGATCCCGAAGTAATAAAAATCGTAACTCCTTTATTTATTTTTCTACTTGTATATCAATTACAAGATTCATTCTTTGGTACTACAATGGGAATCTTAAGAGGATTTAAGGATACCAAATTCTTAATGATTGCAAACTTTTTAATTCTTTGGGTATTTTGTATTCCTTTAGGATGTGTAATGGGATATACAGATATTTTAGGACAAAAATATGAAATATATGGTCTTTGGGGCGCCATTGTAATTGGATACTATATTATGACCATTGTGTTTACTTTGCGTTCAAGAATTTTATATAAAAATATTCATAAATACATGCCTAATCAAATTCTATAACCTTGATTAAATATCAATATGAAAATAAAAACTTATAAAAAATTTAATATGCTTACCGATAATTTCAATTAGTTTTCAGAACTCACGGTATTATTGATTTTAAATAATTTAAATATCTAAAAAAACACCAAACATAGATAACGCTTGGTGTTTTTCGTTTCTCTGAGATTATAAAAATTTTATTGAAATTAAGAACTCTAAAGATTAAAAGTTAATTACGTTTTGCCCACAAAACAAACTAATAATTTAGTAAAAATAAGAAATATCATTTACAATAAAACAAATATGTATATCTCTTTTTACTTTTGAATCTATATAAATAAAGGATTGAATTTATGAATTTCTTTATATTGGACCCAAGAATTAGAAAATTTTTATCAATATCTCAAAAAAGAAAATTTTTCAAAAAAAAGAGAAACATCTGTAAATTCCAAAGATCTTAATACTATAGATATAACTCATCCCTCAATTTCATCTAAAGCCAAATTAATTGCCACTACAGGATGTATTATTACCACACTAGTTGTTGTTGCAATAATTGGATATAAAACAAACTTAAGTACTAAAGAACAAATACCAACCCATCAAAATGAAGTACCATCAAGCGAACTGCTTGATCAACTACGTTCCCAAAATTCTTCAGACGAAAATGTTGATCCTTTTGCTATAAATACCGATTTAGAAATTGCAGCTTACAATAAAAAAATTCAAAATTGCCAAGAAAACTTTAATAAAAAAACAGTTCAAGCTTTTGAAATATGCGAAGATTTAGCAAAAGAGAAAAATAGTCCAGCAGAAATTGATTACATTATGGGGAAGATATACCTTGAAGGCATTGGTGTTGCCAAAAGTTTTGATAGAGCTTTAATTTGGATAAACAAAGCTAGTAAAAAAGGATATCCAGAAGCCAAAAAAGACTTAGGAATTGTAAGTATAAATACCTACCTAGATAATAAAGTGATAGGAAGCTTCAACATTGGTAAAAAACTATTAGAAGAAGCTGCCCACGCTGGAAATATTGAAGCTCGTTATACTCTAATCGAAATAAAGAAAAATCCATTATTTAAAGATGCTATCACCGTTGATGAAACTACTGCATTTAATGAATTAAAAGCCTTTGTTGCACAAAACGAAAACTACACTATTGCCATAAACGAACTAGCGGAAATGTATATTACAGGGAAAGGAACTAAAAAGGACGTTTTAGCAGGATATAAATTACTTCAAAAATCAGCAAATTTACATTCTGCAAGAGCTTACAAAATACTTAGTCTCTTAGAAGAAGCTAATCCTGATGTACTAAGTTACCAATTATCTTATGTACATCAATTCTTTTATACACATTGCAAAAACACTTCTAGTAATATGATTCGCCTAGATAAATTAGAACGTTATTTAACACCAGAAGAACTTAATGATTTAAAGCAATTTGCCAAGGAAAATTTACCTAAATATTGTAATGATTAACAAATAATTGAATGCAAAATCATAAAATATTCTAATATGCATAATCTTTATGTAATTTAAGACTTTTATGCATATTTTTTCAAAAACAAATAAACTTACTAAAAATACTTATCACTTATTTTATAAGTATTTTTAGTCCTAAAATTTTCATACATTTGTGTTTTTTATTATTAATATAAACGTTTTTATTGAAAAAATATTTTCCAAAAATGATGTTAAATGAATTTGTTTTAAAATTATTTTTAGAATAATTTTTATAGCTAAAAATAATGGTAAATTTTTTAATATTAACCCCAAAAACTTCAGTTTGCAACCTTGAGGAACTAGTGCAAATCTATTTCGTAATACTTGATAAATATATTTCTTAAAAGGACTTTTATATTGTTCATAAAACTTATATTGTTTTAAAAAAGCTTCAACTTGTGAAAACACTTCAAAAATTTGAAAAACCTTCTCTGATTTAGTATGTTCTACGGAAGTTTCTTCCTCTATATGGTTATATAGAGTATCTTCTGTAAGAGAAATTTTTGACGCTAAAAAATTTACCATTATTGCAAAAAGATTATCTTCCGCAATTTTGGTGGTAGCAAAATGAATATCATTTTTTTGTAAAAAAGAGTTTTACAAAAACAATCCCAACAAACTTGACCACAACCAAAAACAGAGTCATCTTTGATGTTTTGAAGATTATATGAAGTAACTAAATCATCTTTATTTTTTAGTTCATTTTTTATTTTTTGCGTAAAATTTAATACTTCTTTTGAACTATTTTCACTTTTTATTAAATAACAATTAAACCTTAAAACTTCACAATTTTCATGTTGTGCTTTTACATATAAGACTTCAGCCGCATTAGGTTCTAAAGTATCATCCGCGTCTAGAAACATTGTATATTCACTATCTGCAGCTTTTATAGCAATATTTCTGGCAACTCCTTGTCCTTGATTTTTTGGTTCAATATTCTGAATCTTGAATCTTGTTGAGCGAACTTTTCTACAATGCTTCTACTAGAATCTTGTGAACCATCATCAATAAATAAAAATTCCAATTCTTTTAATGTTTGTTGATGCAATGATTCGCAACATCTTGCAATAAATTTTTCAGAATTATAGAAAGGAGTTATTATAGTTATTTTGTTCATATAATATTATAAATTTATATAAAGAATTTACAAAAAATATAGACTGAGAAATATAACATCAGAGAAATATTCCCCAGACAAATATAAATTTCAAGGCAATGATGGACTTATAAAATAACAATAGAGAAAACAACTAAATCAAAGTTAGTTAAAGCATTTGTTTATTTTGTTATTTTCCTAGCAATACACTTAAAAGCCCCATACGTTTAATTTTTTGCTTATAGTGCGCAAATATAGTTTTCAAAGCTTTCAAATACATTTTATGCTTCATGTAAATGATACGCATTTTCTTAAAATCATGAATTGAACTTGGTAACCATAAAATGTCATTTTCTTCTTCTAAGGAAAACCATTTTGATTCATCTGGTTCAAAAATAGCTAAATACTTACGATACTCTCTAACTATTTCTGAAATATCTCCTTCGGGATAAAGTTCATACTTTTGAGTTTCTCTATTATATTTCTCAAAAGTATCACGAATAGATTCATAATCTTCTTTTTGTGTTTTAATCCAAGGTTTCCATGGTTTTTCTGAACCAGAACAATGAACTAATAAAGCGTCTTCAACATGAATAAGAGTTTCATTAGTAATTGAATTGAATTTTATATCTAACCAATGAACCATATTTTCAGATACCATATTTAATGCATCTTGGTCTATTTGTTTTGGTTCTTTCTCAATTAAAATCTCTATAGCTTTTTCTGTCAAATTTAATTCATGCCATTTTTTTACATTGAGAACAAGAACACCTGAATTAAAATATTTATCACTCTTAAAATCTAACTCTTTTCTTGCATACTCTATATGAGCGTCAACATCTTCAACAGCTCCTAAAACCTTATCTCCTAAATCCAAATTAAACATTTCGTCTAAGGGACCAGTACATAGAACATCAGTATCTAAATATATAGCTTGTTTTGCATCAAATGATATATTATTAAAAGCAACTAAACGATAAAACGCTGCAATAGTTAAATTTCTATTAGCTTTTTTTATAATGCGTTTTAGTTCACTATCAATTTTTTGCATGTACGGAATTTCATCAATGTTATAGTATGAAATTTGTAAATTTTGAAAATTAAGTTTAGCAAAACGATGATCTAATAAAGATTTGATTTTAATAATTTCACTTTTTAAACCATATAAATGAAAGTGACAATTGGTATTTGGATTATTTACCACAACAGAAGTTATTAAAGTTCCTGCCCCAATTGTTACATTATTATCCAAGCAAATTATAAAATTTTGAGTATTCATATTCATCCTTATTAAAACTCGTAATTAAAAAAGAAAATTTATGCAGTCTAATAGCTATAAACATTCTTTATAAAAAATTTAACGAATTTTTTATATGAAATTTAATATAACATGTATTTTATAAAAACAATATCATCAAAACATTATTTTTATCTAAAACATAAAAATTTTAATAAAATGAACTAATTATAGCTCTCAGTTCTGAGCAAAGTAATTATCTTTCAAGCAAAAGATAATTATCAATTCAACATAATTATATCAATATTTGTCAAAAATAATATCTAAAAATAAAACTAACTTTTGTAAAATAATTCTACATTACTACATTTTAATTATTTAAAACTGGAGTCTTAAGCATTGAAAGTGGGGAAAAATACTTTAATTTTGCCACATGTCTCGTTTAACAACGCATAAAATATAAAAAAACATCTTTTTCTTTATCATAACAATTATCACAAAAAATTAAGGAAATAAAGAAGAATGATTTGTGAAATTTTTGTACAAATCACCCACCATTAATGCAGAAGCGCCCAAATTTATTTTGAGTTAAATCATATGAATTAATAACAGAATTATTGACTGAAGCTATTTTCTTTAATTCTTTAATTCTTTAATAAAGTATCTGCAGTGTTCTCTTTTTTCTCCTTCGCATTCTATTTTTGTTGGTAACTTTTAAAATACACTAGAATAAATGTTCTTTGAAATTTAAA
>GL995196.1:68130-74840 GCA_000222855.1 Succinivibrionaceae bacterium WG-1 | reverse complement strand
ATTATTTTTGTACTTTTTAATCGTTTTTTAACCAAATTTTATCTTCTAAAATTTATTTATACTCGATACTTTTTACTATATTTGAGTGTTATCTCAATAAAAAAAACGCCTCTTGCATGTAATATTGTATATTTTAACGACAAAATACAATTTATTTTTTTGATTTATGATTACGTATTTTGCTTATTTTTGGATAACTGATTGAGAAAAAGCCTTATGTCCTCTTATAAAACAAATTATTTAAAATCGTGTTTTATAACACTTATTTTTACTCTCGTATATATTCTTATATTTAAATTATTACATACAGAGTTAGAAGCTAACCCAACAACTTTATTAACACTTGGTTCATGTTTTGTGGTATTAGTTGGTTTAGTTTCACCTCTTTCATTCTTCTTAACAGGAAAATATATCACCAAAGTAAAAGAACCTGCCCGACCAGAAGAACTTGTAGAAAGTAATCAAAAAAAGATAAATTTATCTAAAAAAGCCTTAAATAGTATCAATGCTAATCCCCAGACTAACGCTAGAAAAGAATATCTAAAAAGAAAAGAAAAAGAAACTAAATAAAAACACTAATTCAAATTCAGAAAAGGCAACCACAAAAAATAAAATGAATTACTAGATAAATCTCTAGCTACAGATAATATTAAAGAGTCAACTTCTACAAGTCATGACTTTTCTAATAATAGCTCCGAACCTTTTATCACAATTTATGTAAGTAACTTACCATATAAAACAAATGACACAGAGTTACGTAGATTGTTTTCTCAATTTGGAGGTAAGCTCTATAGTATCAATCTAACTAGAGATAAAGTTACCAAACGTAAAAAAGGTATCGCCTTTATTAAAATTAGTAGAAACGAAGGTTTAAAAGCTATCGAAAAGTTAAATGGCACTATTATTTCAGGAAGGAATATAATGGTTAAAATTGCGAATGACCATGGAAAGCAACCAGACTTAGATAGTAGTAATTCTTAACTTAAATAAGTAAATTTAAAATAAAGGCAATAGATAATCTATTGCCTTTATTTTTATATTAAATTTTAAATTCTAAAATTTCATCAAAGCCATTTTTCTTAAAGGTATTTTCAAGATTACTGTCTAACTTCACTAGACTTGTACAAAATGCCTCATTTTGTTCCGTATCAATATCTGTTTTTTCAATTGATTTGCTATCTTTTAATAAATTATTTACTCGAATTCCAATTGCATTACCAGAATCTACAAGTGTAGCATTTGGGAAAAGATTTTGAATCTCTGTTCTTAAATGAGGAAAGTGAGTACATCCAAGCACAATAGTATCAGGTTGCTCATTTATGCTTAAATCCAACCAAGGTTTTAATTCTTGAGCAATTTCATTGATAGAAAAATCTTTTCCAGACATTTTCTTTTCTGCAATACTAGCAAGATTTGGAGTTCCAATGCTTAATACTTTTACATCTTTGGCAAAATCTTCAATTAACCCATGAGTATACTTTCTTGCAACTGTCGCAGGAGTTGCCAATAATCCCACTATTTTATTTTTAGTAATTTTTACCGCAGGTTTTATCGCAGGAACAACTCCAACAATTGGTATTGATAAATTTGAACGCAAGTCATCAAGAACGATTGTACTTGCGGTATTGCATGCTATTACTATTAAATCAACTTGATATCTTTTTACAAAAGACGTCATAAGTTTATTAACTCTATTTATAATCTCTGCTTCTGATTTATTACCATATGGAAATAATTGATTATCAAACATGTAAAAAGACACAATATCTGGATTATGTTTCTTTACTTCCGAATAAACAGATAATCCACCAACACCTGAATCAAATACTAAAACACGCTTCTTCATTTTTTACTCGATTAAAAAATAAAACCTTTGTGATTTTAACACCACAAAGGTTTTTTAATAATAAATATTTTTATTTATTATTTAGAATAAATTTTGGATTGTTATAGTACCAGCGTAGATTCTTTCAGGTGCAGGATATCCTGCAAATGTTTCGTATTTTTTATTGAATACATTATCAACTTTAAAGCCAAATCTTACTTTATCATCTAGTACATTTAAACCTAAACCTAAGTTTAATAAACCATATCCACCTAAAGTTTTTTTACTATAATTGTCTTTTTTCTTGCTTATAAAATCATATCTTGCAAGGTAATCAACTTTATCAAATCTACCATCTAAACTTGCATAATAAGTTTGTTTTGAACGATTTGGTACAGTTTGGTTAGTAATATCATTCTTTGGATTTGCAAGTACAGCACCAAACTTAGCTGTTAAATATGTAAATTTTGCAGAACCACCAAATTCGATGCCTTTGTTTCTAGATTTTTCTATATTTTGGTAACCAAATGGATAATTAGAAACAATTAAGTCCTTATACTTAGTATAGAATAGATTTACATAATATCCATAATTACCAAATTCTGTATCTACATCACCATTAAAATCAATTTCAAAGAATTTTGTCTTTTCTGGTTTTAAGTTCTTATTACCGTAGTTTGGATAAAATAATTCTGAGAAATTTGGAGCTCTATAAGCTGTACCACCACGCACGCCAACTTTAAACCAATCACTAACGTTTGCACCAGCTCCTAATGTAAATGTACCTCTATGGTTATACTTTGAATTATCATCAATTCTATAAGAAGCTTCACCAAGCCAAATGTCTTGTTCATAATTTAAAGATGCATATGCAGCTTTATTGATAACAACTATATCTGATTCACCATAACTATTACTATTTTTATCTAGTACTTGTCTATCAAAATCAACGCCTAAACCTAAAGCAAGCGAATCAACAACTTGGAATAAGTTAGAGAAGTGACCTGATAAACTGTTAGTATTCACTTTGGTAGCAGATGAAGCAAAATCTATTTTACTTACCCCAATAGCATGATCGTAATTATTTTCTTTGTTATAAGACAAACCTAAATCATAACTATAAAAATCACCTTTATAGTTAGAATTAAAAGAAACTATATGACGTTCAATATCATTATGATTTTTTTGAGAAGTTATAAAACCATTTTCATATTCACCTGTAAAATCAGTTACTGAATATGATAAAGATGCCTCAATACCAGAATCAAAAGTATGAGCATAAGCTAAATAAAGATCTCTTTCTCTTAAGCCAAATTCTTCACCGTCATTAAGACCAAGCATTGGGTGAACATTATAGCCATCGCTCTTAGCAGAATTAAATGCAACTTTCACTACGTCTTTATCAGTAATTGCCACTGTATTATTCATAGTAAAATCATGAGTTGCATTTGAAGAATAAGAATATGTTGCTACTTGCTTATTTCTGTATTCAGGAATGGTAATAATGTTAATCACACCTTCGTGAGCATTAGCACCATAGAATGTAGCTCTTCCGCCCTTTAAAACTTCAATTTTTTCAATTGCACTTACTGGTACAGTATTAACATTAATTCCAGATAAACCTACTTTGATTGGATTGCCATCAACTAATACTAAAATACCATCAGATGAACCGCCTCTAATATTAAAATTTGCGTTTTGACCACGGCCACCATAAGAAGAAACATTAATGCCTGGAATTAAAGCAATAGCTTCAGCTAAATTGTGAGAATTATTAGTTTTAATTTCTTCTGCTGTTAATACTTGAACCTGAGCTAATTTTAAATTTAAAGTTTCAGGCAAACGTACTGCAGTTGCTGTAACTTCTTCATCAAGATTGGCAGCTAACACCATATTTGGCATTAAAAGAGCTGCAATTACAAAAAATTTCTTTTTCATTATTTTACTCGCGATAGATATAAAAAATTATCTTAAGGCTAGTATTCGGACTTAGTACTACAAAATAAAACAAAATAACTACTAGTTATCTAATTTCTCTCAAATTATAGTTGGCAAACTTCCCATTCCTGTAGAACAGTGTTTTTACTGCCTTTTAAACATTACCGCTGCGCGTCAGTTCTTGATTTTCACAAGATTCCTATTTATGTTCAATTACCTTAAGAATTGTGATGGTGCTATTATAATCAAAAATAAAAAATTTGCTATATGTCAAATTTTTATAAAGCAATTTAATCGTAAATAAAAAGTTATTATTTTTATTATCATGAGACTTAGTTATATTTAAAAAAGCGTTTATAATGATGAAGTCTTTTTTTGGTAAGTATTATAAGTAGGAGAAGATATGATAATTGTCACTGGTGGTGCAGGCTTTATCGGCAGCAATTTAGTTAAAATGTTAAATGAAAAAGGTCATAAAGATGTTATCGTTGTTGATGACTTAACAGATGGTACTAAGTTTAAGAACATCGTTGATCTTGATATTTATGACTATATGGATAAAGATGTCTTCATGAAAAGAATTTTAGCAGGAGACAACTTCATTGAATGGGGCACAATCGAAGGTATTTTCCACGAAGGTGCTTGTTCTTCTACTACAGAATGGAACGGTAAATTCATTATGGAAGTAAACTATGAATATACCAAGAATCTATTCCATTACTGTATTGCAAGACACATTCCTTTCATTTATGCTTCATCTGCTGCGACATATGGTGGTCGCACTGAAAACTTCATTGAAGGAAGAGAATACGAACAACCTCTAAATGTTTATGGTTATACCAAATTCTTATTTGACGAATACATGCGTCGCTTCCTTCCAAAATTAACATCTCCTGTAGTTGGCTTAAAATATTTCAATGTTTATGGTCCAAGAGAAAACCATAAAGGCACTATGGCAAGCGTAGCTTTCCATTTAAATAATCAAGTACTTAAAGGTGAAAATCCAAAGTTATTTGAAGGCACAGACGGCTATCCAAATGGCGGTCATATGAGAGACTTTGTTTACGTAGAAGACGTATGTAAAGTAAATCTTTGGTTCTTAGAACACAAAGGTCCATCTGGAGTATATAACTGTGGTACAGGTAGAGCAGAACCTTTTAGTAATATAGCCAAAGCGGTTATTAAGTATCATGGACATGGCGAAATTGAATATATTCCTTTCCCTGAACACTTAAAGGGCAGATACCAATCATTTACCCAAGCTGATCTTACCCAATTAAGAAAAGTTGGTTGTGATGTGCAATTTAAAACAGTTGCCGAAGGGGTTGCTGAATATATGAAATGGTTAAACGAGAAACACTAAAAAATGGCTGAGATAATTTTTAAAACTTCAAGTCGTCAACTTGCAAGATACATTGTAAATTATCTAAAGGATAATGGTATAAATACCACTATAAAAGACACTCAAGCAATGACTTTTATAGAACTTGTTAATGAAGATGATTTATTTAAAGCCAAAATGCTTTTAAATAATAATAAAGATTTAAATAATTATCTCAATAATTCATATGAGTCAGATTGGGATTTCTCAAAACCAAATTCTAATATAAGAACTTCAAGCAATGAACTATTGGGGTTAAAAACACTTTTAAAACAAATAGAACCCCAAAGATTATTTTGGCAAATAAATTTTGTTTGTATTATTACTTTTATATTACAACTCATTTTTGATAGTTATACCTATGGTAATAATACCCCAATATTCAATGCTTTGAATTTTAATGCTAATGAGATTATAAATAACTTTCAAGTATGGAGAATATTTACTCCATGTATTATGCATGGTGGTATTGTTCATATTTTGTTTAATCTTGTAATGTTTAGCGTTCTTTCTGAGTCTATTGAAAAATCTTTAGGAAAATATCGTTTACTTTTAGTGGTATTAGCTTCAGGAATAATTGGCAATGTTTTACAATACTATGCCATGGACCAAAATGGCAACTTCTTGGGGCTATCTGGTGCTGTTTATGGGATTATTGGATATGTATCCATTATTTCAAGACACCCCAAACTACAAGGAAAACTTCGTAACATCCAAGGACTACTAATATTTTCTATATTGTTTATCGTTATTTCTTTTGCTTTAACAGATAATATCATCGCTAATTATTGTCATTTAGGTGGTCTTGTAGTGGGAATCATTCAAGCAATAATTGATATTCAACTCTTAAATAAGAACATTATAAAAACCAAATATTAAATAAAAATATTATTCTAATAAGATAGAGATAAGATAAGCATAAATAAAAACAATCAAAATATTTATAATGATAGAAAAGGCCAAATTCTAAAATTTGGCCATTTCTATCATATTTTAAAAGTTTTCTACTCTAAAATTTAATAAATCAAAGGATTATTATTTGTTTTATTGAACCACATAGTCAGTAAAAAGAACATTTTTTATAATTCTTCTGCCAACGTATGTATCCGTTAATTCTGTTAATTTTTTCTTAATTTCTTCTTCAATAATTTTTCTATTATTTTGACTTTCTGTTGTTTTTACTTCATCAAAACTTTTTGAAGATAAAATTGTTACAATGGCATCAGAAATTAAAGGTTCATGTTCTTCAATTAATACATTGTCTCTAGAATCATTTAATACTATTACAACTTGAACTCGTAAATAGTTTAATTTATTACCATTATTACTTAAATTGGTTAAGTATGGCTTTTTCATTTCATAATAACCAATTACTGGAGTAACACTTGCAGGATCTACTTCCTCTGCACTTTCTTCACTAGATGCTAATGCACTACTAGGAACACAAATAATAAAACTACATAAAGATAAAATTTTAAAAAATTTTAATATATCTATTTTTTTCATATCTCAAAAAACTCTAGGAATTTTTATATTCTTAATAAAATAAGAACATTTTGAGGCTTC
>GL995196.1:59024-66833 GCA_000222855.1 Succinivibrionaceae bacterium WG-1 | reverse complement strand
AACATTTTTATTATTTTTTTCGTTATTTTTATTTATATTTATATTTTTACCTTGTTGGCGCAATTTTCTCGTTTTTCAAGCAATAAAGGTCCAACAGCATTAATCAACTTACCAAGTTTTTGTTCATTCTTTGCTAAGAACTCATTCTTATCGTTTTTAATAATGTATTTATGTCTTATTAAAGTATCATACATAATATTAAATACCGAAGGTTCAGAGAACTCTGGAGAATTATCAGTAATTTCTGCTGGTAATTCTTTACTAGCTTTCACAGCTTTTGCGATAAAACTTTCTTTGGTTAAAGTATTATCGTCACAACTAATGATTACATTAGCAGCAACTAAGTATCTTATTAAATTAAGTTGAATACATTCACTCAAAATTGTAATGTTTTCAGATAAATCATCATTTATAGA
The DNA here is from genome assembly GCA_000222855.1 of Succinivibrionaceae bacterium WG-1. Lineage (GTDB taxonomy): Bacteria > Pseudomonadota > Gammaproteobacteria > Enterobacterales > Succinivibrionaceae > WG-1. The sequence goes on along the minus strand of GL995196.1, from coordinate 66,417 downwards.
ATATAAATCATCTTTTAGACGAATATATTCATTTAATCTAAAAGCTTTAAGATAATTTTCAATTGTATTATTTAATACATCTTCCTTTACAGGACAATATAATTCATGTCTTAAGAAATAGAATACATTTCTGGTATGAGTAACAATATCTTCATAATTTATCTGCTTATGAACCATAACTATAGTAATAATCAAAGCAGGTAATGCAAAGAAATGTAATATATTATTCCTAAAATAGGTTAAATAAATTATCTGCTTAGAACTTGGAACAGCATACTGAATATTATCTATTGTTTTTACATGGAATGGATGTAATTCTAGCGCTTGTTTTAATAAAATACTTCCAGGAACATCAGGAACTTCTACATTAAAATTACTATTTTTTAAAATCATAATGTAAAAATTGATTAACTCAGAAATTTTATTTAATGATAATTTATGCTTTTGAGATGACAGTATTGCAAGAGCAGATAAATTAAATCCATTTATGGCTGCTGCTGCATTTAAATGCATAATAATTTCATCAGATAAATTATTTACGGTATCATAAAGCCAAGCAGGTTTTTCACCACTTGGAATATTGATGCTATCACGCCAATTTTCAACATGGTCTCTTAAAAATGTTGGTAAAGTTATAGGTTCTCCAAAATTAACATAGCCACGACCATAATATTTAAATCTCTTAAATATATTGAACAACTGCCATACACTTTCTTTCTCTTTCTTTTGACCATTAAGCTCATTCATATAAGAATTTACTTCCATAACTTTTTCATACCCTAAGTACATAGGAATAAAAGTTATTGGCTTTTCACTATTTCTTAATTGAGCTTGTACAGCCATTGCCACAATGCCAGTTCTTGGAGGTAAAGTTCTACCTGTGCGAGATCTACCACCTTCAATATAAAACTCTACGCTATATCCTCTATTGAATAGAGTATTTAAATATTCTCTAAAGACTGTAGTATATAACTTATCTCCTTTAAATTTTCTTCTCATAAAAAATGCTCCGCATTTTCTTAGGAAAGAATTTACAGGAAAGAAATTTAAATTATTACCTGCAATTACATGCGGAATAATCAACCCTTCTTTAGTAAAAACATAGGAGGTAAGTAAATAATCCATATGGCTTCGGTGACATGGAATATAAACAATTTCATGACCTGTATGAATAAGTTCTCTAACTCGATCTGCACCATGAACCGAAATCCCTTTATATAATTTATTCCATACTAAATGTAAGATAGCCCCCATCACTCTTATAAAATGATAAGAAATGTCAGACACAATTTCATTTAGCATGATTCGTACTTCAGATTCTAATTCAGAATTTGTTTTACTACTTTCAGAAGACACTTCATCAATAACTTTTTGGATATTATTAGAGCGTAATAACTCGTTTATAAGCATGTTTCTATGAGGGAGCTTTGGCCCAATTACATCTTTAAATCTTCTTTCAAAATGAAGCTTACATGCTCGTGCTAAAACTGTTGATATATTTAGTTTCTTATTTGGAAATTTTATTAGTTTATCCAGTTTAATTGGACCTGAACATATCGTCACGTTGTCATAACCAAAGAACATTAATCTAAAGAATTTTCTTACGGCAGACATCGGTTTATTTACGAAATAATCACATTGATCATCTTCGTGATGTGGATTTCTGCTCCAAATAATAGTTATTGGAACTATCTGTAAATCACAATTATTTTTCTTGCAAAATTCAATCCACGTATTGAATATATGTTCATAATTAAAATCTTTGCTTTTGCCATTAAAAAGAAAATTAACTTTCTTCATGCAAGCAAATCTTGGTAAAACATCATCCCCTACTTCTAATTTTGAAAAAGGACTAGGCAAATTATATCGCTTGGTAAGTTTTTCTAAAGTTAACAAATCCGAAATAGAATTAGATTGTAATACATATACTATAGGTAAATTAGGATCAAATTCTTCCAAATCATCAGAAATATTCTCAGTTCTTGTTGCGCATTTACAAAAATACTTCACAGGTAAATAGAAAATTACTCGCTTTAATAAAGTTAAAAACATAATTCCCCCTTCATCTGTCATCGTATTAAAAAAATATTATAGATATCTTTAGAAACAGAAACTCATTAACCTTATTATATAATTACTCGCTTTCATTTTCTTAGTCTTCACTCTCATTTGTAGAACAAAGAATTACTTTATAATATGCAGAATATGAAATATTTACTAATTAGAGCTTTATTCAAAAGAAAAAGTATTTAAAAAATACTTCTGAGATTTTTTATTTATTATTATCTTTAGATTTCAATAAAAAGATATTAAAATATCGTTGCTTATAGAAATGCAACTTAAAATCAATTTTTTATAAATAGGTTCGTCGTATGGATGTTCAACAAAATGATAATCTAAATAAAAACATTAAAGTTGAAAAATATGGCAAACTTGTTTCTTCTGCAGGTATTGCTTCAACAATAACTGCAACATTATTGATAATCATAAAAGTAATCGCTTTATTTATTACAGAATCTGCAACGATCATGGCATCATTAACAGACTCTATAATGGATATTTCAGCATCGATTATAAATTTAATAGCCTTAAGATATGCTATAACTCCTGCAGATGAAGACCATAAATATGGTCACTGGAAAGCAGAAGCAATTGCCGGACTTGCACAATGCACTTTTATATGTGGTTCCGCGATATTCTTAGTGTTTCATGGTATTAGTAGAACCATCAATACCCCAACACAAATACCTAATCTAGATATTGCCATTATTGCAACTATTATTTCAGTTGTGCTAACTGCACTACTAATTAGCTATCAATCATATGTTGTTAGAAAAACAAATAGTCTTGCAATCAATGCCGATAGATTACACTATTTAAGCGATATACTTTTTAACGCTATTGTTATTTTATCTTTAGGATTGTCATCTTACGGGATCTTACATGCTGACGGTATTTTTGCGATTGTATTAGGAATTTACATTTTTATTAGTTCCGTTAAAATTTTCAAAAATTCAATAAATGTTTTACTAGACGCAGAACTTAGTCCTCAAGATATTGCAAATATCCAAAAAATTATCTTAAGTGTAGACGGAGTTAGCGGAGTACATGATATTCGCACTAGAAGTTCTGGACCATGGCAATTTATTCAAGCGCACATTGAAATTAATCAAGATTTTTCTCTTTTCAAAGCACATCAAATTACAGATTGGACTGAAGACAAAATAAAAGAGCAATATCCAAACGCAGATATAACATTGCACATGGAACCTAAAGAATAAAACTATTCGCAAATTATGGAGTTATAAATTCAAAATGAATAGCCAAAAAGAAAATATTGATGAAGAATTAGATATTGTTGAAAAAGTTTGGACAAACATTCAACAAGAAGCTCAACATATGTCTGAAAAAGAGCCAATGTTAAAAACTTTCTTTTGGCAATCTATTTTAAGCAAAAATAGTTTCGGCGAAGCATTATCTTTTCAAATTGCTAGTAGACTTAGCTCTGAAGTTTTAAACGCAACTTTAATAGAACAATTCATAAAAAATGCTTATGAAAACGATCCTAATATCATAATCTCAGGCGCTGTTGACTTAAGTGCAGTAGTAAAACGAGATCCTGCTGTCGTTTATTACTCAACTCCACTGTTATATCTTAAAGGCTACCATGCACTCCAATCATATAGAATAAGTCATTGGTTATGGCAAAATGATCGTAAAGAAACTGCGTATTTCTTTCAAAATTTAATCTCCACAACTTTTGGGGTTGATGTTCACCCTGCCGCTCAAATTGGCAAAGGCATTATGTTTGACCACGCTACAGGTATTGTTATAGGTGAAACAGCTATAGTTGGTGACAATGTTTCATTTCTACACAATGTAACATTAGGAGGTACAGGTCATGAACAAGGCGATAGACATCCAAAAGTTCATAGTGGAGTACTATTAGGCGCTGGAGCTAGCGTACTTGGTAATATTGAAATTGGAGAAGGCGCCAAAATTGGCGCTGGTAGTGTAGTACTAAAAAATGTAAGACCTCACACCACAGTTGCAGGAGTTCCTGCCAAAGAAATAGGTTTATGTAAAAGTGCAATGCCTGCTATGGAAATGGATCAAAACATTGGTAACGATTGAAGTAGAATTTAAGCTTTTTTAAGTTTGATTCTCTTTAATCCATTTTGGTAAGCAAGCTACGAACTCTTTCTTGCCAAGTTTTATATGTTTCTTCTAATTGAGCATAGTTTTGATTTAGAATGTCGTTGTCCATTCTAAGACGTCGTATTTCACGTTCTAAAGTTTGAATCTTTTGTTCTTTTTCTGCTAATTGAACAGATAAGCCTTTGATATCTCTAGCATGAGATTCTAATTCATCAAATATTTTATTTAAATCTTCAGCATTCAAAACTTTTTATCTCCACTTTATTTTATAGGGGAACAGTTCTTGCCTAATTGATTACTAACAAGATCATTTCGTGACTTTATCGCAGCGTCTAAATTGTCATAAGGACCAATATTAAGACTGTAAACATAACCACCACCCATTTGTTTTAATACAATAGTAGATGATTTACCTATAAAAGCAAGTTTGGCTTTTTGAGTTTCAGCTTCTTTGGCTGTGCGATAATTATCAGAATTACACTGTACAAAGTATTTTGCAGTATTAGTACTAGAACTCTTTTCAGAATTAACCTTATTGTTAGCAGTAACAACTTGATTATTTGGAGTTACTACTTGAATATTTTTATTCTTCTTTGCTAATTCTTGCTGACGTTTCTTCTCTCTTTCTTCAAGACGCTTTTGTCTTAATTCTGCTTCTTTCTTAGCTTTTGCAGCAAATGCATCTTGCTTAGCCTTACGTTTTTGAGCTAGTTTTTTACGATACTCTGCTTCTTGCTTAGCATTTTCTGCATCATAATTTCTAGTTCTTTTAACCCCAGAACCAGTATCAAATTCTTTGTTTTCAAGTATCTGAGTATAATCGTATTTCTTTAATTCTTTAGGAGAAATATGTGTTTTTTTAGCTTGTTGTTTATTTTCAGTAGAAATAGGTTTTATATCGCTAGGAACTTTGTGAAGATAATAAAGACCTCCACAAACTCCTAACAATATAACTAATATAGAACTTATTAATAGAGCATTTTTCTTTTTAGAATTAGAAGGCGCCTTAGACTTAGTATAACGACTAGGCAACTTTTTCTTCCCTGAATTTGCTCTTGGTGCCATATTACATTCTTTCCATTACGTTAATGCCTAATAAACTTAAGCCTGTTTTTAATACATTAGCAGTTACTTGACATAAAGCTAAACGACTTTCTCTAATTTCTAATTCTACACCATCCTTATTTATAGGACACGCTTCGTAGAATTTCATAAATAGTACAGCTAATTGGTATAAATAAGCGCACAATAAGTGTGGCATTGACTTTTCTGCAACTTGATTTACAGTTTCATTAAACTTCACAATATGTTGAGCTAAGTTCTTTTCTGCTTCTTCAACTAATTTAACTTTACCCACTTTGGCATCAGTCTTTCTAAAGATTGCTTGAATTCTACTATATGCATATTGTAAATATGGTGAAGTATTACCCTCAAATGTCAACATATTATCCCAATCGAAAATATAATCGGTAGTTCTGTTCTTAGATAAATCTGCATATTTCACAGCACCCATAGCAACTGCTTGGATTACATTTTCTTTTTCTTTAGGTGTTAAATCAGATGATTTTTCACTTAATAAAGTGGTAGCTCTTGCTACTGCTTCATTTAACAAATCTTTTAATTTTACGGTACCACCACTACGAGTCTTAAAAGGCTTGCCATCTTTACCAAGCATCATACCAAATGAAGCATGTTCTAAAGAAACCCCATCTGGAACGTAACCTGCAAGTTTAGCAATATCCCATGACATTAATAAATGTTCATGCTGTCTAGAGTCAGCAAAGTAAATAATTCTTTGGGCACCTAATTTTTCACAACGATATTTTACACAAGCAACGTCTGTAGTTGTATATAAGAAACCGCCATCTCTCTTTTGTACAATAGCGCCACGTGGATTACCATCTTTATCTTTAAATGAGTCAAGATACACAACCATTGCGCCATCATCTTTAACAGCTAAATTCTTTTGTTTTAAATCTTCAATTAATGGTGCAAGCATACTGTTATATAAGCTTTCACCCATGATATCTTTATCTGTTAAAGTAATATTTAATCTATTGTAAATATCCTGATTTTGAGTCATGGTGATTTGAACAAGCTTCTTCCACATGGTTCTACAATATTCATCACCACTTTGTAGTTTAACCACATAGTTTCTTGCTTTTTCTGCAAAAACTTCATCATTGTCATAACAAACTTTTGCTTCACGATAAAAAGCTTCTAAATCACTTAAATCAAAGTCATTATGTTGTTCTTTTTCTTGTTTTTCTAAGAAGGCAATCAACATACCAAATTGAGTACCCCAATCCCCTATGTGATTTGCTCTAATTACTTTATTACCTAAAAATTCTAAAGTTCTTACAACAGCATCACCTATTACAGTTGAACGAATATGGTGTACCGCCATTTCCTTAGCAACATTAGGAGAAGAATAGTCAACAACTACTGTTTCCAACTTCTTGTTTGATTTAACACCTAACTTAGGATCTGTTACTAATTCATTGATAGCATTTGATAAAAAATCTGAATTAACAAAGAAATTAATAAAACCAGGACCTGCAATTTCAATTTTAGAAATTTTATCATCAGTACTTAAGCTATTAACGATTAATTCAGCTATTTCAATAGGTTTTCTTTTCATGCCTTTTGCAAGCAACATTGCAATATTGGTTGCAAAGTCACCATGAGCTTTGTCTTTAGTATTTTCTACCATGATGCGAACATTAGCATCTTTATCAAGTAGCGAATCCTTTTTAAAATTTTCAACAATATTAGATAATTTTTCTTGAATATAATTCTTCATAGACAGCTCTATCTTTTGGCAATATAAACGACAAATATTAAAAATATGATTTTAATATTTAAAAACTTATTAAAACGATTATTCTTATTCTAAAAAACTTCACGATTTTACTTCATTATGTCTTTTTTTTCTACAGTTATTCATTTTAGAAGAAGCAATCAGCAGGATCAATTTCGTATACTAGGTGAATTCCACTTTTAGAAAATTTATGTTCAATAACCTTATCTAATACTTTCGCAATTATTGCACGATTCGGAGCATTAAATAACATATACAAATGATAACGATTTATTCTCTTTTCAATAAAAGGTTTTAAAGGTTTTGTGAACACTAAATTAGGAAATATTGGACTTATTTCATTTAATACATAGGTATATATTTCATCTAATAAATTAGTAACATTTTGCTTAATAGTTCCATCTGCTTTTATAG
>GL995196.1:53145-58661 GCA_000222855.1 Succinivibrionaceae bacterium WG-1 | reverse complement strand
CATTTTTATGCGTTGTTGTAACTCTACTTGAGCTACAAAGTTATATCCCAAAGATAAAAGATCATTTAAAAAGAGATTTTCAGGCTGATATGTTTGTAAAACAACTTTTCCTTGTTTGGTTCCTCGTCCTGAACGTCCTGCAACTTGAGTAATAAGTTGTCCACAATACTCTAAAGCTCTAAAATCATTTGAAGCAAAAAACTATCGATATCTACAATTCCTACCAAGGTTACATTTGGGAAATGATGCCCTTTTGCTAAAATTTGAGTCCCAATAATAATTTGATATTTATTGCTTAAAATGCCATTTATGTATTTTTCTAAACTATCTTTTCTAGTCGTAGTATCTCTATCAATTCTCACAATTGCATTTTTAGGAAAAACTTCTTTTAAATAATCATATAGTTGCTCTGTTCCTAATCCTGTTGGATTTAAGTTATTTGAACCACATTTAGGACAAAATATAGGGATAGGATAAATTGAATCACAATGATGACATTTCATGGTGTTTTCATGTTTGTGAATAAACAAATTGGTAGAACATTGCACACATTGACAAACATAACCACAATCATGACAAATAAGTTTGGGAGCATATCCTCTTTTATTTAACAATAATAGAACTTGTTCACCATTTGAAAGAGTTTCTTTGATATATTCAATCATATCATTTGAAATTCCATGATTTACAAATGATTTTCGCATATCAATAATTTTATAATCAGGAAAAACGGAATTTGCCGCTCTATTTGTTAATAATAATTGCTGATATTTTTGTTGTTTTACATTATATAAAGACTCAAAAGATGGAGTAGCAGTCCCTAATACTACAGGTATATTTAATTTTTTAGCTCTAACTACAGCCAAATCTCTACAATGATATAAAAATCCATCATTTTGTTTATAAGATGAATCATGTTCCTCATCTATTATGATTACGCCTAAATTGGCAAAATTTGCAAAAATAGCACTTCTTGTTCCAATCAAAATAGCAGATTGCTCATTTTTAATTGTTAAAAATGATGTTAATTTTTCTGTATTATTAAGAGAAGAATGCACACTTACTATTGGAACATTCGGAAATCTATTAAAAAATCTACTTATAGTTTGCGGAGTAAGATTAATTTCAGGAATCAAAACTAAAGCTTGTTTATGTTGTAATAGACAATTACGTATTACTTGTAAATAAATTTCTGTTTTTCCTGAACCTGTAACACCATTTATTAAAAATACACCAAATGCATTTTGGGATACAATTTGTTTGTATGCTTTTAATTGTTCATCATTTAACTGTAATTCTTGATTTATTTGTATTTGTTCTACAGATTGAAACCATTTATTTTTTGAACGAACATTTACCTTTTGAATAGCTTTTTTATCTTCTAATTTTTTTAAGATTGTATATGAATATCCTAAATCTTTTAACGCTGATAACGAATATTCTCTATCTTTTAACAATTGTAAAACTTCACAACATACAGGAGAACGTTTTAAAGAATTCTCAATTTCTTCATTAGCACAATACTTATAACCATCAATTGATTTTAATTCTGCTTTTTCACCTTTTCTTAAACTTGTTGGAATTGCAGTAAAAAAAACTTCACCTATTGGATAATGATAATAGTTTGCAGCCCAAGTTAAAATTTCTATTAAATCCTTGGAAAAGAATGGTGTTTGGTCAAAGACTTCAATAACATCCTTTACTTTCTTTTCTGAAATTGAACTTTGTAAACTAGTACTTACCACTACTCCCATTAAACATTGATTTCCAAAAGGAACTAAAACTCTACATCCTATGATGGTAGCGGAACAATTTTCAAAACTACTATTTTGTTCTTCATTGCCATTTGATGAACTTAAGGGATTTAAATTCATACTTGCAAATAGATTTTGAGATTCATAACGATACTCAAATAGACTAAATAGAGGGGTATTAACAGCAACTTGAACAAACATATAAAAATAATAAAACCTTTGAAAAAACGCCTTTCAAATTATAACAATAATATTTGTAAAAAAAATAAACACAAAATTAAAAATTTAAAGCTTGCATATATGCAAATAATAAGATAGCATACGCACTGTAAATTTTTGTTTTAATTTTTTGTGTGGTGTTTGGCGTTTTTTTAAATGGCTAATTGGCGACACAACTCTTATTGAGGTTCCTATGAAAAAAGATATTCACCCAGCATACTCTGAAATCACAGTAAAATGCTCATGCGGTAACGTATTTACTACTCGTTCAACAGTTGGCCACGATCTTTCTATCGACGTTTGCTCAGCTTGTCACCCATTCTATACTGGTAAGCAAAAGATCGTTGATAACGGCGGTCGTGTAGAACGTTTCAACAAGCGTTTTGGCGTTTTATCATCTAAGAAGTAATATAAGAATATTATTTTGCAGAACAAAAACCCGCTTTTTAGCGGGTTTTTGTTTTTTATGCAATTTTTCATATAAAAAATTTGTACTATGTTTCAGTGAAATAAAAAAGAACTGTTAAAATACAAAAGAACTGAATAAATACAAGCACTTATAAGATAAAAGTTATATACTTGAATAGTTTTATAAAAATTAAATCTATTTCGTAGTATACAGTGTATTCCGAATCTATGTACAACTTAAGTGCTGTTTAATGGAGATGATGCCATATGGCTGATAAAAAACTACACGATGATGCGTTACAATATCACGCATATCCAACACCAGGTAAGATTGCAATTACCTTAACAAAGAAAGCAGAAACTTCACATGACTTAACTTTAGCTTATAGTCCAGGTGTTGCAGAACCAGTTCGTGAAATCGCAAAAGACCCTGCATTAGCTTATAAGTACACTATTAAGGGAAATCTTGTAGCTGTTATTTCTAACGGTACTGCAATCTTAGGTTTAGGAAATCTTGGTCCTTTAGCTTCAAAACCTGTAATGGAAGGTAAAGCTTTATTATTCAAGCGTTTTGCAAATGTTGATGCAATCGATATCGAAGTTAAACATAAAGATGTTGACGATTTTGTTAACACAGTTGCCAATATTGCAGACACATTTGGTGGTATTAACCTTGAAGATATTAAAGCACCAGAATGCTTTGAAATCGAAAGAAAATTAAAGAAGATTTGTAATATCCCTGTATTCCACGACGACCAACATGGTACTGCAATTGTAACAACAGCTGGTATCTTAAACGCATTACAAATCCAAGGTAAGAAAATTGAAGATTGTAAAGTTGTGTGTTTAGGCGCTGGTGCTGCAGGCGTTGCATGTTCAGATTTCTTATTAGCATGTGGTGCTAAACGTGAAAACTTCTACATGATCGACAGACACGGTGTAATTCGTTCAGATAGAACGGACTTAAACGGTGAAAAACCAAGATTTGTTAACGACTCTGGCTTAAAGACTCTTGAAGAAGCTATGAAAGATGCAGATGTATTCTTAGGTGTATCTGGTTCTAACTTAGTTTCAGAAGAAGAAGTTAAGAGCATGGCTCCAAAAGCTGTAATCTTTGCATGTTCAAACCCAGATCCAGAGGTATCTCCTGCAGTTGTTGAAAGAGTAAGACCTGACATTATTTTTGGTACAGGTCGTTCAGATTATCCAAACCAAATCAACAATGTAATCTGTTTCCCATTCTTATTTAGAGGTGCATTAGACGTTCACGCAACAGAAATCAATCTCGAAATGAAGAAAGCTGCAATGAATGCTATTAGACTTCTTGCTCAAGAACTAGTTCCTGCAGAAGTTTGTAAGGCAGCAGACATTGACCACTTAGAATTTGGTCCACACTACATTATGCCTAAAGCTGTTGATAACAGATTATTAAATCGTGTAGCTAAAGCTGTAGCAGAAGCTGCTATTGCAACAGGCGTTGCAAGAACTGCTTTACCAGAACACTATATGGAATAATCTAAATCCAAATAAACACAAAAAGCATAGCAATTTATGATTGCTATGCTTTTTTCATGAATTATAGATTGCTAATTACTAAAATCAATCAAAGAAGTTTATTCTATTTGTTGAATTTCATCTATCAATGAAGATGGCAATCGTCTTTGTCCTCTAATCCAAGTTATCCCATGTTTTTTTAACAAATTAAGAGATAATTCACCTTCCTTATATGTATGCAACTTTCTCATCCGAAAAACTTTATTTATCTTTACATTGTCATCTGCATACAAAAAAGGAATATCCGTTTCAATAACTTCACATTTAAATAAAACTGAAGAAATTGGAGCAGCAAGATATAAATATACAATATCCCCTACACTCATTTTCCCTGTCTGTTTCCAAATAGTTGTATCTGTCTTTTGAAACTCTCCAATGATATCGTAATACTTGGGATTTGCAGGAACCAACCATTCAGATTTTTGATTAACATAAAGATATGCTTCATCAAGAAAAGATTTAAGAAGAGAAATATTTAATTCGTTATTTAAACTAAGAACAATCCATTTTTTATCATTTAGAAATTCTGAAGGCAAACATCCTTTTTGCTTTAATAACTCTATAATTCTTGTTTCAGGTAGACGTATATATAAGCTTTCTACTTCTGATGAAGTGGTACTAATAATATAGGCGTATGGTTGACGATTATTTGTATTTCGAAACACACTATTAGATGGATGTTTTATCCATTCAAAACTTGGAGTATCTGCATATTTGGTAAATATGTAATCTACAATTTCGTTAGTTTGTTCTTGCTTATAATATAATTTCCTAAAGCAATGTTCTTTAATATCGTTTAACAGTTTTTCATAGGCGTTTCTAACGGTATTAACATATGCTCCAACATTGGTAACTCGAAAATTTATATATTCTTCATCACAATCTGTATCTATTACTTTTCCTTGAAGAATACCTAGTTCATTAACTAGTATTTCTACTCTAAACGCTCCATCCATGATAGAGGTAGTGTACAAATAATTACTATCTTTCTTTGTAAAACCGTACGTTAAAAGTTGTTTAAAATTACATTTGGAATTTTGAAATATTTCTGACTCTATTTCTTGCATATTTTAACCAACCTCTAATCTAGTAATTTATATTGAAAATATGTACTTATCCCCAAATACTAAAACATTACCTATTATAGAATTTATAACTTTAAAATTAAATAATATAGATGTTTTTCGAGCAAGTTGATTGATTGATTGATTGATTGATTGATTGATTGATTGATTGATTGATTGATTGATTGATTGATTGATTGATAAAAGATAGCAAAAATTTTAGGTTACTGACAAGTAGTAACCTAAATATCAAATAGTATTTTTATGTTATTTGTAAATCTACAAATAATATTTGTCTATTCATGAATTTTATATTTATTAGTTAATGAACAAGCAATTAGAAATGATGAATGTGATTATGCAATTCTTAGTTTTTCAATAAATGATGAAACTTTAATATCAAAAAATATTTAGAAGAACATTTATCTTTAAATGTTCCTCTTGACCATGATTTAGCAAAATACCAAACAGTGTCAGCAGAAATGATTAATGGTTATAACTGTCTACTTGCACGAGA
>GL995196.1:36560-52229 GCA_000222855.1 Succinivibrionaceae bacterium WG-1 | reverse complement strand
TCACTTGCCACCTGAAATTGGCTTTTGGGAAAAATTTTGCGCAGAAAAACTTCCTTCATCAAAGTTCATTATTCAAAAAGATGAATTCTCTTTTTATGAACTGATAAAGGAATCTAATTTACCTTGCTTTACAACTGACCTTGTAAAAAATCAATTTACCGACATAAAAAATCGCGTAAATATTCCAATTACAGATCAAGAAGCAAATGTTACTTATTATTTAATTAAGCGTAAAAATTCTTAATTTAACATAAGCTATCCATATTAAAGATTTTAGAGAATATAATAATACCTTTTCTAGAAATGACATTAGTTAGTATTCCTAAAATAATTATTAGTTTTTTGAAAAAATGTAGAAAACCAATTATATATTTTATTTTAATTTATCAATTCGATACATTTACGAATATCATGTAACACTTTATCTAAACTGCCATTAATACCAAAAGATTTATCTTTAATATTATCTAAAATATAAATTTCTCCAAGATTTATAGTTATATAAGTGGCATTTGGTTCCTTGGCAACAAGTTCCATAAATGGAGCTTTGATAAGCTGATTTTTCCACCCTATGCCTAATTCTAAAATAACAATATTTTTTTCATGGTTTTCTTGTAAGAATTTTTTATAGTTTTCTTGAATTTTTATTTTAGGAATAAAGTGAGAACCTGCAGCCATATTGGGAATCATAGGACTTCCACATTTTGAACACTTAGGTATAAGTTCTAAAGGCACTTTACCATCAATCTGTTCCTGAGCCATTACATGAGCAAGTTCAGCCCAAGAATACCTTTCATTATGACAACCATGCGAACATTGAAAATGTAACCAATCTCCCTCAATTTCAAACACTCTATCATCCTCAAAAACCTGATTTTTCAAAATGTTGTTCCCCATTACTAGTAACAACAAAATAATTCTTATCTCCAACTATATATCTTAAATCTTTCATAGTTTCAGAAGGTTCATAATTATTATAAAAATGTTCTACTAAACGACTCCAAAATCCCCACCTCTCTTGCTCTGTAGGCCATTTCCCCATCATTCCATATAAAAGATTAGGCAACCCATATTTCTTCTGATAGTCTCCAAATAAAGTCTGAAAGGTATGATTATTTGCAAATAAATGAATCCCTTCTGTAATAGATAAACCATTACTTGCGCCAATTAAAATAGCATCAGCACTATTTATTTTTTCAGCAACATCTTTAATATCTATATTCATAATAAAACCTTCTACTATCAAAAAATATTTGTTATCACAATATTAGTACAATCTATTGTGCAAACACCTAAAATCATGTACACAAAAATAATTCATAGACACTCTGTATTAAATTACAATATAGAAAAAAGGAAGTGATAACAATTACACTTCCTTTGAATTTGTATAGTTTTAGACACTTATTGAATAATGTTTAGAATTTAAAGTTATATGCTTGAAAATTATTTACTTAGTACATTCTCCAGATACTGCTCGCATTCCTGCATCTAAGAATACACTTAAAACCTTCTGAAACTTATACCATATATCATTCTTTTGCCATCCCATAGATTTATTAACATAAAATGAACCATTAAGCATAAATCTAAAAATCATTTCCGCATATTCTTCTGAAACACCACATCTTTGCATTAATTCGGGAACAATTTTGTCTTTTTCATGCTTAGCGATTCTATTTATAATATATTCACTTAATGAAGGATCCATAAATAATCTATGATATTTTTCAGAATCTGCAATTCTTTGACAAGCTGGTAATATCATTTCATTATTATTTGAAATATCAAACTTACCTGACTTAATCACATCTACTAAATCAATAACTGTGCCTTTACCTGTCTCTGAAAATAATAAAGCATCATCTATTACTTCATTTAACACCTCATTTATTGAATCAAAATGAAGATAAAATGTGGCTCTAGAAATTTCAGCCTCTTCACATATAGCCTTTACACTAACTCTTTCAAAAACTGTTTTATTTTCTAATTCTAAAAAAGCATCTTTAATAGCATTTATTGTATATAAAGTTCTTCTATCTGTTTTTCGTTCTTTATTCATATCTAACACCATAAATTTATAAACTTTTAAACAAATTATAAAAACTGTCAATAATCATACATATACGAAATAACTGTAATTGTTATCTAAAATAAAATTTCATATTCTTATTACTGTACAGTATGTAAAGAAATTAACATATTGTCAATTAGCAACTCAAAATACATTGTAATTATTTATTATTTTCCCAAAACTCAAACTTTTAAGTTAAGGACAAAACAATGAGTTTATATGATAAATTAGTAACCCATTCGCAATTTAACTATTCAAGAAGATATGATTTATATTCTCATGGACTAACAGCTTATCCTCTTAGTGAAAAAGCTCCTTTACCTTATGAAGAACAAATAAAGACTCTTGTAGATAAAATAAACGAAGCAGACTGTATTATCGTAGGTGGAGCATCTGGCTTATCTGCAGCTGGAGGTGGTGATTTTTATTATGAAGACAACGCTTCATATAGAAAATATTTTGGTAAATATGCCGAAAAATACGTTTTCAAAGGAGCTTTTGCAGGTTCTTTTTATCAATATTCAGATCCTGCAGAAAAATGGGGTTACCTTGTTACATTTTTGCACACAACTCAAACGGCAGAAATAAGAAAACCATATCTTGATCTAGATAAACTTATTAAAAATAAAGATTTTTTCATTTTAACCACCAATCAAGATACCCAATTTGTAAAAATTTACCCGGAAGATAAAGTTGCAGAGATACAAGGTGATCATCGATTTTTCCAATGTAGTAGACAATGTTCTGATGATACATGGGATGCGGTAGAACCTGTCAAAAAACTTATGAAAGCTATGGGAGATAATACTGCAATACCTACTCATATGATTCCACGTTGTCCTCATTGTGGTGCTGAGGCTTTTCCATGGGTTAGAGGCTATGGAAACTTTTTACAAGGTACCAAATATGATGAACAATATAGAAAGATTTCAAATTACATCGAAGCAAATATTGACAAAAAAATTCTATTTCTTGAATTAGGTGTAGGCAGAATGACTCCAATGTTTATTCAAGAACCATTTTGGGAATTAACAAAATTACTTCCACAATCATATTATATTGGAATCAATAATAAATATGATTATCTACCACAAGAAATAGAAAAACGCGGCATGACAATTGTCGGAGATATAGCAAAAGTCCTTGATGATGCTGTAAAGATTTAAAGTTCACAATTATATTTTTAAAGAATCACTATCTAAAAAGTAATTTACTTTAAATTTTAAACTATCACATTCAAGCCACATATGCTTTGCATTTGTGGCTTTTATGAATTATTAAGGCAACTTTTGATATTAAAATTCACCTAGGTATTTTATAGATGAATTTATTTATGAGATAAAAGACACACTGTTTCCACGTGTTCTGTATATGGAAATTGGTCAAAAAAAGCTAGCTTTTCTATCTTAAATTTTGCAGCTAAAGCTTTTAAATTCTCATACAAAGTTAAAGGATTACAAGAAACATAAATTATATTTTTATATTCTGAAATTATATTTAGTGTTTTATCATCTAATCCTGCACGAGGTGGGTCAACTAAAATTGTTTCACAGTTGTAACTTGATAAATCTGTATTACTTTGTCTTAATCTAAAAAATTCACGTTCACCTTTCATAGCAGATGAAAATTCTTCCGCGCTCATTCTTAATATTTTTAGATTATCAACATGATTTTTGGCAATATTTTCTTGAGCAGAAGCTACACTTACTTTTGAAATTTCTGTAGCTAGAACCTTCTCAAAATTTTCAGCAAGTGCAATTGAAAAATTACCATTACCACAATATAACTCTAGTAAGTCACCTTTAGATCCTTTAGTTATATTTTGTACAAATGATAACATTTTTTCAGATACTTTAGCATTTGGTTGAGTAAAGCTATTTTCAACCTGTTGATAATAGTACTGTTTGCCATTAACAGTTAAAGTTTCATTTACAAAATCTTGTTCTAACACAATCTTTTGTTTATAGCTTCTACCAATGATATTAACAACTTTATTATATTTTCTAAGTTCTACTAAAAGCTGTTTTGCTTCATGTTCCCATTCTTCATTAAGCTTCTTATGATATGTTAAAGTGATTAACAATTCACCGCTTAATGTACTTAAAAAATCAATGTCAAATAAACGTTCTCTTAATACAGAATTCTTACCAACTAATTCTGCAAGAATAGGCATAAATTTATTTATAAGTAACGTTGCAGGTTCAAATTTACTTACAAAAATTCGTTCCTTTAATTTGCCTTCTTTTTTAACCATATAATATTTAATGCTTTCCCCTTCAAGATAAACATTAAATTCTGCTCTCATACGATAATTTTTTACTTCTGATTCAAAAACTTCATAATTTGGGAGTTCTAATTCTGCTTGAAAAAGTTCAACATATTTAGCAACTTTTTCATTTAATAGTTTTTGATAAGAATTCACATCTAAATTTTCGTAATCGATCATTATGGTCTCCTAAAATAACCGCTTGATTATACCATATGTTATTTCACTTTTATTTTTTACTTAAAATTAAAAAATAAACCTTCGTTATTAAAAACACGTTTAATTATTCAACAATAAAAAGATTTATTTTTCCTTTATTTTCTAAATTTAAGTAGAATATAGCTTAGGCAAAAAAATAAATTTTTTCGGTTTTGATAAATACTTTAGGTTTATATGAAAATTTTAGTTGTAGCTCCTTCATGGATTGGTGACGTAGTCATGTCACAATGTTTATATAAGACTATAAAACAATTACATCCTGATTCAATCATTCATGTTTTAGCCCCTAAATGGTGTCTTCCTGTACTAAACAGAATGACTGAAGTTGATAGAGCGATTTTAATGCCTATCGGACATGGTTCTTTTGCATTTAAAGAACGAGTACAACTAGGAAAATCTTTTGCATTAACTAAATATGACGAAGCATATATTCTTCCTAATTCTTGGAAAAGTGCATTAATACCATATTTTGCAAACATAAAGAAACGTACAGGATGGAAAGGAGAATGCAGATATTTCTTAATTAATGACCTTCGCTCTAATAAAGAAAAGTTTCCTCTTCTCGTTGAAAGATATACCGCTCTTGCATATCCAAAATCTCAAATGCAAGATAACAAATGTATTCCTGAAATATTAATACCAAGTTTAAAATTTAATGCAGAATTATCAGAAGAAGTAAAAAACAAACTAAATATTGATACTTCTAAAAATTTCTTGGGGTTATGTCCAGGGGCAGAATACGGACCTACCAAGAAATGGCCTGTTGAATATTACGCTGAATTTTCTAATGAATATTTAAAAACTCACGAAAACAGTGAAATTTTAATTTTTGGTTCTAATAAAGATCTTGAAACTGCAAATGAAATTCTAAACTTCATATCTGACGACTTAAAAAATAGAGTTAATATTTTAGCAGGAAAAACTAGTATCGAAGAAGCAATTGATTTACTTGCATTATGTAAACTTGTTATTTGTAATGATTCAGGTCTAATGCATATTAGTGCAGGCGTTGGAACAAAATTAATAGCAATTTTTGGCTCAACAAGTACTAAATATACCCCACCACAATCAAAAGATGCTTTAATAATAGAGTCAACCGAACCTTGTCATCCATGTTTTAAGAAACAATGTAAATTCCAAACAATGGCTTGTTTAAAGGGTATTACCCCACAATATGTTATTGAAAAGATGAAAGAACGTTGGCCAAACTTATGATTATAACTTTCTTAAAATTTATATATATTGTGGTAACAGCATTAGCTGCACCAATAGTTTACTTTTACCTAAGATTTCTTTCCGCAAAAACTCCAAAATATGGAGTAAAAGCAAAAGAATTACTAGGTTTTGTCCCAAAAATTGATTATGAACACCCCTTGTGGATTCATACAGTAAGTGTTGGTGAAAGCATTGGAGCAATCCCTCTAATAAAAGAAATTAGAGATAAAAATCCAAATTTAAAAATTGTGGTTACAACTTCTACTACAACCTCAAGACAACTATATAAAAATATAGGTTCTAATATTACACACTTATATTGTCCATTAGATTCTACTTGTGCCATAAAAAGATTTTTAAAACGAGTAAATCCTCAAGGATTAGTAATCATGGAAACAGAGTTATGGCCCAATATCTTAAGAGAAACAAATAAGTTAAATGTGCCTATAACTATCATAAACGCTCGTCTTTCAGATCGTTCGTTTGGTAGATATAAAAAAATCAATTCATATTTCAAGGAATTAATTGGAAATAAAATCTCTTATATTTGTTGCCAAAACTTAAATGATTTAAATAATTTTAAATCTCTTGGTATTTCTGAAAAAAAACTTGCAACCACAGGTTCTTTAAAATTTGATATAAAAACCTCAAATTCCTTCTATGAAAGAGCGCAATCATACCAAGAATTCTTCAATAACAAATTAGTTTTTACAGTCGCAAGCACTCATGAAGGCGAAGATTTAATTGTTCTTAATCTATATAAAAAACTAAAATTAAAATTTAATAATTTAATTCTATTGCTAATTCCAAGACATCCTGAACGTTTTGACAGTGTTTATGAATTAGCTTGTAAAGAAAATTTAAAAACTCAAAAACGTAGCGACTCCAAATTTGATAATGATGTAGAAGTTATTATTGGTAATACAATGGGAGAACTTCCATTCTATTTTTTATTGTCAGATCTTATTTTAATGGGTGGAAGTATGGTTGATATTGGTGGTCATAATCCTATAGAACCAATCGCTTATAATAAACCAACTTTAACAGGTCCATACATACGTAATTTTAATAAGATTTATAAGGATTTGGTCAAGGAACAAGCTACTAAAATTATTGCATTAGAAGACTTAGAATCACAAATTACTGAATTATTACAAAATTCAGAAAATAGAGAGCTATTAGCTAAAAATGGACAACAATTTTTAAAAGCAAATAGTGGAGCTCAAGAAAAAACTTACCATATCTTGAAAGATATCTATCAACTTCAATAATATAATTCGTAAAAATAAGGCTCAATATAATAATTATATTGAGCCTTATTTTATAAAGATAGAATAGTATTCAGTCTTTAGCTTTTAAGATGCATTATCCTCAGCAGCTTGCCATAATTTCTTCTTTTCTTTTGAAAAAGAAATTAAATCAGCCTTATAAGCCTTTTTAATAACATCTAATAGTAAAGCTGTTTTCTTTGGTGACCATTTTAAAGTCGGATGTAATTCTTTTTCTTTTTCAAAAGAACGCACTAGTCTCTTTACCATCTTATTATAAAGTCTTGGAGTAATTGTTCTTAAATGACATTTATCAAAATCAATAATCCAAGGATTATGTGCAGAGTCAACCAAGATGTTATTAATATTTAAGTCACTATGATAAATACCGGCAGCAAAGAATCTACCAATGCATTGACCAATTTTTATAATATGTTCATCCTCAATGATGTACTTACTTGGTGTTACGGTTACATTAGTATTTACAAATTTATCTTCGTCTACTATTTCATTTTCTAATTCTGCGTCACCTGAAATCTTTAAAATATCACAAAGACTACGAGCCCCTGGAATTTCTTCAGTGATAATATCATTAATTTTGAAGAAAGATTTCTTTTCCACTCTAGCCACTAGCGGTTTTGGAACAGGTAAACCTATCTTTCTCATGATAGTTAAAAGATTAAATTCTTCTTCAGCTCTGTTTGCAGATGGACCAAAACCAAAATCCAAAAATTGATCTTTTAAAATTTTACCTATAAAGCCACCACGCCAATAGTGACGAATAATTATATGACGACCTTTATTATCTTCTACTAGACTTGTTTCACCACGGCCTTTATACACATGAAGAACTTTATTATTCTTTTTATAAAATTCTTTATCGCAGTAGTCTTTTAATTCTGCAGCGGTGAGTGAGTCACCAAGAATAGATGGATTGTAATAATAGATAACATTTTTATCTATCACAGTATTTCGTTCTAGTTCTCGCGCCATTTTCACCTCATAAACTATGTAATCTTCAAAATACAGAAAAAACTGTAAAACTCTAAATTTACTATTACTAAAGAATAATGTAAGCTATAAATATATAATATTCTTTCTATTTATTCCATTCTACTTTAAATATAATTTAATTTATTAAGTTGCTTCAAACTTTTTAATAAAAAATTTAGGAAATTTTCAAAATGGAAAATTCAAAAAATAAAAAATATGTATTTTGAGATTATCTGCAATTGGTGATTGTGTTAATGCATTAGCTGCAATTCAAGCAATACAAAGAGAATTATCACCAAGTGACATCACTTGGATCATCGGAAAAAATGAAGCAACACTTTTTAAAAATATTCCTAATATCAATTTTATAATTTTTGACAAAAAAGCAGGTTTTAAAGAAATACTCAGAATTAGAAATATTCTCAAAGATAGAAAGTTTGATATTTTACTAAATATGCAAAGCGCTCTACGCGCAAGCGTATTAAGTTTATTTATTAAAGCCGATATAAAATATGGTTTTGATAAAGAAAGAGCAATGGATGGACAACAATTCTTTACCAATAAAAAAGTACCAACACCTAAAGCTCCTCATGTTCTTGATGGTTTTATGGCTTTTACCAAAGAAATCGGCTGTATCGATATTAAGCCTAAATGGGACTTTTCCTTCACTAATGAAGATTTAGATTATGCACAAAAACAAATTGACGGTAAAAAAGTTTTGTTATTGTCTCCTTCTTCTTCTAAAGAATATAAAAATTGGACCACTATTGGCTATATCGAAATATGCAAATACGCAATTCAAAAAGGTTTTGAAATCATTATTTGTGGAGGACCTTCTAGTAAAGAAAAAGTATTAGCACAACAAATTTATGATTCATTAGATAAACAACATGTAAAAAATTTGGTAGGTCAAACAACACTTACGCAAATGCTTGCTCTCATTAAATATTCTAGTTTAGTATTAGCACCTGACAGTGGTCCAATTCATATGGCTAATGCTCTAAATGTACCTGTAATAGGATTGTATGCTCATCATAATCCTATGAGAGTAGGACCTTATTCTTTCTCTAAATATATTGTATCTGTTTATGATGAATGTATTGCATTAGAACACCATAATACTCAAAATCTTAAATGGCGAACAAGAGTTCACGATAAATTTGCAATGCAAAAAATAACTACAAACATGGTAAAATTAGCCTTTGATAAAATATCAAAAGATTACAATTTGGAGTAAAAAATGATAGCTGTATATCCAGGAACATTTGATCCTGTAACACTTGGACACTTAGACATCATTACCAGAGCTAGCCAATTATTTGATAACATTATTGTTGCAGTATCCGAGAACGAAGCTAAACATCCATATTTTAGTCTAGAAGAAAGATGTGAATTACTAAGAAGAAGCACCGCTCACCTAACAAATGTCAGTGTAGAGGGCTATAAAGGATTAACTGTTGATTTTTTGAAAGAAAAAAAATCTAAAGTGTTAATTAGAGGCATACGTAATATCATCGATTGTGAATTTGAACTATCTTTACAAGGTATGTATAAAGCCTATGTTCCAGATATAGATATAGTTCTACTACCTGCAACAAGTAATCTTAATTTTATTTCCTCAACATTAGTTAGAGATCTTTTAAAACATAATGGTACAATTGATAATTTTGTTCCTAAAGAAGTTGTAGAATATATAAATTATAAAATACAAAAATAAATAATATATTTATTTAACATATAAGATGGCTACTAAAGATTCTTTATTAAAAATTAAGAGAAGGCGCTCCTTTATCAATAAAGGAAGAAATTAAACTCACAATTTTTTGAGTATTCCTGCAATTCTTGCGCAATTATCAACCATTTTAATGGAATATATAGACGCTTCTATGGTTGGTAGTTTAGGAGCACAAGCTTCTGCTTCTATTGGTCTTATTGCCACAACAACTTGGATATTTTATGGTCTATCTTATGCGAGCAATATCGGCTTTTCAGTCCAAGTGGCCCATAAAATAGGAGCAAAGAAGTTTGCTTCTGCAAGAGCTATTTTAAAGCAATCTATAACTACAGCAATTATGTTTAGTCTAATCCTGATGTTTATAGGTATTGGAATTCATAATCAGCTACCTATTTGGTTAAAAGGAGAAGAAGCGATAATAAAAGATGCTTCATTGTATTTTTTGATATTTAGCTGTCGTCTACCTTTTTTACAATTAAGATTTCTATCTAGTAGCATGTTAAGATGCAGTGGCAATATAAAGACACCAAGTATTTTAAATGTTTTAATGTGTTTTCTAGATATCTTGTTAAATTTTCTATTTATATTTTCAGAAATACATTTTACATTTTTTGGAAGTGATTTTACTTTTAAAGGTTTAGGCTATGGAGTGCAAGGAGCTGCGTTAGGAACTTTCTTTGCAGAAATTATTGTCACTTCATTTTTAATGTATCATTTAACAAGAAAATCAAATGAATTAGCTTTCTTTAAAGAAAACATCAAGAATAAATTAAAATCATTTATTCCTACAATTTCACTCTTAAGAAAGTCATGCAAAATAGGTTTCCCTATTGCGGTAGAAAATTCTATTCTCTCAAGCGCTCAAATAATGACAACTGTCATTGTCGCACCTTTAGGAATGGTGGCAATTGCAGCAAATTCTTTCGGCGTTATTATAGAAAGTTTGTGTTATATGCCTGGATATGGTGTTGCAGATGCAGCAACTACTCTTGTAGGACAATCTCTAGGAGCCAAAAGAATTGATTTAACCAAACGCTTTGCTTGGATGACTACTTTTATTGGCATGTTTACCATGGGATTTTGCGCCATTTTACTTTACATGTTAGCCCCATTTATAACATCAATAATGACACCTGATATTTTAGTACAAAAAGCAACCACAGAAGCAATTAGAATAGAATGCTTTGCAGAACCAATGTATGCAGCATCTATTGTAATATACGGTATTTTTGTTGGAGCTTGTGATACATTAGTTCCTGCAATCATGAATTTGTTAAGTATATGGTGTGTGCGTATTGTTCTTGCTTTTCTACTAGCTCCTTCTATGGGATTAAACGGAGTATGGCTAGCTATGTGTCTCGAATTAATTTTTAGAGGAACAATTTTTATTATTAGGTTATATAAAGGTAATTGGTTAAATGCTTATAAAAAATAAAATGTTTCACGTGAAACATTTGCATATAGCATCATCTAAAAAAAATTTAACACCAACAATAAAACATTTATAGAACTCGTTTAATGCATTATAAACATAGCTATTTTATAATTAACCATTATAGTGCATTTGAAATTTAAAATTTAAGCATTATGTATACACAGGAACTTTTCATATTCATATCACGAAGTTTTTCTTTTAAGTTCCTTTCTTTTTAATAACGGAGTAGATAATGACAGAAGTGAAAGAACAAATTCTTTCAGGCGAAAGAGCTTTATTTAAAGCACATGATTTAACAGTTATTGACAGTGTATTTGCTGATGGAGAATCACCTTTAAAAGAAGCTTCTAATATCAAATTATTAAGAAGTCGTTTTCAGTGGAAGTATCCTTTATGGTATACCAAAGACATTCAAGCAACCAATTGTCAATGGTCTGAAAATGCAAGAGCAGGTGTTTGGTATACTGAAAATGTTACTGTAGAAAATGCTATTATTGATGCTCCTAAAAATTTTAGAAGATGCAATAATCTTGTTATAAAAAATGCATCTATTGCAAATGCAGAAGAAACATTATGGCACTGTAGTAACGTAACCCTTGAAAATGTAAATGCTCATGGACACTACTTTGCTTTAGACTGTAATAATCTAAAAATAAACAATTTAGTTTTACATGGTAATTACTCATTTGATGGTGTAAAAAACGCAGAAATTCATAATGCCACTATGCTATCAAAAGATGCTTTCTGGAATAGTGAAAATATAACTGTTTATGATTCAACCATCACTGGTGAATATTTAGGATGGAATTCTAAAAATCTTACTCTTATCAATTGCACCATAGAAAGTCTTCAAGGCATGTGTTATATCGAAAACTTAACAATGATAAACTGTCGTTTGATA
Organism: Succinivibrionaceae bacterium WG-1; assembly: GCA_000222855.1. Classification (GTDB taxonomy): domain Bacteria; phylum Pseudomonadota; class Gammaproteobacteria; order Enterobacterales; family Succinivibrionaceae; genus WG-1. The sequence continues at coordinate 40,123 of GL995196.1, read as the reverse complement.
AACACTGTTCTTGCTTTTGAATATTCAGATGTTAACGCTGAAATCACAGGTAACATTGCTAGCGTATTTAATCCAAAATCTGGCACCATTAAAGCTGATAGAATTGGCAAATTAATTTTAGAAAAAGATAAAATAGATCCTAGCAAAACTGTAATCAAATGTAGTGATATTTCAGAAAAACTAGATAAACCAGACTTTGCTTAATTAAGGTAACAACATGTCACAATTTGATTTTAATAAAGAAGTTAACAGAAGAAATACTTCATCACTCAAATGGGATGTAGCTGAAAATGAACTTCCAATGTGGGTTGCAGACATGGATTTTGCTATTGCTCCTGCTATTGAAAATTCAATCAAAAAAAGATTAGATGAAGCAGTATTTGGCTATAGTATTGTTCCTGATGAATGGTATGATTCATACATAAATTGGTGGAATACTAGACACAATTTTAAAATTGAAAAAGATTGGCTTATATTTAGCACAGGTGTAGTTCCTTCAATTTCAAGTATTGTTAGAAAAATAACAACACCTGGTGAAAAAGTATTAGTGCAAACTCCTTGTTATAATATATTTTTCAACTCAATTGTTAATAATGGTCGCTTTATATCAGAGGCTCCACTAACCTACCAAAACGGTCAATATTCTATTGATTGGGAAGACTTAGAAGCCAAACTTAGCGATCCACAAACATCATTGTTTATTCTTTGTAATCCTCATAATCCTGTTGGAAAAATTTGGGATCTTGAAACTTTACAAAGAATTGGTGAACTATGTTTGAAATATAATGTAACAGTACTATCAGATGAAATTCATTGCGATATTACTTTACCAAACACTTCATATATTCCTTTTGCTAAAGCATCAGAAACTTGTAAAAAAATAAGTATTACTTGTATTGCAGCATCAAAGGCTTTCAATATTGCAGGTTTTCAATCTTCTGCGGTATTTATTGCAGATCCTTTCTTACGACATAAAGTAAATAGAGGCCTAAATACTGATGAAGTTGCCGAACCTAATGCATTTGCTATATGCACTACAATTGCTGCCTTTAATGAAAGTGCAGATTGGTTAGACGCATTGAGAGAACATCTTGCCAATAACAGAAAACAGGCTCAAGAATTTATTGTTAATAACAATTTACCATTAAAACTAGTTAATGCAGAAGCTACATACTTACTATGGATTGATTGTTCTGCCTTTACAGATAACACCAATATGTTTTGCAATTTTTTAAGAAAAAAGACTGGACTATATATCTCTAAAGGAGCAAGCTATGGAGCGTGTGGCAAAACATTTATCCGCGTTAATATTGCTTGTACAGAAAAAACTCTTAAAGATGGCTTAGAAAGATTAAAAACAGGTGTTAAACAATTTATAGCCCAACACCCTAAACTATAATTTCAAAATAATTTATAGACTCTCCTAATATTTTATAAATATCAAAGAGAGTCTAATAACTATTTATAATCTACATCTAGGACAGATTGACACTTCGGACAAAAATAGGTATTTCTACCACCTATAACGATGCTTTTAATGATTGTGCCACATTCTTTACACGGTTCGTTAGCATGACCGTAGACTTGTAAATTTTGCACAAAATACCCCAATTTACCATCTACCCTACTAAAATCTTTAATAGTTGTACCACCCATATCTATAGACTTTAATAAAGTTGTTTTTATTGCATTAGCAAGATTTTCACATTCAGTTAAATTTAATTCACTCGCTTTTTTAAAGGGATTAATTTTAGTTAAAAATAAAACTTCTGATGCGTAGATATTACCTACCCCAACCACAACACTATTATCCATTAAAGCTTTCTTTATTGGAGTCTTCTTATTGTGTAAAGCATTATGCAATATTTTTCCATTAAAGTTATCTGTTAATGGTTCAGGGCCTAAATTTATAATCCACTTAGACTGTAGCGGATCGACTCCTTTGGGAAACCATACAAATAAACCAAATCTACGCTGATCATTAAATCTTATAACAGATTCGTTAGACATAACAATTTCAATATGATCATGTTTTTGTAAAGATTTTTTATCTAAAAATTCATCACGTTCAATCTTTCTTAAATGACCAGACATACCCAAATGAATTAAAAAAGAACCTTGATCTGTATAAACAACTATATATTTAGCTCGGCGTTCAATATTTAAAACTTTTAAGTCGTGTAAATCATTAAACTCAGCTGATACCGGTTCTCGCATCTTAGAATTATGAATTATAAATTTCTTTATTACACCATTAAGTAAAATTGGCTCAATTCCACGTTTGGTTACTTCAACTTCTGGTAATTCAGGCATATTATGTTCCAACGAATAAAGCCCAAAGTTATAAACTTTGGGCTTTAATTAAATCATAAATTTATCATGTTTCTTATAAGAATAGATTAAAATTACTTAATCTTGCCTTCTTTATAAATTACATGTTGACGTACAACTGGATCGAACTTTTTGATTTCCATCTTTTCTGGCATTGTACGCTTGTTCTTAGTAGTGGTGTAAAAATGACCAGTACCAGCACTTGAATTTAAGCGAATCTTTTCGCGTCCACCTTTAGAAGCCATTTGCTTTCTCCTTAAATTTCAACGCCTTTAGCGCGCATTTCAGCTAAAACTGCGTCAATACCTTTCTTATCGATTGTACGCATAGCTCTTGTTGTTAAACGCAATTGAACGAATCTGTTTTCTGATTCAACCCAAAATCTGTGAGTCTGAAGATTTGGGAGGAAACGACGACGAGTTGCATTCTTAGCATGTGAACGGTTATTACCTACTGCAGGACGCTTACCCGTAACTTGGCATACTCTTGACATGTCAGTCACTCCAAATTTTAAAATTTAAAAAAAATTTAACAACCTAGAAGGACATCACTTCAAGGTAGTGTAACATATAGTGCATTAAAGCACTTAGCGACTGTAAACAATTAAAAATAAATCAATTTACAGCAATTTATTCTTTTATATTTTGAAACACTTTTCAGTTATCAAAATATCAATAATTTGGTTTATTCAAATTAAGACGCACGCATGATATCACAAAATAAGATTTTTGATAACAAAAATTAACTTTTACTCTATTATTTTTTTCAAAGAATTCCTTAAACCATGTATATCTTTGCATTTATATAATGAACAATAATAAAAGATTACATCTTTTTCATGATAAAATAAGCAAAGTAATTTTTGTTTTATACATAACTTTAGTGATGTAAAATTATTATGAGCTTATCAGGAAAAAAAATACTTATAGGTATTACCGGTGGTATTGCAGCATATAAAGTTGCATTTTTAATTCGTTTATTAAAAAAGCCCATGCAGATGTCAAAGTTATTATGACAGAAGCAGCAACCAAGTTTATTGGAACGACCACAATTCAAGCTCTAACAGAACATCCTGTATATCTTGATACATTTGCGACCTACTCTGAAAATGGCATTGAACATATATCACTTGCCCAAGGTTCAGATCTCATGCTTATTGCTCCTGCAACAGCTAACACTATAGCTAAAATTAGAATTGGAATTGCAGACAATTTACTAACATCTGTAGCTTT
>GL995196.1:18759-36175 GCA_000222855.1 Succinivibrionaceae bacterium WG-1 | reverse complement strand
TGAATATGTATATGTATAAAAATCCTGCAACAATAGAAAATATAGATGTTTTAAAAAATAGAAACTATCTATTTGTAGGTCCTAATTCTGGCAGTCAAGCTTGTGGTGATGTAGGCCTTGGCAGAATGTCGGAACCTGAAGAAATATTTGAAAATATTCAAAATTTCTTTTCAGCCACAAATAAAGTAAATAATTTACCTCTCTTAAATAAAAAAGTGGTTATAACAGCAGGTCCTACTAGAGAAAGTATTGATCCTGTTAGATATATAACTAATAAAAGTTCTGGCAAAATGGGATATGCTTTAGCACAAATAGCTAAAGATTTAGGAGCAAGTGTTACATTAGTGAGTGGGCCTGTTAATATAACAGCATCTCAAAACATAAACTTATGTAAAGTAACTACCGCCGATGAAATGTTAGAATGCGTAAAAGAAAACATCAAAGAAACTGATATTTTTATTGCTTGCGCAGCGGTTGCTGATTATAAATTACAAAATATCTCAACCCAAAAAATAAAAAAAATATCAGGACAAAATACTCTTACATTAAATTTAATAGAAAACCCTGACATCCTTGCTCACGTTGGACACATGGAACAAGATAGACCTAAATTAGTAGTAGGATTTGCAGCTGAAACTCAAAATTTAGAAGAATATGCCCTGAAAAAACTAGATAAAAAAAATGCCGATATGATCATCGCAAACAATGTAAGTAATAAAAACATTGGATTTGATAGTGATAAAAATGAAGTAATAATTTTCTCAAAAGAAAACACACCTATTCATATTGGCCCAATTAGTAAACTAAAAATTAGTGCTGAAATTTTTAATTATTTACTAACCAAGCTTTAAAAGTTATTTTTATTTTATTAAAATTTAGGAAAAACCATAAATGTCTCAAATAGAACTAAAAATCCTAGACGATAGAATTGGGAACGATAAAATGTTACCTCTTCCTAGTTATAAAACAACAGGATCTGCTGGCATAGATTTATACGCAATGCCTGAAGAAGACTTTGTTTTACAACCAGGAGAATGCAAGCTAATTCCAACAGGAATTTCTATTTTTATAAAAAATCCTCAAATATGTGCCACTATTCTTCCACGTTCAGGATTAGGACATAAAAATGGCATCGTTTTAGGAAATCTTGTAGGTTTGATTGATTCTGATTATCAAGGTCCTTTAATGGTTTCTGCATGGAATAGAAGTAATACTCCATTTAAAGTGGAAGTAGGAACTCGTATTGCTCAACTCGTATTCCTACCAGTTATTCAAGCTGAATTTAAGTTAGTTTCAGAATTTGAAAAAAGTGAACGCGGTGAAGGTGGATTTGGTTCAACCGGAACTAAGTAAATAATCTAAATATAAGGAAAACATATGGCAAATGAACAAGAAGCTGTTGAAAAAACAACAGAAATCATAAACCCACAATTATTGAACGACCCTATTGGTTATTTTCATAATAATCAACAAATCATTTTAGATTTTTGTTTAAATTTAACTTATGCAATTATCATTTTAGTTTTAGGTTGGTTAGTAGCAAAAGTTGTTTCAAAAATCACTTTAAAAGTATTAAGTCGTTCTAAAGTTGAAGCAACAGTAGCACGCTTTGTATCTAACATTATAAAGTATGCAATCTTAGTATTTGTAATTACAGCTGCTCTAAGTAGAGTTGGAATTCAAACAGCATCATTTGTAGCTATCATCGGTGCGGCATCTTTTGCTATTGGTATGTCTCTACAAGGTTCTTTATCAAACTTTGCTTCAGGCGTATTACTACTTCTATTTAGACCTATCAAAGTAGGTGAATATATTGAAGTAGCAGGTTTAGCAGGAACTGTTGAAGAAGTAACAATTTTTACAACTACCCTATTAACTCCTGATAATAAGTTTATAATCATTCCAAATAGCGCAGTCAGTTCAGGAAATATCATCAACTACTCAAGACAAGAAGATCGAAGAGTAGATTTCGTATTTGGTATTTCATATGATTCTGACATTGATAAAGCAAGAACAGCTTTAGAAGAAATGTTTAAGAAAGATTCTAGAATTCTACAAGACAAAGGTATTCAAATTGTTGTTGGTGAATTAGCTGCTTCTTCTATAAATTTAACTTGTCGTGTATGGGTTAAAGGCGCTGATTATTGGGATGTATTCTTTGCTCACAACGAAAATGCAGTAAAAACATTAAGAGCTGCTAATATTGATATTCCTTTCCAAACAATCAATGTTATTCAAAAATAATACAGAATAACATTGTTATGTTGTAACATAAAACGAAACGCTCTGATAGATAATTGATATGTACCCAAAATCCTGGACACATATCAAATTATCAGAGCGTTTTTTATAACTATAATGATTGTTATAAAGAAATTACACTCCGTAAGTTTCTCTATATTTTTTCATAGCTTCTAAATGGTTCTTTTGATCTGGCTTATCGCTTAAATAGCTAATTAAATCAGACATAGTAATAATAGAAACAACTTTAGTATTAAAATCTCTTTCTACTTCACCAATTGCACTTAATTCGCCTTTACCTTTTTCTTGACGATCTAACGCAATAAGCACGCCTTGAAGTTTTGCATCGCTCTTTTCAATAATTTGCATTGATTCACGAATAGCAGTACCTGCAGTAATAACATCATCGATTAATACTACTCTACCTTTTAATTCAGAACCTACTAAATTACCACCTTCTCCGTGGTCTTTCGCTTCCTTTCTATTAAATACCCATGGAGCTTCTAAACCAAAGTTATTAGCTAAAGCAATTGCAGTTGCAGCTACAATAGGAATACCTTTATATGCAGGACCAAATAATAAATCATAATCTAATTTTGATTCAACTAAAGCTTCAGCGTAATAAGAACCTAATTCCGCTAAATCCTTACCTGTGCAAAACAATCCAGCATTGAAAAAATAAGGACTAACACGTCCTGACTTTAAAGTAAATTCACCAAAACGAAGTACATTCTTACTTAAAGCTAGCTCAATAAATTTCTTTTTATATTCTTGCATATTTTACTCCTAAGAAAACAATTAGATTATAATAACTTATTGATTAAAATAACACATAAATATAGGTAATTTTATGACTATTAATAGCATGACTGGTTTTGCCACTATCACAAAAGACTTAGATATCGGAAGTTTAGAGCTAAATATTCGAGTTGTAAATTCACGTTATTTAGATATTGCAACCAAGGTTCCTGATTTTTTACAAAAATATGAATATCAAATTTGTAAAGAAATATCTAAGGAAATTGCTAGAGGTAAAGTAAATTTCTACGTAACATTCATTCCTAAAAACAATAATAATCAGCAAGTGAATATGGAACTTGCTCATTATTATGTTGATCAAGTAACTCAATTATCAAAATATATGGATGGCAAGTTATATGAAATTGAATATGAAAATAGTTTTTTACCTAAAAAATTTAATATAAATCCATGTGATATTCTTAATTTACCTAATGTTATTGGCAACAATTCTACAAATTATCAAGACGAAATTGCTAAAGAAATCTTTGCTAATCTTCCTACGCTTTTAACAGAACTCAAGAAGATGAAAGCTTTTGAAGGACAAAAACTTGCCCAAATCATTTCAGATAAATTAGCAGAAATCCAAAATATCACCAAAGAAATAACTCAATTCTTGCCTGAAATAATCGAATGGCAAAAAATAAATTACAAAGTTATTTTTCAGATAAAAAATACAACTAAATAATGAAATACTAGAACAAGAAATTATAATTTTTGCCCAAAAAATTGATATTGCCGAAGAACTAAATCGATTAGAAACTCATATTGCTCATACTAAAGAAATTTTAGCAACAGGAGGTCAATGTGGTAAGAAGCTTGATTTTATGATGCAAGAATTTAACAGAGAAAGTAACACAATTGCTTCAAAATCTGTTAATGAAAAAATAACATCTCTTGCTATAAACTTAAAAGTAATCATCGAACAAATTAGAGAACAAGTTCAAAATATTGAATAACTTGTAAATCATCAATAAATAAAAAGGCGCAATTATTTTGCGCCTTTTTATTGCAATAATTATGAGTACAATTTATTACTTTCTACGCCAAATTGTACCTTGTGCTCCGTCCTCTAAGACAATTCCCATAGCTGTTAACTCATCTCTTGCCTTATCTGCACGAGCCCAATCCTTATTCTTACGAGCTTCTTGTCTTTCTTGGATTAAAGCTTCAATTTTGCTTACATCTAGATCATCATCAGCTCCTGATGCACCTTGTAAGTAAGAAGATGCGTCATGTGTTAATAATCCTAATACCCCAGCAAGCTTTCTTAATAAAGCTCCTAGGTTCGCTGCTTTAGTAATGTCAGATTCTCTTAATAAATTAATTTCTTTAGCAATTTCAAAGAAAATAGAATATGTAAGTGGAGTATTAAAATCATCATCCATTGCTTCTTTAAAACGTTTTTCATAATCTGTATCAGTTGGTGCCACCCCTTCTGGAAGATCACGTAAAGCAGTATATAAACGTTGTAATGCAGCTCTTGATTGTTCAATATTTTCAACAGAGTAATTTAATTGACCACGGTACTGCGCACTTAATAAGAAGTAACGTAATGTTTCACCATCATACTTAGCAAGCAAATCACGAATAGTAAAGAAATTGCCTAAAGACTTAGACATTTTTTCCTTATTGATCATTACCATACCTGAGTGCATCCAATATTTCACATAATCGGTATGCCATGCACAACAACTTTGTGCAATTTCATTTTCATGATGTGGGAACATTAAATCAGAACCACCACCATGAATATCAAAAACTTTACCTAAATAATGAGAGTTCATTGCAGAACATTCAATATGCCAACCAGGACGACCTTGTCCCCATGGAGATTCCCACATAGGTTCGCCAGGTTTCGACATCTTCCATAACACAAAGTCATAAGGATTGCGCTTAGCTTCTTCAACGTTTACTCTAATACCTGCTTTCAAATCTTCTAATTTTTGTCCAGATAAGCGACCATAATCCTTAAATGAATCTATAGAAAACATTACATCACCATTAGATGCAACGTATGCATTACCATTATCAATTAAAGTTTGTACTAAGTTGATAATGTCATCTATATGAGCAGTTGCTTTTGGTTCAATGTCAGGGCGAGCAATACCTAATGCATCAAAATCTTTATACATTTCAAGAGTTAATCTATTAGTTAAAGATTCACATGACTCTTTATTTTCATTTGCTCTTTTAATAATTTTGTCATCAACGTCTGTAATATTACGTACATACTTTACATCATAACCACTATAACGAAGATATCTAACAATCGCATCAAAACATACAAAAGTTCTACCATGACCTATATGACAAAGATCGTAAATTGTTACACCACAAACGTATATACCTACTTTTCCAGGAATAATTGGTTCAAATTTTTCTTTTTATTGGTTAGAGAATTGTATATTTCAAGCATTTTGCAATACCTTTGCTTTATAATTGGATTTCTATGTTCTAAATTTCTTAGTTAAAGCATAATAACACAATCACTCAAAAAGTGAAAAATTAAGTTAGTTCGTTATCACAACGAAAATATTAAATTATCATACTTATAAAATGTATTTTCATGCTTTAATAGTACATGTGATAAAATATTAATATTACTGTATGTATTAAAAATTACAAAATTAAGGATTTACACAATGGTAACTTTAGAAACCAGTCTTGGTAACATTAAAATCGAATTAGATGCTGAAAAAGCACCATTAACTGTTGCTAACTTCTTAAATTACTGCAAATCAGGATTTTATAACAACACTGTATTTCACAGAGTAATCAAAAATTTCATGATTCAAGGTGGTGGCTTAACAGCTGATTTAGAATCAAAGCCTAACAAGCAATCTCCAATTAAAAATGAAGCAGACAATGGTTTAAAAAACGATAAATATACTATCGCAATGGCAAGAACTTCAGATCCTCATTCTGCAACATCTCAATTCTTTATCAATAGTGTTGATAATGATTACTTAAACTTCAGAAGCAAAGACTATGAAGGTTGGGGATATTGTGTATTTGGTAAGGTAGTAGAAGGTCAAGACGTTGTTGATAAAATCAGTAATGTAAAAACTTCAAGATCAGGCATGTATAGAGACGTTCCTGTTGAAGCAATCGTTATTAACAATGTAATTGTTGACTAATAATGTCTATATTTATCATCGCAGATTTACATCTTTCAGCAAACACTCAAACCCTTAATACAGAGTTTGAGATGTTTTGTAACAAACTAAAAAAAGGCGATGAATTATATATTATTGGTGATTTTTTAGCGTACTTTATTGGCATTGAAAATTTCACCAATAGTATTCATTCCCAAATAAAACAAATCACTGCTCGATTACATAATTTAGCAATTCCTGTATATTTTATACATGGTAATCGTGACTTTTTGATGACATCTCAAATGGCAACAGAGCTTGGATTCATCTTATTACCTGACACTTATACTCTTGATGTTTACAATCAAAAAATTTTACTACTTCATGGTGACGAATTATGTACTAAACATATTTCATATACATGCTTTAGAAAATTTAGTAGAGTAAAGCTTTTTCAAAAAATATTTTTAGCATTAACAACAGAAAATTATCGCAAAAAGATTGCTGAAAATATGAGAAAAAATAGCCAAAAGAAATTCAATACTCATCAAGTAAAGGAAAAAATCAATCAAGATTTAGCAATTAAATATCTAAAGAGATTTAATTGTAACGTTTTAATTCATGGACATACCCATGATGTATCTACAACTCTATACCAAGATAAAAAACTTATAGATACTGGAGATTGGCGAGAAGATTCTTATACTTTTATAGAAATAAAAGCACAAGAACCATACATTTTTATTTATCGCAAATTTTATAACAGTAATGCGATAGAACTCATATCAAAAGAATAAAGTTTGATTATTTCAAACAAGTTATTTTAATTGTTACTATTTCTTACTAGTACATGTTTTTTCAGAAACATCATACACAGCTATAGTTTCACCATTTTTTTTCTTAAAGATATAACGATTTCCTATATCTTGATGCTGAAAATCATGAACCCTACACGCAATACTTGTCATCTTTGGACCAACTATAGCCACAAAATCTTCCGCTTTTCCTTGTGAATTTTGCGGAGTTATTCTAAATGAGTATTCCATTATATAGTCATTTTCAGGCTTTATAAGTTTGACACTTGATAGTTGCACGTATTGATTTGAATTCACTTGTCGAGTAACTTGTTTATCTAAAAATTTAGCATAAGCATCAATTTCTTTTATTAAATCTTCATCTAAATTTCTTGTATAAACATCTTTGGCAATAGTATTTTGCTCTTGAGATTTGTTTTCAGAAACATTTTCTTCTGCCGAAGCATAAGAGCATAAATTTAAGGTTATAAATAAAGATAACCACACAATACTTTTTTTCATATTATTTTTCTTATTTTGCTAGATTGAGATTGTTTTAATGGGCTGCACCCCAATCATGTCCTTGTCCAACTTCTACTTCTAATTTTACTTTTAAAGAAACAACATTTTCCATTATTTCTTTTATTTTTTACTGTATTTATTAACTTTTGAATTTTCAACTTCAAAAACCAATTCATCATGAACTTGTAAAATTAAAAACACTTCATCACTAGGTAATGAATCAATCCATTCTTGAACCTTAACCATTGCAAGCTTTATAATTTCCGCAGCAGTTCCTTGAATTGGAGCATTTATTGCAGCACGTTCTGCAGCAGCTCTTAACATACCATTAGAACTTGAGATATCTTTAGTATAGATCTTTCTACCATGTAAAGTTTTTACAAACTTATCTTTTTTAGCATGTTCTTTTATGCTATTCATGTAAGATTTTATACCTGGATATTGAGCAAAATAACTATCAATATAATTTTTAGCAATACTATTTGAAACCCCTAATTCTTTGGCTAAACCAAAAGCAGACATACCATAAATTAACCCAAAATTTATTGCTTTGGCAGAACGTCTAAGTTCTGGAGTTACATCTTTTACGTCTAATCCATGCATTTGTGCAGCAGTTGCGGTATGAATATCCACCTTTGACGCAAAACGCTTAAGCATTGTTTCCTCATTGGCCATATGCGCTAATATACGTAGTTCTACTTGAGAATAATCTGCAGCCACCAAGGTATAACCATCTCGAGCAATAAAACCGTTTCTTACAGCTCTACCATCTTCAGTCCTTATAGGAATATTTTGCAAATTAGGTTCTGATGATGATAATCTTCCTGTAACAGTTCCCGCTTGATTAAAATTACAATGTATTCTACCTGTTTCTGAATTAACAATATTTGGTAATTTTTCGATATATGTATTTAATAATTTGGCAACAGCGCGATACTCTAAAATCAGTCTCGCTATTTCAAAATCTTCAGCTAATTCTTGTAACACTTCTTCAGAAGTTGAGGCTTGCCCTGTACTACTTTTTTTCTTAATAGGAAGTTTCAAATCATCAAATAAAATTTGTCCAACTTGCTTAGGTGAGGAAATATTAAATTCTTTTCCTGCTAATTTAAAAATATTAGACTTAATACTTTCTAATCTTGATTGTAAAATAATAGCTTGTCTATTAAATTCTAAAACATCTATCGCAACACCAGTCTCTTCCATCTTAAATAACACAGAAGCTAAAGCATTTTCCTGTTGTTCAAATATATTTTTATATCAGAATCATTAGCTAAATCGTTTGTAAATTTATTTATTAAGAACGCATTTGCTTGTAACTCATTACCAATTCCAGGTAAAAGATGTTTTATATCTACATCCTCAAATTTTAATTTACTATTCTTTTTTCCTAACTCTTTTTGTTTTTATTTAAATCTTCAATATTCTCTTCTACTGTTATAACATCTAATTCTAAATATTTTCCTACTAATTTTTTGATATCTTGGGTATTATTAGAATCTACCAAGTGACTAAGTAGTAAAGTATCTTTGTAAGGATAAACTATTTCTATATTGTATCTGCATAAAGCATGCATAGCTCTCTTAATATCAAATGTTCTTTTTTCAATTTTAGAACTTTGAAATAAATCTTTGATATTATTTAACACTTCATCAAGATTTAAATTAGAGCTTTCTCCTAAATCTAAAGTACCTAAATTATTACAAGACACATAACCAAACTTAGTATTATTACCAATAGCCAAACCAATAATTTTAGTTTCCTTATATGAGGCACCAACTGTATAAACTTCAAAATTTAAAATATTATCTTTTATGATTTCTGCTTTGAAATTATTAAGTTCATCAATACTTTGAATTAGAGTAATATCAGATAATTTTAATTGACTGTCAGCTTCTGTTATTTGAACACTCGCTTGATTACTACCGTCACTTGTAACAAGAGCTCTTTGCTCTGCTGCAATTAGATTTTTAAATTCTAATTTTTTAAATATCGGTAATAGTTCTTTATGATTAGGTTCGGTATTCACAAATTCATCAATAGCAATAGGAACTACAACATCTGTTTTTATTGTGGCAAGCTCGCGAGAAATATTTAAAATCTCTTCGTTATCCTTAAGTTTTTGAGCAAAAGATTTTGAACCTTTAAAACTTAATTGCGCAACCTTATCAACATTAGCTTTGATAGCATCAATATCACCAATTTGATTAAGTAAAATAGTGGCGCTAACATCACCGACTCCTGGCATTCCAGGAATATTATCAACAGAATCTCCTTTAAGAGCTAATAAATCACGGATTAGTTCAGGAGGCACGCCAAACTTTTGAATTACAGCTTCTCTATCAAATACAATATCTTTCATGGTATCGATAATCAAAACATTATCGCAAACCAAAGCACAAAGGTCTTTATCGCCTGAAGCTAATACAATATTTATATTTTTATCTTTGGCAATTTGAGCATAAGTTCCTAAAACATCATCTGCTTCAACCCCTTGAACCTCTATTATAGGAATTCCTTGATATTTTATAATGTCTTTTAAAACAGGAATTTGCACCCTTAAATCTTCATCCATGGGTTTTCTTGTTGCTTTATAATCAGCATAAATTTCACTTCTAAAAGATTTCCCATGAGCATCAAACACAATGCCAATTGGTACATTTAAATAAGTCTTTTTTAACTTCTCAACCATATTTAAAAAAGTTCTTATAGCACCAGTAGGAAAACCTTCATGGTTTGTTAAGTTAGCAGAATAGGTTGCATGATATGCTCTATGCAAAAAATTATTACCATCAACTAATACTAATTTACATTCTTGTGTCATAATTTACTCATTAAAAAAAGCTAACTTCACAATGTTAAAAATAAAACTTTATGATTTAAAACAAATATTTAGCAAGTTTTAAACCACCAAAAGTCATGACTAAACAACCTAAAACATTCAATAAAACATGAATAAAACTCTTAAGATATTCTTCATTTAAAATATCATTTATAGTTTCCATAGAAAATGAAGAAAAGGTTGTAAAACCACCTAAAAATCCGACAATCAAAAATAACCTTAGACTTTGATTATCTGTGTAATTTGCTATTATTACATGCGTTATAAACCCAATAAAAAACTTCCCACTAGATTAACAGTCAAAGTATTTATATTAGGATATAAACTAACAAGATTAGGAAAAAATTCTTAAAACCAATAGAACTTAGATATCTGAAACTTGCACCAATTGCGCCACCTATTGCAACTAATAACAAATTCATCTTTCTTCAATCTCCATTGATACTCCAAGAGTTCTTTGACGACTACATTCTTCCTTCAAACTAACAGTTCTTAAATAGTGTTCTTGTTGCCATCCATGAGGTAAAATAATTTTTATAAATTGATTTTCACCACCTAGGAAAGCAATTTCACCTCTATGTGCTCCTTCAGATCTACACATGCATAATATAATAGAAATTCTCAAGATACGCATAAGCGATATAGCTTCATCGTAACTCACTGCATTTTGCTCTTTTAAAACTTCTAGTTTATAGTCATCTCTTTGATTTAATAATAGAGCAGAAATTAATCTTTTTTGGGCACTTGTAAACCCAGGCATATCTACATTATTGATAATATAAGCTGCATGTTGTGGGGCTTTCTTATATTCTATACAAAGACCTATTTCATGTAGCATTGCAGCATATTTTAAAAAAGCTCTAGCATTTTCATTTTTTATATTCCAAACATCTTTTAAAACATCAAAAGCTTCTAAAGCTGTTCTTGTTACAAATAAAGCTTGGATCTTATCAAGTTGATAACGGAGAATTAAACTATCTGTAGTACTTAAACGCACATCTCCATCTCTTACATTACCCATAAAACCATATATTATGCCTTCTCTTAAAGCACCACCTGCTAAAACTATATTTTTTATCTTAAGTGTTTCAAATATAGCTAACAGTATTGCAAGACCAGATGGAAAAACAGTTAATCTTTCAGGAGTTAAACCATCTATTTTTAACTGTTCCATTTTCTTACATGAAATAGTGATATCTTTTAACTCTTGCAATTTATCATAGGTTATATTTTCATTTTCGCCACGTGCAAGCATTATTTCCTGCAACGCTTGTACAGTTCCAGAGGCTCCAACACAACTTTCAAAACCTTCTTTTAAGTACTCATCTGCGATGTCTTTTAATACTTCTTTGGTAGCATTTATAGCATTTTGATAATTTTGTTCTGTGATATTACCATCCACAAAGAATTTATTTAACCAAGTAACACACCCCATTTGAGTACTATGTAATACTAAAATGTCACTTTTTTTACCTAGAATTAACTCAGTACTTGCACCACCGATATCTATAACTAACGTTTTGCCATTATTAGAAGAGGTATGCATAACTCCATGATAAATAGTTCTAGCTTCTATTTCGCCTGTTACAATCTCAATCGGACGACGAAGTATCGCTTCAGCTCTATTGATAAAAGCATTTGAGTTCTTAGCAATTCTTAATGTTGCAGTTCCAACAATTCTTACATTTTTGTCTGGAATGTTTTCTAATTGTTCTGCAAACATTCTTAGGCAATCTAAACCTCTTTCTATGGCTTCTTCACTTAAATATCCATCTGAGTTTAGACCACTTGCAAGACGAACTTTTCTTTTAACTCTTGAAACCGCACGAATTGCCCCTCCAACATTTCTCACCACTAACATGTGAAAACTATTGGAACCTAAATCTATTGCAGCAAAAAGTGGGGATTCACCTATCATAATTTTTCTCTATTTCTGGGAGTTTTTCGATAAATAATATCTTACATTATACTTACTGTATAAAATATTTGTATATAAAAAAATAACTTGGTTTTCATGTAATTGTTCAAAAAACAATCAAATAAATGATTATTTTTTGCAATTTCAATATATATATATAATAAAATCAATTTTATGTATATCATAAATAATATATTGTATTATTGAAGAAGATTTAATGAAGATAAAACAATAATTCAGTTATTATATTAAGGAGAAAATAATATGTCTGAAGTTTTAGAAGTTACCGATTCAAGTTTTGATGAAAATGTTGTCCAAAAGAAAGGCTTGGTACTTGTTGATTTTTGGGCTCCATGGTGTGCTCCATGCAGAATGTTAAGCCCTGTTATTGAAGAAGTTGCAGCTAACTCTGCTGATGTTGATTTTTACAAATTAAATGTTGATTCAGAACAAGAAACAGCTGCTAAATTAGGTATTCGTAATATTCCTACTATTTTATTATTTAAAGATGGTAACTTAGTGGCTCGTCAAGTTGGCGCTTTAAATAAAAACAACTTGAAGCTTTTATTGAACAAGCAAAATAACTAAATTTATTCTTATTTAGTTTTTTAATAAATTGAAAGGAGGCGTACTTTAATACACCTCCTTTTAATTTTATTATATTTTTATGTTATTAGTTTTTAGAACTTTTATTCAGTTGTTCTTCTTTTAATTTTCTTAAAGCTGTTTCAAAACCAAGCTTCCAACCACGACGTACTTCTTTATCAATTTCCTTGTATTTACTTTCATCAACGAATCTTACATTACCACTTATTTTTGCTTCTTCTCCTAATAAAACTACCCATTTAGGATTGTATTTTCTATTAGCAGTTTCATCCCATGTTAAAACTTGATTCATCACTAACTCTAATTGATCCAAATGACTTAAAGCATAAGGGCCAATTTCTGTGCCATATCTTTGACCAAGCAAAGTAACCCCTTTTTGTACGGTTTTATCCAAAGATTTATTTGCATCACTTCTAGCTCTTAACTGTGCAGTGTAGTACCAAAACATTGCAACTTCATAATGCCCTGCTTTATAAACTTGTTCCGCATAAGCAAATAATATTGGTGGCACATATTTATCAGGATCATTCATAACTTGTTTAATTACGTCCATATCTCCATTAGAAATACTTTGCATAATCTTTTCAGTTTCTGCAAAATTAATTCCAGCATACTCTCCACGTAACTCATTTAAAGCCATTGAAAGTTCATTTTGGGGAGATGTTCTCTTTTCATTAGATATAACTTTACCATCTTTGGTAGTAGTTACACATGCAGTTAAAAATAAAATTAAAAAAGCAGATACTATAACCTTATAATTCATCATTTTTTCCTCAAAATTAGAGTATGCTCCATCTTAAACACAATATTTTAAATGATCCATAAATATATTATTTTCAGTATCTCTTTTATGATACATAGTTTATTGTTTTAATAGTCAAACAATCTTATAATTTACAAATCTTTTTAAGTAAAAAATACATTTTTGGTTAAATACTCATGAGTTCATACAATATATTATTACTATGTGGCGGAGCTGGTTCTGAACACGAAATATCATTAATTAGTGCACAATATTTAGAACAGCAATTATCTAGCATAGATAACTTCAAAGTTACTAAGGTTATTATTCAAAAAGATTATTGGCAATTAGACAATGGTGAAAAATGCTTCTTAAACAATAATCATTTTTTAATCGCTGAAAATTCTCAAATCAAAATAGATTACGTTGTGCCATGCATTCATGGTACCCCAGGTGAAACTGGAGATATTCAATCTTTCTTAGAAATTATTGGTTTACCTTATTTAGGTTGTGGTTCTGAAGCAAGTAAACTATGTTTCAATAAAATCAGTACCAAACTTTGGTTCTCTGCTTGTGATATCCCCAATACCCCTTTCTCTTTTATCGATTCATATACAGATGAAAACATAGCAAAAGCACATGATTTCTTTAAAAAACATCATGAAATTTTTGTTAAAGCAGCTTCCCAAGGTTCATCTGTAGGATGCTATAAAGTAACTAATGAAGGTGATTTAGAAAACACCATCAAAGAAGCTTTTACTTATAGTAATTCCGTTCTTTTAGAAAAGTCTGTAAAACCAAGAGAACTTGAAGTTGCTGTTTATGAAATTAACGGCCAAATTATTGCTACCAACCCAGGTGAAATTATTACTCCTAATAATGATTTCTACACTTTTGAAGAAAAATATAATTCAGATTCTCATTCTGATACCAAAGTTGAAGCTGTATTAGATAGTTCTATTCAACAACAAATAAAAGATTATGCAATTAAAGCTTTTAAAGTTTTAAAATTAAAAGATTTATCTAGAATAGACTTCTTCCTTACCAAAGATGAAGGCATTTTGCTAAATGAAATCAATACTTTCCCAGGAATGACTCCTATTTCAATGTTCCCAAAAATGTTAACTCATCATGGTGAAAACATGAAAGATTTCTTAGCAGATAGAGTACTTTCTGCGTTAGAAAAATAAAAACGGTATAATTTTAAGTATGAATATATAAATGCATATATTCATACTTATCATATACCGCCTTTTATAGGAATTTAATCAACTAAAAGGTTGAATTATTTTTCACCTTTTTTCATTACATTGAAAAATTCTTCATTTGTCTTAGTACGAGCAAGTTTATCAATAACAAATTCCATTGCTTCTGTTTCGCTCATAGAGTGTATGAATTTTCTTAAAACCCACATCTTCTGTAATTCATCAGGTGCAGTTAAGAATTCTTCATGTCTAGTACCAGATCTTGTAATATCAATAGCAGGGAACACACGTTTTTCCGCAATCTTACGACTTAAGTGTAATTCCATATTACCAGTACCCTTAAATTCTTCATAGATAACTTCATCCATTTTAGAACCAGTATCAATAAGAGCGGTACCAATAATTGTTAAAGAACCACCTTCTTCTACATTACGAGCAGCCCCAAAAATTCTCTTAGGTCCTTGTAATGCATTAGCGTCAACACCACCTGTGAGAACACGACCAGATGAAGGAATAACAATGTTATAAGCTCTTGCTAAACGAGTGATAGAATCTAATAAAATAACCACATCGTGTTTATGTTCAACTAAACGCTTAGCCTTATCTATTACCATTTCTGCAACCTGAACGTGACGAGCAGGCGGTTCATCAAATGTTGAAGCAACTACTTCACCTTTAACAAGGCGTTTCATTTCTGTTACTTCTTCTGGACGTTCGTCAATAAGTAAAACGATTAAGTCACATTCAGGATTGTTAGAGTAAATACTTTGAGCAATATTTTGAAGAAGCATGGTCTTACCAGCTTTTGGAGGAGCTACAACTAAACCACGTTGTCCCTTACCGATAGGAGAAGCTAAATCAACAACTCTTGCTGTTATATCTTCTGTAGAACCATTACCTCTTTCTAAACGCATACGTTCTGTTGGATGTAATGGAGTTAAATTTTCAAATAAAATCTTATTACGAGCATTTTCTGGTTTATCAAAGTTAATGCTATCAACTCTTAATAAAGCAAAATAACGTTCATTATCAGCCTTAGGAGGTCTGATTTTACCGCATACGGTATCACCGTTGTGAAGATTTAACTTTCTGATTTGATTCTGAGAAACATAGATATCATCTGGACCAGCTAAGTAAGAACTGTCAGCACTACGTAAGAAACCATAACCATCTGGTAAAATTTGTAATACACCAGCGCCAAAAATATCTTCGCCACTCTTTGAGTGAGCTTTTAAAATGTTAAAGATAATATCTTTTCTTGACAAACGACCAATATTGTCTAATCCCATTGACTCACCAAGGGAGACAAGATCTGACGTTTGCATGTTTTTAAGATCTGTCAGATTCATAATTTTAAAAATACAAAATGATGCAACCTCTTAAATAACAATATATGAGGGTGGATCTTTGTTTGTGATGGAAATATTGAAAAATAAATAGAATTGCTATATTACATAGCCTTGAAGACTAAAAATAGTCCTTCTAATTTTATAGATTTTTTTCATAATGTCAAATTATTATTTAAAAACGACTTACTTTTATTTCAATAAACTTTCGATCTAACTCATTGATAAACTTACTTCTACCTGTTTTTACAAATGTTCGCATTCCAGATATAAAGATATCTCTGCTTTCAGCATAACATAAGAATAAATCTTCTTTTGCTCGAGTTATAGCCACATAAGCAAGTCTTCTTTCTTCTTCCTCTTCTTGTCTTTCTTTATCAAAGTCAATCTTAAAACTTACTCCCCTACTTAAAGGTAATAAATTCTTTTCAAATCCTATTACAAAAACAACTTTAAACTCTAGACCTTTGGCAGAATGAATTGTCATTAATCGCACATTATCAATGCTATCACTAGTAGAGTCTTCAGCCACCCCTAAATTAACATTGTCTAAAAAACAACTAAGTTGCTCTGAAATATTCATTTCTGCTAAATTTGAATTATCAATACCATCATTCTCTTCTGCAAAATATTGTTCATTACGAACTATTTCTTGTTCTGAAAAAGAAGCAAATAATTCCTTAATATTCTCTACTCTTGATTGTCCTTTTTCTGAATTACCTTCTTTTTGATCTTCTATCTCATAGAAATTCAATAAACCAGATTCTTCTGCAACTATTTGAGCATACTCTGTTAAATTAGATGCTTCAGTTAATTTCTTTTTTAAATCTTCTATTAGGTTATAGAAATTACTTAAAGGTTTAGATTTGGAATGACTTAATAATTGCTCTAACGAATCATAATAAGACAGACCTGTTTCCGTAGATATAACTCTAATTTTTTCTAGAGTTGCATTACCTATTTTTCTAGCAGGAACATTTACGATTCTTTCAAAGGCTAAATTATTATTATGGTCATGGATTAAAAATAAATATGCAATTAAATCTTTAATTTCTTTTCTATCATAGAAACGTAAACCTCCATAAACAGAATAACTAATTCCTTTGTTACGAAGTTTACTTTCTAATAAACGAGACTGATTATTAGTGCGATATAAAACTGCAATATCTTGACCGTTAAAACCATTTTTTAAATAACTACTTATAGCTCTTACCACAAATTCATCTTGTTTAAATTCATCTTGTGATTGCACTATAGTAACTTTATTATTGGTAGTTTTATCTGTTATTAATTCCTTATCAACA
>GL995196.1:7818-18347 GCA_000222855.1 Succinivibrionaceae bacterium WG-1 | reverse complement strand
GCTCCTAAAATGGCATTAGTCGAACGATAATTTCTTCTTAATTGAATCAATTCAACATTTTCAAAATCATTTCTAAAATTATGCATATTAGCAACTACAGCACCTCGCCAACCATATATAGATTGGTCATCATCACCAACTATTAGCACATTTGCAGCAGAACTACTAATTAACTTTAAAAACTTATATTGAATGGAATTAGTATCTTGAAACTCATCAACTAGGATTTGTTTAAATTTATTTTGAATATAATCTTTTACTTCGGCATTATTTTCTAATAATTCAACGGTTCGTAATAAAATTTCAGAAAAGTCTACTTGGTTATTTTTATCGCAAGTACTTTGGTATTGTGCATAAACTTCATCAAATTTTGCCAAGGTTTGTTGGTTATATGAATTAGGACGAATTCCTTCTTCTTTACATTTACTAATAATATTTAAATAATTTTTAGGAGAATTATCTTTATCAGTGGCAGAAATACCTAATTCTTCTAAAACTCTTTTAATAATTCTTAATTGATCAGCATTATCAATAACTACAAAATTCGGTTCTAAATTCGCATATTTAGCAAAATTTCTTAAAATCTTAAGACATGCAGAGTGAAAAGTACAACACCACATATAACGAATTCTATTCTTTCCTAATATAACTTCTAATCTACTCTTCATCTCTTTAGCAGCTTTATTAGTAAATGTTACAGAAAGAATGGAAAATGGAGCTATATTAAAGTGCTCAACTAAATATGCAATTCTAGATACAAGTACTGTGGTCTTTCCAGTTCCAGCTCCTGCAACTATAAGTAAATTTTTTAGTTCAGAGCATACAGCTTGTTTTTGTTCCTCATTTAACTTTTCTATTTGTTCTAATAAAGCACTATCCATTTACAGAATCCGTTTTAATTTTATAGTTTTAAAGTATTGTTATTATAATATATTTAGTAATTCATTCAAATTACTAATCATAATATTAGGAACAACTTTTAAGTCCTTAAAAAGGCCATGCCACTGTGTTTGCCAAATTGTTCTAAATCCAGAATTATAGGCCCCAAGAACATCTGTCGTTTCGTTATCACCTATATGGCATATTTGAGAACCTTTTAAACGCAACCTATCTTTTACTTGTTGAAAAATTTGTGGGTCAGGTTTATTGGGAATATTGATATTAGGTCTAATATCAATATCAAAGCACCCATCAAGGATGGTATTTTTTAATGAGACATTACCATTTGATAATGAAATTAATATGTATTTTTTTGATAATTCCTTTAATACCTGAGGTACATAATTAGGTACTATTATTTGAGAGCGTACTTTAATAAATTCATGAATCAAGTGCTCAGCTTCTTTGCATGCCACAATTCTTTCATATCCATTATCTTTTAAAATTTCAGCATACATAAAATATCTAAGCAAAGATACATCATTTTCTAATTCTGGAATTACTTGTTTCATCTTTGAACGATATAAATCACTTATTTTTGAATTCATGAAATTAGTGTTATTAAAATAACGTTCATTTATATATTGAATAATGTAATCTTCCGCTTTTTTTATTATTGGTTCATTATCATATAAAGTATCATCTAAATCAAAAGTTAAAGCTGTAACTTTTTCAAAAGGTGAAAAAAATTGAATCATAATAAATAAAATACCCTAATATTTGTAATAAATAATGCCTATTATAAAATAGTTTTTAAGCATATTTTTCTAGCAAAATCTAATCTTTATCTTCTTTAGCAAGAGGATGACTTTTATTATATATTTCTTGCATCTTCTTAATATCTAAATGCAAGTAAACTTGGGTTACTCCTAATGAAGCATGACCTAGTAATTCTTGAACCACTCTAAGATCTGCGCCATTATTTACCATTTCAGTTGCGAATGAATGTCTTAATTTATGAGGAGATACATGTATCGGTAAACTAAGTTCTTCACCTAAATTTTTTAACATTATCTGAATTGCTCTAGTAGTTAAAGCATCACCGAATCTATTTACAAATAAATGACTCGAATTTGGATTATAACTATCACGACATTTTAACCATTGTTGAATAGCATCTATAGCATAACTACCAAAAATAACAACTCTTTCTTTATTACCCTTACCGACAATCCTTATTTCATACTCATAAAAATTTATGTCTTCTAGCTTTATATTCACTAATTCTGAAACACGAATTCCTGTAGAATACAATAATTCTATAATAGCTCGATCTCTTATTTGTTTATTAGTAGGATTAGGTGGTAATTCTACCAATTTTTCAAATTGTTCATTAGTCAAATATTGCGGTAAATGAGCTTTAAATTTAGGAATTTCAATATTAAGCATAAAATTATTGGATATTTTTTTATACTTAACTTCATATTTATAGAAACTTTTTAAAGTGCTTACTAAATGAGCTCTACTTCTTGCTGACAGCACTTTTTTATTCTCTTGATTGAACCCCATTCCTCTTAAAACAGTACGGACTTGGTTATCATTTAAATCTTCCCAAGAAACACACTCAAGTTCTCTTGTTATAAGTTCTAAAATAAATTGATTTAATTCTATTAAGTAACTATCAACTGTGTATAAACTATATTGCTTTTCTTTTAAGAGATATTCAATAAAATCTATAACTTCTAGATAAAAAACTGTTGCGATTTTTTGTTTAGAAGATTGCTCTTTAAAATGCTCTAAGAAAAATTTTTCTTCATATTGAAGCAATTCGTCACGACAATGGTAATCAACAGACAACATAACAATATCTCTTTTAGTTATTATCAAGAAACCAAAATATTTTAATCAGGATTTAGCAAGCTATAATACTTTATAAAGTATGCATATCAAAAGAAAATAAGTCCACATATTCTTTTTAATTTATGATTAAAAAGTAATATATGGAAATTATTTAAAGAATTGTGTTAGATTTGTATCACACCGTCATAGACTAATTCAGCAGGACCTGTCATCATCACCGGACTTTCTTCAGATGCTAATTCTATATGCAAATCTCCACCTGGTAAATGAACTAACACAGGGCTTTTTAATCTACCTTGATTAATACCAACGCTTACGGCAGCACATGCACCTGTTCCACAAGCTAATGTTTCAGCAGCGCCTCTTTCATAAACTCGTAATTTGATTTCATTTTCAGAAATAACTTGCATGAAACCAACATTCACTCTTTCAGGAAATCTTTCATGAGTTTCAATAATTGAACCTATAATATCAACAGGATAATTAGTCACATCTGTTACTTCTATTACACAATGAGGGTTTCCCATAGACACACTACCACAAAAAATAGTTTCCAACTTATTACTTATTGGATTATTAAATTGTAATAAATAAGTTTTTTCTCTTTTAGCTGCTTTAAAGGGAATTTTATTTGGTTCCCATCTTGGAACTCCCATATTAACAGTTACGAGCCCATCTTCTGTTAATTTAAGTACAATTTTGCCACTAACAGTACTTACATTTATAACATTCTTATTTGTTAATCCTTTTAATGTTACAAATTTAGCAAAACATCTAGCGCCATTACCGCATTGTTGTACTTCTGAACCATCAGCATTAAAAATACGATAATGAAAATCCATATCAGGATCATATGGAGGTTCTACTATCAAAAGTTGATCAAAACCAATACCAAAATGTCTGTCTGCTAATTGTTTAATTTTGTCGTTAGATAAAAATACTTTTTGGGTTACGGCATCAATAACCATAAAGTCATTACCTAAACCATGCATTTTTGAAAATTTTACTAGCATAAGAAATCCCTATACTAAAACAATGAAAGTTCTTTATTTAATAAAGAACTTTCAAAATTAGTACTAATTATAATTCTTCAAATTTATGTTCGTGATTCCATAAATCTTTTAATTCTTCACGATCTCTAATAATCTTGGATTTGTCATCTTTTACCATTACTTCAGCCGCTCTTACACGTGAATTATAGTTAGAAGACATTGCAAAACCATAAGCTCCAGCACCAAACATAACTAAATAATCACCAGAGGCTACTTTTAAATTACGTTCTTTACCTAAAAAGTCACCTGTTTCGCAAATAGGACCTACAATATCATAAACATGTTCATCTCTTGTTAATGAACGATCCGCTTCTTCAATATTCATCCATGCTGAATATAATGAAGGTCTAATCATGTCATTCATTGCAGTATCAACGATACAGAAATCTCTTACTTCGCCTGCTTTGGTATATTCACATTTAGCTACTAATACACCTGCATTAGCAACCATTGCACGACCAGGTTCACAAACTAAAACTAAATTTCTGCCTTTCAATTTAGCTTTAAAGTTATCCATATAAGCTTCAGGTGTTGGAGGAACTTCATCTTTATAAACAACACCTAAACCACCACCAACGTCTATATGATGTAACTTAATGTTTTCTTTTTCTAAACGATCAATAAGTAAAAGAATTCGATCTAAAGCATCAGAGAAAGGTTGTAAAGAAGTTAATTGAGAACCAATGTGGCAATCAATACCTTTTATTTCAATATTGCTTAAAGTAGTTGCATGCTTGTAAAGTAAAAATGCTCTTTCAATTGGTACCCCAAATTTATTAGTTTTTAAACCAGTTGAGATATAAGGGTGAGTACCTGCGTCAACATCCGGATTTACACGAACAGAAATAGGAGCTTTCTTGTTTAAAGATTTTGCAACTTCATTAATACGTTCTAATTCAGCTTCCGATTCTACATTAAAGCAAAGAATTCCTAAATTTAATGCATATTCAATTTCTGCAACAGACTTTGCAACACCTGAATAAACTACTTTCTTTGGATCGCCACCAGCTTCTACTACGCGAGCAAGTTCACCACCTGATACGATATCAAAACCAGCACCTAACTTTGCCATTAAGCCTAAAATAGCTAAATTACTATTAGCTTTTACTGCATAACATACTAAATGTTCAACTCCATCGGCAGCTTTATTAAAACCATTAAAATTATCTGTTAATGTTTTTTGAGAATATATATATAATGGAGTACCATATTGCTTTGCTAAATCATTTATAGCTATGCCATCTGCATATAACTTTCCATCACTTTTTCTTTCAAAATTTTTCATAACAATCCTTTATTGTTTTCTTGATACTTAAAAATTCATATTTAGCAAATTTTATTTGCAATACTATTATTCATCAGCTGAAGATACTTTATCTGCATCTTTCTCTGTAAGATTTTCTTGATTTTGAATCTCTTGATGTTCTACATTAGATTCTGGCAAATATAAATCACCTTTTAAGCCACAACCAGTAAAACATAAACAACATATCCCCAAAAATATGATCTTTTTAATTAACATTATTAATTTTTCCTATTTCAAATACTTATAGAACTTAACCATAAAAAGGAGATAAGTCATCTTTACCTTCATGATATATATAAAATTGAGGTAAATTAAAATACTGTTTTAAAACTTTCTTTTGTTCTATATTTTGCTTATTTTCTTGATTATTACTTACTGTAATTTTTTTAGAATAGTATAGATTTATATCCTTTACTAATTCTTCCACATCACCAATAAAATTCTTATAAGTTTTTAATTCATTATTTTCATTTAATTCATAAATATCTACTAAACCAGAATCCATATAAGCAAAGAAAAATTGCACACAACCGTAATTTAAATTTTTACTTACAATACTAGGTATATGTTCCTCATATCTTTCTTCTGATTGTTTAATAGACTCATATAAATATTTTGAAAATATTGTAGTATGTTCTTTATCAAACCAAACAACATAATCATCATTGTTTATTTTTATATCTATAACAGAATTTTCAGGATTCTTTACGCCTTGTAACAATTTATCGACCAAACTTTCCATTTGAGTATTTATATAAGCCCACATATGAGCACTACAGTTGACAACTTTTGTTTGAATTAAAGACGTATCTGCTCCACGATGAAAAAATTTATCAAAATCTGAGATAAAATCTATAACACAATCCTTACCTTCATAATTTAAACAAATTTTTTCATTCCAAGTATTTTGTAAAATAACAATTATAGAAGAAACCATACTCTGTGATTTTTTACCAGAAGTAAATACATTCACATTTCTTACACCACTAGCTACATGATGATAATCAGATGAAACAGTTCCATCATCTGTGGCATTAATAATAAATAAAGCTTTTTTTACAAATTCTGGATTTAGCAAAGTATCATTGGAAACATGTTCATTTTCTCCAAAAAACTTTTTATTTCATCGGAAATTTTTCTAATTTTTTCACAGAAACTACAGGATTTTTAGAGTGAACTTCTATTGCAGTGTTATCACCTATTAATCCATTTTCAACTACTGTGGCAATAGCATTTGCTAAATCATTAAAATACATTAATGGTTTTGATTTTACAACATCAAGAGTTTCTAATGATTTCTTAAAAACATACCATCCATCTCTACATACATGTGAATTTTTTACTTCAACAAAAGAGACATTTTTTTCGATCAAACTATTAGCAAAATTCAGATTATAGTTTTTTATTTTCCCTGTATAAGAATCAAAAGCAATAAATAACTTTCGGCTTAAAACACTTATATCAACAAGTTTTATCGCATCACTAACTTTATTAACTATTCCAAAACTTAACAATGCTTGATAACTTTGCATTAAATTATTAAAAACCAAATTATAAATTCTAATTATTTCAGCCAAACGCCACTTTTGTCTATTATCCATAAAGTTACGTTCTTCCTTGGACCATCCCCAAGATTCCAAAAGACCTCTAATAACAGAACGTCTATAAGTCATGGCGCTAGTATTTTCAATTTTTCTAATACCATCATATAGTTTTTGATAAAAACAAAATTGCACCAATGACATGCGCTTTTCTTCATCATGATTTTTAAGATAACGAATTATTTTTTCATATACCATGTAGTAGCTATCCAACTTTAACGAATAGCCTTCGTTATTTTGCATCCAATTACGCATTTCCATTGAAAGAAGTTTCGTTTGCGGATACTCTGAACTATACACTTCCATCAACAAGATTTTTAGAACAGCTTTAAAAGGAGAATCTATACTCTTATATAATAACCATAATGCAGAACCATAGTATTCTTCTGAACTAATACCACTTACTGAACCTAAATCAAACCATTGGTCTCGACTTAATATACCTGACTTAAAAAGATCATTATTAACATAATCATCGTAACGATATTCTTCTGATTCAGGTACCACCATCCAAACAAGTTTTTTTCCTGCTAAATATATTGAACTACGATAAAATTCATCAAGCAAAAACATGTGTTGGGCACTACCACAACTTTCTTTGTCTGCACTATCAATATTAGGTTCTTTAAATTTATTATCTTTTACAATAAAAAAGTTAACTTCAACGCCTCTTTTGGCGGACATTTCAGTAATAAATGAACATTTTTTTTCAAGTAAGACGATACGTTCATCACTTAAATGATGTGAAACACAAACCCAAACATCAATATCAGATTTAGGTCCTTGCCCTACTGATGACGTACTTCCCATACAATAAACGGCAATTATAGATTCATCAACGTTTATAAATTCTTGATTTACCCCTGAAGCAGAACTTAAAGAATAAAGATAATTTTTTTGGGTTTCGTTAGGAATAAAACCACTTATTCCATGTGGTACATCGCCTACAACATATCCAGGAATTAAAGGATGATTATAATGAAGGTAGAGTGCGATTGATGAAAATATCACCCTACCATTTTCAGACATGGCATCTTCAGCGTTCTTTATGCGAATTGTATTTAATTCGTCATAATGTCGCTCAAATTCTTTGGTGCGTATATAAATAGCGGAATTGTCAGACACCATTATTAAAGTCTCTTACGATTTTTATTTTTCCAGAGCTTTTTTATACCAAGTTAAAGCTTCAGATGTCAAAGCTTTATTTTCATATACTTTAGCTAAAATTAAGCAATCTCTTTTACTAAATAATTCTTGGCGAACTATTTGATATAAAGGAATAACTTTTTCAAAATCACCATTATTAAAATATAAGTTTGCTAAAGCACTACATAATTCATAAGTTACAATCTTTTTAGAATTCTTTAGTTTTTCTAATAAGGCCACAAGCTTAAGATTTTCTCTTTCCCAAGTTGCGATATTTTTACAACAAAAATCGACAGTTTCTGAATTCTTTACATTTTTTCTATATACGAAAAAGCTGTATCTTGTTCATTAAAATCATTAAATTTTTTGCTATAGCAACAAGTACTTCAACTTTATCTATAAACATTTTAGGAAGAGAGTTTATCTTTTCTTGTAATTTTTCTAATGAATTACTTGTAGAAATTTCTTCTGAAATCTTACTAATAAACAATGGTAAATAAACATCATTTATTTGTTTATATTTATTAGTAATAACTTTATTCATACTTACAAATTCATTATAAAGACTTAATTCATAACAACATTTTGTTAGCATTTCATAATAATTATGACTTTGAATATTTTGTTGTTTTAAACTATCTAATATAGCATATGCCTTGGTATATTCCTTATTAGACATATACTGTTCTGCTTTTATAAAACTCAAAGCAGAAGCTTCAGAATTCTTGCCATTATTTTGAGCAAATTCTTCTAATTTAGAAGCTAAAGAAGCATCTTGTGTTTTTACTCCGCACATAGCAAGTAATACAGATGGTATTAAATAGTTATCTTTAGAAAGACTCTTTTCAGCTAATTGCTGACTACTTTTATAATCACCATTTATATAGGATACTAAGCTATTTTCAGCTAACTTTATAGATTTTTTACTACTGTAATTCTTTAATTTATCAATAGCCTTCTTAGGAACAGTGATAAATTTTGAAATTAAATATAATGCTATTTGTACCAATATCCATACTGAAAACAATACAATAACAGCTGAAATTAAACTTATTTCAATTATATAATCAAAGAAACTTATAATAACAAGTCCTTGATTATCAACAAGCATTGGTCCAACTGCTAAAAATCCAGCACAAACAAGAATTAGTAAAACTATTTTTAACATTATTTTTTACTCCATTCTTGCATTAGTACTTGTACATAATTTTCTACAGTACGAACACTTTCTAAAGCTTTAGGAGTTTCAACATTCTTATTAGGAACTTCTATTTCATTTAAGGTGTTGATAATATTTTGTACTACAGAATCACTTGCTTCAAAATATTGTTCAACATATTTTAAAACCAAAGCTTTTTCTTTTTCAAACAAAGCAAAATCACTATGATAGTAAGCAAGCGCAGCTAAATTTAAATTTAACTTAATATTTTCTCTAAGGTACTTTATATGTTCAACAGGTAATAACATTTCATCGTTATATGTTCTATTCTTTACAATAATGAAACTATTTAAAAATTCTTTACCTGACTTCTTGAGATTTTCCTTCCAATCAGAGATATCATTAGAGATTTCAACATCAGCTAAAGTCTTTTTTTCTAATGAAATTTTTACAGGAATAACATCTATATTATCAACAAGATTTTCGATTCTTAAGGCCCCACCTTCAACATCAATTTCTTGAATATTTGATAATAAATTAATTTCCTTTGCGAGAACTTCTCTAACACTAAAACTACGATTGTCATTTACATCTTTTATAACTGCATCAACTTCTTTTAATAAATCTGCAGCCGCTTTAAAATCTTTATCAATTTTTACTTTTTTATCAGCAAGACGCACTAAAATTTTAGCTTCAGATAATTTTGCTAGTTCTAATTTTGATTTACTAATATCAAATCTTGCTTTTACTTGATTTAATTCCTTTTCTAATACAGATGTTGAATTAACAAGTTTAGCAACACCGTTTTTATTATTTTCTATTAAAGAATCTTTTTGAGCTATATTAGTTCTATATTGTTCAAAATTCTTAGAAAGATCCGTTACCTTATTTTCAATACTTTGCGCATCAAATTTTAATTGTGTATTCTTTTGATTTTCTTGAAATGCCCTATTTTCAAAATGTTCATAGGCAACAAAACCTGCGGTACCTACTAATAACACAAATAATAAAAATGAAACAAAACGACCTTTCCAACGTTCTTTTTTCACAATTTTACTAGCAATCTCTACCATCTGTTCAGATGATAAGTTTGATTCGTTTTTTAAAACTTCATCTTTAGAAGTTTCTGTAATATTTTGGTCCATATTATTTTCTGATTGAGTAATAGAATCATTAGAAGAATTATTCATGGTATTTATATCTCTAGTAAATATCTTTAACTTTTACTATTATAACAAAAATACCACTAATATTTGAAACAATAACTCTTTAATGGAATATATTTAAAAAAGAAACTACTTATTAGTTTATTTAGTTTGATTGAAAAGCTTAGAACGAGCATTTTTTAGTAACTCTTCTAAATCTTCTTGAGAAATTTCACCACAAAAAAAGACATATTCATAAGTTTTTTCAAGCGATAATTTTTTTACTACCCCAACACATGGTTTATCAGTAGTAAAATTAAAAATCCAACCTCTTATAGCAGGTACAGCTCTTACACCTTGACCTTTCAATTCCTTGTTTAA
>GL995196.1:0-7496 GCA_000222855.1 Succinivibrionaceae bacterium WG-1 | reverse complement strand
CAACAAATAACTAAAACTATAATTTTCCGGATTTTTATAACTGATAAATGATTCACTTTGGGTTTGAATCTGCCATTTATCAAAATTTGCAGCTATAGAAAAATTAAAGAAAAATCCCCATAACAAAAATAGATATAAACCAATTTTTATATAGGAATTTTTCTTCTGATACATATTTATTACAAATTTAAAATATTATGGTTTTAAATGATGAATATATGAAAGATCATCTGTTACATCACGGTATGAGTATTTTAATAAATCAAACTTACTCTTTAAACTGTTCAATTCAGATTCTGCAACTTCAAATCCACATAAAATACTACCATATTCCAAACCACGGCTACGATAATGGAAACAAGTAATATTAAATTCACCACCAATAGTTTCTAAGAAAGTAAGAAGAGCATCTTTCACTTCAGGGAATTCAAATTCAAATACTCTTTCTTTTAATTCTTTTGGAGCATGACCACCAATCATATAACGTACATGGTTCTTAGCTACAATATTATCTGTCATATTGATAACATCATAACCTGCACCTTTTAGTACATCAACAATAGAATTTAATTCTTCAGTTCCATTTGTTAAATGAACACTTAAGAATACTCTAGCTTCTTCACTATTAGCGTAACGATAATTAAATTCTGTAACAGATCTGCCACCTAACATCTTACAAAATTCTAAGAATGAACCTTTTCTTTCAGGAATTCTTACAGATAAGATGCCTTCAGCTTTTTCACCTACTTCACAACGTTCTGATACAAAACGTAATGTATGGAATTTAAGATTTGCACCAGAAAGTACAGCACCAAAATTCAATGACTTATCATTCTTTAATTCAGGGTGTAAAGAAATATATTTCTTAATACCTGCAACAGATAAAGCACCACTTGGTTCTGAAATTGCTCTAGTATCTTCGAAGATATCTTTCATTGCAGCGCAGATTTCATCATTAGAACAAGTGATAATATCATCAATATTATCCTTTAATATTCTAAATGTTTCATCACCGATACGTTTTACAGCAACGCCATCAGCAAATAAAGAAACTTTTGGTAAATCAACAGGAGCACCTTTTTCTAAAGCAGCTTTTAAGCAAGCACTACCTTCAGATTCTACAGCAATAACCTTAACATGTGGCATAATCTGTTTAATATAAACAGCCATACCGGCAGCTAGGCCACCACCACCAACTTGCACAAATACATGGGTTAAATGTCTATTTTGACCAAGCATTTCATGAGCAATGGTTCCTTGTCCTGCTAAAACATCAGGATCATCATATGGCGGAATCATTGTATAGCCATTAACTTCAGCTAAACGCTTACATTCAGCATATGCTTCATCAAAACTTGCACCATAAAGTACAACATTACCACCTAATCTCTTTACTGCATCAATTTTGATGTCAGGAGTAGAATTAGGCATAACAATTGTAGTTTTAATACCTAATTTAGTACCTGTTAAAGCTACACCTTGAGCATGATTACCAGCAGAAGCAGCGATAACACCTTTATTTAAAATTTCTTTTGGTAAATTAGCAATCTTATGGTAAGCACCACGAAGTTTAAAAGAATGAACTACTTGTAAGTCTTCTCTTTTTAAGAAAACTGTAGCATTTAACTTTTCACTTAATTTATCTAAACGTTGTAAAGGAGTTACTTTAGCAACATCATAAACAGGAGAAAGAAGAATCTTTCTCAAATATTGATCTTTGGTTGGTTGTTCCATTTTTTTCTCTTATATTTAATCACTCCTGTAAATACAGGAGTGATTAAAAAAATTAAAGTTTACTTAAATCGCGAACGCCACCTTTATCTGCACTAGATGCTAGAGCAGAATAAGCCTTTAATGCATTGCTAACAATACGATCTCTCTTTACAGGCTTCCAAGCTAAATTGCCTTTAGCTTCCATAGCAGCACGTCTCTTTGATAATTCTTCATCAGAAATATCAATCTTGATAATACGATTTGGAATATCAATGATAATTTTATCGCCTTCATTGATTAAACCAATATTACCACCATTAGCAGCTTCTGGAGAAACGTGACCAATTGATAAACCTGATGTACCACCAGAGAAACGACCGTCTGTGATTAAAGCACATTGTTTACCTAAGCCCATAGATTTTAAGTATGAAGTTGGGTATAACATTTCTTGCATACCAGGACCGCCCTTTGGACCTTCGTATCTAATGATTACCACGTCACCTGCTACGATTGAACCATTTAAAATACCTTCAACGGCAGCTTCTTGGCTTTCGAATACTCTTGCAGGACCTTGGAAATTATAAATAGAAGCATCAACACCAGCAGTCTTTACAATACAACCATTAATTGCAAGGTTACCATATAATACAGCTAAACCACCATCTTGGTTATAAGCGTTAGCTTTAGAACGGATACAACCTTCTTTACGATCTAAATCTAATTCTGCATTTACATGATTTTGGCTAAATGGTTCAAGAGTTACTTGACCACCAGGAGCCGCCTTATAAAGATTTACAACTTCATCAGAAGGATTTCTTGCGATATCAAACTTATTTAATTGTTCACCTAAAGTTAAACCTAAACATGTATGAGTGTTAGTGTGAATTAAACCTGCACGATCTAATTCGCCTAAAATACCCATTACACCACCAGCTCTATGAACATCTTCCATGTGGAAAATAGCAGTAGAAGGAGCAACTTTACAAATGTGTGGTACATGCTTTGATAATCTATCAATATCATCCATTGTAAAGTTTACACCAGCTTCTTGAGCAACAGCTAAAAGGTGAAGTACAGTATTAGTAGAACCACCCATTGCAATATCTAAACTCATTGCATTTTCAAAAGCTTCTTTAGTTGCAATACTACGAGGTAATACTGATTCATCATTGTTTTCATAGTAAGCTTTTGCCATTGCTACAATACGCTTTGCAGCATTAACAAATAGATCACGTCTTGCAATATGAGTTGCAATAAGAGAACCATTACCAGGTTGTGATAAACCTAAAGCTTCAGTTAAGCAGTTCATTGAATTTGCAGTGAACATACCAGAACATGAACCACAAGTTGGACAACCATAGTTTTCAGCTGTATTAATATCTTCATCAGAGATATTTTTATCTGCAGCCATAACCATAACGTCAATTAAGTCTAACTTTGAATGACCAGCAATTGGTTTATCAATCTTACCAGCTTCCATTGGACCGCCTGAAACAAAAATTACAGGAATGTTCAATCTCATTGAAGCCATTAACATACCAGGAGTAACTTTATCGCAGTTTGAAATACATACTAAAGCGTCAGCTTTATGTGCATTACACATGTATTCAACACTATCAGCGATAATTTCTCTACTTGGTAAAGAATACAACATACCAGAGTGACCCATTGCAATACCATCATCTACAGCGATAGTATTGAATTCTTTTGCAATGCCACCTGCTTTTTCAATTTCTTTTACAACTAATTGACCAATATCATGTAAATGCACATGTCCTGGTACAAATTGAGTAAATGAGTTTGCAACAGCAATTATCGGTTTTCCAAAATCTTCATCTTTTACACCAGTTGCACGCCATAATGCACGTGCACCAGCCATCTTACGACCTTCTGTTGTTACAGCAGAACGATATTTAGGCATGTTATTACTCCTAAGGACTTTTACATTTTATTGTCTAAAAATTAATAAAACCAAAAGCATCACTTTTTAATAGTTATGCTTTTGGTTGTCGTTATTTATATATTGGTTAAACCTTTATACATAATTTACATTCTATAAATTACTTGTTAATAGGATATAACCAACCCCACTTGTCTTCAGTTTCACCATTGAATAAACCGAAGAAAGCCTTTTGTAATTTTTCAGTAATTGGGCCTCTTGCGCCACAACCTACTTTAAATCCATCAACTTCACGAACAGGAGTAATTTCTGCAGCAGAACCTGTCATAAAAATTTCATCAGCTAAGTATAAAGCTTCACGTGGAATTCTTTCTTCTTTCACTGTTAAACCTAAATCTTCTGCTAATTTAATTACAGAATCTCTAGTAATACCAGGAAGAATGCTACAAGTAATAGGAGCTGTATATAAAACGTTATCTTTTACTAAGAATACATTTTCACCAGAACCTTCAGCTAAGTAACCTTGAACGTCTAATGCGATACCTTCTGTATAACCATGATTCTTAGCTTCATTAGAGATTAATAAAGAAGATAAGTAGTTACCACCTGCTTTTGCACCTGTAGGAATAGTATTTGGAGCAAGTCTATTCCATGAAGATACACCTACTGTTACACCTTGCTTCATACCTTCTTCACCAAGATATGCACCCCAAGGTACTACACCAATAATAACTTCAATCTTTGCATCTTTTGGAGGCTTAACACCTAGACCTACATCACCAATAAATGCAAGAGGACGTAAGTAACCTGAATTTAAACCATTTTCTCTTACAGTCTTGCAACAAGCATCGCATAATTCCTGTAAACTAAAAGGATTTTCAATACGATAGATATGACCAGAGTTTAAGAAACGTTGCATGTGTTCTTTTAATCTAAAGATTACAGGACCCTTTGGAGTTTCATAAGCACGAATACCTTCAAATACAGATGTACCGTAATGAAGAGCGTGAGTCATAACGTGAACTTTAGCGTCTGCCCAAGGTACCATTTCACCATTGAACCAAATATATTTAGTTGTTGCTTTTACTGACATTTGTTAACCTTTTATACCTTGTTAGTTGTAACTAAATGTTTTATAAACATTAAAAAGTATTAAAGCTAAAAGAGACTCTTTTTATCTTGTATATCTAATTTTATAAGATTTGTTTTAGTACTTTTACGTTTATTTTAATCTTAAATAATATTGTATTACTTTAATGTTGATATTTTAGCACCATATCAATAAAGGTGCAAAAGAGCATTTTATATTCAATAATAAAATGCTCTAAAACTTAATCTTAAATTACTTAGCCTTATTGTATTGTTCACTATCCTTATTTAAGAGATAGTTAACTAATGCTAAATATTCAGCTTGACCATTTAAACTTTTTGGAACAATTAAATATTTATTATTAACAACCACAGATGGCACACCTGAAATTCTAGAATCTTGAGTCAATTGATCATATTGACTAACCATATTAGCAATAGGGAATGAATCAAGTAGGTTGCTCACCTTTGCTTTATCAATACCTAATTGAGCAAAAGTATCAAGTAAGTCTTCTCTTGTCTGTGGGTATTTTTGAGCTTTTACATTAGCAAAAACAGCTGTTGTAAAATCATCTACTACATTCAAATTTTTAGCAACCGCAAAAGCCTTCTGAGTTTCAACACCCATTGGACCACCTAAAAAATGAACCGGATTACCTTCAAACTTTGCATCTTGAGGTAATGATTTACTTAACACAGAAGCAAAACCACTAAAATTATTACAATGCATACAATAGAAAGAAAAATATTCTCTCACTTCCTTTGCTTCTGATAAGTTATTAGTTTCTATAACTTTATAATGAACCCCTTCTTGAAATTCAGTATTAATCTTTGCTGCATCTACTACTAATTCTTGAGGATCGGTGTATTGCTTTTCTTTTGCAGCATCATCAGCAAATACAGAACTTGCACTTAATACTAAAGATAAAAACGCAACATTTAATGTTTTACCAAATTTAAAATTCATAAATTATAACTCCTACAAAACAAAATCATTTAGCAAACATTTACCAATAACTTGTTTCTTTTCTAAGTTTTATAGCATCACGTACTGTAGCTTTCATATCTTTTGCTAAACGTTTTGCTATTCTATCTATCATTTTATTACTAAAACTAAATAATTTTATATAAATAAATATTCTCTTAACGGTTTTTCGTGAAATTTTTACATCACTAGCTTTTTTAAATAGAGGATTTTTATAAATATTACATAATGTTGCAATAGCTAATAAATTAGCAAGTAAACAAAACTCTCTAATACCTTTTTCTTTTCTTGGCATTTGTTTTATATAATCTAACGCTTGTAAAGTATGACCATACGCTATTGATACATATTCTTTGGTTTTAATTTCTTTTTCTGTTTCACTATCACCAAGCGGAAGCCAATGAATTCCTCTTTCTAGATCATCCCAAATATCTTTTAAAATATTTGTTAATTGCAAACCTTCACCAAATGAAACAGATAAAGGTAACAAATCATTTAAATTAGACTTAATTTTAGTAGAATGCTCTGCAAACAGATATGTTAAAAGTTCACCAACTACACCTGCAACACAATAGCAATAACAATCCACTTCATGTAAATTTGAAATATTCTCCCATCTTCCAAATTCACTCATGCCCTTACGCATGATATCGACACCGTGTCTTAAAATATGTCTAACAGTTTCATTATAACTATAATATCTACCAACAACATATTCGATATCTTTAAGCAAGTATACTTCTGATTCTTTAGCACTTGCTTTTAATTTATCTGCAATTGAATTACTCCATGATTCAAGCAGAACTGGACAATTCAAAACATCTATAAAATTTTGTAATTCAGCTTTTTTATCATCATTTGATAATTTAGGATCATCTTCAATAGTATCTGCTATTCTACAAAGTAAATACGCATTGCCAACCCAATCTTGTAATTCCTTAGGAAGCAAAGGTATAGTTAAAGCAAATGTTCTTGAAACCTTTTGTAAATGATAATTTTGTCGTTCTATAGACATTACATTCATTTTATATGATTCCCTTAAATCATCTATAAATTATTATTTGAGCTACATTATAGCAATTGCAGATAAAATAATTATGATAATTAAGGTAATTTATAAAAAAAATATAAAATATTAAATAAATAATTAGATAAAGTTAGTGAATTTAAATGACAAATAAAATTTATTTTATAAGACACGCAGAAAGTCGAAGTAATGCAGGATTTAGAACTTCTTCTGCAAATGATAATCCCATTACTGAAAATGGCCAAAAGCAAGCTATAGAGTTAAGTAAAAAAATAATGGATATGAATTTAAATCCAAGTCTCATCATCCATTCTCCATACATTAGAACATTAATGACTGCAGAACCTACTATAAAATTATTTCCAACAACTCCAGTAGAAGAATGGGAATGCATTCATGAATTTAATTATTTAAAAAGCAGTAGATGCACTAATACCACCCAACAAGAAAGAAAACCTTTTGTTGACAAATATTGGAGTGATTTAGATCCTTACTACTCTGATGGAGAAAATGCTGAAAGTTTTGTGGATTTTGTAAATAGAATAAAAGAAACTGTGCAAAAACTTAAACAATACAACGATAAAACTGTTTTTGTTTTCACTCATGGTCAGTTTATAGCCATGACAAAAATATTATTAGAAAATCCTAATGAAGATATAAAAACACTAATGAAACTTTTCTGTGTTTCAGATAGAGGTAGAGTAATAGACAATTGCCAATTACTTGATTTTTCTGAATATATAAACTAACAGTAATTGATTTTTTTTATTTTAGAAATGTCG
>AFAK01000009.1 GCA_000222855.1 Succinivibrionaceae bacterium WG-1 | reverse complement strand
GTAAGCGTATTAGCAATCAGCGTCTTTTAATTTCATGGTTAAAATCTTAAAATAACTTACATCATTAAAAAATGATCATCGCAAGTTTTCTTGTGGAATTGACGCTCTTTAAAAACTAATATAGATAAGAACTTATAAGCAAGGGAAGTTCCTTGCTTTGTAAGAATTGAATTTAGCT
The DNA here is from genome assembly GCA_000222855.1 of Succinivibrionaceae bacterium WG-1. Taxonomy (GTDB): domain Bacteria; phylum Pseudomonadota; class Gammaproteobacteria; order Enterobacterales; family Succinivibrionaceae; genus WG-1. The sequence continues at coordinate 2,581 of AFAK01000009.1, read as the reverse complement.
ATTTGAAAGTGATTCGATTGTATTTGCCTTACATAAAGCTATAGCTTCTGTTGACCATGGAAGTAAACGTTCTAATAACTGAGTATTTGATTTTGGTCTTATATGCGGTAGTTCTCTAAATATCCATTTTAGATATTCTTGAGGATCTAGACCATTTGCTTTGGCTGTTTCTATCAAACTGTAATAACCAGCACTAACATTTGCTCCTCTATTAGTGATGTGAAATAAATAATTTTTTCTTCCTATAACAAATGGTCTAATGGAATTTTCTACATGATTATTTGAAATATCACAATTCCCATCTTCCAGAAATGTCATAAAATCATCTTGGCCTTTTAATGCATACGACAAAGCTTCACCAAGCTTACTTTTGGGTAAAACAACATCTTTGGCTTTAATACACCAAGCAAAGAATTTGTCTAATATTGGTTGGGTATTTAATAAACGGGCCTCACAGCGCTGCTCTGCACTATAAGTGGTATATTCCCGTTCATTTTTAAATACTTCATCAATCATTGTTATGGCTTTTAGAGCTAATTTGGCATCATTTGAATCTGGAGAGTTGACTTCAAAAGCTCTATAGAAATACCTTCGCAAATGAACAAGACATAAGCATCGTTTTATTTTTTGGCTTTTAGTAAGTTTTTCATATCCTGCATAACAGTCTGTATGTAAATAACCTTCATAATTTTTTAAAAATTTTTCAGGATATTGGTTACTTCTACCAGGAGCGTAATCAAAGTATATAATTGGTTGAGAATTCCATTTTGTGGTCGTATAAACCCACATATACCCAAGTTTAGGTGCTCCATTTTCTGTACTTTTTAAAATCTCTATTCTTGTTTCGTCAGCATGAATATAAATATTTTTGATAAGTTTTTCTTTTAACAATTCACACAATGGGGCAACTTGATTTTCAAATACTTTCATACTCCAAGTTGTAAGGAGATTTCTTGTCATTGGCAAACCACTAAATACCAAATCTTGTTCTTGTCTATAAAACGGTAATCCTTGAACGAATTTTTTGGTAACTACATTTGCTAATAAAGAAGGTGAAACTATTGAATGAGGTAACAAAGCTTCTGGAGTTGGTTTCTTGAATATGCTCTTACGATTTTCTTGTTCGCAATTTCTGCATACATAAGTTCTTCTTTTTACTTCTTCAATCCAATATTTAGCAGGGGTATACATAAGATTGCGAGAAACAAGCTCTTCTCCAATTACTTGCATTGGAGTTTTACATACAGAACATTCAGTATCTGCTTTATTATTTATATCATCTAAATAAACTGTTTTAACGGGAAGATTTAATTTTAATAAATCTTCTCCTACCATACTTATTTTGTTCTTCTTTTTCTTTTTTAGATGAATTTGTTTTACTAGAAGTTGTTGGTTCTATATCAAGTTCTTTTTCAGGAAGTTCATTTGAAGCTCTTAACTCTATTTCATTAAATATTGAATTATCTGCAAACAATGACAATTGTATTGGTTCTTGATATTGTTCTGTTTCTTTTTTAGCTTGGTTTTCTTTATTTAACTTTGCTAAAGCTTTAGCTTCTGACGAATTACCAACAGAAAACAATTCCTTTTGGAAGCTTGCAAGTATCTCATTTCGTCTTTTATTTTCTGCAATAGCTCGTTTTAATAACTCGTCTTGCTCAGCAACTGTTTTCTTTAGAATTTCTATTTGTTGTGTTAACTTTTGATTGAGAAGATTTAAATTTTGAATATAAATTTTAACTTCAGAATTTAACGGAATTAAGGTTGATATTTTACTAGGTAAAACGACAGATAATTCTGTATCATTTGTTAGCTTATCTGTCATTCTAAAATCCTTGTGTTATAAAGTTTTTACTTGCTTTTATTATACCATAAAACATTAGTTTTTTGAATGTTTTTATGACGTTTTTTTCTTTATTTATAAGCTTTTTTAGCTATTTTCAGTAGTTTAAAAGTTCGTTAATTTTATCGTTAAAATTGGTTGGTTTTTCTACTTTTTTTATTGGATTGGGAGCCTCAATTTGTAGCCCTTCTAATAACCACTTCAATTGTTCATATGTTAATTCTTGTGCTTCTTGATTTGTTCTTGGCCATTGCATTCTGCCTTTTTCAAATCTTTTATGCATTAATGTAAAACCATCACCTTCCCATATTAAAACTTTTAAGACATTATTTTTAGAACCACAAAACAAAAACGCAGCTCCTTCATATGGATCAAGTTTAAATTCTGATGAAATTTTAAGAACTAAACCATCAATCCCCATTCGAAGATCTGTCTTCCCCTTGGCTAAAAAAAATTTAGTAATACCATGAAATCTATTTAGCATTGATTATTTCTCCCAATATTGTAGAAAGTAATAATGGAGAAATTTCATTTGTTATAGCAATGTTTATCCCACTTTGCGTTGTTATCATACAAGTTGACCCAGCTGAAGGTCTTTTTTCTACAGGTGGTTTTAAAGCAATTTGAATAAAATTTGACTTTGAATAAGAATTTTCTGAACGATTGTTACTTTTAATTTCTGTATTTTCAATTAATCTCATTTTTTTTAATACAGTAATTCTTGAGTAAAATGTGCTA
>GL995195.1:158709-167664 GCA_000222855.1 Succinivibrionaceae bacterium WG-1 | reverse complement strand
TTACTTTGGCGAGTGCCCACACAGATTGTCTGAATTTGTTTTTAAAGAACTTCACTTCAGCGTTTCGCTGTAAGTGATGTGCATTATAAAACTTTTTGTTCTTACGTCAACACTTTTTTTATTTTTTTAAATTTTCTTAAAATTGTTTCATTTTTGAACAAAAAATATTATTCGTCATCATCTAATAAAACTTTGGTTTTATTTTTCTTAATAGGAGCATAACCATTATTCACAGAATCTTTATTTAAACTAAAAGTATGCATTTTTTTATGTTCATTACTATGAGCTCTATCTTTTGAAAAAGATTTTTTCTCTTCGTGAGATTTCCATATTGTTTTTGATGATTTATCTGAATTTATTTTTCTTGATAATAATTGCTTACCATTAGACTTAGATTCTGCGCTATTAAATTCACCTTTTGACTTTGAAGATGCTTTAACTACATTGCTTTTGGTTGTATTTGTTAAAAATCTATCTTTTTTCTGAATTGTTTTCTTTTCGTTACCAAAATTATTTTTGTTTCTGTTGCTACTTTTTGTTTTATTTGATTCACTGTTTATTTTGGTTTTATTAGTATTTTTATTTTTGCTAATACTCTTTGAGGTATTTTCTATACTTGAAATACCAAAAATACTTTCAATTTCATCTGGTGACATATAAATATCATCATCTTCATTTTTTTGAGTTATGGTAGCTTTTTTCTTATAACTGTATCACCGGTTACTAAGCTAGGAAGACTCTTCGCAAACTCATATAAATTTTCATATATATCATCTGCTAATTCTTTCGCTTCATCTGTTAATTCTTTACCTGTCTTTACTAGAACGCTTTTATAAAGTTTAGCATTTTTACCTGCTTGAATATCGCTAAGTCTATCGCCAACCATATATGATTTAGCTAAATCTATATTACATTCTTTTGCAGCATCATTGTACATACCAGTTTTGGTTTACGACAATTACATTCACATTTATATTTTCCAACTCCTGCAGTAGCATGATGTGGACAATAATATACCCCATCTAACTCTACTCCACGATCCATTAAAGACCAATCCATCCATTCAGTTAGACTTAGGAATTCTTCTTCTGAATATAATCCTCTAGCTATCCCAGATTGATTGGTTACAATTACTATGGCATAACCTTTTTGTTTAATCATTTGCATAGCTTCAATCGAATCTTTTAAAAAATGAAAATCATCAATCTTATAAACGTAGTCTCCATCTTCATTGATAACTCCATCTCTGTCTAAGAATATTGCTATTTTTTTACTCATTATTTTCCATCTCCAACTTTTTGCTAGATAGTATAATTCTAACTAAGTCTATTTTACTCTTTACAATAATCTTCTGATAATTTAAATATACTTGCATAATTATCGTTCATAAGAAATTATTGCTTTTAAACCCTTGCTATCTTCTCTATTTTCTAGAGAAATTTTTCCACCTTGCTTTAATACTATATTTCGAACAATTGATAAACCAAGTCCGACATGTCCTTCCTTGGTAGAACGAGCTTTGTCTAATCTTACAAATGGTTCAAACACATTTTCTAGTTCTTTTGGTTCTATTCCTGGTCCATTATCCATAATAGTAATAACAATAGTATTATTTTTCTTCTCTAAATTAATTTGCGCAATCTCTCCATAGAATAGTGCATTATCTATTAAATTTTGTAACACTCTATACATCTCAGCTTGATTACACAAAAATGAAATATTTTGAGATTCAAAATCGTTAACAAAAGTTACATTACTTCCTTTTGCTTGATATGATTTTATTATATCTGCTATCAGACAATTTAAATTTATATTTTCTTCTTCTATACTTTCTTCAGATTTGGCAAATCTTAATGTAGCTTTTACCATTTCTGTCATTAAATTTATAGTTTTAATTAACTCTTTTTTATCTTCTGATTCAGGTAAAAATTCCGCCCTTAAACTTAAGCTAGTTAATGGGGTTTTTAAATCATGAGAAATTGCAGCTATAATTCTAGTTCGATCAGAAATAAAATTTACCAATTTTTTTTGCATTCTATTGATAGAACTTATTAAATCTTTTATTTCTTTTGGCCCCTTTTCTTCTAAAGCTGGTGCTTTATAATTAGTACTAATTTTAAAAAATTGTTCTGCTAAAGAAGCAAGTGGAGCACTCACAACTTTAAAGAACACAAATAAAAATAGTGAACCAATTATGGTAAATAACGCTATCGCTAAAGCAAGATTGCTACTTATTTCAAGTTCAAAAGGACGAGGCTCCATCCCTACAAAATTTAAAAATAATCCATCACTAAGTGGCATCGAACCACAAAATATTACTTTTGATTCATTTAAAGATTCTAAAAATCTTGTTCTTCTACCTTCATGATTTCGTTTTTTTTCTCTAGAATCAATATTTGTTGTTTCATTAAAAACCAAGTTAGGTCTTTCAGCATGAGGTCTTTTATGAATACTATGATTTTGAGTTATATATTTATCTAATATTTTTTTATAATCTAATTCGTGTTCTACCTTATAAAAAACAATATTAGCATCTTTATTTTCGATATCTTTTTTAATTAATACTTGATATTTGTTCTCTGGTTCTATTGGTAAATCTTTCAAAGCTACATCATTAAAATTACTTTCTTTACTAATATAAAGTAATAATCCAGGAATAACTCCACTACCAATAACTTCGTTATAAACACTAGGCTGAGTTTTATCTAATAAATTAATAACACTTGATAGTTTGGTTACTAGAATACGAGTAGTAAATTCACTATGCATTCTATTTTTATCAAATGTAAAAAATACTAGACTTGCAATTTGAGATAAACATAAAACAACAATGGAAATAAGTAATAACCTACCACCAATACTTGTTATAAAATCTTTGATATTAGTTTTTAACTTCATACACTAATTGGTATCCCCCACCCCATACTGTTCTTATCACTTCTTCGCTATCTGGAGTAATTTTAAATTTCTTTCTTAATCTGCTAATCAATGTATCTATAGATCTATCAAAAACCTGAGAAGTTCTTCCTCTACCGAGTTCTAAAAGTTTTTCTCTAGATAAAACAGTTTGAGGATGATTGATAAAAACCATCAACATATCAAATTCTGCTGTTGATAACGGTATAGTTTGTTGTACTTTTACTTGTTGCAACTCTCTTTTATTAGAATCCAAAATCCAATCACCAAATTTAAAAATATTATTAACAGTATTTTCCTTGGGGATTACTTTATTTTCGTCTAAATTACTACGTCTTAATACAGCCTTTATTCTTGCTAAAAGTTCTCTTGGATTAAAGGGTTTGGTTAAATAATCATCAGCTCCTATTTCTAAACCTACAATCATTTCAGTATCTTCAGACATTGCTGTTAACATTATGATGGGGGTAAAATTATTATTTGCTCTTAAAGATTTACAAATGCTAAATCCATCTTCATTTGGTAACATGATATCTAACACTATTAAATCAATTTGATTATTGTTTATAATTTCACGTAATTGAACACCATTTTCTGCTAAAAAAATATTATAGCCATATTGAATTAAAAATCTTTTTACAAGTTCTCTGATATCTTCATGATCATCAACAATAACAATATTAGCCAAATTGCTTTCTCCAAGAAAAATTTTTCATACATTACGACTGTAATACTACTTGCTCTAACAGTGTAATTTAGCTTTAACTCTATTACTCTAATTTTTATTACTTTATTTCAAATACAGAATTCTTAATTATTCTCTAACTCATTTCTTAAAAAAATACGAATATTATTATGTAAACTTTTTCTATTAGACATTAATTCTTTAATATAATTTGTGCTATTGCTTAAAATCTTACAATATTCTGTATCTAAATTATTCCCCAAAAAGAAAACTTGAAAATTTAAGACGCTTTTTGAATTCAAGTTTAATTTTCCAATAATGAAACGATAAAATAAAAATATTAAAATTTCTAACTTTGCATGTTCTACACTATGTTTAGAACAAGATATAACTTTAATTAAATTATCAACATGAACTTTTATAAATGAATTATTTAAGTATAAGTTCATACTTAACTTTAATAATTCTATCACTTGTTTCAAATCGATATTATTTTTACTTAATTGAATATTATGAAATAAAATTTGTTTACCAAAATTCTCAATATCTACAGTTACAGATTTTTCATCATTACTTGTACCTGAACTACAATCTTTTGTTATATATTTTTTATACAATCTACATAATTATTATTTAATTCAACTTCTAGATGTTTATTTGCATTAATATCTATTGGTATTAAACAATTACTATAAATATTCTTTAAATAAAATAATAAACTCGCATTGTTTATAAAATCTATGCAATCTTGGTTCCCTAATAAATCTTTTAACATTAAAAGAGAACGATATCCACTTGCATTATCATGAGTTAAACTAATACCTACAGAACCAAATAATTGCTTTCTCCAAAATTTATATACATCAATTTTTAAAGCAAATGACACACCTAATATATCCACAGATAAGTCACGTGCTTTGATTTCTACCATGTTAATAAGTTTAGAAGCAATTTTCTGTCTTCTATATTGATTATCAACAGCTATTCTTTCTATACGAATATACTTATATTTACTAGCTTGCTCTAAACCATGATGAGCTAAAAGCGTTTGTGGAATTAAGTTACCTTTGGGAAGCCTAGTTCCTTCATATACACACCTTGCTAACAACTCATCCACAATTTGTTCACAACTAAACACACAGACTCCAACAACATCTTTTGTATAAGAGTCTTCCGCAATAGCTATAAAAGAATCACTAGTTATCCACCTAATCAAATCTTGAAAAGTTTGTTCATAATGGTTATTTCTAAGTAAATGATTTATCTTATATAATTTATCAATATCTAATAATAATAAAGAAGCTTTATCACAAAATATTATTTGAATATTTGGATTAGTATCAAGAACAACTTCATTTGATGGATATCTACATTCAGCATTATTATAATTATCATCAAAACATATATCTGATAATAGTCTTGCAAGATTATCCGTTTCTTGAAACCTAAAGGATTCATTAAAAGTAAACTTTAATAAATTATGTCTATTTAAATTTATGTCTAATCCTTTGGCACTTCCTTCATATCCTTCCATAGTGGAAACAATAATAACTATTTTATATAAAGATATGACATCGTTAAGTTTTTTTAAAGGAATAGCAGCACCTTCCTCAATAATAAGTAAATCTATTTTTTTACAAAATGATTTAAAATTTTCAAGAGTAATTTTTTCAAGACTATCTTCTTCAAATAAGTTATAAATACTATTAAGTTGTTTACTGCCACAATTTAATAAACCGATTTTTAAATTATAACTACATAAAAAATGACATAATTTACCAACAATAAAAGTTTTACCACTACCTCTTTTTCCTGTTAGTAAAAATATTTTATTATTATTATCTTTATCGTATATATTTTCAAACTTAGAAATTTCAGTATTTTTGTTATAAGATAAATTTTTTTATTCTTTATTTTGGGAAATATTTTTTGTAATGAATCTGTTTTACACGATAAAAAAATAGCTAATTTAGATAACAATAATTTATTATTTTCAACATCAAATTCTTTTATTAATGTTGATAAACTATTAAAAACTTCAATAAAAAATTCAACTTGTTCATTAGAAAAAATAGTATTCTTTTTGGGTAAAGACAAATTGTCTTCTTCTAAAACATTATTTTCTTTACTAAACAAACAATGAACATCATCAAATATCAAAGAAGAGGTGATATTACAAGATAAGTCTAATTCTTTAACCTTAAATCCATAATCAATAAACTTTTTAAAAATATAGCTATCATATAAATTAGTCTTTCTTAAACATAAGACAATATTGCCATTTTTAGCTACTGTATTAGCAATAGCTAATAAATAATCTATATTAAAATCAATAAGGTCAATAATAACATTCTGAATAGAAGAGCCTAATAGATGAGACAAATTATTAAATCTAAAAACATTTTTATCAGAAGTTATTTGATTATTTTTAGAGATAAAAGCAACATCTGGATACTGTGAATGTATTTCTTTTAAAAATTTAACATATTCAAAATCAAATGCTGAATAGTTCTTTACATGTACAACTAGTAATTGACGCGCCACTTTATCACTAACATTTATTTAAGATTAAAGCTCTCGTAAATAATTTTTAATTTATAAGAGCTTTGGGAGAATTACAATTAAATCATAAATTACAAATTTAATTTTAATTGTAAATTTAGATTGGTTAAAACATTCTAATAAGTTTTAGAATTATTCTTCATCACCTGCTTGAACACCCCAACCATCATACATAACAAGGCATTCATTACTAATTTCTACAATTTTATTAATTTCTTCCACTAATTCAGCTCTATCTAATTTATGTAAAGAGATAGCTTCAAAACAGAAAATAGCTTCATTAGATTCTTCTTCAACAGCTTCTTCTGGTTCACCTATCTCAAATTTATCACCAAAAGCATTAAATAATTCAATAGCCATCTTTTCTAAACTATTAAAATCATATGCTGCAAAATTATGAATAATTTCATATTCATCATTTAAATCAAAGCCATCTTCTTTTACAGATGCAATAGTTTCATCTGTTTCTTGATAGATTGCTTCTAAATCGTTATATTCCTTAACCTCTTCCAAAGTTAAAACAATTTTCTCATTATTGGCATGATTCTTATTATTCATTTCTTAGTCCTACTAATCAAGATTTAAGGCTATATCTTCGTTTTTATTTTCTACAATACCTTGTTTAATTACATTTTTAGCAATTAAATGAGCTTCATCTATTGAGTGATAATCAGCACTACCGCACTGATAGATGTTAGCTTCAGGTATGCTATTCTCATCTGTCTTTTCAATATCTTTACAAGAGTTAAGAAATGCATCGATTACACTACTTACTTCAGGAGTTCCAATTAAAGACATATAAAAACCTGTACGGCATCCCATTGGAGAAATATCAATAATTTCTACATTTGAGGAATTTAAATGTTTTCTCATAAATCCTGCAAACAAATGTTCAAAGGTATGCATGCCCTTAGCTGGAAGCATTTCTTTATTTGGCACACAAAAACGTAAATCATAAACAGTAATAATATCTCCTTTTGGAGTTTTCATCGTTTTTGCTATACGCACCGCAGGTGCTTTCATTTTTGTATGGTCAACTTTAAAACTATCTAACAAAGGCATAATATGTTCCTTATAATCTACAATTTCTCAATTGTTTTGCATAATTAGCAGAGGTGTTTTTTACTCGTGTAGCAAGTTTCTTTAATGAAGAATTTTTGGCATAAGTTTTTTTCTTATAACCTCCCCATCCTTCATGGTAATTCAAATATTGGTTATAAGCATCTGTTAAAGCTATACCATTTTTTTTCTTGGTTTTAAGCATATACCAACTTACAAAATCCAAAGAATCTTTAAAATTGCTTCTTGATGCCCAAAAACCTGCATCATCATCTAAATATTCTCCCCATACTTCATCTTGAGCTTGGGGATAACCATAAGCACTACTTCCTCTACCATATGGTATAAATAAAAACCATCTCATCGGAGGCTTAGCGTCTTCTCTATAACCAGATTCATGATAAATAAAAGCCATTGCTATATTAATCGGAACCCCTCTTTTTTATGAACCTCTAGTGCATCTTCGTACCAAGATTTTTTTCTTGAAATATACTACAAAGATTATTAGGTTTCTTAGGAGGAACTGTTGCACACGCAGATAAAGTCCAACTAATAAAAATAAATTGCAATAGTGAGATAACTTTCATTTATTAAAAAATTATAGCAAACTTATAACGCATCATCATTTTCTTCACCTGTACGAACTCTAATAACGCGTTCAACAGATGATACGAAAATTTTGCCATCACCAATTTTACCTGTATGAGCACCGTGAACAATAGCATCGATACAAGCATCAACATCTTCGTCTTTTACTACAATTTCTAATTTAATCTTAGGTAAAAAATCTACCACATACTCAGCCCCACGATAAAGTTCAGTGTGACCTTTTTGACGTCCAAAACCTTTTACTTCAGAAACAGTTAAACCTGAAATACCTTTTGCACTTAAAGCTTCTCTAACTTCATCAAGTTTAAAAGGCTTAATAATAGCTGAAATTTTTTTCATAATATAACTCCTAAATATTATGTAATAATGACATTATACATGTGAAGTTAATAAAACACCTAAAAAAATTATGTCAAAAAAATGACAAAAGAGAAGCAAATGCTTCTCTTTTGACAAATGATATATTTTTTTATTAACGAGCATACTTTGGACGAGCTTTCATAATTTGTTCGATTTGTTCTTCTGACATTTTACCACGAGACAAACCAACAGCCTTATAGGTAATAAAAGGACGAGCATCTAAGTTAATAACTAATGGAGTTTTACCTTGTAAATCAACTACATCTTCAGCAATTGATAAATACCTGCATTTAATAAATTTTTACAGTAGGTTCTGCTAAAGGTAAATTAATAACACTTTTTCTTTGTAATACAAACTCTCTAAGTACAGCTCTTTCAGAAAAATCTAAACAAGAAACCATCTTAGTAATTTTTTCATCTTAAACTTAGAATCATAACGATTATAAAGGTATGAACAAATTGCAATAATACCTTGGCTAATAAAGTTAGAAGATGAAATGATCAATGTTAACCAAAAAACAAATTTAAATTTAACAATATAGCTTGCTAAATCAGAATTGAATACTTCAAACGGAGTAATAATTAAAAAAAAACTACCAACTAACACCCATAATAAAAATGAATTTAGTTTGTTCATCAAAGCACGTTCTTCTTTCTTATTCATTTTAATTCTCCAGTATGTCAAAAATAAATCATTTAATACTATAAAAGCATTTTGCATGCCAATAAAAGAAAGAAACAACATTAATTATATTTATAAAAAA
>GL995195.1:149143-157777 GCA_000222855.1 Succinivibrionaceae bacterium WG-1 | reverse complement strand
CGATTTTTATCCTTTAAAAATAAAATTTTAAAAACCCACCCTTAAATTAAAGGGTGGAATTAAATTAATTACTTAGCTTGGCGAGCTTCGATAACTGCATCAGCAATTGCTCTTGGAGTTTCAGCATAACGACCGAATTCCATAGAGTATGATGCACGACCTTGAGTTTGAGAACGAAGGTCTGTTGCATAACCAAACATTTCAGCTAGTGGAACCATCGCTCTAACAACCTTGCCAGTAGGACCATCTTCCATACCTTCTACAAGACCACGACGACGGTTTAAGTCACCAATTACGTCACCCATGTAATCTTCAGGAGTTTCAACTTCAACCTTCATTAAAGGTTCAAGTAAAACTGGAGAAGCTTTCATGAAGCCTGCCTTGAACGCCATAGAACCAGCAATCTTGAATGCCATTTCAGAAGAGTCAACTTCGTGATATGAACCATCAAATACTGTTACCTTAACGTCAACAACTGGGTAACCGGCTAATACACCATTAGCGATCTGTTCTTGAACACCCTTATCAACAGCAGGGATGTATTCTTTAGGAATAACACCACCAACGATTTCGTTAACGAATTCGTAACCCTTGCCTTCTTCTAACGGTGCTAAACGTAACCAACAGTGACCGTATTGACCACGACCACCTGACTGACGAACGAATTTACCTTCGATTTCAGTTTCAGTGCGGATAGTTTCACGGTAAGCTACTTGTGGTTTACCTACGTTAGCTTCAACCTTAAATTCACGACGCATACGGTCAACGATGATATCAAGGTGAAGTTCGCCCATACCAGAAATAATTGTTTGACCAGATTCTTCATCAGTGTGAACACGGAATGAAGGGTCTTCCTGAGCTAAACGACCTAAAGCAAGAGCCATCTTTTCTTGGTCAGCCTTAGTCTTAGGTTCTACAGCTACAGAAATAACTGGTTCTGGGAATTCCATACGTTCAAGAATAATTGGGCTGTTTTCATCACAAATAGTATCACCAGTTGTAACGTCCTTTAAGCCGATTGCAGCAGCGATATCGCCTGCATAAACTTCTTTAACTTCTTGACGCTTGTTAGCATGCATCTGAACGATACGACCTAAACGTTCACGCTTTTGCTTAACAGAGTTGTATACGCTATCACCAGCATTGATGAAACCAGAGTAACAACGGAAGAATGTTAAGTTACCAACGAATGGGTCAGTTGCAATCTTAAATGCTAAAGCTGAGAATGGTTCGTTGTCTTTAGCATGACGTTCACCTTCTTCACCATTTGGTAAGAAGCCCTTAATAGCAGGGATGTCAGCAGGAGATGGTAAGTAGTTAACAACAGCGTCAAGCATAGCTTGCACACCCTTGTTCTTAAATGCTGTACCACAAGTAACAGGAACGATTTCACATGCGATTGTACGCTTACGTAAACCAGCAATGATTTCTTCTTCTGTTAATTCTTCACCGTTAAAGAACTTATCTAATAAAGCTTCATCAGATTCAGCAGCTGCTTCAACTAATTGAGCACGATATTCTTCAACTTGGTCAACCATATCTGCAGGGATATCTTCATAAGTGAAAGTTAAACCTTGGTCTTCTGTATTCCAGTCAATAGCTTTACGCTTGATAAGGTCAACAACACCAATGAAGCTGTCTTCAGCGCCGATAGGTAATTCTAAAGGAACAGGATTACCCTTTAAACGAGTCTTGATTTGTTCAACAACACGTAAGAAGTTAGCACCAGTACGGTCCATCTTATTAACGAATGCAATACGAGGAACTTGGTACTTGTTAGCTTGACGCCATACTGTTTCAGATTGAGGTTGAACCCCACCTACTGCACAGTAAACCATTACAGCACCGTCAAGAACACGCATTGAACGTTCTACTTCAACAGTAAAGTCAACGTGGCCTGGGGTGTCGATAATATTGAAACGGTGTTGTTTAAACTGGCGAGCCATACCGCTCCAGAAACAAGTTGTTGCAGCAGAAGTGATAGTTATACCACGTTCTTGTTCTTGTTCCATCCAGTCCATTGTTGCAGCACCATCATGAACTTCACCGAGCTTGTGGCTTTTACCAGTGTAAAACAAAATACGTTCTGTAGTTGTTGTTTTACCAGCATCGATGTGAGCAGAGATACCGATATTACGATATAACTCTATGGGTGTTTCACGAGACATAAAATTCCTTAAAGTAGTTTAAAAACTACATAAAACATTGTTAGTTATGAAAATCTAACTAACAATGCAAATATCCTACCAACGGTAATGAGCAAAAGCCTTGTTAGCTTCAGCCATACGATGAACGTCTTCACGCTTCTTAACTGCAGTACCTTTGTTTTCTGCAGCATCTAAAAGTTCGTTAGCTAAACGTTGAGCCATTGACTTTTCACCGCGGGAGCGAGCAGCGTCTACTAACCAACGCATTGCTAATGCATTACGACGTACAGTACGTACTTCAACAGGAACCTGATATGTAGAACCGCCAACACGACGAGATTTAACTTCTACTGTTGGACGAATATGATCTAAAGCTTCTTCGAAAATAACTAAGTGATCTTTGTTAGTCTTTTCTGCAATGATGTCTAATGCACCATAAACAATACTTTCTGAAACAGACTTCTTGCCATCAACCATAACTACGTTGATGAACTTAGCCAGCAATTCTGAACCGAATTTAGGATCAGGTAAAATCTTACGCTGACCAACGACACGACGTCTAGGCATTGATAATTCTCCGCTAAAAATTCAGGGAAATCCCAAAACTTAAAAATTTAAAAAACGTTTGGCCTTACTTAACGGGAAATCCATTAAGCTTTAGGCTTCTTAACACCGTACTTAGAACGTGATTGTTGACGATCTTTAACGCCAGCACAGTCTAAAGCACCACGAACGGTATGGTAACGAACACCTGGTAAGTCCTTAACACGACCACCACGGATTAAAACAACACTGTGTTCTTGAAGGTTATGACCTTCACCGCCGATGTAAGAAGAAACTTCAAAACCATTTGTTAAACGTACACGGCAAACCTTACGCATAGCTGAGTTAGGTTTTTTAGGTGTAGTTGTATAAACACGAGTACATACACCGCGCTTCTGAGGGCATGAATTTAAGGCAGGAACCTTGCTCTTCACAACCTGTTTAACACGAGGCTTACGTACTAACTGATTAATAGTAGCCATTTATGCTCCCATAAAATGTAAAAAAACATCTTTTAATAAAAAGATGACTTAAAAATATGTGTAAAAACAACTTTACACAGAAACATTAAACTAAGTGTTTAATGGATCACAGAATTATACAGAGATTGATTTTAAAAACAATAAAAATTATTACTTTTTCACAATAATGAATTTTTTTGATTTATTTCCAAGTAAGTGGCGAACCTTTTTCTGCAACTATAATTTTTACGATATCTTCTGCTGTAACTTCAGAACCTATCCACACATTTATACCAAATTCATTTAAAGCTACTTCGCTGACATATAGTTTGTTAATTTTTTCTAATTTTTCCATCAATGTTTCAGATTGCATAGCAAGCACAGCTTCACCCATTAGAAGTAAAGCATCATCTTCTTTCATTTTATCTAAACATTCTAATAACAAATTACTTTTTTCAGGATTGGCATAAACAATATGTAACATAATAATCCACTATCTATTTATAATAAAAAACAAAGAATTAAAGCATAACTCTGTGTTTTGATTCATTAAACAAAGTTAATATCTCTTGATGAGTTAAAGGTTTTGCTTCAATCTTATTTGACAATTCAAAATCTGATTGCATGCTAGAAATAGAATCCAATTCATAATATATTTTATTTATCTCATACAGATTAAATAAATTCATTGATTTTATAAAATCCCTTTCTCCAGCATAATTAGGTTTAAAATCTCTATTTGAAATCAAACGAACCGAACTTCCTAGAAACAATATAGCAATATTTTCATTAAAAGCGCTGACACCTAAAATCATATCAATAGCTTCTCTTGCCCTACTAAAAGAACAGTCATTTATTATAAAAAGAATATTAATCAAAACGAAATTACCTTATCAGCTTCAAGGGTTAAATGAGATAATTCACCAAGAGTAGAACAAACAAAAATTGGTTCAGTGTTTGTTGAATTAACTCCTCTACGTAACCCCGAGGTTTCACAAAACAATATTTTTACATTCTTTTCATGCAACATTCTAAATTGTTTTATAGTATCAAATTCATCAGAAGCAGGAGATAAAGAAGCTAAAGCATTATAAACACCATCTCTATATAAAAATATTGTCAGTTCATTGCTTTTAGCGAACTCTAAACAAAGTTCAGATACTTCTTTAAAAAAAGCGGTACCATATGGTGGTACCGTTAATATAACTAAAATATTCATTATGATAGTGAGTAAAATTTAGTCTTTGCTAGCAATAACTTCAACTTCACATAACACATCTTTTGGTAAACGAGCAACTTCTACACATGAACGTGCAGGAGCTTTTTCACCACCAAAATATTGGCCATAAACTTCATTAAATGCAGCAAAATCATTCATATTTTTGATAAAACAAGTTGTTTTAATAACATCTGTTGCTTCAAAACCAGCTTCTTTTAATACTGCAACTAAATTCTTGCATACTTGATGAGCTTGAACTTGTACATCGCCTGTTACAATAGTATTAGTAGCAGGATCAATAGCGATTTGACCTGATGTAAATAAAAAGTTACCAACCTTAACAGCTTGTGAATAAGGACCTAATGCAGCAGGTGCATTCTTTGTACTAATAATTTCTGACATTTTATTCTCCTAAAAAGTTATTTAATATTAAATCAAAATCATTAAATATTCAATTTATATTGTAAAAAGAAAAAAGGGAGCTTTCGCTCCCTTTTTTCAAATTAAATTAAGCAATTAAATTACTTTAATTCAACCTTAGCACCAGCTGCTTCAAGTTCTTTCTTAAGAGCTTCAGCTTCTTCCTTGCTTAAGCCTTCCTTGATCTTGCATGGAGCAGATTCAACTAAGTCTTTAGCTTCTTTTAAGCCTAAGCCAGTTGCACCACGTGCAGCCTTGATTACAGCAACCTTGTTAGCACCAACTTCAGCTAAAACAACGTCGAATTCAGTCTTTTCTTCTGCAGCAGCAGCGCCAGCAGCAGGACCAGCAACTACAGCAGCAGCAGCTGATACACCAAACTTTTCTTCCATTGCTTTAACAAGTTCAACAACATCCATTACTGACATTTCAGCAATTGCGTTAATAATTTCTTCTTTAGTCATGACAAAAAATCCTAAAATTTAAATAATAATAAAAATTAAGCAGCTTCTGCTTGTAGCTTATCACCCAAAGCAGCCAATGTACGAACGAGCTTGCCAGCAGCAGCTTCCTTCATTGTAGCCATTAAGCTTGCAATAGCTTCTTCGTATGTTGGTAATGTTGCTAAGCGATCGATTTGATCTGCAGAAATAAATTCACCTTCGAAAGCAGCACCCTTGATACTGAACTTATCATTTGATGTCTTAGCGAATTCTTTGAATAATCTAGCGCCAGCGCCTGGATGATCCATAGAAAAAGCAATCAAAGTAGGACCAGTAAAGGTTTCTGCTAAACAAGCAAATTCAGTACCTTCAACTGCGCGTGAAAGAAGTGTATTACGAACAACACGAGCATAAACTTGGTTGTCACGACAATTCTTACGAAGAGCAGTCATTGCAGCAGCGGTTGTACCACGTGCATCTGCAACTACAGCTGATTTAGCTTGCTTGGCAATTTCTGCGACTTCAGCAACTATTGCTTTTTTGTCTTCGATTAATAATGCCATTTTAGCATAACTCCTGGAAAGTCTGATAAACAGACAAAAACGCTCACAATGAGCACCTCGGAAATTATCCAGAAAAAAAGAAATCTTTTTTCTGAAGTTCTTTTCCGTCTACGTAGGAAATTAAGGTTACCCACCTACGGTCTTGGACGGGAGTCGGAACTCCCGAACAAAGCAAAGTAAACTTTGCTAAAAATTAGTCAGATAATAAGCTCTTATCTAAAGTAACACCTGCACCCATTGTTGAAGAGATGCAAACTTTTTGAACGAATACACCCTTCGCAGTAGCAGGCTTAGCCTTCTTAATAGCTGAAACTAAAGCATTTAAGTTATCAACTAATTTATCAGAAGTGAATGAAGCCTTACCAATAGATACTTGGATATTACCTTGCTTATCATTACGGTAACGTACTTGACCAGCCTTTGCACTCTTAACAGCTTCAGCAACGTTTGGAGTAACAGTACCAACCTTAGGGTTTGGCATTAAGCCTCTTGGACCTAAGATTTGACCTAATTGACCAACAACACGCATTGCATCAGGAGAAGCAATAACTACGTCGAAGTTCATTTCGCCACCCTTAATTTGAGCAGCTAAGTCTTCCATACCAACAAATTCTGCACCAGCAGCCTTTGCAGCTTCAGCCTTTTCACCTTGAGTGAATACAGCTACACGAACAGTCTTACCTGTACCATGAGGCATTTCAACAGAACCACGGATACTTTGGTCAGACTTACGAGCGTCGATACCTAAATGAATAACAACATCAATAGATTCATCGAACTTACAAGTAGCAAACTTACGAATTACGTCAAAACCTTCTACTGGAGAATATTCTTTTGACTTGTCTAATTCCTTACGGATAGCTTGCATACGCTTAGATAATTTTGCCATTTGTTAGCCCTCTACCTCAATGCCCATAGAACGAGCTGTACCAGCAATTGATCTAGCAGATGCTTCAGCATCAGCACCAGTCATGTCAGCTTCTTTCTTAGATACGATATCAAGAAGTTGTGCCTTAGTGATCTTACCAGCAACTTCAGAACCTGGCTTGTGAGAAGCAGTCTGAATGTTTAAAGCCTTCTTGATTAAGAATGATGCAGGTGGAGTCTTTAATACAAATGTAAATGACTTATCAGAATATACTGTGATAATAACAGGAACTGGAGAACCCTTTTCCATTTTATCTGTACGAGCATTGAATGCCTTACAGAATTCCATGATATTAACACCTTGTTGACCTAAAGCAGGACCAACTGGAGGAGCAGGGTTCGCCATACCAGCCTTAACCTGCAACTTAATATAAGCTTGGACTTTCTTAGCCATCTTAAAATTTCCTATTCGGGTATAACGCGTGCTAAAAAACACACTCCCCATAAAATAAAATAGTACTTATTAAGTACTTACCAAAAATTAATTTAAATTTTATAAACTTAAATCTATTTGTGAGCTTGTTATCAAATTCAACAACAAGCTCGCTATTATATCGTAGTACGAAAATTAGTCAACTATTAAAAGAAAAAATTATCTTTCTTTTTCAATTTGATTAAATTCTAATTCTACAGGAGTTGAACGACCAAAGATTGCAATTGATACAGATACACGGTTCTTTTCGTAGTCAACGCTTTCAACTGTACCATTAAAGTCTTCGAAAGCGCCTTCACGTACACGAACAACTTCACCAACTTCAAACATTGTTTTTGGTCTTGGAGTTTCTTCTGTTTCTTTAAGGCGATTCATAATACGATCAGCTTCTTGTTGAGTGATTGGCATTGGTTTTTCAACTGAACCACCAACAAATCCAAGAACGCGGTCTGTATGACGTACAAATAACCATGATTTTTCATTCATAACCATCTGTACAAGAACGTAACCTGGGAATAACTTACGTTCAGATTCAACTCTTCTGCCTTCTCTAATTTCTTTTACTTTTTCTTTTGGAACCAAGATTTCGCCAAAGTATTCTTGCATACCTTGAACTTGAATTTGGTTTTGTAATGTTTCTGCAACACGCTGTTCATAACCTGAAAAAGCTTGTATTACATACCATCTTAATTTGCCTGCTGGCTTATTTTGATTATTTTCTTCGGTCATTGCCTTATCCTTAAATTACAAACTTTTTGTTTATGATACGATACCACTAATAATGTGCATAAAAATTGTATCACAGAACCATAAAAGAAGAGAAACTAACACTGTTACTACCCCTATAATCAATGTAGTTCTTCTTGCTTCTAGACCTGTAGGCCATACAACTCTTCTTACTTCAATATATGATTCTTTTGCAAACAAAAGTAAAGCTTTGCCTTGATTGGTAAATAAACCAATTCCACATGCAATTGCTATAATTAAAATTACAGCACCTGCTTTAAGAAGAGTATATAAACTTGATTCAAATAAAACACTATATGTTTTTGAAACAAAGTAGTTTCCGCCAATTGCAGTTGCTAATAATATTGCAACGATCAACCAAAGAATCATATTTACTGCTGAAGATTTGCCTTCAACCACTTGTGCATCATTTTTATTTGCATCTTTTGCTTTTTCAACAGCATTAGTTGTTTCAACTGACATAAAAAATCCTTAAAAATAAAGTTTATAGCTAAAAAATGCTTTTGGCTTAATAAACTAGCTTATTACAAAAAGTAAAAACTGTCGTTGCATTATAAATTAACAATAATACTCTTGCAATAAATACCACTCATATCAAGTAGTACAAAATATAGTAATTTCATATATAACTATATGAAAACTACTTTTTAAAGTTATATTTTGAAAAATTTAAGAGAGATTTAAAAAATAACTGATATTTTTCAAAATACATCTCTATGAATTGATTAATG
>GL995195.1:123110-148107 GCA_000222855.1 Succinivibrionaceae bacterium WG-1 | reverse complement strand
TTCTTGTCCCTCTAAGGTAAAAACTGTATGTTAAACCACAGTTGAATGACGTTAAAAAATGAAATCTTGGAGCGGGTGGCGGGAATCGAACCCGTATCACAAGCTTGGAAGGCTTGGGTATGAACCATTATACGACACCCGCTCGATTAACTAGTGAAATTGGCTTCTGAATGGTGGAGGGGGAAGGATTCGAACCTTCGAAGACAGAGTCGGCAGATTTACAGTCTGCTCCCTTTGACCGCTCGGGAACCCCTCCATTTCAGCTTAACCTTTTTGATTAGCCAATACGGCGATGATATTACAACAAAACATTTTATTTAGCAACAGTTTGCAATCGAAATAATCATTATTGCGGAACTTTTCACATTTCTCAATGCTTTGCGTGGCGTAATTATAAGTATCGTTTCAATGTTATGTCAATCTTTTTTTTAAATTAGTTCTTTTTTGTACTATTATTAGACAGTTTTATAAAATTTTGTGATTCTATTAAAGTCATTATTTTTGTAAAATATGCAAGATTTTTATTTCAAGGATATTAGAATGAATAATAATGATTATTCCCCTATAAATATTAGTAACACAGAAATTACCATAAAATATTTAATAGAATTTAATCAAATTCATAAAATTTTTAATGATTCAGATTTTAACAAACATCTTGTTCATTTAATACATAATATCTTTGTTGATTTTCGAAATTTTAACAAAAATAAAAAAGATAGCAAAATTACTTATACTATAGGAATATCTGGTTCTGTTGCTAGTGGAAAAACATATTTTGCCAATCAAATGCTTAATTTTTTACACCTACTTCTACCCACACTTAATATAAACTTAGTATCTACTGATAGTTTCTTACTACCTAATACAGAACTTAATAAAAAAGGAATAATGCATCAAAAGGGTTTTCCTTGTTCTTATGACTACGTTCTACTATCAAAATTTTTTAATACAGTAAAAAAGAACACCCTTATTCTATTGAACTACCAATGTATTCTCAAGAAACAAAAGATGTTGTTCTTAATACCAATATTTTTATTAAAAACTTAGATATTTTAATAGTAGAAGGTATTAATGTCTTAGAAGATTACAATGATTTTTCATTTCCTTATTTTCTCAATGAATCTATTTGGCTAGAAACATCTGAAGAAAACTTAAAACATTGGTATGAGAAAAGATTTTTTGACTTAATCGAAGATGCAAAGAAAAACTCCAACGGAGCATTTCTAAGATATATCACTTCATCCAAAAATGAAATACAAGCTGATATTGATTATCGTTGGAATGAAATAAATCTAAAAAATTACAATGATTTTATAAAACCTAGTTCATCTCTTGCCAAGAGACATATTTATTTAAATAAAAACCATTCTATTTATAAAATAGAAAACAATAACTAACATTGTTTCAATATTTAAAGTTTTCTTAAAGACATTTCTCCACAGAAAATTTTTTCAAATTCCCCATTATCTTTTTTTAAAATTAAATTTCCCATATCGTCAATATCTGAAAATATACCTGTTACTTCATTGGTATTTGAAAACATTCTTACTTTTTCATGCAAATATTTGGCAGATTCTAAAAAATTTATTTTAAATTTTTTAAAACCAAATTTAAAAAATTCATTTAAATCTTGTTTTAATTGATTAATAATTTTTATAAAAAGATCTGTTCTACTTGGACAAGAACCTAATTCATTCTCAATCGTAGTAATTTTTCTATCTATACTTGTTCCAAAAATATCTATTAAAATATTGCTTACATTTATACCTACACCTATTACTAAACGAACTTTATTCTTAAATATTTTGGATTCAACTAAAATACCACCTAATTTTGCATCTCCAACATATAAATCATTTGGCCATTTAAGTTGTAGAGAATCCATCCCATAAGATTTCAAACTCTTTAATATAGATACACCTATTACAAGACTCAAACCTTGAATACTTTCTCTATTGGTTACTTCATACATATAAGAAAATAATAATTGAGTTCCCAAGGCCCCCACAAATTTACGATTTTTTTGACCTTTTCCAGAACTCTGATTTTCTGCAATCACAATAGAATCTGATGAAATATCTAAATTTGTCATGGCATAAGTATTTGTAGAATCAATATTTCTAAATAAATGTATCTTACACCCTGTTTTTTCTAATATTTGTTGTTCATCTATAAACTTTGGGACAAATTTCAAGATGCATTCATCTTCATCAATAGAAATTAAAAAACCTTCATTTTCTAAGTTTTTAATTTGTTGTTTAATGTAATTAATATCTAAGTTATGAGTTGATGCATAATCTTGATATTGTAATTGCTGATTTTGCAATAGACTTCTTAATATTTCTTCTTTATGCATAATATCTTTATAACTATCTTTTAGCATAAAGAGCTTTCCCCTTCGCTACCATATATACGAACTTCAGGTTCTAATACTATACCAAATTTAGCAATTACTTCATCTATTACGTGCATAGCCATATTTACTATTTCATCACAGCTTGCTTCACCTAGATTCACAATAACTAAAGCTTGTTTGTGATACACTCCTGCTCTGCCAATATTCTTTCCTTTGCAACCAGACTTTTCGATTAACCAACCCGCTGCTATTTTTACTAAATCTTCATCTCCATCTACACTATATGTTGGAACATCACTATATTCTTTCAAAATTTCATGAAGTTTTCTTTGGTAAT
Source organism: Succinivibrionaceae bacterium WG-1 (assembly GCA_000222855.1). Classification (GTDB taxonomy): domain Bacteria; phylum Pseudomonadota; class Gammaproteobacteria; order Enterobacterales; family Succinivibrionaceae; genus WG-1. Next base: position 145,411 of record GL995195.1, on the reverse strand, counting down.
TATTGGATTCTTAAAGAAACTTCCTGCATTACCAATTTCTTTAGGATTTGGTAACTTTTGATTTCTAATATTACCTATAAAGTCATAAAGTTCGATAGGAGAATGAAATTCTTTGCCTTGAAAAGCCCCATAACTTATATGATATTCATATTTTTTAGGAATTTTTAATCCAATAGATGTAACAATATATCTAACTTTATTATTATCTTCCTTAAAGATACTTGTACGATACCCAAAATTGCATTCTGCACATTTAAATCTTTTTATCTTTTGTTCTTGAAGATCTATAACTTCAACAAAGCGACAAAAATCAGCAAAAGAAACTCCATATGCACCAACATTCTGTATCGGTGCCGCTCCTGCTGTTCCTGGAATAAAAGCAAGATTTTCTAAGCCATAAATTTTTCTTGCCATACAAGCTTTTATAAGGTCATGAAAATATTCACCAGACTGACAAGTTACATAGTAATAATCTTGGTCTTCAGTAAAATCCATCCCTAATAATTTATTTATGATAACTAGACCATTATAGTTTTCTTTAAATAAAACATCTGAACCTTGCCCCAAAACTATAAACTTATTATTATTTTCTGTTATCTTCTTTTCTACTAGCGGAAACATAGCCATATCTGACAATACTATGCCATCTTTTGCAGAAACATCTAATCCAAAGGTATTGTAATTTTTTAAATTAAAACTCATAACTATAATCTATAAAAAATAAATACATTAAGAATCGTTTTCTTAATGTATTCTTAAAATAACCTATCATTTGTAAATTTAAAATTTAATCAATACTTTTACAAATAATTATAAAAATTCGTCATAAATTTAGTATTAAACTAAATTAACTATCAAGTCTTTCAATATTACCACCAAGACCTTTAAATTTTAATTCAATATCTTCGTAGCCTCTATCCATATGATATATTCTATCTACAATTGTTTCACCTGAAGCAATAAGTCCAGCAATTACTAAAGATGCACTTGCTCTTAAATCTGTAGCCATCACTTGAGCTCCACTTAAACCATTACAATCTCTACAAATTGCTGTATTATTCTGTAACTCAATATTAGCGCCCATTCTGTTTAATTCCGGAACATGCATAAATCTATTTTCAAAGATAGTTTCAGTAACAATACCTGTCCCTTTGGCAACTGCATTTAACAAAGTAAATTGCGCTTGCATGTCGGTTGGAAAACCTGGATATGGAGCAGTAGTGATATTTACAGGTTTCAATTCACGATCTCTCATATCAATTTTTATCCAATCTTCGCCGTATTCAACTAAAGCACCGGCTTCTTCTAACTTTGCTAAAACTGCAAGTAAATGTTGTGGATTAGTCTTATGACAAGTAACACAACCATGAGAAACAGCTCCAGCAACTAAGAAAGTACCTGTTTCAATACGGTCAGGTTGAATTGAATATTCACCACCATGAAGTTTTTCAACCCCATTTACGATAATTTGATTAGTTCCTTCTCCAACAATATCAGCACCAAGAACTCTTAAGAAATTAACCAAATCAACTACTTCAGGTTCTTGAGCAACATTTTGTAAAACTGTTTTACCATAAGCTAAAGTGGCAGCTGAAACAAGATTTTCTGTTCCTGTTACAGACACCATATCTAAATATATAGTGGTACCAACAAGTTTATTATCAACACGAGATTTTATATAACCATTTTCAATAGCTATCTTGGCACCCATAGCTTCTAATCCATGGATATGTAAATTAACAGGTCTTGCACCAATTGCACAACCACCTGGCAAAGATACATCTGCAGCGCCATATTTTGCAGACAATGGACCTAATGCCAAAATAGAGGCTCTCATTGTTTTTACAAGTTCATAAGGAGCTTGGTGTTCTTTTATTTTTCCAGAAATTTCATAGACGTTTGCATCTATTTTATTAACTGTTTTACCTAATATTTCTAGCAATTTAAAAGAAGTAAAAACATCTTTTAATTTAGGCACATTACGTAAAACAACTTTTTCATCTGTTAACATTGTGGCAAAAATTATTGGCAATGCTGCATTTTTTGCTCCTGATATTTGCACATCTCCAATGAGTGCACCACCACCCAATATTTTAAACTTTTGCATTAAAAGATTCCTTGTTCAATAACTCACAAAATTCAAGTCTCAGATTTTACTTATCTTAAAAATAAAACTCAATAATTGACTTAAATCTTAGTAAAAAAATTCAAAGTTCATAGAAAAAGCCTCATAAATCTACGAGGCTTTTCACATAAGAATTTATTCAAAATCGAATAACTGAGAAACACCAAATATGTTTATGTTTCTTTTAACTTCGTCGGAAGCATTTAAGATTTTAAGTTTTTTAGATTCACATGATTTAGCCCAAATCACCAAAAATGCAACTCCTGAAGAAGATAATTTTGTTAAATCTTTTAAATCCAAAGTAGAGTTTTTAAACAATGTTTCCTTCTGTGAATATAATTCACAAACTTGTACACTATCTAGCACTCCTTTGAGTTCAAACATAAACACATCCTTTCAATCAATTGTCTATTAAATACTATTTACTAGCTTCTAAAACATGTTTTTTAAATCTGCAGTTACAGTGTCAATACCTTTATCACGGATTAAACCTGTTAACTCAGACTGTTTAGCACTTAACAAACTAATGCCTTCTGCAACCATATCGTATGCTTTCCATGCACCTGTTTTTGTATTTAATCTCATTTTAAAAATAACTTCTGCAGTTTCTTTTGAATCTAAATGAATAGTTACTTTTACAGGAACAAAAACATCTTTAGAATTTATTGGCTTTGCTTCTTCCACATCAATTGTTTGATTATTATACTTTTTAAAAGCATCTGCGTATGTTGCTACAATATAGTCAGAAAAAGCATTAGTAAAATTCTCTTTTTGTTCCGCTGTAGTATTTTTTAGCATTGGACCAATAACTTTATAAGCAGCATACTTTCTATCAATATAAGGCAATAACTCTTCGTTAATTATAATTCTTGCCTTTTCTGTATTCATTTCTTTTTCCGCTTTAATTCTTGAAAAAGTATTTTCCGCTAATTGCTTAATAAGAATATAAGGATTTTTTTCATCTACAACTTGTTCTGACGCATTTGCAATATTTACTAATGACATAGCAAAGGCCATCACTAATACGCCAATATTCTTTAATAATGCTCTCATAATCTAATCCTTAAAATTTATATTTACCTTTAAATAAATATCCGATCCTTAGAAACAAGTAAATTATTACTTATTTGATTCTTCAGAATTTGAATTAATACTATATAAGAATTTACCAATTAAATCTTCTAATACAATTGCACTACCTGTATCTTTAATTGTAGCGCCTTCTTTTAAGTATTCACTTCCCATTTCTTCATCATAAAAACCAGGAGTAATACCAATATATTGTTCACCAATAAGGCCTGCTGTAAGGATTGAAGCTTTAGATTCATCAGATAAAGTATCATATGAAGATTCTATTTCCATAGTAACCACAGGTACCATAGAATTTTTATCTATTGCTATATCTGTTACTCTACCAATTACAACCCCACCAATCTTTACAGGGGCTCTCAATTTTAAAGAACCAATGTTATCAAATTTTGCGTATACATGATAAGTATCTTGTTTAAAAGAAGATACTGATAATCCTGCAACATTTAAAGCTAATAGTACAGCGCAAACTATACCAATAAGAACAAAACAACCAACAAAGAATTCGATTTTGTTAAATTTCATGTTTTCTACCCTTTTAGAACATTAAAGCTGTAAGAACAAAATCCAAACCGAGGATTGCAAGTGAGGATTGCACAACTGTATTTGTTGTTGCCTTACTGATACCTTCTGAAGTTGGAACAAGATCATAGCCATTGAAAAGAGCAATCCATGTTACAACTATCGCAAATACTAGACTTTTGATAAAACACATCATAATGTCATCCCAAAAATCTATGGAGCTTCTCATACCGCTCCAAAAAATTCCATCATCAACACCTAACCAGTCTACCCCTACAAGCTTACCGCCATAAATACCAACAAGAGTAAAGATCAAAGTAAGTATTGGTAAAGAATAAAAGCCTGCCCAAAATCTTGGAGCTATTATTCTTCTTAAAGGATCCACCGCCATCATCTCTAATGATGTTAACTGTTCAGTTGCTTTTTTTAAGCCAATTTCCGCAGTAAGAGCAGATCCAGCTCTACCTGCAAATAACAATGCAGCAACCACAGGACCTAGTTCTCTAATTATTGCAAGTGAAACTAATTGACCCAATGCTCCTTCAGCCATAAAATCAACTAAAACGTTAAATCCTTGCAATCCAAGAACCATCCCAATAAAAAGACCTGAAACTACAATTATACTTATAGATTGAACCCCAACTATGTACATTTGCTTACGTAGTTGTCCAAAATTCTTTCTAAACTCAGGTTTACCACATAGCGCGTAAAACAACATAATTGTTGCTCGTCCCATCGCTTGCAGTTTATTTACACCCCAATGGCCTAATATACTTATAAGTTTTAACACAAATATTCCTATAATGAACTTTTTACAATTCATCTAAAAAAGATTTACTAGTTGGATAATGAAATGGAACAGGACCATCATAATTACCACAAATAAATTGTTTCACACGTTCGTCTGTTGTTTTCATTAATTCTTCAGGAGTTCCTGAACCAATAACTTTACTGCCTGCCAATATATAAGCATAGTCTGCTATTTGAAAAACTTCAGTTACATCATGAGTAACCACAATCGAAGTTAAATCAAAGCTATCATTCATACTCTTTATTAGTTTTACAAGAACCGCCATCGTAATAGGATCTTGTCCTACAAAAGGTTCATCATACATTATCAGAGATGGATCTAAAGCGATAGCTCGAGCAAGAGCTGCTCTTCTTGCCATACCTCCAGATAATTCTTGTGGCATTAAATAAGCTGCTCCTCTTAAACCAACAGCTTCAAGTTTCATAAGAACTAATGTTTTAATAACTTCTTCAGGCAAATTGGTATGTTCTCTTATAGGAAAAGCCACATTATCAAAAACATTCATATCTGTAAACAAAGCACTACTTTGAAATAGCATGCTCATTTTTTTTCTTAGTTCATAAAGTTTAGCTCTTCCTAATGAATGCACATCTGTTCCCTCATAAAAAACATGTCCATTATTAGGTTTTAATTGTCCACCAATAAGCTTTAATAAAGTAGTCTTACCTGTACCACTAGGTCCAAGAATGGCAACAATTTTTCCTTTAGGAATTTTTATATTTACATTTTCATATATAGGACGATTATCCCTATATGAAAAAGATAAATTATTTATTTCAACAATGTTTTCGTTGGCCATTACACACCTTTTGTTTTAATGTTGTTCTTTGTATTTGAACAAATATTTAATAAAAAGTTCAAAAAAACAAATGTATTATACATTAAAATAATATTTATTAAGTAAATGTTATTTGATGATTTTGTTATAAAAAAAGTGAAAATTATTAAAATTTTTATCAATTTTAATTATTAAAATACATAAAGTACATGTTGTAATAAAATCTTGTAAGCGACTATTTTTATAATAGTTTATAATCGTATTTTATAAAAAATATATCACATACAAATTTGCTATTTACATTGCACTGACTCTATCTTTAAAATTAAATAATCAAAAAGATAAAATTATCTAAAAAATATTAAAATTTTAAAAATTGAAACTGACATAGTTAAGTACGAATTATGAATTATATTACTTATATACTTAAACCAAGGTTTCAAATAATAATTTAAAGATAAGAGATATTTCAAATAGCATTTAAAATCGGAGATTTTTTTTATGGTGAACTATAAAGAAATAGGTATAAACGTAATTAATGCTGAAGTTGAAGCTTTAAAAGGTTTAACTAAATACATAAATGATGATTTTGAAAAAGCTATTGATATTATCTTAAATTGCACAGGGAAAATAGTAGTTACAGGCATGGGAAAATCTGGCCATATAGGTTCCAAAATAGCGGCCACAATGGCAAGTACAGGAACCCCTGCTTTCTTTTTACATCCTGGTGAAGCAAGCCATGGTGACCTTGGAATGATTAGTAATGATGATTTAATTATTGCCATATCAAATTCTGGAGAAACTTCAGAAATTTTAGCAATTCTCCCAATAATAAAAAGAAGAGGCATTCAAATTATAGGGATGAGTGGTAATGAAAATAGTTCACTTGCCAAATATTCAGATGTTCATCTATGCTTTAAGGTTGAAAAAGAAGCTTGTCCTTTAAATTTAGCACCAACATCTAGTACAACTGCAACTTTGGCTTTGGGTGACGCATTAGCTGTTACCTTATTAGAAGCAAGAGGCTTTACAGCTAATGATTTTGCAATGACTCATCCAGGTGGTTCTCTTGGCAAACGACTACTAACTAGAGTATGCGATATTATGCATGTTGGAGAAGAGATTCCATCAGTAAATGTGAATACTACAATGAGAGATGCTATTTTAGAAATGAACTCCAAAGGTTTAGGAATGGTCGCTCTAATAAATGACGATAATACTCTTTATGGGGTATTTACAGATGGGGATCTAAGAAGAGCTTTAGGTTCTGGCAATACCTGTGAACTCACCCAACCAATCAAATCTATTGTAAAAACTCCATGTATCACAGTAAAACCTGAAATTCTTGCAGCTGAATCTGTAAAAGTGATATCTAAACATAAAATTAACGGTTTATTAGTAACCAACGAAAAAAATGAAGTTATCGGAGCTTTTAATACAGTAGATCTTATTCACAAAGGAATTATTTAATGACTGATAACGCAATTTATACCCCATATAAACCAATATCAGGTGAATTATTTAACAAATTAAAAAATATTAAATTACTTCTTAGTGATGTTGATGGAGTGCTCTCTGATGGCAAAATTTATCTCACAGAAAATGGAGATGAAATAAAATCTTTTAATGCCAAAGATGGTTTTGGAATAACTGCTATTCAACGTATAAACATTCCTTTTGGGGTAATTACAGGCAGAACATCTAAAATTGTTGAAAAAAGAATGACATCATTAAAAGTGAAACATATTCACCAAGGCGTTGTTGATAAAGTTCCAAGTCTAATTGAAATTGCACAGATGGAAAATATCACCTTAGAACAAATCGCTTATATTGGTGATGATGTTATTGATATATCAATAATGGAAAAAGTGGGACTTGGTTTTTGTCCCAAAGACGCACATCCTTTAGTAAAAAATGCCTCTAACTACATCTGTGAAAATAATGGTGGTGATGGAGCTGTAAGAGAAGTATGTGACTTAATATTACTAGCCCATAACTCTTTATCACTAAAAGGTGCTAGCATATGATTTTAAAAATTGCATTTGCGCTTTCATTATTATTTGGAGCTTTTTTATTTTACCATTGGTATGAAGTAGATGAAGTAAAAACCCAAGAAGAACAATTTGAGTCTACTCCATCGTTCACTGCAGAAAATTTAAAAGCTACTAGATATAATAAAAACGGAGTGCCATATCAAGAGTTATCTGCACAACATTTAGAATATTATCAATATTTATCTACAGGTTATTTGTATAGACCTAATATTACATATTGGGTCGACCAAGATCTGCAAAATTCAAAAATAAATAAAAAATTAACCCAACAAGATAATTCATATAATGATAGATGGAATCTATCTGCAGATTATGGAATTTTAAATTTAAACGACAATGTAAATTTAAGAGGACAAGTATTTGGTTTTTCTTCTAACAAAGAATATGCTATAAACGAATTTATAACAGAATATCTTGAATATGACTTACAAACTAAAGATATTCGTTCTAATGAAAAAATAACATTAAAGGGAAGAAACATTTTAAATACATGTAACTCTTTTACAGGAAACCTAAAAAATCAAAATATTCGATTGGAAAATAACTGTCATGCGAATTATGTCATCGATAAATAGAATAGCAATTGTTTTAATAGCAATTTTTTCTGTCAATACAGCCTTTGCAATTAACAAAGATTTTAAAGAACCGATCTCTGTTAATTCCAACAAACAAATTGCAGAAATTGCTAAAAATGAAATAACTTTTTTAGAAAATGTTGTTATCACTCAAGGTTCTTTATTAATCAAAGCTGATAAAGTTGTCATCAAACAAGATGAAAAAGGACAATTAAAAAGTATTCTTGCAGCAGGAAATCCTGCAACATTTAAGCAAAAAATGCAAAATGGTCGTTATATTAATGCTCATGCTAAAGAGCTTACATATAAACCTATAACCAAAACTATTCAATTAAAACATAATGCTGTAATACAACAGGAAGACTCAAAATTATCTGGCAATATTATTAGATATAATATGAGTGAAGAAAGAGTTGAGGCAGAATCCAATAAAGGTAATCAAAACGATAGAGTTGTGACTGTATTTATCCCAGAACAATTACAATCTCAAATCAAAAGTGCTAAAAAAGAAAATTCTAATAAATAATAAATACGAAAGGTATCCACATGTCAATATTGAAAACAGAACATCTTTTTAAACAATATAAATCACGTACCGTTGTTAATGATGTATCTGTAGAAGTTAAAACAGGTGAAATTGTTGGACTTTTAGGTCCTAACGGTGCAGGCAAAACCACCTCATTCTACATGATTGTTGGCATTGTAAAAGCTGATGGTGGAAGCGTATTTATTGATGATATTGATATAACTCATAAACCAATGGATAAAAGAGCGCAAGTAGGACTTGGCTATTTACCTCAAGAAGCGAGCATTTGGCGTAAACTTACTGTAAAAGAAAATATCTACGGAGCATTGGAATTAAATCACAATCTTCGTAATCGCCAAGAACGTCTTGAGAAAATGCATCAACTGATTAAAGAATTCCATATTGAACATATTGCAAATAATACTGGAATGAGTTTATCAGGTGGCGAAAGACGCCGTGTTGAAATTGCAAGAGCTTTAGCAACAGATCCTAGATTTATTCTTCTCGATGAACCTTTTGCAGGGGTTGACCCTATTTCTGTTGGGGATATTAAAGAAATAATTACCCAATTAAGCAAAAGAGGAATTGGGGTTTTAATTACCGACCATAACGTTAGAGAAACTCTAGATGTATGTGAAAGAGCCTATATTGTAAATCAAGGTTCTTTAATTGCATATGGTGCCCCATCTTCAATTTTAGAAAATGAAACAGTAAGAAAAGTTTATTTAGGAGAAAACTTCGTAATATAATAATTTAACATTAGAACCATTATCTATATTAAACAAATATTACATTATGAAAACTGGATTAAATTTAAGACAAACCACATCTCAAACTTTAGCAATGACTCCCCAACTACAACAAGCAATTCGCTTATTGCAGTTATCCACAACAGAGTTACAAGCTGAAATTCAAGAAAATCTAGATAAAAATCCATTATTGGAAATAGATGAAAATAGTTCGCAATCAAATATAGAATCTTTAGATGCAATGTTTGAAAAAGAAACTAATAAAAATGTGGCTGATGACGATTTTAATCCTTTCAATAATGATAATACAATATCAAATGATGATGCTCAATTCGCAAATTACGATAATGCAAACAATGACAATAATGTAACACCTTTAGTTCCTGATGACTCTAGTTACAATCACGAAAACGGTATAGATAATAATCAATCTGAATCTTCAATGAATGCTGAAGACAAAACTTGGGCTGAAAGTTTTTCTGTAGGTAATAAAGGTAGTAAAGCAAGTTTCGATGGAGACGGCGAAGAATACCAAGGTGAAACCTCTTATAATTTAAAGGAACATTTACTTTGGCAATTAAATTTATCACCATATACCGATAAAGATAAAGCAATAGCAGAAGCAATCATAGATGGCATCAACGAATCAGGATATCTAAATGAGTCATTAGAAGATATCCAACAAGCCGTTATTTCAGAATTTCCTGATACAGAAATAGACGAAATAGAAGTTGTTCTAAAACTCATCCAAAATTTTGATCCTATAGGAGTTGGTGCAAGAACAATTAAAGAGTCTTTATTAATCCAATTAAACCAATATGATCTGAACGATGCTACAAATAAAATAGCATATGATATTGTTAATGAGTGTTTAGAATTACTTGGTAATAAAGATTATAAAAAAATAATAAAGCAATTAGGTATTAAAGAAAACCAATTAAAAGACGCTATTCAAATTATTACCAATTTAGAACCACGCCCTGGGAATGTTACTTTCTCCAATAAGAATGAATTTATCATACCTGATATTGCAGTAACTAAAATAAATGGTGTTTGGACTGCGACCTTAAATCCTAATGCAATTCCTAAATTAAAAATAAATGAAACATATAGTGAATTAAGTAAAAGTGTTACGTCTGAAGCAGATACTCAATATTTTAAAAATCATATCCAAGAAGCCAACTGGTTTATACAAAGCATCAACAAACGTAATGAAACTTTATTAAAAGTTGCTCAATGCATAATTGACCAACAAACCGAATTCCTTGAAAAAGGCGAAGTTGGTATGAAACCATTAGTTCTAAACGATGTTGCAATGCAAGTAGAAATGCATGAATCAACCGTTTCTCGTGTAACCACTGAAAAGTATATGCACACCCCACGAGGCACCTTTGAATTAAAATATTTCTTCTCCAGTCATGTCAGCACTGATAATGGTGGAGAATTTTCATCAATGGCTATTCGCTCTTTATTAAAAGAATTAGTAAAAAATGAAAATCCTAAGAAGCCTTTAAGCGATAATCAATTATCTGAAATATTCCAAACCAAAGGGATAATGGTTGCAAGAAGGACAATTGCTAAATATAGAGAAGCTTTAGGAATTCCTTCATCTAGCCAAAGAAAACAAATTATATAACATTAATAAAATATTACGATCTTACTTTTTCATCACATCAACTATAAGAACGTAGGGTTGCTTATTACTTGTTATTTCCATTTTTGACAGTTTCAAAATCAAAAACGCTAATAAACTTTTATAAAATAAAGATTTATTTTTTTATATTTGTAGAAATTTTTTGTTCTTTTAGTAATTTACAACAAAGTTGTAAATCCAAACGAAAAATAATTTATAACAATAAAACATACCAAGCAAAGAAAATACAAATTTGCTATATCTTTAGTCTAACTTGTTACTTCATTACTTTCATCTTAATCATAGGTAATTTTTACAATTTGTATTTAATCAAAATATAAAACATCCTTTAAATTAAACGATCTGAAAACCTTTCCAATAATTTAATAAATTACAAGAATAAGAATAGATTTAAGGGATTTTGTACAAAAAATAGACAATTTTATAAAATTTTTCTGTAATTAATCACTATTCATAATAATTTTACTAGTATTTAAATCCTACGATATTTAGAATAAAAACATAAGTAAATTTTAATGCACATAATATTATCTCGGAACCTTGGTTTATGTTAGATGAATTATAAATAAAATATTATGTTGTGTTAATCCGGGATGAAGTAATCATATTACTCTCATATAATTTCAGTTTAGAAGAAAGGAGTGTGCTTATGCAGATTACTATTACTGGTCGTCACCTCGATGTGAGTGATTCAATGCGTAATTACGTAACAGAAAAGATGGATCATCTTAAACGTTTAGAAGAATACGTTAAAAGTGTTAGCGTAATTCTTGCTGTTGAAAACCTAGATAAGAAAGCAGAAGCAAAGATCGCTGTTAAAGGTGATGAACTTTATGCTGAAGCAACAGGTGAAACTATTTATGCAGCAATCGATGTTCTTGTTGATAAGCTTGAACGTCAACTTGTTAAGCACAAAGAAAAACTTACTCAATAAGTAAGCCTTTCTTGGTTTTTAAGACATTACTATGAAATTAGTACTTAGAAATCTTCTCTCAAAGGACAGTGTGTTTAGCCCTGTCCTTTGTTTCAGTCAAAAGAATCTATTTGAAATCATTGCTCACCTAGCATCTCCTAAAGTAAATCTTGATGAAAATAAAATCATTGAATTACTTAAAAATAGAGAGCAAATAGGTTCTACCTATGTTGCTAATGGTTTTGCTTTCCCTCATGCAATAATCAATGATGATTTAAAAGAAACAGCCTTATTTATAACCCTTGATAAGCAAATTCATTTTAACTATCTTGATAACTACTACGCAGATTGTTTTTTAGTATTATTTATTCATAAAGAAACCGCTTTAGAAAATGAAAAGTATCTTATGAACTTATGTAATGAACTATCTGATAATGCTATATGCAAATATATCCGTAGTATTAAAAACATTCAAACTCACGTATACAATACGGTTATCAATATAGCTTCAAGTCTTGAAGAAGAAACAGCAAAAGAAGACACTTCAGAAAAAGATAAAGAACAAGAAATAGCAAATACAGAAATGACAGAATAAAATCTATAAAAATTGTCTCTTCAATTTCAGATACAAATATTTAAAAGTTTCAACTTTTTAAAAAATGAATAGGTTATAATATCATCAAACAAAATATATAAAGAAAGTAGATATAAAATTATATTCTAAAAGGGATAACAATCCCTAAATCTTTCATAAAATCATTCTTTTATTCTTAAGTGTGTTATCTATGAAACTATTTATTGTTAGCGGTCGTAGTGGCGCTGGTAAAACTATAGCTTTACGAGTTTTAGAAGATTTAGGCTTTTACTGCGTTGATAATTTACCTGTAATTTTTCTTCCTGAACTTATCAATATTAGTAGAGCTCATCATGAAAAATTAGCAGTTAGCTTGGATATTAGAAACATTCCAGAATCACCTGAAACTTTTATTCCGTATATTGAATCAATAAGAAAAGATCACACCACAGAAGTTGTTAATATCTTTTTGGACGCGGATGATAATACCTTAATCATGCGTTATGAAGAAACAAGAAGACTTCATCCACTTACCAAGAGAAATCTATCACTAGAAGATAGTATCAAACAAGAAAGTGACATATTAGAGCCTATTGCAGCTCTTGCAGACATTAGAATTGATACCTCTAATAAAAGCATTCATGAGTTAGAATCTAAAATAACTACATTAGTACTAGGTAAAAAACTCAAAAATATAAATATTATTTTTGAATCTTTTGGATACAAAAGAGGAATTGCAAAAGATGCAGATTACATCTTTGATGCTAGATTTTTACCAAATCCTCATTGGTTTACGGAACTTAGACCTTTAACAGGTTTAGATCATGAAATTGTAGAATTCTTTAATAAATACCCTGAAGTCGAAAATTATATCCAACAAATATATACATTTTTAAATACATGGTTACCTTTTATAGAAAAAAGTAATCGTAGTTATTTAACAGTTGCGATTGGATGTACAGGTGGCCAACACCGTAGTGTATATATTGCTGAATCATTAGCAGAAAAATTTAAACTTATAGGCAAAAGTGTTACCATTAAACATCTATACTTAGACAGTAAAAAAAGAAATAAAAAGGAAATTTGAAGAATAAATGTTAGGTACAATTGTTAATGTCACAGGAATTTTAATAGGAGCAATTATTGGTTCTGCTTTAAAAAAGAAATTCAAAGAAAGCACCCAAGAAAAGATGTTTATTGCTTTAGGTTGTTGTTCATTTATAATCGGGGGCAATTGTAGCCTTCAAGCTATAGCTCATAATGCTCCTCCTATAATAATGATTCTAAGCATCTGTTTTGGGGGCATTATAGGTGATTATCTAAAACTACATGAAAGACTTGTAAAAGCAACAAGTGGATTATCTAAAAAACAAGACGGTTTTGGACAAGGATTAGTTACTGCAACTTTATTTTATTGTATTGGAGCATTATCTATTGTAGGACCAATGCAAAGCGCCCTACAAGGAGATAATACTTTATTATTTACTAATGCCTCCCTTGATTGTCTAAGTACTATCGCTTTATCCGCAACATATGGCATGGGCATTGGTTTAGCAGCAGTGCCTCTATTTTTATTTCAAGGATTTTTCTACTTATTAGCAATTATGTTAAATGGTTATCTTCCAGACTATATATTACAAAACCTACTATCATGTGGTGGTTTAATAATTATTATGTCTGGATTAAATCTTTTAAAGTTAAAGAATATTCCTACTACAGATTTTTTACCAAGCCTATTAGTAGCACCTTTAATGGCTTATATAGCTAGTTTTTTATAAAAATAAAGCCCACTTTATCAAGTGGGCCATTTATTCTTTATTTTACAATAAGCTTTTTAGCTATTTTATAAAATATTATTAAACTTCGTATACAATATCTTCACTTTCACTTAGTAATAAATTTTTAACTTACCTAAAGCAGACTTTTCTAACTGTCTTACTCGTTCTAGAGAAATATTTAATTCTTTAGCAAGTTCTTGTAGAGTTGCCTTATTATTATCTAACCAACGACGTTTAATAATGTAATAAGCTCTATCATCTAACTTACCTAATACATTATTTAAAGCAAGATTTGATAATCTTTCATTATCTCCGCTAATTATATTACCTTCAAAATTAGAAGATTCATCTACAATATATTTTGCAGGGATGAATTTATCATCTTCTTCATCTGTTGTATTATCAAATGCAACATCTTGTGCAGTTAAACGGCTTTCCATTTCTCTCACATCATTTACAGATACTCCAAAATCATCTGCAACTTGTTGAGTTTCAGCTGTATTTAACCAACCAATCTTTTTCTTTGCTTGACGTAATTTAAAGAATAATTTGCGTTGAGCCTTAGTTGTAGCTACTTTTACTAAACGCCAATTTTTTATAACAAAATCATGGATTTCAGCTTTGATCCAATGAACTGCAAACGCTGCTAATCTAACACCTTGTTTAGCATCGAATCTCTTTACTGCCTTCATTAGGCCAACAGTACCTTCTTGAATCAAATCTGCTAATGGTAATCCGTACCCTTCATAACCTTTAGCGATACTTACTACAAAACGCAAATGAGTCATAACGAGCTTTTTAGCGGCATCTAAATCGCCTTCTTTGTTAAATCTTGTTGCTAATTCATATTCTTCTTCTGCACTTAAGAGAGGTATAGCATTGACAGATCTGATATAACCTTCAATATTTCCACTTGGAACCAACATAAGTGATGAATTATTCATTGTCATTTTTGTATTATCCCTATTTAAATTTTATCTAACTTTCAACATTTAATTCCTTTATCTTGTCAGATAAATTTATATTTATTTGCTGTAATAATATGCAATTATTCACTAAATTGCGAGAAATATTTTTTTATTTTTATTTTTTATATATTCGGCTCAATTCTTGCAATATTTACACGAGCACTTACAAAAGCAACTATTGCAGCTATTAGTGCACTACTACCTGTAACCACAAAAATTTCAACTATATTTATTCCAAAAATCTCTATATGCGAGCCATAGCTTTCAGCAATATTATAAATTAGAGTTCCTGCTACATAAACTATAATTGCAGATATCCATATAGCAATCGCTCCACCAATAAAGCCAAACCACATTCCTAAATAAACATAAGGGGTTATGATATAGCTATTAGTAGCTCCCACTAATTTCATTACTTCTATTTCTTCTTTATGCTTAACAATAATAGAACTTATACAATTGGTAATAGATAAAATAACCGATAATAACAAAATACAACCGATACCTATTGTGGTTGCATTTAAAAATTTAATTATACTATTTAATCTATTTACCCATTGTTTGTCTAACTGTACTAACAAAACTTCTTTACTCTTTTCGATTTCCGCAATCATTTTATTTAATTCAGATTCTGTTAAATATTCTGATTTTGGAGTAAGCATAATAGCATTTGGTAAAGGATTATCATTTAAAAGCCATTTATCAGCGTCGGTAATACCAAGAGATTGAGAAAATGATTCCATAGCATCTTCTGCAGTAATTAAAGTTGCCTCTTGAATTCGATAGTCTTTACTAAATGCATCTCTTATTTCAGATGCATTTTCTGCAGAAACGTTATCTTTAAAATAGACTGTAAGTTCTCGTCCTGTTTTCATATTCTCAGTTAAAACTAAGACATTATTTATCAATAAATAGAAAACTATGGGAATAAGTAAGCTAATAGCAATAACAGAAATAGTTAATGTAGTTCCCCCTGCATTGCGGCCAAATAACGCATTAAAACTTTTTCTGAATATACTAATTTGACCACGACATACATTTATAAAATTCAGAGTTTCTGTCATTTTAAATTACCAAATCTGATATAACTTTGCCATACTGAAGTTCTATACTTCTCTTATGAGAAGAAGCAACCAAATCCAAATCATGTGTTGCCATTACTACAGTCATTCCATCACTATTTAATTCTAAAAATAATGACATTATTTCTTGAGATAAAGCGTAATCTAAGTTACCTGTTGGTTCATCTGCAAGCAACACTTTGGGTTTAGCTACAATTGCTCTTGCAATACCAACGCGTTGTTGTTCCCCTGCACTTAAATAAAGTGGGTATGTATTTATCTTACTTAATAAACCTACCTTTTGAAGAGCGTGTTCTACACTCATCATAGCTTCTTCCATAGTCAAATTTTTTATAAGCAAAGGTAAAGCAACATTTTCAGCAACAGTCTTATTCATCATTAATTTATGATCTTGAAAAATCATTCCAATTAAACGTCTGTAATAAGGAAGCTGAGATTTTGATAAACGAGTAATATTATTACCTCCAAAATACACAGTTCCTGCTGTTACTTTTTCCATTCCAGAAATAATACGTAAAACGGTACTTTTACCTGCACCAGAGTGGCCAGTTAAAAATACCATTTCACCTTCTGCAATTTTTAATGAAACATTTTCTAAAGCACTACTTTGTCCGTGGGGATAAATTTTACTTACATTAGAAAACTCAATCATAAAAGTACCTTACCTATCTACCAAAATCGCTCATTGGTTTTATTACTTATCCATATTTTCTTCGGCAAATAAAGCTTTAATAAAATCTTCTGAATTAAATTCTCTTAAATCATCAACCCCTTCACCAATACCGATATAACGAATAGGTATTTTAAATAAGTTTGCAATGTTGAAGATTACCCCACCTTTGGCAGTACCATCTAATTTGGTAAGATTTATGCCAGTTATAGGAGTAACTTCACTAAATAATTTAGCTTGAGAAATAGCATTTTGTCCGGTACCAGCATCTAAAGTAAGCATAACTTCATGAGGAGCTGTTTCGTCTATCTTTTTCATTACTCGGACAATCTTACGAAGTTCTTCCATTAGGTTTGCTTTATTTTGTAATCTCCCTGCTGTATCAGCAATGAGTACATCGTATCCTTTTGCCTTAGCAGAATTTAATGCATCATAAATAACAGAAGCACTGTCAGCTCCTGTATCTTGCGCAACAACAGGAATATTATTTCTTTGGCCCCAAACCTTTAATTGGTCAACAGCAGCAGCTCTAAAGGTGTCACCTGCAGCCAACATAACTTTTAAACCTTTATTAGAAAAAACTTTTGCAAGTTTTCCGATAGTTGTAGTCTTACCAACACCATTAACACCAACCATCAAAATTACAAAAGGTTTCTTAGTAGTATCTATAACTAATGGAGCAGAAACTTCATTTAAAATTTCCTTTAATTCTGATGTTAATTTTTCAGTTAAAGCATTAGCATCCTTTAATTCTTTTAATTTAGCTTCTTTGGTTAGCTTGTCTAACAACTTATTAGTTGTTTCATAACCGACATCAGCTGTTAATAATGCAGTTTCAAGATCTTCAAACAATTCATCATCTATTTGTCTTCCCTTGAATAAAGCAACTATTCCAAGCCCTACATTATCGCGAGTATTTTTAAGTCCCGCCCATAAACGTTTAAATAAATGAGGCTTGCTTTGTGGTTCTGGAATCTTTTCTTCTTGCGAAGTTAACTCAACATCATCAGTCTTTAATTTTTCAGATTCTAATACTTGGTCATTATTAACTTCTGTAACTGTAGATTCTTCTTTTGTTGCTAATTCTTCTGATGCAACAACTTCATTATTATCCTTAGAAGCTGAACTAGTATGTTCATCTTCTTTGATATCATTTAAAGAAGTTTCTTGTGATGGTAAAACAGCTTCTTTATTAACTGTTTCTTCTAATAATTCTTTTACTTCTTGTTGTTCTGATTGTAACTCTTCTTTGTTTTCTTGTTGTTCAACATTATCTTTACGTTTAAACCAAGAAAAAAATCCTTTTTTTGACATATTTTGTTCTCAACTTTATACTCATTTTTTACAAACTGATACTATACCAAAAACTGACAATCATCGCAAAATCAGTATAAAATCACCCATAAAAATTTAACATATATTAAATTTTGCATACTAACCTTTATTTCATAAAGAAATAATTAAGAATATCAATAAAATATCTCTTTTAAAAAACATTAGTTATAATATACAGTCACCACTTTTATATTTAGGATTCAAAATGATTCAAAGAGTAAAATCATCACCCCAAAAATCAATCGGAAGCGTAAGAATCATTAGTGGATTACACAAAGGCAGAAAACTTCCTGTTTTAAATAAAGAAGGTTTAAGACCAACAACAGACCGAGTTAAAGAAACACTTTTTAATTGGCTAATGTTTGATATTAGAGATAGCCTGTGTCTTGATTTGTTTGCGGGTAGTGGAAGTCTAGGCTTTGAAGCTTATTCTCGTGGTGCAAAAAACGTAACCATGTGTGAATTAGAAAAAGAAACCTATAATTCACTATTAAACTGTAAAAAATTATTAGGAAATCCTAGTAATTTAGATATAAAAAATTGCGATAGCTTAAAGTTTTTAAAAACAAACTCTGTAAAATATGATGTTATATTCTTAGATCCTCCTTTTAGAAAGGATATATTACAAGAAGTATTTCCTTTACTTACTGAGTTCGCTACACATAAAGACACTTTAGTTTATGTAGAACAAGAAATAGAAAACGAACTCATTACGCCTCCAAGCTCTTTTGAACTATATAAAGAAGGCAAAGCAGGTCAAGTTTGTTATAAATTGTATAAAGTAAACATGTAAGAGATAGAGGCTATTATGAAATTATTTCTAAATTCTTTAGGACTTATTTTTGCTTTAGGAATTTGGTTAGGTTCTGGATATTTTTACTTTATATATGATTCTAATTTTAAAATAAAAATTAGCATTGTCATTATCATAACAATGTTACTTTTTCTTAATACAATTGTTTGTATTGCACTTAAATTTGCATCACAAGATGTAGTAAAACTTACCAAAATAGACTACATTCTTACATTTTTCTTTGGTATTTTTGGTTGTTTCTCTGCTAGAAATAAAATCTTGGAAAAAAGTTTAGAACAAGCTAAAAATAAATCATCTGAACAAGTTTAATTTTCTATACAGTACATTCCATAAATAATGTTGGTAACTTACTAATATATTCTTTTAATAGTTAAACCAACATTATTTGTCTAAGATATCTAAGCGCTAAGTTCAACATTTAATCTATTAAATTTTTCAATAGCTAACAGTTGCGCCTTTTTTAATTGGGTTGAAGTTAAGTTTTTTATTAAAAAATCTCTTAAATTTCTTATATCTATAGCGTTATTATTTTCCGATAAAGCTAAAACACTCCAAACATATGCATCCAAGTAACTTTGTTGTACTCCATCTCCATCTTTGTATAACAAAGCAAGATAATATTGAGCTTCTTTATCGTTATTTTGAGCAGCCGTAGAAAATAAATCATAAGCGGTTACCAAATTTTGTTCTACATCTTCACCTTTATAAAACATTTTTCCAAGCATGGTGGTTGCTTTAATATGATTTAAACTTGCGGCTTTTTGACAATAATTTATAGCTTTAGAAATATTTTTTTGAATAATTTTACCTTCTTTATAAGCTGAAGCTAAGAAATATAAAGCATTAGTATTATTTTCTTCTGCTGCTTTGGTCATTAAATTTATGCCTGTATTAAAGTCAGCAATAGAAAACATTCCGTCTATATGCATCTTAGCTAAACGATAATAGCACTCATAATTATTTTGTTGTACACCTTTGGTTAACCATCTTGCAGCTTCCTCACAATCTGAACTAAAAGGTTCTGCCCCACTTAATAAGATGTTAGTAATTAAGTTATAAGCATCTGAATAATTAGAATAAGCTAGTAATCTATAATAATATAAAGCTTTTGATTGAGAACCAACTACACCTTCGCCTTTTTCGTAAATTTGTCCTAAAGCGAGATATGATAAGTAGTATCCTTTATTAGCTGATTTTTCGAAATATTCTAAAGCTTTTTTATAATTAACTAATGTTCCTAATCCTTGTTTATAGCATAAGCCAACTTTATATAAAGCTTCTGAATTATTATATTTTGCAGCAGCCATAAAACGCTTCAATGCAACTTGATAATTTCGAGAAACATATTTACCTTCAAAATAAAAATTACCTAATTTAATTAAAGCTTCTGTGTGTTTATGTAATGCAGCCTTTTCTAGCAACTTCAAACCAAGTGTAATATTAGTTTCTACACCATCGCCTTTTAAATAGCAATTAGCTAGCTCATACATTGAGTTTACTTTTCCTTCCTTGGCAAACTGTTCGAGCATTTGCATTGCTTCATTTAAATTATCAACTTTAAAAGTATCACGATATAAATTTATTAACTCAATTAAGGCATTCTCATTCTTTTGCTTTGTTGCTTTTTTAAATAATCTTCTGCTATTTCAAAATTAGGTTCTACACCTATACCTTTTTATAAATAATACCTAATTGATACAAAGCTAGAGAATAATTTTTTTTCGGCACTTTTTATTAAGAATTCTAGAGCTTTAGATTCATTTTTCTGACCTATCCTACCTTCAAGATACATCATTCCAAGCTGATACATTGCTTCTACACTTCCACTTAATGCAGCAGAAATATACCATTCTTTAGCTTGTTCTAAATTTGGTTCGATTAAAGCACCTTCATTATAGAGTTCTGCCATTTGAAACTGAGCATTTAAGTTTCCATTTGTGGCAGCTTTTTTACACCAATATACATATTTAGTGTCGTCTTTATGAACACCTAAGCCATTTTTATACATATTAGCAACAATAAATTCAGCTTCATCTAAGCCTCCAATTGCAGCTTGTAATAAGTAGTCAAAAGCTAAAGAATATTTATCAACATATGAATCATTATTTGACTCTTGCCATTTAGCCGAAATCTGCTCTTTGTTTATGGAGTTTTCTGTTTTTAAATCCGCTAGATGCTTTAAAATCTTTCCATACTCACAAAGCGATTTTAAGTGCCCACTATCAGATGCTTTTCTTAACCAATATTTAGCTCTTTTTTCAGCGTCTTCGTTCTTTTCTTTTAGACATAATTTAGCAAATTTATATTGAGCATCAGTGTTGCCCATGCATGCTGCTTTATAATAATAAAAAGCAGCTTTATCAACAAATTTAGGTACTCCTGAACCTGAATAATAAATATCAGCAAGTAAATAAATTGCTTCTACTATATTATGTTTGGCAGCTTCATCTAGTAGTGAAACACCTTCTATAAAATTATTTTGCTCTATAAAAATTTTACCAAGTTCATATGAAGCTTCAAATGAACCCAATTGAACAGCTTGATTTAGATATTTTTTTGTTAATTCATCATTATGTTCTAATACATCGCCATCATGGTGTAAATTTGCCAACAAAATCATCGCATTAACACTTTGTTGCTTTATTTTATTTAATAATTTAACACCTTCATTAGGATTATATAAATCATATTTCTTTGAAAGATATATTTTGGCTAATTCTAAAATAGCAGGGATATTCCCTAATTCAGCCGCTCTCTCAAACCATAAAGACGCTTTTAATACATCCTTGTCAAAATATTTTCCAACTAAATATAATCTCCCCAATTCATATTGGGCATTGATATTACCTTTTTGCGCTGCTCTTTCTAACCAAAAATAACCAATATTTTTATCACCTTTATAATATGGAGTTAAAATATAATTCGCAAAGTCATACATTGCGACGTTCTCTCCACTCATTGCAAGGTTATAGAGCTTATTAACTTCTTCTTCATTATATTTTTGATTAAACTCTAATTCTGAATCAGAATTCTCATTAGTCCAATAAAAATGCACATCTTTATTTTCATATTGTCTTATTTTATATAAAGCAGGCATAAATCCTAAAGAACTACTTTTTTCTAATAAATTTTTAGGATCTTCTTCATATAGAACTTCACCAAGATTATCAGATAAAATATTTCCCAACAAAAATAGTGCTTCAGAATTATTTTGTTTTACAAGTTTTTCTAACAAAAGAATAGCTTTAACAAAATCACCTTTCGTACAACATTCTAGTACGCTA
>GL995195.1:105293-122944 GCA_000222855.1 Succinivibrionaceae bacterium WG-1 | reverse complement strand
CCTTCATCTTCTTCTGATGTAAATTCCATTCTCATACCTTAAAAACTTAAATAAAACTCTTATATATACAGAGTTTAAACATAAAAAAAACTTTGAGCCACTTTTTTTTATTTTTAAATTTTTAAAAGTTAACAATGCTAAAAATTTGAATGAATTTAGAAGATTTTTAGTAGTTCTTTTAACAAAAAAAAACGACCACAATAATCATTTTGATAATTGTGGTCGTTATGTTCTAAGCTTGTTTAAACAATAAAATATTGTCTATATTATTTGCTAACTACTGAAATTCTTTCATTAATATGATTTCCAGAGATAATCTCATCAACCAAAGCTATTGCATAATCTGCATAGCTAATTGTACTTTCACCCTTACTGTTTAAGGTAAATTCTTCACCTGCCAAAGTATACTCACCACTTCTTTCACCTTCTGCTTGGAAGTCTGCAGCTGGAGAAATATACGTCCACTTAAGATTCTTACTATTTCTTAAGAATTTTAACGCATCACCATGTGCGTGAGATATTGGTAACCAAGCTTGTGGAAAATTCTTATCCATATCCACAGTTACAGTGTGTTCAGGATTTACATATAAACTTCCAGCTCCTCCAACCACTAAAACTCTTGTGTTAGAACCTTCAAGAAGTGTTGCAAGATGTTTAACAACAGCAGGAACTACTCCCACAGTGTCAGCTGTCCAACCGCCTACTGCATCAACAACAACATCAAAACCTTCAAGATCAGCTTTAGTTATATCCAAAATATCTTTATGAACAAAAGTTGTTGCTTTTGAAGTATTTTCACTTCTTGCAAATGCTGTAACATCAAGATTTCTTTCAAGTGCTTCTGCAATTATTTTTTTTGCAGCCTTACCGTTTGCTGCTAATACTGCTACTTTCATTATTATATCTCCATAATTAAAACTTCTAACTAACTTACTTGTTGTAATCTTTATGGTTACAATTATAATACATTTAGATGTAATGTCAATAGTTACATCTAAATTTTTATAAAAAAATGAAAATAGTCTATCTAACAAGATAGACTAATATTTAAAACTTACAAATTTTCTTGTTTTATTAAGTTCTTGGCATCTTTTACTACTGCATCAAGTGTAATAGATCGCATCTTATCTTCCATTGCTTTTTGAATTGCAAACAGCTTATCATCCAAAACAGCATGAATATTTCTACCAACGGGGCATGCAGGATTGGGATTCTCATGAAAATGAAATAAAGCACCATCTTCTAAAGGTTCTACTGCATAAAAAATATCTAATAAAGTAATATCCGTTAAAGGTTTAGCTATCTCCATTCCTCCAGTACCCCTTTTGACTGCTATGAGATTAGCTCCTTTTAATGATTGCATAATTCTTCTAATAATTACTGAATTAACATTTATACTTCCAGCCAAAAAGTCACTTGTAACTTTGTATTCTTCTTGAAATGTATTGATAGCTATCATTATATGAGTGGCAATGGTAAATCTACTTGAAATCTGCATTTATTAACCTTATACATAGTTGTTATTTAACTTCTATATTAAATATAAAATTGTAACACTCTTTGTTACATCTTAATACCAAAATATTTTTACAGTTCTATTTAACCGTAGAATTTATAATTATAACTACATGAGAATAAAAAATTTAACAGTAATAAGAAAGAAACAAGACAATGTACAATCATGTTCTTGCTTCTTAATAAGATGTTTTGATAGTAATAAAAGTTACTTTTCAAAAGGAACAAAAATATCAAAACGATGATTTTTGGTAACAACAGATCCAGATAATCTTTTACTATTTTGGATTGGGGCCCATTTAGGATTCTTCATCACCACTCTTTTATGAGATAAATGCATTGCCTTATCCCACAATTCAGAGACGTCTAAATCTTCCCCTACCAAATAATGAAATGTATCCATTTCCTTTTTCACATTAGAACTTTTTACTCTTTCTGGATACATTGGATCCATATATATGGTATCTGGTAAAACATCACCTTGATATTCAAAAATGGTATGAGCTTCTTCTAAATGAATATTATTATGAACTAATTCTGCAATCACATCATTTTGTAGTGCTCTTCTAATACCATCTTTTAATAATATTCTGACGCAAGGATGACGTTCAAATAAATGAACATCTCCTCCAAGATAAGCACAAATAAAAGCATCCCTACCAAGACCTGCTGTTGCATCAAACACTATTGGTTTTTTCATTTGACCAAGAACAGCTTTTGCGACCGCCTCAGAATTTCTTCCACCACCATAATTCATTCTATGTTTCATGGTGCCAGTACCCCAATCTACCGAAATACCTCCTTGTTTTTGTCTTGCTAAATTTATTAAACTTACTTTGTCATCAGCAAAAACTAAACTTAATGGTTGGGTACAAGTGACTTCTTGACATGTCGCCATGCATTCTGAGATTATTTCGTCATCTTGATAATCAACAATGTCTATTTTTAATTTAAATACTTCTGTTTGAACTATCATTTAATACTTTTTCTCAATAGTTCTAACGTTTCTGTAGCATTAGGTTCAACATTTCGCCATAACTTAAAGCTTAATGCAGCTTGTCCAACAAGCATGCCCAATCCATCAGCTACATTGCAAATTCCTAATTCTTTAGCTTTTTCTATAAAAATAGTATCTTTAGAAGCATACATTAAATCATACACATATGTAGCTTTCTTTAATATATCTTCGCTTATATTTGGCAATTCCCCATGTAAACTACAAGAGGTAGAATTTATAATTAAATCATATTGATGATTTTGAATATTAAGGTCGTCATATGTAGTGGCAACTATTTTCGAACTTTGTTTAGTAAGAAGTTGCGCCTTTTCAAAAGTTCTATTAGCAATAGTTATTTGTTTTGGTTCCTCATCTAAAATTGGTCCTAGAATACCCTTGCAAGCACCACCTGCACCTAAAATAAGTATGCTTTTATCTTTTAAGACCCAACCTAATCTTAAAAAATCCCAAACAATTCCAGCGCCATCTGTATTATCAACATAAACCTTGCCATCTTCAAATTTTAAAGTATTACCTGCCCCTGCTCTTTGAGCTCTAGGTAACACTACATCTGCATACTTCAATGCTTCTTCTTTAAATGGAACTGTTACATTTAACCCTTTGCCACCATCTTTTTTAAATTCATTTACAGTTTCAACAAATTTATCTAATGGACATAGAATCTTTCCATATTCCATTTCTTGATTAGAATTCTTAGCAAAATTATTATGAATGAAAGGTGAACGACTATGTTCAATAGGATTACCTAATACAGCATACTTATCCATTAAATTATTTATTCTCCACGACGAAGTACTTTTCCAGTGATAGCATCTCTAATTTCTGTTGGAAGTTTACGATCTCCTACCAATTCATAAACAATTCCATCAAGCACAGAACCAAATTCTTCTTCAACTTCACGAGCTTGTTTACAAGGGGTTGCTCCACTTTTATTGCAACTCGTTGAAACAATAGCTTTCTTAGCTTCTAAACATATCGCTTTAACAGTAGGATGATTTGACACTCGAACTGCAATTGTATCCCTATTTCCTGATAATAATGTGGATACTTTGTTAGAACAAGGCATAACAAAAGTGAATGGGCCTGGCCAATAGTTATTAATTTCTGACCAAACTTTTTCATTCACTTTTGAAACATCAATAAATGGAAGTACTTGCTCAATATTGGCAGCAATTATAATTAATCCTTTTTTAGGATCTCTTGATTTTATCCGTAAGATTTTCTCTAAGGCTTCATCACTCATAGGATCGCAACCTAAACCAAATACAGCTTCTGTAGGATAAGCAATAACGCCATTAGAATTTATTATTTTTGCAGCTTCTGCTATTGAAACTTCCATGATTTTTTATAAGCCTAGTTTTTCTTGAAGAGCTTTATCTTTAGCAATAACATCATTAGCAGATTTTTCTCTGTCAGCCTTTACAGCTTCTGCAATACTTGCATCAGTTAAAGCTAAGATTTGAGCTGCTAAATATCCTGCATTCTTAGCGCCAGCCTTACCTACTGCAACTGTAGCCACAGGAATACCGCCTGGCATCATAACAGTTGAATATAAAGCATCAACACCACTTAAAGGACCACAATCCACAGGAATACCAATTACAGGGCGAATTGTATTAGCAGCTACTGCGCCTGCTAAATGAGCAGCTAAACCTGCAGCACAAATAAATACTCCACAACCTCTTTTTTCAGCGTCTGTTACGTAATCGTGTGTAACTTGCGGAGTTCTATGAGCAGAAGTAACTTTTACTTCATACTTAATTTTAAAATTTTTAATACATTAATAGTATTTTCAACTAATGGTAGATCTGAATCTGAACCCATTAAAATAGCAACAAAACTCATATTATTTCCTATTTAAATTGCTTTTTATAAAAATAAACCTGAACATTATAATACAATTATTTTTTTTCGTATTCGCGATGATTGCAATTTACACAAACAACATATCTTCCCTTGGTGCCTTTTTTTTCTAACATTAGAGTAAAACCACACTTAGAACATTTTTGAGAAATTGGCTTATTACTTGTTTTATAACCACAAAGTTTATTAGAACACATCCAATAAACTTTGTTATAACGTGTTTTTCTTTGAGTTATAACTCCACCACAATAGGGACAATTTATTTTTTCTCGTTCTTCATGATAAATAAATTGGCAACTTGGATAATTGGTACACCCTATAAACATTCCATAGCGACCGCTTTTTACAGCAAGAATGCCACCACATTGTGGACAACTTTTTCCTTCAATAATTTTTTCTATTCTAACCCCAACACCTGTGGTTATTGGAGCAATATATTTACATAATGGATAATTAGAACATCCAACCATTCGACCATGTTTAGTATTTATATATTGCAATGGTTGAGCACATATAGGACAAATTCCTAAACTTGTTTCTTCTTTTATGTCAGACTCTATTTCGTACTCTTCTTGTGTTGTCTTATCATTAGATGACATACTTTTATCCTATAAAAAGAAATCCCCCTTTTATAAATTATATTATAAAAGGGGGAAAACTAACTATTTTATATTAAAATTATGATTTTATGGACGAATTGCTTTATAGCCTTTCTTAACTTCGCCATTTGAAATCATAATTATTGCTAAAGAAGCTTTATCATAAGTACGATAAACCATTGCCTGACCAACAACTTCATCAGGAAGTTGGTTTTCAGCCTTTGCAACTAATGATTTGCCTAATGTAGCATTTGATTCGTATTGAACATTGCCAGAATTTGTACCAACAACTTGAACACCAGGAGCAGCTAAAGAGAATACATCACCAGGTTTAACACCGTCTTTAGCGCCTTTACCA
The DNA here is from genome assembly GCA_000222855.1 of Succinivibrionaceae bacterium WG-1. Lineage (GTDB taxonomy): Bacteria > Pseudomonadota > Gammaproteobacteria > Enterobacterales > Succinivibrionaceae > WG-1. The sequence continues at coordinate 117,591 of GL995195.1, read as the reverse complement.
AGAATTACTGTGTCGTAAACACCTGCATATTTAACATCACTTTCACCTAATGCAACAACAGTTGTATCAACAGTTGCAGCTTTAGGAGTAAAGTATAAGTTAAAACCTGTATCAATGTTATATGGAAGAACATAGTCACCCAATCTTACACCTTTGCTATAGTTCTTAACTAATAAAGACTTAGTTAAATTCTTTTCTGGGTAAGCTTCGCCAGCAACTAAAGAACCTACATATTCTGCCTTATAACCTAACTTATTGCCATTTTCATCTTTGTATAATTCACCCTTATGATAAACACCATATTGTTGGCCTTTATCTAAAGCATTCTTAGATTTAACAAAGATATTAGATGTTTCAACGAGAAGATCTCTCTCACTATTTGCACCTAAAACAAATGGAAGCTTAGCTAATTCATCGTCATCATATGGAAGAATCACATCATTCTTTAAGAATGTCTTAATCTTCTTAGCATCAATTGTAGGAATTGGAGCATCCTTTAATTGAACAGATTCAGGTCCAGCTTTCTTTAAATAAGGTTGACCATCAATCCAAACTAAAGTTAAAACATCTCCAGGATATATCCAATGAGGATCATTAATTTGTGGGTTAACATTCCAAATTTTTGGCCAATACCACGGTTTTTTGAGAAACTTTGCAGAAATATCCCACAATGTGTCGCCTTTTTGTACCACATATTTCTGTGGGTGATTTTCGTTAACCTCTAAGGTATCAGCTGTAGCTGTTGCCACAAAAACAAAAGCGGCAACAAACATTCCTATTTTTTTTAGTATCATAAGGATCCCTGCTTGTACTCATCCAATCCATGGTTCAGTATTTACTTAACATGCTATGGAGTTGAAAATTAAGTAAATATTTAGTAATTGTTCTTTATAATAATATAGTATCTTACATAAAATAATCTAAAACTGTATTTAATAAGTTTAAAATTATATATATGTAAAATTTTTAGAATTCAAAAATATTTAAGATCTGAAAATTTAGAAATCATATTCTATTTGTATCACATCTTAACCTTATCAAAAATTAAATATAACATCAAAATTTAAATTTAAAAAAAAAGCATTCCTAAAATGTATCTTTTTTAAATTATTGATCACAATTACAGTGTTCTAACATAAAAACAACATTTTCTAATACAAAACAGATTTTTAAATTAAATTATCTCTTCATGATATAATAACGTACATGTAAAAATAGATAATTTTTGGAAAAATAAATGGCTATAAGAGAATTAAAATACTATCCAGATGAGTTATTACACAAAAATAGTGAAATAGTAACTGAATTTAATGAAGAATTAAAAAATACCATCTCTGATATGTTTGAAACAATGTATGCAGAAGAAGGTATTGGTTTAGCAGCACCTCAAATTGGCTTATTAAAACAAATTGTTGTTATAAATGTTGAAGGCATTGATAACAAGGAAGCAGAACTTGTATTAATAAATCCAGAAATTATAAACAAAGAAGGTGAAACAGGTATTAATGAAGGTTGCTTATCTGTTCCAGAACTTAGAGCTTTTGTAAAACGTGCAGAAAAAATCACTGTAAAAGCGCAAAATATTGATGGAGAAACTTTCACTAAGGAAGCCGATGGTCTACTTGCTATTTGTATGCAACATGAAATAGATCATCTACATGGCACCCTATTCATCGATTATCTTTCTACTATGAAACAAAATTTATATAGAGCAAAAGTTGCAAAAATTCTCAAAAGAAAGAAACAAGAAAAAGAAAATAATTAAAGAAACATAACACTATAAAATTTTGCATATTTTTTTAGAATTATTTTTAAGAAGTTAATAATAGGTTTTTTATGAAAGTTGTTTTTGCAGGTACCCCTGATTTTGCAGCCACTCATCTAAGTGCGCTTTTAAATGCTGGCATCGAAGTTGTTGCAGTATATACCCAACCAGATCGTCCTAAAGATAGAGGTCATAAATTACAACCTTCACCTGTAAAAGAAATTGCTCTAGAACACAATATCCCTGTGTTTCAACCTGAATCTTTCAAAAAAGATCCTGACGCTATCACTCAATATAAAAAACTTGATTTTGATTTATTAGTAGTAGTTGCATACGGTCTAATTCTTCCTGATGAAGTAATATATACTCCTAAATATGGAGCTATAAATGTTCATGGTTCATTACTTCCAAGATGGCGTGGTGCAGCACCAATTCAACGTTCATTATATGAAGGCGATAAAGAAACTGGCGTAACTATTATGAAAATATGCCCAGAACTTGATGCCGGTGATATGTTAGCGAAGTCTGTTATTAACATAGAAAACAACGATACTTCTTTATCTTTGTATGAAAAATTAGCAGATGCAGGCTCTAAACAACTAGTTGAAGTTGTAAACAATATAGAATTTTATTTAAACAAAGCTGAACCTCAAAATCCAAACTTAGTAACATATGCAGCCAAACTTAATAAAGCAGAAGCAAAAATGGATTGGAAATTACCTGCAACTACAATTGAAAGATATATAAGAACTTATATCCCATGGCCTAATGCTTACTTTGCATATAATGAACAAAATATAAAAGTATTTGAAGCTCAGGTTGTTGAATATAATAATTCATCAGTAATACCAGGAACTGTTTTAGAAGTAAGTAAAAATGGCGTGCTTATAGCGACTTCTGAAAATGCAATTCTTTTAAAGAAAATTCAAATACCTGGCAAAAAAGCATTAAATTTCCAAGATATTTACAATTCAAGAAAAGATATGTTTAAAGTTGGGGATATTTTAGAATAATGGAATTTTACAAACACTCCAATACTAACAAGAAAAAGAAAGTTGCATCCAAGAATCAATCAGAAAATATTCGTGCTATTTGTGCACGAGTAATTACAGAGTCATTACAAGATGATAATAATTTAACTACTAGTTTAAAAAAATTCTTAAATTTGTGTAAACCACAAGATCAAAAACTAGTATCAGAAATATGTTATGAAGTAATGCGCAACAAACTTAGATTGGAAGCTTGTTTAGATCTATTATTAACCCAAAAATTAAGAAACAATCAACTTCTATTAAAAAATCTTATAATTGTTGGTTTTTGCCAATTAATCTATACCAATGTTCCTAAACACGCAGCGGTCAATGAAACAGTGGCAGCATGCTCTGATTTAAAACTCAACAACTTTAAATCTTTAGTTAACGCAATATTGCATAAATTCATTGAAAAATACGAAGAATTTACGCCTAAATTAGATAAGTCATATGAAACAAAATATTCTTTTCCACAATGGCTTATTGGCAAATTAAAAACTAGTTATCCACAAGAACTAAGAACAATACTTGAAAATTCAAATTCACATCCTCCAATGTGGATAAGAGTAAATAAAAACAAATACACCATTTCAGAATATCAAAGCTTACTTAAGAAAAACAACATTGAATCATCTTATATTGCTGAATTTCCTGATGCTCTGTTATTAAACGCCCCAGTTTCTGTAGAAAAGTTACCTCATTTTGATGACGGAGCTTCTTTTGTACAAGATGCAGCAGCCCAACAAGCAGCTGCATTATTATCACTAGAAAAAGATGACATCGTATTGGATTGTTGTTGCGCTCCAGGTGGAAAAACTACTCATATTCTTGAACTATGCAATAATATTAAAGATTTAGTTGCTATTGATGCCCAAGAATCAAGAATTCCAAGAGTCATTAGTAATTTAACTCGAATGAAAATCCAAAATAAAGTAAAAGTTGTTTGTTATGATGCAAGTGCAGACCCAAAAGAATGGAGTCCTTATCAAACTTATAATAAAATTTTACTAGATGCACCATGTTCTGCGTTAGGAGTAATTAGAAGACATCCTGATATCAAATGGTTAAGAACAGAAGCAGAAATAAAGAATATTTGTAATTTACAACAGAAAATTCTGAATAACGTATGGAACTTACTTAGTCCAGGCGGTATATTAGTTTATGCAACATGTTCTATACTCCCAGAAGAAAATAAAAAACAAGTTTCTGAATTTTTAAAAACTCATAAAGACGCAGAATTAATACCAATAGTTGCAACAGAAAATATAGATAATCCAGGATTACAACGTTTGCCTGGAATTGATAATACAGATGGTTTTTACTACGCAAGAATCACCAAAAAGAAATAACATATAATTAGAGTTTAGTATATGAAGATAATTGTATTAGGAGCAGGTAAAGTAGGCGCAGGTTTAGCCGAATACTTGATCAATGAGAATAATGAAATTACTCTCATTGATCTTGATAATACCAAATTACATGCAATACAAAATCGTTATGATATTAAAATTGTTAAAGGCCATGGTTCATATCCAGGAACTTTAAGAGACGCCAATGCTGCTAATACAGAAATATTAGTTGCAGTTACAGATTCTGATGAAACCAATATGTTAGCTTGTCAACTTGGATATTCTTTATTTAAAATTCCTCAAAAAATTGCAAGAATCCGTAATCACGAATATCTATCTGAACGAAAAATTTTATTCGCAAATCAAGCAATACCAATTGATAATATTATTGCACCTGAACTTTTAATAACTGAAGAAATTGTTAATCTAATAGAATATCCTGGTGCCTTACAAATGGCAGAATTCGCTAAAGGACGAGTGGCTATCACTTGTGTAAAAGCTTATTACGGAGGTCATATTGTTGGATATCCTATTAACAAGTTATACTCAAATTTAGCCAATATTAGTGCAGGTATTGTAGCAATATATAGACAAGGTAAACTAATTCAAATAAATCCTAATACCATTATAGAAGCTGGAGACGAAGTATTTTTTATTTCTTCTGTTGCTCACACTAGAGCTGTAATGAGCGAAATCCAAAAATTGGAAGTTCCATATCGCAAAATAATGATTGTGGGTGGTAATAGTATTGGGATGGAACTTGCAAGAAAGCTTAGCTCCCAATATCAAGTCAAAATAGTAGATACAGATGAAGCAAGAGCTGAATTTTTAGCAAATGAATTTGAAAATACAAACGTTGAAATCTTCTGCAGTAACCCTTCAAATCCTGAATTTTTAGCAGAAGAACATGTAGATAAAATGGACTTAGTTATTGCCGTAACGGATAAAGACGAAACTAACATCATGTCTACATTACTTGCCAAAAAACTAGGCGCTAAGAAATCAATAGTAATTGTTTCAAATTATGCTTATGTAAAATTGTTACAATCAGATGCGATAGACATTGTTCTTTCACCACATGAAGCCACTATTTCTGCGTTATTAACCAATATAAGACATAATGGTGTTAATTCTGTTCACACTTTAAAAAGAGGTAGTGCCGAAGGTATTGAAATATCAATTACAGGTACCGAAAAGTCTAATTCTTTAATAGGAAAGCCTTTAAAGAAAATAAACTTACCATCTGGTATTAGCTTATGTGCAATCTATCGCAATGAAGAACTTATTATTGCAAATGAAAATACTATTTTAAATTCTGGTGACTTAGCAATATTTTTCGTATCTGAAAAGAAAAATATTAAGGATTTAATAAAATTAACAACTCCTAAACCTTCTTTCTTTTTATAAATATATATAGGAATAAAAATTGATTATTAATTTTAAAATTATTTCTTCATTGCTTGGGAATATTACTCTATACCTTGCAATAGCAATGCTTATTCCTACTATATATGCATTTAGCACTGTTTCAAGAGGTAGTGCTGAATTTTTAGCTTGTAGCATTGGAACTGCAACTTTAGGTTTTATTCTCAAACATTTAGGTAACGCTCACCGTAAACATATGACTTTAAAAGATATGTTTTTATTTACATCATTAGTTTGGGTTTCAATAGTATTAATAGCTGCTTTTCCTTTCTTTTACGTGCTAAATTTAGATTATTTATCTGCATGTTTTGAATCTGCGTCAGCGGTCTCCACAACAGGTATTACTGTTTTATCAGACTTAGAAAATCTTCCTCCTAGTATTTTATTGTGGCGCTCCTTACTACAATTTTGTGGTGGCATTGGGTTTATCGCTATTGGAATAGCCATATTACCAAACTTGAACATTGGTGGGATGAAACTATTCCAAACAGAAAGTTCAGAACAGTCAAGCGATAAAGTTTCTCCAAAATCTAAAAATATCGCCAAAGGAATTTTAATTCTTTATATATCATTATTTTTATTAGCAGCCATAATGTTATACATATTAGGCATGACCCCATTTGATGCAATAAACCATGCGATGACATCTGTTGCAACAGGAGGGATGAGCACACATAGTGAATCCATTGATTATTTTAATGATCAAATTCAATGGGTGATAATGTTCTTTATGTTTGTCGCTTCTTTACCTTTTACAATTCTATTGTTAATAGTGCGTGGAAATATCAATCTATTTTGGAAAGATACTCAAATAAAAGGTTATATCATACTTATTCTATTCACTGCTTTTATCGTATCATGTAGTCTCGTTTTTAAAGAAAATCTCGGATTATATGATTCGATAAAAATATCACTATTTAATGTAATAAATGTACTCTCAAGTACTGGCTATACAATGCATGATTATAGCGGTTATAATCATTTTATTACTATGATATTTCTAACTTTACTACCAATTGGGGCTTGCTCTGGTTCTACAAGTAGTGGTTTAAAAATATTTAGATTACAAATTGCTTTTACATTGTTTAGAAGACAGATTCATCAACTAATGCATCCGTCTGCAGTTTTTCCTCAAAAATATAACAACCTCTCAATTAATGATGCCATCATTCGTTCTATTGTGGCTTTCTTTTGTGCTTATGTAATTGTGTTAATCATAAGTTCTATGATTCTCACCATAACAGGGTTCGATATTTTAAATGCCATTGCAGTTAGTATTGACTGCTTATCAAATGTGGGCCCCGCTATCGGACCACAATACGGTCCTATGGGAGATTGGACTGAACTTACAAATATTCAAAGATTCGTATGCATGCTAGATATGATAATGGGTAGATTGGAAATTGTTACAATCCTAATCTGTTTTTTACCATCATTTTGGCGTGTTTAAGATATTGCGAGGAATTGGTATTTCAAAGTTTGGTTCACAAAAAATACTAATTCTTTGATTATTTACAGGATGATTAAATTCCAAATAATAAGCATGAAGACAAAGTCTTTTAGTACTTACTCGTGCGCTTCCACTAGCATATATTCTATCACCAATAATAGCATATCCATATGAAGCCATATGAATTCGTAATTGGTGAGTTCTTCCTGTGTGAGGTACTAGTTTTACTAAAGTTCTATTAGCATCATATTCTCGTTTTAAAATCTCCATATATGTAAGACTTTTTTTTCCAAATACATAATCAATCTTTTGTATCGGAGCGTTATATAATGCCGAATATTCAAAATCTTTAGAAAGCGGATAATTTAATAAGCAAAAATCATTGTAAACAATACCATCAACCCAAGCTACATAAATCTTATTTACAGTTTTTTCTCTAAACTGCTTTGATAAATTAGCATTAGATGTTTTATTCTTGGCAAATAGCACAATTCCTGACGTTGAAGTATCTAGTCTATGAATTGGGTTAGCATCTACATAGTTTTCTTTAATTCGAGAAGTTAAGCTATCTAAGCTTTGTTTACCAGGAACAGAAAGTAAACCTGATGGCTTATTAACAACAAGAATATTAGAATCCTCATATAAAATTTTAATTTCTTCTTGAGGAGGTTCATACTTATAATTTTTTAAATCTTCAAGAACATCAGGTTCAAACATATCTATTCTCATAAAAAAAAGACTTGATGACTTAGTAAATCTATCATCAAGTCTTCTTTAAAACAAGGCTAAAATAAAATTATTTTACCATTCCTATTCTTCTCTTCTTTTCTGCACGAGTTCTTATTAACCAATAAGCAAATGTACATAAAGATACGATAAACACAATAATTGTAGCTAATGCATTTATTTCTGGATTTAAACCTCTTCTTACACTTGAGAATACCACAATTGGAAGTGTTGAAGAGTTTGGACCTGCTACAAATGAAGTAATCACCAAATCATCCATTGTTAAGGTAAAAGCTAATAACCAACCAGAGATTATAGCAGGTAGAATAGATGGTAATGTTATCGCAAAGAAAGTCTTTATAGGTCCTGCGCCTAAATCTAAAGCAGCTTCTTCTATTGAATTATCTAACTCACACAAACGTCCACGTACTACCACTGTTACATATGCAGTAGTTACTGTCACCATTGAAATCCAAATAGTAATCATACCGCGAGATTGTGGCCAACCTGTAAAATCGGTAAGAGTTACAAAGAGTAATAACATTGATAAACCAACTATTACTTCAGGTAACACCATTGGCGCTGTGATAAATAAAGCAAATAAAGATTCACCTTTAAAATGATTTATTCTTGCAAGAACTATTGCAGCAAGAGTACCAATCACCACAGACATACTTGCAGTGCAAAAAGAAATCCATAATGAAGTTCCTACAGCACTCATCATTTGGTAATCTTTAAATAATTCAAAATACCATTTTATAGAAAAGCCGCCCCAAACTGTCATCATTTTTGATGCATTAAAAGAGTATATAATTAAACTCAAAATTGGCGCATATAAGAAAAATAATCCTAGTGAAATAAAGATAACACGTAGTTTATTGCCATTGTTAAAAGCTTTATTCACGGAAGTTCTAGCAACTCTAGCCGCTTTACTCTTATTTTCTGTCATTATGACTTTCCTCCTGCTAGTTCTTTACGTTGATTACGGTAGAACCACATAATAGGAACCATTAGTAGAACTAACATAACTGTCGCTACTGCAGAAGCTAAAGGCCAATCTCTATTATTAAAGAATTCATTCCAAAGTACGCGACCGATCAAGTTAGAATCCTTACCACCCAACAATTCAGGAATTACGAATTCCCCAACAGCAGGAATAAACACTAGCATTGAACCTGCAATAATACCACTATATGTTTGAGGTAAGAAAACCTTTAAGAAACACTTGGCAGGACGACATCCTAAGTCAAAACCTGCTTCAATTAAAGAATAATCCACTCTTACAATCGCAGTATACAGAGGTAAAATCATAAATGGCAAATAGGCATAAATAATCCCCAAATATACAGCAAAATCAGTTTGGAGCATCTGAATTGGCTCATCAACTACGCCTAACCATGTCAAAATATTATTGATTACACCTTCTTTCTTTAAAATACCAATCCATGCATATACACGAATTAAAAAAGAAGTCCAACTAGGAAGAATCACAAGCATCAATAACACATTACGAACATTAGGTTTACTAGTAGCAATAGCCCAAGCTATTGGATAACCAACTAATAAACAAAATAATGTAGATAAAAATGCTACCTTTAATGATTTAAGATAAGCAAACAAATATGAAGAATCTGTAAATAATGAAATGTAATTTCCAAAATTTATAGAAATATTTAACTTTTCTTCATCATATTCAAATAACGATGTATAAGGCGGTATCGCAATATCCGCTTCAGAACAACTTATTTTTAAAATAATTAAAAAAGGTACAAAGAAGAAAAAAGTCATCCATAAATAAGGAAACGCAATTACTGCATATTTACGGCGACCTCTAAGTAACTCAGGAGTTCTTAATAATCTTTTCATTTCAAAAATCCATTAAAAACTAAAATGTTAGTGTTACGCAGGATTCTGGATCCCAACTTAAATATACCTTATCGTCCCATGTAGGAAGACCAACATTAAAACGATCCACATTTGGAAGTGTAGTTATTACGATTTTGCCACTTGTTAAACGTACGTAGTAAATAGAAATATCACCCATGTAAGCAATATTTTCAACCACACCAGTTGTATAGTTATGAGTTAACTCATTACCATTTTCATCTTTAGGTAAGGTACGTTCAATATAAATTTTTTCAGGTCTAATCGCCACAGTAACATCCATACCATCATCTAAGTCAATATCAATATCAAGCTTAATTTGTGTATCAAGATCTTTACATTCAATTAATGATTGATTATGGTCTGATGTTACTAACTTACAATCAAACATATTTACAGAACCAATAAATTCCGCAGTGAAACAACAGTTTGGATTTTCATATATCTGTCTTGGAGTACCAATTTGAATAAATTCACCACGATTCATAATGGCAATACGTTCAGCCATTGTCATAGCTTCTTCTTGATCGTGTGTTACCATTACGCATGTAACACCTACTTTTTCAATAATATCAACTAATTCTAAACGCATCTGTTCACGTAATTTTTTATCTAATGCGCCCATTGGTTCGTCAAGAAGTAGCACGCGAGGTTGTTTAGCCAAAGATCTTGCCAAAGCAACACGTTGTCTCTGACCACCTGATAATTGATGAGGTTTTCTGTTGGCAAACTCTTCCATATGAACAAGTTTTAACATCTTTTGCACGCGTTCTTCAATTTCGCTCTTAGATAATTTATCTTGTTTTAAACCAAAAGCTATATTTTGCTTCACGGTCATATGAGGGAATAAAGCATATGATTGAAACATCATATTAACAGGTCTTTTATAAGGAGGTTCCTTTGCCATGTCTTTGCCATCAAGGAAAATAGAACCACTAGTAGGCATTTCAAAACCAGCCATCATTCTTAAAAGAGTGGATTTACCACAACCAGAAGAACCTAATAATGCAAAAATTTCACCTTCATAAATAGTCAAATCTACATTATTAACAGCAGTATTTTCACCATACTTTTTAGTTAAATTCTTTATTTCTAAAAGAGCACGACGTTGCTTTTTTTCTGTTGGCTTAGCGTTTTTTACGGTTGTAGAGCTATTTTTATTATCTTGTGTGTTTAGACTTGTCATACCCACAAAAATCCTCAATAAATGGGAAAAATATTAGTTTTATTATAAATATGGGCTGTATTTTAAACAGCCCAAAATTATTAACAAATAATTATTTAGTGAATACCTTACTCACCACTTCTTACTTTTGACCAAATCTTGTTAATAGCCTTATTAACCTTCATTGGAAGAACGTTATTCATAAAAGATTTATCTTGTATTTCTTGAGGTAAGAAAATATTTTTATTATTACGAACTTTTTCAGTAACAAATGGAATTGATTCAGGTACTACATTTGCGTATGAAGTATATGATGCAATCTTAGCCATAACCTTTGGCTGAAGAATGTAATTGATAAATAAATGAGCATTATCTGGGTGATCAGCATCTGCAGGTATTGCTAACATATCAAAGAAAATTAATGCCCCTTCTTTAGGAACAACGTAATCCAAATGCACCCCATTATTTGCTTCTTCAGCTCTGCTTGCAGCTTGCAACATGTCTCCAGACCAACCAATTGATAAACAAATATCACCATTAGCCATATCGTTTATATATTGAGAAGAGTGGAAATATGTAACATTTTCTCTCATCTTCATGAGAAGTTCTTCCGCAGGAGCATAAGCCTTTATATCCATTGGTTGATTTGGTAAACCTAAATAATGCATAGCAGTTGCAATGATTTCAGTTGGTGCATTTAAAACAGCAACCCCACAATCTTTCATTTTTGATAGATTTTCTGGTTTAAAAATTAAATCCCAAGAATCAACAACATAGTCGTCACCAAAAATTTGCTTAATCTTGCCTACATTGTAACCGATACCTGTAGAACCTTGAGTATATGGAATAGCATAAGCATTATCAGGATCTAACGCAGCTAATTTAGCCATTGTTTTTGGTTCTAAATATTTTAAATTAGGAATGCTTTCTTTATTTAATTTTTGGAAAACACCTGCTTTAATTTGGTGAGCAAGAAAATCACTTCCTGGAACTACAATATCGTAACCTGATTTACCAGATAATAATTTAGCTTCTAATACTTCATTACTATCAAACAAATCATAAACTACTTTTATTCCTGTTTCTTTTTCAAAGTCAGTAATAATAGTTGGATCAATATAATCATTCCAATTGTAGATATTAAGAACCTTCTCTTCTTCTGCATTTGCGATAGATAATGCGCAGAAAGAAATAGAAGCAACAAACAACTTTGTTAGTTTATTGGTAAACATAGGCTATAACCTTAATAAAAAAACCATAATTTTATGGTACAAAAAAAACAATATTTTTTGTGCATTGAAAAAGCATTATCTGCACATGTGCATTGTAAAATAAAAAAATAAAATTATATAAATATTTTTATATTTTTCGAAAAAAATAAATTTCTTAAAGTCTATTTATTACATATTCATGATAAATACGTAATATTTTTTTGATAAATACAATTCAAAACCCTTATATTTAAAAGATTTCTTTAATAATAAACCAAAAAAGACTCATTCT
>GL995195.1:65634-104221 GCA_000222855.1 Succinivibrionaceae bacterium WG-1 | reverse complement strand
TTCTTTATTTTGAATGAGTCTTTTTTACAATTTAATGCTCTAAACTAAAATTTTAAGAAAACTTATTAAAAATTTGTTGCCAACAAATCAAATATTCTTAATGGAGCAATATAAGAAGTGTCTTGAAATTGTTCTTTTGATGAATTCATACGATAAACTTCTTGATATGATATATATAATTCCGCAATATTCTTTACATAATTTACTGTTTCTGTTGCTCCATGGTTTACTGCAATATTTTCAACATTACCAAACCAAATATTAGGATTCAAACCTTGAATTCTTGCTTCATCTCTATATCTTGTGATTCTATTAGGTCCACTATTATATGCTGCTAATGCAAGCATTAATCGCTCAACTTCTTGAATTTCGGGTTCGTTAAAATATGCATCTATAATATATCGCATATATTTAGTACCAGCATGCACATTATTATCAAGATCATTAACACCTTGGATACCTATGTACCATTCTTGAGCAGTTGTTGGCAAAACTTGCATAATACCAACGGCTCCTCGTGCAGAACGAGCATCAGGATTTAAAGTTGATTCTTGATAAGATTGTGCCATCAAAAGAATCCAATCTATATCATAGTGTTTGCCATATTTTTGAAATATTTTGGAAAATTTTTTAAATTTATCTGCACTTATCCCTAATTGCATATGATTGTTGCTAGCAACTCTTGAATTATAAGCAGAATGAGTACGCATATAACGATCATAGATCTTTGTACCTTCAGGAGTTCCATCTCGGTATTTTCTTAAGAACAAATTGGCTTCTTTATATAATTTGGGGCTATTATGTCTAATTGCCCAATTCAACGTTCCATTGACTTTTATAGGCACATTTACATAAAACTAATATTATCAAAGAATTTTTCCAAATAACTATTTTACTATCATTAACAACAGTGGCAGGAATTTCTCCTTTAGAAACCATATCGACTAAATCAACATCTGTCAAATACTCATCTGCTTCAACAATTGTAACAGGAGCAAGCTTATGAGCTTTTAAATAATCATTTAATAATTGTAGGCTTTCGTAATAGCTAGAGCTTTTTCTAACCCAAACCACCCTATTAGCCAAATCATTTAACGAATTTATTGGAAAGTCGGAATTCTTTACTACAAATATCTCCTTTAACCACAATTTTTCAGGAATAGTAAAATCAACAAATCTCTTATATTCTTGCGTTGGACTTATCCCCATCGCAATATCGCCTTTCCCTTCCGCAATAAGATTCATCATTTCATCCTCTCGTACAGGGATAAAATAAATCTTCATGCGTTCAGCTGTTAAATATTTTTTCTTTAAATGAGAGACAAACTTTTTTACTAAAGAAACATACAAACCATCTTGTCGGCCTTTATCCATAAAAAAACCAACATTGTCATATGAAACTAAAACACGTAATGTATGATTCTCTAAAATTGTAGGTAAATCACCTTGAGAATTTAAAAAAACAATTTGTTCATCTTCTTGTTCAAAATCTGGAGACGCGAGAGCTTTACCTGTAAATAATATACAAGCAAGAATTATAAGATTGCAGATAAAAAATAATTTACATCTTTTTTGTAAAAATTCAAAAAGCATAAACTCTCTCTATTTTTAACATATGTTATAAATTTTAACACATTAAAAAATTTCTATTTTGATGTAACTCTTAATTTTAAGTTTAATAATATTAATACTAAATATGATTTTAATTTAATTAATACAATCTAAATTTAAACTAATAAATTTATTAGTTTTTAGTTTATGTTTTTTATTTAAAATTAGCGATATGAAAGAAAATTAAAACTAAATATAGATTTTTATAAAGTCAATCCATAAAAAAGATATTAAAACAAATTTATATTTAAATGATAGCCATTAATAATTTATTTATATAAATATGATGAATGAATCGCAAATGCTAATTAAAACTTAGATTTATTGCAAAAGTTATATTTTATAAAGATTTTATGATTTAAATTATTAAAATCTCTCTTAACTTACTTGGCACATTAAGAGAGATTAGTTGAAATTATAAGGCGTCACTCTTTAATTGAAAGATCATTTTTTCAGCAGAACAAGAAAAAACAAATTTTCCTTTTCTAACAAAGATTGTATCTTCTTTATCTGACATTTCAATTTGCACATTTTCATCTGCAGACTTGGCAATTTCTACATATTCATTATACTTAGAAATAACATCTTCCTTATTTCCTTCTAATGAAAATTCATACACATTATCATCATCACTTATAACTGTACCAATTTCAATGCTACAACCACATTGGTCACAGGTTTCTTTTTTTATTTCATTTGACATACATATACTCCGTAAAAATTGTAGTTCATCAAAAACTACATATATAACAATAACAAAAAAGTAATTTGAATTAATTTATTTTTTATTATTTTATGATTTTTTAAACATTATTTAGAACAATAAACGACCTAATAAGAAAAGTTACAAATTATTTTCTATCAATTATTCCAATCTCAATAATACTAACATATGAGAAACAATGCACCATAGCAAATATTAATTAAAGAAGCTGAGATAGATGTTTTCTTTAACATAGGGTCTAACTGAGCATCAACATGATTCTTATTGATACAAAAAATTGCAGATTTTAGAAGTGGAATAAAAACAATTAAAAACATTAACCATAAATAATTTGCTAAGAAATATGGAGAAAGAAGATATATGCCACAACATATAGATAACAACAATAAAATAAAATGATATTTTTTGCCAAAAGACAAACCAAATTTTACTATTAAAGTATTTTTATTTGTTAAAGAATCATTCTTGTGGTCTCTTAAATTATTTACATTTAAAACCATTACAGCCATAAAACCAGACATCATTCCAAATATTAAAGTATTTATATCAAATGTTTTTGAAATGATATAGCTAGCACCTAAAACAGCAACTAATCCAAAAAATATAAATACACTAACATCTCCAAGACCTTTATATCCATAAACCAATCCTACAGTATAGGTAATTGCCCCTATCAATGATAAAGCACCAAGAGAAATGAAAGAAAATAAAGCAAAGGGATTATCATAAAATGCTAAAATTAAAGTTAAAAGTCCAACTATCATGGTAATTAGAACTAATGTTATGATAGCTCTTTTTAGTTGGCTTCTCGTAAAATCTCCTCGCATTAATCCTCTTTTAGGACCAACTCTATTTTCATTATCTGCTCCACTTATGGAGTCTCCATAATCATTAGCATAGTTAGAAATTACTTGAAGAAATACCGCTGTTATCATAATCAATGTGCTTAAAATTACATAATAAGCAATTGAATCGATTGTTGTTAATTGACTTAAACCAAGAAAAACTCCTGCTAGAACCGCAGAACAAGATAATGGTAAAGTACGTAGTCTAGCATTTTTGATCCAAACTTTTAATTGCATTATTTTCCTCTAAATTAGTGGTATGATAATTTTTTTATTTAAAAATTAAAAATAACTATAAAATATAAAAAAGAAGTTTTGTTAATTATATATTTTTGAGGCAGTATAAGATATATGCTTAAGACAATTATAAACCTATTGAATCAAAAGCCTATTACATGCCAGAGAACTAAAATAGAAATAAATACTAAAGAAAAAGATTTATATCATAATACATTATTAAATCTTGCATATTTTTTTAGAACGCAAACAAAAGAAAGAATTACCATATTTAGAACCAAAACTGATATTTGGCATATCGGTATTGGTGCAGCTCAACAATTACAAGAATTTTCCTTCGTTCTCAAAACTATAGATAATAAACATTCTTTACAATATACTCCAAAGATTTTATTTGTACTAAATAATAAGAATTTAGAAATAAATGTCTATGAAACATCTTTTATAAACGGTGTTGAAATCTCTACAATTTACCAATTGTCTGCTTTTTTATTAGCAAATTTGAATAGCTTTACAGATAATGCAAATGCAGAAGAAAAAAAATACCTTGTAGACTTAAAAGAACTTGAACTTATTCCATCATTCGAGGAATTTGATAAATCCGTAAATACAGCTCAGGAATTTTTTACACAGGATAAAAATTTTTCAAAAGTTGTACTCTCTCGTATGTGCAAATTTCCACATACACATGACAAAGATGAAATTATATTTGGAATATTAAAAAATCGTGTATTACACGAAAAATCTCTAACTTCAGACAATTCTATAAAATCTAATTATATTTTTGCTTTCATTGCAAATGATAATGATTTAAGTCCTTTTGATGAGAACTTTATTTCATTTACCCCCGAAACTCTATTTGCAATAAAAGGAAATAAGTTATATACCGAAGCTCTTGCAGGATCTGCAGTTCCATATCAAGATGAAAATCTACTGTGTGATAATAAAAATTTTGAAGAAAATAGAATAGTTGCACAAAGTATTGTGGACGATGTAAAAGATTTATGTTTAGCGTTAGCAGTAAAACCTACAATTTTAAGAAAGCTAGCTTATATTACTCACATCTTAACTCCAATTGAAGGTAATCTAAAAGATGCTACAAATGCAATAGACATCTTAAACGCTTTGTATCCAACTCCTGCAATACTTGGTTATCCTAAAAATATTGCCAATAGTTTTATTAATAAATTTAATAATATCGAAAAAAATTATTTTCTGGAACTGTGGGAATAATAAATGAAACTAACTCAGAATTTATAGTATTACTAAGATCTGCTCATATATCCCAAAATTCTATAAAGATTTATGCCGGAGCAGGAATTATGCCAACATCTAATTCTAGGGATGAATGGCTAGAAACAGGCATAAAAATGACACCTATCCTACAATCATATAATTCAAATTTATTAGATATTATTAAAAATATTGTAAATGCTTTATCTTAGATATAAAAACTGAGATTAAATTGCACGGGAGCCTAAAATGAATAATAGTATAAATAGTGCTACTTTTATTTTAAAAATATTGCAAACTTTAAATATTAAAAATTTTGCAATCGCACCTGGTTCTAGAAATGCACCATTTTCTCAAGCATTAGACATTTTAAGGATAAATGCAGATGTTCTATTTGATGAAAGAAGTCTAGGATTCTTTGGATTGGGAACAACTAAAGGTACTTTTAATTCTTCTTGCATCATAACAACTTCAGGAACCGCTGTAGGAAATTTATTTCCAGCTGTGATGGAAGCTCATACAACTCATGTTCCACTAATAATAATTACCGCAGATAGACCTTATGAATTACATGAAGTAGGCTCCAATCAAACATGTAATCAACATAATATCTTTGGTGCATATGCAGAGTTCTTAAATATACCAGGTTTTAATAGCCAAGATACAGAATGTAAAAACATAATCTGCAACAGAATATTACAACATTATATAAAAGCACAACACTATCAAGTTCCATTGCATATTAACGTTGAACTTGCTGCTCCACTATACGGTAACTATGACGCCAATATAGTAGCATATAAACATTCTGATTATTCTTTTAAGAATATAGCCTTAAGTTCAATTCCCAATAAGCATCTTCAATTTAATAACATTGTAGAGCTTATAAAAAATAACCCTGCCTTTAAATCTGTATTCATTGTAGGAGCAATGAATAGCAATGAAACAGAAATGTTATATAGATTTGCAGTTGCAAACTACATCCCAATCATTGCAGACGTTCAAAGTAACCTTAGAAAATATCCTGGAGTAATTTCAGCATATGAATTAGATATAGTGGGAAAAACAGGAATTATTAAATATCTAAAAGATTGTGAGTCATTTTTTATATTTGAAGGCAGATTTATATCTAATAATTTACTAGAAATTATCAATGAAAGCACTGCTAAAAAATATTTTTTCAGTAAATATTTTGAGAATTTAAATGCAACTAATTCACAAGGTGTATATTCTATAATTAACTACTTCGATACATTTGCAGCTGATTGTCCTGAATTATCCACAGATAATGAACAGATAATTCACAGATACACTAATAGTATATGTGAATTATTAAAAGCTTGTAACCATCGTAATAAAACAGAATTTCCGAAAAATTCAGAAATAGAAATGTTTAATGAAATAAACCATGCGATTGAAAAACAACTATTTTTAGGAAATAGTTTGGTTGCAAGATATGCTGATACTGTACTTGTTTCATCACATAATATATTTTCAAATAGAGGATTATCAGGAATTGATGGACTTATAGCTACAGCATGTGGCATAAGCAAAAATCAACCCACAATAGCAGTACTTGGAGATACTTCTACAATCTATGATTTATCTAGTATTGCACTATTAAAACAAAATCCTGTAAAACTTATAATCTTTAACAATAATGGTGGCAAAATTTTCGATAAATTCCCAATATGTAAACAACAAGTAAAAGAAAAGTTTTTTACTAACAAGGTGGATATAAATTTTGAATTAATATGTAAAGCTTTTAACATTCATTATTTTAATCCTAAATCAAAAGAAGATTTTGCTTCATTATTAAAGACCCCACTTAGTAAGATAACTCAAAACGTGCAAATGGGATGTGTTATAGAATTAAAGTTTAATGAAGACGCAGGATTAAAAGCATATACTCAATTTTTAACATCAAAATAGAAATAATAAATAAAAAATGTTCTATTGATAACAAGTCCAATTCTTATCAATAGATAACAAATAAATTCGTTCACAAATTTAGGAATATAAAATGCATATTGTTTT
This sequence comes from Succinivibrionaceae bacterium WG-1, assembly GCA_000222855.1. Taxonomy (GTDB): domain Bacteria; phylum Pseudomonadota; class Gammaproteobacteria; order Enterobacterales; family Succinivibrionaceae; genus WG-1. The sequence goes on along the minus strand of GL995195.1, from coordinate 97,534 downwards.
CCTTCATGGATTTTTAGGTTCTGTTAATGAATATCTAAAAGTAGCAAGTTTCCTACCTTACCAAACTGAACTATTATCATTACCTAACCATGGTTGTAGTGATGCTAATGTAGATTTTTCTAACGTTAATAGTTGGCTTGAAGAACAACTTATAACATTAAAAGTTAAAGAATGCGTACTTTACGGTTATTCTTTAGGCGGCCGAATTGCTTTAAATTATGCTTTAAATCAAGAAAGACCAAAAATCAAGATTCGAGGCTTAATTATTGAAAGTGCAAATATTGGATTAGTTGATAAAGAACAAAAAAATCTTCGTCTTAAAAATGACAAAGAATGGGCGCAAAAATTTAGTTCTCAAGATATGCAAGCAACATTACAAGAATGGTATGAACAACCATTATTTGCAAACTTATCTCAAGAAGATAAAGAGTTTTTAGTTCGTAGTAAAAAATCACTATCTGGTAAAAAAATGGCAGAATGCTTAGTAAATTTAAGTTTAGCCAAAATGCCTTTTATGGGCGAAAAATTGAAACAAAGCAATTTGCCAATAAAATATTTATATGGTGAAAAAGATGAAAAATTTAGTTTAGTTGCCTCCAAAATTAAAAATTACAATAATGAAAAGATTGTAATTAAGCAGATCCCTAATGCAGGACATAACTGTCATTTTTCTAATTCTGCAGCTGTAATTTCAGAAATAACAGATTTTATGGAAAAACTAAATCAATAATATTTAATACCCTTATTTACTAATAAAATGATATTATTTATTATTGCGTTATACACCATATATCCACAGAATAATATTAGTAGTAAACAATATACACACAATATATTCACAGCTTATATACAAGTATAGAGAGAACAACATGAAAAAAAATGATCCTTCACTTTATGAAAAAGTTGAATGGCAAGAATATACCGAATCTCTTAAATTTACGGATATTCTTTATCACAAATCCAAAGATGGTATTGCTAAAATCACTATTAATCGCCCACATGTAAGAAACGCTTTTCGTCCACAAACAGTAATTGAAATGGAAAAAGCACTAAGTGATGCTCGTTTCGATGAAAAAATTGGTGCAATTATATTTACTGGAGCAGGTGATTTAGCTTTCTGTTCAGGTGGAGATCAAAAAATTCGTGGTGATTATGGTGGGTATAAAGATGAATCAGGGGTACACCATTTAAACGTATTAGATTTACAACGACAAATAAGAACTTGTCCAAAACCAGTTGTTGCTATGGTTGCAGGTTACGCTATTGGTGGTGGTCATGTTTTACATTTGGTTTGTGATTTGACAATTGCTGCAGACAACGCAATTTTTGGTCAAACAGGTCCAAAAGTTGGTTCTTTTGATGGTGGTTTTGGTGCTTCTTATATGGCAAGAATAGTAGGTCAAAAGAAAGCTCGTGAAATTTGGTTCCTATGTAGACAATATAATGCCCAAGAAGCATTAGAAATGGGATTAGTTAATACTGTAGTTCCACTTGCAAATCTTGAAAAAGAAACTGTTGCTTGGTGCCGTGAAATGTTATGCCAAAGCCCAATTGCTTTAAGATGTTTAAAATCAGCTCTTAATGCAGATTGCGATGGACAGACAGGTTTACAAGAACTTGCAGGTAACGCTACTATGCTCTTCTATATGACAGAAGAAGGCCAAGAAGGTAGAAACGCGTTTTAACGAAAAGAGAAAAACCTGACTTCTCTAAATTTAAACGAAACCCTTAATAACAATATAAAAATATACTCCCCAAAGAATCACTAAAGTTCAAAACAACTTATGACTTACAAATTGTTTTATTACGATATTCCTTTTAAGCATCAAGTAAAAATGAAAAATTTAAGCTTAAATAGCAGAAAAGGATTACTAATAAATAAAGATGATACTTGGGGAGAAATCGCTCCATTACCAAATTTTTCTACTGAAGATTTCACCTCAGCCTTCGAAGAAGCAAAACTATTAGTAACAGCGCTCAACAATAACATAGAATACAAACCAACATTACCTTCTGTTGCTTTTGCTAAGCTGATGCTTGAATATCCTATGACTAATTATGAAGATAAAGCCACTCCTTATAATTTCGTTCTAGGAAATCCTACTGAAGTATATTTAGAAATAGAAAAAAAAATTAAAGAACAAAACAATCAAAATAGTCCCATCACTTTTAAAATAAAATTTGGACAATATAATCAAAATGATGAGTTATATTTAATAAAGAGAATCTCTTTATTAAATAATATCCAAATAATAGTGGATGCTAATTTACAAATAACTCCACAAATTGCTAACAATATTTCTCAATTATTAGGTAAAAAACTGCTATATATAGAAGATCCTTGTAATAGTCTAGAAACATCGTTCAATTGTAATTGCAATCTTGGTCTTGATGAATTAGCCAGAGAACAAAATGTGTTTAATAAATTTATCAACAATAAAGAAAAAACACTAAAAATAAAAAATATATTTAATACAAAAACCAAGCTTAAATCTTTATTTATCAAGCAATATATTACCTAAATTTATATCCCAAACGAGTAATAATATTAACAATAATCTCATATTATCTTCAGCTTTTGAATCTCCTATAGGAATTGAATATTTAGAAAAAATTTCTACTAAATTAAATTTAATCGCAGTTGGAACGGACACACAAAAATATTTTATAGATGAAGCTTTAGATAAAGAAATTTTTATAAAGAAATTTATAAAAGAATTAAAATAAAAGAAACGAAAAATGTGTACTTTAGAATTAACCAACTATATCAATAATATCCTAAACAATAACAATATATTGTGCCCTCTAAGAAGAGCAGCATTACTTGCTCCTAATCAAATTGCGATATCAAATAACAATATAAAAATTTCTTACCAAGAATTAGACCACATTGTCTCCCTTGCAACCCAATATATAAAAGAAAACTTTATAAATATTGGTTACCAAGTATATAAAAAACAATCCACAACAGACTCAAAAGATATCCACAATTATGAAAATAGTTCTTTAAATATAAAAATATTCACAATAATTGCGACTCCAACTGTTAGTTATATTATTACAGTGTTGGCACTTATGCGTTTAAACGTAAGCTTTATACCGCTATCAACTTCTGTTGATATCTCAAAAATAAACGATTTAAAAGAATTCAATATTTGTCATATTGAACATGAAAAAATATTTAATGAAGATTTTTATAAACAGATTATATACAAGCTATCAACAAGTAACCCACATAATAACAAGCAAAATCTGTGTTTAAAATCACATATTTTTTTAAACCATTCACATCCTTTTGCTATTATAGAAACATCGGGTTCTACAGGTTCTCCTAAAAAATAACTCACACTTTAAAATCAATTTTATTAAATGCAATTGGAGCTAATGAACTTTTTCCTTTAAAAGAAGGAGACAAATATTTTTTAAGTTTGCCTTTAAATCATGTTGGTGGCCAATCTATCATTTTTAAATCATTAATAGCACTATCAGAAATAGTGTTACCAGAAAAGCAACCCCAAAGATTATTAAATCAAATAGAACAACAATTACTAAAAGATAATATTAACAAACTATCACTTGTTCCTACTCAGCTAAAATCTTTGTTTGAAAATCCTAAGGTTCCTTTTGAAAAAGCCCTAAATTTAAATGCTATAATTTTAGGCGGCGCTCCTATGCCATATGAGCTTTTAGAAAAGTTTCTCAAAAAATTTCCCAATATTAAGATATATACTAGTTATGGCATGACAGAAACGGCTTCACAAGTTATTACATGTAGATATTCACTTACAAATAATGAGTGGAAAAAACACCCTTTTATTGATATCAAAATAGTACACGAAGAAATTTTTCTAAAAGGAAATGTAATAGCTTTAGGAAAACTAGAAAATCATAAAATTACTCCAATTACAGATGAATTAGGATATTTACATACTTCAGATCTTGGTAAATATGAAAACAATATTTTAGAAATATATGGTAGAAAAGATAATATCTTCATTAGTGGCGGTGAAAATATCAGTCCTGAATTTATCGAGAATGAAATCAAAAAATATAATCTTGTCGAAGATATTGTTATTGTTCCTATTCCTGATGAATATTGGGGTAACATATGTTGCGCTATAGTAAAAACAAATAAAAATCTCTCAGAATTAAAAAATGAATTTAGCTCATATTTACCTAAAATTTTTGTGCCTAAAATTTACTTAAATTGGCCACAAGATTTTCCAATAACATTAAAAATTCAAAGAAAAAAATTTAAGGAATATGCTATTTCAAAATTAAATTGTGCATAAATATCATCAAAATAATAAGATATGTCATTTTGATACTTTTAAGTTAATCAAATAATAATTAAAATAGCACTATGAAAAAATCAATTGCTAATTAACTTTTATATAAATACAAAGTTAAAACATTCTCAGAATACTAGGAAAAATATGTTTAATAATCCAATCCTTCAACAACTAAAGAATCAATATAATAAAGAAAAAAAGATAATCCTAATAGCAATAAAGAAACTGTTGCTAAGGAAAATACTGTAAAAAAAGAACAGAAGAAATCAAATAATTTTGTTGCATCCAATATTAATAATAAAAATTTAAATGCTAGCAATTTAGTTGAAGGAATTGTAAAAGCAACTGATAAAGGATATGGGTTTTTAGAAACATCAAACAGAGAAAGCTACTTTCTACCACCTCCTGCAATGCGTAATCTTATTCATGGGGATAAAATTTTAGCAAAGATAACATCAAATGGTGATAAACAACAAGCTCAACCATATGAACTTGTACAACCTTATCTAACTCGTTTTTTAGCAAGAGTAAAATTTAAAAATGGAATGCTTTTTGCGGTTGCAGATCATCATGCCATAAAAAACGAATTTCAAGCTAAAAACTTGGTAAAAGATAGAAGACTAAAAGAAGGTGATTGGGTTATAGCTAACATGACCAAACATGCCATGACTAATAAAGGTGTACATATTGTGGAAATATCAGAATACATAACATATGCAAATGATCCTCAAGCGCCATGGTGGGTTGTTTTAAGAGACTTAGACTTACCAAAAGAATGCCCTAGTGAACAAAAAGAATATATATTCTTAGAAAATAATTTACCACGTGTCGATTTAACAAATCTACCATTTGTAACCATTGACAGTGAAAAAACCAAAGATATGGATGACGCGTTGCATATCACTCGCAACGAAGATGAAAGTTGGACTTTAAGTGTTGCTATAGCAGATCCTACAGGCTATATTCCTGAAAATTCTGAATTAGATAAAATAGCAGCCAAAAGAGCATTTTCTATTTATCTTCCTGGTAGAGATATCCCAATGCTACCAAGAGAAATGAGCGATAATTTATGCTCATTAAGAGAAAATGAAGAACGTAACTCCCTAGTAGCTCAAATTCATATCAATCAAGACGGCGCAGTAGATTTTGAAAAAAGCAAATTTATGCTTGCTGTGATCAAATCTCAAGGAAAATTAGTATACGATAAAGTTTCTGATTACCTTGAAAACATTGAAACAGATTTTAAGCCTAATGATGTAATAGCAGAACAAATTCAAGAATTAAGAAATTTTGCAATTGCAAGAGGTGAGTTCAGACAAAAACATACTACGATTTTTAAGGATAGACCTGAATATGATTTTGTATTAAACAAAGAAGGAGCTCTACAAGAAATCGTAATTACCCAAAGAAGAATTGCCAACAAAATCGTTGAAGAAGCAATGATCGTTGCTAACACTTGCGCAGGTAATCTTTTAGCTCAAAAGGTAAATGCAGGTATATTTAATGCTCATAGTGGCTTAGATTCTGAAAAAATAAATGATGCAATAGAATTACTAAAAGAATTTAATTGTCCTATTACAGATAAAGAAGAATTATTATCTATCAAGGGATTCTGTGCAATGAAACGTTGGATTTCAGAATCAGAAAATGACTACCTTGATGCTCGCATCAGAAAAATGCAAGCTTTTGCTACAATATCTTCAACTCCAGCTCCTCACTATAGTTTAGGACTTGATTACTATGCAACTTGGACTTCTCCAATTAGAAAATTTGGGGATATGATAAATCATCGTTTAATCAAATCTATCATAGCTGATTTGCAATCACCATTAATTCCAAATTCAGAAACTATAGAATCAATGAACGATGCTCGTAGAAAAAATAAAGTTGCCGAAAGAGGAGTTAAAGATTGGTTATATGTTGAATATTTAAAACCACATCTTCTAAACAAGACAATTTTTAATGCTGAAATATTTGATATTAGTAAAGGTGGATGTAGAGCGCAAATTCTAGAAAATGGCGCTACAGTATTTATTCCTGGTAGTAATATTTGCGAAAATCGCGATCGTATCAATATAGACCCTGTAAAAGGATATATATATATTGATAATAATCTAACTTATCAAATAACTCAAAAGGTAAAAGTACAAATAACCAAGATTGACGATATTAATCGTTCAATTGTAGGACAAATTATAGACTAACAAAATTCTGTAATTTAACTTAAAATTTTACCGTAACCAAAAGCCCCAAAAGTTAAAACAACAACTTTTGGGGCTTTTTATTCAAATTAAAATTTTTAGTTCAATATTTGTAATTTTATTGCTTTATACCACTATGACGAAGTAAAGCATCTACCTTTGGTTTTCTGCCTCTGAAATTTACAAAAAGATCCATAAATTCTTGAGAACCACCTTTTGATAATATCTTATCAAGGTATTCTTTACCAACTTTTGGATTTAAAATTCCTTCTTCTTCAAACTTAGAGAACACATCAGCAGATAAAACTTCAGCCCATTTATAGCTATAGTAACCGGCAGCATAACCACCTGCAAAAATATGAGTAAAACCATTTTGGAAACGATTGAAATCAACTGTTGGCACCACTGCTACTTGCTCACGCACTTCATTTAAGAATTCTTGAGCATTTTTGCCTTTTTGATGTTCGCTATGAATTCTAAAATCAAACAAAGCAAATTCTATTTGTCTCAACATTGCCATTGCTGAATTATAGTTTTTAGAAGCAATCATATTATCCAAGAGTTCTTTTGGTAATTTTTCTTCTGTGTCTATATTCTTAGCAAGGAAATCTAAAACAATTGGTTCCCAAGTAAAGTTTTCCATGAATTGACTAGGTAATTCAACAGCATCCCAAGGCACTTTTTTAATACCAGCCAAATTTGAAGTATTAACCGTTGTTAATAAATGATGTAAACAATGTCCAAATTCATGGAATAATGTCTCAACTTCATCGTGGTTTAATAAAGAAGGCTTATCACCAATAGGAGGAACAAAGTTACAGATTAAATAAGCCACAGGTTTTTGAATTGAACCATCTTTTAAAACCTTACGGTCAATACAAGAGTCCATCCACGCGCCACCATTTTTCTTTTCACGTGCGTATAAATCTGTAAAAAAACTACCTATTAATTCATTTTTTTCATTAAATATTTCAAATAAATTAACGTCTTTATGCCAAGCTTTAATTGGTTTTGAACTTTGTTTAACTTGAATATTAAATATTTTACTAACTAATTCAAAAAGACCTTTTAAAACATTAGGTAAAGCAAAATAAGGACGAATCATTTCATCTGAAATAGAATATCTCTTTTGTTTTAATAATTCGCTGTAATAAGAAAGATCCCAAGGTTCTAAATCTACTGCACCGTATTCATTTGCAGCAAAATCATTGATTTCTTGAAGCTCTTTTTGAGCCTGATTCTTTGAATAAGAAGCAAGTTGACTTAAAAATTCAATCACTTGTGGAGTATTTTCAGCCATCTTTGTTGCCAAAGATAGATCCGCATATGTGTCAAAACCTAAGAGTTTTGCTAATTGATCTTTTAATTCTAACTCTTCTTCAATAACAGCAGTATTATCAAATTTATCAGCAGATGGACCTAGTTCTGAAGCTCTAGTTACATATGCTGTATACAATTCTTTTCTTAATTCTTTGTTTTTTGCATACTGCATTACAGGGATATATGATGGCATATGTAAAGTTAAAACATATCCTTCTACCCCTCTATTTAGAGCTTCCTGTTTCGCTAATTGTATTGCACTTTCTGGTAAACCATCTAATAAGGATACATCTGTAACTTGTTTAAAATAGTCGTTTGTAGCATCAAGTACATTATTACTAAATTTAGAAGCAAGTTCTGATAATTTGGCACTAAGTTTTTTATAAACCTTTTTATCTTCATCATTTAAAGCAATACCACTTAATTGGAAATCTTTTAGTTCAAGTTCTATTGCTCTTTGTTGTTCGGCATTTAATTTTTGGAAGTTATCACTGTCTTTGAATCTTTTATGTGCTTGATATAACTCAATATTTTGACCAATCTTAGTATAAAAATCAGAAATTAAAGGCAACATTTCATCATGAGCTGCACGAAGTTCATCTGTTGATACAACACTATTTAAATGACTAACAGTTCCCCATGCCTTATCAAAGCGATCAAAAACCTCTTCAACAGGAGTTATTAAACTATCCCAAGTTGGATTTGTTAAATTTTCTTCTTCTTTTAATACATTAGAAACTGTTTCTTCACATAAATTTATTAAATAAGTGATAGCAGGTTTTATATGTTCTGGTTTTACTTCCGCAAAGTCAGGATACAATCCAATAGAAAGTAACGGATTATCTTGCATTTATCTTCTCTCCATAAAATTTAACATGCTAAATTTTACTCTTTCTTAAACATAATAAATATAAAAAAACACAACTTTATAATGAATTTTTTAAAAGTTTAAAATTAAAAGCACTTAATATATTTTTCTTTCTGAAAGAGTTTTTTTTAGCATTCTCGTATTAAATTCACAATTCTGAGTAAAAACTTCTATGAAAGCACCTAAAGAAACGTTTTTTTATATGATAAATTCTGTAAAATATCAATGTTATAAGTAAATGTAAAAAATACGTTTAATAAAGTAAATACTGATATTTAATTTTAAAAATAATATAAAGATTCTATTATGATTCCTTTTAAAAAATACAATTTTATGCGCTTACAATCCTATCAATTATAGTTTTAATACTTGGTATTAAAAACGTAATTTTTCCAAACTTTGAAACCTTGGAACTAGATCTAAAGATTATTTGTACATCTCTAATTGTATTTGCGTTCAATTTTGGCATAAACATCAATCTATATGTTAGAAATAGATGTAGCAATAATTTCATGTGGATATTTGCAATATTCTTTGCAATCGTAAGTTGCATCATGTGGATAATTCCAATTTGGTTTGATTTAGAACAAGAATTCATAAAGAACTACATTCAACTAGCGATATCTGCAACAGTTCTTTCTATTACTGCAACCAACTTCACATGCGTTAACTTAATAGAATCAAGAAATGTATATACCCCTATTGTTTTATATTTCACCAAAATATTCTGCATTATTCTCGCAATTCTTTCTTTAATGTTTATATATCAAGTTTTTGATGAAAAAACATTATTATTCAGAAGCTTAATAATAATATTTATGCTTCTTTGCTTCTGCAATTGCAATTTAACAATAATTCACTTTACTCATAAGAAAAAGAAAGAAAATAATGAGTTAAATTTAGTGAAAACATCTATCGAAAATATCTATTGCGATAAATTAGGTAATTTATATAAAGTAACTTCCGTTCAAGAAGTTTCTAATGAAGAATTACCAAAAGACTAAGTCAAGTAAGGAAGCTATTATTTATGGATAATTTTATGTTTAATACTAAGCTATCAAAGCTTCGCTCTATTATGTCATCAGAAGGTTTAGACGCTTTGATAGTTAATAGAGAAGATGAACATTTATCAGAATATCTTCCCAAATCATCAGAAAGATTATCATATATTTCAGAATTTACCGGTTCTGCAGGAACTGCAGTAATTTTACAAAACGAAAATAAAATTACTAATCAGAGTAGAATTCTTACCCACAACGATATCGGTGAAGAAGTTGCCTTGCAAAATTCAGCAGCACTTTTTGTTGATGGTAGATATACTACCCAAGCAAATATTCAAGTAAGTCATTCAGAATGGGATACTTTTCATTTTCAACACTTTAAGGTTATCACTTGGCTCAAAAAAATACTAACTCCTAAAAGTAAGGTTGGTATTGATGCAAAATGTATCAGTCATAAACAATTTAAAGAATTAAAAAATAGTCTTGCTGAATCAAAAATAGAACTAGTAATTACAAGCTATAATTTAATTGATGCATTAAAACAAAATGAAATTGCATTAAAAGAAAAAGAGGATTCTCCTGAAGAAATCAACTGTGCATATATCTATGAAGATAAATATAATGGCTGTCCAAGCATAGAAAAAAGAAAAATGATAGCTCAAAAGCTTCAAGAATTATCTGTCGATTTAACCATTATATGTAAAAGCGAATCATCTAATTGGCTTTTAAATGTGCGTGGGAATGACGTACCAAACTTACCTATTGTTAATGGATTTTTGGTTGTATATGCTTCAGAACACGTCGAATGGTATGTAGATCCTCGAAAAATAAAACCTGCAGATTTATCAAATTTTCAGCATCATTTCGGAAAAATTGACTACTATCCTGAAGAGAATTTTTGGGAATTATTAAAAAGATTAGGTCAAAGCAATAGCAAAATTTATTTAGATCCTAATGAAACTAATGCTTGGATTATAGAAAATCTAATTCAATATGGAGCTTCGTTAACTTACGGAGAAGATTTATGTGAATTACCAAAGGCAATCAAAAATCCAATCGAAGTAGCTGGTATGAAAAAATGCCATTTACGAGATTCGGTTGCAATGTGTAAATTCCTTGCTTGGCTCGATAATATAACAGAACCATTATTTATTCCAAAAGAAGAATTAGAAAGTAATCCAAATTATAATTTGTTAATAGAACAAATTAAATTACATAATGAGCAAACCATTAGCGATCAATTATTTAAATTTAGAGCAGAACAAGAACATTTTGTAGAAAATAGTTTCGATACCATCTCAGCTTTAGGTCCTAATGCATCTGTAATACATTACAACCATAAAAATCTTGGTAATCCGAGAGCTCTTGGAACTGATTCTATATACCTTGTGGATAGTGGTGGACAATATTTAGATGGCACTACTGATATTACAAGAACAATTGCGGTAGGTCCTAATATTACTGAAGAAATAAAAACACGTTTTACTTTAGTATTAAAAGGCTTAATAGCACTTCATCGTATACATTTTCCAAAAGGAATAAATGGTGGAAATCTAGATGTATTGGCAAGATCTCCATTATGGCAACAAGGCTTAAATTTTGACCATGGAACAGGACATGGGGTTGGTCATTTTTTAAATGTACATGAAGGACCACAATCAATATCTCCACGAAATCATTCCACACCTTTACAACCAGGAATGATTACTTCAATAGAACCTGGATACTATAAAGAAAATGAGTATGGTATTAGATGTGAAAATTTATCGGTAGTTGAAACGGTTCATAAAAATAACTCAGTAACAATGTTAAATCTCGCACCAATAACTTTTGTTCCCTTTGATTTAAGACTAATTAACAAAGATATGTTAACAGATAACGAAAGAACATGGTTAAATGATTATCATTTCAAGATTAGAGAAATTGTAAAAGATCATTTAAATGATAGCGAAATAAATTGGTTGCTTAAAGCCACAGTGGCTTTTTAAGGAATAATATGAAAGTATTTCATTCTATAAATAGTATTCTAATAAATAGAAAATTTAAAGCCAAATCTCAGATCAATAACCTTTCACAAATTGCAGTTGATCCTGATAGTTATCATATTTTAGAAAAAACAACGCTTTTTAAACAACGCATTATTGAACTTATAAACAGCGCCAAGAAAAGAATTTGTATCAGTGCTTTATATCTTGAACATGATGAAGCAGGTTTAGAAGTTATGGACGCTTTATTAAAAGCTATGGAAAAAAATCCACAGTTATACGTAAGAATCTACGTAGATTTTAATAGAGCACAACGAGGTCTTATAGGTAAAGGTCCACAGCAAGGTAATAGCGTATGGTATAACGATATTGCTCGTAAAAATCAGCTTCATCCTATAATTTATGGAGTACCTGTAAAAAAGAGAGAAATCTTTGGGGTACTACACCTAAAAGGATTCGTATTTGATGATACTGTTTTATATAGTGGAGCAAGTATAAATAATGTTTATCTTGAACAAGATAAAAAGTTCCGCTTAGATAGATATCATGAAATACATTCTCGAAATTTAGCAGATTCAATGTGCAACTATTGTACAAATGTATTCCATCAAAATAATGCGGTGCAAGATTTATCACAAAACAGTATTCCATCTGCGAAAGAACTTGCTATAGAAATAAAGCATCTAAGAAAAATATTATCTAGTTCTGCATACAACTTAGAAAATGAAAGTATTAAGGCCAATCAAATTGGTATAACACCTTTAGTTGGTTTAGGAAGAAAAAATAATGTTCTTAATAAAACTATAATAAATCTATTAAACATTGCAGAACAAAAAATAGTTCTATTTACTCCATATTTTAATCTACCTAAATCTGTTCTAAAGAGCATTAACAAAGCTTTAGAGAGAGGGGTTGATATTACCTTATTAGTAGGTGATAAAGAAGCTAATGATTTCTATATAAGAGAACCAAGTGAATTCAATAAAGTTGGTTGTGTACCATACTTATATGAAATGAATCTTCGTGAATTCGTAGCAGAACATCAAGAATTTATAAATTCCGGCAATCTGCATATAAATCTATGGAAATGTGAACAAAATACTTACCATGTTAAAGGTTTAAGTGTTGACAGAGAATATACCTTAATCACAGGGAATAATTTAAATCCTCGTGCTTGGGGACTAGATTTAGAAAATGGCTTGTTAATACATGATAAAAACCATCTAATGCAAGAAAAATTCATGCATGAAAAACAATATCTAATGCAACATAGTACTCTAATTACCTCTATAGATGATTTACCTTCTTTTGACTCTTATCCTGAAAAAGTAAGAAAATCATTAGTTTAGTAAAAAAACTTGGGGTGCAATTCTTACTTAGAAAATTATCATAAATTCTTAAGACTGATTAAATATGGGTAATATTTTTACAGAATCTATTCATAGTATTCCAGGACTTGGAGAAAAAACAAAGTCAGCAGCTGCCTTAAAAAAGATAGGTATCAAAACTATTGCTGACTTGTTATTCCATTTTCCAAGAAACTATTCTGATCGCTCCAAAATTACTCCTATTTCAGAATTATATGATTCATTAGAAGCTGTTGTTCAGGGAACCATATTAAATTGTAAAATCAATTCTAAAAATCCTAAAAAACTTACAGCTTATATCACAATAAAAGATGATACAGGATTTTTACAACTAGTATTTTTTAACTATAGTAAATACCAAGCTGACATTTTAAAGATAAATTCCAAAGTAACTGTGTTTGGGAAAGTGGCTAATTTCAATAATTCATTACAAATGGCTAATCCTGAATTTATAACTATAGATGCAAATGCTTGTTTAACTCCAGAGTATCCTTTAACAGCAAATATTAAACAAAATGCCATGCGTAAATATCTAAAATCAGCAGTAGATTATTTACAGAATGAAGAAATAAAAGAACTTCTGCCATTTGGTATACTCCCTATTACTTTTAAGGAAGCGCTAAGATTTATCCATCAGCCTAGCAATGATACTAATATATTAGAGTTGGTTGAATTTAAACACATCTCCCAACAACGTATTATTCTTGAAGAATTAGTAGCACATAACTTAACACTACAAGCATTAAAAAAGAAAATTCACTCTTTTAACGCTTTTGCATTACCACCAAAAGAGAATTTCTTAAATGATTTTGAAGCTAAGCTTCCATTTAAATTAACCAATGCTCAAAAAAGAGCTTTTCTAGAAATTAGCCATGATTTAAGTAAAAATCAACCAATGACTAGACTAGTTCAAGGTGATGTAGGCTGTGGTAAAACAATGGTTGCTATTCTTAGTGCTTTACAAGTTGCCCTACATAATAAACAAGTTGCGGTGATGGTACCGACAGAAATTCTCGCAACGCAGCACTATGAAAGTTTTTCTCAAATTCTAGCAATGTATGATGTTAAGGTTGCGATCTTAACAGGAAAAATGAAAGCAAAAGAAAAGAGAGAATTACTAAATACAATAAAAGAAGGTTCAGTACAGATAATAATAGGAACTCATGCCTTAATTCAAGAAGATGTTGAATATAAAAATCTTTCTTTAATTATTATTGATGAACAACACCGTTTTGGGGTAGAACAAAGATTATCCCTAAATCATAAAGCTCAAACTTCTAGTGGATATGCCCCACACGTATTATCTATGACGGCAACCCCTATTCCTAGAACTTTAGCACAAACTACTCTCGCGGATATGGATGTTTCTATTATTGACGAATTACCTCCAAATAGAAAACCTGTTGTGACAGTTGTACGTTCTATCAAACTTAGAGATAAAGTTATAGAACATATTAGAACTCATTTAGAAAAAAAGAACAAGTATATTGGGTATGTTGTCTTGTAAAAGAATCTGAATACATCGATTGTCAGGATGCCATCAATACTTCGCAATATATTCAAGAAAAACTTCCAAATTATAATGTCGGTCTGCTTCATGGTCAGCAAAAACCAAATGAAAAACAAGAGATCATGGAAAAGTTTATCAATAAAGAAATAGACATTTTAGTTGCAACCTCTGTTATTGAAGTAGGCGTAAATAATCCTAACGCTTTTTTAATTGTTATAGAAAATGCAGAAAGACATGGTCTTGCACAATTACATCAATTACGTGGCAGAGTTGGTAGAGGTAATCTAGAAGCTTTTTGTTGCCTTTTATATGGAGATAATATCAGTAGCGTTGGTGTTGAACGATTAAAAGTTCTAGAAAAGAGTTCTGATGGTTTTTATATTGCGGAACAAGATCTAAAAATAAGAGGTCCTGGGGATATTATTGGCACTAGACAAACAGGTGAATTAAACTTTAAAGTGGCAAATATGCTACGCGATACTCATTTAATAGAAATAGCTAATAACATTGCCGTAAAAATAGCAGATAATGATGAAACACTAATGAATGAACTTATTGAACGATGGTATAAATCAGGAGTAGAGATTGCAGAAAGCTAATAATATTTTAATAAGAATATGCTTTTGTACTATAAAAATTACAATTTGCTTAATCGCAATAGCCTTCCTATTTGTCCGTGGACCATTCATAAAAAAACCTTTAGAAATATGGCTTTCTGATAAATTAAACACTCCAGTTTCCATTGAAAAAATTCAATATAATTTATTATATCCTACAACAATATCTCTTTATAAATTAGCTACCAATGATATTAAAGTTGAAGAACTTTATTTGGATATCAATAAAGAATCACTTATAACCAATAAATTTCAAAAATTTGAAATAAATGATTTAGATATCATCGAACCTCAAATCACTACAGATACAGATGATTTTAAGGCTAAATATTTTAGTAATAACTGGATAGAACAAGTAGATAATATTAGAAATCTATGGATAAAAAACTTACTGACTAAAGAACAACTAAAAATTACTTTTAAAGCTCACAATTTGGAAAATGCCAATGAAGCAATATTTCAAAATAATAATTATGAGAAATATTTAACTAAAATAACAGATTTAAAAATTGAAAATCTAAAGTTTAATGAGCAAATTATATCAAGTATAAATGTCAATCAAGACAATAACTGTTCAATATTTAAATGTCCTTTTAAAAGCGAAATACACTTGAATAAAGGCTCAATCACACTAGATGGATATATTAACTATAAAGATAAAGAAATTACAGCTAAAAATTTAAAATTATTTAATCAAGATATCTCTTATCTAGAAAACTGGAATGTTCCTGATTGGAAATTAATTTTTAATGAGATTCAAGCTAATAATACCAATATAAAAGCAAATGATTGGCATCAATTGCTATCTAAAATCAATGATTTTAGTGGCACAATCTCTGAAAAAAGAATCCAAGGAAAATTTGGAGAAATAAACTTTGGCATTACTACAATCGTAAATGGCATAATTGAAGCGAACAAGAAACACGGCATAAAACTATCTGGATTTATAGATGAAGCTCCAATCACCATTACAGCTAGCTATATTTCATCACAAGAAGAAAATAATACAATTCCTGTATTAGATATCGAAGATATTTCCATCAACAACTTAGAATTTAATATTACATCTCAGTTAATAGAAACTTTAAAAAATCTCAACTCAACAACCAAAATAAAACACTTTCAATGTAATAATTGCAATATTTTAAGTGATTTAGAAAATTTAAGTTTTTTCACTCATAAATCAAATATCGATATTAAAGATTTATTTATACAAAACTATCCTTATAACCATTCATTAAAACTTGATAATTTATCAATAAATCAGGGGACTATTAGTTTCAATAAAGCAATCTATAATAATCCAATCTTAACAACTCATATTGATTCTGAAAATGGTATTTTTGTAGGGGAATTAACATATGATAACAACTCTAAAATCAATTTTTTAGCCCAAGCAAAACAATATAATTATCAAAATATTTTAAAATCTCTTAATCAAAAACAAGATAATAGTTCTGAAAAATATTACAACTTTGAAATCACAGGTCAAGACATAAAATGGAGCAAACACCAAGAACCTATTTTATTTGATATTTATGGTAATCATGATTTTAAAATAATTGGCAATATTAGTATTCCTAATGAAGAAGATTTTTCTTATTTTCTAACACCTAACTTTACAAAAGCATATTCTATTACCAGTCATGAAATTTCTTCTAAAAACACAAATTTAGAAGGAATAAATGTTCATGAAATTTTTAATAAAATAGAGCAATCTGAAGATATTCAGGACTTTTATGATATTTTTAATAAAAGCTCATATTCTAGTAACAATGCTCCTGCTATTGATGAAATTTCTAACTTAAAAATATCAATAAATCATACAAAAACAGAAGAAAACAATAAAGAATCAGATAACATTATAAAAATAAATCTAAAAGGAGAAGCCATTAAGGGACCTTTTATCATAGATGTTGAGAGTCAATCAGCCAATAATGAACCTCAAATTAACCTTAATGACATTCTAAAAAGTGACAATTTTTCCATAAATATGAAATATTTTGATGAAATACAAAGTATATGCAAAGAAGATTCTATAACATATAAAAATCAAGCATATTCAAAAATCATATCAAACTTAGAATATGATTTAACTACCAAAGTTAATAAATGCATTATTAAATAACCAAGTAAAAACTCTAAACAACCAATACAAGTAGTCACTGCATGAGCATTATCAATAAAATAAAAAACATATACTCTTACATATATAATAAGTTAGGATTTATTAGATTTTTATCTAAAAGAATACAAGATGACTGTATTGATGTTCTTAGCTCTTCGCTTTCATATACTACACTAATGTCACTAATACCTGTTCTTGCGGTATTACTTAGTGTTTTTTCTCTATTTCCAGCCTTCCAAGAAATGAGAAATCAAATGATGCATTTTATTATGAATAATATGATGCCACAATTAGGCGAGATGGTAGACGAAAATCTAGATACCTTTATTAAAAATGCAAGTAAAACAACTGCTCTAGGCTTAGCAAGTTTAGTTGTTATTTCTTTAGCTTTAATACGTAGAATCGATATAACATTAAATAAAATTTGGCATACTAAAGAAAAAAGAACTCGTATAACAACTTTTTCAATTTATTGGACTGTATTAACCCTAGGTCCTATACTCTTAGGTGCAAGTATTGCAATAACTTCATCTATGGCTGCTGCCAAAATAGTTAATAGTCATTTTAGTTCTATAACAGAGATATTATTCAATATCTTGCCAATGGGTTTTATATTTATAATCCTTTTCATTGTTTATATGTGCGTACCAACCACTAAAGTTAATTTTAAGCATGCTATAGTAGGCGCTTTTGTGGCAGCATTATTACAAGAAATATTAAGAAGAGCTTTTACTTTTTATATTACAAATTTCTCGAACTATGCTGTTATTTACGGAGCTGTTGCCGCCCTTCCTGTTCTCATGGTTTGGACTTACGTTAATTGGTATATTGTACTTTTAGGGGCAGAAATATCTGCATGTTTAGATTGCTATAAAAAAGCAAAAGAAAATAACAATGAAGCTATAGAAAATCAATCAAAAGCTTCTGATTCCTAAAATCATCATATCAATTAAACAAAAGTTTACAATCTATACAAAAAAACAGGCTTAGATTTTCGTCTAAGCCTGTTTTTCATAATTATGTGATTATGTTGTAAGAGTAGAATTAAGCTTCTTGATCTCTTAAACCACCAACTTCACGGAATGCTCTCACACGTTCAAGTTCTGTTAAAAGTTTCTTTCTTAAACGAATGCTCTTTGGAGTAACTTCAACTAATTCGTCGTTGTTAATAAATTCTAGAGCTTGTTCAAGAGAGAACTTAATAGCAGGAACTAAAACAATAGCTTCGTCTGTACCAGAAGCACGTACGTTGGTAAGTTTCTTAGCACGTAAAGCATTTACTGTTAAATCGTTATCTCTGTTATGAATACCAACGATTTGACCTTCGTAAATTTCTTGAGCATGTTCAATAAACATTCTACCTCTATCTTGAAGATACCAAATTGCGTATCCTAAAGCCTTACCTGTAGAATTTGAAATCATTACACCATTCTTACGTTGGCCAATAACACCGCCCTTCCATTCACCATAACTATCGAATGTATGATACATTAAACCTGTACCAGATGTTAATGTCATAAATTCTGTTTGGAAACCAATTAAGCCACGAGAAGGAATGATATAGTCGATTCTTACACGACCCTTGCCATCTGGAACCATATCTTTTAGTTCAGCCTTTCTTGTACCTAATTGTTCCATTACAGAACCTTGGTGTTGTTCTTCAATATCAATTGTTAGATTTTCCATAGGTTCTAACTTTTGACCATCAACAACTTTTACAATAACTTCTGGACGAGAAACTGCTAATTCATAACCTTCACGTCTCATATTTTCAATAAGGATAGAAAGATGTAATTCACCTCTTCCTGAAACTTTGAATTTATCAGGATCATTAGTAGGTTCAACTCTTAAAGCTACATTATGAGTTAATTCACTTTGTAATCTTTCTAAGATATTACGAGAAGTGATGAATTTACCTTCTTTACCAGCAAATGGAGAAGTATTAACTTGGAAAGTCATAGTTACAGTAGGTTCGTCAACTGTTAATGGAGGTAAAGCCTCAACATTAGAACTTGCGCATACTGTATCAGAAATCTTTAATTCGCCTAAACCTGTTATTGCAACAATGTCACCAGCTTTTGCTTCTGCAACTTCTGAACGATTTAAACCTAAATAACCTAATACTTGGCCAACCTTACCATTACGAGTAGAACCATCTGGACTAACAATAGTAACAGGCATATTAGTCTTAACACTACCGCGAGTTATACGACCAACACCAATAACGCCAACATAAGAAGAGTAATCCAATTGCGAAATTTGCATTTGGAAATCGCCATCAGGATCTGCCTTTGGAGGTTCTACATATTTAATGATCGCTTCAAATAAAGCATTCATATTATCTGTAGGAGTATCAGGATCTAAAGTAGCATAACCATTTAAAGCTGATGTATAGATGATTGGGAAATCTAATTGTTCATCTGTTGCACCTAAGTTATCAAATAAGTCAAACACTTGATCGATAACCCAATTTGGTCTTGCACCTGGGCGGTCTATTTTGTTAATTACAACAATTGGCTTTAAGCCTTGTTTAAAAGCTTTTTGAGTAACGAAACGAGTTTGTGGCATTGGACCATCTACTGCATCAACTAAAAGTAATACAGAATCCACCATACTCATAACACGTTCAACTTCACCACCAAAGTCAGCGTGGCCTGGAGTATCTACGATATTAATACGATAGCCATTCCATTGAATAGCTGTATTTTTTGCTAATATTGTAATACCACGTTCTTTTTCTATATCATTAGAGTCCATTACACGTTCTTCACCTGCGGTAGAACGATCTAATGTACCTGATTGGCGTAATAATTTATCAACTAAAGTTGTTTTGCCATGGTCAACGTGAGCAATAATGGCAATGTTACGTAGATTCTCTAACATGAAAAACCCCTATAAAAAAAATGACGTGCATATTTTACATTTTTACATGTGATCTTCATAGCACATTTTAAAAAAATATAATAATTATTAATTTTTTATAATTGAGTAAAATTTAAACAGTTACATTTTCGTAAAAGTTCCACATAACAAATTCCATATCGAGCCAAAAAATATACAAAATCACTCATAAATAAAATAATTTTTACTATTTGTAGCTTTCAGTGTAGAAAAAGAAAAGTATGTACAGTATACTTGCACTATTTTTAAACAAAAATATTATTTGCACAAAATTAGTGCTCCAAATGTATGCATATTTTGAAAAAAATCTCATAAACAACCCAAAATGGAGCAATAAATAAATAATTTTGTTGGCATAAAAATCGCATTTGTTAATCCAGCAGACGAATAATTTTATTTGATACATCCTTCGGAGGATTTTTTAATATGTCAATACAGAATGTAATGGATCTAATCAAGGAAAGCGAAGCCAAGTTTGTGGACCTTCGTTTTACTGATACAAAAGGTAAAGAACAACACATTTCTATCCCTGTTTCATGTATAGATGAAGACTTCTTTACTGATGGTAAAATGTTCGACGGTTCATCAATCGCAGGTTGGAAAGGTATTAACGATTCTGACATGATTCTTATGCCAGATCCTGAAACTGCAAAATTAGACCCTTTCTATGCTTATCCTACAGTAATGATTCGTTGTGATATTTTAGAAAGTTCAACAATGCAAGGATATGACAGAGACCCTCGTTCTATTGCAAAAAGAGCAGAAGCATACTTAAAATCAACTGGTATTGCTGACTACGCATTATTTGGACCAGAACCAGAATTCTTCATTTTTGATGACGTACGTTTTGGTTGCCAAATGAAAGGCTCAATGGTTGAAATTGACGACGTTGAAGCAGCTTGGAATAGCTCTACAGAATACGAAGATGGTAACATGGGTCACCGTCCAGCAGTTAAAGGCGGTTACTTCCCAGTTCCTCCAGTAGATTCTTCTCAAGATTTACGTTCAGCTATGTGTACTGTTCTTGAAGAATTAGGCATGGAAATCGAAGCTCATCACCACGAAGTTGCAACTTGCGGTCAAAACGAAATTGCTACTAAGTTCAATACTTTAACAAAGAAAGCTGATGAAGTTATTCTTGAAAAGTATGTATTATGGAATGTTGCAGATCAACACGGTAAGACAGTAACATTCATGCCAAAACCAATCATGGGTGATAATGGTTCAGGTATGCACGTACACCAATCTTTAGGTAAAGATGGTAAGAATTTATTCTCTGGCGACTTATACGGTGGTCTTTCTCAATTAGCTTTATGGTACATTGGTGGTATAAAGAAGCATGCTAAAGCATTAAATGCTTTCACAAACCCATCAACAAACTCATACAAGCGTTTAGTTCCTGGCTACGAAGCTCCTGTAATGTTAGCTTACTCAGCTAAGAACCGTTCTGCTTCTATTCGTATTCCTGCAGTATCTTCTCCAAAGGCTGTAAGAATTGAAGTTAGATTCCCAGATTGTACAGCAAACCCATACTTAGCATTCTCTGCAATGCTTTTAGCTGGTATCGATGGTATCTTAAATCACATTGATCCAGGTGAAGCTATGGATAAGAACCTATACGATTTACCACCAGAAGAAGAAGCTTTAATTCCACAAGTTTGTGGTTCTCTTGAAGAAGCTCTAGCATCATTAAAGGCTGATAATGAATTCTTATTAGCTGGTGGCGTATTCTCTAAGGAATATATTGATGCATTCATTGAATTGAAGCAAAAAGAAGTGGATAAAGTTCGCATGACTCCACATCCTGCAGAATTCGAATTATATTATTCTTTATAAGATATTTTTATAAATAAATAACTAAAACAAGAAAGCAGTCAAAAGTAATTTTGACTGCTTTTTATTTTTATATTCATCTCATTTTTATTCAGAATTTTTTATATTTGATAAATCTTGTTGAATGTATCATTATCAAAAAAAAACGATGAAAATTGTAAAACTCATCAAAAATAAGTTTTTATTATGAAATATCGATAAAATATAAAAAAATATGTTAAATTTATAAGGTAACTTCCGTAGAAAGTAACAATACATAAATAGTTTTAATAACATTCAAAATAATGTAAAAAACGTCATTATATCCAAAATTCATATTCACAATAATGAAGGTGCAAAATGAATAAATCTCTTTTAAAAATAATTTCAGCAGCAACAATTTCTATTATGGCTTGCATGAGCTATGCGTATGCTGACAGCGTTTATAAATGGGTTGATGAAGATGGTATTACCCACTACGGAGATGATAAAAAATCGCCAAAAGTAAAAAAGCAGAAACATTAAACGTATCAGGAACAGGTTCTTTAAATGGCACAGGAGCTAAACCTAAAGTAAATTACAATACATCCAAATATACTCCTCAAGCAGTTTCTATTAATGCAAATTCTCAAGCTGATATTAATTATTCAATAGGTATTTTATCTCCATCTAATGGTGAAACAATTAGAGCTAACGATGGCACTATAAATGTTACTTTAAATATAAATCCTATCCCTAGAAATGATTATTCTATAAAAATATTTCTAGATAATTCATTATTTGGTTCAACATTTAATTCAAATAGAGTTTCTTTACGAGCAGTACCTGCTGGTGAACATATTATGACTGCCAAAATGATCAATAAAAATGGCAAAATAATTGCATCATCTCCAATAAAATTTAATGTTTTGAGAAATTCAATCCTAAACCCACATAATCCGCACGCAAAAAATCACAAATAGGTCTTACTTTTTTGTGATTAGCCCTATAATGGTGCTTTGTTGCACCATTATAGGGCTTTGCACCACAAAGGCAAAGTAAATGACTAATGATAACAATGCAAATGAAATACTTGAAAATATTGCAACAGCAATTTTTTTTATAGATACCTCTCTTGTCATTCATTATGCTAATAATGCAGCAGAACAGCTTTTTAATATAAGTGCCCGTAAATTTATCGGCAAAACTCTTACTCAAGCCTTCGAAGTTATCTCCCTTGATTTAGAACGAATCAAACATTCTCGTAGCAAAGATCTTGGCTATACAGATTACGAAGTTACATTTGTTGCGGAAGGTTGTGCCATAGAAGGTGAAGTAATAGTAACACCTGCTATAATTCAAGAAAAATCTTATATCTTGCTAGAAATAAGAAAGAACGATCAACAAAAAAAATTAAACCAAGAAAGTTTGCAACATGCTCAACAAATAGCAGCTCAACAATTAGTAAGAAATCTTGCCCATGAAATCAAAAATCCTTTAGGAGGATTAAGAGGAGCGGCACAGTTACTAGAACGTCTATTCAAAAATAGCCATGAAGAAGTAAAAGAATATACTACAGTTATTATAGAACAAGCTGATAGATTAAAAGCTTTAGTTGATAGATTACTAGGCCCTCAAAAAGCATTACCAAGAACATATTGTAATATTCATTACATTATAGAAAAAGTTCGCAAATTAGTAACAATGGATCTACCTTCTAACATTAATATTATCAGAGATTATGATCCTTCAATTCCTGAACTTTTACTATCATCCGAACAAATAGAACAGGCAATATTAAATATCACATGCAATGCAGCACAAGTATTAAAAGAACATAATTGCCAACCTGGTATTATTACTATCAGAACAAGATCAAGAATGCAAACTACAATCAATGGTCACAGAGTTAAGGTTGCGGTAGTAATTCAAATCATAGATAACGGCCCAGGAATACCTCCAGAAATACTTGATACTGTTTTTTATCCTATGGTTTCAAGAAGAACAGGAGGAATTGGTCTTGGTTTATCAATTGCTCAAAATATTATTGATCAACACAACGGGAAAATAGAATGCACTTCTGAAAAGAATCATACTGTATTTTCTATTATTCTACCTTTAAAGGAGTAAAACATGTCTACAAATGTTTGGATTGTTGATGATGATAGCTCAATTCGTTTCGTTCTAGATAAAGCATTAGCACAAGAAGGATTCAGAACTCAAACTTTTGAAGATGCAGAATCTGTATTAGAAGCCATCAAAACTAATGCTCCTGAAATCATAATTTCAGATATTAGAATGCCTGGAATAGATGGTTTACAGATGTTAAAAATCATTCATAAAACTCATCCTAATATTCCAATAATCATAACTACAGCTCATAGTGATTTAAATAGTGCTGTAAGTTCATATCAACAAGGTTCTTTTGAATATCTTCCTAAACCTTTTGATATAGATGAAGCTATAAACATAGTAAAAAAAGCAGAAAAACAATTAAAAGAAAATATAGATAAAGATATTAACAATATTACTTTTGATAACCAATCTGACATAATTGGAGAATCTCCTTCTATGCAGGAGGTTTTTAAAGCAATTGGTAGACTTTCTCGTTCATCTATAAGCGTTCTTATAAATGGTCAATCCGGAACTGGTAAAGAATTGGTAGCTCATGCACTACACAAACATAGTGTTCGTGCTAACAAGCCTTTTATTGCACTCAATATGGCTGCAATTCCTAAAGAACTCATTGAATCAGAATTATTTGGTCACGAAAAAGGTGCTTTTACAGGGGCAAATAACAGCCGTCAAGGCAGATTTGAACAAGCAAATGGAGGAACTTTATTTTTAGATGAAATTGGTGATATGCCTTTAGATGTTCAAACTAGACTTTTAAGAGTTTTAGCTAACAATGAATTTTACAGAGTCGGGGGACATCAGTCTATTTCTGTTGATGTAAGAATCATTGCAGCTACGCACCAAAATCTAGAAAAATTGGTTCAAGAAGGAAAATTTAGAGAAGATTTATTTTATCGTTTAAACGTAATAAGAATCCATCTTCCTCCATTAAATGAAAGACGTGAAGATATTGTGATGTTGGCTCAAAGATTTTGTCAAAATGCAGCCAAAGAATTAAATGTGGAACCCAAGAAACTAAATCCTGAATTAGAAAAATATCTTTGCACATTACCATGGCCAGGAAATGTACGCCAATTAGAAAATACTTGCAGATGGTTAACAGTTATGGCGCCAGGTCAGGAAGCAACAATTCAAGATTTACCTCCTGAATTACAACCAAATTCACAAACAACAGTTATATCAGAAGACCAAGAAAATACATATTCACAA
Organism: Succinivibrionaceae bacterium WG-1; assembly: GCA_000222855.1. Lineage (GTDB taxonomy): Bacteria > Pseudomonadota > Gammaproteobacteria > Enterobacterales > Succinivibrionaceae > WG-1. The sequence goes on along the minus strand of GL995195.1, from coordinate 72,208 downwards.
GAATCTAACACCTCCTCAAATGTTGAATTCAAAGAATATGAAATAACAAATAACAATAGTTATGAACAGGTATCTGATGTAAATAATACTTGGCAAAGCTTATTAAAAGTATGGGTTCAAGAACATTTGAAACAAGGAAATACAGACCTTTTAGCAGAAGCCATACCAGAATTTGAAAAAATATTGTTATCCACAGCTCTTGAATTTACTCATGGGCATAAACAAGAAGCTGCCAAATTGTTAGGATGGGGCAGAAACACACTCACAAGAAAATTAAAAAATCTTGATCTAACAAATTTATAAACAAATAAAAACAAAGGTCTTTTACTATTATATAATTACTAACATTATATTTAGTTATAAGACCTTTTTATTTTGTCTTATTTTTTTTCATATTATTACAAAAGAAAAATATATTAATTATGAAAATTATCTTTCACGCGCCAATTTGGGCCAAAATATTATTTACAATTGGAATCATTGAAATGATTCTAGCTATAGGTTGTCACTTCTTTGGAATTCCTGAAATTCCGGATGAGTATATGGCAATAATCATTATTAGTGGTGTTCTTGCTATAACTCCTTACGAATTCTACTATTTAAAAGAATTTTTAAAATACCGACCTAAGGAATAATACATACTAGGTATAACTTTAATTATTTTTATTGTGCATTGCTCTCAATTTTTAATTACTAAATTAGTTTTAAAATTTAATTATATTAGAATGTAATTATTATTGAAGAGATAATAGAGGAAACCTACGATAAAAATGAAAAAAACAAAAATAAAGATCAACTAATACAACCTACACAAAATAACACATTTTCTACACAAGATTTTCTTCTATCTTTGTGCCATTCTGTAAGTGCAGTATTATCAGAAGTAACTCATAGTACTATTACATTCTCTCCCATGGTTCAAAGAATATCGAAAACTTGCTTAAAACCTGATATTGGTACATTTGTGTTATTTGACGGAGCTTTCTCTGGTTTAGTAATTATAAATTTCTCAGCAGATGCAGCTATGGAAGTTTATACTGGTTATTTAACAAATATGGGTATTCCTCCTGAAGAACTTGCCAAGTCATATACATCTGATGAAGTTGGCAACGTTATGGGCGAACTTATGAACCAAATTTTAGGTGATTTTACATCTAAAGTAAGTCGTGATTTACATACTTATATCACTCAGAGTCAACCCAAAATGTTAACTCTAAACAAAATGGTAAAAATTAGTATTAATGCCAATCTAGATAAACCTAAAGCACATCGCGTATCTTTCCATACTCAAAACAATAATATGTTTTATATGGAATTAGCTATGGATAATACTCATTTCTTGCAAATGGATTCTTTTGAACCAAGAGAAAATGTAAATCCTGACCAAATCTTAGAAGATTACAAGCCTACAAATAAATCAGTTCCAGCGCAAAATCCAGAACCAACAAAGAGTGAAAAAGATGAAGCTGCAGATTTATTAGCAGAATTAGGAATCTAATAAAACTAACGAAGCACTAAAAAATTGATATAATGTAAAGAATTCTTGTAAACGTATCGTTTACAAGAATATGTTTTTTATTATTCATAAATATTTTAGTAATACAGAAGATAACAAAAAATATATGATAAATTTTGCGAAAACCCATTTTATAACAAGTGCACCAGATATTTCTAAGTTACCTTCTGACGAAGGTATAGAAATTGCGTTTGTTGGTCGTTCTAATGCAGGAAAATCAACTGCACTAAATACCATTACCAATCAAAAAAGATTAGCCAAAACAAGTAAGACTCCAGGTAGAACTCAACTTATAAATCTATTTGAAATAGAACCTAACAAAAGAATTGTTGATTTACCAGGATATGGTTTTGCAGATGTTCCTCTAGCTGTAAAAAATAAATGGCAAAAATCATTAACAGAATACCTTCAAAAAAGAGCTTCATTAAAAGCAATTATTGTTCTAATGGATATTAGACATCCTTTGAAAGACTTAGACAGACAAGTTATTACTTGGGCTGTTATGGCAAACTTACAAATTCTAATTCTTTTAACAAAAGCAGATAAACTATCAAGAAACGCCCGTCAAAAAGCTTTCCAAGATGTAAAAGTTCAAATGACAGAATTTGGGGGACGATTCGATATTATTCCATTTTCTAGTTTAAGTAATTTAGGGGTTATAGAAACTAAAGAAATATTAAGTTCTTTATTTGAAGACCTTCATGAAACAAACTCAGAAAAAGTAGATCAAGCATTTAAGAAATACCAAGAAGAAAACGGAATAGATCCAAGCATCACAGAATCAACAGAAGATGAAGAATATCAACCTGAATTTGATGAAGCAGCTTGGAGAAATTTTAAAGGATTAAAATAAATGAAAGGAACCTTATTCATTGTATCTTCTCCTAGTGGAGCAGGAAAATCATCACTAATTCAAGCATTACTTGAAAAACATAATCAAGATAAATCTCTTTATCTCTCTATCTCTCATACTACTAGACCGATGAGACCTGGTGAAGAAAATGGCGTCCACTATCATTTTGTTTCAAAAGATGAATTTCAAAAATTAATTGATAGAAATGCTTTCTATGAATGGGCTCAAGTATTTGATAAATTCTATGGCACCTCAAAAGAATTAGTTCAAGAAGCCTTAAACAAAGGTCAGGACGTATTATTAGATATAGATTGGCAAGGTGCGCAACAGTTAAGAAAATTAGAACCAAGTGCTAAGTCAATATTTATCTTACCTCCTAGTTTAGAAGAATTAGAACGTCGTTTAAATGCGAGAGGTCAAGACTCCCAAGAAGTGATAAAAAGTCGCATGCAAAAAGCGCAACGCGAAATAAGTCATTATAAAGAATACGATTATGTAATTCTTAATGATATTTTTGAAGAAAGTTTAGATGCCTTTTGGAGTATCATAACATCGTATCGTCATACCAAGAATTACCAAGAAGATAAATATCAAAATGTTTTACATGATTTACTAAATGGCTACCAAGAAGATAGTAAATAAAATAGAATATTTATTATTTGTAGAAATAGCTTATTTTTTTTGTATAATGTCGTGATTATTTTATAAAATTTATATCTTTTCCTAGGAAACAATAATGGCTCGAGTTACAGTTGAAGATGCAGTTAAGCAGGTTGGAAATCGTTTTGATTTAGTAATTATGGCGGCACGTAGAGCTCGTCAAATCTCTGTAAATGATTGTGATCCACTTGTTGAAATAGAAAATGATAAACCAACAGTAATTGCACTTCGTGAAATCGAAGAAGGTCTTATTTCTGAAGAATTCATGGATAAACAAGATCAAAAAGGCAAATTGAGAAAGTCTGACGATTATAAAGAAATTGCAGAACTTCCTGCTATTGATAATGTTGCTTTATTCGATTAATTTTTATCAAAAATTTGATTAACAATAAAAAAGGAAACCTAAGGTTTCCTTTTTTTGTTTTCTTAACAGAACATTTAACTTTTAAAGCTTTGAAATAAATTCTTAAAACTTAACGATTTATATATATTTTCATTATTATTTCATAAGTGAAGTGTTATAATTTACTTATAATTTCTAATGATATATACGATTCAGGTGATATCTTGTATTTATTTGAAGATTTAAAAAACAAATTACTATCATATTTAACAACAGAACAAGTAGATAGAATAGCACAAGCTTTTGTTACAGCCCGTAATGCCCACGAAGGTCAAACAAGATCTAGTGGAGAGCCTTATATTACTCACCCTGTAGCTGTAGCCACTATCCTTGCAGATATGCATATGGATACTGAAACAATTATGGCTGCATTACTACATGATGTAGTTGAAGATACACCTATCAATCAAGAACAGCTAGAACAATTATTTGGACCAACAATTACCAATCTTGTAAATGGGGTTACCAAACTAGATAAACTTCAATTTAGAGATCATAAAGAAGCCCAAGCTGAAAATTTCCGTAAAATGATTATGGCTATGACTAGTGATATCAGAGTAATATTGATAAAACTAGCAGATAGAACTCATAATATGCGTACAATTGATGCTTTAAGACCTGATAAAAGACGCAGAATTGCCCGTGAGACTTTAGAAATTTTTGCGCCAATTGCTAATCGACTAGGTATCTATAGTGTAAAAAAAGAACTTCAAGATTTAGGTTTTAAAGCCATGTATCCCATGCGCTATAGAGTTCTAAAGGAAGCAGTAAAAAAAGCTAGAAATAATAGAAACGAAATCATTAATTCAATTCTTGAAGATATCAAAGGAAGATTATCAGAAACAGATATCAAAAGCAGAGTTCTAGGTCGTGAAAAACAACTCTATTCCATATATCTAAAAATGGTTCATAAAGAATGTCAATTTCATGAAATTATGGACGTTTATGGTTTTAGAGTAATTGTTGAAAATGTTGATAACTGTTACCGTGTTTTAGGTCATATGCATAATCTTTTTAAACCAAGACCAGGAGCCTTCAAAGACTATATTGCAATCCCTAAAATTAATGGTTACCAATCATTACATACTTCACTTATTGGACCTCATGGTGTACCAATTGAAATTCAAATCAGAACTGAATATATGGATCAAATGGCAGATCAAGGTGTAGCTGCTCATTGGTATTATAAAGAAAAAGGCTCAGAATCTGTAAATTCAACAGCTCAAATTCATGCTCAAAGATGGTTAAAGAATCTTTTAGAATTACAGCAAAGTGCCGGAAACTCTTTCGAATTTATCGAAAGTGTTAAATCTGATTTATTCCCTGAAGAAATATATGTATTCACACCAGAAGGTAAAATATTTGAATTGCCTATTGGGGCAACTCCTGTAGATTTTGCTTATGCTATTCACTCTGATATTGGTCAAAGATGTATAGGAGCCCGAGTAGACCACCATCCTTTCCCTCTCAATAGACCTTTAGCATCAGGTCAAAGTGTGGAAATATTAACATCTCCTTTAGCTAAACCAAATGCAATGTGGCTAAATAGTGTGGTTACATCCAAAGCAAGAAGTAAGATAAGACAATATCTTAAGAGCTTAAGAATTGAAGAATGTCAATTACTTGGTAAAAGACTTCTAAAGAATGCTATCGGTAATATCAGAATTGAAGATTTGCCAGCAGAACACATCAGACATGTACTCAGTGAATTTGGTAAGAAAAATCTTGATGAATTATATACTGATATAGCTCTTGGTAATATCTACACAGTAATAGCTGCCAACAAGTTATTAAATAGAGAAAATATGGATACCCCTATCGGGACAGTTCCTCATGCCACAATAACCCCTAGTGCAATAAATGGCACAGGTGGTTTAAGTTATGTGTACGCTAATTGCTGTCACCCAATTCCTGGAGATCCTATCATAGCTCATATAAATCCTGGAAAAGGTCTTGTTATTCACAATCAAAATTGTTTGAATATTAAAGAGTTATCCACAAAGTCAGCCAAATTCTTAAACGTATCATGGGATTTGAGCAATGCATGCAACTGTGTATTTGATGCTGCTCTTAGAATAGAAATAAAAAATCATCAAGGTATTTTAGGTGAAATAAGTAATGCCGTATCTGTTGCAGGAGCTAATATTGAAGGTATAAGCTCTGAAGAAAGAGAAGGTCAAATATATATGATTAACTTAATCGTAACAGTAAGAGACCGCATTCATTTAGCAGATATTATCAGAAAAATAAAAGCAATCCCTAATGTAATAAAAGTTGCAAGGAAAAAAGCTTAAAAATGCCCAAAAAGAATCTTACAAGCGAAACATATAATTTCTATGGGGCAAATGGTAATATCTTACATGGAATTCACTATAAAAGTACCCAAACCAAATGTGTTGTACTTGTAGTGCAAGGACGTAATGAATTATATTTAAAATATGATGAAACATATTTAGAATTAATGAACAATAACTGTGATGTCTATGTTTATGACCATAGATATCAGGGTTTTAATGAAAGACCATACCCTAAAAAAGAAGTGTGTCATATTGATAGTTTTGATACCTATGTTAATGATTTAGAAAAAGTAATTGGACAACTTCCTAAAGGTTTTCCTATTTTTATTATGGCTATTTCAATGGGTGCGGCTATCACTCTTTTATACTTATTAAAAAAGAAGAAAACAGAAAGTATCTGTGGACAAATCTTAATTTCCCCACTACTAGAACCAAAACTTGAACATAATTATTATTTAACAAAATATTTTGCAAAATTTAAGTATGTTATTAATAAAGTAACTAAAAAATTAGCTAACCCAATAAAAAAAGAAGAAGCTATTTTTAAACCTAGAGTATTTGGAGTAAATGCTAATACTCATGATGAAAATAAACATAATGCATATTTTGAGTTATATAATAAATATCCACAATGTAGAAGTGGCACCCCTAGTGCTAGTTGGGTTCTTGCAATGCTAAAAGCCATAAAAGAAATTAAAAACAACAATATAAATTTAGATATACCAACTGTTGTTATTTATGGAGAAAATGACAATATTATTAAACCGTCAGCTGTTGAAGAATTTATAAAAAAATATGAAAATGAAGGTGCAATAATTCAAGATATATGTATACCTAATTGCTAT
>GL995195.1:29484-65340 GCA_000222855.1 Succinivibrionaceae bacterium WG-1 | reverse complement strand
CATTTATCCAAAACACTATCAGAAAAAGACTTAGTAAAAACAACTAATGGTGCTCTAAATGACCGTTCAATCAAAAATAAAAAACTTACGAAATAAAGGTTTATATACTCATAATCAAGATTATGATGATGAAGACATTGATTTAGAAGAAGAAATAGATGAAACTGCGAGAGGTGAATTCGGCGATAGTTTCAGATATGAAGATGAAAACGGATATTGGGAAAATAACGTTATATTTAATGAAGATGGTTTTCCAATTGATGAAGATGGAAAACCTTTAACCGAAGATGACGAAGAAGATGATGATGAATTTGATTACAGTCAATTTTATCAACCTCCTGTTTATGATAATGAAGTAGACAAAGACAAAAACAAACAGGACCACAAAAAATAAATAAAAAGGAAAAAATATGTCAGATACAGAAGATAACATTTTAAAACAGATACCAATTCAATTATTAACAGGCTTCTTAGGTAGTGGTAAAACTACAATTTTAAACAAAATTATTAATGATCCACGAATGAAGGGCACTGCATTAATAATCAATGAAGTTGGTGAAATTGGTATTGATCAAAAGTTAATTAGTACAGATAATCCTGTAGTACTATTAGATTCAGGATGCATTTGTTGTAGCTTACAAGATGGTTTACAAAACGTATTACTATACTTAAGCGAACTTAATGCTCAAGGTGAATTAAATACTTCTAGAGTTATTATTGAAACTACAGGTATTGCCGATCCTGCTCCAGTAATTAATTTATTATTTAATAATTTAGATATTGAATATGCTTATAGTTTTGCAGGGACTATTACAGTTCTTGACGGTGTAAACGGCAAAGAAGAATTATCAAAGAATTATGAAGCTGTAAAACAGATTGGTATGGCAGATAGAATTATTCTTAGCAAAACTGATAGAATTTCAGAAGAAGCTAAAGAAGAATTACTTGCAACAGCTCATACTTTAAATCCTGAAGCTGTACTTTACACAGCAAGCAATACCGAAACACCTTTCGAAGCTTTCTTAAACTATGATGTGTTTGACACTCCAAAAGACTTATCCACAGTTTTAAAATGGATTAATAGTAAGAGAGGCGAAATCAAATTAGCATCTAATTTTGCACCAACTAAAATCACCAATCTTGCATCAAAGACTTTTAAAACTCACTCAAATTATGAAACTGTAAGTTTACATTATGATAAACCTTTAAATAGAATTAGTGTTATTAGAGCTTTTGATTTAATTAATCAACAATTTGGCACTGCAATCTTAAGAATGAAAGGTATCTTTGATTTTGGTGAAGGATATCCATTCATTATTCATGGGGTTTGTGGTGAATGTTACCCTATTACTAACCAAGCAGAATGGGATACCGAAAAACCATTTACAGAAATTGTGGTAATAGTATCCCCAAAGATAATTAAACAAGTAGAAGAAATGCTTAAATTCAATATCAGATTCTTAAATGAAGAAGATAACGAATCTGAAGTAGATATTATTTAAATCTTCGTAAAAATAGAAATATGCAAGTTTACAAAACTTGCATATTTTTTAATGAATTTTTAAGCCCCATTCTTGCAAATTATTTTTTTCATCATCTAAGAATATACTATCAACACCTATAATATTCTTTTCAGCAAATTTCTGTTGCAAAACCATTAAGGTTTCATTATCTTCTATGCCACCTTTTAGGTTTATCAATACATTTTCATTCAATTGCAAAAATGATAAATTTTCATTAAAAATCTCATTAACAATATCCACAATTTCAATAGGTTCATTATTAACATTACATGATGTTTCTAATAAATTAACGATATCTTTGATAGAATGACTTTTATGTAACAATAAAATACAGTTATCAGCAATAAAATCACAAATAGAACGTAAATTTATAATTTTAGGCATATCTATCCAAATAAATTTGGATACCCCTAAATATTGCTTTATTTGCCCTTCTAAAGCATCTTGAGTCAAATGAGAATTATTATTTAATATCTTATGTTTTAATCCTATAAATAAACCTTTGTTATCTAAAATAAAATCATCATTAGATAAATTAAAATCTATATTTTGAATCTTTGCAGAATATTGATTACTTAAAAATGTTGATAACAATTGTGAACCATAATCTTTATCTTGTTGACTATCATTCAATAATAAACACAATTCTTGAGTTAAAGAATTTCTAACTATCAATGGTGCAAAATCATTTATATTTTTACTTTTAAGATCTTTATCAAACGGAATTAGATTTACATGGTGCGGAATTATAAAATTTGCACGTTCATAATCTTCTTTGGGAACCAAAACAAATACAGGAACAGTCATTGAGGCTGACATACATAATTTAGCAAACTCTTTTTGTAAATCTACCAATGATTGTTCACTATTTAATTTCGATTTACATGGCCAATTAAAAATAATTGCCCTTACTTTGTCATATGTTGCTTTCATTATATATGGCATAAACAATTTTCTCCTAAATAAAAAAAGAGCCAACATCTATATGTTAGCCCTTTTCTTTTTATTTTGTACTATTATCTAGACTAAAATTACTTAGTTTCAGTAACTTCTTTAACGCCTTCGAATTTAACTTCTACACGACGATCTGGAGCTAAACATTCAACTAACTTCTTCTTAGCCTTGATATTGTCACATTCTGAACCAGTAACAGGCTTAGTCTTACCGTAACCTACTGCTGAAACTGAATCTGGTGCAACACCATTTTCAACGAATGCATTAGCAACTGCTTGAGCACGCTTTTCAGATAATTGTTGATTGTACTTAGCAGAACCGATACGGTCAGTGTGACCTTCAACTACGATCTTAACGTCTTTTAAGTTGTTAGAGTTGATTTCGTTAGAAACGTTAGCAACGCTTTCCTTACCTGCAGGAGATAAAGTAGCCTTACCGAAATCAAATAATGCAGTTGAATTTAAAGTAATTTGCTTGTTAACAACTACAGTTTGTGGTTCTACAACTACAGGAGCTGGTTCTACAACTGGAGCAGGTTCAGCACCACCGAATACATATTCAAGACCAACTGAGAAGTTGTGTAAGTCTGGAGCATAACCAAACTTAGAAGCCTTAGCGATCTTATGAGCAAATTCGTATTCTAAACGAACACGGAAATCACCAAATGCAACACGAGTACCTACACCAAGTAATGGAGAAGTCTTAGTTGCAGTGCTATCACGCTTCTTGTCATGAACGTTAGGCATAATTGCACCTAACTTGAAGAAGATGTCATCAGTGTCATTTAATTGAATAGATGGGATTAAAGCAAGTGAAGCACCGTGAACAGAGAAGTGTCTAGCCTTTTGACCATTGTAAACACCTGAGTTCTTGAACTTACCATAGTAGCCATAGCCTAATTCAGCACCTAAGAAAGAGAAGAAGTTATAACCAACATAACCACCGTATGACCAATTGTTTCTCTTTACTAAATGAACTGTACCTAAATTACGGCCTGAGTGAGATTCAACGTGAGACCAACCAGCTTTTAAACCAACATAAGCAGTTTCTGCTTCTGCAGCAAAAGTTGTATTAGCTAAAACGATTGCACTTGTTAAAGCAACTGTTAATAAAGACTTTTTCATAATATCTCTTCTTACTGTAATATTAATTTTTATTTAATAGACAGGTTTTTCCAAACCTTACTGCAATGCATTATAAATATAACAAAAAAAATTCTCAACTTTTAACTAAACATCAAAATATTTTTTTTACTCATCATAAAAAAAAACTATGTAACACTTGTAATATTTAATTAGAAAAATAATCTGAATTTAAATTACTCATAACAAGCTTTACTATCTTATCCCAACACTTCCCTACATCTTTGGTTAATCCATAGATATAAGAATGAAAATAACCGTGAATTACGGAAAACACATAGTTTCCAGCAAGTTCAACGTCTAAATCTATTGGAAGTTCACCATTGTTCTTAGCAATCTGGATAAACATCTTAATTTTCTCAATAAATGAATTACTTTCCTCTAAAATTAACTGTTTTACTCTCTCTGATGCATTGTTGGTTTTGGTTAAACTATCCAAAATTTTGAAAAAAACAACGTTTTCCTCATTATTAAAATTGTTTTTAAAAGAACTTAACCAACTTTCAAATTGATTCAAAACGGAAACATGGTCTATTTTTAGATTTATAAATTCTTCAAAAAAATTATCCTCTTTTCTAACTAGATATTTCCACAATTCCATAAAAAGTTCATCTTTATTCTCAAAATGCCAATAAATAGCTCCTCGAGTAACTCCTGCTTTTTCAGCGATATAACTCAAGTTGGTCTTTTCATAACCATTTTCACAAAATAAGGTTTTTGCAACATTTAGTATATGTTCTTTTGTTTTTTGAGCATCTTCTCTAGTTCTTCTAACCATAATTCAACCTTTGAAGTCATTTACATTTGAAAATTTATTATTAAAATATCATACATTCATGAATGTATGTATATATTTTTCAAAAATTTTTTTTGAAAAACAAAGAAAATATTTAGTCCATTTACCTACAATTTTGTGAAAAGTGTTAAAAATAAAACTTTTCAACAAAAATATTTTCATTTTTAAAATTATTTTACTTATACATTCGTGTTTGTATGTATATAATCTTAGATGTATTAATAAATTTGTATTTTAAAAATCAACAATAACAATATTGCTTAACGATATTAAATATTTAGTTGGTTTATTTGGGAGCAATAAATGCAAAAAAAATTAACGATTGCTTTAGCAAGCCTAACAATGAGCATGGGGCTTATGGCTTGTGGAGATGACGCGCAACAAGGACGCGGACAAATGCCACCTTCAGCAGTAGACTTTGCTGTAGCACAAACAGAAGAAGTTCCTGTATATTCTACTTTAACAGGTAGAACAACAGCCGTAAAAACTGCAGAAGTAAGACCTCAGGTTTCAGGTGTTATCTTAAAGCGTATGTTTACAGAAGGATCAATTGTTCAAGAAGGTCAACAGTTATATCAAATAGATCCAGCTATATATGAAGCTCAACTTCAAAGTGCAAAAGCAGAATTAGCAAAAGCTAACGCCAATCTTTACACTGCCAAAGTTCGTTATAATAGATATCAAAAGCTAGTAGAAACTAATGCCATCAGTAAACAAGATTATGATGATGCTGAAGCAAACTTCAAAGCAGCAGAAGCATCTGTTTTAGTTGCTCAAGCAGTTGTAAAAACAGCTCAAATAAATCTAAACTATACTAAGGTTTACGCTCCAATCACAGGAACAATTGGTAGATCTAGTGTAACTGAAGGCGCTTTAGTAACAACAGGACAAGCGCAACAATTAGCAACAATCCAACAACTAGATCCTATGTATGTAGATTTAGGACAATCTGTATCTGACCATTTACAACTAAAGAAAAATATCCTAAATGGTTCTTTTGATCCAAATTCTGATGGTCAACAAGCAAGCATTTTCTTTGAAAATGGTGAAGAATTTAGTGAAAAAGGCAAACTTGAATTTTCTGAAGTAAATGTTGATCAAAGTACAGGTATGCTTACAGTTCGCGTAAACGTGGCAAATCCAAATCATATTTTATTACCAGGAATGTACGTAAAAGCGACAATCAAAGAAGGTATCCAAAAAGACGCTATCACTATTCCACAAGTTGCAGTAACTCGTCAAACCAATGGTACTTCTATTGTATATACAGTAGAAAACCAAAATTGTCCTCCTAATGTACAATACTGCGTAGGTATGAAAGTTATAGAAACTAGTGGAGAAATTGGCAATAAATACATTATCAAATCTGGCGTAAAAGCTGGCGATAAAGTTATTACTTCTAATCTTCAAAAGATTGGTCCAGGTGCTCCAATTAGTCCGATTGAAGCAACAACTTCTAGCGACCAAACAAAAGCAGAATAGGAGATTTTCTGAAAAATGGCTCGTTTTTTTATAGATAGACCAATATTTGCATGGGTTATATCCATTGTAATCATGCTTGTTGGTTTACTTGCAGTAAATACTCTGCCAGTATCACAGTATCCAACAATTGCACCTCCATCTGTTTCAATTAGTGCAACATATCCTGGTGCTAATGCTCAAACTGTAGAAGATACTATTACCAAAATTATTGAACAAAATATGATTGGTCTTGATGGCTATATGTATATGTCATCAACATCTGATTCATACGGTAATTCACAAATTGAAATCACTTTTGAACCAGGTACTAACCCTGATATTGCTCAAGTACAGGTTCAAAACAAATTACAACAAGCTCAATCTCAATTACCAACAGTGGTACAACAAAATGGTATCAATGTTAAGAAAAGTACTAACAGTTTCTTAATGGTTATTGGTTTTGTATCAGATAATCCTAATTTTAAACAAATTGATATTTCTGACTATGCAATTGCTAATATCCAAGAACCACTTAGTAGATTACAAGGTGTAGGTGATATTCAAGTATTCGGTTCTCAATATGCAATGAGAATATGGATCGATCCTGATAAACTAAACCATGTAAACTTAACAGTTCCTGAAATTCTTGCTGCTATTAAGGCTCAAAATGCTCAGATTACATATGGTGCTTTAGGTTCTGCTCCAGTTGTAGAAGGTCAAGTTTATTCATACACAATTTCAGGTCAAACTCGTTTAAATAACATTGAACAGTTTGAAAACATTGTAATTAGAATGAATGAAGACGGTACAAAAGTTCTACTTAAAGATGTAGCAAGAATTATCTTAGGTAATGAAAATTATAACTTTGATGCTAATTACAATGGTAAACCAACTTCTGGTATTGCTATTCGTTTGGCAACAGGTGCTAACGCTTTAGGTACTGCAGAAAATGTAAAGAAAGAAATGGATAGATTATCTCAATACTTCCCTAAAGGTATGAGTTATGTTATTCCATTTGATACCACTCCTTTCATTCAAGTATCTATTTCTGAAGTAGTTCATACATTATTCGAAGCAATCATCTTGGTGTTCTTCGTTATGTATTTATTCCTTCAAAATTTCCGTGCAACATTAATTCCAACAATTGCTGTACCTGTAGTGTTACTAGGTACCTTTGGTATTATGTCTGCATTAAATTTCTCTATAAATACATTAACTATGTTCGGCTTGGTACTTGCGATAGGTCTTCTTGTGGACGACGCCATTGTGGTTGTTGAAAACGTAGAACGTATCATGCACGAAGAAAACCTCTCAGCTTTAGAAGCTACAAGAAAATCAATGGATCAAATTACAGGTGCATTGATAGGTATTGCATTAGTATTAGCAGCTGTATTTATTCCTATGGCATTCTTCGGTGGTTCAACTGGGGTTATTTATCGTCAATTCTCAATTACAATTGTATCAGCAATGTTATTATCTGTAGTTGTTGCGTTAACTTTAACACCTGCTCTTTGTGCCACAATTTTAAAACCAGAAGGCTATAAAGAAACTAATTACCGTGGACTCATTGGTCTATTCTTAAAACTAAAAGATGCGATTGCAGATGGCTTCCATAAATTAGTTTTATCAAAGTTCTTTGCTATATTTAATAAGAGCTTCAAATGGTTTACTGATACATATGTAAAATTCGTAAGATACGTAGTTAAAACTATATTCTTATATGTTGTGATATATATCGGTATCTGCCTAACTATCGCTTTCATGTTCGTAAGAATTCCATCTTCATTCCTACCAGAAGAAGACCAAGGGGTGTTAATGGTAATGGTACAGTTACCATCTGGTGCCACTATTGCAAGAACTAATGAAGTGCTTGAAAAAATGAGAACATATTTTGAGAAGAATGAAGCTCAAAATATTGAATCTGTAATGACAATTGCAGGCTTCTCATTTGCTGGTGCCGGTCAAAATGCTGGTATGTCTTTTATTAAGTTAAAGGATTGGTCAGAAAGAAAAGGAGCAGGACAACACGTTAAAAACATTGTAGCTCGTTCTTTCCCTGCTTTACTTGGCATTAGAGAAGGTCTAGTTATTCCATTTAACTTACCTGCAATTCCTGAATTAGGTACAGCATCTGGTTTTGACCTCTATATTCAAGACCAAGAAGCAGCTGGACATGAAGCTTTGATGAATGCTCGTAATGCAGCAATCAAGCAAACATCTGATCAAAAATATAGCTCTATACTAACTAAAGTTCGTGCTAATGGTATGGATGATACTCCTATGCTCAAAGTACAACTTGATTACGAAAAAGCTATTTCACAAAGTTTAAGTATTTCAGACATCAACACTACTCTTTCTACAGCGTGGGGTTCTGCATATACTGATGACTTCATTCATAACAATCGTATCAAAAAGGTATATGTACAAGCAGAACCTTATGCGCGTATGAATGAACAAGACTTTAATAAATGGTATGTTCGTAATGCTCAAGGTAAGTTAGTACCATTCCCTTCATTTGCATCTTTAAATTGGACTTACGGTTCTCCACGTCTTGAAAGATTTAATGGTTTACCTGCTGTTCAGCTTAATGGTGAAGCTCAACCTGGTATTTCAACAGGTCAAGCAATGGATGCAATGGAAGAAATTGTAAATAATCTTGATGGTAACTATAGCTTATCATGGCATGGTGTTTCATTCCAAGAAAAGCAAGCTGGAGCTCAAGCTGGTACCTTATATGCGGTATCACTATTATTCGTATTCCTATGCTTAGCTGCATTATACGAAAGTTGGAGTATTCCATTTGCGGTAATGTTAGTAGTACCATTAGGTATTATTGGTGCAGTAGGTGCTGCATATATTACTCAAGTATTCCCTTGGTTATTAGCTTGGACAGACCCATTAGAAAATGACGTTTATTTCCAAGTAGGCTTATTAACAACTGTAGGTTTATCTGCTAAGAACGCAATTCTTATCGTAGAATTCGCAAAAGAATTATATGATAAGGGACAAGGCTTAACAGAATCTGTAGTTCAAGCTGCCCATATCCGTTTACGTCCAATAATAATGACATCTATGGCATTTATATTAGGGGTATTACCTTTAGCTATAAGTACAGGTGCAGGTGCAGCAGGTCGTAACGAAATTGGTATTTGCGTAATCGGCGGTATGTTATCTGCAACAGTTTTAGCGGTATTCTTTGTTCCGGTATTCTTTGTATTAGTAATGAGATATTTTACTAAATACATTCCAAAAGCAGAGAAAGCAAAACTTAATCAAGCTTAAGAATGTAAATTTTTAAACTAAAGAAATAAAAACGAGAAGATTTATCTTCTCGTTTTTTTATATCAAAGTATAATTTTATTCACTTGACATAAAACCTTTTTTATTAAAATGAAACTGTTTTTTGTGCTCTCGTAGCTCAGTTTGGATAGAGTATTGCCCTCCGAAGGCAGTGGTCACGGGTTCGACTCCCGTCGAGAGCAAAGTCAATTATGCGAATGTGGCGAAATTGGTAGACGCGCTAGGTTCAGGTCTTAGTGTCTTGCGACATGAGGGTTCAAGTCCCTCCATTCGTACCATTTATTTTTTTATTTATTGGGAAATAAAGCTCTTAACACAGCCATAGCATTATTAGCAGCTTCATCAATGTCCTTTTGTGTAGAAGCTTCTTCAATTCTTTTCCAATCTAAATCTTCTTTTGGTAATTCATCCAAAAATCTACTTGGTTCTACCTTTTGCTTTGATTGATTGTTTCCTGCTATTCTTGTTTTTCGTTCTTTACATACCAAAAATGTTAATTCATTACGAGCTCTAGTAATTCCAACATATGCAAGTCTTCTTTCCTCATCTATATCACCACTTTCAATGCTATTTTTATGAGGTAATAAGCCTTCTTCCATTCCAATCATATATACATATGGGAACTCTAATCCTTTAGATGAATGTAAAGTCATCAATTGAACTTCATCTAACTCAAAATCTTGTTCATTTCGATCTAATAATTCACGAAGTGAAATTTTTTGTACAGCTTCATCAAAATCCAAACCATCTTCAGTCATTGATTTGGTAACCCAGTCTAATAGAATATCTACATGATTAGATTTTATTTCAGCTGATTTTTCAGATGACGCTTCACTTTTTAACCATTTATCGTAGCCTGTTAATTCAGATAATTTAGCAATCACTGAGTTTTTAGTGTCTGCTAATATTTCTCCACGAATATTTTGAATCATATAACCAAAATTAGTAAATTTTTCAGCTTCTTTTGGCTTTAATTCGCTTTGAACTCTTGAGTCTAAGCAAGCTTCTAATAGAGATAATTTATATTTATCCGCAAGTTCTGTTAAATGAGAAATTGCAACTGGACCTATTTCTCTTCTAGGAATATTTATTATTCTTAAAAAAGCCCTATTGTCATTGGTTGCTAAAGTTCTTAAGTAACACATAAAATCTTTTACTTCTACTTGCGAAAAGAAACTTTGTCCACCAACAATACGATATGGAATATTACTTTCTTGTAATGCTTTTTCTATTTCTACAGATTGATAGTTTCCGCGATATAAAATTGCGTAATCTTGATATCTTGTTCCTTTGACATAATGATGCGAAATAATATCAGCGACAAGCTTGCGTCCCTCTTCATCTGACTTTGCTATTTCAATAACTCTTATTTTGGAGCCATAATCAAGTTCGGAATACAATTTTTTTTCATATTCATGTTGATTATTACTAATCAAAGCATTCGCACAGTGCAAAATAATCCCTTTAGAACGATAATTTTGTTCTAACATTATTACTTTTAAATTAGGAAAATCTTGCTTTAATAACGGAATATTTTGCGGTCTTGCCCCACGCCATGAATAAATAGATTGGTCGTCATCACCTACCACAGTAAAATGTTGATGTTCTTTTACAAGTAATTTTATTAGTTTATATTGCGAAAGATTGGTATCTTGATACTCGTCAACCAATAAATATTGTATTCTTCTACTCCATCTAGATCTAACAATCTCGTTTCTTTCAAAAAGTTTTACAGGAATAAAAATTAAATCATCAAAATCTATCGCATTATATGAATTTAAGCATTCTTGGTATTCTTTGTAAATCAAACCAAAGAACTGAGTATAATCATCATTAGCCAGCGCTAAAACTTCATCAGGTGTTAATAAATCATTTTTAAATTTTGAAATTTTATTAGAACAATCTAGAACTTTTTCTTTTATTTCTTCAGAAGTGTCATTTGCAGAAAATTTTTGTAATATTTCTTTTATAACAGAATGCTGATCATATTCATCAAATAACGAAAATCCTTTACGTAAACCTATAGTTTTAAATTCATTTCTTATAATTTCAAGACCTAAAGAATGGAAAGTAGAAACTCTTAGACCTTTTATCTGTTCCGCAGATAATTCTAAAGATATTCTTTCTTTCATTTCTTTGGCTGCTTTATTGGTGAATGTTACCGCACAAACTTCAGAAGATTTATATCCACAATTAGCAATTAAATGTACTATTTTTTCAGTAATTACGCGAGTTTTGCCAGAACCTGCTCCTGCTATAACCAAACAAGGTCCATATGTATATAAAACTGCATCCATTTGTTGCTTATTCAGTAACATTTATTCAAAATCCTCTACAGAAATATAAGAATCATTCTTTTCACCTAAGAATGAAGTACATACGAACTTTATAGCATCATCATTATAAGGATTTTCTTCATCATCAATCTTTACTTTAGTCATATTTATTTGGTAACTACAAAATTCTTTTAATATCGCTAATTGATCTTTGGTGGCACATACAATAGTCGCAATATCATATATTTTTAATTCTTTACTTAATATATTAAAAAGCTCTAAAGTATATTCAGGTTTTCGACCTATGATATTAATTATCAAATCAGTATTTGACTGTAATTTAATCTTTTGAGCTAAGAAATAATTTACAATGCCATTAGCTGTTTCAATGGCAGATTCCTTAATTTCTAATAATGAAATCTTGCTTAGTCTTTGTTTATATGACATGCCATATTTCATGATTTTATCATTCATTAAAGAACCAAAAATATCCCAATCGCCATAAGAAGAACATAATAAAAATCTACGTTCTGTTGATAATAACCAATGAGCTATAAATTTACGTCTAATATTGGCATCACAAACAATTCCGTAAAAAATAGTTTTTTCTAAATCAAAATTTAAGAAACCTTCTTTATCAACACCGTACAATTTTTCGGTATTTAATTTTAACTGTTTTGTTTTAGATAAAAGTAAAGTCGATATATGTTCTATTCTATCTTTTAGCTTGTGGATATCTCTTAGGGCAAACTCTTTTAGTGAATTGTATGGAAAAGATAAATCAATAATTGTAGATTTTAAATTATCTTCATTTGTGACATTAAATATAGATTCACATAAATTTAAATTATAGTCTTCAGAATCAATCAATATATAAATGTTATTAACAAGATAATTATCAACAACATTCAAAATATTATCAACTTGCGACAATTCATGAATAGCAATTGCAGAAAAACCCAAATTGATTAATAACAAAGCTTCAAATTCATCTTTTGCTATAAATAAAGACTTATCTGCATTATTTATCTTTCCAAAAATATCATTACTTCTATTGAAATAATTACCTTCATTAAAATCTAAAGCAATAAAATTCTGCGCACTAATAGGAAATATAACTGCTTGGGCTTCTTTTTTATCAAAGTTAAAACAAGGTTCAAAACCTATTTTTAATTTGTTTACTAAATCTAAGGAAATATGATATTTTTCAAAGAGATCTGTATCATATATCTGATTAAAACATTGTTCGACATAACTTTCATGTTCAACTTGAACATCTTCAACGTTAATTGAACGCACTTGAATTGTATAATCTTTATCTGCATATAAAGTTGTGGATAACTTATTATTTTCCTTATTATCTAGCAATATTTTTTGGGCATAGGCAACTTGTTTTTCAAAATCGTATATGCCATAAAAGATTCCTATTAAATCAAAAATATTATAAGAACATCCACACCCATAACAATGAACAACTTGTTGTTTTGCATCATAACTCATTGAATTCTTGGAATCATTATGATTAGGATTTAGACATTTAAAATAACCTGTAGAAATATCAATATTGTTTAAATTTAAAAATTTAACAATTTGTCCTTTTAAAAATTCAATAAGTCTATGATCTTGCATTTTTATTGTTCCTGTAGCTTATTTAATACCCAAGCTGCAATATTTAAACCTACTACTGCTGTCACACACATACTTGCTCCATAAATAGGAACATCATTTAAAGATCTATCTGAAATATGTGGTTCTTGTGCACAATATATAACCGGAATATGATATTTTTTCTTTAATTTACTATATCCATATTCTTTTCTTAATACAGTTCTAAGTTTTCTTAACAAATGGTCATGAGTTGCTTGTACTAAATCTGCGCTTTTTACTAAAGAAGGATTGGTTTTACCAGCGGCCCCACCTGCGGTAATCATATTTTTTCCATGCTTTAAAGCATAATCAACAATAGCAGACTTAGCATCAATATCATCTATTGCATCAATAAAAACATCTGCGTTCCATGGCACTTCTTGAGATATATTTTCTTTGGTTAATAGAATTTTTTTGTTTCCACAACAATATTCGGATTTATATCTCTTAATCTTGCTGCTAATACATCTGCTTTATATTGACCAATAGTCGAATTTAACGCAGGAACTTGACGATTACAATTGGTATCATCAACTGTATCATGGTCAATAATAGTTATATGGCCAACCCCTGTTCTTGCTAAACATTCAATTCCCCAAGAACCAACACCACCACATCCTATGGCACAAACATGCTTACTTTGCAATTTTGCAAAATTTTCATCACCATATAAACCACGGATACCACGATATCTATGATTTAATTGTTCTGCAGAAAGTCTAATATCAGACATAATATTTACCTAAATTTTCATAAATACAACATTAAACAAATTTTTTTTTCGTATAAAAGTTTATTATAAAACAGTTACACTATTAAAGAAGAGTTTTATTATGATAATTCCTGAAATTGATTTTATTATAAAAAATTAGCAGCAGAATTAAAAAAGGATGAATTACAAATTCCTAGTATCCCTGACTATGTCAACATACTTAGTAAGGAATTAAATAATCCCAATTTATCAGTACAAGAACTAACCAAAATAATATGTTCAGATACAGGAATAACAAGCCAAGTTATTAGAACAGCTCAAACTATGCGCTATTCTAATCCTGGAACTACAGTTACATCAATTCCTACCGCAATCAGTAGAATAGGGGTAAATAGTTCTCTTCACTTAGCTTTAGCTCTCGCAATTGAACAAAATTTTAAATTTAAATTAAAACTACTTAATGATTTTTGTACTCAAAAATTATTATATTCTAATCGTTTATGTACTTATGCTCTTGGGATGGCTTCAATCAAATATGGCAAAATTCCACCTGTGATTTTTGATTATTTAATTTTAGCTTCATCATTACTAAATATATGCTATTTACCATTCTTATACCAAATAGAAAACTACTACATTCAAAAGCAAGGTGGTGCGACCTCCATGTTTTTAACTAAAGATGAGTTAGCTGAATGTTGTGATAAAATTTCTATTTCCTTAGGAACTGCAATTTTAAGACATTGGCAATTTGATAAGAGTTTTGAAAGTACTATAACCTTAGTAGCAGATCCGTCACAGGAATTTTATATTAATGCTTTAGCTTATAGTAAGCTTTATGTAAACGAACAAGAAAGTCACAATCTTTCACTGTTATCGCCAAAGAATTTAGGTGAAGTAATCAGTATAAAGCTATCAGATGAAGATTTAGAACATCTAAAACTTTGGATGTATCAGAATAATATTCTTTATTAACAAGAAAAATTTCAAAACAAGAAATCCACAAAAATACTTTTGGGGATTTCTTGTTTCAATTTAATTTTTATTATTAAAATTTTTTATTTCATTAAATAATCTTTATGAACTTTTAACACAATTTTACTAATTGGTTTAGGAGTATCAACAGCACATAAAGGTTTATGAATTTCTAATGGAGCAAAAATAGCAAAATCATTTTCATTTAAAGTAACGTAGTCACAATCGTTATGATAGTCTTGTAAGAAACCAAGATCCTTTGCATCATCAAATGGCACTACTAAATCTTCATCTTTTAAAAATGATGTTCTAAAACCAATTTTTTCAGCACCTTTTAAAATAATATGAACATCAAGAAAATCTTTATGATATTCAAATCTTCTTGCTTCCTTATTTTCTGTTGCACCTTGGTCGAAATTAGCAAAAACTAAGCCTTCTTTAAGAGTATGTCTACCAACAAAATCAGGATTTTCTTTATAAAAAGACATTGCTGTACTAATTAAATTTTCCAATGATAACAAATTATAATTTTTTAGAATTGTTATATCTTTTAAGCTACCACATATCATACTTTTATTTCCCATTTACTAATTTTTGATGTGCAAATTGATATAGATTAGGTCGTTTAGTTAAGACAAGTTTCTTTTCCCAAATACGACTTTTCCAACGAATATACATGCTAATGCCTCGGAACCATTCATCAGCACAGAAACCTATCCATATACCTAGCAATCCTAATTCACAATATATACCTAAAAAATACCCCAATGGAATAGAAATACCCCACATTGATATTAATGCCATCACCAAAGGAAATTTTGCATCTCCTGTGGCGCGTAAAGAGTTTATAACAATAATATTAAATATTCTACCAGGCTCCATTATTATTGATAACAGAAAGAGATTTTTAGCTATTTCTAAAACTTCTTTATCATCTGAAATTAATGATAACAAAGGTTTTCCAAAAACAAACGCATTACCTAATGCAATAATAATCGTACATAGAAATCCTATTTTTAAACTTTTTAGTAAACGATTGTAAACCTTACGTAATTTAAAAGCTCCAACATAATGACCAATAATAACCTCTGTTCCCATAGCCAAAGATTGCGCAAATAACATTATAAAAATACAAATTTGGAAGTATATTGCATGAGTTGATAAATATATATCTCCTAAGCTTGCAACAAATGAAGTACACACCATAAATTGCATGTGCCATGATAAATTTTCACCAGCACCAGGTAGTCCAATACCAAGAATTCTTTTTACTAGATTTTTATTCCATAGTAACATTTGGTTCATTTTTACTTTAATTTTTGTTCTATTACTTAGTATTTTAAATAGTAAAAATGTACCGATTATTCTGCCAATAACAGTACTTAATGCAACTCCTGCAACTCCCATTTTTGGTAATCCCAAGAATCCAAAAAGAAAAATTAAATTACCAACTACTGTAATAGTATTTACCGCAAGAGATACTAACATTGATTCTCTAGTATATCCAAAACCTCTTAGTATTGAAGCCAATACTAAATTTAGTGCTTCAGGAACTAAAGCTAATATAATAATTAGGAGATATTTTTGACTTCCAGCTCTTAAATCTGGACCAATTTGCATTAAGTCTAAAATATATTCATTAAAACAAAAATAAATATCCCTATTAATATTGCAATAATAATATTTGACAAAATACCAATGTGCGCAATATTTGTCACATCATTTAATTTCTTTGCTCCTAAAGATTGGGCTGTAACAACGCACACCCCAACTCCAATAAAATTAAAAACAATCATGCAAAATTCAAATACTTGATTACCAACTGTTAATTCTGCAACGGCATCTAAAGAAACTTTACTAACTAACAATAAATTTAGAGATAAAGTTAAAGTATGTAATGCCAGATCTAAAAATAATGGCCAAGTAATTCCAAATAAAGAAAATTCTTCATTAGTATTTTTTTGAAACATATGAACTCATATTTAACTTAATAACTATTAAAAATATAAAACACAATATAACAAACTTACACTTATAATTTTTATTAAGACAAAAAAAAGAGAGCTTTTTGTAGCTCTCCTTTCTGATTGTTTATAAAAATTTTGAAAATATTACAATCCTGTATTATGTATAAAACAGTCATTTAATGATGACCATTTATAGAAGTAACTTCCTTCAGCAACAGGGAAACAACCTTTTCTTAACTTTAAGTCCTTACCATTAAGCATAACTTTTAAGACTAATTCATCACTCTTATCTCTATAAACATCAAATACTAACATGGTATTCATAGGTATTAAGTCACCTAAGTTAAAGAATGAAGAACGTTCCACACTTAAAGTGTTAATATCAGATGCTTTGAATTTTGGAGCCAATGAATCTGATAATAAGAAACTTAAAATATTTAGCATTTGTCGATGATCTGTAAAATATAATTTTACAGCTTCTTCAATAGAAGAATTTTCTATAAAGCGTTCTAATTCTCTACCAATATCATCTTCTACAGCTTTACCAGAATTTTGAGTAATCATATTACCAATAAAACCAGGACCATATTGGAAGAAAGCTTCTGCATTTTCTCTCCTAGCCAAATACACTCTTTCAGATTCACGCATAATATAATCATTTAAGAAATTAGTTACTGTTTCTGCTAGTTTTTGATCATAACTTGGTAAGATTTTATATAAATCGTAGATTGCTTCCACAATTGTTTTATCTTCAATTTTTACTCTTCGAACTTGATCAATTAAACCTATATGAGTAATTTCATCAACCAATTCTTTCTTAAAAATTCTCTGTAGTACCCCTTTATCTCTTTGAGTACCATTTTTTTGAGCAAGACTTTCATTAGCTTTATCATATTTTAAACGACCAATAGCTTTATCTAAATCAGCATTACTATTTAAATAGTTTTTATAGTCTTTCTTGCGATAAGCTGCTAATGTATCTCCATCAAAATTTTGTTCAAAAATTACTTCATAATTTGGGCCTAAAGCTTTTGTCATACCTAAAACAAATTGTTCACCTGTTCTTAAAGATAAATCATCACCATATGAGAACAATATTGAAATATTATTATCATAATCAGCTTTAGACTTAATATAATCTAGTCTTCCTTGCGCATATAACTGACCAATATTATTTACTTGTTTTGCTCCAAGTTCAGTTAAACTTTCTTGAGGAACAGCTCTTAAACGATTATAAAGCTTATCAATTAAAGAAAAGAATTTTTCACCTTCAGGTGTTAATTTATCATCTTTATGAGCTTTCTTTAAAGCAATATAAAGAGCATCAAATTCATTTCTTTTATTCATGCCACTTGGGCCTTCTGTAACAACAGCAAAGCTATATACAAATTTGTACTCAGAAGAATTTACCTTTTGTTCAGAAGTTGTTGGGTTTATTTGTCTGTATCCATAATCGCTACTTGCATAAGATGCATTAGCAAGAACACCTAAACAAGCTCCTGTAACGGCAAACTTTAATATATTATTAAAAAATGACATTAGTAAAAATCCTCTTGAACCTTTTTATTTCTAATACTAATATCTTGTATTTTATACTATTTGTTTATTATTTTATGAGATGTAAATAAACTATCAAAAATTAATTTTATTTCTTAAAAAATAAGTATGTATTTTTGTTTTTTTACATAAAAAAGGCATGATTTAAAATCATGCCTTTTCTATAAATCTTGTAAAATTTAAAAATTAAGAATCAATTTCTGCTAAATGAGAATTTTCTGAAATAAATTCTTTACGAGGTGCTACATCTTCACCCATTAAATCGCAAAATGCCTTATCAGCTTCAATAGCATCATCTATTGTAACCTTTAAGAATATACGATTTTCAGGGTCCATTGTAGTTTCGTATAATTGATCCTCATTCATTTCACCAAGACCTTTGTATCGTTGTACTTCAACATTACTCATTGCTTGTTTAAGCAATATATCATGAACAACACCAAAGTCTCTAAGGTTATCATAACGCTTATCCTTAATCATGAGATAAGCATCATTTTCTAGCAATTGATAAATGTCTTTTTGAACTGTTAGTATTTGATAATAATCAGAACTCATAAAGAATTCATAAGCTAAAGAATAAGTATGTGTTACACCAAAATGAGACATTAACACTTTTGGTAGATATACTCCTTGTTCTTGATTATATTCAACAGTAACAGTATATGTTAAACCAGGATTTTCAAGTAAATGTAATCTTGCTTGATATTCTGCAATCCATTCTCTTACTAAATTTTCATCTTTCATTTTTTCTTCTGTTAAGGCATCAACAAACATTAATTCCTTAGTAAGCACAGAAGGATATTTTCTATCTAAACGACGAAGTAAAGAGAAAATGTTAGCATACTTTAAGAAAATCTTTTCCAACTGTTCACCAAAAATTGGAGCAGTTTGGCTATTAACATAAAGTTCAGCTGAATTTAATGCTAATGAAGTTTCGTACTCATTCTTTTCTTTTTCATCAAGAATATACTTAACTTGTTTACCAGAAGTATATTTATACAATGGTGGTTGAGCAATGTATACATATCCTCTTTCAATGATTTCAGGCATCTGTCTATAGAAGAATGTTAATAATAGAATTCTAATATGAGCACCATCGACGTCGGCATCGGTCATTATTACAACTTTATGATATCTAAAGTTGTCTGGATTATACATATCTTTACCAATGCCACATCCTAATGCTGTAATTAAAGTACCTATTGTTTCAGACTTTAACATGGTATTGAAACTTGTTCTTTCAACATTAAGAATCTTACCTCTTAAAGGTAAAATAGCTTGGAATTCAGCTTCACGACCATTCTTAGCAGAACCACCAGCCGAATCCCCTTCGACTATATATAATTCTCTAACAGCAGGATCTTTATTTACACAATCGGAAAGTTTACCAGGTAATGAACTTATTGTAGTCTTTTTAGATGTTTCTCTAGCCTTTCTAACCGCTTCTCTTGTGATAGCAGCTTGAACAACTTTCTCAACGATCTTTTTAGCTGTTTCTGGATTTTCTATTAAATATTCCGCGAACTTTTCTCTCACAATTGAAGATACAACATCGGCAACTTCAGAAGAAACTAATTTATCTTTTGTTTGTGAAGAGAATTTTGGATCAGGAACCTTAACAGAAACAATTGCAGCAACCCCTTCGCGACAGTCATCAAAGTTGATATCTACTTTTTGTTTCTTTGTTAAAACTTTTTCATTTTGAATATATGATTTTACAGTAAGACCAATTGCTCTCTTAAAACCATCTTTATGGGTACCACCATCTTTTTGTGGTATATTATTAGTAAAACAGAATATAGATTCATTATATGAATCAACCCATTGCAATGCGATTTCTACATTTATACCGTGTTCTTCATTATATTTAGAACAAACAAACACGCTATCGTATAAAGTATTTTTACCTTTATTTAGATATCTTATAAATGCTTCAATACCACCTTCATAGTGGAAAACTTCTTCTTTATGATCACGTTCATCTTCAAGAACAATCTTCACACCAGAATTTAAGAATGATAATTCTCTTAATCTTTTTTCTAAGATTTCAAAATGAAATTCTGTATTATTGTTAAATACTTCTTTACTTGGCCAAAATCTTACTTCTGTACCAGTTTCTTCTGTATCACCAATAGCTTTTAAAGGAGCTTCTGGGTGACCACCGTCAAGATATGTTTGTTGCCATACATGTCCTTGACGTCTTATTGTTAAAAGTAATTTATCAGATAATGCGTTAACAACAGATACACCAACCCCATGAAGACCACCAGAAACTTTATATGAATTTTGGTCAAATTTACCGCCAGCATGAAGAACTGTCATAACAACTTCTGCAGCAGATACACCTTCATCAGGATGGATATCAACAGGAATACCTCTCCCGTTATCTCTAACACTTACAGAACCATCTGCATGAATTTTTACATTTATAGTGTCACAATATTTTGCTAGAGCTTCGTCGATGGAGTTATCTACAACTTCAAATACCATATGGTGCAAACCAGAACCATCGTCAGTATCACCAATATACATACCAGGACGTTTACGTACTGCTTCTAGACCTTTTAAAACTTTTATAGATCCACTACTGTAGTTAGATTCTTCGCTCATTTAAGACCAATTCTCTTTTGTAAAAAACACAATAATTATTTTTCTAATTCGATAAAAAAATATATTTAAACTTTATTTAAAAACCGCATATATTTTATCATATTTTCACTTTTTTAGCCATTTTTACATCAAGTAAAACACTCAAAAAACACATTATTTTGCACCTTCTAACAATACTATTTTTAATAAAATTATGGATAAATTTTTAGTATTTTATCTAATGTTTTACATGAAAATTTTTAAGTTTTTTTTGCCTAAAAAATTACAAAATTTAAAACAATAAGAAGAAAAAATAAAAATGTATAACATGAATTTTTCATAAAAATGATATTTATAATTTTAATAAAAATAATATTATTTTATTTACGAGACGTATAAATATAGAAATGTTTCACGTGAAACAATGACTTTTTATTTAAATTTTAATTAAGCAAATTAAAATTACTTCCAAATCTATGTCATAAGAATAAAAGTACTTTTTTAAGTTTTAGTTATTATTTTGGTAATATTTTATTTTTCATCTATAAATAAATTACTAAACAAAATGTTTCACGTGAAACATTTTAATTTTCAAATAATAAAAAGTAGCTTTAAAACCATAAAACTTCTTAATATAAAATAAGAAATTTCAATCACGCCGTAACAGAAAAATTTAATAAAATAATTCAAAATTATTAAATTAAAAATTATTTTTAAGTAGATATTATTTTATTAAGTTATTGTTTCACGTGAAACAATAATTCAAATTTTAAATATTTTAATAAACAAATTTAAGGATACTAACGACAGGAATTTTAGAAATATAAAACTAGAAAAATACTATTTTCAATTTTTATGAAATCAACATATACACATACTCATTTGCATTTAAATTATAACTGTTATAATAGAACTAATTATAAAAAAACTGTATAGATTAAAATTAAGTTTAACCCAATCTCCCCTACTCTTTCTTTAAATAAAAAAAGAAACTTAAACAAAAGAATAAGAATAAGAATAAAAAGAAAAACAATGTTTCACGTGAAACATTGTTTTTAGAAATTATTTAGTTTCAATATTACCTGTTTTAATTGAAAACTCTTTAATGATATCTTTATTATCTTTTATGAATTTTGAATTATTATTAAGTAAACTTATAAAAAATTGATGATCATTTTTTAGTTCAACAATATAACTAAAAAGTTTATTTAAATTTTGTTCATCTAATTCTGAAGATATATCATCAATTAAAAAAGCACATCGTTTACCACATAATTTTGAATATATTTTTCCTTGAGCTAATTTTAAAGCTGTAACTAATAATTTTTTTTGTCCTCTAGATAAAATATCAATTACATCAATATTCTTTTGTCTAATCTTTATATCTGCTTTACCACATCCATATAATGAATATCCAAAAGCAAACTCTCTACTCATGGCTGAATTTAATTGTTCTCTTAAATTTCCTTCTTTAAATCCCGGAGATAATTCTATTATTAAATCATTATTTGGTAAGAAAATTTTGAGAACATCTTGTACTTCTTGATTAAAAATTTTAATGTATTCTTTTCTAATCTTATTTAAGGCTTCATTGATTTCTATATACTTATCATTCCAAAAATAAAAATAATCATTGTTTATTTTTTGCTGTAGTAAAGCATTTCTTTGTTTTAGTACATGTTTAAAGTTTTTATATATTTCTGCATATTCTGTAAAATGATAAAAACATCCCCAATCTAAAAAAGCTCTTCTAAGTTGTGGACTACCATCTAATAAATTAAAAGAATCAGGAGATAAAAACTGCACGCAGAATTTTGAAGCAATCTCAGAAACCTTATCTAAAATCGCACCATCAAATTTTATATTTATATCCCCTTCTCTTAGACGTTCAATTCCTAATTTGTGTTCATGAGACTCTTTATCTGCTAATTTAGCAAATAATAATAAAGACTTGGACTCATGATTAACTATATTTTGATGATGTTTTGTACGAAAAGATTTACAAAGAGATAAGTAATAAATACTTTCTAAAACTGAAGTTTTCCCTGAACCATTGTCACCAACAATTACGTTTATACCATCACTTGGTGCTATAGATTCTTGGATAATGTTTCTAAAATTTGTAATATTAATTTGTTTTAATAGCATATTCAAACAATTTGCGGTTAATATAATAACTAACCGCAATCAAATTTACATTACAATTGGAATCTGCTTATGATGTAGCAAGCATTTTTTTCACGAGAAATATTTGCAGCATTATTATCTGCATTTTCTTCTTGTATTGTTGTAATTTTTAAATTACTAGAACTCTTAGCCATTGCTAATTGAATTTTAGGAGAAGTTAGAGTGTTGCAAACGTCAATTAAAAATTGCGCATTAAAAGCCATTTTAAAATTGTCATTTTCACATTCACAACCTGATTCAACATGTTCAACAAAATCTTCATGTTGAGGATTACTTGCAAGAATATTAAGAGAATTATCAACAACTTCAAATACAATTGCATTATTTTTAGGGTTACATAAAATTAATGCTCTTCTTAAAACTTCTTTAAAGTAATCTCTTTCAATTGAAATTATTCTATTACAATTAGTAGGAATTAGATTTCTAATTGAAGGGAATAATTCATCAATTAACTTACTAACAATAGTAATACCAGAGATAGTTGCTGAAATATAGTTCTGCCCTACTGACAAAGTAATTTCATCATTTACTTTTACATCTTTATTAGCAGCTTTGCTTTTTTCATTTAAAGCTAACAACTTTCTTAATTCACTAGATGTTTTTTAGGTAAAATAAAACCTCTATTATCAATTTGATTTTCTTCAAAATATGAAATAGGTTCTAATATCTTACCTTCATACAAAGATAATCTATGACCATCAGCACCATAAACAGAAACGGTATTACCATCAAATTCAAATCTAATACCACGTAAGAATTTACGATAATTGTCAGCACTAACAGAAAAATCAGTTAGTTTTAACATTGTTGCCAATTCTTCTTCATCAAGTTTAGCTTCATATAAAGCATTATATGTGCTAATAGCAGGGAACTTATAAGGAGATTGAGTTAATAAGTTAGCTTTGGTCTTGTTAGTTTTAATTAACATAGAACCATTATTTTCAGAAATTTCAATTGTAGTACCAACAGGTAAGGAACGTACAATTTCAAGTAGTTTTTTAACATTGGCAGTTGTTTCACCTTCTTCTAAATCATTGGAAAACAAACCAATACTTGAATACATTTGTAATTCTTTGTCAGCACAAATCATCTTTAAACGATAATTTGCATCTTTAATTTCACTATTAGGATCGTTTTTTTCAACACTCAAATAAATGTTGGCAAGAATAGCCATTTCTGCTTCAGGGTTAGATACAGATATATCTGCTAAACGTTCTAAAGGTTTTAAAAATGCTTCTCTATTTAGGCTAAATTTCATCTTTATATTCCCAATCCCTAGTTAGTAAATCTAATCTTTAAGTTGTCACATGCTTCTCTAATTGAAACATCTTTTTCTTTTAATAATTTTATCTTTTTTACAGCATTCATTACTGTTGTATGATCCCTACCGCCAAATTCTTTGCCAATTCTAGGAAAACTTTCACGTGTTAATTCACGACAAAAATACATTGCTATCATTCGAGGGTGAACAACATTTCTAGCACGTGTCTTAGAATCTAGATCATTTGTGGTAAGTTTAAAGTATTCTGCTACTGTTTGCTTAATATTATCAAGAGTTGCCATCTTGGCATTTTTATGGATATCATCACTTAAAATACTCTTAACAAAATTAACATCCACTACAATGTCTTTTCTATTACCAACATTTGCAGCTATAGTCTTTATATAACCTTCTAGTTTTCTAATATTAGTCTTAAAACTAAGAGTTATAAATTCAATGCTCGATTTGTCTAATCTTAATTTTACTTCTTTTGCTTTTTGTTGAATAATTCTTCTTCTTGTATCAACATCAGGAGGTTCTATTTTCATAATAACCCCACTAGATAATCTATCACGTAATTTTGGAATTATATTTTGCATTTCAGAAGGATGTTTACTAGATGCAAAAACTAATTGTTGATTACTATTTAAATCATTCATTAAAGCAATAAATTCATCACTAATAGCAGGAACCTTTTCAAGTTCTTGAATATCATCTATTAATAAAACATCTAAGCTTCTATAAAGATTTTTAAAATCTTTTAATAATGAACTATTTGAATTTTTCTTTTCTTTTCTATCTGTAATAGCAGAAACAAAGTCTTGATATAATTGTAATAGTGATACATACATTAATTTAATTTGTTTCTTTTCACCACTAATAGAGTTAGCTATTGCCGACAATATATGAGTCTTACCTAAACCAGGTTCCCCACAAACAAGATAAGGATTTAAATTACTTTCCCCTGGATTTCTAGCAATTTCTTTACAATTTTCATAAATAATTCTATTACTAGGACCTTCAATAAAATTATCAAAAGTCTTACTTTTAGCATATGAATTAGGTTTATAAAAAATGTTTTTCTTTAACTCTTCTAAAGTAAGCTTATGAGTGGCATTATTAACATAAAATGCGCTACTAACACTTCCCAAGTCATGATGATTTTGATTTGAGTTAAATTCTGAAACATACATTGATGGGCTAATACCACCATTAGATATGTTCATTTCAGGTGGAGCAATCAGCGTAGATTTAGAAGATATAGTAATAATTTCTTCAGAATCATTATTAGTATATCTAACATTATTTAAATTATTATTTTGATTTGCCCCGAAATAACCATTACCACCAAAACTTTCATTTATAAATTGACCTTGATTATTAGAGTTTTCATGAGCAGAAAAAGAGTAATGATTATTAAAATGATCGTTATTATTTACAAAACTACCATTATTGTTTGAAGAATGATTATTAGAATTAGCATAATATTCGTTATTTAGATGACTGTTACTCAAAGTTCTATTATTTGACTCATCAAATTCTGATTTTGTATTTGAAGTAGACGCTTTAGAACTATTATCACTTAAAGACGAATAATTTTTCTTTTGTTTATTTTCTATTTTTTCATTAAAAGAAAAACCTTTATTAACTTGAATAGATAAAGATAATTTTTCATTTTGAGAAATTTCTCTAAACGCTTCTTCTATTAATCCAAATATTTTGTTTAATTGATTTCTTACAAGTGCATTTAAAACAACTAAATAAACCTCATTTCCTTTAGAGATGATTTTTGAACAGTTGAAATAAACTAATAATTGTTTCTTTTTTACTTCATCATAAGCATTAGGTATATTATCTAAATAATCAACAACCAAGCTTAAGCTTTCATCCATCGTAGACAAAGTCGCACCCTATTTCACTCAACAAAAATATTTATAAAATAAAAGATAAATAAAAGGTAATTTTTGTAAAAATTAGCACATTATTATACATACTATTTAACTTTTCTTAAATAAAAATTATTGCAAAATGTTACAGTGATATTCTTAAATCAAATGATAATAAACTATTATAACCGTAAGTATTAGTAGACCCAACCTATTACCATCCACCAAAATAACACTAAGTAAATTTAACCAATAATTCATATCTTTAAGGCTGTAATAAAATAAACATTGATTAGAAAAACTAAATATTATTGACGAACTTTAAAAGTGCGTATATAATCACGCTGATTTTTATCAATATATTATTTCTATTATTGTTATGTGGAGTAGATTATGAAGCGTACATTCCAACCTTCTGTTTTGAAGCGCGCTCGTACTCACGGTTTTCGTAGTCGTATGAAGACTGCTGATGGTCGTAAAGTGCTTTCTCGTCGTCGTGCTAAGGGTCGTGCCCGTTTAACTACAGTTAATGGCTAATGAGAATTTCCCTCGGGAGGAACGTATAGTCACTCCCGAAAATTTCAATAACGTATTCCAAAATCCTATCAGAGCTGCATCTCCTTATTTAACAGTTTTGGCGAAAGATTCTGGTCTAACGTTTCCTAGATTAGGTTTGATT
Organism: Succinivibrionaceae bacterium WG-1; assembly: GCA_000222855.1. Classification (GTDB taxonomy): domain Bacteria; phylum Pseudomonadota; class Gammaproteobacteria; order Enterobacterales; family Succinivibrionaceae; genus WG-1. The sequence continues at coordinate 38,431 of GL995195.1, read as the reverse complement.
GTCCCTAAAAAGGCTTTGAAACATGCTACTAGTCGCAACCGAGTTAAGCGATTAATTAGAGAAAATTTTCGCAAATCTAAACAAACTTTGGAAAAACTTGATATAGTGTTTATTGCCAAGATAGGAATAGATAAACTTAGCAATGAAGAACTAGACATTTTAATAACCAAGTTATGCAAAACGATATCTCGCCGCTACAAAAAATAGGATGTTTTTTAATACTTTGCTATCAAAAAGTATTAAGCCCTGTCATTGGACATCAATGTCGATTTTATCCTACTTGCTCAGAATATACTAAACAAGCTATCTTGATCCATGGATTTTTTCGTGGTTGCTATTTAGGTTTTAAAAGAATCCTAAAATGTCATCCTTTTCATCCTGGTGGTATAGACTTAGTACCTGACAAGACTTTTTTTGAAAAGAGTAATAACACTAAACATCAAAAGTAGACTATAAAATGCATTCTCAACGTAACACCATACTTATTTTATTTTTAATGGTAACGGCCTACATTTTTTTCACTTGGAATAGTGATAAAACAGCAGCCTTAAACCAACAAAATATCCCAACAGCTTCAATTATTTCAGCAGGAAAAACTGAAGAAGTTATTTCTAAAATTATCACTGTTAATACAGATTTATTCTATATAGAAATAGATTTAAATGGTGGTGATATAGTTAAAGCTGATTTAAAAGACCAAAAACAAGATATTGATTCAGATGAAAATTTCCATTTACTTAGAAGCAATGATAACTTTAAGTATGCTGTAAATTCATCTCTTTTAATGACTTCTGATGCCAATGGTATAAAAACTCAAAGTTTAATTAAACCTGTTTATAAAACAGAACAAAACTCATACCAATTATCAGATAATGAAAATTCTTTATCAGTGGTATTAACATTTACTGATAGTTCTGATACTACATACAAAAAATCTACACCTTTAACCGTGGATCACACTCTGTATCTGTAAAACATGAAATCGCTAATGTTAATACTAACTCTTTAATATCAATTCAATCAGGATTAGAACAATCTGTAGTTGATCCAGAATTAAGTTCTGGTATTTTTGGAACTTCTGCTTATCGTGGAGTTGCCTTCTCAACTGATAGTTCAAGATATACTAAAGAATCATTTGATGATATTGCTTCAAATTCAGTTCGCCCTGTTTTATCTCAAAACGGTGGTTGGATTAGTATGATTCAACACTACTTTGTAGCAGCATGGGTAGGTCAAACAGGTAAAAACACCATAAACATGTATGGTGAAAATAATAACCAAAACGCTGTTATCAATATTGTAAGTGAACCATTAAAAGTATCTACAGGTGATTCTGTTAGCTTAGAAAACAAGCTTTGGATTGGTCCAAAGAATCAAGAAGAAATGGAACAAACTGCGCAATATCTTGATTTAACAGTAGATTACGGTTGGTTATCTTTTATTTCTGTATTCTTATTCAAATGCTTAAAGTGGATTTACGCAGGCTTAAGTTACTTAAATATTGCTAACTGGGGTCTTGCTATTATCATTTTAACATTCTGTGTTCGTGGTTTAATGTATCCACTTACTAAGAAACAATATGTTTCTATGGCTAAGATGCGTTTACTTGCTCCAAAATTAAACGAATTAAAAGAACGCTATAAGAATGATAGACAAAGATTAAGCATGGAAATGATGGAGTTGTATAAGAGAGAAAATGCAAATCCATTAGGTGGTTGTCTACCATTATTGATTCAAATGCCAATATTTATTGCTTTATATTGGACTTTAATGGAATCAACTGAATTACGTCATCAACCATTTGTATTATGGATTAGAGACTTATCTGTACATGACCCATATTTCGTATTACCTATTTTAATGGGCGTAACAATGTTCTTATTACAGAAGATGTCTCCAACCCCTATTACAGACCCAATGCAGAAGAAGATCATGACAGCAATGCCAATAGTATTTACAGCAATGTTCTGTTACTTCCCTGCTGGTTTAACTATTTATTGGGTTGTATCTAATACAGTTTCTATTATTCAACAATTCTTAATATATAGAGCTCTTGAAAAGAAAGGTCTATCTTTAAAGAAAAAATAATAATTTAGAATTGTAATAACTAGCGAAAAACTCCATAATTAGATATAGTTATGGAGTTTTTTTTAGGTGGAAAATTTTTATGTTAATAAAAGATGATCAAACAATAGCAGCGATAGCGACCGCATCAGGAACAGGTGGTGTAGGAATTATTCGTGTATCAGGTGATAATTGCGCTTCTATCGCCAATCTTATTCTAAAAAATTACCTAAAAATAGATATGCAGAATATTTACCTTTTAAAGGTAGTAACGATAAAATTATTGATGAAGGTATTGCGATATACTTCCAAAAACCTCATAGTTACACTGGCGAAGATGTACTTGAGTTTCAATGTCATGGCGGTAGTGTAGTTCTTGATCTACTTCTTAATGAAATTTTAAAATCAGGTTTAGCAAGACAAGCTCAAGCTGGAGAATTTACCGAAAGAGCGTTTTTAAATGGCAAAATCGACTTAACTCAAGCAGAAGCCATTGCCGACTTAATAAACGCCACAAGTGAAAAAGCCGCTATTAGTGCGATAAATTCATTACAAGGTGCTTTCTCAAATAAAATAAAAGAGCTAAATGAAAAACTTATCAAGCTTAGAACTTATGTAGAAGCAACCATAGATTTTCCAGATGAAAGCATCGACTTCATAGATGATGGCCAAGTGTTAATTGGTTTAAATGAACTGACCAAAGAATTAGAAGCCATCAGAAAAACAGCTAATCAAGGTGTTTTACTACAAGAAGGTTTAAGAATCGTAATAGCAGGCCAACCTAATGCAGGCAAATCAAGTCTTCTAAATCTTTTAAGTGGCAAAGAATCTGCAATCGTTACAGATATAGCAGGCACCACCAGAGACGTTTTAAAAGAACAAATAAATATCGATGGCATGCCTCTACACATCATAGATACCGCAGGTCTACGTAATCATACCAATGACATTGTAGAAAAAATTGGTATCGATAGAGCTTGGAAAGAAATAGAAACCGCTAATCGTATTCTTTTTGTTTTTGATTCTACCCAAAAAGATTACGAAGAACAGATTAATTTATTTAATCTAATTAAAGATAAAACTAACAATAAAATAGCTTTTAGTATTATTTATAACAAATTAGATTTAGTAACTGATTTTGTACCACCAAAAGAATTTACTGACATTGCATCTATAAAAATTAGTGCCAAAGATGCTAACAGTCTAGATGTGATAAAAGAACATTTAAAACAATGTGCAGGTTACGATAATTCCACTGAAGGGGTATTTTCTGCAAGAAGAAGACATATTGTTTCACTTCAAAAAGCGGAAGACCACATCCAAACAGCTATAGAATTGATACAAAATCAATCAATGTTTGAATTATCCGCAGAAGAATTAAGAAGCACACAACAATGCTTAAATGAAATCTTAGGCGAATATACAGCTGATGATTTACTAGGCAATATTTTTAATACATTTTGTGTTGGAAAATAATCCAATATTGCCATAAAAAAGAAAATCCTCTAAAAACACTTTAGAGGATTTTTAACAAGATATTTTTATTTTTTACATGTTTTAATTTCACTAATCAACTTGAAATTAACATCTTGCCATGCTTCATTTAAAGCATCTATCATACTTTCATAAGAATTTTCTTTAAAATTCACAACTTTAGCTACATTGCCATAACAAATCTTGTTATCTTTAGAATAAATCCAATCAAAATCTACAGTAGATTCAGAATTAAAAGAACCACTAAAATCTTTAATTTGGATACTTAATTCTCCACAATTTAGTTCACTCGGACACTTTACATCCAATAATATATATCCATTATTGGTAAACTGTTTTTTTAATGATATTTTTAAAATATCTTTTAAAGGACTAATCCACTTATGATTATTAGTTTGTATCCATTCATACTTAGATTTACGATATACCAAATTTGTTGAGTCTAAAAATTCAGGAATGGATAAACGTTTTAAATAAATAGTTTCAGGTTCTTTTGAATCACTTACAGATAACGCACTAAGTGAATCTATAGAATAATATTTTATTTCATGAGAAGTAGAGCATCCCAATATCAATACTGACATAATAATTGTTATCAAATAATAATGATATTTCATATAATCACCTAACATTACTTTCTTCCTGGAATAGGATCTTTTTTCTCATATTCAAATATTAATGAGTTAGATTTTTCATTTAATTTATTAATTACCGGTTTTACATTATTGAGAGTTGAATTAACATTTTCTAAAGTATCCTTCAATTCTCCATAAATCTGACCACCATCTTGATAACTATCTAAAGTTTTTTGTAATTCTTTTAAAGTATTAACAATTTCAGCTGAGAAGTTTTCTTGCTGTAAACCAGTTACAAGTTGTTCAATAGAATTACTTAAATTAGTTAAACTTGCTGTAGTACTAGATGAATTCTTTAACATTTGATTTAAATTATCACTAAGTTCTTTAAGATTTAAACTAGCTAAATTTGATGAGAATTTATTTAAACTTTCTTGAATACTTGCTAATTCATTTTCAGAACTTGGAATCACTACAAATCCATCATATAACTTGAGTTTTTCAGGTTTGTTAATAGCTAAATTTGATTTATTGTCTTGATTAGATTTATCGTTAACTTGAATAGTATCAACTAAATTAATATAACCTTTACCTGTTAATAAATTCATTGAATCAAATCTTGCAGTCAATAAATTATTCTTTAAAGAATCTAAAATATCATTATGTAACTCTGCAACAGTTCTTTCTTCTGATTGTTCAAAACGTTCAGGTTGAATAGATATTAAATAAGCATAATAGTTTTCATGGCTTTTAAATAATTTAAAATCATTTGGTAAGTATGGAGCCTTTTCAACTCTACCAACTTGTACCCCTCTATACATAACAGGAGAACCTGTTGATAATTCTTTCTTCTCTTTTGGAGAAATAATTATAAAATTGATAGAAGTGGTATAACTTTTTTCAACGGATAATTTATTATCAAACAACTTAAATTTAGTAAAATCTTGTACCACGGTATCGCTTTTATATTCATAGTCATCAGGAATATCAAAACTAATTCCAGCTTTAAACATTGATTGAATAGTATCAGAACTTATCTTTAAACCATCTGAGCCAAAGTTTATAGCCACCCCATTATTTATCCAAAAGTTAGTGCGTGGAGAAACTAACATTGAATATTTTTTATCAATGTAGCATTTATAAACTAACTTTTGACTTGAAAAATCATAATTCTTATCGTAAATAAAACCAGCTTCTAAGCCTTTGAACAAGACTAAATCACCAATAGATAAATCTTTACTTGATTTGGTTTCAAGCACCACTATTAAACCATCATCTGGTAAATGAATTGGAGGATCTTCCTGAACCTCATAGTACTTTTGGGCTACACCTTTTGTACCTGGACTTAATTCGATATAGTATCCTGATAAAATAGTACTTAACCCAGAAACCCCCTTCTTATCCATTCTTGGCTTTTGTATCCAAAAATAGGTATCACCTCTTAATAAAGAATGAGTATCTTTATTCATCTGAGCTTTTACAATAACAGAATTAAAATCTGAAGATAATTTGATAGAAACCACCTTACCTACTACAATATTTTTAGTTTTTATTAAGGTTTTTCCTTCTTCAAGCCCATCTGCTTTTGATAAATGTAATTCAACAACTTCGCCTTTATTATGCCAAGTATTATAGATTAGAGAGCATGCAATAATTAAACTAATGATCGGAATAATCCAAATAACATAGTTTAAATTTTCTTTTTTAGTTTAATTTTTTGATACATTTTTACTGTTTTCCTAATCTTTATATTGTTGCCACAACAATCTACAATCATAGCTATTAGCAGCTAACATTGTAAGAATAACAACAGCGGAAAATAATATTACAGCACTACCTGGATAAATCACCATTAAATTGCCTATCTGTACAATAGTTGCCATAATTGCAACTACAAAAACGTCTATCATTGACCATTTACCAATAAATTCAACAATAGCGTATAGTAAACTTAATTTACGTTTATTCTTTGTTCTTTTTACCCTTTTAGTTATATAACATAAATAAAAAAGTACTAATATTTTAAAAATAGGAATAAAAACACTAGCAAAGAAAATTACAAATGCCACAAAATATGAACCTAAATCCCATAGCACTATAACCCCTTCTAAAATTGTAGAAGGAGTATCATTAGCCAAATACGTTGTAATCATCATCGGATAAATATTTGATACTACATATAAAAACAACGCCGATATTGATAACACTAAGCATTTAATATTTGAATATGGTGTTACTTCATGAACATGACTACCACACCTTGGACAAGTATGAGATTGTTTTATATCAACTAAAGCATTACATGTATGACAAGCATAAAATCCTTTTTTATAACCAATCATACCGCTTTTAACAGCAAAACCTAAATTAGGATAAGGTTCAAAGAAATTCCAAATTTTTCCAACATTATATTTTTGAATAGCTAGTAAATAAAATATTACAAATATAATAAAACAGAAAAAACCACCACCAAAGCTAACGTCTACTAAAGACACTAGTTTAACTAAACTAACTAGCACTCCAACTAAAAAGACATCAACCATGGCCCAATGAGTCGCAACCTTATAAAATCTTAGTAACAATAAAAAATTTTATTTTTTATAAAGAAAATACAAGCTAAATCAGTCAATATAATGCACAGTAAGACGAATAAAGGTAAGACTTGCATACATAGTAAAATAATTACACTTATGATAGTGTAATTTTGATTAGCAAGCACATCAAAGTAATCTAGAACCTTCATTCCACTTGTGATACCTGATGAATTTATTTCTAAATAAGGTAAAATATCAGCAAGAATCGCAAAAAGAAAACTAGTTATAGCAAAGCAAAAAGAATACACCACCCAATGTTTATGTAAATACACTAACTTCTTACCACATCTTGGACACTTGCCCACAAAATTAGAAGAAGTGGTTGGGGTATCAAGGATAATCCCACAACATTCACATATTATTTTCTTTTTGTTACTCATTCATTAAAAAATAATTAAATAAATTAAACAACCAAAAATGCCTACAATCACACCAATAACTATTGATATATTTTGCTCTGTTATCGACAACTATGGAGATATTGGAGTATGTTTCAGATTAGCCAAGGAACTATCAACAGACTCTGCAATAGTGACCTTATATGTAGACGATTTAAACGCATTTAAAGCAATAAATCCTACAATAGATGCTAATTATACATCATTACAAAAATATAATGATATAACTATAAAATATTGGGATGAAGAGCCAAACGATTACGAACCTTCTTTAGTCATAATTGAAGCTTTTGGTTGTAAAATTGGTGAAAAATATACCTCTAAATTTACTATGCACAATCTGTGGATAAATTTAGAATATTTAAGTGCAGAAACTTGGGTTGAAGAGTGCCACAAACTTCCATCTCTACAAAATAATTGCTTAAATAAATATTTCTTTTTTCCAGGTTTTACCGCCAAAACAGGTGGTTTAAATTTTGAAAAATGGCTTTTAGACGTAAGTTATCAACAAGCTAAAGAATATGTTTTTAAATATCTAAGCTTAGATCCAAAACGCATAAATGATTTTATTGCTCTAATATTCACCTATGAAACCACAAGTTTATTTCCACTTATAGAGGCAATTTTAAGAAAACACCATAATGCTATACTACTTCTACCTGATAGCCGTAGTACCAAATATCTATTAGAAGATAACAAGGATATAGTTTTAAAACTACAAGAACAATACCCAAACTCTGTATGGCATAAATTTTCAATGGTTCCACAAGATGTCTTTAACTACATCTTAAAAGCTTCAGACTTTAATATTGTTAGAGGAGAAGACTCCATAACTCAAGCTATAATTTGTGGCAAACCTTTCTTATGGCATATCTATAAACAAGAAGAAAATGCTCATATTGATAAATTATTAGCATTCTGCGACATGTACTTAAAAGATGTTACAAGCAATGAAAACAAAGAAATTTTAAAATTATCATTATTGTCTTTAAATGATGAATCCTACCTAAAGGATCTTTCAAATAATACAATTTTTGATAAATTTATGATAAAATACGAGCAAATTTGTATGATTACAAAAGAACAATCTACAACATTGATAAAATTTCACAACCTAAGCAGCAATTTATTACTCTTTATAAAAGAGTTTCTTAAACAAAATAACTAACTTAAATCTTACTTTGTTTTAGCTGTTAGGATTTTAAACACATAATAAATAATATTAGGAACTATACATGAAAACCGCACAAGAAATCCGCGCTGGTAATGTAATCATGGTTGGCAAGAACCCAATGGTTGTTCTCAAGACTGAATTTAACAAATCAGGCAGAAACGCTGCTGTAGTTAAAATGAAATTAAAGAACCTTCTTAGCGAAGGTGGTACAGAAACTGTATTCAAGGCTGACGACAAGTTAGAAGACGTTATTCTTGAACATAAAGATTGTACATTCTCTTACTTTGCTGATCCAATGTATGTATTCATGGATGAAGAATACAATCAATACGAAGTAGAAAAAGAATACTTAGGCGAAGCTGTTAACTATATCATCGACGGTATGGAAGACGTTTGCTCAGTAACTTTCTACAACGAAAAGCCAATCAGCGTTGAATTACCAATCACTATCGTAAGAGAAGTTGAATACACTGAACCTTCTGTACGTGGTGATACTTCTGGTAAAGTAACTAAGCCTGCAACATTAAAGGGCACTGGCTTCACTATTACTGTAGCTGACTTCGTTAAGACTGGCGATAAGATCGAAATCGACACAAGAACTAACGAATTCAAGAAGCGTGTATAATAATTTTTTATAAAATTTTATGC
>GL995195.1:11619-29143 GCA_000222855.1 Succinivibrionaceae bacterium WG-1 | reverse complement strand
CCCATAAAAGGAGGATTTTTTTTCTATTCCCAATGTGATACCACACGATATCAATTGAGAATAGGCCAATAATATCAATTAAAACTCTAATTTCGGTAGAGATTTTACGATATCCACAGTTTGCACAGAAACATTGATAATAGACAACAATAAATCCAAAATATATCTTGGTTGCTGATGTTCCAAAGCCCAATCATTTGGATCATTTTTAATTAAGCTTTCTTTATCAACTGTCACTTGGTAACGTTCCATTATCCATTCAATCGCAGATTTACCATTAACTACATATTCATAAGCTTTTAACGGAATATTATCCACAATAATGTTATTGTTAAACACAATAGTATTCTTAACGTCTTTCTTTATAAATGACATTTTTGTTACTTTAAAAGCATCATAGTCTGTATCATCAACTACTCGTCCAAACTTAACTTCAACATCTTTATAAGGCGCAACAGATTCATAATTCAAATGTAAATCTGCCAACTTTTTACCAGCATTATAGAAAGCAAGAAAATCATCAATACTATCAACAATTGGTAATCTAGGTAAAGATTTCTTCAAATCAGGTTCAAATCTTACTCGATAATCTTCAGAATGTAACAATCCATATACATAATAGAAAATCTGTTCTTTGGTTATTGATTTAGATTTTAATTTAGTGCGGAACTCATTTAAAATCCAATCAGTAATCCCATCTTTACGCACAGAATCATTCTCTTCACTTGCAGCAGAAAACAAATCTAGCTGACCTTGTTGTTCAGATTTTTCTTCATAGTAATAAAGAGGGAAACATTGAGCTGTTCCAACAAAGTGCAAATCTGGCAATTTATCTGTAATTAAAACATCCTTACTACTTACACAAATCAATAAATTTTCTGAATCTTTATTAGGGAAAAGTTTTGGTAATTGATATGTTCTATGATTCATTTGGTGATTAAAATAACATATCTGTTTAACAAAAGGTCTATAAGAACTTAAATAAAATGATTCACTGTCAAAATTGTACTTAACAAATCTTGGAAAACTACCATCTATTTGAGAAGAAGCCCATTTAAACTTTGTTGAATCGTAATTTATAAAATCTTTAACTTTTACTGAAGCCCTTTGTTCTTGAGATAAATTAAAGAAACGTTCTACTTCTGAATTATAAAAATCTATAGAACATTTTATATTTTCTTCAAGTTCTTCAACAGAAGAGTTGTAACACCACACATCCCTATTTGTTTGTAAACCTGCAGAGTAGACAGGCATAAAGAAAGTTTTTGCCTCACAAGATACAACCTTTTTATCATCTTTATTTCCTAAAGATATGAAGGTATCAAAAACGCCATCTCTTTGATTAATCCAATCGTACTTATCATTTGGTTTTATGTTTTGCCATTCAATATTTTTAATACTTTCAAATTTTTTTAATGCAGCAAATTTTTCTTTTCTAGTTAAATAATCACCAATATCATGGTAGTAAATTTTAGCTTTTTCTGTTTTATTTTTAGGATTCTTTACAAGGAATGTAATACAAACACCTGTCATAATATCAAAAACATTCTGACCTTCTTTTTTGGCTTCATCTTTGCTTTTACCACGAACCCCGCCACGAAGATTTAAAACATAAATACTACTAAATTCTTCTTCTAAGCATTTACGCATGCCATCTTGCGTATTACCATCTAACCAACCGCCATTAGTTATAAAAGCAACGATCCCACCATCATTATTCGCAATATATTGATTATCATTACCATAATCATTAATATCTTGTTCATAAGAAGATATTCTGTCGCTTGCCCATCTAAAAGCTTTAATATAACTATCGTAGAGAGAATTTTTATTTGTAGCTGTGCTATTAGCTGCATATGTTGCTGCTAAGCTTTCCTCTAAATTTTTATAATGCAAATTCTGCGCATTATCATTACCATTTTTTTGTCCCACAGAATATGGCGGATTACCTATAATTACTCTTACTTGTGATTTCTTTTGCGATATCACACGATCTGAGTTTTCTTGTAATTCTTTACTAAAAATATCATTATCACCATGTTCATTTAATTGGAAGGTATCTGTTAAACAAATTCGATTATATGGCAGATAATCATGTCTATTAGTAACTTCATGGAAGACGCTTTCTATATTGATACTAGCCACATAGTAAGCAAGTAAAACTATTTCATTACAATGGATTTCATTCTTATATTTTCGTTCAATATCTTTTGGTCTAATTACCCCTGATTGTAATAATCTAGTAATAAAAGTACCAGTACCTGTAAAAGGATCTAAGATATGAACATTTTCATCTGTTAAACAACGGTTAAATTCTTTCTTTAAAATTTCTTCAACGGAATAAATAATAAAATCAACACATTCAACAGGAGTATAAACTATCCCCAATTTATCCACAGTTTTAGGGAAAGCAGTTTTAAAGAACTTTTCATAGAGAGTCTTTATGATTTGCTGTTTACCTGCAAGATTATCTATTTCACCAACATTACGTTTCACAGAATCATAAAAGCTTTGTAATTTTTCAGTATCTTTTTCTAATCCTTTACTTTCAAGATATTCAATAATGCTTTGCATAGAATGACTTACAGCATTATTTTGCGCAAATTGATAATCACCAAATAAAGCATCAAACACCGGCTTAGTAATCATATGCTGTGCTAACATTTCAATAGCTTGAGCATTATCAATTGATGGATTTAAGTTCTTCTGCAAACCTTTTACAAAGTCATTAAATCTTTCTTGATGAGTTCCTTCTTGGGATACCATTTTAGTAATACGAGCAATAAAGTTTTGCGCTATTTCACCTACACTCTTAGCCCAATTTTCCCAATACATTCTATCGCCACATTTTTCAACAAGGCGAGCATAAATCCCATCACGAATTTGTCCAAATCTTAACTCTAATTGTCTGCTTATTTCAGCATTAGAAATTTGTTCACCTTCTGTAACCCCATCTCTTTTACCATTAACCGAACCACCTGATGGACCAACTGGACCAACTATTACTTTATTTGGTTTACTACGGTTTAAATCAATTTTATTAATTAAAGCATTAAAAGATTCATCATGTGAACGTAAAGCGTTGAGAATATCCCAAACAACTTTAAATCTTTCATTATTATCTAATAGGTCCTCAGGTTTGGTATCTGTTGGACAAACAACAGGAATGATTATATAACCATATTTCTTTTCACCATCTTGTCCTTTTCTAAAGTTACGCATTACACGTCCCACAGACTGTACCACGTCTACTTTTGAATTCTTTGGACTTAAGAACACCACTGCATCTAACGCAGGAACATCAACCCCTTCAGATAAACAACGTACATTAGTTAAAATTCGACATTCATTTGGAGTTTTTAAATCATCTTTTAATTCAGCTATAAGTCCTGCTCTAGTTGCAGTATTCATAGAACCATCAACATGGTGAACAGTATCAGGTGTTAAAGATATAAATCTTTCCTTCTGCTCATCACTCATATTTTTGGTGTACATATCGCAAATCTTAGGAAGTATATGGGCAATATTTTTAGAACTTCCTGGCACATCTTCTTTACCAATCTTTGGACAGAAAATCATTGCTCTATGCATAAGTTGAGGATCCACTTGCCAAGTTTTTCCATCATCGTATCTAATGTTTTTTGATAAACCGTTTAAGATCCCTATTAGTTTTAATGTATCATCTGTATTAATTGATTTTTCAGAAGAATCTTCAACTTGTTCACGAATATTTCCAGGTAAATCATCTTCACTAACAGTAAGTACTAACACCTTATAATCTGTTAATAAATTGTGTTCAACTGCATATGAAAAGCCTACATGATAAATTTCTTTACCGTATATATTTTCATCATCCATAGAGCATAAAACGCAATCATTTAAAGAAGCTTTATTTTTAACATCCTCACCATAGAGCTTTGGTGTTGCTGTCATATAAAGTCTACGTAATGCTTTGATTTTATTATTATCATGAACCTTGGTAAAATAACTTTCATCTGCAGAATTAGGAAGTTTTACACCTGTTGTACGATGCGCCTCGTCACAAACAACTAAATCAAAAACTCCTAAGCTACCTTTTGATAAAAGAATAGCTTGAGCCTTTATGATTACTTCTATGGATTGATAAGTTGAAAAAACAACTGTTAATTTATCATTACTACCTGTTAAATAATTTTCTATTTGATGTGCGGTACTTTTTTCATCTGTGCAAGCAGGTAACGCAAGTTCTTCAATACTTTCACTATTAGTATCATCATCTCTAGAAACCTTTTTAGAAACATTTCTATCAGAACAAACACAAACTGCATTAAAATCATTAATAGCATCAGCTTTCCAAGCAACTAATGATTGATTCATTAAAGCTAAAGAAGGAACTAAAAATAAAACTAAACCTTTAGTACCAAGTAGATCTTCTGCAATTCTTAAAGAGGTAAAAGTTTTACCAGTACCACAAGCCATTACAAGCTTGCCACGCTCATTCTTATCATCAATAAAATACTTATGAACATGATTTAAAGCATTTTGTTGATGCGGCATTAAAGTCTTAGGTGATAATCTAGCTTTTTCTCCAAAATGCCCATCAAGAATTGCTTCCCAATCCACTGCCGAAGCTTCTAAATCATTGATATCAATATAATGACAATCAATTCTCTGATTTTTAATAGAATCAAAAGCTACAGATGTCCAAGGATTCTTAGGATTGGATTGAACCCAAAATAATTTATTAAAACCAACTTTCTGACCATTAACCGTAAATAGCCTATTACTAGTAGCAATAAAGGTATCTACATCTTTTTTGGAAATTGAAGTCTTATCACTATAGAATTTACATTGAATAGCCCAAAATTCACCATTAACAGTTTGAGCTACTATGTCTATACCTGTATCTACTGAGCCAATCTGAGCTCTATATGGAAAATCGTTCCATAACCAAATTTCTGCAATATCATTACAATAAAGATAAGTTGTTTGAAACCAATTTTTAATTAAACGCTCAAATTTTGTTCCCATTTCCTTGGTTGAATTTGATTGTTCTCTAATAAGATTTAATATATCAAATATAGTCATGATAATCTCAATAAGCTTAATGCAATGAATTCAATATAGTTCCAAATGTAAATAAAATATATTGAATATTCAGCAAAATAAAAATTAAAGGTATAGATAAATTTTCAGAGAGGGATTTTAATACAAAATCCTAAAAATAAATCAGAAGATTATTGCACATATATAAAAATAATCTTTATTATTCAATATATTAAGTATTCTTAAAACCAAACTATCCAAACTATCAAAGTTTTCAATTTTTTCCCAAAGAAAAATAACAAAATAATCCACTTTTTACACATTTACTGTTAATAACCTTGTTTACAAGAAAATTAACTAATTTTTTTTCAAAAATATCAAAATTTTTTTAAATTCAAAAAAGATTAAGTTGTTAATAAAAGTTATACACAAGTAAAAACAATAATAAATTACCCTATTCAAAAATATCCACAAGACAATCAACAATATAGAAACATCTAATTCACAAAAACACAAACATCTTAATAAGCTATGAATAACCTATGGATAAGTCTTATATTCTGTTTATAAACATATGAATAAAAAGTGAATAAAATATTCACAAGAGTTTTTGCACAAGTTAATAAACAGAAAATCCATAAATTATTTACAAAAATATTCAATTATTAAAAACCTTATAACATAAGGGTTATAAAGACATATTCACAGAAAAAAAGCCCACATAATAATAATAAAATAATAAAAAAATTAATTTAAATAAAAAAAATAAAAAAAAGAAAAGCGCCGTGAGCAAAATAAAAAAATGACTAAACAGTCAAAAAACATTAAAATACACATCGAAAATTTGAAATCAAAAAGAAGAGGCTATCATGTTTTACCATGAACAATTTGACGTTATAGTTGTAGGTGGCGGTCACGCTGGTGTTGAAGCTTGTACAGCAAGTGCAAGAATGGGATTAAAAACTCTATTACTAACACATAATCTAGAAACACTAGGTCAAATGTCATGTAATCCTGCTTTTGGTGGAATTGGTAAAGGACACTTAATAAAAGAAATTGATGCTTTAGGTGGGGTAACAGCTCACGCTATAGATAAAGCAGGTATTCAATTTAGAACATTAAATTCATCAAAAGGACCTGCTGTAAGAGCAACTAGAGCTCAAACAGATAGAGTTCTATACAAAATTGAAATTCGTAAGATTTTAGAAAACTACCCTAATCTACAATTATTCCAACAACCATGTACTGATTTAATTATAGAAAATAACACTGTACAAGGTGTAGTAACTCAAGCAGGTATCAAAATTAGATCTAAAACTGTAGTTTTATGTAATGGGACTTTCTTAAATGGTTTAATTCATATTGGGTTAGAACATTATAGTGGTGGTCGTGCAGGTGATAGTGCATCAATAAAACTTGCTGAAAAGTTACATGAACTTCCAATTAGAATGGGAAGATTAAAAACTGGTACACCATGCAGAATTGATAAACGATCAATTGATTACTCAAAATTAGCAAAACAAGGTGCTGATGAAAAATTACCTGTATTTTCATATATGGGCAAAGTTGAAGAACACCCTGAACAAGTATGTTGTCATATAGCAAGAACTAATGCTAGAACTCATGAAATTATTAAAAATAATTTAGATAGAAGTCCACTATACTCAGGTGTAATTCATTCTGTAGGTCCAAGATATTGTCCTTCAATTGAAGATAAAATTATGAGATATCCTGATAAAGATTCTCATCAAATTTTCTTAGAACCTGAAAGTTTATATACTAATGAAGTATATCCAAACGGTATTTCTACCAGTTTACCTTTTGATGTGCAAATTGATATGGTACATTCAATGGAAGGTTTAGAAAATGCAGTATTAGTAAGACCTGCCTATGCTATAGAATATGATTTCTTTGATCCTAGAGATCTTAAATCAAATATGGAAAACAAGTTTATAGCAAATTTATTCTTTGCAGGCCAAATAAACGGTACTACAGGTTATGAAGAAGCTGCCGCTCAAGGTATTTTAGCAGGTATCAATGCAGGCTTAAGAGCCAAAGGCGCTGAACCTTGGTCTCCAAGAAGAGATGAAGCATATATTGGCGTACTTATGGATGATTTATGTACTCTTGGTACTAAAGAACCATATCGCATGTTTACAAGTCGTGCAGAATATCGTTTATTACTTCGTGAAGATAATGCTGATATTCGTTTAACTCCAAAGGGAAGAGAACTAGGTTTAGTTGATGATGAACGTTGGGCATTCTTTGAAAATAAAGTTGAACAAATTGAAAAAGAAAAACAACGTTTACGTGACTACTGGATTGGACCTGGCAACGAAATCGCTGAAAAATTAAACCCTGTTCTTAATTCAAAGATTTCAAAAGAACAGACTTTAGAAGAAATCTTACGTCGTCCAGAAATGACCTTAGATAAATTATTTGAAAATTCAGGTTTAGAAAGAATAGCAACATCTGAACAAGCTAAAGAACAAGTTGAAATTCAAATAAAATATCAAGGATATATTGCGCATCAACAAGAAGAAATTGATAAGCAAATTAAGAACGAATTAACATTCTTACCTCAGAACTTTGATTACAAACAAGTTCCAGGTTTATCAACTGAAGTAACCATGAAGTTAAATGACTTCAAACCTGAAAACATTGGTCAAGCAATGCGAATTTCAGGTGTTACTCCTGCGGCTATTTCAATTCTTTTAGTTCATTTAAAGCGTTTAGGTATTCTTGGAGTTAAAGGAAAATAATATCAATGACAGACAAAAGTTCTTTAATTCTTTTATTGAAAAAACATCTATCAAACATTGATTGGGATATAAAATCTATTACCGATGTTCAATATTCGCAATTGATTGACTTTGTTTTATTGATTGATAAGTGGAATAAAACATATAATCTCACATCTATAAAAAACGTTGAAGATATGCTTGTTAAGCATATTGTGGATTCAATTGTAATTTCACCTTTTTTAAATGGTGAAAATTTTATAGATGTGGGAACAGGTCCAGGACTTCCTGGAATTCCACTTGCTATTTTAAATCCAAATAAAAAATTTCTTTTACTTGATAGTTTAAGTAAAAGAATTAATTTTATTAAAGCTGTAAAAAGAACATTACATTTAGATAATATTGAACCTATTTTGTCTAGATGTGAAGAATTTACTCCTAATTCAGAACTAGTGCTTGATGGAGTATTAAGTAGAGCTTTTGCATCTCTTACAGATATGATTAATCTATGTAATCATATGATTCCAGAAAATGGAAAGTTCTTAGCTTTAAAAGGTCATGTTATTGAGGATGAATTAGCATCTGTTCCAAAAGAATACCAAATAGAAGATATAATAAAATTAAATGTACCTAACTCTTTAGGTCAACGACATTTAATAATAATAAATAATAAGGGATTAATGTGAGTAGAGTAATTGCGTTAGCAAACCAAAAAGGTGGTGTTGGCAAAACTACAACATGTGTAAATCTTGGGGCTTCATTAGCATTAAAGAAAAAAGTTCTAGTTATTGATATGGATCCACAAGGAAACGCAACAACTGCAAGTGGTGTAGAAAAAACAGAAGTTAAAAATAGTGTTTATGATATTTTAGTAAACAAAACTGATGTTAATGAAGTTCTTATCAAAAATACTGATGCTTTATATGATTTACTTCCTGCAAACAGTGATTTAACAGCAGCAAGCATTCAACTTATGGAATGCTTTTCTAGAGAATCTATTTTAAAAAAAGCTATCAGTAAAATCAGAGATAACTATGATTTTATTTTAATAGACTGTCCTCCTACTTTAAATTTATTAACAGTGAATGCTTTATGTGCAGCTGATTCTGTATTAGTACCAATGCAATGTGAATATTTTGCATTAGAAGGTATCACTGATTTAATGGATACCATTGAACAAATTAAATCAGATGTGAATCAATCTTTAGTTATTGAAGGCGTACTAAGAACAATGTACGATTCACGTGCAAGACTTGCTGTAAGTGTATCAGAAGAATTAAAGAATCACTTTAAAGATAAAGTATATAAGACCCCTATTCCTAGAAATATTCGTTTAGCTGAATCACCAAGTTTTGGTAAAGCTATTTGGTACTACGATAAGAATTCTATTGGTGCAAAAGCTTATTTAGCTCTTGCAGGAGAAATTTTATCCAAATATGAAAATTAATTCTTATTTGGTTATTTTTATAGGAAAGACAAAATGGCAAAAGGATTAGGTAGAGGGTTAAGTTCATTATTAAAGAATAATTCTCCTACCCAAAATGAATCGGTAAATAATTTTACTGATTCACAAGAGTCTACAAATAATAATTCGTTTGGATTAAATAATTCAAATGCCACAGATAATTGTCTTATTGAAATAGATATTGATAAATTACAACGTGGCGTAGGTCAGCCAAGACAATTCATCGATCAAGATGGACTTAATGAACTAGCAGTTTCTATTAAACGTTCAGGTTTAATCCAACCTATAACTGTACGTAAGATTTCAGATGACAAATTTGAAATTATTGCTGGTGAACGTAGATGGCATGCAGCGAAAATTGCAGGAATGAATAAGATTCCTTGCATTATTAAAGATGTATCTGATGATGAAGTTTTAGTAATGTCTTTAATTGAAAACATTCAAAGAGAAGATTTGAATGTTATTGAAGAAGCTGAAGCTTTACAACGTTTAGTTAAAGAATTAAATTTAACTCACGCAGAATTAGCTGAAAAAGTTGGTAAATCACGAACTCAAATTTCTAATTTATTACGTTTAAACGAATTAAATTCCAAAGTTAAAGATTTTGTAAAATCAAATGAATTGGAAATGGGCCATGCAAGAGCCTTACTTCCATTGCCTTTAGAACAACAAGAAAAAATTGCATTAGCAGTTATTCAAAAAGGTTTAACAGTTCGTGAAACCGAAAATTTAGTAAAATCTTTGGCGACTCCAAAAGCCCAACCAAAAGCTTTTGAAAATAACGAAGATGCTTTACAAATAAAAGATTATTTAAATACGAAACTAGAAGGATTGTCTGTAAAATTTGTGCAATCAGGAAAAGATAAGGGTAAATTAATTTTATCTTACAAAACTTTAGAAGAATTGGACAAAATTAAGAAATTATTTAATCTCTAGTTGTTGATTTATATACAAGATTGATTTAAATTAAAAACATACATTCATTTACTTCAATTGAAATATTGAAAATTCTGTTGTTTTTATAGTTGAAAATAGGCTAAAACAAGGATTGTTTAATGAAGGAATCCCAAGAAAAATATTCTAGTATTAAATTTGGGATGACTTTGATTTTTTTTCAGTTGTTAGTTGCCGTTGTGGTTCAACCTTTACTTTATTTTTTAGGTGAAGAATACTTCGGTTGGAGTTTTAAAATTTCTGCAAGTGCAGCAAAATCTGCATTATTGGGAGGAATGGTTTATTGGATACCTTTTGCTGTTTTTACTTTATTAGCATTATGTAGAAAAAAGTCTGAACAGTGTGTAGGTTTGGTACTTGCTGATTTTATATTTGGTTTTTTACTAAAATTTGCATTATTTATAACGTTATTTATTTTGGTATTAAAGTTTACTATTACTGTACACTTCATACTTTTCTTATCTTTTGGAACGTTATTTATTACGCAACTGTTTTTTTAGTAATCTTAAACAAAAAATATTAAATGGGTTTAAGTTATGAGTGCTGAAGAATTAAGTTCTCCTAATAATGATTCCTCAAGTGTAAATGGTAAGGAATATATAGGTCATCACTTAAGTTATTTACAAGTTGATATCCATACAGGTCAAATAAAAAACAGTAAAAAAATTGAAAATTCTTCTGAATATCAAGTTTGTTTAAAAAACTCTGATAATAAAGAAAACTGTTTTAATCAATATGCGCAAAATTGTTATATTTCTGACCTTGGACAAGGTAAATGTTTTGCGTATCACGAAGAAACTGATGCCAAAACCCCTATTTGGGATTCTTCAGTTATTAACTTAGATTCTTCCGTTATTTCAATTTGCTTAGGTTTCTTCTTTTTAGCTATTTTTGCATTAGCGATAAATCTTAGTAAGAAATCAGGCGTTCCTAGTAAATTTATCATAGTTATTCAATCTATTATTGAATTTATCAATAATAATGTTAATAGTATTTTCAACGTAAAAAATAAGTTAATAGCACCTTTAGCATTAACTGTTTTTATGTGGGTTTTTAGTATGAATTTACTAGACCTTGTTCCAGTTGATTTAATACCTGAAATTGTTAAAGAATTAGGCATTCCATACGCTAGAATCGTGCCTTCTGCTGATGTTAACGTAACTATGGCATTATCTTGTTCAATTTTTGTGTTAATCATACTTTATACTTTACGTTATAAAGGTATTGTTGGTTTTATCAAAGATTATACAATGCATCCTTTTAATTCTGTATTTTTAATACCTGTAAACTTATTATTAGAAGGTGTTTCATTACTTTCAAAACCTTTATCTTTAGGTTTGCGACTCTTTGGTAATATGTATGCAGGTGAAATGATCTTTATTTTGATTGTTTTACTTGGTGGTGCATCATTCTCATTAGCTCCTGATGGAGCTTTAGCTTCAATGCTTCCTGAATCTATTTTTAATGCTACAGATTCAGTGTTGGGTTTTATTCCTAAAATATTGAGTATTGTATTAGATATTGTATGGGCAATATTCCATATTTTGATTATATTTTTACAAGCATTTATTTTTATGGTTTTAACAATTGTGTACTTATCAATGGCAAGTACTCAAGAAGAATAATTTAATTTTTAAATAAGGAATTGTTATGGAAACTTTATTTTTAGCTGCTGGTTTAATGATGGGGTTAGCTGCTATTGGTGCTGCAATCGGTATTGGTATTCTCGGTGGTAAATTCCTAGAAGGCGCAGCTAGACAACCTGATTTATTACCTTTATTAAGAACTCAATTTTTATCGTAATGGGTCTTGTTGACGCTATCCCTATGATTGCAGTTGGTTTAGGTATGTATGTAATGTTTGCTGTTGCAAACTAATTACTCACTCATATAAAAGTAAAATTTTTATTTGGTAGCTAAGGTTATTTAACAAAGGAGTTGTATTGTGTTCAATTCAACTTTTCTAGTTGAAATGGTGGCATTCATAATTTTCGTTGCTATATGCATGAAATTTATTTGGCCCCCTATCATATCGTCTATTGAAAGTAGACAAAAAGAAATAGCTGATAGTTTGGAATCTGCAAAACAAGCAAATCAAGAATTAGAATTAGCAAAGGTTAATGCAACTAAGATTATTGATAGTGCCAAAGGTCAAGCTCAAGAGATTATTGATGCTGCCAATAAGCGTGGTGCTGTAATTATTGATGATGCTCAAGTGGATGCCAAATCAGAAAGAGATCGCATTATCAAGTCTGCTCAAGCAGAAATTGAAGCAGAACGAAACAGAACAATGGAAGATTTACGTAAAGAAATATCTTCTTTAGCTGTTGCGGGTGCTCAAAAAATTATTGAGTCTAAGTTAGATGAAAAAACATCTGCTGCTTTGGTAGATAAAGCTTTAGATAATCTTTAAAGGAAGTTATATGTCTGACAATATTACAATTGCAAGACCTTATGCCGAAGGGGCTTTTAGTTTTGCAAAAGAACATAATCAGATTAATGAGTGGAAAGATTTTTTAGAAACTCTTAATTTGTTAGTTTTAAATTCAAAGATTGTGCAGACTGCAGAAATTCAATCTTTTAATGATAGTTTAGCTTTTATTGAAAAAGTATTAGATGGTTATTTAGATAAATTTCAAAAGAATTTTGTGAGATTATTACTAGAAAACTCTCGTTTAAAGTATGTAAAAGAAATAAAGGAAGAGTTTGATAATCTAGTAACAGCATCTTTAAATAAACAAAATGCTATTGTTATATCTTTTTCTGAATTATCTCAAGCAGAAAAGTCAAAAATAAAATCTAAATTAGAAAGCAAATCCAATTGCAGTGTTGATATAACATATAAGATTGATAAAAGTCTTATTGGTGGTGTTATCATAAAAATTGGAGACGAAGTTATTGATTTTAGCATTAGAAGTAGATTAGACAAATTATCTAAATCTTTGCAGTCATAAACAGGATATATAGTATGCAACTTAATTCATCAGAAATTGCAGAGCTCATAAAGAAGAGAATTGAGCAATTTGAAGTTGTATCTGAATCACAAGATGAAGGTACGATAATCTCAGTTTCCGACGGTATTATTCGTATTCATGGTTTGAATTCAGTAATGCAAGGGGAAATGATTGAACTTCCTGGTAATAGATATGGTCTAGCATTAAACTTAGAACGTGATTCTGTTGGTGCTATTGTTTTAGGCCCTTATGCTGATATCACTGAAGGCCAGAAAGTAAAATGTACAGGAAGAATTTTACAAGTTCCTGTTGGTAATGGTTTATTAGGTAGAGTTGTAAATACTCTTGGTCAGCCTATCGACGGAAAAGGTCCTATTGAAAGTTCAGGTTTTTCTCCTGTAGAAGTTATAGCTCCAGGCGTTATTGATAGAAAATCTGTATCTCAACCAATTCAAACAGGTTATAAATCTGTTGACTCTATGATTCCAATTGGTAGAGGTCAACGTGAATTAATCATTGGTGACCGTCAAGTTGGTAAGACTGCTTTAGCTATTGATACAATTATCAATCAAAAGAAATATGGTGTTAAATGTATCTATGTAGCTATTGGTCAAAAGGCTTCTACAATTGCGAACGTAGTTCGTCAATTACAAGAACATGACGTTTTAGATAACACTATTGTGGTGGTTGCAACAGCTTCTGATACAGCAGCTCTTCAATATTTAGCTCCATATGCTGGTTGTGCAATGGGTGAATATTTTAGAGATAACGGTGAAGATGCTTTAATTGTTTATGATGACTTATCAAAGCATGCAGTTGCATATAGACAGATTTCATTACTTCTTCGTCGTCCACCTGGGCGTGAAGCTTTCCCTGGTGACGTATTCTATTTACATTCTCGTTTACTTGAAAGAGCTGCGAGAGTTAATGAAGAATACGTGGAAAGAGTTACTAACGGAAAAGTAAAAGGTAAGACAGGTTCTTTAACAGCATTACCAATAATTGAAACACAAGCTGGTGACGTTTCAGCTTTCGTTCCAACTAATGTAATTTCTATTACAGATGGTCAGATCTTCTTAACTACCCAAATGTTTAACTCTGGTATTAGACCTGCGGTAGATCCTGGTATTTCAGTATCTCGTGTAGGTGGTGCTGCTCAAACTAAGATTATTAAGAAGTTATCTGGTGGTATCAGAACTGCTCTTGCGCAGTATCGTGAACTTGCCGCATTCTCTCAATTCTCTTCAGATTTGGACGAAGCTACAAGTAAACAGTTGAATCATGGTGAAAAGGTTACAGAACTTATGAAGCAAAATCAGTTTGCTCCATTAGATGTGGCACAACAAGCGATTCTTCTATTTGCTGCTGAACGTGGTTTCATTGAAGACGTTCCATTAGACAAGATCAAGGATTATCAGAATGCTTTAATCTCATTCACAGACAGTGAATTTGCTGATGTGATGCAAGAATTGAATGAAAAGCATGACTACAATGATGAAGTTGTTGAAAAATTAACAACAATCTTGAATAAGTTTAAGGATACGCAGACTTACTAATTTGTGAGTAACAAGGAGTAGCAATGGCTGGAGCAAAAGAGATACGATCCAAGATTGCAAGTGTAAAAAAGTACACAAAAAATTACTCGTGCAATGCAAATGGTTGCTGCATCCAAAATGCGAAAAGCTCAAGAACGTATGGATGCTAGCCGTCCATACGCTAGTGCAATGCGTCATATGATTGGTCATATTGCGTATGGTCACTTGGAGTATAGACATCCATATACTGAAGTTAGAGATATAAAGAATGTAGGTTACATTATCGTGTCTTCTGACCGCGGTTTATGTGGTGGTCTAAATGTTAAGCTTTTTAAAGAAGTTTTGATGCAGATTGATGCCAATAAAAAGAATGGTATCGGTAATTACGTAGCTTTATTGGGAAATAAGGCTTGTGCTTACTTTGGTCATTTACCTATTAAAACATTAGCTCAAGCTTCTGGTATGGGTGATAATCCAACTGTTGAAGATTTGGTTGGTTCTGTTAGAACAATGTTAAAAGCTTATGATAAAGGTGAAATTGATAAGATTTGTTTAGTTTATAACAAATTTGTTAATTCAATGGTGCAAGCACCAACAATTGAACAATTATTGCCATTACCAAAAGCAGAAGGACAACATGATAAGGAATATTATTGGGATTATATTTACGAACCTGATGCTAAGTCCTTATTAGATAAGCTATTTAACAGATATATTGAATCTTTAGTTTATCAAGGTGTGGTTGAAAACCTTGCTTCTGAGCTTGCTGCAAGAATGGTTGCCATGAAGAGTGCAACTGAAAATGCAGATGAATTAGTAAATGACTTGCAGTTAGTTTATAACAAGGCTAGACAAGCAAGCATCACTCAGGAATTAACAGAAATAGTTTCTGGTGCTGCAGCGGTTTAGTTTTATTTAGAATTAAAGAGGTACACAATGGGTACAGTAACAGCAACTACTAAAGGGGTTGTAGTTCAAGTTATCGGCGCAGTTGTTGACGTTGCATTCCAACACGATGCTGTGCCTGCAGTATACAATGCATTAAGAGTTGTAACAGAAGGTCCAGTTAAAGGATTAATTCTTGAAGTACAACAACAGATTGGCGGTGGAGTAGTTCGTTGTATAACAATGGGTACTTCTGAAGGTTTAGCTCGTGGTGTAGAAGTTGAGGATACTAAGGAAGCTATTAAAGTTCCTGTTGGTAAACAAACTTTAGGCCGTATTATGAATGTTTTAGGTGATCCTGTTGATGAACAAGGCCCTATAAACGAAGAAGAAAGATGGGTAATTCATAGAGCAGCTCCTTCATATGAAGATCAATCTAGTGCTACAGAATTATTAGAAACTGGTATTAAGGTTATTGACTTAATTTGTCCGTTTGCAAAAGGCGGTAAAGTAGGTTTATTCGGTGGTGCAGGTGTTGGTAAGACCGTTAATATGATGGAACTTATTAACAATATTGCAAAAGCTCACTCTGGTTTATCTGTGTTTACAGGTGTTGGTGAAAGAACTCGTGAAGGTAACGATTTCTATTATGAAATGAAAGCCGCTAACGTTCTTGATAAAGTATCAATGATTTATGGTCAGATGAACGAACCTCCAGGGAACAGATTACGTGTTGCTTTAACAGGCTTAACTGTTGCGGAAAAGTTCCGTGATGAAGGTAAAGACGTATTATTATTTATTGATAATATTTATCGTTATACTTTAGCTGGTACTGAAGTTTCTGCGTTATTAGGTCGTATGCCTTCTGCGGTAGGTTATCAACCAACTCTTGCTGAAGAAATGGGCGTACTTCAAGAACGTATTACTTCAACTAAACATGGTTCTATAACTTCTGTTCAAGCAGTATATGTTCCAGCGGATGACTTAACAGACCCAAGCCCTGCAACTACATTCGCACACTTAGATGCAACAGTAGTATTATCAAGAAACATTGCTGCTTTAGGTATTTATCCTGCTGTGGATCCGTTAGATTCTACATCTCGTCAACTTGATCCATTAGTAGTTGGTAAAGAACACTATGAAACAGCTCGTGGCGTTCAATCAATTCTTCAAAGATATAAAGAATTAAAAGATATCATGGCTATTTTAGGTCAAGATGAATTGTCTGAACAAGACCAGCTAATTGTAGCAAGAGCTCGTAAGATCGAAAGATTCTTATCTCAACCATTTAGTGTTGCAGAAGTATTTACAGGTAGAGAAGGTCGCTATGTTCCATTAAAAGACACTATTCGTGGCTTTAAGGGAATAATTGAAGGCGAATACGACTCTATTCCAGAAGCTGCATTCTATATGGCTGGTTCTATAGAAGACGTTCTTGAAAAAGCTAAGTCTTTATAATTTTTAAGCGAGGACTCTATGGCTGATGAAATAAAAGATTCTGCAAAGAAAGAACCTAGAAGCTATATGCATCTACGTATTGTTAGTGCAGAAAAAAATTATACTCAGACAATGTTAGAGCTGTTACAGTTAAAGGTGAAGATGGTGAATTAGGTATTAGACCAGGTCACACTGCTTTACTATCTTCTATTCCTGCAGGCAACGCTTCATATGTTGATATGAACGGTGAAAGAAAATATGTTCATATTGCAGGTGGTATTATCGAAGTACAACCTAATAGTGTAACAATTCTTGCGGATACTGCTATTCGTGGTGAAGATATTGATGAGTCAAAGGCTTTAGAAGCTAAACGTCAAGCTGAAGAAAAACTCAGCAATACTAGTGGCGACATTAACTATAGTCAAGCTTTCTCAGAATTATCTCGTGCTTTATCACAACTTAAGGCTGTGGAATTGTCTCGAAAAGGAAGAGTTAAGTAAATTTAAAATTGCCAAAAAAGCCCCAATGT
>GL995195.1:0-10319 GCA_000222855.1 Succinivibrionaceae bacterium WG-1 | reverse complement strand
TGTTGGGGCTTTTTTTATAACTATTATTGCCAATCTTTAAGTAATATAAGACAATAACAATAATAAATTTTAAGGATTATTATATGAGCATTGAAGTAATTGTATTAGCAGCAGGAAAGGGTTCTAGAATGAGAACTCATTTACCAAAAGTATTGCATAAGATTGGTGGAAAAACATTATTAGATAACGTTTTAGATACAGCAAAGAAACTAAATCCTAGCAACATACATATTATTTATGGCTTTGGTGGAGCAGAAGTTCGTAAAAATACTTTAGGTGAATACAATTGGGTTGAACAAACTTCTTTGTTAGGTACAGGGCATGCGGTAATGCAAGCTTTACCATCTTGTAATGATGAAAGTATGGTAGTTACGTTATTAGGTGATATGCCATTACTTAGAATTGAATCATTAGAAGAAATTGTAAAAATTACTGAAAATAATGAAGGAATCTCTGTTTTAACTGCCAAAGTATTAAATCCTTTTGGTCTTGGTAGAATTGTTAGAAATAGTAATAACGATGTTCAAAAAATAGTTGAAGAAAAAGACTGCTCTGAAAGTGAAAAAAATATCACTGAAATTAATACTGGAGTATTTGTCGGTAAAGCTAAATTATTTAAAGAATTATTAGCAAAAGTTGATAACAATAATAATCAAAAAGAATATTATTTAACTGATATTGTTGCTATTGCTAATTCATTAAATATTAAAGTTAATGGTGTTGTAGCATCATGCGCTGAAGAATGTATGGGAATTAATGATAAAGTACAATTAGCTCAAGCTGAAAGATTTTATCAACAGCGTTTATGCACAGAATACATGCAAAAAGGCTTAATTATTGCCGACCCTAATAGATTAGATATTAGAGGAAATTTAACCTTTGGTGCCAATACTTTTGTAGATGTTAATGTTATTATCGAAGGTAATGTTGAACTTGGTGATGACGTGGTAATTGGCGCAGGTTGTGTTCTTAAAGATTGTTCTATAAGTAATGGTTCAGTTATCAGTCCATATACTGTTATAGAAAGTTCTAAGATTGGAGAAAAAGCAACTCTTGGTCCATTTGCTCGTTTTAGACCTGGATGTGTATTAGAAAACAATGTTCATGTTGGTAACTTTGTTGAAGTTAAGAAGTCTACTTTAAAAAATGGAACTAAATCAGGCCATTTATCATATCTTGGCGATAGCATAATTGGTGAAAATGTTAATATTGGCGCTGGTACTATTACATGTAATTATGATGGTGCTAATAAATGGCAAACAATCATTGGTGATGATGTGTTTGTAGGTTCTGATACTCAATTAGTTGCACCTGTTGAAGTAGGTAAAGGAGCAACAATAGGGGCTGGAACAACTGTAACTAAAAATGTTCCTGAAAATGCTTTAGTTATAACAAGAGCTCCAACTCGCGTAATTTCTGCGTGGAGCAGACCAACAAAGAAGAAGTAAAAACAAATAAATTCAAGGAGTTCTGTAATATGTGCGGAATCGTTGGCGCTGTAGCCCAAAGAGATGTAACTTTAATCTTATTAGAAGGTTTAAAAAGATTAGAATATAGAGGTTATGACTCCGCAGGTCTTGCCGTAATTGATAAAAATAATGCTTTAAAATGTGTAAAAAGTGTTGGTAAAGTACAAGAATTAGTTAACAAAATTAATGCACAACAAGGTGTTGATGGTTCTTTAGGTATTGCTCATACTAGATGGGCAACTCATGGCAAACCAACAACTGATAATGCTCATCCTCATATTTCTTCAGATATTGCTATAGTTCATAATGGCATAATAGAAAATTATGCAGAAAAGAAAGAAATATTATTAAGCAAAGGATATAAGTTCGTATCTGAAACTGATACTGAAGTTTTAGCTCATTTAATTGCAGAAAATAGAAAGAATAGCACTAATTTATTAGATGCTGTATTTGCAACTGTTAAAGAAGTTCATGGTTCATATGGAACTGTTATTATTGATAAAAATGAGCCTAATCATTTTATAGCAGCAAGAAGTGGTAGTCCTATAGTTATTGGTTTAGGCTTAGGTGAAAATTTTGTTGCCTCAGATCTTTTTGCTTTATTACCTGTTACTAGAAGATTTATCTTTTTAGAAGAAGGTGACATTGCTGATGTTTCTAGAGAAGCTGTTAAAATCTATGATAAGGATGGCAAGCTTGTAGAAAGAAAAGTTGTTGAATCAAATTTATTAAATGATGACAACAATAAAGGCAATTATCGTCATTTCATGTTAAAGGAAATTTATGAACAAGGTAATGCTATAAATAATACTATTGAAGGCAAATTTATAGATGATTGTTTTGTTCCTGAAGTATTTGGTGCGAACGCTTCAACTTTATTAAAAGAAGTAAAAAATGTACATATTGTGGCATGTGGTACATCTTTTCATGCAGGCTTGATTGCTAAACAATGGTTTGAGGAACATTTAAATGTTGGTACTCAAGTTGAAATAGCTTCAGAATACCGATATAGAAAAGCTGTAGTACCTGAAAATTGCTTGTTTGTAACTTTATCTCAATCAGGAGAAACCGCAGATACTCTAGCAGCTTTAAGACTTGCTAAGACCAAAGGGTATTTAAAAACTTTAGCAATCTGTAACGTTCCTGATTCATCATTAGTTAGAGAATCAGATTTAGTGTTCTTAACTAGAGCAGGTAAAGAAATAGGTGTTGCTTCAACAAAAGCTTTTACAACTCAACTTATTGCTTTATTACTTCTTATGGGCGCTATCGGTAATAGCAAGAAGTTGTGGACTAAAGAACAAGAACAACATTATGTAAAGACAATTAAATCAACAAGTTCATATATCAATGAAGTTCTAAAATTAGATCAAGAAATTCAAAATCTTTCTTTAGAATTTGTTAACAGACATAATAGTTTATTCTTAGGTAGAGGCAGTTTATATCCTATCGCTTTAGAAGGTGCATTAAAGCTAAAAGAAATAAGTTATATTCATGCTGAAGGTTATGCAGCTGGTGAATTAAAACATGGTCCTTTGGCATTGATTGATTCTGATATGCCTGTAATAGTAGTTGCTCCAAAGAATGATTTATTAGAAAAGTTAGGTTCTAATATTCAAGAAGTAGCAGCACGAGGTGGTGTATTATACGTATTCAAAGGCAAGAGCTCAGAATTACAGAATAACAACAATATAAAATATATTGATGTGGTTGACGTGGAAGACTTAATTGCCCCTATTATCTATACCGTGCCATTGCAGTTACTTTCATATCATGTAGCAATCATCAAAGGTACTGATGTGGATCAACCAAGAAATTTAGCAAAATCTGTAACTGTTGAATAAGGAATAATGATGTTAAAAATAGGATGTCATTTATCTTCTTCTAATGGATTTTTATCTATGGGACAAAGAGCTATTGCTCTAGGAGGAAATACTTTTCAGTTTTTTACTAGAAATCCTAGAGGCGGTAGTGCTAAACCTATAGACGAACATGATATCAATAGTTTTTTAGAATTTGCTAAAAATAATGGTATAGAAAAAATATTAGCTCATGCTCCATATACCTTAAATGCTTGTTCTGCAGATCCTAGTATTAGAGAGTTTGCCAAGAATTTAATGCAAGATGATTTAAGATGTATGGAGTACGTTCCTGGTAATTACTATAATTTTCATCCAGGCTCTCATCTGAAGCAAGGTGTTGATGTTGGTACAGAGTTTATTGTGAATATGTTAAATGAAATAATCACAGAGGAACAAAGTACTACTATCTTATTAGAAACTATGGCTGGAAAAGGTAGTGAAATCGGGCGTAATTTTGCTGAGATTGCAGAAATAATAAAAAGAGTAGATATCGATTCAAAAGTAGGTGTTTGTTTAGATACGTGTCATATTTGGGAAGCTGGATATGACATTGTAAATCATTTAGATGATGTTATTTCTGAATTTGATAAAGTGATAGGTTTAGATAGATTAAAGACAATCCATTTAAATGATAGCAAAAATCCTATCGGTAGTGCAAAAGACAGACACGAGCTTATAGGTAAAGGTTATATTGGATTAGAAGCTCTAGTCGCTATTATCAACCATCCTAAACTTCGAGAACTACCTTTTTATTTAGAAACTCCGCAAAAGGAAGAAAAAGGTTATGGCGAAGAAATTGCGTTATTACGTAGCTTATATGTGGAATAAAGAAAGTGATGTCTTGTAATATTTTTAAAATTATCACTTTTTTTTCGTGTCTTTTAACAGTACAAACATTTGCTAGTACAAATGTTTGTGCTATACCACAATTATATGATTCACTTGAAGAAATAAAATTAAATTTAAAAAGTGAAAATAATTCACTTAAAGACATTAATTTTATTTATGCACCTTCAAGTGTATTATTTAATCAAATTCAAAATAAAGAACAACATTGTGATATTTTTTAGGGAATGACTTACGTTATCCGATTCGTCTTATAGAAAGTAATGTTGCCGATAAAGAACAGTTGTTTAATTTTATAAAAACAAAGTTAGTACTTTGGTCGCCAACTTCTATTGTTGATGCCTCATGTAATATATTAAAAGATAACACATTTAAAAGAATTGCTATCCCTAATCCTAAAAATCAAGCTTCTGGATTTAGTGCTATTACAGCTTTGAAAAATATGAATTTAAATTTTAAGAGCTTAGAAAATAAGATTATGTATGGTGCTAATGAATATCAAGTTTTAAGCTTTATTTTAAATGGTAATGCTATGCTAGGAATTATTCCTTTTAATCTTGTAAAGAATAATAAATTAGCAACTAAAGGTTCTTATTGTTTTTTACCTGTTAGTTCTTATGAAGAATTAAATTATTATGGCATATCTTTAAATAGTGCTACAGATAAAGAAACTATCAAAAATTTTATTGATTATTTAAAAAATGAAAAATCTCAAATGATTTTTCAAAAAAATGGATTTAACTAAAAAAATAACACTTAATATCATTTTAAATAGGTATTCTTAATTAGGTAAAACTATAATTAAAAAGGTAGTGTTATTTTTATAAAATAGGTGTTGTTATGATTTTAGAAATGGATATTGAGATTAGAGGTAAGCATGGTTTACATGTAAGACCTTGTGCTTCTTTAGTAAAAATTTGCGCTAGCGATCCTAATGTTTCTGTAAAAATTAAAAATATGTCTGATAATGGCCTATATGTTGATGGCAAGAGTATGATGCAGGTATCTTCTTTAAGAGCTGCAAGTGGTCAAAAGTTACACTTTGTTTTTGAAGGTGAAAATCCTAAGATTGTCGCTGAAAAAGTTGATGAATTTTTATCTAGATTAGATTAAAAAAATCCCCTTCACTTTATTTCTAACATTATTTTTTAATTGTATGAAATCTTTGTGAAGGGGATTTTCTTTTAATAATCAATATTCAATATATTTTTGGAATATCTCATAATCCCATTTATTGTTTTGACATGCTATCACTAATTGTTTTTAGGTTATATTCAAGCATATTAAGATAAGTATTTGCGGGGGCATCTTTAGATAAAGAATCTGCATAAATAATTTTATTACTTAAAGTTTTATGAGCTGATTTTGCTTAAATTATTTAATATTTGATTATTTGCAGCATTTTCTAAAAAAATGGTATCGTTAGGGCTTTCTTCAATCAATTTTTTTATTTTAATTAAATTTGAAGCTGTTACTTCGCTGTTTGAATCTAAACCTAATGGAGAAAATATTTGAATATCATATTGTTTTGATAAATAACTAAAAGCATCATGAGTTGTGATAATAAAACGCTGTTCTTTAGGAATTGTTTTAAAAATTTCAGAATATTTGTTATCGAGCTGAGTTAATTTATCATTGTAAACTTTTGCATTTTCTTTAAAATTCTCGCAATTATCTACATCTAAATCACATAGCTTTTGCACAATGTTATTAACAAATATAATAACATTTAAAGGATTTTGCCAAGCATGTGGATCGGTTGATTCATTAGCATGAAAACCTAAATGAACTTTGTTATCGTCTGTATCATCTTCTAGGGCAATAGTTGAGATGCCATTGCTTGCAATAACTATTCTATTATCGTTTTTTTATTATGTAGAAATCGTTCTAAAAATCCTTCAAAACCTAAGCCATTCATAACAATTAAATCTGCTTTTTCAATATCTATAAGATTTTGGGGAGTTAAATTATAGCTATGAGCATCAGTATTATTAGGAATAATTGTTTTTACGCTATAGATATCTTTAACTATATTTTGTGTTATATCTTGTAGTATAGAAAAGCTTGCTACAATATTTAAATTTTTAGAAATTGTTTGATTATTTTCTTCTGCAATTGTAGTTAAGGAATAGAAAAAAATAATACTAATATAAGGTATTTCATGATTACACCATAAAATTGTAAGTTTATAAGGCTTTGAGTTTTTGAAAAATTACTCCATTCTTTACTCCAAAGAATAAAGAAAAAATATACCAAAAACAAAGCATGATTATTATGGTAGCACTTGTAGGAATATTAAAATTAAAAGATACTACTAGTCCTAATACAGAACCCACGATTGCTATAATAATACTAAAAATAATTATATTTAAAAGTTTATTTGACCAAAAGAACGCCGAAGCAGCAGGTATCATCATTAAACCTACTCCCATAAGTGTTCCAATTGCCTGAAAACTAGCAACTAAATTCAAAACAGTGGTAATCATAAATAGCGGTTGTACTATTTTGCTTGAATTTGATATAGATTGTAGGTAACTTGGTTCCACGCAATCTATAATCAAAGGTCTTAAACATAATAATAATATAAAAATATTTACTACAGAAATAATGCTAAGCATTATTAAAGTATCGTTACTTATTGATAAAATTGAACCAAATAAAAAATGTAATAAATCAACACTTGATCCTGCAATAGAGATAATTATTACCCCTAAGGCTAAACTTAAAAGATAGAACACTGTAAGTACGGTATCTTCAGCACTTTTACTAATATTTGATAAAAGAGAAGATAGAATTACTACGATAATACCTGCAATGATACCACCTAATGTCATTGAACTTACTGATAAACCACCTAATAAAAAACCAATGGCTGCTCCTGGCAATATTGCGTGAGATATAGCATCACCACTTAAACTCATTCTTCTGACTGTTAAAAAGACACCAATGACTGGAGCACTTAAGCATAAAACTAGCAATGCAATAGTGGATTTTTGCATAAAGCTATATTCAATTAAAGGTGCTATTAAATAATTGTAAAAATATTCCATAGGTTATGTTCTAAAAAAACTGTGCTGAAAAGCTTTGTTTATTACTTCTGGTACTAAAACTTCTTCTGTTTTTCCATAAGCTATAAGTTTTCTGGATACTACCATTGTTTTCTCAAAAAGCTGTTTAACTTCATCATAATTATGTAGTACTGCTATGATTGTTTTCTTTTCTTTTTTCCAAAACGATATAATTTTAAATAGATCTTGAATCGTTTTGAAATCAATAGCATTAAAAGGTTCGTCTAATAGAATTAAAGGCGCATCTTGTAGAATCACTCTTGCAAACCTAGCTCTTTGAATTTGACCACCACTTAAGGATTTTATTGGGGCGTTAACCATTTCTAATAAACCAACAGCTTCTATTGCATGTAGAATTTTGTGTTTATCATTTTTAGCAAAACTCTTGAACCATCCTGTTTTATGCCATAATCCCATTGCTACAAATTCATATGTAGTGATTGGAAAATTAGTATTAATTTCAGCAAGTTGAGATAAATATGCAATATGTGATTTGTCATATTTGCATGAAATTGTGCCACTAATAGGGGTTAGAATCGATGCTATAGTTTTTAGTAGTGTTGATTTTCCACCACCATTAGGTCCTATGATTGCAACAGAATCTCCTTCGGAAATATGAGCAGATAAATCTGAAACAATGATTCTTTTATTATATCCAATAGATAAAGAAGTAAAATCTATCATAAAGTGTGCTGATTTAATTCTTATAAAACGAGTAAAATTAAACTAAAAGTGATTATAAGTATAATTGAAAAAATTATAATTTTTCCGATAGTACTTAATAGATACAATGATTTCATTATTTTTATTTTACTATTATTGGTGATACATAATTACGTATACATACAAGTATAATGAATTATTTATAAATTGTGAAAATAAAAATAGCTATTTAATAAAAATCCCCATTTATTATTTTTTCATGATTATAAAAATAAAAAACGAAGCATAAAGCTTCGTTTTTCATTTTTTATAGATTTGGTAAATTACTTATTCAATAAACCATTAAGCATTGCTTGGTTGCTACCACCTGTTGGAGCTGGAGCCACTGTTGGTTTGGTTTTTGGAATAGGTGTTGGCTGCGGAGCTGGTTGTGGAGCAGGAGTCGGTCTTGTCTTCGGAGTAGGAATTGATGAAATTGTTGATTGAGGTTTCATCGCACTAATTCCTGAAGTTGTAGTTGAAGAATCAAAACCTTCTGAAATTGTATTAGTTGAATAGCCATTTAATGCTGCTGCATTAATTAATGCTTCATAACGCTTGTCATCTGTTAAGAAACTAATTTCAATACCAGGAGTTTCTGCTGAAAATTGAGCAATCTTAAATGCTAAGTTAAATAACAATTCAATATCAGAAGAGAATTCGGTTTCCATGAATTCTAGATGACATTGTGAAGCTAAAGAAAGAAGAGTTGCTACAACATTCATTGGTAAACTTTCTTGTTTATTAGTTACAAGAAAAACTCTTTCATAATTTTTCAATGTTGCAACAGGTAACTCTTGACCTGAATATTTAGGAATAATTAATAAGTTATTCGCCATGAAGTATCCCTCATTTTTTGTTGTTAGTTATTATATAAATCAATTTTATTTTTATTATATAAATCAAAATTTATTTTATAAGTATTTAAATATAATTATAGTGATCATTATCAATTAAATTTTAAGGAGTTAACAAGTAAATTGACAAATGACGTATTTTTTATTCTATAGTTTGTTATTTTCTATAGGCTGATACTTTTTATTTTTATTGCAAAGAACACTAATAATATTCCTACTACAATAAATGGAATGCTTAAGTATTGACCAACAGTGAAAAAGCTACTATTGCTATCAGCAACATAAGAAGCTTGTTCTGGTTTAAAGCTTTCTAATAATATTCTGACTGTAAAAATTAAACTTAAAAATAACCCAAGAATTAGTCCTGATAATTTTTGAGAAAACTTTTTGAATAAAATAAATAGAAGAATAGAAATAGCAAAATATGATACTGACTCATATAATTGAACAGGATGTCTTGGTATTGAGTCTCCTAGTCTTTCAAAGATAACACCAAAATTCAAATTAGTGGCTTTTCCGTAAATTTCACTATTACAGAAATTTCCAAGTCTTATCATTCCGCCTTCAAAAGCTGTAGGGATACAAAGAAGATCTGCTAATGGTAAAAAGTTTAGTTTATATTTCTTACAGAATATTAAAACAGATATAACTAAGCCAATACCACCGCCATGACTTGCTAAACCGCCATGCCAAATTTTTATGATTTCTAAAGGATTGCTTAAATAAAATTGC
The DNA here is from genome assembly GCA_000222855.1 of Succinivibrionaceae bacterium WG-1. GTDB lineage: Bacteria > Pseudomonadota > Gammaproteobacteria > Enterobacterales > Succinivibrionaceae > WG-1. The sequence continues at coordinate 783 of GL995195.1, read as the reverse complement.
GGATCATAAAAAAACAATGACCTAATCTTGCACCAATAACGGTACCTGCAAACATATATAGTAGTAGATTATCTATAATTTTTTCAGAATCAATATTTTGTTTTTCTAAAATTTTTTTACAAAAAAGTAACCTATTAAAAAACCTGAAGCAAATAATATTCCATACCAATGGATATTAAATCCAAATAAAGAAATTGCAATAGGGTCTAAATTCCAATTTAAAAACATAAAAAATCCAAGATTTTATAAAATGCTAAAAGTAAATAAAACTTTGATTCAATGTTCAAAGTTTTTTTATCATAGTGCTATTTTGATATGTTATTATACTAAAATATTAAATGATAATTTTATTACAATTAAAGTTAATAATATATATATAGCTATCAATTAAGTATATCTTAAGTATTATTATGATTGAAAATGTTCAAATTTTTCTAGTTTTTATAGGATTAACCTTGTTTTGTGGTGGAGGAATGCTTTGTTTTATAGCTTCTTCCTTTAGATATGGGGTGTTCTGTACTATTGTTGCTAATGCTTTATTTATAGCTGCAATTGTTTTTCCGATTCAAATAACTACTGTTTTATCTGATTATGGTTTAACAGAAACACTAAAAAATATAGATGTAGAAGTATTAAAGATAAAATCTATAATGTTAGGAATTATTTTAATGGGGGGACTTTGGGGAATAAGATGGTTAAAACATCTCATAACTAGCGGATTATTATATTTTTTGTTCCCTTCTATAGCAAAACCTAAAATATTAGAAAAAAAATAATAAAAAC